>NZ_JAPJDO010000004.1 GCF_026242045.1 Mycobacterium pinniadriaticum
GTCCCGTTTAAACTCGTCGGGATAATTTTTCCTTGCCATCGTGGTGGATCATCTCGCTTCCCCCGCCAATCTTGCGGGATTAAGCGTGTCCAACACACGGGGGCAGGGCCCATGTTCAACGCGTTGGTGATGTGCCCTCGGCGGGTGCCGAAACTTCCGTACTGCTTGTCCTCTTCGCCGTTGTAGGACTCTGGACTCAGAGCGTCGACGATGGTGGCCGAGCCGCGACGCACGGCGTCAAGTACATCCAGTTTGGAAGCATGTCCGCGCTGGATGTCAGCCGAGATGACGAAATTGGTCGGGGGGTAGTTGACGGTGTCGGTGGATACATCCCGTCCCTCGGTGACCCATTTTGACCATCCGCCATCCAGCAATGCGACATTGACGCCGGCGTGATGCAGTAGCCACCATGCGCGGGTGGCCCAGGTCTGCCCCACTGCGGGTGGATTGGGGGTGCCGGGGTTCGGGCCGGCGTAGAGCACCACCCGGCTGTCGGCTGATATGCCGAGGCGGCCGATCGTCTCGGCAAGGCGTTCGGCGGGTGGCCAGGTGAAAGGAAACGCGCCATCCGGGTCGGCCAGCTCGCCGATCGGGTTAGCCACATCGAGATAGGCGGCCCCGGGAATATGGTGACGTTCGTAGTGGTCTTCGCGGCCGTGGTTCCGGAAGTCAGTAGTCCCTACGCTGCCGGTGCAGTCGAAGATCCGCAGGTCGGGATCCTCGATGTGTTCGGCAAGCCAGTCGGTCGTTACCAGATAGTTGTCGTGGCGATCAGACATCAGTGTCCCATTCTGCGTTGGCTTATCTATAGGTATTAGATATTGAGGCTGCTGCTGACACTACCGCCAGTCGGAATCCATCACCGGTTTGGCCAACCGAATCGTCCCGTCGGCGCCATCGTGGACCAGCACTCTTCGGTGATGTTGCGACACCACAGAATGCCGGTATGCAACACCTGACAAGAAGGGATGATTGTAAAATTCTGCAAGGTGTCCTGCTGTCGTGAGGCGCCGCCACTGATCGACAGGAGGCTATATGGCTCGCCGACGAGGCGGCACAGGGCTCAGTGTCGATGCCGACGAGGCGCGCCAACAGATACTCGGTGCCGCCGAACAGGCCATTCTGCGGTACGGCGTCGACAAGACCACGATGGACGATATCGGCAAAGAAGTGGGCATCTCCCGCCCGACGGTCTATCGCTACTTCAGCGACCGCGATGCCCTGCTTGGCGCGCTCATCGAGCGCCGCTCGCGGAGGCTTTTCGAACGCGCCCGCGCGTTCATCGCCAGCCACGAGACCTTTGCCGAGCAGCTCGTCGAGGGCCTGATTTACCTGGTGGACCACGGCCGTCGAGACCCGATCGTGCGTATTCTGGTCAGCCCCGAACATATGGAGATGGCTACCACGTTGGTCGGGGGAGCGGGTCTGGCCGCTGCGCTCACGGGAGAAATGTGGGAGCCGATCCTGCAGGCGGCGGTTGAGCGTGGGGAGATTCGTGACGATCTCGCGATGGCCGATGTCGCCGAATGGTTGGCTCTGGTTCAGTTCATTCTCGTCGGTCGGCTCGATTTCGCCCGGGCCGACGACCCCGGCCATCGCGTCCTGTTACGCACCTTCGTGCTGCCGGCGTTCCTGCCGGCCGGGGTCGGTGCCTCCACGGTGTAGTCCGCCGAATTCAACATTATCGAGACGATTAGTATCATAATACGGTTATGTACGACCCGCAGAGGATTCTCACCGCGATAGACCAGCACTGGGTGCCCATCTTGATCGGGTTCGGGCTGGCCATGGTGTTGCAGAACATCGCGATGGTGCTTGCCGTGGTGATGACGCGTCGGGAGGGTTGGATCTCCATACCGCTGCCGTGCACCTTTCTGTGGTTCGCGCACGATCTCGGCGTCGTCGCACGCTTCGACACCTGGTTTCACACCTATGGGCACTGGTTTCTGAAGTTGTTCTGGGTCGGATTGTTGACCGCATTGCTGCTGGAGCTCGTGTTCCTCTATCAAGCGGTCATCGTCGGGCGCCGTGAATACCTGCCGAACGGCCGGACGAGGACCTGGGCAGCCCTCGTGATCGCCGGAGCCGCCGCGGTCGTGATTCTCTGGGAGTACCTCAAAGCCATGTGGGGCGATCCGCTCTATCAGGCAGCCCCAGCCATCACGTTGTTCGTCCTGCCCGTGGCGACCACGGCCCTGATATTGCGGCGCCGCTCGGCGGTAGGGCAGCATCCGGTCATCTATGGATGTTTCGCGGCGATGGTGGTGCTCTGGTGGGGGGTCACCGTCACGTTCTACGGGCCGTTCTTCGGGAGCTGGCAGTACGTAACGGTGGGGATCGCGGCCTGCGTCATGCTCGCCGGCGTGACGGTCTTCGTTGCGCGGCTGCGCAACGGCACGGCGTCGCTGGGCCCATCCGGGATATCGGGGCAGCCGGCCTCTAAAATCGACGCGATGACCGCGCCGGATTCCGCACCGGCGCGTTTCCCTGTCTGATGAGGTGCGAATGTCAACCAACAGCGATGATTCTCGTACCTCCCGCTCGCGCGGGCGGCCACGGCTGGAGATCGACCGCGATGCGGTCGCCGACGCGGTGGCTGAGCTCTTCGTGGAAGGCGGTATCGACGCGGTGTCGATTGCCGAGACCGCCGAGCGGCTGTCGGTTTCGCGGGCGACTCTGTACCGGACCGTTCCCACGAAGGAAGACCTGCTGGGAATCCTGTTCGAACGCAGCACTCGCGAACTCACCGAGCGCACCGACGCGGTGCTGGACGCGACGTCGGGACCCGGGGAACAGCTCATCGAATTGATCAAACTGCAGGCCGAGGCGGCCATCCAGATGCGGAGCTATATGCCGGTGTTCTTCGGCGGCGGCGGTTTGCCTCCCGATGTCTTCATGCGGTGGCGCAAGTGGAGCCGTCAGTTCGAAAAGCGCTGGTCGGGAGTGGTTGCCGCGTGCATGGATGCGGGTTGCCTGGAAAAGACTGATCCCGTGGTCGCCACCCGGCTGATCCTCGGCATGATCATCTGGGTGTCACGCTGGTACCGGCCGAGCGAGAAGATTACCGCCGACGAGATCGCGGATTCGGCGATAACTCTCCTGCGGTTGCGTCTCCCGAAGGTCTGACGTCTAGAACCAACGCTTGCAGCACGTGCGGGATGTCTCCTGCGCGGGATCGATCGATCGCCATACAGTGCAAGGGATCTCGATGGAGCGTTGCGCTCGGACCGCCCCGAAGCTATATTGAGACGCATAAGTTCAAAAACATGGTGACCCGGTAGGGTCGCGACGTCTCGAAGGTTGGGGTCATGCACACGTCTTATCCGGTGCCGTCTGCGGCATCGCGGGAATGGGTCGAAGCAATCCGCGACGCGTTGCCCGACGGCAACATCCCCACCCTTCTGATGGTTCTTCGGCACCTGACCGACGACCCGAAGTGGACCGCCGAGCCATACCGTCCGCGCCGCGGTAAACCGCTGGACGACAACGATTCCGGTGGACTCCCTGCGGAGGTTCAGCAGGAGGTGCGGGAAGCGGTGCTGGACGCGGTGATCGGGTACCGGGAAGGCCGGCTCGTCCCGGTCCAGCCCACACCCGCCGCCGTCGCCGAAATGCTGGCGTGCGCGATGGTCGAGGACGTGCCCGCGGAATACGGCGAGCTGCTCTCCGAGGAAATGGGTTTCATCTCCCGCGATGTCGCGTTGCCCGACGTGGCGCGCGACCCGGGCTTCCGGGTGGTGATCATCGGAGCGGGGTTGTCCGGTCTGGCTATGGGGATCCAACTTGCGGCGGCCGGCGTCGATTTCACGATCCTGGAGAAGGACGAGGATCTCGGCGGCACCTGGCTGGAGAACGTCTACCCGGGTTGCGGGGTCGACACCCCCGGGCATCTGTATACGTTCTCCTTTGCGCCCAATCCCGACATCACTCGCTACTTCGCCCCGCGGGGCGAAGTGCAGGACTACCTGCAGCACCTGGCCGATCGGTACGACCTGCGGTCGCATATCCAGTTCGGTGTCGAGGTGGACACCGTGCGCTACCAGTCAGAGTCCGGCAACTGGATTATCGGCACCCGGGCCGATGGGCGCAGCGAGACCATCGAGGCCAATGTCGTCATCAGTGCCGTCGGGATGGTCAACCGGCCGTTGATCCCCGAATTGCCGGGGCTGGAGGAATTTTCCGGTCCCGTCCTGCACACCGCCGCGTGGGATCCCGATGTGGACCTCACCGGAAAGCGGGTGGCGGTGATCGGAAGCGCAGCCAGTGCAATGCAGCTGGTGCCGTCGATCGTCGATGATGTCGCGCACGTCACTGTTTTCCAGAGGTCCAAGCAATGGGCGGTGCCGCACCCCAACTACCATCGCGAAGTAACCCCAAGTGTTCAGTTCCTGATGCGGGAGGTCCCGTTCTACCTGCAGTGGTATCGGCTGCGAGCGTTCTGGAACTTCAGCGACCGGCTGCACTCCTCATTGCAGATCGATCCGGAGTGGGAACATCCGGAGCGTTCGGTCAATGCCACCAACGAGCGGCACCGGGTCTTCCTCACGAAGTACATCAAGGATCAACTCGGCGACCGTACCGATCTGCTCGACGCCTGCCTCCCCGACTACCCGCCGTACGGTAAGCGCCCCCTGATCGACAACAACTGGTATCGCACGATGACACGCGACGACGTCACATTGGTCGACGAGGCCGTGGCGAAGATCGACGGTAACCGTGTCGTCGCGGTGTCGGGTGACAGTTGTGACGCCGACGTGATCGCGCTGGCAACCGGTTTCAACATCCTGCAATTCCTCTGGCCCATGGACATCATCGGTCGCTCGGGGGTCACCTTGCGTGAGCATTGGGGTGTGCACGATGCCAAGGCCTATCTCGGCGTGACGGTGCCGGACTTTCCCAACTTCTTCATCCTCAATGGCCCGAACACGAACGCAGGCCACGGCGGCAGCGCAATCCACGCGACCGAGTTCCAGGTGCGTTACATCATGCAGGCGATTGCGGCACTGTTGCAGACGCCTTCCCAGGTGATCGAGGTGGACGAGGAACGCTTCCTCGAGTACAACGCGAAGTTGGATGAAGCTCTGTCGCACTGCATCTGGTCGCATCCCGGCATGACGACGTACTA
The DNA here is from genome assembly GCF_026242045.1 of Mycobacterium pinniadriaticum. Lineage (GTDB taxonomy): Bacteria > Actinomycetota > Actinomycetes > Mycobacteriales > Mycobacteriaceae > Mycobacterium > Mycobacterium pinniadriaticum. The sequence continues at coordinate 5,126 of NZ_JAPJDO010000004.1, forward strand.
CCGCAACGAGTTCGGCCGCATCGTCGTGACCGGACCGTGGAAGTACATCGACTATTGGCGCCTGCTGTTGCCCTTCGATCTCAGCGACTACCACGAAGTGAAGGCTCCGGTGGAGGCAGGCGAGCTGACCGGCTGAATGACAGCGGCCGGCGCTCAGTCGCAGACGACGACGCCGGCCGCGATCAGCTCGCTGGCACCGGGAATTCCCCAGTCGGACAGGATATCCCGTCCATCAGCACCCACGGCCGGTGGCGCGGTCGGTGTCGCGGGGGCAGACCTGCTGAACCGGGGTGCGGGTGCAGGCTGCCGGACGCCGCCGACATCGATGAACGTCTCGCGAGCGGCCAGATGAGGATGCTCGGCGGCCTCGGTGAGCGATAACACCGGAGCGACGCAGGCGTCGGTGCCCTCGAAGACGTCGGCCCACTGTTGCCGAGTGCGCCCGGCGAATGCTTCGGTGATGGCGGTCCGTAGCCGTGGCCAGGCCGATGGTGTGTTGCGTAGCGCGGCGGTCTCCGGGTCCAGGCCCAACAGTGCGGTGAATTCCGCGTAGAACTTCGGTTCGAGCGCGCCGACGGACATCCACCCGCCGTCGGAGGTTTGGTAGTTCTCATACCACGGGACGCCGGTGTCGAGGAAGTTCTCGCCGCGACGGTCGATCCATCGGCCTGCCGCGAGCAGGCCGTGCAGCAGGGCGGTCAATGAACTCGCGCCGTCGACGATGGCCGCATCGACCACCTGTCCCTGCCCAGATCGAGTCGCCTCGAAAAGCGCTGCGAGAACGCCGATCACCAGAAACGTCGACCCGCCGCCGAAATCACCCACCAGGTTCACCGGCGGCACCGGGGCGCCGCCGGCCCGACCGATGGCGCCCAGCGCGCCGGTGAGCGCGATGTAGTTGATGTCGTGGCCGGCGCTGGGCGCCAGCGGCCCTGTCTGGCCCCAGCCCGTCATCCGGCCGTACACGATTCGAGGATTCACGGCCAGGCAGTCCTCGGGGCCAAGCCCCAGCCGCTCGGTGACGCCGGGGCGGAATCCCTCAAGCAGGACATCGGCTTTGGCCGCCATCGCCAGGACCGTCTGCCGACCGTCCGGATGGCGTAGATCCACCACGATGGACCTGCGGTTGCGCCGCAGCACATCCAGCTCAGGGGGTACCTCACTGGCAGCTGGCCCCGGCCGCTCCACCCGAACAACCTCGGCGCCGAGATCGGCCAACAGCATGGCCGCGTACGGTCCCGGGCCGATACCGGCCAGCTCGACGACCCTGACCCCGGAAAGCGGTCCTCCGTTGGTCACCGTGCGCGCAGCCCGAGCCGCCGGCGCCAGTCGTTCATCTCTACGAGGCGAAGCACCGCAGCCGTCACCCGAGCCTTCCGGCGCGAGTAGGGGTACCAATGGGTTTCGGTCTCCAGATGCACCTTTTCGCTGACGAACGCCTGTTGCCGGCAGAACTTGCGAACGCCGTTCGGGCCGCCGAAGCGGTGGCCGAGCCCGGATTGTTTCCAGCCGCCCATTGGCAGCGGGAACTGGAAGACGTTGATCATCGCGTTGTTGATGTTGACCCCGCCGGCTTCGATGCGGGTACCGACCCGCTCCGCGCGTTGGGGCGATGACGTCCAGACGCTACTGGCCAGACCGTACGGGCTGTCATTGGCCAGGCGAACGGCTTCGTCCTCGTCGCGCACCTTCATGATCGGCAACAACGGGCCGAAGGTCTCCTCGCGCATACAGAGCATGGTGTGGTCGACATCGACGAGAATCGTTGGCGGATAGAACAGCCCATGCTCGGCGCGACGGCCCCCGGTCAGCACCCGGGCGCCCTTGGTCACCGCGTCGGCGACGTGGCGCTCGACGATCTCCATTTGATTCTCGGTAGCCATGGCGCCGAACTCCGCGGTGAAGCTGCCCTGCTGGTCATGCCCCTGCCGCAGGGTATTGACCTGATCGACCAGCCCGGTGACGAATTCGTCGTAGATCGGCGCTTCGACGTAGATCCGTTCGACGGCGATGCAGGACTGCCCCGCGTTGAACAGCCCACCCCAGATGGCCCCGCGAATGGCGCGCTGCAGGGGAGCATCGGAGAGCACGATCATCGCGTCTTTGCCGCCCAGCTCGAGACTGACCGGGATGAGACGCTCGGCGCAGCGCATGCCGATACGCCGTCCGGTGGCTGTCGACCCGGTGAACTGCACCATGTCGACGGCGTCGACGACGGCGGCCCCGGTGCCACCGCGGCCGCTGGCGCAACCGAGCACCGGCGGTGCGCCGATCTCCTCGTTCCAGCCCCGGACCACCTCGGCCCAGGCCAACGGCGTCTCCTCGGACGGTTTGCTCAGCACCGCTGCACCGGCCATCAGGGCGCCGGGGATATCCATCATCGGCATGCCGAGCGGGTAGTTCCACGGCGTGATGATGCCGACGAGTTGATAAGGCTGGTAACGGATTCGGAGATTCTTGGTCAACGACGCCGGACCGTGTGGGCGGCGGGTCTCGTCGGCCAGGAACTCTTCGCCGTGCTTGGCGTAGTAGTTGATGACCTCCATACAGACCAGCAATTCGATCTGGGCGTCTCCCCAGGACTTGCCGGCTTCCCGGTGGACCAGACCCAGGATGCGATCCTGATTGTCGACGATCCAATCAAGCCAGCGGAGCAAGTACTTGGCGCGCGCCGCCGGTGTCATCGCCGCCCACGCCGGCTGTGCGCCGCGCAACCGCTCCGCCATCGCGGCAACGGCGTCGGGGTCCATGTCGGGGACGATGCCCACGAGGGTGTGGTCGGCGGGGTTCCGCACCTCCAGAGCCGAGACTTCAGGCGGGTTTTCGGTGGTGGTCATGGCTTTCAGTCCTCGATCCTGATCGCGGCAACCGGGCACATCAGCGCGGCCTCCTCGACTGCTGCGCGCATGTTCTCGTCGGGTTCGGGGTTGAGCACGGTCACCATGTCGGCGTCGTCTTCGATGTCGAAGACTTCCGGGGCGGCGACCATGCATTCCCCGTGTAGTTCACACCGCTGGGCGTCGACAATCACCTTCATCGGCGCTCTTAGGCTGCCGTGATGGTGATCGGAAGCTGGTACACGCCACGCGAATACGCATCGCGGACATAGACGATATCGCCGGCCGGTTCGATGGTCTTGGTCCGCCGCAACAGCTCTTCGAGCAGGATCTTCATCTCGAGTGAGGCGACGTGCTTGCCGAGGCACTGGTGCGGGCCGCGGCCGAAGCTCACGTGTTGGTTCTTCTCCCGCGACAGGTCGAAGGTGTTGGGGTCGGTGAAGGCCCGCTCGTCGAAGTTGCCCGCCGCGAAGTGCATCAGTACCTTGTCGTTCTCTTTGATCTCTTTGCCGTGCAATTCGTGATCGGCGGTCGCGGTCCGGACCAGATGCGTGAACGGCGAGGCGATCCGGACGATCTCCTGGATCGCGGTGTCGGGGATGTCGTCGGCGCGATCCCGCAGCCAGGCCATCTGCTCGGGGTTTCGCATCAGCTCGTGCATGCCGTGCGACAGCGCGGTCCGGGTGCTCTCCGCGGCACCGCTGGCCAGCAGCGCCACGTTGCCCATCAGCTCGTCCTCGGAAATCACCTCGGCACCGGCCTGCACCAGCTGGGTGATCACATCGTCACCGGGCTCGCGGCGTTTGAGATCGCCGAGCTCGACCGCGTAGTTGAACAGGTTCATGATCGAGATGAACACCACCTCGAAGGACGGGGTGATCCGGGTGTCGAACGGCGCGGCGAACTTGTCGACCCACTCGAAGAATTTCGCGCGGTCACCCGCGGGCACACCGAGCACGTCGCCGAGCGCCTCCATGGGCATGGCGTTGCCGATGTCATCGACGAAGTTGAAAGTGCCCTTCTCCAGCGCTTCGTCGACGATGTTGACCGCGTACTGGCGGAACTTCTCCTCCAGGCCGCGGACGAATCTCGGCGTGAAGGCCTTGCTCATCACCCCGCGCTGCTCGCGATGCTTGGCGCCGTCCATCGTCAGCATGGCCGGCTTGCCGCCCGCCTCGGCGTCCAGCGGAGTCACCCGCCAGATGTTCACCCCGCCACGCGCGGTGGTGTAGAGCTCGGAGTTGCGATCGACGGCCCAGATATCGGCATTGCGGCTGACCACCCAGGCGCGGTCGATGAGCATCGGGTCGTCGAACTCCTGCAGATAGCAGGGCTCATTGTCCCGCAGCCAGGCGAACTGATCCAGTGGCAGCCCGAAGGTGGTCGGGTCGCCGTTCGCGTAGGTCTCGGCGTCGAGTACCCGGATCTCGGGCTGTGTGACAGTCATTTCCTGCTCCTCACCAAAAGGTGGTGTTGACCTGGGTACTTTCCCGGTGCTGGGGTTGGGGATCACCGCTCAGATATATATGAGCCGATCAATCTCAATTATTGAAGAATGCTCTGTTCAGTGTCAAGCATCACAGATCCGCAAGAGACGCTTTCATCGAGATGGGCGCAGCCCGAATGTCGAGGAGATGATGTCGCGCTGGATCTCGTTGGTGCCGGCGTAGATGGTGGGTGCGATGCTCATGCGGAGGTGGTGTTCCATGTCGAATTCGGACGAGTACCCGTAACCGCCCATCATCTGCACCCCCTCGAGCGCGACCTTCTTGGCGGTCTCGGTCACCTTCACCTTCGACATCGAGGTCGCGCGGACCCACTCCTCGGGTGTGCCGATGGCGTTTTCGATGTGATGGACGGTGGTGTACGTCAGGGCTTTGGCGGCCTCGATCTCGATGGCGAGATCGGCGATCCGGTGCCGCAGCGCCTGAAACGACCCGATCGGAGCGCCGAACTGCTGACGCTCGGAGACATAGGCGAGCAGATCGTCGAATGCGCGCTGCGCCATGCCGAGACCCTGTGCCGCGCACACCAACCGCTCACCGTTGAGACCGGCCATGACGTGCTTCCAGCCACCGCCCTCGACCCCGACGAGCGCGGACTCGGGAACGAACACATCGGTGAAGTACAGGTCGTTCACCTCGCTGCCGCCCATCGTAGAGATGGGGCTGATCTGCAGGCCCTCGGCGTCGGTCGGTACCTCGAGCAGGGTCAGACCGTCGTGGGGTCTGGTGCCACGGGACGTGCGCACCACGACCACGATCGCCTTGGCGAACTGGGCGTCCGAGCACCACGTCTTCTGCCCGTTGACTCGCCAGCCGCCGTCCACTTTGTCGGCGCGGCAACTCACCGCCGCGGCGTCCGATCCGGCGCCTGGTTCGGAGATGCTGATCGAGATGACGGTGCCGGCACAGATCGACGCGAGGGCGGACTTCTTCTGCTCCTCGGCGGCAAATCGCTTGTAGATTCCGGCGACGGTGTGCGCGGGGCCGGCACCGTGCACCGGGACCAGCGCCCGCCACAATTCCTCGAACAGGATCACCTGCTCGGTCAGGCCGCCACCGCTGCCACCGTATTCCTCGGGGATGGACACCCCGAGATAGCCCAGGTCCGCCAGTTTCTGGTAGACCCCGGCGTGATGCTGCTCGGCACCGTGGTGGGTGAGGGCATCGCGCTGCTCCCGGGTTCCGCACTCACGGCGTCCGAATTCGCGCACCGCTGCCGCGAACTCGCGCTGCTCGTCGGTGAGGGACAACGCTTCCACGGGACCTCCTGAGAACGTTTACTCGCAGCCGATACTCGACCACCAATTTATGAGTTAGATTGTCTCAAATACTAGATCCTCAGACTCGCGAAGGTCAATGGGCCGATGGCACCCCCTGAGAGGTCTGGCGATTCCATCGGAGATGAACGATCGTTATTCTACTTGGGACGCGCAGAAGGGACCGCTTGAGATGACTACCGAGGCCGAGCGCCCGATATTCACTGCTGAGCAGCAGCGGTTCCGCATCGCGGTCCGCGAGTTCCTCGCCAATGAGGTGCTCCCGGACTACCCGGACTGGGTCAGCGAGGGAAAGCCGTCCCGGCGGTTCTGGCACGGCGCAGCAGCGCTGGGCATTCTCGGCATCGGGATCCCCGAGGAGTACGGCGGATTGGCCGGGTCGGACTACCGGCACAGCGCGGTCGTCACCGAGGAAATACAGGCGCTCGGGATGGCCATCGGGGGACTGCGTGTGCAGACCGATATCTGCGTGCCCTATCTGCTTCATCACGGTTCGGCCGCGCAGCAGCAGACCTGGCTGCCGATGTTGTCCGCCGGGCGTGTGGTGGTCGCGCTGGGGCTCTCCGAACCGGGAGCGGGCTCGGATCTCAAGGCCATGGCGACCCGGGCTGAGCGCAACGGGCACCACTACGTGGTCAACGGCGCCAAGACGTTCATCTCCAACGGCGCTGCCGCTGATCTGGTCATCCTCGCGGTCAAGACCGACCCGCAAGCGGGCCGGCGAGGTATCAGCCTGCTGCTGGTCGACACCAGCACGCCAGGCTTCGAACGCGGTCGAAAGCTCGACAAGCTCGGGCTGAGAGCGCAAGACCTGGCTGAGATGTCGTTCACCGATATGGCGGTACCCGTGGCGAATCTGTTGGGCCGGGAGAACGAGGGCTTCGCGTACTTGACGTCGAATCTGGCCCAGGAGCGGCTGTCGATCGCGGTCAATTCACAAGCCGCGGCATCGGCCGCGGTCGGATGGACCGCTGAGATGTTGCGGGAAAGGCGATCTCGTGGCGAGCTCGGGCAGGAAGCAAAGTTCACGCTGGCGCAGAGCGCTGCGGAGGTCGCGGCCGGCCAGGCTCTCATCGATCAGTCGTTGGGCGCGCACGTCGCCGACCGACTGACCAGTCGCGACGCAGCGGTGGCCAAGCTGTACTGCACCGAGATGCAAGGCCGCGTTGTCGATCGTTGTCTGGGGCTGTGGGATCCGGGCAGCGTGTGGGATTCCGATTCCCCGATGGGCAATGCCTTTCTCGACGGCCGGGTCAGCCGGATCTACGGTGGTTCCAGCGAGATCATGAAGGTCATCATCGGCCAGGACCTGGGCCTGTGAGCCATGACCCCCGTGCGATCGGCTCCTAAAGCCCCTGCCCTCACCCGCGAAGATCAGATCCTCGCTGCCGCAGAGCGACTGTTCTTCGAACGCAGCTTTGACGGTGTCGGCGTCGATGAGATCGGCAGGGCGGCCGGCACCAGCGGGTCGGCGATCTACCGGCATTTCCCCAACAAGGACGCAATCCTGGCCGCATTGTTCGACAAGATTCTCGACACGCTGCTGATCCGCATCGGCGAGCCGGCGGACGACCCGCACGTCGATCTCGATCAATTGCTACGCGGTTTCGCCGGTCTGGTCGCCAGCCATGAGCGCCTGGTCGCGATCTGGATGCGCGAACAGCGATCGCTGGCGCAGCGATACCGCGACCAGCACGACCGTAGACACAAACGGGTGGCCGAACGATGGGTGGACTGCTTGCAGCGCTGCTATCCCCGCGCATCGACCGATGAGCTCGTCACCGCGACCAGGGGCGTCCAGTTGCTGTTGCTGTCCGAGGCGTTTCGGCCGCCGGGCGGCCGCGCGGCCCCCCGTGCGCAGGAACTGCTCGTGAAGCTCGGCCTGGGTGCCCTGCGGGAGCTGAACTAGCCGGATCGATACTGCGCTCAGCGTGCGATCTGGACCGCCCAGTGCGTTCTCACCGCAGAATGGATGCGGTCACCGCAGAGTCGAGGTCGGTAGGCGGCATCGTCGACTCGCCCTAGTCGGCGAGGAAGCTCGCGAGTACCTCGTCGAACTCGTTGGGGGCCTCCAACATCGGGAAGTGCCCGCAGTCGAGTTCGACCATCCTGGAGTCGGCCAACCGTGCTGCCAGCCAGTGTGACCCCTTCGCCGAGTGCACCCGGTCGGCAGTGCCGTTGATCTGCAACACCGGCTGGCGGACGGCCGGTATCTCGGCGATGAGGTCGGTCCGTAGCAGGGTGCTATAGCAAGCGATCGCCGACCACGACGGCATGCGCATCCAGGTCCCCATCAACCACGCGACCACCCGAGGATCCGGTTCGACGGCGAAGTTCGTCTGGATCAGCCGGTATCTGGCGGCCACCCGGTCGGTCTCTTCGGCCTCGACCATCTGTGCGATCACGTCGTCGGGCGGGGCACCGAACGGGAAATCTTCACTTCGACTGGCTCGCACGGCATTTGAACCGACCAGCACCAACCGCGAAACCAGGTGTGGTGCCGTCGCGGTGGTGTGGAAGGCCACCTGCCCGCCGAACGAATGGCCGACGATCACCGTGGAGGCGACGCCGAGAGTCTCAAGGACATGCCGGACATCCGCGCTGAGCCGGTCGATATCGTAGCCGTGCAACGGGTGGTCGGACTGCCCGTGGCCACGCTGCGTGATGCAGATGGTGCGGTATCCGGCTTCGGTGAACACCCGCACCTGCCGGTCCCAGAGTTCGTGATCGAGCCCGAAACCGGAGATGAAGACTACGGCAGGACCTGTGCCGAGATCCTGAACGTGTACGCGTACTTGGTCTTCCACGTCAATCATGGGCATATTTGGGCGACTCCTCTATCCATCAATAATGATACTATTCGTCTTAATAATGCGGAAGGGGCGTGGGTGGGTACCGAATTTCAGGGGTTGACGCTGACGGATCGCGGTAGCGGGGTGTGGGAGATCGCCCTGACCCGTCCCGAGTTGCGAAACCGCTTCGACAATCTGCTCCAGGTGGAGCTCGCCACCGCTCTTCGCCGGCTGGGCGACGACGACGCCGTACGCGCGATCGTGTTGGGCTCCACGGGATCGGCGTTCTCCGCGGGCGGTGACTTCGCCCTGATGCGGGCCGCCCACGACGACGACGAGGTGCGCAGCGAGACGGTGGCCGCGGGCCGGGATCTGCTGCACGCCTTCCTCGATGTGCGCCAGCCGGTTGTGGTCGCGGTTCAGGGGGCGGCGATCGGACTGGGCGCCACCGTGGCATTGATGTGCGATGTCGTCGTCGCCGCCAGGCGGGTGAAGCTCGCCGACACGCATGTGCAGATCGGTTTGGTGGCCGGTGACGGGGGCTGTCTGGTATGGCCCAACGCCGCCGGAATGCTGCGCGCCAAAAGACATCTGCTCACCGGTGACGCGCTCGATGCCGAAACCGCCTATCAGATCGGCATCGTCACGGACCTGGTCGATGATCCTGATCAGGCACTGCCCTGCGCGCGGATGATCGCGGAACGCATCGCCGCACTGCCGCCGATGGCGGTTCAGGGCACCAAGAAGGCGCTCAATCATGTGGTCAAACTGCGTGCCGCTGAGGTGGTGGACCTGGCGTTCGGCCTGGAGGATCAGACGCTGGCCAGCAGCGATCTGCTGGAGGGCATCGCCGCGTTCCAAGAGCGCAGAGCGCCCTCGTTCACCGGGCGCTGAACAATTCTGCCGCCATCACCCGACGGGCGTCGGAGAACTGCTGTGCTGCGGTGGCCAGGTACCGGGTGTCGGCGAAGGTCTGCGCTATCGGGTACTCGCGCATGTATCCGTAGCCACCGTGCAGTTGCAGGCTCTGATCGGCGGCCCGACCTGCCAGCCGGACGGCCACCTCGCGCGCCGCGGCTGCATCGGTGGTGTCCAAGACCGAACTTGATCGTGCCGCGATGCAGTGGTCGACATACGTTGTGACCATACGAATGTCGGCTGCGATCTCGCCCAGTCGCATCTGGGTGTTCTCGAATTCGGCGAGCGGCTTGCCGAAAACGCGACGGCTCTCTGCGTAGTGAACGGCCAAGTTCATCGATTGCCGGGCGGCGGCCACCGCGACCACCGCGATCCACAGATCGACGTCGCGTCCGAAGGACTCGCCGGCCCCGGACAGGGGTGTCGGTGTGCCCGCATCGGAGATCTCCAGATCCGCCGACCCCGCTTCGGCCGCGGCCAGGCTGGCGGGAAGCGGGACCGCGCCGGCTCCCGCCGCGCCGACGGGCAATAGGGTCACCTCGTCGTCAGCGGCCATGAGGACGATATCGGCCAACTTGGCGCCCAGCACCGCATGACCGTCCATCCCGCCTGCCACCGCGGCGATGATGTCCCCGGCCACCAGGCCAGGAGCCAATTCCTGGCGGATTTCCGGCGTTCCGTGATCGAGCAGTTGGGGCAGGGCCACACCCGCATGCAATGCCCACAACAGGGCCAAACCGATCGACCCCGCGTCCACAGTCTCCTCGATCAGGATTGCGAGGAAGCCGTAATCGCCGACGTCCCCGCCCCCGAACTCGTCGGGCGCACACGTGCCGAGGAAACCGTGCGAGCCTGCGGCGGTGAACACCGCTCGTGCGACGGCGCCGTCGCGGCGCCAGTCGTCCAGGTGCGGTACGACATCATTGGCCACGAATCGGCGCGCGCTCTCGCGGAAGGCGACATGGTCGGCGCTGTGGTCCGACCGCCGTGCCAGTGTGGTCACAGTCGTTCGATCACCGTCGCGTTCGCCATCCCACCGGCTTCGCACATCGACTGCAGTCCGTAGCGCCCGCCGGTGCTTTCCAGCGCGTAGAGCATCGTCGTGAGCAGTCGCGCGCCGGACGCGCCGAGTGGGTGGCCGAGGGCGATCGCGCCGCCGCGGGGGTTGAGTTTGTCCGGATCGGCGCCGAAGTGCTGTGCCCAGGCCATCGGCACTGGGGCAAATGCCTCGTTGATCTCGTAGTGGTCGATCTCGTCGATCGCCAAACCGGTTCGGCGGAGGACCTTCTCGGTTGCCGGCAGCGGACCGGTCAGCATCGTCAACGGGTCATCTCCGGCCAGTCCGAACCCGTGGAAACGAGCCCGCGGAACCAGGCCGAGGCGTTCGGCGGTGTCGTCGGACATGATCAGTACCGCGGCGGCGCCGTCGGCGAGCTGGGACGAGTTACCGGCCGTGATCGACCATTCGGTGATCTCGGGGAAGCGTGTCGCCATCTCGTCGGAGTAGAACGACGACTTCAGGGCCGCCAGACCGTCGACGGTGGTGGCGGGCCGGATGGTCTCGTCGACTTCGACCACGCCGTCGGGGGTGGTGATACCGACGATTTCGGCGCTGAAATCGGCCGCTGCGGCGTTGCGGTGCGATCGGGCCGAGAATTCGTCGAGCGCATCGCGATCAAGTTTCCATCTCGCGGCGATCAGTTCGGCCGACACACCCTGGGGGATGAGGCCGGGAGCGTATCGCTCGGCGACCGAGGGGCCGTAGGGATCCATGCCGATTCGTGCCGTGAACATCGGGATCCGGCTCATCGATTCCACTCCGGCCGCGACGACGATGTCGCACGCGCCCGCTATCACCGACTGGGCGGCGAAATCGGCGGCCTGCTGGCTCGAACCGCACGCCCGGTGCACGGCCACCGACGGCACCGTCTCGGGTAGCCCGGCGGCCAACCACGCCCATCGGCCGACCGGACCGGATTGTTCGCCGACCTGACTGACACACCCGGCGATCACATCGTCGACCGATGCCGGATCGATCCCGGTGCGATCGATCAGCGCTTTGATGACCTGGCCCAGCAACTCGACGGGGTGAACGCCGGACAGCGAGCCACCGGGTTTACCGTCCTTGGGTGCCTTGCCTTTTCCCATCGGGGAGCGGACGGCGTCGATGATGACGGCTTGTCGTGTCATGGTTCTCCTCTGGTTCGTGCGGCAGGTCAGGCGGGTTGGGGTGTCGAGATCGCGTCGGTATCCCAATAGAACGCACGGATCTCCTGGACCAACCCGTCGGAGAATCGCCACAGTTCCAAGGCCTGATTGGGCACCGGGGCAGAGCTTCCTGGCTGCAGCCAGTCGAAGGTGATCCAGGCGACCACCTCGTCGCCGTCCCCGATCGCGCTGACCAGCTTCAGGTTCTTCGCACCGGCCGGAGCGTCGGGATTCGCCGATGCGGTGAACACCGCGCGTAGCTTGCGGGTGCCCTCGAGCCGGCCGCCGTGTGGCAGTGACGGCGGCCATTCGATGGCCGCGTTCTCGGCGAATCGGTTCTCGATGGTGTTCACGATCGTTTCGGTGTCGGCAGCCGATAGCGCGTTGTAGAAATCGGCGACGAGTCGGCGCGGGCTGATGGCTGGTTCAGGCATGGGAGACACCTCGGGGTCTGAGCGATTCGATTTTAGAACATTAGCGTCTCAGTAATCGAAGGGCAATCAGGCTCAGTCCAGGCGGACGGCCGAGGACCCACCGGCGACCATCGTTCCGTGACTGGTCGCGCATCGATTGCCGTTGGCGTCGGAGACCACCACCTCGATGAACTTCATCCGCCTACCGCCGCCGAGCGGGCTGGCCCGGAACAGGAGCGGGGCCAGGGCCGGGCGGTGGTATTGGATGTGCAGCGAGCCGGTGGCCGGCAGTTGGCCGGGTTCGCTGACTCGCATGGCCATCGCGCCCATCACCTGGTCGGCGGCTGCGACGACGATGCCGCCGTTGACTGCGCCGTTCGGGTTGGGTGTCAACACCGGTCGGTCCATCCGGAAGAGGGCGATATCGCGGGTGAAGTCCTCGCACTCCAAGCCGAGATCCCGGCAGAACGGTAGGGAGTTGGCCCACGACAGCCAGTGTGCGTCGGAGTCGCCGGCGGGCAACCACCAGGGTTCGCGGGGATCTGGGCAGTCAGAGCTTGCGGACATGGTGCCAGCCTAACCATCACGATAACGAGCGTTCTCATTGAATCAGGCTTGTGACCGTTGACACAGGTCGTCGCGGTGAGTAATTATGAGACGAAACGACTTAAAAATAAGATCGCAACAAGGAGATCGGGATATGGGACTGGCCGAGGGAAAGGTCGCATTCATCTCGGGGGTGGCGCGCGGGCAGGGACGATCCCATGCCGTGCGCCTCGCCGAAGAAGGCGCCGACATCATCGGATTCGATATCTGTGCTGACGACGATGCCGTCGAGTACCCGCTGGCGAGTCCGGCCGATCTCGACGAGACCCGGGCACTCATCGAGAAGTTCGGGCGCACAGCGATCTTGGAGGTCGCCGATGTCCGCGACTACGACGCCGTCAAGAACGTCGTCGACTCCGGCGTCGCACAACTCGGTCGCCTCGACATCGTGCTGGCCAACGCGGGGGTCATGGCGATCACCGGCGAGCACCGATTGCGGCGCGCCGCCTGGGACGTCGGCATCGACGTGATGCTGAACGGCGTCTACAACACCGTCGAAGCGGCCATCCCGCATGTGCGTGCCGGTGGGCGTGGCGGGTCGATCGTGATCACCAGCTCGACAGCGGGCCTCACCGGCGGACTCTCCGACGGATCGCCCGGTATCCAGGGCTATATCGCGGCCAAGCACGGCGTGGTCGGCCTGATGCGCGGCTGGTCGAATGTCCTTGCCAAGGACGGTATCCGGGTCAACACGGTGCATCCGACCGGGGTCAACTCGCCGATGGTGGCCAATGAGGCCTTCGCGCGGTTCGTGCAGGAGTATCCCGAAGTCGCGGCCATCATGCAGAATCCATTCCCGCTGCCCAACGGACTCCTGGAACCCGAGGATGTGACCAACTCGATCCTGCACCTGGTCTCCGATGCCGGGCAGTACATCACGGGTACCGAGTTCCGCGTCGACGCGGGGTTCTCCAGCCGAGCCTGATCACCCTCACGATCCCCGCCGGTCCGGTAGAAATCCTGCCGGGCCGGCGTGCTCGTGCGGGCTGGGCCCCTATCACCCCAATCACGTTGAAAGGCAGAGCATGAACATTGACGGCGCATCCGCGATGGTGACGGGCGGGGCCTCGGGCCTTGGCCTGGCAACCGTCAAACGACTCCTCGACCACGGCGCCCACGTCGTCATCGCGGACCTACCGACATCGGCGGGGGAGTCGGTGGCCGCCGAGCTGGGACCGCGCGCGCAGTTCGCTGCCGCTGACGTCCGCAGCGCCGACGACATCGCCGCGGTGCTGGACCTCGCCGCGAAGGCCGGACCGGTTCGTGCCGTGGTGCACTGTGCCGGCCGCGGTGGCCCGGTCCGGGTGGTCGACAAGAACGGCGAGCCCGGTTCCCTCGAGCTCTACACCGAGATCGTCACCACGAACCTGATCGGCTCGTTCAACGTGCTTCGGCTGGCGGCTGCCCGGATGGTGGGTAACGAACCTCTCGACGGTGACCGCGGTGTCGTGATCCTGACGGCCTCGGTGGCCGCGTTCGAAGGCCAGATCGGGCAGATCCCCTACGCCTCGTCGAAGGCGGGCGTGGTCGGGATGACCATCGTCGCGGCGCGCGATTTGGCGGGCAAGCAGATCCGGGTGAACACCATCGCTCCCGGAACGTTCGACACTCCTTTGTTGGCGAGGTTGTCCGAGCAGGTGCGGTCGTCGCTGGCCGCGACCGTTCCGCATCCCAGCCGGCTGGGCGATCCAGATGAGTTCGCCCACCTGGCCACCGCGATCATCGAGAACGGCATGCTCAATGGTGAGACCATCCGGCTGGACGGCGCTATCAGGATGGCTCCACGATGACCTCGGGCGTTGACACCTTCCTCGAGGGGAACGTCGGCGTTCTCGCCATCAATCGGCCCGCGGTCCGCAACGCGATCGACCTCCCCACGGCCGAGCAGATCGCGGCCGCGCTCGACGATTTCGAAACACGGTCAGAGATCCGTGCGATCGTCATCACCGGCAGGGGCGGCTTTTTCAGCGCAGGGATGGATCTGAAGGCGCTGACCGCCACGAACCAGCGACCCATCACTGCCTCCCGGGGCGCCTTCGGGGTGGTGGAGAAGCCGCCGGCCAAGCCGATGATCGCCGCGGTCGAGGGCGCGGCCCTCGGTGGCGGCCTGGAGATCGCCATGGCCGCCGACCTCATCGTCGTCGCCGAAAATGCCCGGCTCGGGTTGCCGGAGGTGGCCCGCGGGCTTGTCGCCACGGCCGGTGGTGTGCTCCGGCTGCCGAGCCGGGTGCCCCGGGCGGCCGCCTTGGAGATGATCATGACCGGCGCGCCGATCTCCGCCGAGCGCGCCTATCAGATCGGCCTGGTCAACCAGGTCGTCCCCGAGGGTGGCGCGCTGGCCAGCGCCGTCGAGCTGGCTCAGACCATCGCCGCCAATGCCCCGATGGCCGTGCGCGCTGCCAAGGCGGTGGCGCTCAACGCGCAGCGCTGGGAGGGCTCCGACGGGTTCATGCTGCAGCGCCGATACACCGATCCGGTGCGGGAATCGGCGGACGCCGCCGAGGGTGCGCGCGCCTTCGTGGAGAAACGTCCTCCCGTCTGGCAGGACGCCTGAGCGTCCCGGTGGCCGAATGTCCTCTATTCTGAGGTCAGCAGTCTCAGATTAGATGCGGGAGGCCTATCCATGTCGGGGGAGCGCGGCGACGACGTACCTGCGGATACTCCGCGGCCACGGGGCCGGCCTCGTACGGTGATCGACCTGGATGCCGTCGCCGACGCCGTCGCCGGTCTGGTCATCGACGGAGGCGAGAAAGCCATCTCGATCGTCGGCGCGGCCGAGCGGCTCGATGTGTCACGGGCCACCCTGTACCGCCTCGTCCCGACCAAGGAGGATTTGGTCGGGATCATGTTCGAGCGGGCCACCCGACAGCAGACCGAAGTCATGTCCGAAGTCGTGGAATCGGAAATGCCGGTGCGGGACAGGCTGATCCGGCTCATCGAGATGCAGGTCGAAGCCGCCGTCAGAATGCGCGGTTATATGCCGGTGTTCTTCGGGGGTGACGGCCTGCCCTCCGACGTTTTCCAACGTTGGCATGCCTGGAGCCGCGAGTATGAAGCAACGTGGAACGGCTGTGTCGAAGAGGCCATGGCGCAGGGAGTCCTCGAACGCGCTGATGTCGGAACAACCACTCGGCTGCTGCTGGGCATGTGCCTATGGGTCTCGCGGTGGTATCGCCCCGAGGAGGGCATCGAGGTCGAACACATTGCGCGGGTGGCGGTATCACTGATACTGCCGGAGAGCTCCTGACGAGGATCGACCGGATTGACCTCTGACGACGCCCACGACTAGTATTTGAGACGAGTAAACTCAAAAACGTTTGGGGTTGAGTCATGACTACCGATCTCGGTATCGAATTGCTATCCGACGGAGTCGGCGTGTTGGAGATCCGCCGGCCACCGAACAACTTCTTCGACCCGGATCTCATCGAGTCGATCGCCTCGGCGGCGCACCAGCTCTCGGCGTCCGAGGCCGTCCGTGCACTGGTCATCGCTTCCGAGGGAAAGAACTTCTGCGCCGGAGCCGATTTCGCTGGAACCAGCGGCGCCGGCGAGGTGTCGGCCGACGAAGGTGCGCGACGCCTCTACGGGTCGGCGGTGCGGCTCTTCGAAGCGGAGCTCCCGATCGTGGCGGCGGTGCAGGGCGCCGCGGTGGGTGGTGGGCTCGGGCTGGCGCTGGCGGCGGATTTCCGTGTCGCCGGCCCCAGCTCGCGGTTTGCCGCCAACTTCTCCCGCATCGGCTTGCACCACGGTTTCGGAATGACGGTGACGTTGCCCGGCGTGGTCGGCGCTCAACATGCCGCGGATCTGCTGTTGACAGGTCGGCGGATCGACGGTCTGGAGGCGCACCGGATCGGATTGGTCGATCGCCTTGTCGATACCGACGCGGCGATCCGGGCGACCGCGATTGCGTTCGCCGCCGAGATCGCAACGGCAGCTCCGCTTGCTGTCCGCAGCATCCGGGCGACCATGCGCCGCGGATTGGCCGATGCCGTAGCGGCGGCAACGGAACACGAACGGGCAGAACAAGCCTGGCTCCGAGACACCGACGACTTCGCCGAAGGGATACGGGCGTCGGTGGAGCGCTGGACCCCGACCTTCTCAGCACGATGAGCGTCCTCGATCCCGCCCGCACCGTCACCGAACTGCGGCAGACAGTTCGCGAACTCACCGACGAGTGGCTGGCGGCAGGTCGCTATGTTCCGCGCAGCGACTGCTGGTTGCGGTCGTACGACCTCGAGTTCTCCCGAGAGTTGGCGGCCAGGGGACTGATCGGGCTGACCTGGCCCACACAGTTCGGCGGAGCCGGTCTGGACGCCCGGTCACGCCTGGCGGTCACCGAGGAGCTGCTGCGCGCAGGCGCGCCGGTGGCCGCCCATTGGATCGGCGATCGCCAGATCGGACCCACGATTTTGCGTTATGGCACACCGGAGTTACAGCACGAGCTGTTGGGCGGCATCGTCGCCGCCGAGTACATCTTCTGCCTGGGTATGAGCGAGCCGGAGGCGGGATCCGATCTTGCGGCAGTGCACACCACAGCGGTCAAGGTCGACGGCGGATGGCGGGTCAACGGCCGCAAGACCTGGACCAGCCAGGCGCACCACGCGACCCACGCCTATCTGCTGGCCCGTACCGACGCGTCCGGGCGCAAACACGAAGGCCTGTCGGAATTTGTCGTCGACATGGCAAGCGAGGGCGTCGAGGTCTCGCCGATCTGGGACATGTCCGGGGAACACCATTTCAACGAGATGACCTTCACCGACGTGTTCGTGCCGGACGGCCGGCTGATCGGTCAGGCCGGCAACGGCTGGCGGCAGGTCACCGAACAGCTGTCGTTCGAGCGCGGCGGTCCGGAGCGGGTTCTGAGCACCTACCCGCTACTGCGCCAGGTGATTCAGCACCTCCGCGAAACCCGAGACCGCCGGTTCGACGCCGAACTGGGCGATCTCGTCGGGCGGCTTTCGGTGCTGCGGCGGCAATGCTGGGAGATCGCCGAGGCGGTGGACGGCGGCCGCGCGCCGATCACCGAAGCCGCGAGCCTGAAATATCTGGGCACCAGGTTCGAGGTCGACGTCATCGAATTCGCTCGGCGTACCGGGTTCGGCCTCGCACAGGGTGACTCGCTGGCTCAGGCGCTGTGCGCGGCACCGGGTTTCAGTATCCGGGGTGGTTCCTCCGACGTCTTGTTGTCCATCGTCGCCAAGAGTGAAGTCAGGAGTCAGAGCCCATCATGAGCGAGTTCGCCGACGAATTGACCGGCCTGGTCCGCGATCTTGCCAAGGATGCGGCACCGGCCCGGGATGGCCAGCTGCCCGATATCTGGCCGAAAGTCCAGGAGCTTGGGCTTGCGGGCATCGGGATCGCCGAGGAGGCAGGCGGATCCGGTGGTGAACTGGACGACCTCCTGGTGGTGATCCGCGAGCTCGCCCGCGCCGGCATCGACACCCCCATCGTCGAAGCAGCCACCGCGGCGTTCGCGATCGGTCCCAGCGCCGATGGCCGGTTCGACACCGTCGTCCTGAGCGCTGAAGCCGGCCTCGATATCGTCACCTATGCCCCGTCAGCCCGACGTGCGGTGGTCGTCGGTGCATCCGACATCGCCGTTTTCGAGCTCGCTGAGGCTGACATCGATTCGCTGATCGACATTGCCGGCCGGCCTGCTGGCCGGGTGCGGCTGGGCGGCGCGTCTGTCACCCACCCGGCGATCAGTGCCGACGCGGTGTCGGAGCGGCTGGCACTGGCCAGGTCGGCGTCCCTGATCGGACTGTGCTGGGGTGCCTACGATCTGACCAAGCGGTATGTTGTCGACCGGCACCAGTTCGGGGCCCCGCTGATCAAGATCTCGGCGGTGTCGACCAATGTGGCGCACATGGTCGTCGGAATCCGCATGGCTGAGTCGGCATTGCGCCGCGCGGTCGCGGCGTCATCCGATCCCGGTGCCACCGAACTACGCCGATTCGGTGCGGCGGCGAGCGCACGTATCGCAGCCGCCCAGTGTGCGACCGCCGTCGCACGCACCGCCCACCAGCTACATGGCGCAGTCGGAATCACCACCGAGTACGGTCTGCACTCCTACACCAGGGCACTGTGGGCCCAGCGCGACGCCGACGAATCAGAGCTGCACTGGTGCGGCCGGCTCGGGGCAGCGGCACTCGACGTTGACGAAGATGCCTTCTGGGATCAGCTGACCGCCTGATCGGGCTTCAAAAACTCCGGTTTACCGTCGGGGAATATCCGCGATCTCGCGAGGCTGTCCTTATCGACACCGCCACTCGCACTTTCAGTCGCCACTTACAGCCTCGGCGAAGTCGCGCGGGGGCTCGAGTTGATGACTCAGGATGCTAGAAGACCGTCGCGGCTTCCCGCGGGTCGGTGACCGGTGCGGGCTCGGGATCGGCCGACTGCTGCCGGATAGCCCGGAAAGCGAGGAAGCTCTGCACGGTGATCCACACCCCGAACAATGTCAGCGGCGACCAGAACACCAACAGCCCGTTCCAGGCGAACGGTCCACTGCGCGGGATGAAGGCGATGGCACCGGCCTCGAACATGATGGTGATCCACAACGACATCCAGCCCCACCAGCGAGGGAACGGATTGTGCTTGACCAACTGGGTGGCTGGGCGCAGGCAGATCACGGTCACCCCGACCCACATGAAGATGTAGTACTGATCGGTCGTCGTGAGTGTCAGCGTCGCCAGCTCGTGCATCAGCGCGGTCACTTCGGGGTCCTTACGGGGCGCGGTGTAGGCGGCCACGCCCCAGAACATCGGCGGAAGCATCAGGAACAGCGACATCATCGCGCCGCTGACCAGCGACAGCGCGCTCCAGATCTTCCAGCCGCCGGTCTCGACCCGGGCCATCTGCACCGCGATGACAGCCAGGATCGGCATCATGAACGCACCCGTCCAGCTGCAGATGACCGCTCCCCATTTGATCTTGGTCTGATTGTCGGCATACCACTGCGCGATTTGCTCGGCGCTCCACGCCGGGTTCTTCGTCGGGACCTGCTGGAGGAGGAAGATCAGCGAGAGGGTGTAGATGACGGCCAGTGCGATACCCCACCACAGGATCGCGCGCTGGCTCTGTTCCGAGAAACGGCTGCGGGGGGTGGCCATGCCTCAACTCCTTAGACCAATTTCAGATCGCGTATCTCAAAAATAAGGTTCCCGCGAGACGGCTGTCAAGAATCGCGAGCCACCCGCAGGGATAGAACCACTCGCTTGATATTGACTGTGTCAGCGGCCACATTTAGAATATGAGACAGTCAATCTCAAAGAATGAGGAGGCGCCGAAGCATGTCCGCATCGGAGGTGATCGGACAGCCGGAGGCCACCGCTAGCGAGTCTGCCGCATCCGCCAAGCACATCCCTGGTGAACCCGGAATCTGGGTGCTGCTCTTTGGCGACATGCTGGTCTTCACCGTGTTGTTCGTGGTCTACCTGAGCCGTCGCGGTGAGAACCGTGAGTTGTTCGCGCAGTCGCAGGACGCGTTGAACCGGAACTTCGGCGCCATCAATACCCTGGTTTTGCTGACCAGTTCGGTGTTGGTGGTGTTCGCTGTTCTGGCGCTGAGATCCGAACGCTGGCGGGCACTTGCCCCGCGGCTGACTCTCGCCGGGTTCGCGGTCGGATGCTGCTTCGTGATCGTCAAGGTCTTCGAGTATCACGAGAAGATCAGCGCGGGCATCACGCCGAGCACCAACGAGTTCTACATGTACTACTTCGTGTTGACCGGCCTGCATCTTGCCCACGTCGTCATCGGGCTCGGGGTCCTGCTGGCGCTGTCACGGCTGGCCCGCAACCCGGAGCCCTCGCGCACCCAGATCGCCTTCTTCGAGGGCGGCGGATGCTTCTGGCACATGGTGGATCTGTTGTGGATCGTCATCTTCCCTCTGCTCTTCCTGGTGCGGTGATCATGAGAACCCTGATTCGTAGCAATGCGTCGATCGCCTGGCTGGCCCTGACGACCCTGACCGTCGTCTCCTGGGCGTTGGGCACTCAACACGGGCTGGGCGGCGGCGGCCACGTGCCTGCCAGCCTGATCATCTTCGTCGTCGCGGTCTTCAAGGTGCGCCTGGTGGGGATGTACTTCATGGAGCTACGGGACGCTCCGCTGGCATTACGCGCGATCTTCGAGGGGTATTGCGTCGTGCTGCTGGGTCTGCTCGTCGGTATGTACCTGCTGGCCTAGGAGGACCGGTGAATCGCAGGGTCCACAAGTTCTGCGCGTGGAGTGGGACGCTGTGTCTGAT
This sequence comes from Mycobacterium pinniadriaticum, assembly GCF_026242045.1. GTDB lineage: Bacteria > Actinomycetota > Actinomycetes > Mycobacteriales > Mycobacteriaceae > Mycobacterium > Mycobacterium pinniadriaticum. The sequence goes on from NZ_JAPJDO010000004.1 coordinate 25,931, forward strand.
CCTCATGGCAATCGGACTCATCGCGATCGCTCGGTTCGTACCAACTCCGTCTCCCGGGCAGAGCGCGGTGCAAACGGCGCAATTCATCATCGACAACCGGACCCGGATCCGGTGGGGGATGATCCTCGGGATGTTCGCGTCATCGCTGTTGATGACGTACGCGGTGTCGATGGCCACCCACATGCGGCGTATTGAAGGACGCTTCCCGGCCCTGGCGATGATCCAGTTCGGACTCGGTGCGATCTTCGTCCTCGAGTTCATCTATCTGTTGTTCTTCTGGCAGACAGCGACTTTCCGGGTAGACCGGGCGCCGGAATTGGTGCAGCTGCTCAACGATATGGCCTGGATACCGTTCGTCGGCCTGACGTCGACGGCAGTGCTCCAAGTCGCCTGTTTCGGCATCGCGGTGCTGCTCGACCGCCGGGCCCAGCCGATCTTCCCGCGCTGGCTGGGGTACTACAACCTGTGGGTTGCGTTGATGTTCATGCCGGGAACCTTCAACGTGTTCTTCCACAATGGGCCGCTGGCCTGGAACGGGATCATCGCGTGGTACATGCCGCTAGCGGTGTTCGCGTCCTGGATGATCATCAATCCCATCTTCCTGTCCAAGGCCGTCGACACCATGGCCGACGACGAGCCGACGGAGTTCGAGCGCATGCGAGCCGATCTCGACCGGCTGCTCGCGGCGCAACTCAAGGCCACAAGCCAATGACTGAACAGATCACCCTGCTGAAGTCCACGACCCCTGGAGAATGCAAATGAGTCGGACAATTCACCGAGCCGCCGGCTGGAGCGGTGCCGGGGTCCTGGTTCTGATGGCCTTCGGATTCGTCGGCCTGGCGCGATTCTTTCCGCCGCCCTCTCCCGCACTCAGCGCCGACCAAACCACTGCGATCATCATCGGACACGCCACCACGATCCGCTGGGGCATGATCGTGACGATGGTCGCCGCGGTTCTGCTCGGGATATTCGCCGTCTCGATCGCAGTGCAGATGCGTCGCATCGAAGGCCGGTTCCCGATCTTGTCGATGACGGAGTTCGGGCTGGGGATGCTGTTCGTGCTCGAATTCCTCTACCTGCTCTTCTTTTGGCAGACAGCAACATTCCGCGCCGACCGAGACCCACAGCTGATCGAACTCCTCAACGATATGGCGTGGATTCCCTTCGTGGGCCTCACCGGGACCGCGGCCGTTCAGGTCGCGGCGTTCGGCGTCGCCATCTTGATCGACCGCCGGCCCGTTCCGGTGTTCCCGCGGTGGCTTGGCTACGGGAATCTCTGGGTGGCGCTCATCTTCTGCGCAGGCACGTTCAACGTATTCTTCAAGACGGGGCCCTTGGCGTGGAATGGCGTGTTGTCGTGGTGGCTGCCCGTTGTGGTATTCGCACTATGGCTGATCGTCGTCACCGTATATCTACGTCGTGCCATCGAGACCCACATCGACGAAGTCGACGCGGATAAGACGCCCTCGGTGGCCGAGCTGGCCGCCACGATCGCAGACCTGCAGCGCCAAGTCGGACAGCTACATTCGCGATCGGCACCGAGCTAGTCGTACTGCCCCAGCGCGGTCTGCGCAGCGAGCCGACCAGGCCACCCGCTCACGCCACCTCCGGGATGTGAGCCCGCTCCGGCGTGGAAGTAGTTCGTCACCGGCGAGCGGTAGCCGCCCAAGCCGGGCGCGGGCCTGTTCATGGCGAGCCGCAGCGGAGTCATGTCGACGTGAAAGTACGATCCGTTCGGCGTGGCGAACTGCGTGCCGAAATCAGCTGGGCTGGTTTCGATCCGGCCGATCTCCGCGTCGAAACCGTCGAGATGGCTGGCCACCGATTCCATGATCGCCGCCGATATCACACCCTTGGCCTTCTCCCAGCCATCGCGGGGTTGGGCCGGCACGTTGGCCGCCAGGTAGACCACATCCTGGCCCTGCGGAGCAAGCCCAGAGTCGTTGGCGGACAGGACCGCCATGTAGACCGGAGGCTTGGGCAACGTCTCCCCGGCACGGATTGCTGCCAATTGGCGAATGTTCTCGTCGAACGTTCCGGTCATGAGCGCGGTCTTGCGGATGTCGAACCCGTCGATCTTCGCGCGTTGCTTCGCCCCCCGCGGATAGCAGGCGCGTCCGGATAGGGCGATGTCGATCTTGAACGTTGCGGAGTTGTTGCCGCTGGCCGGCAGAATGGCAACCTTGGCCCGGGTCGCCGAATCCAGCACTCCGTCATCGAGTAGCCCGCCGTAGGCCAGTTGCGGAGGCACAGCGGCGAGCACCCCCTGCGTGGCGCCGATCTCGGTGCCATCGGCGAGTTCGACGCCGGTGGCTCGGTTGCGCTCGACGATCACTCGCGCAACCGCCGTCTCGGTGCGGATCTGGGCGCCGCGTTCCGCGGCATACGTTGCCATAGCGGTCATCACCGCGCCCATCCCACCCAACGGTCGGATCACGCCGGGTTTTAGATGCACCGCCGCGAGCCCCACACAGTAGAACCCGCCGCCATCGTGATCGATCGGCCCGATCATGCTGCCCCAGTACGTGGTCAGGGACCGCATCTGGTCGGACTGGAAGGTGTCGGCCATCAGGTCGACCAGGTTGTGTGACATGATCCGGCCCAACTGGCGCCGAATTGCCCGACTCGGGGCAAGTTTGAGGATGAGCTTGCCCAGCTCGGCTTTCGGCAGCTGCGCGGGATGGTGCGGCATGACGGTGCTGAGCGCCTCGAAGATCCACGACAGGGCAGGCTGTAGGTCTGCGTAACTTCGGGCGTCGGCGGCCGAGAACCGCCGCACCTCGGCCAATGTGCGATCCATATCGTGAAACAGCAGCAGGGTGGAGCCGTCTTCGCCGATCCAACCGTAGGGCGCTTCTACCGGAGTGCCGCGATAGCCGTACTTCGGCAGATCCAGATCGGAGATGAAGCTCGTACATGACATGAACATGTCGTCCATGGCACCGAGGCTCAGGATGTGGTGTGGGGCCTCGGGACAAAATGCGCCGCTGTTGGCCAGGCCACCCAGGTGCGGGCGCTGCTCCAGGACCAGCACGGTAGCCCCGGAAGCCGCCAAGGTGCATGCTGCGCTCAGCCCGTTGTGGCCGCCGCCGATCACGATGTAGTCGTAATTGGCATCCAGCTCAGGTGATTTCACCGGTCCGCCCGATACTCAGAAGACGGTGGCGGCGGCCTGGCTGGGTGCGAGTTCAGGGTCGGGATCGGCGACCTGGCCACGCAGTGCCCGGAAGACCAACCAGCTTTGGATTGCGATCCAGGCAGAGAACAGGATCAACGGGGACCAGAACACCAACAGGCCGTTCCACGCAAACGGGCCGCTGCGGGGGATGAAGGCGATCGCGCCGGCTTCGAACATGATGGTGATCCACAACGACAAGTACCCCCACCACCGCGGGAACGGGTTGTTCTTGATCAGCTGGGTAGCCGGGCGCAGGGCGATGACGGTCACGCCGACCCACATGAAGATGTAGAACTGATCGGTGGTCGTCATCGTCAGCGAGGCCAGCTCATGCATGAGTGTCGTGACTTCTGGATCCTTGCGCGGTGCGGTGTAGGCGGCGACGCCCCAGAACATCGGCGGGAGCATCAAGAACAGCGACATCAGCGCCCCACTGACCAACGACAGGACGCTCCAAATCTTGAAGCCGCCGGTCTCCACCCGCGCCATCTGTACGGCGACGACGGCCAAGATCGGCATCATGAACGCACCGGTCCAGCTACATATCACCGCGCCCCACTTGATGCGGGTGCTGTTGCGGACGTACCAGTCGGCCACCTGCTGAGCTGACCAGGCTGGATTCTTCAGGGGAACCTGTTGCAGCAGAAGTGCAAACGCGGCGATGTACGCGATTGCCAAGGCAATACCCCACCACAAGATCGCGCGTTGGCTGCGCTCGGAAAACAGGCTTCGATCAGTTGCCATGGCGACCTCTCTGATTCTGATATTCGTGAGTGTTGCTGTCCAAGAGAGACATCTACCGATCTCGGCCTGCCCGAGTGGGCACCTGAGGCCCGGCATCAATTAATGGATAGATTCGTCTCAAAATAGGCACGGCGCCGTCTGGCTGTCAATGACCAGTTTGGCTCCGGTGGCTGCTTGGCGTGTTCAGTTTTTGCGTTGCTGCTTTCTCGGGTGCTCAATCTGCGACACTACGACAATATTTGTCGTAGTGTCGCAGATTGATATACCGTGATGTGCGACAGAGCTGTTGCCTGCGCCGGCCCCGAATGGAGGCTCGATGTCGACCGTCTCGGCGGATCACCGCACGTCATTTCCGACGTCCGTACCGGCGCGCCAGGTTCCGGCACCGGTCATCCTGGCGGTGATCGGCGGGTTGATCGTCGCCTACGCGCTGTGGACCTGGGGCGCCTGGCTGGCCTCTGCTCCCGCCCCGGTATCCGCTACTCGCGATTCCGCAGACATGTCCTGGTGGGTAGCCCGGGCATACGAGACGATCATGGTCATTGCCGTCGCCGTCATCGGCACTTACGTGGTGCGCCAGTGTGTTCGGCAAGGACGGCTGGCCTTCGACGCGATCATCGTCATCGCCGGGTTCTTCACCTTGTTCTGGGATCCGATGGTCAACTGGATGCAGCCGAACTTCATGTACAGCTCGCAGTGGCTGAACGTCAACACCTGGGTCGCCCAGGCACCGGGTGTGGTGAACCCTACCGCCGGGCTGATGCCTCAGCCGGTCTTCATCATGCTCATCTACCCGTTCGGGCTATTGGGCTTCGCGATCATCATCAACCACGGGATGCGGTTGGTGCAGCGGCGATTCCCGCAGATCAGCACCTTCGCCCTGATGGCGTTCGCCTACGGATACGGCCTGATCCTGGGTGGCTGCCTCGAGGCGCCGACCTTCCTGTCGAACTTGTGGGGGCTTCCCGGTGCGCCCGCCGACTTCTCGCTGTTCTCCAATGGTCAGCGCTACGCGTGGGCGGAATACCTCACCACTGGAATCGTTTTCACAACTTTCGCCGCCGTCCGCTACTTCAAGAACGACAAGGGCGAGACGATCGTCGAGCGAGGTCTGCAGTCATTCAGGCCGGCCGCCAAGACGGTGGTGACGGTCTTCGCCACTATCGCGGTCTTCGCGATGTCTATGTGGGCGTTGCTCTTGGTGCAAATTCCCGCCGGACTGCATGCCTCGCCGTATCCCGACGACTATCCGGCCCATCTCATCAACGGCCTGTGCAACATCCCCGGCAACCCGAACTCGACGGTACCCACAGCCTATGGGCCCTGCCCGGGCAGCCCTGGATTCCGGATGCCGGTCAACAACACCTTCGTCCCCGATACCGGTCACTGACTCCGCCGTCGGCGGGCGGGCCTTTCATCAGTGACCAACACCGACGGCAGCGCAAACTTGCGCAACTCCTCACGTAGCGTCTCTGGTCTCGGGTCATCGCGAAGCAGCGCGAACGTCAAGACACCTTGCAGCCAGCGGCTGGCCTCTTCGGTTGTGACACCGGGCCGGAGTCGGCCGCTGGATTCGGCTCGAGCCAATATCGGGTGCAAGCTATCCCGGATGAGCGTCTCGATGGGGTGGGATTCGCCGAAGACCGCCTTTGCGCGCTCGGCGGGCAGGCTGGCCGACAGGGCCGCCAGCTCTTCATCCCCATGAGTGATTTCGACTGCCCTGGCGAGAAACTCGACGAGTGCCTCGTCGAGGTCTTCAACGTCGCCGAGATTCCACGAATCGATTTGTTCCTGGAGTTCTTCGCAGCATTGCACCATCGCCAGCTCCAGCAGCTGATCACGGCTGGACACGGTGTAGTACAGGGTCTGACGAACCACCCCCGCCGAGCGGGCCACGTCAGACATGGTCGTGCGGTCGGGGCCGTACTTGATAAAGGCCTGCCGCGCAGCGCGCACCACACTCGCCGTGGCTTCATCCATGCTGCAAGACTACGCAACCGACTGGCCGCTACCGCTCACAGTGGGTTGGTGCCCTCGGCGATCTGCCGAGTGAGTGCCTTGTGCACTTCGTAACTGATTGCCCCCATCCAGATGGCGAAGGCCGCCAGTGGGATATAGATCCCGACGATGCCGTTCCAGGCGAATGGACCTGTCTTGAAGAACAGCACCATTCCCGCGGGGGTGATCAACAATGCGGCCCATGCGGTCAGGTAGCCCAGCCAGCGCGGCAGGATGGGCGGGTCGTTCTTGTCGATGAATATCGCCGCCACGATGCACCACATCTGGATCCACAGCGACCAGATCACGGTGACGAAAAGGATCCATCCGACGTCGTGCAACGCCTCGGTGACCTCGGGGGCCCGCCCGTCGAAGCGGAACGATGCCGCCATCCACACTCCGATGGGGGTGATGAACTCCAGGGAGAGTAGTCCGCAGGAGACCAACTGGGTCGCCGCCAGTGCGCGAGCGCCGTCAATTCGCTTGAGCTGTCCGGAGATCGCCGCGGCCCAGGGAACGAGTAGCGCTGACGCCGCCATCACCACGACGAGCCCGAGTTTGATCAATATGGTGTTATCCGCGTAGAGCTGGCGGATTTCGTCAGCAGTGGCGCTGGGCCGTGACGGCGGAAAGAAACCCATGACGAAGATGAACATCGCGAACCAGATGATCACCATCGCCGGACCCGCCCAGATCAAGATGCGTTGGACCCGTGCCTCCATGAGCAATTCCTTTCGACGCGCCCGCCATGCGACAGTACGACACTAGCTGTCCAAATGTCGTATCGCAGGGAAATCGCGTCACCGACCGCTACGACGTCACCTCGATGCCCTCGGATCGCAAAATGTCTGCAACAGCAGGCCAAACGCCGCGCTCCTGCCACTTTTTGAGCCTGCGCCAACAGCTGACACCTGAGATTCCATACCGGGTCCGCGGGAGGTCCCGCCACGGTATGTCGTTGGACAGAACGTCTATCACCCCTTCGAGGGCGAGCCGATCGTCGATCGGGAGTCGTCCACGCCTGGTAGCCGTGGCGGCGGACCGAAGCACTGACTCGACGCGGGCCCACAATTCGTCGGAAACAGCTCGCGGCAGCAGCCTGGTTTGGTGATCGATATGCGGGGCGAGGTCGGCAGGTGCCGCGCGATGACCGAGATCCTCGCGTAGCGGGTGGTTGCGAAATTCGATTCCGTGCATCGTGAGTCGGGCCATTTCGTGGACGAAGCGGGTCCGCGGAAGCTGGTCCATGTCGAACAAGTGCGGGAAAGTGACGAGAGAAAAGCAGACACCAACCATGATTCGGGCCAGCACGGGGATATCAACGCCGCTGTACTCGCGGGTGGACGCCTCGCTGGCCGAGCGCTGCTCGACAAGGGTGACAACCTGACGCATCGATTGTTCGAGACGTCGTTTCAGAGTCCCGCTGGGATCGCCGAAGTGGTAGACGGCCAGTAGCGGCAGTGCGATGTCGCGTTCGTCCATGAAAAGCCGGATCAGATCGTTGAAGAGTTCCTCGGCCTCGTCGATTGCAGGCCGAGACCCGGGCCGGCGTTGTTGCCATTCAGCCAAGTGGCGGGTGAGGAATTCGGTGAACGGGGTGAGCACGGCCGCGTCGAAAAGGGCTTCCTTGGTGCCGAAGTGGCGATAGATCACGGGCTCTGAAACGCCGGCGCGTCTGGCGATGCTGCTGGTCGTCGTGGCGTTGTACCCGTATTGGCCGAATGCCGCCCGAGCTGCGGACACGATGCGGTCATCGATTGTGGTGTCTCGGCGCCCCGGCCCGGCCATTTTGAAATAATAATGAAACAGCCCTCTGCCAGCAACGATGAGGCGCTGGCTGGTGCGTCCGATTAGTACGCCTTGCGCGGGCATGCCGATGTGCGCAACGGTGCTCCGCTGAACAAAGGAGCTCTGATGACAACGGCGAAGATCGACAGGGCCGGCGACGCCGAAGCGGTCCACCATGGCTGGTTGGCAGAGTTTCGCATCGACCCAACGGTGATGCGGATACTCGTGTGGAGCGGCTTGGCGCTCGTCGCCATGACGGTGATCGGCTTCGGCTGGCTCATGCAGATGGTTCCTCCTCCGTCACCGACGATGCCCAAAACTGCTGCGCTGGATTGGGTTGCGCAAAATCAGCGCTCCATCCTCATCGGCGCCGCGCTGTGCACCTTCTTCTGGTCGTTCTGGGTGACATGGGCCGCGCCCGTGCTTCTGTACGTCCGGCGGATGGAGCGCGTGCCTGTTCTGACCATTGCGGCACTGACGAACGTGGGCGGGGGTGCCGCTGTCATCACCACGATCGCCGTGTCGTGGACGGTCATGGCCTTTCGCGCTGAGGATGCTGCGATCGTCCAGGCGTTTCTGGATCTCGGGTTCTTCTTGTTCCTCTACACCTGGCCGCCCTTCGGCATCCTGATGGTCATCATCGCGGTGGCGATCTTCCGAGACTGCAATGCCCGCCCCGCATACCCGAGGTGGGTCGCGTACTACAACCTCTACGCCGCCATCGCGATGGCACCGGCGAGCTTCATGGGGCTGTTCAAGACCGGCCCACTGGCCTACAACGGCATGCTGGCGTTCTGGCTCGTCGCGGTCGACTTCTTCACCTGGATGGTGGTGATGTCGGTGATGACGTTCAAAGCCATCACCCACGACGAACGCCGGCTCAGCAGCTAGGGCGGGGGCGTCTGGCGGTGTGCGATTCCGTGCAGCAGCATCTGCGTCAGCTCGTCGATCTGCCTCTTCCTGCTGGGGCGGCGTTCCCGAGACGGAAAGAGCCAATCATCAAGCAGTAGAACAGACATCACCGCACCGGCGCTCACCGCAACAGTCAAGGGCGGATCGAGTCGGTCATAGTGTCTCGGCTCGCCATGATCGAGCAGGGCTCGCCGCATGATGCGCAGTGCCTCGGCGACCTTGTCACTCACCGCCGCGGAAACTCGGTCGAGCTCCTGATCGCCGCCCTGCGCTCTCGCGGAGATCAGCGTCTTGATCAGTTCGCGATGCTCGTCGACCACTCCATAGAAGCCCGTGACGAACGACCGGACGATCTTCTCGGCGTTGGTGGTGGCCGGCTGCTCGCGCTCCCATGACGACACCCAATTGGTCAGAAACTCAGTGAACGGTCGCAGCGTTGCCTGCTCGAAAAGGCCTGCCTTGCTGCCGAAGTTGCGGAAGATGACCGGTTCGCCGACGCCGGCCTCCTCGGCGATCTGCCGTGTTGTGGTGCCGTGGTAGCCCTGGCTGGTGAACAGTCGATCTGCCGCCTTGAGGACGAGGTCTTGTACCTCGCGGGGCCCGCGGCGTGCGCGTGGGCCAGTTGGTTCCGCATCGGCCATGTAGACATCGTATCGCCACTGACGGAGTAAGCGGCACTATTGATTATCGAAAGTGACACTTGCTAAAGCGAGGGGTGCTCTTTACGCTAATTCTGATGTGGTGCGTCTCACAAAGGTGAACGTGCCGGGAGAGGCGGAGGAACCGGTGATCAGACAGATCGAGATGGACAAGGGCGTCGCCAAGGCGTTCACCTGGTCGGCGGCCGTGGTCGTCGTCGGACTGCTTGTGGCTCAGGGCTTCCTGATGCGATTCGTGCCTGCGCCCAGCCCCACGCTCAGCGCCGAGGAACTGCGGCAGGTCTTCATCGACCGCAGGTTTGCGATTCAGATCGGTTCGATTATCCAGATCATCGCGTGGAGTTTCTGGGCGACGTGGGGGGTCGTCGTAAGTACTTTCATGCGGCGGATGGAGCGGGGATACCCCTTCCTGACGTATGCCTCGATCGCCCTGGTCGGCGGTGGATCCGTGTTCTTCTTGCTCATCCCGATGACCTGGGCGGTTTGCGCCTACCGGGCGGACGAGATGGACCCGCAGATCATCCAGTTCGCCAATGACTGGGTGTGGTTCGACTGGCTGTTCACCTGGCCGCCGTTCGCCATCTGGTTCTTCGTGATCGCCGCCGCCATCTTCAAGGATCACAATGTGCCCACGATCTATCCCCGCTGGGTGGGCTACTTCAACCTGTGGTGCGGCTTCCTGATCTTCCCGGCGGCATTGATCGTGTTCTGGAAGGACGGCCCCTTCGCCTACGACGGGGTGGGTGCGTTCTGGTTCCCCGTCGTCATCTTCTTCGGTGAGATCGTCGTGATGATCGTTGTGTCGTTGAAGGTCATCAACCAGCAGGCGGCCAAGCTGCAGGCTGACGCCGAAGCCGGAGTGCCGGGAGTCGCGTACGCCGACGTCGACAACACTCGCGATCGGCTGGCGTTCACCAGCCCCGAGAGTTCTGCGTGACCGATACGGCGATCAATCGCGCCGGGTCACGAAGGGCAGGCATACCCCATACGCCGGGTGAAGACGGAACCTGGATCTTCATCCTGGGCGACATGACCGTCTTCTCCGGGTTCTTCATCACCTACCTGGTCTATCGGTCGCGCAACGTCGAGCTGTTCAACGAGTCGTCGGCCCGGCTGACGCAGCTGTACGGAGTGATCAATACTCTTCTGCTGCTGACCAGTTCGGTGCTGGTGGTGACGGGACTGCGCGCGATTCGCCGCCGGGCGCTGAGCATCGCACCGAAGTGCTTCGCCGGTGCGTTTGTGTGCGGACTGGGCTTCTCGGTCCTCAAGGTCAGCGAGTACACCAGCAAGGTCGGTCACGGCATCACCCCGGCCACGAACGAATTCTGGATGTACTTCTACATTCTGACCGGTCTGCACTTCTTCCACTTGCTGGTCGGGATGGCCGTGTTGGTCTACCTGATGGTGAAGTCCAAGAAGGAACGGTTGACGGTCAAGGAGTTCGCCTTTGTCGAAGGCGGTGCCTGCTTCTGGCACATGGTCGACCTGCTGTGGATCGTGCTGTTCCCGTTGCTGTACTTCGTGAGGTGAGGTCCCGGTGAACCACAGCGCGCCAGTCACTTTCGCCGAACTCCTGCGCGGCCCATTCGTTGTGGTGTGGGGGATACTCATCGCGGCGACGCTGCTCTCGTGGTACCTGGGTGCCGATCACGGCATCCACAACCATCAGGTCGCGACGACCGTGATCCTGCTCGTGGCGTTCGTCAAAGTCCGATTCGTGGGCCTGTACTTCATGGAACTCAGGGATGCGCCCACTCGGTTGCGCACCCTGTTCGAAGTGCATTGCCTGGCGGTCTGCACAGCAATGCTGACGGTGTATTTCGCAAGTTAGGCGGGTCGGCCGCTGATCCCGTATGCGATCAGCATCGCGATCTCCTTGATCATCCGAGCACGGCTTGGAGAACGAAATCCGGCAGGAACGATCCAGTCCTCCAATACCACCGCGCCGATGACCATCGCACCCACCGACGCGATGGTTGCCGGCGGGTCGAGGCGATCGAGGTGATGATCGGTGGCGATCTCGAGTCCCGCGTCGTGCACGGCCCTGAGGCCTTCTCGAAGACGCCAGCTGATGGAGAGAGCCGACTTGTGCAGGGGATTGCCCGGATCGGCACGTGCCTCCATCAGCTCCTGAAACAGCCGGCGGTCCTGCTGCACGAGCTTGAACAGCCCGTCCACCAGACTCTCGGCCAGCTGTTCGACCGAAGAGTCCGTGCTGAACTCATGCCACGACCGAATCCAGCCGTCGATGAACTCGGAGAACGGCTCGAGGATCGCGGCCTCGAACAGGTCTGATTTGGTGCCGAACAGGCGGAACAACGTCGGCTCGGAAACCTGGGCGCCCACGGCGATCTCTTTTGTGGTGGTCGACTTATAGCCGTTCGCAGTGAACAGCGCCCGCGCCGCGGTGAGTATCCGGGTCCTTGCGTCGCGACGAGGCCCTTGTTGCATGCCACGATCCTACGGCTACCACTGTTATGCAAGTGGCACTTGCATTTGTGAGTCGGCTCGCCTCATAATGCGAGTGGCACTTGCATGTGGTGTGGTCCAGCACGATGGATAGGACTTGGTGTGGCGACGATCCAGCGGGGGAACGTGCCGGCCGGTGGCGTCGTCGACGGGTCGAAGGCGCGGCGCCTGCGCCCCGTCCTGTGGTGGGCAGGCATCGGCGGGCTGCTGCTGGCGTTTCAGATCGTCGTCATGGTCAGGTGGGTTGCCGGCCCAAACTTCGTGCCGACCGATCCCGGGCCGGATCCTATTCCGGTGTGGCAATCGGCGATGCTCACGGCATTGCAGATCGCGATCCCGACAGGGGCCGTTGTCTTGCTGTACTTCTGGGTGGTCCGGCCGTGGCGGCAACAGGGCTATCTCACGACGGATGCGATGATCGCCCTGGCCGCGTCGACGGTGTTCTTCTGGGACATGGTGATGAACTACACGTCGGTGACGTTGTTCTACAACTCGCACCTGATCAATCGGGGCGCGTGGGCCAACGGGGCCTGGCCCACCTGGATCAGCCCGAACGCGAATCGCCTGCCCGAGCCGCTGTTGATCGTGCCGCCGGCTTACACCGCGCTGGTGTATTCGCAGGTCATCATTGTCCTCTGGATTATTCGCAAGGTGAAGGCCCGCTGGCCGAGGCTCGGTGTGGCCGGGACCGTCGGAGCGATCGTGTTGGGGCTGACGATCAGCGACACGATGATCGAGGGTCTGGTTCTGCGAACCGGCGTCTACGCCTACCCCGGCGGCATCCGCGCGATCACTCTCTTCGCCGGCGAGACCTACCAGATACCGTTGTCGGAAACCCTCCTATTCGGCGGCTTCGGGCTGGGCGCCATCGCTTGCCTGAGCCACTTCCGCGATGACCGCGGCCAGACGTTCGTCGAGCGCGGGATCAGCACACTCAAGCTGAACTTCAGAGGGCGACAGCTCGTGAAGTTCTTCGCGATCTATGGCGCTGTTCACCTGAGTTTTGTTCTGCTGTACATGATTCCGCAGCAATTCTTCGCCCTGCACTCCGGACCATTCCCCGAGGGCTATCCGTCTTACCTGGTGAACGACATGTGTTCGTCGGGGGTTGACGCAGCGACCTGCCCGGGCCCGGGTGTCCCCATGCCCAGACCGCCCTATGAGAATTCGCAACGATAGGACACGAGATATGCGCACCGATGGCTTCGACCCGCGAGTCTTGAAATTCTGCACCTATACCGGATTCGCCTTCGCCTTCTTCTGGCCGTTCGCCGCGATCGTCGTCGCGAGCGGCCAGTACATCCTGCCGCCATCCGCGGCAGACCCCGCTGCCGCGGTGGTGGCCGACTACCTCGCCCACACAACGGGAATCAGGGTGGCCACGGTGATCTTCATCTTCTCGAGCATTCTGTACACCACGTGGAGCGCCAGCATCATCCAGATGGTCCGACGGAGGGAAGGCCAGTGGCCGATCCTGTTCAACGTCATGTTGATCTCGGTCGCCGCCGAGGTTGTCGTGGTGATGTTCATCGGCTTCTTCTTCGGGGCAGCCGCGTGGCGTCCCGGCGAGACGAGTCCGGACGTGACACAGGCTTTGAACGACCTGGGCTGGTTGGGTGTGTTGTTCACCGGCGCCCCGTTCGCGCTGTTCCAGATCGCCCTGGCTATCAGCATCCTGATGGACAAAAGCGCCCGGCCCGCCTACCCGCGCTGGTCGGCCTACTTCAACCTGTTCGCAAGCTTCTTCATGTGCGAAGCCAGTCTGCTGCTGTTCTTCAAGACCGGACCGTTCTCGCAGAACGGCGTCCTGGTGTTCTACGTGCCGATGATCGTCTTCTTCGTGTGGATCGTGACGTTCTCAGTCCTGACGATCCGCGCCATCAACGCCGAAGCCGCTGCCGGCGACAGTGGTGTCACTGTGTCCGAGGCCCTTCGAGTCCCCACAGCGTCATCTGCGTGAGCTGGTTGATCAGGTATTCGAAGTCGCCCAGCTGCTCATCGGTGAACAGCCAATCGCGGTGCACGGTGGCCGAGAACGCCATGCCGATGATGAGCCGCACCGCGATACCGTGATCGGCTGTCCAGCCGCGCAGTTCGGCTTCGACGGCGAAGATATCGACCAGCGAATCGATCACCGGTGTGAAGGTGGAACGCAGATCGCCCAGCCCCTCGGCCTCGTCGACGGACATCGCGGCCAGGAACGCCTGCAGCAGGGCCCGCTCACCCTCCAGCACGGTGCGCAGACTGCCGAAGAACTCGCGGATCTCCGTCTCGGAGTCGCGTGAGCCACGTGGACGGGCTGCCCAGGACTCCCGGAAATCGGCGAAGAAGCACTCGACCGGGCCGGCCACAGCCTCCTGGAAAAGCGCTGCCTTCGACGGAACATGGCGGAACAGGGTTCGTTCGGTGATGCCCGCCGCCGCCGCGATGTCCCGCGTGGTCGTTCCCCGGTACCCGCGTTGGGCGAAGATCTCGATCGCGGCCGCCAGGAGGCGCTCCCGGTTCTTGGCCGCTACCGCTCGCCGGCCGTCCGTTGTGTCAGTCAGCGTAGGAATCAATCATGGCAATGAGGCCGCGGCGCAGCTCCTGGTCGTCGGATAGCGGGCCGGCGATGGCGGCGATGGTCGCATCGCGGAAGGTGAGCCCGGCCCGCATCAGCTGACTGGCGGCGACAAGTGTTCTGGTCGAACACACTTCCCGCATTCCCGGGTGCGCCACCTTCCGGACCGCCTGGGCAAAGCGCAGCAAGTCGTCGACTCTGGCGTCGTGATGCTCGGATTCGTGCCGGACGATTTCCGCCTCGTGAGCAGGATCGGGGTATTCGAGTTCGATCGCCACCATGCGTTGACGGGTCGATGGCTTCATGTCCTTGAGGATGCTCTGATATCCGGGGTTGTAGGACACCACGAGCTGAAAACCCGGCGTGGCCTTGACCGTCTGCCCGCCGAGGCGTTCCAGGCTCAACTCCCGGCGATGGTCGGCCAGGGAGTGGATCGCCACCACCGCGTCCTGGCGTGCCTCGACGATCTCGTCGAGGTAGCAGATGCCACCTTCGCGGGCGGCGGTGGTCAGAGGCCCATCGACCCAGCGGGTTTCGCCACCGATCAACAGGAATCGGCCGAGCAGGTCTGAGGCGGTCATGTCTTCGTGGCAGGACACCGTGTGCAGCGGAATCTGCAGCGACGCCGCTATGTGCTCGACCAGACGAGTTTTACCGCACCCGGTGGGACCTTTGAGCATCACCGGCAAACCCATCTCCCAGGCCGCACGAAAAACGGTGACCTCGTTGCCGATCGGCAAGTAGTAGGGAACGTCTGCCGACTGATGATCAATGTCCACGCGCTCAAACTCCTGCACTGACATGCACACTCCTCTGTGTGTGTTGTGGACGCTGTGTCCCGCGAGCCCGTCCGAGTGCTCCGCCGAACAAATCGCGCACGTGGGGAGCCAATTCGTCCGCGTCGTGGACGACGCGGTGTTGGGCTGGGGGCCATACCGATTCGTCCGGTGTCGGGCGGACCGACAATCCGGCAATGGCGACGCCGCGCAGCGTCGCCTCCTCGATCGCGAACCGGGCATCCTCGGTGGCATATCGCCCTTCATAGCCGTGGTCGAAGACCACGCCGTCACCGATCACCACGACCAACTGGTGGTCGGTGCCGGCCCGGGTGGCCACGAGGTTCGTGGCGTGCCGGACCGCGGCCCCGAGTCGGGTGAATCCTGATGGTCCGATACTGAGCAAGCGACGCTGCGCGGCCGCGGACCACGGCTCGTCGAACGACTTGGCGTGCAGGAAGCGCACATTGCGGCGGCCTTGGGAGTAGAAGCCGTAGGTCGCGGTGCGCACTCCGAGTTGGTCGAGGGCAGAGGTCACCTCGAAGGCGAGGTTGCGCTGCGCGGCGAACACCACTTCGCCGTCCGTGGTCTCGGCAGTCGACCCGGTGGCATCGAGCAGGACCAGTACCCCTAGGCGCCGAGAGGTACGTCTTGACGCGGTGTACACCAGGGCTTCACCGCCATGTCCCGCGGCGACATTCGTCTGCAGATCGACGAGCGCGGACAGGTCGAGGTTGTCACCCATCGGCTCGGCGCGGTGGGTTTCCCAGGCCAGCCCCAGCCGGGCCATCGCCCGCATGAGGGAGCGGTTGGGCGGGGCACCGCTCGGTTCGGCGTCGTCGGCGGGGGCCGGGTCGAACTCGCCGACCAATGTCCAGTCCTCGTGATAGGCGCGGCGGTGGGTGTCCCACTCCGGGTAGGCGGCACCGACCACGAGCTCACCGGCCATCTCGATGCGCGGATGTCCGCCGCCGGGAACCAGGCGCCCCTTGGCGGAGTTACCCCGTCCGTGCCGGGCCCCGACGACGGGTACCTCGTCGCCTGCGGTGCCTTCGCTGGGCGAGCGGCTCATCCCGAGTAACTTCTGGAGGGCATCGCCGAACGGACTTCGCATGGGCGCGGAGAACAGCTCCATGATCCGGCTGCGCTCGCCGGCGGCGGTGTCGTCGTCCTCGTCTTCCGGCTCGGGCAGCTGATCGGATGCCGCAAGCTTCTTGTCACCCGAATCCCCAGCCGCCGAGGCGTTCCCGGCCGAGAGGATGCGCCCTGGTGTCAATTCGCCGAACCACGACGGCGCGGTAGGTAGTTTTTCGGTCGATCGCGCCCGCGACAGCGACTCAGTCGCCGACACCGACGGCCGGACACCGGCGCCGACGTCGCGCAGGGCCGCGTTGAACGAGCGCGGCAGCATGTGTTCCAGCGCGATGCACGATCGGAGGACTTCCAGCATCAGGTAACGCTGGGCGACCGCTGAACCACCCCAATTGAGTTTGCGCAGAACGTCTTTGCGGTAGGTGCCGGATCGTTGCAGCGAGGCCTGGCAGATCACCAGGTACCGCGCGTCGGTGGAGTCCTGGTCCAGGTGTGTGGGCACCTGGATGGTTGACCCGTCGCTGCCACCGACGGGGCCCTTCGTGAACTCCAGGGGCACCGGCTTGCCGGCTAGTGCACTCGCGAACAACGACAGCGTGAGGTTCCCCACAGCCTGGGGAGTGGGGGAGTCGCGATGATCACTGGCCCGGTCGATCGAACGGGATGACCTTCCGCTGCCACGGCGCATCGGGGGGAATCACCGCCTTTCCGTCCTGGTCAATGTAGCCCGAACTGCCGTTGACGGGATTGCTGTTGTTGTTGCGGTCCAGCGGCACAGCGGGACCGGGGCACGGCCGGTCGGTGTTCTCACCGCAGATGCCCGAGGTGAAGTACGAACGCTTCTGAATATCTTGGTTCCATTCGGTGGAGTGCATGCCGACCCAGAAGTTGGGCACGTTGTAGCCGATGAACATCGTCGCCTGGATCACGAAGATCGCCGCCAGGGCACGTACGGCCGTCTTGCGGGTCTCGCCGCCGCGTACATCCTCGATGCCACGCTCGAAGATCATCTGCCCCTTGTCATTCAGGAAGTAGCGGAAGCACGCGACCGCACAAAAGACGGCTCCGATGGTCAGGGCCTCGTGGATGGGGAACTTGTGATAGGTGTCGGCAAAGATGCCCCAGTGCCCGCCCTGGTAGGCGAAGATTCCCATCGGCAGCCACAACAGGCCTTCGAGTACGAAGTCGAAAACCATCATGAACGCATAGCAGCTTGCAATGAGGCCGAGATTGCTCAGCCTCGGAAAACGTTGGCGCACTGTGCGCATGAACCACGAGCCGATGAGCATGACGATGACGAAGATGTAGCAGTACGCGAACGGGGTGAACAGGATCGGTTCGCTGAGCATCGCGCCCGGCCTGCCGAACGAGTTCCAGCCCGGAACGGAGTTCACCCACGATCCGAAGTTCAGCATCCAGGTGTTGTAGGTGAACCAGTGGCCTCCGTACGACGACAGCGGGTCTTGGAACCACACCGTCAAGAACGAAATGACCAGGATGCCGTCGATCCCCAGCTTGCGGTCACGCAACCAGGGCCGGATGACAAACCAGTACGTCAACCCCAACGTGGCGGGTATCGAGCCCACCTGCCAGGCGATGAGAATTCCCTTCATCAACGCGGGGGGCTCCGAAGGGCCACTGGGTACCCGGACGAAGAACGGCCCGGTGACCCACTTGATCAGGACGTAGCACTCGAACAGCACCAGCAGCACGCCCAAGGCCGCGAAGATGTTGACGGGCAGGTTCCGTTTGGGCTGCGATGCGGAATCGACCGGGACAGCCGCTGCGGGTATGGGTTGGTCCAAGTGCCGAGTCATCGTTGTCCTCTCGTCCAACCGGGCTGTCGTTGTGGCGCGCACCACCTTGAGTCAATATAGCGACAGCGTGTGCTGACATCAATAGTCACGCTTGCATGATGGGTGCGTTTCGTAGCAGTTCAATGCCTGTATCAGGATATAAGAGAGAGCATGTCTTAGAAAGACCGGCGATCGTTGGGGACTCAGGAATGCCGGTGGGCGATGCCGTCGACGATCAGCCGCGCCATCTCGCGCACCATCCGGGTACGTCCGGGAGTGCGCCGGTTCGCCGGGTAGGCCCAGTCGCCCAGCAGCACGGAGCCGATGATCATGCTGGCGACTGCACCGATGGTGGCCGGCGGGTCGACGTAGACCAGTTCCCTGGTGCGCGCGATATCGACCCCGACTTCGAGAACGGAGCTGAAACCTTCCCGGAACTGCGCGCTGATCGCGACCGCCGACTGATGCAGCGCCGACTGCGGATCCGAACGCGCGGCCATCAGCTCGCGGAGTATCCGGCGGTCCTCCCAGACCAGCGTGTACAAGCCATCCACCAGGTTCTCGGCGAGTTCCTCGAGAGTGATCTCGGTGGGCATGTCCGCCCAGGACTGAGTCCACTCGTCGACGACGGCGTTGAACGGTTCGAGAATGCTGGCCTCGAACAGCTCCACCTTGGAGCCGAAGTGACGGAAGACCGTCGGTTCGGCGACCCGGGCTCGAGCACTGATCTCTTTGGTGGTCGTCGATTGGTAGCCCTGCTTGGTGAACAGGTCGTGTGCGGCCGTCAGAATCCGGGCGCGCAGCTCCCCACCGCTGTCGGCACGGGGCGCAACCACGGCTCACACCCTACTGAATGCCCAGGCCAATTCCGGTCCCGGGTATTTTTGAGTTGCTATGATTCAAAAATATGACCACCTACGACCCCGACGCGGTCCTCGCGGCGATATCCGCCAACGCCGTCGCGGTCGTAGCGATCGGTGGGCTGTCCATCCTGGCGATGTTCGTGTTCTTCGTCGAGGGCGCGCGGATGGGCAATCGCGATCGCGTCTACCCGATGGCCCTGTGGATGACGGCGCTGTGGTGGCCGCACGACGGGTCGTACCTGCTGCATTTCCGGGATTGGTTCGGTGGGCGCTATGACCACTGGTTCATGCAGTTGTTCTGGTTCGCGATCGTCGTCACGTTCCTGGCCGAGACCGTATATGCCTGGCAGACCATCAGATACGGACGTGAGGAACTGTCGCCGGGATGCACACAGGGGCAACATCGATTCCGCATCCTGGGTGCCCTGGCCGCCGGTGTGATCAGCTGGGCGCTGGTCAAGGGCGCCATCGCCGACGATCTCTATCTGCTGTCCTTCATGGCGACCCTGTTGTGGGGTGCCCCGTCGGCCAGCGCCCTCTTGGGTCGCCGTCCGGACGGTCGTGGGCAATCACTGCTCGAATGGATCTGCTACAGCGTGATGGCGGTCTGCTATTCGATCGTGTCGATCGTGTTCTTCGGGGGCGGCTTCTTCCATTCGTGGCCCTACCTGGGGATCTGCGTTGCGGCGTGCGTGTGGAGTCTCGTTGTGATCGCCGACGCACGGCGGGCGGGGGTGCCGTTCGCCTCATGGACACCGCGGCGTCCCGCAGTTGTTCTGGCGCGGTGACGCCCACGACGAGCGCCAACGCTGGGTATCGGGGCCGGCGGCCCTAGTTGGCGTTCACTCTCGGCGCCAGCTTCCCGGTGGCGTCAGACGGGCCGCTCTGCGCCAGATACTCCAGGCTGGCCAAGGCCATCCCCGTCAGGACATCGTCGAGGGCGGGCAGCTTCAACGACTGGGCCGGCCAGAATGCCGTTGAATCGATCAGTCCGTGCGTCGCATGGACCGCGCTGACGAGGAGCTCGCGGTTGTTGCCCGGGTAGCACGCGTCGAGGCAGTCCACCCACCTGTCGATGTACCGGTTGATGCGAGAACGCAGCCGGGAGCGGTACGGCTTGGGAATCGAATTGCGCTCTCGGGTCCACACGCTCATCAACTCGCGTTCTTCCAACGCCCGCTGGACGTGCCCGCGGATGAGGTGTTCGAGCTCCTCGCGCGGATTGTCGAAGTCGCCGCCGGTCGACATCAGCACGCGGTCGATCGCCTCGTCGACCAGCGTGATCAGGATCTCGTCCTTCCCGCTGAAGTAGCGGTAGATGGCGGGCCCGGACATACCGGCCCGCTCACCGATCAGGTCGACGCCGACGCCGTCGAATCCGCGTTCGTGGAACAGATGCATCGCTGCACGCAGGATCCGCTCGGAACGCTCGTTTCGGGTGGTGGCCACCCGTCAACGGTACCGCAGCGGGCAGGTCGGCAGCTGCGCTACCGCGACCGGAGCGATCCCGCCGTGCGCTATCGTATTGATAACGAACGTTAACGGAGTGGATCGGGGAGAATTCATGGCATCAGTCGTCGTTGTGGGAGCGGGTCTTTCGGGCCTGACGGCTGCCTATCGCCTCACCCAGGCCGGTGCCACGGTTGTGGTGTTGGAAGCGGGCGCCAGGCCAGGCGGGCGAGTCGAGACCCAGACCTGTGGGCGCTACCTCGTCGACACCGGACCCGATGCCCTGACCGCCGGCTATTCCAGCTATCTGCGATTGATCAGTGATATCGGCTTCCAGGACCGGCTGCACGATACATCGGCGGTGATCGGTCTGGTTCGCGATGGCCGGGTGATCGACATCGACCCCGGCCGGCTATTGCGACTGCCGTTCACTCCGGCGTTGTCGACGGTGGCGAAACTCCGGATGGCGGTCGGGTTCGTGAAGCTGCGCAAGGCCATCGCCGGTGTCGATTCCTACGATATGGGCAGCTCAGCCGACCTCGATGACCCGTCGATGACGGCGGCCGAATTCGCTCGCAGACAGTTCGGGCGCGAGGTGGCCGACTATCTGATCGATCCCTTGATGCGGTTGACAACGGGCAGCGGCGCCGACAACGCCTCCACTCTCAGCGTGCTGGGTGCGCTCGGGGCCTGGTCGGGTGCGTTGCGCACCGTCCGCGGCGGCCTGGGCTCCGTTACCGACGCACTGGCTGGCCGGCTCGACGTGCGCTACGGGGCCACCGTCACCCGCGTTGATGAGTCGGCCACCGGGGTGAGCGTCTCCTACGTCGACGGAGACGGTGGGGAGCATGACCTCACCGCTGATGGAGTGGTGATCAGTGCCATGTACGACCGGGCGAGTGATATCTGGCCGGCTTTGTCCCATGCCTCACCGGCGTTCGGCGACAAGTTGCGCAACGTCAAACTGATCAGCGTGTCGCTCGGCTACACCGCGCCGACCACGACGGCGGCCTATCCGATCCTGGTGCCGACGGTGGAGAATCGTGAGGCGCTGCTGATCTTCATGCAACACAACAAGTCTCCCGATCGAGCGCCGGTCGGGCACAGCCTGGTGACGGTGTACACCGACACCACGGTCACCGACTCATTTCTCGGTCGCAGCGACGCGCAACTCGAGGCCTGGGCCGCAGGGATCATCGAACGCCTGTGTCCGGAGCTGGCCGGACATCGCGATATGGCAGTGGTGACCCGATGGCCCGTCGCGGGATATCTGGCCGAGCCCGGGTTCTGGCAGCGCTCGAAGATCTTGCTGGGTGCACTGCCGACTGACGGCCCGGTTCGGGTAGCCGGCGACTTGTTCGGGGCTGGGTCGATGGAATCAGCCACCCGATGGGGTGACAACGCCGCAGCTGCCCTGTTACGGCAGCTCGCCTAGGGCTTCGAAGCTGTCGAGGTCGACGATCATGTTGGTCATCCGTTCCAAGTTGGCCAGCGACACGTCGTCGGGCTGCATCGCCGGCTGCATCCGGCCGGCGCCAATGGTGTAGAGCCAGAACACCAGACCGTGGAACGGTTGTTGCCGGTAGGTCAGCCAGGCGCCCGCGGCGGTCAGACGCGGCCCGCCTGCTGCGTGCAGCCGATCAATGTACAACGCGATGAGGTCGCGCTCCCATGCTCGACGATCGTCGACGGTCAGCGCCGAGCTCAGGGCGTAGGCGACGTCCATTGCCCACGATCCGCGGCTGATCAGCTGCCAATCGTAGAGCCCCATACCGCCCTCAGGCGTCAAATACCAATTGCGCGAATGGACGTCGGAGTGCAGCAGCGTGGTGGCGGCGGACCTGTGCAGGGTCAGCGAGGTCATCAGTGCCCCGAAGATCTCGTTGCGGCGCCTACGGAACTGCGTGGGGAACACCGACTCCGCCCGATCGAACCCGATGACGGTGCGCTTCGGGAACGCGATGGTGTCGTTGACGTCGGTCTGCCATTGGACGGTGTTCTTGACCGCTGCCAGATCACCGGCGAACCGCGGGCTCTCCCAGAGTGTTCCGTGCAGTGTCGCCAAAGTGGTGACGATGGACTCGGCCCGGGTGCGGTCGATGTGGTGTTTGGTCGGATCGCCGAAGACGACACCGCGAGACGTGGCCACGTCTTCCAGGAGGAACATCGAGCGGCCGGAGCGGGCGTCGACTGCCAGGTAGTAGCCATGGGGCGCGTCCACCGCCAGGCCGGGCCGGATCCGGTCGTAGAACAATGCCTCGCATTCCAGGGCTGCCGCGGGCACGGTGACGGCCCGCGAGGTGAATTTCGGCGTGGACTTGGTGAATACCGACGTCGGTAGCCCGGCGGCTTGGCCGACGTCGTTGTAGTCGATCTGAAGCACTCGCCGGGTGGTCGACCCGTCACTTCCCGAGCTGGTGGACACCCCGGTCACCCAGGCGCCGGGATGGCCTTTGCACAGCGCGGCAGTGAGCCACTCGGGCGTGAGCGCCTCCACCGCCGGCGGGATCTCGGCAAGAGACGTCGGTTTGGGGCGGCGTAGCTGCTCGTAGAGCACGTGCGCACCGATCCGGCCGACCTGGCCGGTCACTCTGAGTTTGGTGGCGATCGGTCCGGTCATGGCAGCGTCCTAGGTGAAGAGCGGGGAGAGATGGGAATCTTCCTCGTGGATTCGGCTGGCGCGCAGCATCATCGTGCTCATTGTCAGCATCCAGACGAAGAACGCGACGGCGAGCAGCCAGAAGGCGATCAGCCCGTTCCAGGCGAGCGGACCAGTGCGGGTGAATACGCAGAATGAGCCGCCGGCCACTCCGATGGCCGACCAGAAGCACACGTAGGCCGCCCACCGCGGGACGAGAGGTGCCGGCCGCCGATCTTGCAGGATCGCAACGCCGCAGAGCAGCATCTGGACGATAGCGGTGCCGACGACGCCGATGTACATCAGCCAGCCCATGTCATAGCAGAGCTGGACCAGATCGGGGCTGCGCTCGGCTCGGAAGGCCCCTGCCTGCCAGATCATCTGGGGAAAGATGAACTCCAGGATCAGGCACGCGGCGACCAGGGTCTGTGCGGTCGCCAACGGTGATGCCGCACCGACGCTTCGCCGGATCTGATGGGTCAGTGCCGCGCCGTAGCAGGCCAGCAGGGGAGCGGCCGAGGTCAGGATCAGCACCCCGATGCGAATTCGCGCCCGGTCGGCATCGAACATGTCGGTGACCTCGGTGACCGACATGTTGGGTGTCGGTGGCGGGAACCAGCCCGCCACGAGCAGGCCCAGCCAGAACAGCGGCAGGAACATCAGCCCCACCCAGATGCACAGGCGTTGATGCCTTTCGGTCACCGGTAGCGGCCCGGTACTCGGTCAGCGCGTACCGGGGGGCGTTTCTCGCCGAAAGCCTGCGTCGATTCGGCGAAGTCGGGCTGCTGTTGCAGCCACCCCTGAGTGTCGGCCTCGAACACCAGCTGGTCGACGAGTGTCGAGTCGAATGTCCGCCGGTGCGCCATCTTGACCGCCGCCACGCTGCCCGCCAGGGCCGCGATATCGCGTCCCATCGCGATCGCGATGTCCAGAGCGGCGCCGTCGTCACATACCCGGTTCACCAGCCCCCAGTCGAGCGCCTCGGGTGCGTGCAGATCCCGGGCCAGAAGTGCGAGCTCGTTGGCTCGTCCGAGCCCGACTATGCGCGGTAGTAACCAGGTCAACCCGGCATCGGGAAGGAGCCCGATTTTGGTGAAGGACAGCTGGATTCGTGCCGAAGTCGCGGCCACTCGCAAGTCGCAGGCCAGCGCGAGCGACGCACCCGCGCCGGCGGCGACACCGTTGAGCGCTGCAATGATCGGAATTTCCAGTCCAATCATTTTTTGCACCAGCGGATTCCACGTGTTGATCAACACGTCCCGCGCATTTCCGACGTCACCCGAGATATCGGCTCCCGCGCAGAATCCCCGCCCCGCGCCGGTCAGCACCACGGCGCGGATCTGCGGGTCAGCTTCCAAGCGCTCGAATGCGGCGGCCAGTCGATCGCCGGCCTCGGGGGTGACCGCGTTGAGCCGGTGCGGCCGGTTGATCGTCACGATGCCGACCGAACCGTCGCTGGTGACGAGGACGTCGGTGTCAGTGGTTTGGTCAGGAGCAACAGTCATCTGAACCTCTCCGGTGGGTTACCGCAGGCCCAATGACCCGCTGATGATCTCACGCTGAATCTCGTTGGTGCCTGCATAGATCGGCAGGACAAGTGAATGCCGTACGTGGCTCTCCATGTCGTACTCGGTGGCGTAGCCGTATCCGCCCATCATCTGCAGGCCTTCCAGCGCGATTCGTTTGGCGACCTCAGAGGTCTTCACCTTGGCCATCGACGTCATCCTGGTAGTGACCGGGTCGGGCCCGCGATCGAGCCGCTGAGCCACCTCGTAGGTCAGCAGGCGCGCACATTCCAGCTCGGTGGCCAGATCCGCGATTCGGTGGCGTAGTACCTGGAAACTGCCGATTGTCTTGCCGAACTGCCTGCGGTCCTTGACGTAGCCGATGGCGTCGTCCAGGGCGCGCTGGCCCAGGCCGAGTCCGACGGCCGCACCGAGCAGCCGTTCACCGTCGAGGCCGGCCATGATCTGCGGGAATCCGCGTCCGATCTCGCCGACGACCTGCTCATCGGCGACAAAGCAGTCGGTGAAGAAAACATCATTGACCTCGCGACCGCCCAGGGTGGAGATCCGGCGGGTCTGCACACCCTCGGAGTCGGCAGGCACTTCGAAGATCGTCAGTCCGGCGTGCGGCTTCTCATCGCGGCTCGTCCTGGCCACCAACAGGATCCGGCCCGCACGGTGCGCGTACGAGCACCAGGTCTTCTGGCCGTTGAGGACATAGCCACCGCTGACCGGGGTCGCTGAGCAGGCGATGGCGGCAACGTCGGAGCCGGCGCCGGGTTCCGAGATCGAGATCGACATGATCTCGCCGTCTGCGACGGCCGCGAGCGCTTCCCGCTTCTGGTCTTCGGATCCGAAGCGTTTGTAGCACCCGGCGACCGTGGTCGTCGGTCCCAGCGCCTTGACCGGTGCCAGGCCGCGCCACAACTCTTCGAACAGGATCGTCTGGTCGAGATAGGTGCCGCCGGATCCGTCGTACTCCTCCGGGATGGCCACGCCGAGCCATCCGAGTTCGGCGAGTTGTTTGTATAACGCGGCGGACTGGTCTTCCTCGTCGGGGTCCAGCAGCGCCTCGCGCTGTTCACGAGTAGCGCATTCGCGGGCGCAGAAGTCCCGGACGGCTGCCTGAAAG
Organism: Mycobacterium pinniadriaticum; assembly: GCF_026242045.1. Classification (GTDB taxonomy): domain Bacteria; phylum Actinomycetota; class Actinomycetes; order Mycobacteriales; family Mycobacteriaceae; genus Mycobacterium; species Mycobacterium pinniadriaticum. The sequence continues at coordinate 51,493 of NZ_JAPJDO010000004.1, forward strand.
TCGAGCTGCTCGACGGACAAGCTCATGCTTGCGGGAACCTCCGGTCGGGAAACAGGCCCGCCGCGACACCATTGCGCAGTACTGCGGGGGCGCCGCCGGCCACGACGTTGGTGACGCAGTCGCGGTGGATGCGTTGGATCGGGAAATCGGTTGTCGGACCGTAGCCTCCGTGCAGCTCCATCGCCTTCAGCGTGATCTGCGGGCCGACCGTGGCGCCGAAGAGCTTCGCCTGCGTCACTTCGGCGAGCTTCGGGAAGCGCCCTTCGATCGCCGATGCGGCGGCGCGGTAGGCGAGCAACCGCAGCGCTTCGATCTGGACCCACATATCGGCGAGGTTGTGATAGACCGACTGAAAATCGAGGATCGGCTTGCCGAATGCCTCCCGCCGTTGCGTGTAGGCAGCTGCCTCGTCGTATGCGGCCTGGCTGAACCCCAACCAGAAGCCGCAGTTGTGCAGGCGTTCAAGGTTGAACGCGGTCATCAGGCGGGCGAACTGCCCAGGTCCGACGATCACATTCTCGGCGGGGACCCGGACGTCGGTGAGCACCATATCGCCGTGGTGAATGCCGCGGTCGCCGATGAACACCGGTCCGCGGCGGACCTCCACACCCGGCATCGATGCCTCGACCACGACCGCGCCGATCCCCTTGGCCCCTGGCAGGTCGTCGAATCGGACGAAGGTCGCATTCAGGTCGTTGACATTGGATCCAGTCAGGAAGCTCTTGTGGCCGTTGAGAATAAAGGCGTCACCGTCGCGCACCGCCGTCGTGGTCAGATGCGTCAACGCAGAGCCGGCCTCGGGCTCGGTCAGGGCGATATTGCAGGCGCGCCTGCCTGCGACGATATCGTGCAGGTACTTCTCTTTCACTGTCTCGTCGCCGAGCAGGAACATCGACGGTCCGGGGCCGCTGGTGCAGAAGACCGGCTCCGGCGGAAGCCAGGACTTGGCGTGGCGGAACAATGCTTCGACGACGATGAGGTACTCGACGGCACCGCCGCCCTGGCCGCCGTACTCGGTGGGCATCGCGATCCCGAACAGGCCCTCGGCGCCGACCCGTTCGAAGATCTCGCGGTAGGGAGCCTCATCGGATTCGTCCCATCCGCGGGCTTCCTCGGCGAACGACTGGCCCAGCTTCTCGGCCCGAGCCTGAAGGTCCTGTTGTTGCGGTGTCAAACCGAAGTCCATGGCTAGCGCCGCTCCTGTTTCGTGACGGTCAGGCTCAGCGCCTCGAAGTCAATGGTGTTACCGCCCAACCCGACATCTCGCAGCTTGTGCTTGAGCACCCTGCCGACCCCGTTACGGGGCAGGGCGTCGATGAACTCGATGTAGCGCGGGATCGCGAAGTAGGGCAACGAGGTCTTGAAGAACGCGAACAGCTCGGCGGGATCGATCGGTGAGCTGGCAACGATGACAGCCTTGAGATCGTCTTCGCCCAGCTCCGACGGCACCGCGTGCACCGCGGATTCCGTGATCGACGGATGGTGGTCGATTGCCTGCTCGACCTCGAAACTCGAGATGTTCTCACCGCGCCTGCGCAGGCAGTCCTTCATCCGGTCGACGAAGGCTAAGGCGCCGCTGGGCAGGCGGCGGCCGAAATCGCCAGTGTGGTACCACAATCCGCGGAATGCCTGCACGGTGGCCTCGGGCTGCTCGAAGTAGCCGTCGAACATGGCGTGCGGCCGTAGCGGCCGGATGCAGATCTCGCCGGCGGCCTCACCCTCGAGAACGTTTCCCTCGTCATCGAGGAGGGCGACCTCCAGATCGGGCGCTGCGATCCCGCAGCCTCCTGCGTCGCGCCGATCCGACGACAGCGGCGTCAGGGTGGTCGGCATGCACTCGGTCTGCCCGAAGACATCGACCCACGGATCGACGCCGAACCTCTCGCGGAAGATGGCCTGGGATTCCAGGGACAGTGGGGCGCACATGATCCGGCGAACCTGATGGTCGCGATCGTCGGCTGACGGCTCGGTGGCGAGGATCGCCGCTCCCATCGCGCCGACGGCGATCATCACTGTCGCGCCGACCTCCTTGGCGCGGGGGAAGTAACCCCTCGCGCTGAAGGTGCCCTGCAAGTAGGCGGGTATGCCGAACAGGAGTGGCAGGGTAACGGTGACCAACCGTGCGCCGGCATGGAACAGCGGGAGCCCGGCGAGCAGCACATCATCGGAGGTGATCTCGAGGGCGTCACCGATCAGCTGGGCGCTCCGGAAGTAGTACCCGTGGCTCGCCACGCATCCCTTCGGCAAGCCGGTGGTGCCGGAGGTGTAGAGGATCGACATGGTGTCGCTCGGGGTGAGTGCGACGGCCGGCGCCGCCTCGGTGCACTCACGGATCGAGGCGTAGGGCACCTCGTCGCCGATTGCGTCATCGAGGATGACGACCGTTTGCAGCTCGGGTAGCTGGTCGCGGACCGGGGCGAGCGCGTCACGTCCCGACGCATCGGTGACCAATACCCGGGATCGCGACTGTCGCAGCTGGTGCAGGAGGAAGTCACCTTTGAGGTATGCGTTCAGGGGCACCTGCGCGGCACCGGTTTTCGCCACGCCGTAGAACAGCTCGAGCAGTTCGGTCCGGTTGGGGGAAAGCGTTGCGACACGCTCGCCGGGACCGATGCCGAGCGCGGCCAGGCCGGCGGCCACCTGGTCGGAGCGCGCATCCATCTGGGCGTAGGTGTACACCGTGTCGTCCATGGCGCAGCAGACGTTGTCGGGGGTGGCAGCGGCCCGGGCCCGGAGCAGGTCTGGAATTACGTGACTGGTCATCTCAAAAATAACTATAGCGTCGGTCGGAGGGTTGCGAAAGAGTGTGCTGAACAATCGTTAACGGCCGTTCGGCTGTAGGGCGTACGTGCCGTCCGCAGTGGTGTCACCCGTCAATGTTGCACGTTCTCGCAGCACGGCAGCTCGGATTACAAAGGTATTGATCAGGAAGAACAGCCCGAACATCACCGCGGGTATCCACAGGCCCAGCACACCGTTCCACGCGAACGGCCCGCCGTGGAAGAAGAAGAGCATCTGGTCGGGGATCGTGATCAGCGCGATCCAGCCCATCGCATAGCCCGACCAGCGGGGAAACACCGGATTCGGGCTCTTGTCGCAGAGTGACGCGACCATGATCGAGAGCGGCATGGCCAGATAGATGGACACGCCCCCGATGAACTGCAGCCAGGCTGTGTCGTTTACCAGGTAGAGCAGGTCGGCGCTGCGGTCCGGTCGGTAAGCGGCGGTGAGCCACCACATGGGTGGGTAGAAACTCAACACCATGTTGCCGGCCCCACCCAGCAGGAACGTGTACGTCAGTACGCCGGCGCCGCCTTCGATTCGGGCGATCATCTGTGCGATCACCGCGACGAACGGGAACAGCATCAGCGCACTGAACATCACGATGATCATTCCGACGCGGATCCGCATCGTGTCCTCGGCGAAGAGGCGGGCGACCTGTTCAGGCCCGGCCGACGGTGCTATCGGGGGGAGGAGGCCGGCAACAATGCCCCAACCGCCGAAGATCAACAGCGTGTAGATGACACCGCACCAGGCGCCGAACAACTGAATGCGGGATTTCGCGATCGTGCCCATCATGACTGACCTCCTGTGTCACACAGCGACGAACGTTCGATCGATGTCATTACCCGACAACAGCTCTGGCACCAGTTGGCTCGTAGGAAACGGTGCCGGAATCGGCCTTGGACTGTTCGCGCTCATCGTCACCGATCGCGCGCAGGAGGAGAACGATCATCACGACGAACCAGCAGAAATACACACTCAGCGGTACCCACCAGGCGAATACCCCGTTCCACGCCAGTGGCCCGGTCTTGAAGAACGGGATCACCGCGGCGGGCACCCAGATCAGCGATACCCAGATGTTGAAGTAACCCGCCCAGCGGGGAAACACCGGGTTGGCCCTCTTGTCGAGCAGGATGGCCAACCCGAGCGCGGCCACCTGGACGCAGGCCGAGGAGATGATGCCCAGGAACATCAGCCAGGACATGTCGTTGAGCATCTGGACGATGTAGGGCGGCCATTCGTGCAACCGGTAGAGCGCGGTCTGCCAGATGGCGAAGGGCAGCAGGAACTCGACGCACAACAGGCCGCCGGAGACCAACTGGGTCTCGGCCAGCACCGAGCGAACCCCTTCCATCCGGCGGATCTGCGCGGCTATCACGGCGCAGAACGGCACCAGCAGCGCGCACATGAACACACTGATGACCAGGCCGAGCCGGATCAGGTTGGTGTTCTGGCTGAACTGCGCCACCAGTTCCTCTCCGGACATCGTCGGCCTTGGCGGCGGGATGAACCGGCACAGGAAGGTGAAGGCGGCGGCCCAGGTGAAGATCATCACCGGCCCGCACCAGACACAGATCTTCTGGGCGGTGATGTTCATGTTGCGCATGGTGGTGGTCCTCTCGGGAAGATCTATGATTCGTCGGCGATCGCGGTCTGCGCGGCGAGCCGGCCACACCACCCGTTCACGGTGCCGCCGGGGTGGGATCCGGCGCCGGCCAGGTACAGGCCGGGGACCGGGGTGGCGTACCCGCCGAGCTCGCGGGCGGGGCGGTTGGTGCCCAGCCGCAGCGGTGTCATGTCGACATGGAAGTAGCAGCCCTTGGGTGTGCTGAATCGGTCCTCGAAGTCCTTGGGGGTGTGCACGACTCGCCCGATCTCGGCATCGAGACCCGACAGGAATCGTTCCGCGGATTTCACGATGGTCTGGGTGTAGAGGTCCTTGTTGGCATCCCAGCCGCCGATGGGATCGGCAGGGACATTGGAATGCAGATACAGGACGTCTTGGCCAGCCGGGGCGATCGTCGGGTCGCTGGCCGAGAGCACGGCCATGTAGACCGGCGGCGTCTCGACGATCTCACCGCGTTTGGTGGTCAACAGGTGTGAGTAGTGCTCTTCGAGGGTGCCGGTCATCAGAGTGGTGCGCCGGACGTCGAATCCGTCGCGCCGTTTGGCCGCGGCCTTGGGATAGTCGATCCGACCACCGATGGCGAAGTCGATCTTGAATGCCGCGACGTTGACGCCGTTGGCCGGGATCATGGCCACTTTGTTGGTGAGTCGTTGATCCAGGGTGCCTTCCGGGAGCAACGTGGACAGCGTGACCTGTGGTGCGCAGCTGGCCAGTACGCCATGGCGGGCGCGCAGCTCGGTACCGTCGGCCAGCCGGACGCCGGCTGCCCGGCCGCCGGACACCGTGATCTGCTGTACGCCTGCGCCGAGCCGGATCTCGCCGCCGTGCGCGGCGATCTTGCCGGCGAAGGCGTTCATCAATCCGGTCATCCCACCCTGGGGACGGAGGACGCCCTGCTTGCGGTGGGTGGCGTGGTATCCCATCAGATACACACCGGTGCCCTCCAGGTCGGCGGGCCCGAGCATCGACGTCCAGTACGCCCACAGGCCGCGCATGGCGTCGCTTTCGAACGTCTCGGAGATCATCTCGAAGACGGACAGGACGAGCATCTTCGACAGCAGGGCACGCGATTTGCGGTCGGGCAGGAGCCGGACGGCCAGTTTGGCCAGATCAGCCTTGGTCAACGTCGGATGGCGGACGACCAGCTTCTCGACCAGGTCCATGATCAGGTCGAGCGTGGGACGGATTTCGGCGTAGGTCTTGGCGTCCTTGGGGCTGAAGTACCGGATATCGGACAACGCCCGGTCGAAATCCCGGAACAGCAGCAGCGTGTCGCCATCTTCGTTGATCCACCCGTACGGGGCATCCAGCGGGATCGGTTGGTAACCGAACTTTTTCAGGCCCAGCTCCTCGGTCAACGGTGTCTGAGCCATCAGCATGTCGTCCATCGCGCCCACCGACAGCAGGTGGTTGGGAGCTTCCGGCACCCAGGCACGGCTGGCGGAGAGTCCGCCGAGGAACGGCAGCTGGTCGACCACCACGACCGAGCGTCCGGACTCGCCAAGCGTGCACGCCGCTGACAGGCCGTTGTGCCCCGCGCCGACGACGATGTAGTCGAAGGTGTTGTTGGTCATCGTGATTTCACCATTTCGTCAGCTGTTGCGGTGTGTTCGGCTGGGGGGATCAGACGCAGCTGTCCGGTCCCGATCCGGATCAGGACGTCGATGCCGATCGCCCCGAGAACGAGGCTCACGGCCGCGGCGATCATCCGCACCGCGGAGGGGGCGTCGGTGTTGGTGACCGCGAAGTACGGCATCGCCAGCACCCAGGACGACATGTAGGTCACGAACGGGACGAGGACCACCAGCAGCTGGCGGGCGCCGGTGAAGAACCAGTCCAACCGGGTCAGTACGACGGCTCCGAACAGCGAACCGAGACTGTTGATCACCAACCAGCTGATCGGGAAACCGGCGATCATGAAGGGCTGGTTTCCGTAGTAGACGTACAGCCCCGAGCCCAGCATCGGGATTTCGAGCAGCACGTTCAGCACGCCGAAGACGCCGATCCCGGTCCACATCGTTCGGCGGGTCGCCCCGGCGCGGAAGGCCTTGGCCATCAGATACGACAGCCCGCCGAAGAACACGACGTAGGCCAGGATCACCCAAACGGGCACGCCCCGGCCGAACGCCGTATAGCCGATCCAGCCGTCCAGCGGGAAGTAACAGTGCCCGAGCACGTCTACGGTCGCCTCGTTGAACGAGCAGACCAATCCTCCAATCAGGGTCAGCGCGAAGATGGGCCGCCCGGTGAGGTACCACTCGCGCGCGGCTGCGGCGACAAAGACGGCGACCACGATCGTGAGAATGACGGTGATCACGGTTTGGGCCGTTGCCGGTGTGGTCATCTCCCACGGTGGTTCAGCAAGGGCCACAAGCGTTCTCGTCATTGAATTTCCTCTCCGGTGAACGTCATGGCAGGGTGGCGGGTCGTCGGTTGGCGAACCGCGCCTTCAGGCGTGCGGCGGCCTCCTGCCCGCTGACCAGGGCTCCGTTGAGGCCGGGGATCCGGTCGAGATCGCTGGCGAACTGCACGCGGGCCTGGCGATCGACCTTCTTGCGGAAATCGGCGATGAGCTTGAACCGGCCCTTGTCGAGCACCGGGACCGACTCCGGCCAGCGCATCAGCGCGTATTCCTCGAGCGTGCCGGGAAGCCCGCCGTAGTAGTAGGCGACGCGCTCGAGGGCATGGTCGAGCAGGTACTCGTCGTCCTTGTCGTCGGTGCGGTCGAGGTATGCCGGGGACAACAGCACGGAGATCAGTCCCTTGCCCGCGGGGGCGCGTCCGGGCGCCTTGTTGTGGTCGGCGATCACCGCGATCGTGTCCGGGTCGTCGTAGGGGGAGACCATCGAGAAGGTGCCGGGATCGTCGGGCCGCGCCGAGAAGCCCAGCGAGACATTGCCGAGGCGGTGGTAGCGCGCGGTCTCGTAGAGTCGGCGGTGGTTGTCGTCCATCTGCGGGTACATCGACACCGCCGGTGGCGCGGTGGTCGCGATGACGACGGTGTCAAATGTCTCGGTGCGCTCGCCATCCGAGGACGGCGAAGAGTACGTCACGTCGACGGCACTGCCGGTGTCGGTCACATTGGTCACGGTGTGCTCGAGCCGGGTATCGACCAGGGTTGCGAGCTTGACGGGCAATCCGGCGACCCCTGAGGTGAGGTTGAACACCGACTTGACCAGCATGTTGCGCACCGTCCAATGCAACAGCGCCACCGAGGTGTCGTGATCCTCGTGCACCCAGGTGCCACTGACCAGTGGTGCTGATATATAGCGTGCGAGTTCGGTGTTGAGTACCCGCTGGCTGTAGTCCAGTACCGTCTCGGTATCGATTTCCGCGAGGCCGTCGTAGGTGTCGTAGCCCAGCGACGCCCGGTGCTTGAAGACGTCGGCGAACAGCCGCAGGGCCCTGATCTTGGCCGGCCACGAGATCACCTGGGTCGAGATGCTCGACCTGATGGGCTTGGCCAGGTCGAGGTAGTGCTGCTTACCTTGCCGCGGCATGCCGAACATGACCGGCGTCTCGACGAACTCGTCGGTGAGCTCCACCTCGTGGATCATCGCGACGGCTTCGCGGTAGGTGCCGAGATAGACCGCGGTGCCCAGGTCCATCACGAAGTCGCCCTTGCGGACGGTCCAGATTCGGCCGCCCACGCGGTCGCGGGATTCGAACACGGTGACCGCGAAGCCGGCTTTGTGCAGTTCGTACGCGGCGGCCATACCGGCCATGCCGCCGCCGATCACGGCGGCGGTGCTGTGGGGGAGCGGACCGGGATCCGAGGTCATGGGTGCCTCTCTGGTAGTAGTTCGGGCCGGTCGGGTGCCGACTCGCGGGAAATGGGTTTGCTGGGATCAGGACAGTTGAAAGCCGTTGTCGGGCCGCATACTCCGCCGTTGCGCCATTCCCGCTCGATGAACGGGCGCGGCATCGGTCCGGAATGCAGGGCATAGAACGAGTACGGAATGTTGAAGGCGATCAGGATGGCCAGCTGGCAGTAGCCGGCGATGGCGCAGAACCGCGCGAAGGTCTTGACGCCTTCGCGCTTGAAATGAAGTTTGTCGATACCGCGCTCGGGCCATGACCGGCCCTTGTCGTCGCGGAAGAAATGCATGCAGCTGAGGATGATGAAAGTTCCCGGCCAGCTGAGCATCTCGTAGAGCGGCCACTGATGGTCGGTGCCCGCGAACAGCGTCAGCGAGGGGATCGTCGACGAGTAGCTGATCAGCCCGGTCCTGGTCATGATCAGCTCGACAACGATGTCACCGATGACCATGACACCGAACGTCTGCGCGATCAATCGGAACACGCTGCGAGATGGGTCTTTCCGGCGCTGGTAGCTCATGTACCGGGATCCGGCGTAGCCGGACATCGCGCACATCCACAAGTACGCGGTGAAGTACACCATCGGCACCGGGATCAGCGCAGCGTTGCCTGAGCTCCAGCCCGGGATGTGCGGCAGCCAGCTGCCGAAGTTGACGAATGTGGTCGCGTACTGGAATTGGTAGGTGATCCAGTTGATCCAGGGCTCCTGGAAGAACATCAGCCAGCCGGCGAGGAAGAACAGGCCGTCGAAGCTGAAACGTCCGGTTTTCAGTTTCGGCCCGATGACGAAGTGCCAGAGGATCCAGCCGGTGATGATGATCCCGAAGACCACCTCGACGCCACGGACCAAGATCACGTACCAGGTGGGTTCCTGGCCCCTACCGAGGGAATTGGGTGTGAAGTCCCCACTGACGACCCACATCGTCCAGCAGTAGGCGATCAACGCCAGCCATGCGGCGCCGTGCCCGATCCAGATTCGAGACCACATCCGCTGGGTCTGCGCGGGGTCCACAGCGAGCTGTTCAACCGGACCCGTCGGCAGCGTCGTTAACGGACGTTTATCCGGCATGTGATGACGATAACACCGCTATCTGTTCAAAAACAGATGTTCCTCTGTTTAGAGACAGATATCTGTTCACGAACAGATATCGTGTAGTATCCTCGTCGTGGTCAGCACCGTGAAGCGGCAACCCAAGACCAACAGGGAACGGGTCGAGGAGTCCACCGTGGCGCTGCTGGCATCGGCAATCGAGCTGTTCGCGCGCCAAGGCTACGAACGCACGACGGCCGCCGAGATCGGTACGAACGCCGGCTTCAGCCGCAACATGGTCCGCGATCGTTACGGGTCCAAAGATGCCCTGCTGCAGACGGTTTTCGAGGAGTTCGCCCGCCAGCTGTTGCCCGCGGTGCGCGGCGAACGCATCGGCACCGGCCTTGACCATGTTCTGGGGCAGGTCGACGATCTGCTCAATGCCGTCGAGCGCGAGCCGGAAACCATGCGCGCGATGATCGTGCTGACCTTTGAAACACCTGGCCCGTTGCAGACCTTCGCCGGCTGGTTCGACCGGTTGATCGCCGACTACGAATCAGAACTGGCCGCACACCTGGCCGCGGGCCAGGTTGATGGTTCTGTTCGGGACGACCTCGATCCGGCGCGTGAGGCAGAGGTGTTCGTGTCGTATGCGATCGGACTCTGCTTCCGGTCGGCCTTGCGGCGCGACGCCTATGACTTCCCAGGGGAGATCCGGTCCTTCCGAAACCGGATCGCGATGCAGTACGGCACCGCGCGGCGCAGCTGAAGGCCCTCACCAGAATTGCAAACGCTCGTTTACACCAGCTGGTAGCCTCCCGTTACCGATTCTCTGGGGGTGCCAATGTCGCAGTTGAACAGTCGCGTCGGGGTCTCCCTGCCGATGCTCAATCAGCCCTACGACCGTTACCCCGAACTCGCCGCGCTCGCCGACGACGCCGGCTTCGACTCGCTGTGGGACTACGAGTTCTTCCGCAATCCCTTCATCACCCATGCGCTCAATGCCAAGGCGACCTCCCGTATCCAACTCGCAACGGGCATCGCGACGGCCTCCAGTCGTACGCCGTTCGAGATGGCCAACGCCGCGGCCGATATCGACGAAATTTCCGGTGGACGAACCATCCTCGGCATGAGCACAGGGGGAGCCGGCTGGACCGATGTCTACAACGGCGCTGATATCAGCCACCCGCTGCCCCGGATGAGGGAGTACATCGACGCGGTACGCAAAGTGTGGCGGCACTTCGAGACCGGCGAGCCGATCGAGCACGACGGGCGCTTCCTTTCGTTGGCGCAGCCGCCTTTCAACCCGTGGGGTGGGCGCACACTGGTGCGACCGCGGATCCCGATCTATCTCGGGTCACTCAAGCCCGCGATGTTGCAGATGGCCGGTGAAGTGGCCGACGGGGTACTCGGGTACCTCAACACGCCACGCTTCGTCACCGAACACGTACGTCCCAACATCGCTGCCGGAGCCCTCAAGGCCGGTCGAAATCCCGCCGACATCGATATCGCATCACTGATTCTGTGCAGCGTGTCCGAGGACCGGGAACAGGCGCGGCGGATCGCGCGGATCAACGTCGGGAACTACGTGGCATTCCCGGTGAGTTCCACGGTGATCGAATTCATGGGGCTACAGGATGATCGCGACGCTGTGGTCCACGCCCTGTTCACCGAGGGGCCCGCAGCTCTGGAAATGGCCACATCGGACGCGTTGCTGGACACATTCGCGATCAGTGGAACACCCGACGAAGCTCGTGAGCAGTTCGCCCGATTCGACGGGCTCCTCGAACACGTCGTCCTGCACACGCCGTACGTGCCGCCGATCACCGGCGCCGAAAGCGATGCCGCCTTCCGCAATATGGTCGCGGCCTTCGCTCGCTGACCATTCAGCTGGCGGCCGCCGCGCGCAACGACGCGAGGGTAGTGGCCGGAACACCGGTCTCGATCATGGCAAACGCCGATTCGGCGAGTTCGCCGACATCGTTTCCGGACTCGATCGTCGCGTGCAGGACTGCCCGCAGCGCGGAGACCATCGCCGAAGCCAGCACCTGAACACGCATGTGCGTCTCGGCATCGTCGGGCAGCCCGGTGGCGAAATACCCCTTGAGAATCTCCTCGAACTCGTAGGCGATCTCCAGATAGCGCCTACGTGGAGCGGGTTCGGTGAACCACAGCCGCATGCAGGTGACGCGCAGATCGGTGTCGAAGGTATCGAAAAACACCCTCAGTTGTGTGATGACCGCGATGCGGGCGACCGCCCACCGGTCGGCAGTGGCACTTGCGCCATGTAAGGCATCACGCAGGCCGGCGACCACCTCGCGTGCCCCGGGGAACAGGACGTCGTCCTTGGTGCCGAAGTACCTGTTGAACGTGCTGCGCGAACACATCGACGCGTCGGCGATTTCCTCGACACCGACTGTGTCATAACTCCGTTCGACGAACAGCTTGATAGCGCTGCGCACAATCGTCGCGCGCAACGCTGCCTTCTTGCGTTCCCTCAAGTCCGCCATCACCACGCAGTATAGAGCAGGGTCCTAATTGACCCATCAAATTTATTGACGCAGCGTCTCAAATAATCTAGCGTCGCAGCGAACGCTCGCCGGAGAGGAAAGTGGCTATCGATGAACGCGCGTAGTCAACGCATCTGCGCCTGGGCCGGTCCGGCCTGTGCGGTGACCTGGGTGGTGGGATTCTTCCTCCTGGCAGGCTTCATCCCACCGCCGTCGCCGAGCCTCGACGCCACCGCCATCGCCCAGATGTTCAACGACCACGGCAACCGGATCCGGGCCGGACTGATCGTCGTCGGGTTCGGGGGCGCGATCTATTGCCCGTGGGCCGCGGCAATCAGTGTGCAGCTCAAGCGGATCGAAGGCCGGTTCTCGCCGATGGCCTACACCCAGCTCGGCATGGGGTCGGTGTTCGTGCTGATCTTCATCGTGCCGGTGATGATGTGGCAGGCGGCGGCGTTCCGCCCGATGGAGAACATCGAGATCACCCACCGTTTCAACGATATGGCGTGGATGTTGTTCATCGGGCCGGTCTGCACCATCTTCGTCCAGGGGATGGCGATCACGATCGCCGTACTGTCCGACAAATCGGCCAAGCCAGTACTGCCCCGGTGGCTCGGCTGGTTCAACCTGTGGGCGCAGATCATCTACCTACCCGGAATTCTGATCCCGTTCTTCAAGTCCGGCCCGCTGGCCTGGAATGGCATGCTCGCCTTCTGGATTCCGGTGGTGGTCTTCACCATTTGGCTGTTTCTGATTTCGGCGATGTTGTTGCGTGCGATCAAAGAACAGGAACGTGAACACGAAGCGGGCCCGGCCACCTCCGTCGTCAGCTCGGCGTTGTAGCCGATGTCTGCACGTGCCCAACGCATTCTGTTGTGGTGGGGTCTGGCCTGGACCGTGGTCTACGGGCTGGTCTGGTGGCGACTGTTGCATATGATGCCGCCACCGACGGCTCGCTGGAGCGCCGGCGACATCGCCCACTTCTACCTCGACAACGGCGGCCAGATCAAGGTCGGCGCCATGATCTGCGGCTGGACCAGTGGGTTCATGGTGCCGATCACGATCGTCGTGGCGGCACAGATCGCCCGGCTGGAGAAGGGGTTTCCGGTGTGGGCGGCGACTGCCTTCGCCGGTGGCACGTTGATGTCCGTCCCGCTGGTGCTGCCGCCCATTTTCTGGGGAACCGCGGCGTTCACGCCGACCAGGGCGCCCGAGGTCACCGCGATCATGCATGAGTTGGCCATGCTGACATTTGTCACGACCGACCAGTACTACATCTTCATGTGGGTGGCGATCGCTGCGGCCAGTTTTCTGCCTGCCGCTGCCAAGTTCTCACCGTTCCCGCGGTGGTTCGGGTACTACACGGCGTGGACGGCGTTGATGTTCGAAACCGGAGCGGTCGCATTCCTCACCCGCAGTGGACCATTCGCGTGGAACGGCCTGCTGGCCTTCTGGCTGCCTGTGGTGACGTTCTTCGCGTGGATCGTCGTTTCGGCCACCATGCTGTTCCGGGCGATCTCGGCTCAGGAGGCCGCGGCCGCCGCGATCTGACGCACCAGAGCCCGATCGACGGCGACCGTCGTCGCGAGCATCCAGGTGGCGTAGCCGACGAGCGGGATGTAGATGCCCACGAGGCCGTTCCAGGCGAACGGCCCGGTCTTGAAGAACAACACGATTCCCGCGGGCAGGATGAGCATCGCCACCCAGATCTGCAGGTAGCCAACCCATCGCGGCAGTACCGGTTGAGGCGATCGATCGATGAGGATGGCCGCGCCGATCGCGATCAGCTGAACCCACAATGACCAGATGACCGTGACAAACAGAATCCAGCCGAGATCGTGAAGGGCTTGGGTGATCTCGGGCCCGCGACCGTCGTAGCGGAACGACGCGGCCATCCAGACTCCGATCGGAGTGATGAATTCCAGGGACAGCAGCGCACACGACACCATCTGCACGTCGGCCAGGGCCTTCGCGCCGGTGATGCGTTTGAGTTGGCCACTGATCGCGACCGCCCAGGGTACGAGCAGGGCCGAGCCGAGCATCGAAATGACCATGCCGATCTTGATGCCGAAGTGGTCGCGTGCGTACCGCGTGACCACTTCGGCGGCAGTATCGCTCGGTGCCGACGGTGGGATGAAGCCGGCGATGAAAACGAACGCCCCCAGCCATAGGACGAGCATTGCGGGGCCGGTCCAGATGAGGACCCGCTGGACTTTCTGTTCCATATGACCGTGCCTCCTCGGCGTCAGTAACTGCGGGGTAGTCCCAGCGACCGCTCCGCGACGAAATTCAAGATCATCTCCTTCGACACCGGACCCATGTTGAGCATGCGCACCAGCCAGTAATACGGCGCCAGTCGATACTCGTAGGTGACGCCGTTACCGCCCAATGTGTTGACCGCGGCGTCGAGGGCCGCTAAGCCGGCCGCCGCGCCGAGGTATTTGGCCATGTTCGCCAGCTCGCCGACTTCACGTCCGGCGTCGTAGCCGGCACAGGCCCGGTCGGTGATCGTCCGTGCGGCTTCGACGTGCATATGCGCTGCGGCTAGCGGATGTGCCACCGCCTGATGCGCACCGATCGGTTGGTCCCACACCTTCCGTTGTTTGGCGTAGTCGACCGCGCGCCGAAGCGCGTAGCGGCCGACGCCGGTGCAGATCGAACTCGTGAGGATGCGTTCGGTGTTCAGACCCGTGAACGCGATCTTCAATCCCGCACCCTCGACCCCGACGAGCTGATCGGCGGGCACCTCGACGTCGTCGAAGAACACCTGATGGCTCCGGTCGGGTTGATTCATCACGGTGCGGATGGGCGTCCATGTCAGGCCCGGCGATGAGCCTTCGATCATGAAGACCGACAGCCGCCCCGATCCGGCGCCGGCAGTTGCGGCTACCACCATGACCCAGTCCGCCGACTCCATCCCGGTGATGAATACCTTCTGCCCGTTGAGGATGTAGCGGTCACCGGCGCGGACCGCGGTAGTGGCGATGCGGTGGGCGTTGGATCCGGCATCAGGTTCGGTGATGGCGAAGGACAGGCGTGTGCGCCCGGCTGCAATACCGGGTAGCCAGCGCTCACGCTGCGCGGCGCTGGCACTACGGTCCAGGATGGTGCCGGTGACGCCCGCGGAGAACAACAGCGCGAGCAGCGGGCAACCGGCGAACGCGGTCTCCTCGACCACCGCGGAGAGTTCGGCCAGGCCCAGCCCGCCGCCACCATACTCTGCGGGCAGGTGCACACCGAGATATCCGTTGGTGCCCAGTGCATTCCACAGCTCGGCGCAATGTCCGCCCTGGTCCACCTGTTGCTGGTAGTAGTCGGCGGCGCCGAAGGTTTCGACGAGTTGGTGGACCACCGAGCGGATCGCGACGAGCTCCGACCGTGACATTTTTGAGACAGTAGCGCTGCAAATACCGTAACGTCAACGATCGTTAACGATGTATGCGGAGGACGCGATCATGATGTCACCAGGGGCGAACCTGCGGGTCCTTCAGCGTGCCTCCTGGAGCGGATTCGTCTACATCGCGTTTCTGATGATCGGCATCCTGCCGCTGGCTCGTTTCTTTCCCTCGCAGCCACCAGGTTGGGGGGCAGAGCAGATTGCCGGCATCTATCAACACCACGCGTCCAGGATCAAGCTCGGGATGGTGCTGGTGTTGATCGGTTCCATGTTCTACGTGCCGTGGACGGCGATCCTGGCCAAGCTGATCTCGGGGGTGGAGGGTCGGATCGGCCTGTTGACGATGTGCCAGCTGATCGCCGGCACCACCAACGTGCTGCTCACCGCCTACCCGGCCGGATGGTGGTTGACGGCAGCGTTCCGGGGTGAACGATCACCCGATTTGGTGTTGCTGCTCAACGATATTGCCTGGCTGCAATTCCTGGGCGTCATCGCACCGTTCTATTTCGTCGTCCTGACGTTGATCTACGCGTCGTTCGCCGACTCGGACCCCGACCCGCTCATCCCGCGATGGGTCGGCTGGTTCAACGTGTTGTTCATGCTCGACCTCATTCCGTTGAGCTTCATCTTCTTCTTCAAGTCGGGTCCTCTTGCTTGGAACGGCCTGTTCGGGTTCTACCTGCCGTTCGTGACGTTCTGGATCTGGTTCTTCGTGATGACGTACACCATCCGCAAGGCACTCCCGCGTCTTGCCGACATTGGCGAAGGGGGCCGGCGGTGAGACGTGTCGCCGTTATCGGCGCGGGCCTGGGGGGCTTGACCGCCGCATATCGACTTCAGCAGAGCGGCTGCGACGTGGAGGTCTTCGAGGCGGGTGATACCGCCGGCGGCCGGGTGCAGACCGTGCGCGCCCGCGGCTACGCAATGGACACCGGTGCGTCCGCGCTGGGTTCGACGTATCACGGCTACCTTGCGCTTGCGGCCGAACTCGGTGTCCAAATCACCGATACCGCACCCTATGTCGCGATTGCGCGCAACGGTGAGATCCATCTGTTGGATATGAACCGGATGGCGCGCAGTGGCTTGCGGACGCCGCTGCTCTCGGTCGGCGGCAAGGTGCGGGTCGCGCGGTTGGCAGTCGATGTCGCAATGGCCAAGCTGCGGGGAAGGCTGGATTACGCCGATATGGCCAAAGCGGCGCCACTGGACACCGAGAGCGCGCGGGGCTACGCGCTGCGCGCCCTCGGGTCGGAGCTGGACAGCTACCTGTGTGAACCGATCGTGCGGACGATGCTCATCGCCGACACTGACAAGGTCTCCAAGGTCGAATTGTTCTCCGGCATCGCCAACATCTTCACGGCGAGAATTCAGACGGTGGTGGGTGGTCAGGATCGAATGGTCGATGAGCTCTGTCGGCGGCTTGCCATCCACCTCCAGACGCCGGTGACCGAGGTGCGCAGACTTCCCCATGGGGGCGTGCGGGTCTGCCGAGGGGGAGTGGTTTCGGAATATGACGCCGCCGTCGTGAGCTGCGTGCTTCCCGAGGCCGCAGCCATCTGCCCCGACGATCGCGACCTACTCGGATCGCTGTCTCGCAGTCTCGATTACACCCAATGTGTCAGCGTCGCGATCGGCACTACCCGCCCGCCGGACTGCCCGGCGTTCCTGTTGATGTTCCCCTCGACAGAGAGTCCCGATATCGCCCTGATGTTCCTGGACCACAACAAGTCTCCGGATCGTGCCCCCGCCGGGCGCGGACTGTTGAGCTGCCTGTGGGAGACCGGCGCATCGCAGAGAATGATCGACGAACCCGACGAGGTGCTCGTCGAGCACTCTCTGGAGCGAGTCTTCAGATCGTTTCCCGAACTGCGTGGGGCGGTCGACTACACCCACGTCACTCGGTGGGAGCGTGCGCTTCCGTTTACCCGCATCGGCGCCTATCGCGAGATCGGACGCCTCAACGCGGCCCTCGATCCTGCGTCGCCGATCCAATACGCGGCCGACTTCATGTCAGCGGCCGGGCAGAACACTGCTGTCGAGTTCGGGACCCGGGCCGCCCGCAACCTGCTGGCCGGCCCACTCGCCACGACTTCGCGTGAACCGATCTGAGGGGAGGGGCTGATTGGATGCGCTGACCGGAACTCGTGTGCAGACGGCCACAGCCTTTCGCGCGATCGGATATCTCGTGCTGCTGTTCATCGGCTGGGGTCGCCGCCCACTTCCATGGGGCTCACATAAGAATCCGGGTCGGGATGGTTCTGGTCATGTTCGCCGGACTCAACTTCGTCGTGCTCCGCAGCGCGATCCTGCGCGACCGTGCCCCGACTTCTGCGAGTGATCGTTCACGTCAATGTGAGATCAAAGACAATGCCGGCCGGCCGCCGTGCCCGGGATGAGTATTGCCACCCACAAAATGGCACTCTAACTGGTTATTTTGCCGACCTGGCGGATGTCTGGCGATGACCGGGCCAGCGCGGCACGGGCCGCCCGACTGTGAGCGATCGTTTACAAAATATGGCTGTCGCACTAGCATCGATGCCATGGACGCCCGCTGACGGGGCGTTGCAGGACCACCCGACGAATAGGAAGCCCAATGAGCTACGCCCTACCGGACACGGTGACCACCAAGGGGCCGTTCGCCCCCATGCGGTTCGAAGCGACCGTCGAGGAGTGCATTGTCACCCACGGCGAGATTCCGAAGGATCTTGCCGGCGGTATCTACCGCACCGGACCGTGCTGGAAACGACCGTTCGCCCAAGGGGGCACTCCGCTGCTGGCCATGGATGGCATGGTCCAGGGCCTGGTGTTCGAAAACGGTCGCGCCGACTTCCGCAACAGGTGGATCCGGACCCCGAAGTACTTGTTGGAAGAGAAGTACGGCCGGAGCATGTTCGAATACTCCGACGGAGGCTTCGGCGATTACCGTGACTACGGCTACGGAACGGTCAAGCGGACGCCGGAGAATGCTCACACCCCGCAGGGCACCAACTTCATCAACATCTTCCCGCACGCCGGCGAACTGATCGCGTCAGGCGAACTGGGCGCCCCGCCGAGCGTCATCGATCCCATCACCCTCGAAACCAAGGGGATCGTGGATTGGGCGCCGGCGTTGTCGCGCGGTATCCATGACAAGGTCGCCTTCGGCGATGGCGCGTTCTGTGCGCATCCCAAGTGGGATGAGGACAGCGGAATCCTGTACGGCTGGACCTATGGTGATCAAGCGCCGTACATCACCATGCACTACGTTCATTCCGATGGCACGGTGCAAACCCGCGCATTGAGCGATGCGCCCTACAACACTGTGGCGCACGATATCTGGCTCACCCCGGAGTGGGTGGTGATGCCCTTCCAGCCCTTCATCATCGACGCCGAACGGAACAAGAAGGGTCTGCCGGTGTTCGGCTGGGAGCCCGATCTGCCGATCATCATCGCCTTGATTCCGCGGCACGACCTGCAGGGCGAGATCCGGTGGATCAACACCGACCTGCCGGCCCAGTACGTCATGCACACCATGACCGCCAATATCCGCGGTGACAGCCTGGTGCTCGACGCTCCGATCTTCCAAGAGCCGCCCTTCCCGATGGAGAACCACTTCAGCGAGGGTGATCAAGCGGCATTGTTCTTCAGCAATGCGGCCAGCTACCTGGGTCGGTGGACGGTGAACCTGACGACCGGGGAGACCAAGGCCGAGCAGCTGTCCGACCTGCCGTCCGAGATCGGCAAGGTCGACCAGCGCTACTACGGCAAGGGACATCGGTACGGCTTCCAAATCGGCGGGCAGCCCAAACGCCGGGGTATGCGGATGGACAGCCTGATCCGCAACGACGTCGAGAAATGCACCGAGGAGGTGTACCAGATCCGCGACGACCACCAGCTCGCCGCCGTTCTGGAAGGCTCGTTCGCCCCGCGCACCAAGGACGCCCCGGAAGGCGACGGCTACATCATCGTCCCGGTGGCTTGGTGGGGTGAGCGCAAGGGAGAGTTCCAGATCTTCGACACCGACGACATCACCGCGGGGCCGATCTGCAAGATCGAGCTCCCCTTCCACATGGGGTGGACACCCCACGGCCACTGGATGGATTTCCGCTGACACCATCCCGCACGGCAGGGGCTCAGAGCGATTTGAGTACCTGCCGTGCGGTGGTCCGGCCCGCCCAGCCGTGCACGCCGCCCATCGGATGCGCGCCTGCCCCGGTGTGCCACAGCCCCGGTATCGGAGTGCGGTAACCCGAAAGCGCCGGTGTCGGGCGGTTGGGACCCATCTGATTCAGCGACATGTCCACCACTACATAACTGCCGTCGTGTGTCATCTGCCGAAGCTCGTTGGGGCTCTTGACCCACGAACCGATCACCGCGTCGGCGAAGCCGGGGGCGACCCCGTCGAACGTGCGGACCGCCTGGTCGGCGAACGGTGCTCGGTGTTCCTCCCAATCGCTGCCGTCGGCGAAGCGGTCCGGCACGGCGGTGCAGAACAGGTACATGGTGTCGCCCGCACTCCCGGCGGGTACCTGCGAACGGTCCGCAGCCGAGGGCATCAACGCCCACATCGGGGTCTCGGCGGGTAGGACGCCGCGCATGGCACCGTCGAGCGCCCGGTCGACGTACGAGCGATCGTCGGCGATCAGCATGTAACTGCCCCACAGTTCGGGCCGGTCACAGAGCAATCCCGGCCGATGGTCAAGGGCGACATCGATCTTGGCGTTGTTGATGCCCCAGCCGTTGATCCGGATATTGCGCAGCTCATCGAGGACCGGCTCGGCGACGTGGGCGGAGTCAACCAGACCGCACATCAGGGTGACCGGGTCGACCGCGCCGATCACCTGCCGCGCGAAGAGCGTCTGGCCATCGCGCAGGCGTACGCCGCTCGCCGCCCCGTCGCGGACGATGATCTCCTCGACCGCGGCATCGGTTCGCGTTTCCCCGCCGTGATGGTGTAGGCAGGCGGCTAGCGCCTTGGTGAACTCCGCCATCCCGCCGATGGGGCGTTTGATCCCCCAGCCGATGTGCATCATGATCACGCCGAGAACCGCGCCGGAACCCGGCTCACGCAGCGGTGCTTCCGATCCCGACGCGTACACCGCGAGCAGCGTCTTGACTTCCTCTGATTCGAACAACGTCTCGATGAGCTGGTGTGGTGAGGCCATGAGCATGCGCACCACCGGCGCCAGTGACTTGCGTTTCCGCAATACCCGCCAGCCCAGTTCGGCGATCGTGCGCGCTCTGGGCCGGGTGGGGTGGTCCATCAGGTAAGGAGCCGCGACATACCAGAAGTCGCACCACATTCCGCACAGCTCGGCGAACTTGGTGGCGTCACGCTTGGAG
The DNA here is from genome assembly GCF_026242045.1 of Mycobacterium pinniadriaticum. Lineage (GTDB taxonomy): Bacteria > Actinomycetota > Actinomycetes > Mycobacteriales > Mycobacteriaceae > Mycobacterium > Mycobacterium pinniadriaticum. The sequence goes on from NZ_JAPJDO010000004.1 coordinate 71,982, forward strand.
TAGCGCCGGATCTCGTCGACGGTGCGATCCAGCGATCGCCACAAACCGATCGACTCGCCGGCGGGTCCCAGATAGGAGCCCCAGGGCTCGGGGCTCGCTTGCCGCAGACCAAAAGATTCCAGCTGCAGCTCGGTGATGATCGACGGCTCCAGATTCGTGAACAGCAGGTCGACGGCGCACGGATTCATCACGAATCCCGGTGCTTGCGCGACGGTCTCCCGTGAGTAGGCCATCCCGCCCAGCCACGGATTGCGCTCCAGCACCACAACGCGCTTACCCGCCTTGGCCAGATAGGAGGCACAGGTCAGCCCGTGATGCCCGCCGCCGACGATGATCGCGTCGTACGTCATGCGGAGTTGCTCTGCGAGAGTTTGTTATTGGCCCGGGCGGCAGCCATCCGGTCGTGGTTGCGGGCAATGGCCTCCTGGGATAGCGGCAACGGCAAGAACCTGCGCGTGCGCACCATCAGCTCTTGATATTCCGGCCTGGACCCCATGTAGTTGTCTTGAAATGCCGACCCCAGCACCGAGGTCAGCATGATGGTATTGATGATCGGCCCCGCCACCGTCCACCAGTAGGTGGGGTTGCCGGCGACCGCCACGAGCCACATACCCCACCAGACCGTTGTGGTGCCGAAGTAGTTCGGGTGGCGGGTGTGGGTCCAGACGCCGGTGTTGAGGTAGCGGGGGCGCTTGTCCAGGGCGAGGAAGGACTGCAGTTGCGCGTCGGCCACGGTTTCGAAGTAGAAGCCGACGCCGAAGACGACCAGGCCGGCGAAGGCCAGCGGACCGATGGCGCCGTTGGGTTCGCGGTTGGCCAGGATGCCGACCACGGCGGGCATTCCGATCAGCACGATGATGACGGCCTGTGGCTCCATCACCCGGAAGAAGCTCTTCCACCAGTAGCCCGGGCTCATCTGTTCGACGAAACGCAGATAGCGCGGGTCGCCGCCGTACTTGGGGACATACCGCCGCCACCGGGCCGCCAGATACCAACCGAGCCGACCGCCATGCAGCATCACCATGAAGAGCAATAGCGCCGCGGTGACCGACTGTGCGTCGACGATCAGGTAGGCGAACAACGCTGGCACCGCGAAGGCGAACCCGTACCAACCGTCCATCATCGAGTGGTTGCCCTGCACCAGGCCCACCACCCACAGTGCGGTCACCACGGCGAACGTGAAGATTGCGCAGAACAGGAACACGCTCAGGTTGCTCGATGCGTCCACGCCGAGGTGGCTCACTAGCTGGTTCATGCGGAAACCCTAACAATCGTGATAACGAACGTTCACAGTTATCTGAAATTTGGCTGGTGGCCGGCCTTCGCCTTGTAGCCGACAGACTCTCGAAGCGCACTGATCTCGGATTCGAGAACGGCGACGCGGTCCGAGAGGCTTCCCTGGGTGCGGTCACAGTCATCGCTCGTGATCGCACGCGCTGTGACCAACGTCGTGACCACCACCCAGATGAAGTAGAAGGTCACCGGAATCCAGAATCCAACGGCACCGTTCCACGCCATTGGGCCGCTCTTGAAGATGAACACTCCGAAGGTCAGGCCGACCCCCAGCGCGCACCACAGCTGGAAATAGGCGAACCAGCGGGGGAAGACCGGGTCGGCGCGACCATCGCGGATGGTCAGTACTGCCAATGCCACCATCTGAAACATGCCGGTACAGACAATGCCGAGGAACGGCAGCCAGCCCAGATCGTTGAAGGTCCGGACGCGGGCTTCATCCTCGGTACGAAACGCGGCGACGAGCCAGAAGGTACACGGATACACGAACTCGATGACCACACAGCCTTGCGCGGCAATCCACGCCCAGGTGAGCGGAGCTCGGTGTCCTTCGATTCGAAGCATCTGGCCGCAAATTGCGCCGCCCCAGGGCAGTAACAGTGCGGAGGCGACAATCGACAGCACCAGTCCGACCCGGATTGGGGTCAGCCGGTCTCGATAGAAGTGAGCAATCTGGGCAGCCGTGTCGTTGGGTGAGGGCGGCGGGACGAACCCGGCAAGTCCGACCCAGCCGATCAGGAAGGCGGCAATGAAGATGAATGCGGAATACACGCACCACAGTTGGATCTTCTTGTCACTCATCGGTTTCCCCCCGGGGCGCCACGGTCAATCCGGACCGCTGGCGGTAGGTGAACTCCCGGAGGAACGTGCAGTTGCCCATCAGAACCCAGGTAGGCCGAGCCGCCATCTCCGCCGGAGTTGTCGTTGCGCACCAGCGGTACGGTGGGTCCGGGGCACGCACGGCCGGTGTCGTCGCCGCAGATGCCGTTGAGGAAGTACGATCTCTTTTGGATGTCGTCGTTCCATTCCCGCGAATGTGCTCCGACAACGAGATGCGGCAGCGTGTAGATAGCGAGGAAAATCGCGTTGACTGCGCCGATGATCGCCAGCGCGCGGATGACGCCTTTGCGGGCTGGGGTCGCTCGGACGCGCTCAGACCCTCGCTCGACGATCGTTGCGCCCCGGTCGTCGACGAAGTAGCGAAGGAACGAGTAAGCGGTGAGCAGGATTCCGACCAGGACGGCTTCGTGCAATGGGAATGCGTGGTAGGTGTTTCCGAAGATGTTGAAGTGACCGCCCGCATAGGTCCAGACGCCGAGGGGCATGAAGATGACGCCCTCGAAAATGACATCGAATATGAACATCGCGGCCCAACAGATCAGGCCGAGGCCAAGCTTGCCCATGCCGGGCCATCTGCGCGAGGCCCATCTGAGCGTGCCCACACCGATACGAACCGCCACGGTCATGATCACCACGTACAGACCGACAATGCTCAGCGGCGGTTCGACAACGGTTGCGCCCGGCGCACCGTAGGACAGCCACCCCGGAATGCTGTTGACCCAGGACCCGCGGTTGACCGACCAGGAGTTGTAGGTGATCCACGGGCCGAAATAGTTTGACAGTGGATCCTGGAAGAACAGCGTGCAGAACGCCAGAGTCAGTGCGCCATCAACGGTCACCGTCCGCTCGCGACGCCAGGGCCGAACCACGAACCACCACAACAGGATCACCATCGCCGGTATCATGGTGATCTGCAGGCCCATCAGAAAGACCTTCATATACATCGGCGGATCACTGGCGCCGACCGGAACTCTTTCGAAGTAGGGCCCGGTAACCCAACGAATCAGCACGATGGCCATGAAGGTGAGCCATAGGGCACCGAACGAAGCCCACCACAGTACGGGTCGCAGTTGGCGCGGCTGTACCACGGCGGGGGGTGTCGCCGTGGGTTCGGACGTCGCCGTGTCGCCTGTTCGGGCAAAGATCATTGCCGGATCCGTTCGTTCTCGGACTGGAATGCGTTATCCGCGGTCATAGGGGTACACCGGTGGAAACAGCTGGCCGAACTCTCTCCCGTTCGCACCGCCGTCTCGGTTGTCGTTGCGGAGCAGGGGAACATCCGGCGCCGGGCAGGCTAGGGCAGGCCCCTCGCCGCAGGTGTACGTCAGATAGGACCGTCGCTGAACATCCTCGTTCCACGCCGTCGAATGGGCTCCGAACCACATGTTGGGCAGCGAGTAACCCAGGGTCATCGCCAGCGTGATCAGCCCGCTGACGGCCAGTAATCGGATTGCCGTGACGCGGACTCCAGTTCCGAGCCGCTCCGCTCCGCGCTCGGCCAGCGACTGCCCGCGGTCATCGACGAAGTATCTGATGCAGGCGAACATTGTGAAAATGACTCCGGTGGTCAGCGCCTCGTTCAGCGGATAGCCGTGGTAGGTGTCGGCGAAGATCTTGATGTGGCCGCCCGGGTATTCCCACGACCCCAGCGGCATGAAAACGATTCCCTCGAAAACGATGTCGAACGGCACCATGATGGCGAAGCAGATGGCGACGAGCCCGAGTCTGGGCATCCCGGGCCAGTGCGCCTTTGCGCGACGCATGACCGCGGTACCCATGCTGGTCACCAGCATGAAGATCACCACGTACGCAGGCGGAACGATCAGCAGCGGATACGCGACCTGATGGGTCGGCGTACCCGGCGCCAGCGCTCCCGGCACACTGTTGAGCCATGACCCCATGTTCACCTGCCACGCGTTATAGGTGTACCAATGATTCAAGTACGCGCTGAGCGGATCGTGAAAAGATAAGAACAGGAAGGATATTGCCATCAAGCCGTCGAGTCCGACGCGCCCTGTCCGACGCCACGGCCGCACCACAAACCAATACAGCACCACCGTCGCGGCGATGGGCAGCGCAATCTGCAGCGCTACCAGTGCGACCTTCATCCAGCTCGGCAGCGGAGTGGGACCCGGGTCGACGCGGGCGAAGTAGGGTCCGCTGATCCAACGAATCAGGATCACGGTCTGGAACGCCAACGCGATCGCGCCCAACGCGGCCCACCACCTGACCGGCGACATCGGTCGCTGGACGGTGGCAACTGGCCGGTCGCTCTCCGACAGCCGGATCGTGCTGCTCATGCTGTGATCCGCCCGCGAATTTTGCGTTGATTCATGATCCTGTCGGCCGCCGCTTGCCCGGAGACCAGCGCCCCGTTGACACCGGGGATGGGGCCGATGTCTCCGGCGAGGTGCACCCGCGCGTTGGGATCGGTCTCGCGCATGAATCGGTCGACGGCTTTGAAACGTCCGAGACTCATGATCGGCACGACGTCGCGCCAACGGCCGATCTCGTAGTCGACGACCTGAGAGCTGAGATCGCCATAGTACGGTTTCACGAATCGTAGGACTGCCTCGACGATTTCGTCATCCGGCGCGTCAAGGTGATCGAGGCACCACTCGTGCCGGCAGAAGGTGGTGATCATGCCCTGACCGTCGGGGCAGCGATTGTTGGCCTTCAGGTGGTCGACGATGACTCCGCACAGGTCAGGTTGCTCGCGTGGTGAGCACATGATGTAGGTAGCTGGGTTTGACGGTCTGGTACCGAGTGCGATGTGAGTGTTCACGCTGCAGATGTACTCGGTGTCCTGGTAGTACTCGCGCGCGAAACCCGCCATCTGCGGATAGATCTCCAGCGCAACACCGGTGGTTGTGCAGATGACCGCATTCGCGAACTGCTCAGTGTGTTCGTGCCCGTTCTGGACGTAGGTCACGTCCACGCCCTTGCCGGTGTCCGCCACATTGAGGACGGCGGTGTTCAACCGGGCATCGGGCAACGTCGCGGCGATCGCGCGGGGGAATGCGTCCATACCGTCGTCGAGGCCGTAGAAGTAGGGCTTGAAGAAGTTCTTCAGCGTCCAGAGCAGTTGTCCGACGGAGGCGTAGGACGGGTCGCTCAGCCATGGACCCCGAACCACCACGGCGGCGATGTAGTCGAGGATCTCCTGGTTGAGTTCGCGCTGGCAGTAGCTGGTCACTGTGTCGGTGTCTATCGCGGCCACACCGGCGGCGCTGGTGTAGTTGAGGTCCGACCAGTGCTTAGCCAGAAACCGCAGAAGCTTTGTGAGCTTTATCTTGCTGCCCATCGAAAGGTAAGGGGTGCGTAGGGCTTTGAGTGGACTGCTCAGATCGAAGTAGTTCAGCTTGCCTGACCGTGGCATTGCGCCGAAGGCGTCGAACTTGTGCATCTGGGCTTCCAGACCGACCTCGAGCATTTCCTGGGTGCACTCGGCGTAGCTGCCTAGGTAGATGAACGCGCCGACGTCGTATGCCCGGTCTGCGCGCCGAACGGTCTTGATGCGCCCACCGACTCTGTTCTCCGCTTCGAAAACCACCGGAGTCCCGCCGGCTCGCATGATTCGCCGGGCCGCGCCGAGGCCGGCGATCCCCGCTCCGATAACGGCCGTTCTTGATTCTGCGTCCACGCATGCAGGCTAACCACTAAATGATTCATGAATCAAGACTGATTCAGCGATCAATATTAGGCTGTCTGTCGTGGCAGACCACGCAAAGGCGCCGTCGCGTGCGGTGCGCCGGCAGGCCGAGACCCGCGCCGCGCTGATCAAGGCCGCGAGCGAGATCATCGCCGAACGCGGCCTCGACGGGCTCCGCGTCAGCGATGTGACCGAGCGCGCCAACGTCGCGTTCGGAACGTTCTACAACCAGTTCAAAGTGAAGGACGATGTCGTTGAGGCCGTCGTCGAACAGGCGTTGGTCTCGTTGGCCCGGTCGATCGAGGAGTCCCCGGCGAACGCGCACCCGGCCGAAGCGGTGGTGGCCTCCACGCGGGCGATCGTCCGGATCGCCTACGACAACCCGGATCTTGCGCGTCTTCTGATCAATCTGGAACAGGCCGAGTCGCGTTTCGAACGCATCATTCGGCCGCAGGCGGGGGCGATGCTGAAGCGCGGGGTCGCTGAGGGTGTCTTCGTGATCGACGACTTCGAGACCATCCTGACGATGGCCATCGCGGCCTCATTCGAAGTCATCCGCGGGATCTTGGATGGACGTCTCGGTCGGGACGCTGATCTGACATGTGCGCAAGCGTTGCTTCGGTTGGTCGGTGTCGACCGGGTAGATGCCGCGCGCTATTCCGGCGCGGTGGCGCACCGGAGTTCCGCCCGATAGTCCGCTGGGGCTCCGTCCCGGCATCTTGATAACGATCGCTAACAACTCATAGGTTGAATGCTAGTGTGATCGGCATGGGTGCCACCAGCTAGGTGTGCACGATCGTTATCGCAGAGGGTGTCGACTGAATGCAGATCGGGCACGGACATTTCTTCCAAAATCTCGACGGGCGTCCCGACCACGAGGTGTGGCGCACCGAGATGGCGTTGGCTGATGCGGCCGAGGGACTGGGATTCGACTCGGTTTGGGCCGTCGAACATCACTTCGCCGGATACTCGATGTCGACCGACCCGTTGCAGTTCCTGACCTGGGTCGCGGGGCGCACCAAGACCGTGCGGCTCGGCACGATGGTCTCGGTACTGCCCTGGCACGACCCGGTGCGCCTGGCCGAACACATTTGCGTGCTGGACCACCTGTCGGACGGCCGACTGATTCTGGGGATGGGACGCGGGTTGGCCCGCCAGGAGTTCGACGGCTTCGGCGTCCCGATGGACCAGTCCCGCGCCCTGTTCGACCGGTATGCCACCGATGTTCTCGACGCCTTCGAAACCGGCCGGATCAGTGACCTCGAGCTGCGCCCGCGTCCGTTGTCGCCACTTCGCGGTCGGGTGTACGCCTCGTCGATCTCGCCCGCGTCGGCCGAGACGCTGGCGCGAGTGGGTGCCGGGATGATGATCTTCCTGCAGAAGCCCTGGGAACAAACGATCGGCGACGTCGAGCGGTACACCGAGCAGTACCGTCTGCACCAGGGTGTCGATCCACCGAAGCCAATGGTCGTGATCTTCAACGCGTGTCATGACGACCTCGTGGTCGCCGCCGAGCTGTATGAGCAAGTGGTGGAGTACTACCGCTCGACGATCGACCACTACGGGTTCGCCGATCCGGCGATGGCGGCCATCCCGGGCTACGAGTACTACGGCAACATCGCGCGGACGATCGCGAAGAACGGTCGCGATGCGTTTGCGCGCTTCCTGGCCGACCTGCAGCCCTGGGGAACGCCCGACGAGGTGGTCGACCAGATCCGCGAAGTGGTGCGGCGGACCGATGCCGGCGGACTGATCGTCGTCTCGGCCTACGGCAACCTGTCACCCGAGACCGTGCTGGCCAACCAGCAGCGATTCGCCCGAACCGTCCTTCCCGCCTTGCATGCGCTCGGCAAGCCCGATCTGACCCGGACAACCTGAGAGGTGTTGACATGAAACTCGGAATCACCATGCCGAGCCGGACCGCCCCCCTCGAGCGGATACCGGACTACGCGAAGATGGCCGACGACGCCGGCTTCGAATCCATCTGGACTTACGAGCTCTACCGCAACCCGTTTCTGATGCTCGCCACCTCGGCCATGGTCACCGAACGCGCCGAATTGTGCACCGGCTTGGCCACGGCCTTCACCCGCTCCCCGTTCGAAGCGGCCAACGCCGCGGCCGATGTCGACGAACTATCCGGCGGCCGAATGAAATTGGGCCTCGGTACTGGTGTCCCCGAGTTCTTGGGCGCTTTCCATTCCACTGACTTCAAGACGCCGATCGGTCGCCTCAGCGAGTACGTCGAAGTGCTTCGCAGGTCCTGGGACTACCTGGGAGGGGAGCCGGCCAGCAACTTCGAAGGCAAGCACTACCAGTTCGCGGCGCCGCCGATCAACCCTTGGGGCCTGCGTGAACCGCCGACCCGGCAGATACCGATCCTGGTCGCCGGGATGCGGCCGAACCTGCTGAAGTTGGTCGGTGCCAAGGCTGATGGCTGGGTGGGCTACCTGTACACACCGAAGTTCTTCGAGCAGGTCGTCCTGCCGAACGTCACCGAGGGTGCCCGTTCGGCCGGGCGGGACGCGGACAATCTCGATCTGTCCTGCGAGATCATCTGCTGTGTCCACCCCGATCGCGAGATCGCGATGGCTCGGGCGAAGAAGCATGTCGGTTTCTATATCGCGCACCCGGTGTCGGATGTCGTCGCCGAGATCGAGGGCGTGCTCGACCTCGTCAACGAATTGCGGGTGTCGATGATGCAGAAGGGGCCGGCGGCGTTCGAGGACACTCCCGAAGAGCTGGTCGAGCTGTTTTCCATCTCGGGCACGCCCGAGGAGTGCCGGCAGAAACTCGAGCGCTACAAGGACCTTCCACATCTGGCGCTGCACACGTCCTATGTACCGCCGTTCACCGCCGAAGAGTCCGAGGACTGCTACCTCCAGATCATCGACGCGTTCAAGCGGTGACCGATGTCATCGTCGTTGGCGGCGGGCCCTCGGGACTGGCTGCCGCACACCGATTGACCCGGTCCGGACTGGCGGTCCGTCTGCTCGAGTCGAGCGGGCGGATCGGCGGAAAGATGTCGACGACTCGCCGGGATGGATACGTCATCGACGACGGCGCCTTCTTCATCCCGAGTAGCTACCGCACCTTGCGGGCATTGGCAGCCGAGATCGGCATGGCCGACGAGCTGGTTCCGGGACGGTTCGTCCTGAGCACCGCACGTGACGGTGTTGTCCACGATCTCGACGGCACCCGCCTGGTCCGGTCGATCATCGGCACGGGCTTGCTGTCGGTGCGCGGCAAGGCCGAACTCGCCAAATTGCTACCGGAACTGGCACGGGCGCGGGTCGCCACCTACGACCGGATGCCGACGGCGGGTCGCTATGACACTCAGTCACTCAATGATTGGGCGCGTGCCCATCTCAGTGCCGAGCTGCAGGAGTACCTGACCGACGCCACGATGCGGGGCATCTTCGCGACCAGCGGTGACACCGCGTCCCGCGTCGATTTCCTGGCGATCATCACGCTGTTCGCGGGTGCCGGTCTCCTGGGCTTCCGCGACGGGATGGCCTCGTTCCCCGAACGGCTCTCGCGGGGTTTCGAGTGCGTGGCAAACGCCGATGTCCATGAGGTCGAGGAAGGGCCCGATGGGGTAACGGTGTCCTGGACAGATGCCAACAGGCTGGACCACATCGACTCCGCAGCGGGATGTGTCGTCGCGACGCCGGCCGAGGTGACAGCCAAGATCGTTGTCGCGATGAACGATTGGCGTCGCGACTTTCTGATGCGGGTCCGCAATGGCCATGTGATGGTCGTCAACATCGGCTTGGGTGCCCGGCCGCCGCAGGAGACGACCTATATCCAGGTACCTCGCAGTTCGCACCCGTTCCTCACCGGAATCCTGTTCGATCACCACAAGGCGCCTGGCCGTGCACCGGCCAACAAGGGCCTGCTGACCCTCGCCCTGCTGGATTCCTGGAGCGAAGACCATCGCGACGATCACGACGACGAGATCAGTGCCACCGTTCTCGCTGCTGTCGACGACGTGGTCCCCGGCCTTGCCGCACACGCCGAATTCACCCGCGTCACCCGGTGGCGGCAGGAGTTCAACACGGTCGGGTGCTACCGCGACCTCGGCCGCTTCCGCGCATCGTGCCGGTCGGACCACCGGGTCCAGCTCGCCGGTGACTCGCAGTGCATGCAGAACATCGAATACGCCACCACGACGGGCCTGCGGGCCGCTGATCGGTTGCTGGCCACCGGCTTGTTTCCTGCTCCGCGTTCGGGCTAACCCGCGGGTGGGGTCAGCATCGACTGCCAGGTCTGATGCTGCGGTGCATTCTGTCCGAGATTACTTTGGGTGTAGGGCTTTCCGTCAGGACCGATGTAAGTGCCGGTAGCGGGATCATAAGGGACCGCGTTGATCGACTGCGGAGCCGGCTGCGGCGGTACCGGAGCGCTCCCAGTGCGTGGTTGGGGAATGGCCTGGCCCGACAGTGTGGCGTTCGGATCGCCCTTCCAGTTCTCACCGTCGTTCAGCGGAACGTATTGCTCGTCGCTTTCGCACATCTTTGCCGTCGGGGCCCGCTTACCGGGTTTGGTCGGGCACGGGGTGTTCTTCACGCCTCGAACGCCGAACGTGGCATCCTGCGCGGTGCGGCAGTACATCTCGCCTGGTTGGCGCTCGGGGAAGTCGAGTTGGTCGGGGGTTCGCTGCTGCTGGGTCGGCATATACCCGGTAGTGCATGCCGGTGGAATGTTGATGTTGAGGTTGAAGCTCAGAAAGAGCCCCCGCATCGCCTGCTTTGTGTTGTAATTGGGCACCGCGAGGCTGGCCACCTCCGAGACGGTCTGGGGCACCAGCACGAGTAGCTGTTCAACGCTTTCGTTGTAGGTCAGGGCCACGTCGGCAATACCGGACAGGTTGGTCAGAATCGTCGGCAGGGTGGGGTCGAGTCGGTCGAATAGCTGTTGTCCCTGCGCTGCAGCCGGTCCGGCGTTGTCGATGAGATCAGCGACAGCGTGGTTCTGGGTCTTGAGTTGGCCGGTGATGTCGGCGACCTGCGCGGCCCACGCCTCGATTGACCCGGACGTCTCGCTTTGGGTGTCCAATACTGGCTTCGCGCCGTCGATGAGAGTCGTGAGGGAATCCAAGTTCTGGCGGGCGTCGATGGCCAGTGCTGTCGAACCCTTGACGATTCGGGACAGCTCGGGTCCCAAACCACCGACAGCTGTGTAACTTTCATCGATCACCGTGGTCAGCGAGTCGCCGGGAATTGCTTCCAGCCCGGAGTTCGCCGAGTCGAGCAGGCTGTTGATATCCGGTGGAACCGAGGTGTCCGCCATCGGGATCACATCGCCGTCCTTGAGCGGTGCACCTTTGTCGCTGCGCGGTATCAGGGCGACATACTGCTCGCCGACCGCCGAGACGCTGTGCACCTCGGCCTTGACGTCGGATGGGATATCGACACCGGAATTGAGGGACAGCGTGGCCGCGACACCGTCAGGCGTGATCTTCACACTGTCGATGCGGCCGACCTCGACGCCGCGATAGGTCACGTTGCCCGTGGCGTACAGGCCCCCGGAGCGGGGCAGATCCACAGTGACGGTGTAGCGGCCGACGCCAAACAGCATGACCGGCAGTTTGATATAGACGAACACCATGATCAGCGCGGCGATCAGGCTCACGATGCTGAAGATCGCCAATTGGATCTTGATGCCTCTGGAAAGGTGCATCTACGGTCCCTGGTCGAGGTGGTAGGGCGCTACCAGCGGATTGCCGGCGGTGTAGGGGCTGGGCATCTGTCCGATCGTGCGACCCCACTGCATCTCGAGCTCGGTGAGATCGCCCTCCCATCGGGTGCCGGTGAAGATCGATGAGTCGATTCGGCTCAGCGTCAAATCGACGATCGCGGTCAGATTGGCGTAGTCGCCGCGGAACCAATTGAGCAGATTTTCCTTGGGCCACGGGAACGTTGCCAATTGGCCCAGTGACCGGGTCATATCTGGGCCGGCATCGGCAAGGGACTTCAGCACCGGCGCGATGTTCCGCAGGTTGGCCACCAGGCTGTCGCGGGACTGGTGCGTGACATCGGCGGCCACGGCGCTGAACTTTCCGAACTTGTCGATAGCCTCGATGAGTGTGTCGCGCTGCCTGTTCAGTTCGGCGAGAGCATCCGGGATGGTGTGTAAGGCATTGTCCAGTACCGGTTTCTGTGCGGCGATCTGCCCGACCAGCTTGTTGAGGCTGGTATTCGCCGCGATGATGTCGGTGGTCTGGTCCCGCAGTTTGCCCACGAAAATGTCGAGCTGGGTGATGAAACTGCGGAGTTCGTCAGCTCGCCCGGTGAACGCCGTCGCGAAGGCCTTGGTGATGTCCTGCAGCTGCCCGATCCCGCCGCCGTTCAACAACAGTGACAACGAGCCGAGGGTTTGTTCAGTGGTGGGGTAGCTACCGGCTGAGGACAGCGGAATCAACGATCCGTCGTGCAGGTGCCCGCGTGGTGGTTGGTTCGTCGGGGCGGCCAACTCGACGTGGAGCGTGCCGAGCAGGCTCGTCATGCCGACCTTGGCGGTGGCGTTCGCCGGCAGATCGACATCGCCGTCGAGACGCATCGTCACCAGTGCATGCCAACCCTGACGTTCGATCTTGGTGATGTGCCCTACGGTCACATCACCGACGCGAACACGTTGATTACGTTCGATATTGGTCACATCCGGCATCTGGGCGCGTACCTCGAACGAGCCTGGGCCGTTGCCTGCGGTGCCCGGCAGCGGCAGGGAGTTCGCTCCCTCCCACTCGGAGCATCCTGACAGGGTTGCGGCCGACAGGGAGATCACGAGAGCCGCGACGATCGTGGTGCCGGGGCGCCTCACGATCCACCCCCGGGTGGAGTCATCATGCCGCTCAACCCGGCATCCGGGTTCGTCGGAACGGCTTCTGCCGGCAAGGGAGCTGGAGCGTCCGCAGGTGGTGGGTTGGTCCCGGGTGCTGGGCTGTCTGGCGGCGGCATCGGCCGATAGTCGGGGCGCAGCCAATCTTCGCTGTAGGTCAACTCGTTGGGGCGTGCGGTCGCACCAACAAACGGATTGAGCCCGAACGGCAGGAAGTTGAACTGGCGGTTTTTCATGATCGGTGCGAGATATTGCACACAGAGTTTGGCCGATTGCTCGGCACCGAGCCGAGAGGCCGCCTGCACCGCACTGCACAGGAACGACACCGGATTGGCGAAGTTGTTTAAGGCGAGAATGCCGGTGAGCGCGTTCTGTGCGGGCTGGTAGATGTTGGAGAGGTTCTGCACCGTTGTTGGCCCGATGTGCAGGAACTGCTGGATCTCGTCCCGACTTTCGCCGAGTGCTCCAGCCAGGACCGCCAGCTCGTCCGAGGTTGTCCCGATCGCATCGGTGTTCTCGGTGAGAAACGCTCTGACGTCCGTCACAGCGGTGTTGAGGTCGCCGACAGCACTACCGATTTCATTGGGGGAGTTGGCGACAAGACCGCTGACCGCCGCGAGATTGCCGTTGAGCTGTCGCATCACATCGGTGCTGGCTTGCAGCGCGGTGACGAGAGTCGACAAGCTCTTGATGGTCCCGAAGATGTCCTTGCTGTGGTCGCCGAGCGCCGAGAACGCCTCGGACATCTTGATGATGGCCTGCCGGATGTCGGCACCCTGGCCCCGCAGGTTGTCCGCGGTGGTGTCGAGGAAGGAGCCCAGCGGGCTCACCCCACCCGGCTCGCTGGGCTGCAATGTCTGCGTCAGCTTTTCGAGCTGTTCGCGCAGATCGTCCCATTCGACCGGCACGAGCGTCCGGTTCAGCGGAATCACCGCCCCCGGCTTGATCACGGGACCGCTGGTGTAGGCGGGCGTGAGCTGAATCGCCCGCGCCGTCACCAGGGACGGCGCCAAGATCGCCGCCTGGACATCAGCAGGAACCTTGTACTTCTTGTCGACCCAGAACACCACCTTGACGGCCTGCGGCTGCGCTTCGATGGAATCGATCTTGCCGACCGGGACGCCGAGGATCCGAATCTCGTCACCGGGGAAGACACCGTTGCTGTTGTCGAAATATGCAGTCAGGTGAACGCGATTCGCCTCGAAAGTAGACCTGAGCAGGAGTCCGGCACCAGCAATCAACGTCAGGACCAGCGCGACGGAGACGATGAGTTTGAGTCTGCGTCTGTTCATGGCTGCCCTGGCTCGACGAGTACCGGTGTCGGCGTCGGTGGCGGGCCGACGACAGCGGGCGGGCCCGGTGGTGGTCCACCCGGCGGCGGAGCGGGCAGCGGTGGACGATACGGGTAGCGCGGGTCACCTGGATTACCGGTGATGGCTTCCGGAAGTGACAAGTGCGGTTCGCCGCCCTGACCGGTGCGTGGGAACGGCATCGGCAGGGGTGGCGTTCCCGGCTGGCCCACCTGAGGATCAGCCAGCTGCGACGGCAGCAGCACATTGGGGTCGACGCCGAGATCGGAGAATGCGGCGTCGATGAATGGCTGAACAAACTGTCCGGGAAGCAGATTAGCGAGATAGGCCTTGAAGAACGGCCCGGACGAGAGTGTCTCCCCGAATGACATCGCGTACGAATTCAGCATCTTCAACGACTGCTGAATGTTGTCTTTGTACTTGTTCACCAAGGCCAGGACGCCGTTGAGCTTGTCGAGCGCGGGCTTCAGTTTGCCCCGATTGTCGGCGACGAATCCGGACAGTTGTTTGGAGACCGCCGACAAGTGCCCCGCGATGGCGTCGAGCGACCCACTCTGGGTCTGCAAGGTGGCCAGCAGGACGTTGGTGTCGTTGATCAGGCTCGCGACGTCGGAACTCCGTTGTGCCAGAACTGCGGTTGCCTTGCTGGCGTTGGTGAGGAGACTGCGCAACTCCTGATCCCGCTTGCCAAGGGTGTCGGAGAACCGCGCTACACCCGCCACTGCGACCTGGAGATCCGCTGGGGTGTCTTTGAAGGTTTCCGCCAGGGTGGTCAACGAGTCGGACAGCTGGTTGGTGTCCAATCCGCTGATCGCGGTGGCCACGTCACCGAGCGCATCAGGAAGCTGGTAGGGCGGTGTGGTGCGATCCGCCGGGATAGGTCCGGACAGCCTGCCATCACCGCGCGGGGTGACCTCGAGGATCTTGGAGCCCAGCAGCGTGCGGGTCTTGATGGCGGCCTCGGTACGGTCGCCCAGCGGCATGTCCTTGTCCACCTCGAAGGTGACCAGGACTCGGTTGCCGTCGAGTTCCAGATCGGTGACCTGACCGATTTTGAATCCGGATATCTGTACCGGGGCGTCGACCGCCAGACCGCCTGTTTCAGTGAAGTACGCAGAATAGGTCTGTCCGTTGTTGAAAAAGGGCAGGCGCTTGTATTGCAGAGCTCCGACCATGACGACGGCGAAGATGGTGACGCCGATAGCCCCGACAATCAGAGGATTGCGTTCCGAGAACGACTTCACTTGGGCGTGCACCTCCCGCTGTCCTGGCCGGCGAGCTTGACGTAAACCGGTTGCCCACCTTTACCGTTCAGCTTGAGGAACAAATCGCACAGGTAGAAGCTGAAGAAGTCGCCATACACGCCCTGCCTGGCCAGTGCGCGGTAGGCGTCGGGCAACGTATCCAGGAGATGGTCGAGGAAATCGTAGTCACCCATCGCCAGGCCCGAGACCCGGTCGGTCTGTTCGACGGTGTCCCGCAACGGGGGACGGGCCGCTGACATCAGGTCGGCGATCGACCCGGTCGCGGCATCGGTGTAGGCGACCGCGTTGGTGAGATCGTCGCGTCGGGCGGATAGGCCCTTCACGAGTTCAGACGTGGCCGCTATGGCTTTGTCGAATTGGCCGTTCTGCTCGGCAAGTGAACCGAGTACGACATTCAGATTGTGAATGACTTGTCCGATGAGGTCGTCGCGGTCGGCCAGTGTGCTGGTGAACTGCGCGGTTTGGCTGAGGAACGAACTGATGGTGCCGCCTTGTCCCTGCAGTGCCTGGATCAGTTGTCCGGTGAGGGCATTGACCTGCTGTGGATCCAGAGCGCGGAACAACGGCCGGAACCCACCGATGAGCGCGTCGAGGTCGACCGAAGGGGCGGTCTGACTCACCGGAATGGTCTGACCCGGCATGAGCCGTTTGGTGTCGCCTGCGCCCTCTTGGAGTTCGAGGTAGCGATCGCCCAGCGGGTTGTCCCAGCGGATGACCGCGCGTGAGCCGTGCGTCAGGACCACCGTCCGGTCGGTGGTGAATGCGACCGTGACAATGGTATCGGGGCGGATCGAGATATCGCTCACCTTGCCGACTTCCACACCGGCGATCCGGACGAAGGCTCCGGACTTCAGGCCGGTGATATCGCTGAACTCGGCCCGATAGGTGTCCTGATCCTGGAAACGCAGCTGAGCAAAGATCGCGAAGATCGCGAAAATGCCCATGACGCAGACCATCACGAAGATGGCCAGTCGCCACACGGCGCCTGCCAGGTTGTCTCGCACCTGCGTCTCCTTGGTATCAGCTGTCGCGACGGGTCGGATCAGGGTCCGGGGGGATACGCGGGTCCTGGCGGATACAGCGGAGTGCCGTCGGGGCCGTAGAGAGGGGCGCCATAGGGCGGTGCGCCGGGATAGGGGACCGGGCCGATCGCCGGGACGCCGTCCCCGTGCGGGCGTGGCGGTTCCGGCACGCCCTTGGTGACCGGGAACCAGTTGTACAGCCATGGGTTGCCGGTGCCCGGGTTCGGGCGCCAGTCCAGGCCGGTGCCCCAACCGGTGTTCGTAATCAGTTGGCGTACGGGGAAGTTCTTGCTCGGGTCCGGGAGGGATCCGCACGAAGGCTTGCCGCCGGGTCCGCCCTTGGCGGCGACGATGGGCAGGTTCTCCGGATACTTGTACGGATCTTCAGCCGGCATCAGGGCGGCATCGAGGATCACCGACTTGCCATTGCCGCCCATCGCCTCGAGGCCGCCGTTGTTGAGGAACCACACCGAGCCCTGCAGGGTGCAGGTGAAGGTCGGATCGTATTTGTGCAGCAGGTCGGTTGTCGGGACCAGAGTGTTCATCAGGTGCACCAGGTCATTGCCGTTGCGGCCGAGCACATTTGCACCGCTCTGCGAGAAGCCGATGCTGTTGAGCAGTGCGGTGTTCAGTTGTGCGGCATGGTCGGTGATCGTGGTGCTGGTGACGCTGGCCGAGTCCAGGATCTTCATGATGTCTGAAGCGGCGGCGGCATAGGCGTCGGAGAACCCTTTGAATGCACGCCAGTCCTCGGCGACGGTGTCCATCCGCGGGTTGATAGCGAGCAGGACCTGGTTGGCATCGACAGTGGCCTGGCCGATCCGCTCACCCTGTCCCCGTACGCCGTCGGCGATGGCGGTCAGCGTGGCGTTGAGTTTCATCGGGTCCAGCTTCGTGATGAACGTACTCAGGTTCTCGAAGACGGTATTTACCTCGGTGCTGATATTCCGGGACTTCAACACGGTTCCAGCCGAAAGCCGTTGCGGACTAGGGTCATCCGGATATATCAAGTCGACGTACTTGGCGCCGAACGCGGTGGTGGCCTTGATCTGTGCTCCGACGTTCTCCGGAATGTCTGCTACTGCATCCGGATAGATGTTCAGTCGCACGGTGACATTGCGGCCGGTTCCCGTCACCGAGGCGATGCGGCCGACCTGTACGCCGCGCATCTTGACCTTGCCGCCCGATTCCAGGATCAGACCCGACCGATCCGAGGTCAAGGTCACCGGGACGAAGGAGCGGAATGTGCCGGTGAACAAGGTGATGGTCATCAGAACCAGAAAGACGACCAGCGCCAGCAGGATGGCTGTCCACCAGGCCGGCTTGATGCGCATGTTCCTACGGTCGTCGAACATCGTTATCCGGACAGGTCGAAGTTGCCGGACTGTCCGTACACCGACAGCGTGAGGATGACCGAGACAAAGGCGGCGGCAATCAGTGACGTGCGCACCGCGCGGCCAACCGCCTCGCCGACCCCGGCGGGCCCGCCGGTGGCGGTATACCCGTAGTACGTGTGCACCAGCATCACGACGACCCCGATCATCACCGCCTGGAAGAACGACCAGATCAGATCGGTGGAGTGCAGGAACGTATTGAAGTAGTGGTCGTAGACGCCGGTGGACTGGCCGTAGCCGAAGGTGGTCCCCATTCTCGCGGCGAAGAAGGAGGCGAGGACCGCGATGCAGTACAGCGGCATGACGACGATGATCCCGGCCACCACGCGGGTGGAGGCCAGGTAGGCGATCGAGCGAATGCCCATGACTTCGAGAGCGTCGATCTCCTCGCTGATGCGCATCGCGCCGAGCTGGGCCGTTGCCCCGGCTCCGATCGTCGCGGCCAGGCCGATCCCGGCGACTACCGGCGCGATGATCCGGACGTTGGCGTAGGCCGAGATGAAACCGGTGAGCGCCTCCACCCCGATGCCGGCCAGTGAGTTGTATCCCTGGACGGCGATGATCGCTCCCGCCGACAACGTGAGGAATCCGATGATCACCACGGTTCCACCGATGACGGCCAGCGCGCCCGTTCCCAAGCTCATCTGTGCGATGAGCCGGACGATCTCAAGTTTGTAGTGTACGAATGCGTTTCGGATCTCGGAGATGGTCCTGGTGTAGAACGCCATCTGGAGTCCGACGGAATCCCAGCCCTTCCCGAACCCCTTGGCAGCACGGCTGAGCCGGCCGAATCGCTTGCTTGGTCTGGCCGTTGTCATTGGGCAGCCTCAACGCCGATGGCGGTCGCGATGACGTTGATGAAGAACAGCGCCATGAACGAGAGCACCACTGTCTCATTGACCGCGTTGCCGACGCCCGCGGGACCGCCGCCGACCGAGATGCCCTTGTAACAGGCGATCAAACTCGCTGCCAGCCCGAATATCGCTGCCTTGCACAGGGCGACGATCACCTCGACGGGTCCGGTCAGGATGGTCATCCCGGCGGCGAACGCTCCCGGTGTGACGTGCTGGACGAAGACCGAGAAGAGGAAGCCACCGCCCAGGCCGATGACCGACACGATCGAGTTCAGCAACAGGGCGACCACGGTCGCGGCCAGTACCCGCGGCACGACGAGGGACTGGATCGGGTTGATACCGAGCACCCGCAGGGCGTCGAGTTCCTCGCGAATCGTTCGGGCCCCCAGGTCCGCACACATTGCGGTGGCACCGGCGCCGGCCACCACGAGCACGGTGACGACCGGTCCGATCTGGGTGATGGCCCCCAGCGCGGTACCGGTGCCCGAGTAGTCGGCGGCCCCGAACTCGATCAGGAGGATGTTCAGGACGAACACCGTCAGGACGGTGAACGGTACCGACAGCATGATCGTCGGCACGATCGACACACGTGCCACGAACCAGCTCTGCAACAGGAACTCACGCCACGCGAACGGGGGCTTGAACATCAACACGAATGTGTCGAGGCACATGGCGACGAAGCCGCCCACCGCTGCCGCCGGCTTCAATGCCGACGACACGGCGCCACGGGTCAGGCTTCGCTGAGGCGTTGCCGGAGCAACTTGCCCCATCTTTACCTCCGATCGTGGAGTGGCCTTCGACTTCCCAGCAGTGTGATGCAGGTCTCTATTACATGCAACAAAGAACGTACATTATAATTTGTCCATTCCGCAATGCCCCAAGAGCGCGGCTCCCACTCACCGACCGAAAAGGCCGAGAGCAGGCAAGCAGCTATTTAGAGCTATAGCGTCTCATAAAGATACCTCAAGTTGTATCCGGTGCAAAGCAGCTTTTAACCCCGTCCGTCCACGCCACCGGCGAGGCCGTGCGGAGCTGCGCGGGACAAAGTTTAATCTATTTTTGAGTAAAATATCGAGGGGTTCGGAACCTGAAGGTGGACGGTCGTCCGGTCGTACTCGTCGGGATGTGCGTCTCACAGCTACCGGGATTTCGTGGGCGCGGTATTGGCTGTGGCTGCTGCCCAGGTGTCAGGCGGATGTCTCCTCGGCGTCATGCCGGTAGGAGTCGTTGACGGCCACACCGTAGAGGAAACTCCGGATGCGCTCGGCGAAGAGCTCCTTCACCGTCAGATCGTTGGCGCTGATCGCCTGGGCGAGGCTGGGGTACCTGTCCGGATCGAATGGCGGGAACAGCGCGGTCCGGCCCCGTGGCATGCGGACCGCCTCGGTGAGGACGGCACCGACACACAGAGTCTCCATACCGTCCAGAATCTGCGCATGCAGATGCACCGGGACGCCGGAGTCGTTGAGGAATCGCGCGGCGTCTTCGAAGCTGCCGATCAGCGTCTCGCGGGGCAGATGCTCGATCAGAACCGATGCCGCGTTGCGGTGCCGGAGAACTGATTGCCGGAAATTCAGTGCCAGGCTGACGAAGTACTCGGGCCAGTCCGGGCCGGGCGGGCGCCGCGGTTTGATGACCGACTTGCCGGCGATATGGCGGGCGACCGCGGTCAGGATCTCGTTCTTGTCGGCGAAATGGTGGTAGAGCGACGGTGCCCGTACACCGAGGTGCGCGGCGAGTCGGGGCAGGCTGAAGGCGTTGAGCCCCTCGGAATCGATGATCTCGATCGATGCCTCGACGGCGGCCGTGCGGCTGATCAGAGGCTTGGACGGCCGTGCCATCTCAGCGAGCCCTGAGCCCGCGAGGTGCCCGCCCAGCTGCTCTTCGCATGGGCGTCACTATACCGAGAGCGGCGGTAATCGACGCTCGTACATCCCGTCTCACGGCGGTGTGATCTGTGCCGTTGCGCGTCGCCCCGGGCCCGAGAGCCCCAGTCGGCGTCGCCAGTCATGAGCCCCCAGGAGTCGCACCGCGCGACCGATCAGCCTCGAACGCGCCGGGACCACGGGATACCACAGCGGCTCGGATTTCAGTGCGTACCGTTCGGCGACGACCGATTGTTGACGGCAATATTTCAGCACTCCTTGCGGCCCACCGAAGCGGGTGCCGATCCCGGAGTTCTTCCAGCCCCCCATGGGGATCGGGAACTGGAAGGTGGCGACCAGCGCATTGTTGATCGACACCGATCCCGCCTCGATCCGCCGCGAAAGGCGGTCGGCCTTGTCCGGATCGCGGGTCCACAGGCTCGAGCTCAGCCCATAATCCGAGTCGTTGGCCAATGCGATCGCCTCGTCGGCATTGGCTACCCGCATGATCGCCAGTGTCGGCCCGAAGGTCTCTTCGCGCATACAGCGCATGCCGTGGTCGACGTCGACCAGGACGGTGGGCTCGAAGCTGTTGCCTTGTCCCCGTTTACCTCCCACCAGGACCGTGGCGCCCTTCTCGACGGCGTCCTGGACGTGTGCGGCCACGATGTCGACCTGAGACGCGGTCACCATGGTGCCGATATCGCATGCGAAGCTGCCCGGCGCGTCGACGCCTTGGCGTAGCGCCCGCACCTTGTCGGTGACCAGTGAGACGAACTCGTCGTACACCGGCGCCTCGACATAAACCCGCTCGACGCCGACACATGCCTGGCCCGAATTGGTCATCCCGCCCCACACGGCACCCGCGGCCGCGCGCTGGAGGTCGGCATCGGCGAGCACGATCAACGCGTCCTTGCCACCGAGTTCGAGGCTGCAGGGAATCAGCCGTTCGGCGCAGCGCACGGAGATCGCACGGCCGGTACGTACCGATCCGGTGAACATCACCATGTCGGTGTGATCGACAACGGCGGCACCGGTGGCCCCTGCGCCGGTGGCGGCGGCCAGGACTGGGGGAGCGCCGATGTCCTCACGCCATCCGCGAACGACCTCGGTCCAGGTCAGCGGGGTGACTTCGGAGGGTTTGGACACCACCGCCGCACCGGCGACCAAGGCACCCACCACGTCCATCATCGGGCCGGCCAGTGGGCCGTTCCACGGCGTGATCAGGCCCACGAGCTGATACGGCCGAACCTGGACGCGCAGCCGTCGCATCGCGTTGGCCGCGCCGGCCGGTTTCACGTGCCGATCCGCCAGGAAGCGTTCCGCGTTCTTGGTGAAGTAGTTGATGACGTCGACGGCAACCGAGATCTCGAGTGAGGCATCCGCCCACGACTTACCGGTCTCCTGCTGAACCAGCCGCAGCAGTCGGTCCTCATTGTCGAGCAGCCAATCCAGCCAGCGCAGCAGGTGAGCACTGCGGCCTCGCGGTCCCAGCGCTTCCCATGCCGGCTGCGCGAGACGGAGGTCGGTGCACACGGCGGCGACCTGATCGGCGTCGAGATCGGCGACCGTTCCGATGATCTCGCCGTCGGCGGGGCGCCGCACCGTGATCGTCGAAACATCGGGTGCGTTCGCTGCACCACCTTGCGCGATAGCAGTGGGGCCAGACATCGGTGCTCCCATCGACAGTGATTTATCTAATATCGTAAGTTTTTTCGAGGAGTCAGCGCAATGGCGCCGGGTCAGGCGGAGCCTGGCCCACGCGGTAGATCGACTTGGTGACCTGGTAGGACTCGAGGCCCTCGGGCCCCAGTTCGCGGCCCAGCCCGCTGGCCTTCACCCCGCCGAACGGTGCGCGGATGTCGAGCTGGTAACCATTCACGCCCACCGAGCCGGTGCGGATGGCTCGAGCGAGATCGGTCGCCCGATCGGTGTCCGAAGACCAGACCGTTCCTGCCAAGCCGAATTCGGAGTCGTTGGCGATGCCAATGGCTTCTGCGTCGTCGCGGTAGGCGATGATCACCACGACGGGACCGAAGATCTCCTCTTGGGCAATACGGTCGGCGTTGTCCACATCGGCGAATAGGGTGGGCGCCACGAACCATCCCCGGTCCTGCTCTGCCGGCACGGTGCCGCCGGCCACGAGTCGGGCACCGCTGGCCTTGCCGGCCGCGATGTAGCCGAGCACCCGGTCGCGCTGTTTGGCGCTGACCAACGGCCCGATCTCGGTGCGCTCGTCGACTGGGTCGCCGACCACCAGCCCGCGCACCATTGCGCCGATCGCCTCGACGAATTCGCCATAGCGAGAGCGCGGTACGAGAATCCGCGAACTGAGATGACAGGTCTGCCCGTTGTTGGCGAACGATGCCGACCGCAGGCCGGCGACGGTGGATTCGACGTCGGCGTCGTCCAGGATGACGGCTGCCGATTTGCCGCCCAGCTCCAGGGTGACCGGGCGAATGAGCTCACCGCATGCCGCTCCGATGAGCCGTCCGGCCGCACTGGATCCGGTGAATGCCACCTTGCCGACGCCGGGGTGGGTCACCAGATGGGCGCCGGCGGACGCATCGCCCGGCACAACACTGAGCACTCCCGGTGGCAGGCCGGCCTCGACGGCGGCTTCGGCGAAAACGAGCGAGTCCAGGGCGGTTTCGGGAGCGGCTTTGAGCACGACAGGGCAGCCGGCCGCAAGCGCGGGTGCGAGTTTCATCACCGCCAGGGCTTGCGGATAGTTCCACGGGGTGATGGCCCCCACCACACCGATCGGCTCGCGCCGAACGATGGTGTGTCCGATCAGGGCTGGTCGGGTCTCTTCCGTCTCGCCCTTGGCGACCAGTTTGGCGTAGTAGCCGACCAGCGCGGCGGGGAAAGCGCCGTTGACGTCCCGGGACAGCGAGATCGGCATGCCGTTCTCGCGGCTGACCAAGGTCGCGGTCGCAGATGCGCGGGAGTGCAGGGCCGCCGCGTAGCGTTTGAGTACCTGGGCTCGCTCGCGGGCATCGGCGGCTGACCAGGCTTTCGCCTCCGGCCCGTGCGCTGCGGCGACAGCATCGTCGATGTCGGCCGGGCTCGCGCAGGCGGCGTGGCCGAGCACCTCCTCGGTCGCGGCCTCGACGACCGGGACAGTCGCGGAGGCGCGGCGGAAGTCGCCGCCGATGAACAGCAGTCCGTTGTCACCGTTGGTGGTCATGGCAGTTGGCCTTCGCTTGTCGGGGTGGCGTGCAGGACACCATCGGTAAGGAGTTGTTCGATCGTGTCGTCGCTCAGAGCGAGCAGTCGCCGGCAAACCTCGCGGGTGTGTTCGCCGAGGGTTGGCGCCGGCCGCAGGTCGGCGGGCGGGATGTGGCGGGACAACGATGGGCGAGTCTCGGTGGGTAACGCGAGATCCAATGCCGGATGCACCATCTCCGCATAGAGGCTTCGGTGGCGCACCTGGGGATCGGTGAGCACATCTGCGCCACGATGCATGGGCCCGGCCGGCACGCCGAGTGCCTGGAGGGTGTCGGCGACCTCCGCAGGGGAGCGGGAGCAGGTGTAATCAGCGACGATTCCACGGAGTTCGTCGCGGGAGTCCCAACGTCGGTCTGCGGTCGTGAAGCGCGGATCGTTCATCAACTCGTCGCGTCCGAGTGTCGAGGCGATGGCGTTCCAATCGGCGTCCGGGCTCAACGTGATGACGCACCATTCGTCGTCGCCCCGGCATGGATAGACACCATGCACGGCCAGATCACCGATGACCGGCGTGCCCTCCTGCTGAGCCCATGTCGACGCATAGCCGATGTCGAGCAGGCTCACGGCGGTTTCCGCCTGGGAGATGTGGATGTGCGCACCACGGCCGGCGCGGTCCCGCCTGATGAGGGCCGCCAGTGTGGCGACCGCGGCGAGACGGGCGACCAGGTGGTCGGGGAACACGGTCACCGCGTCATGGAAGGGATGCACACCGTCCTGGGCTCCCCGGCCCTGCCAGAGCTGGGTGATACCGGTGGACGAGCGCACCAGCGGGCCGTACCCCATTCGCCTGCTCCACGGGCCGGTGTCACCGTAGGCGCTGCTCTCAGTCAGCACGATCTGTGGGTTGAACTGCCGAAGCGTGCTGTAGGGCAGGCCAAGTGAGGCCAGTGTTCCCGGCTTGAAATTGGCGAAGACGGCGTCGGCCCGGCTGACCAATTGGCTGAACAGCTCGGCACCGCGCGGGCTGCGCAAGTCGATGCCGAGACTGTGCTGGTTGCGGTGGGTCCAGGCAAATGATTCGCTGATCGACTGGCCGGGCCTGCCCTGCCGTAAACCGTCGGGGTAGGTGGGGCTTTCGACCTTGATCACCTCGGCGCCCAGGTCGCCGAACAGCCGCCCGAGTTCTCCGCCGGCCACAATCACGCCCAGATCGAGAATGGTGAGCCCGCTCAACGGCCGCTCGCCGCCCGGTTCGACCGGCACCGACGGCCGGTCGGCGAGCCATCGGGGCTCGCTCGTGCCGGCCGGTGGCGCCAGCCATCGAATACCGGCACGGCGGCCGTCGATCACGACGCACCCGTCGGGCACCGGCACAGTGACCGCCTCGGCGAGTTCGGCTGTCGTCCACGCCTTGGTAGCGCGAAAGTGCTCTGCATCCAGCACTTCTCGCGGTGATAGGACCCCGGCGATCGGCACTCCACGTTCGCTACCCGAGGCGACCAGCTCAGCCACGCTACGCGGAGCGAACAGCGCCGCGATTGCCGCACCGATCTGATCGAACGCGACCGCGCGCCCGGCGATGGTGTCGTATTGGGGGTCGTGAAAGTGGTCGGGCTCGCCCAGCCAGGCACGCATGGCGCGCCACTGCCGTGGCGCCAGAATGCAGATGCGCACCCACCCGTCACGGCAGGCGAAGATGGGGTAGGAATCCTGTGCCCTGGGCCGATCGCGTCGGGTGTTGTTGATGCCGCGCGCCGCCGCGGCCTGGCCGTGAGAACCGAACGGCGGGTCGAGTGCTTGGAGCACTCCTTCGTAGCGGGAGAAGTCGAGGTAGTCGCCACGGCCGGTCCGCAGGCGCTGGTAGTGGGCGACCAGGACGGCCCACGCGGCTTGTGCGGCAGCAGTCGCTGACGCGATCCCGTCCGGCGGGAGCACGGGCGCGGCGCCGGGCGGTCCGGAGCGGGACAGGACCGAAGACAGCGCATAGAAGACCGCGTCCGACGCGGTCCACGTCGCCCGCGGGCCGGCGGTGCCGAAGTCGGTGATGGACATGGTGACCAGATGGGCGTGCCGATCGGCGAGCCGTGCGCAGGAGGTGCCGAATTCCGCGGCCTGTCCTGGAATTCCGCTGTCGATCACGATATCCGCGCCCGCGGCCAGATCGAGGAACCGGGTTCGGTCGCCGTCGTCGTTCGCGTCGAGCACGACGCTGCGCTTGTTGGCGTTGCGCAGCGCGAAGGACAGGCTCTGGTTGCCGATGCGCGGCGCTTCTCGTCGTGACGGGGAGCCCGTTCGCGGTTCAAGCGCGAGCACGTCGGCGCCGAGGTCGGCCAGGATTCGCGCTGTCTGGGCGGCCGGTCCCACGCTGAGATCCAGAATTCGCAAACCCGCCAGGGGAGCGTCGGGCGTTGACACGCAATCCTTCCCTTCCTCGGTCGCTCCAGACGTCGACCGCGAGGGTCAGGTTACGAAGGTGGTGCACGATGTGCAATAACTAATGGCAATAGATTTAACGCTGCCCGGTGAGAGGGGTTGATTGATGAAGATCCGACTGGTTCGTTCGAAGTGCGCCGGACACGCGCAGTGCTACGCGGTTGCGCCCGATGTCTTTCCGATCGACGACGAAGGTTATTGCATCCTTGAGGAGCGCGTTGTCGGGCCCGATGAGGTCGTCGCCGTGCGTGCGGGCGTCGCGAGCTGCCCCGAGCTGGCTCTGATCATCGACGATGACGACGATTGACGCGATAAACCTATAGGCGTAAGGTTTGACGCCGGGTGTTGCAGGTCACAGGAGCCACGATTCACCCTGAGTGCGAGGAGAAGGATGAGACTCGAAGGCAAAGTCGCCGTCATCACCGGGGCCGGTTCAGGGCTTGGTCGGCACTGTTCGCAACTGTTCACGGCGGAAGGTGCCAAGGTCGCGATCGTCGACATTGATTCTGACCGTGCCGAACAGACTCTCAAGCTGGTGACCGAAGATGGCGGGGACGCCATCGCCATCACCGCCGATGTGTCCGATAAGGCGCAGATCACCGCGGCGATTGATCAGACGGTGGAGCATTACGGCAAGCTCGATATCGCCTGGGCGAACGCCGGGATCGTCTCCCGCGGCGGCGCCGCAGCTCTCGGTCTCGAGGATCCGGTGGCCTTCGAGGACTTGACCGAGGCCGACTGGCAGGACGTCCTGGGCGTCAACCTCAGCGGCGTCATCTACACCGCCCAGGCCGCGGTCCCGCATCTGAAGGCCAACGGTGGCGGGACCATTCTGGCCACCTCGTCGGCAGCCTCGCTGGTCGCCTACCCGAGCATCTCGCTGTACTGTGCCACCAAGGCCGGGGTCAACGGCTTGGTCCGCGGGCTCAGTCTGGATCTGGGGCGCTACGGCATTCGCGTCAACGCGATCGCGCCGACGCATGGGATGTCCCCGAACTTCCTGATGCCACCTGGTTCACCGGTGGTCGGGATGTCCTACGAAGAGTCGGCCGGCCCGTGGAATCCGACCGTGTCGCCGATACCCCTGAAGCTGGCCCGACCCCCATCACTGTCGGATAACGCGAAGGTGGCCTTGTTCCTGGTCTCCGACGACTCGGCGTACATCTCCGGTGCGGTCATCGGCGCCACCGACGGCGGGACCCTGGGCCGCGTCGGCATGTGGTTCCCCGACGACCTCAACCCGCAACCCGTCGCCTGACGGCCCGCCACGGATCCGACGACTGCCGAGGAGACCCGAGATGACGACGATTGAGAAAGTGCCCGCTCACCTGGTGACGGATTTCGACGTGTATGACCCGAGCCTGGCTGAGCCGGTCGATGTCATGCAGGACAAGATGGCCGAGCTGGCCGCGATGGGTCCGGTGGTGTACTCGACCGCACACGGTGGGCACTGGATCGTGACGCGGTACAAGGAGATTCACCAGGTCCTCACCGATAGCACGACGTTCTCCAGCTATCCCAACAACCTGGTGACACCTGCCGATTTCGGCCGGTTCATCCCGCTGGAGCTCGACCCGCCGGAGCACACCGCCTACCGCCACGCGCTGCAACCGCTGTTCAGCCCGCAGCGGATGAAGCGGCTGTCCGACGACATCCGCGGCGTGGTCAACGACCTCATCGACAAATTCGCCGGCAGGGGCGAGGCGGAGTTCATCACCGAGTTCGCGCGCGAACTGCCGGCCAAGGTCTTTCTGGCCCTGATGGACTGGCCGATCGCCGATGCGCCGATGTTCATCGAAGCCACCGACGCGGTACTGTTCGGCAAACCTGGCGGTACCAAGGAAGAGTCCGACCAGGCGATGATGATGGCCGCGATGACGATCGCAGGCTACTTCAACACTGTGATCGCCGAGCGGCGCGGGAAATCCGGCGACGATGCCACATCCAAGCTGATCAACACCGAGGTTGAACTTCCCGACGGCACCCGGTTGATCAGCGACGAAGAGCTGTTCCGGATGTTCTTCCTGCTCTTGATGGGGGGTCTGCACACCGTGCAGGGCTCGCTGGCCTGGTCGGTCGTGCACTTCGTCAACAACCCAGCCCAGCGGGATCTGCTGATCGCCGACCCGACTCTTCTGCCCAAAGCCGTCGAAGAGGTGCTGCGTATCGAGGCGGCGGTGTCCGCCGGCCGCCGCGTGGCCTGCGACACCACCCTGGGCGGTGTGCAGCTGGCCAAGGATGACCAGCTCATCGTCCTGCTGTGTACCGCAAATCGCGATCCCGACTACTTTGATTCGCCCAATACCTTCGACGTGACCCGCAACCCCAACCGGCACCTGTCCTTCGGTTCGGGAGTGCACCGTTGCCTCGGCTCGCACTTGGGCCGGCTGGAGCTGACGATCGCACTCGAAGAACTCCATCGACGCATTCCCGACTACCGACTCGTGGAGTCCGACCCGCCGATCTTCCACTCCACCCAGGTGCGCGGCTGCCATCGGATGCCGATCACGTTCACGCCCGAGAAGTGAGTCCGCAATGACCAAATCACTGCCGCGCCCTGACCGAATCAGGCGAGCGATCGAGCTCCTGCGCAACGAGACGACCGACAAATTCGACGACGTGGTCACGTTCTCCGCGCACGAGTTCACCGATCCCGAGTTAGCCCAGCGTGAAAGGGATCTCATTTTCGGTGAGGTGCCCTCGATCATCGCCCATGGTTCGGAGATCGCCAAGCCCTACGATTTCATGACCGTCCAGATGCCGCGAAACAACGTCCTTTTGGTGCGCCAGAAGGACGGCGGCGTCAAGGCATTCGTCAACCTGTGCCGTCATCGCGGAGCGCTGCTCGAGGACAACGAGAAGGGCCGCTGCAGGTTCTTCTCGTGCCCGTACCATCGTTGGTCTTACGATCCGGACGGATCATTGCGAATGATCACCCGCGACAACACCTTCGGTGATATCGACCGCGGAAAGTTCGGCCTGGTCGAGCTCCCGTGCGAGGAGCGCCACGGATTCATCTGGATCATCGACAACGCCAACGCGTCGATCGACGTCGCCGGCTGGCTCGGGCCGGAGATGGACGCGATCCTGGGCGGCTACGATCTCGCCGAGCTGGTGTGCTTCCGGGCAGCGGGTTTCGACGAGCCGACCAACTGGAAGATCATGCAGGATGCGTTCCTGGACGGTTACCACATCCAGTACGCCCACCCCAATTCCGCGGGAAAGATCATCCACACGAATGTGATGGCGTTTGAGGACTTCGGTCGGCATTGCCGTTTTATTGCGCCGCGGAAGTCCATCGATCGCTGGCTGGAGGAGGATCCGGGTGATCGCTCGCTCGATCCCTACGTGACCGAAACCCATTTTCTGCTGCCCAACAGCACATTGCTTCGTCAGCCCGACCACTTCCAGTTGCTGACGTTCCGCCCGCATCCGACCGACCCGACGAAGTCGCGGATGGAACAGCGGCTGATGGTTCCCCGGCTGGAGGTTTCCGGTATGGCCGAGGATCACTGGAACAATCGGTGGGAAAAGAACTGGGAAATCCTGTTGACAGTGCTGCATAGCGAGGACTTCCCGCTGCTGCGCAACTCTCAACAGGGCATGGGCAGTGCGGACGCCGGTGACATGCTATTGGGCCGAAACGAGACGGCCAACCAGGTGTTCCGGCGGGAGACGAAGCGGCTCCTCGCCAAAGGTGCCCCGCCGTCCTGATTCGCGATGATCAAATACGAATGGCGCAACGCGCTGAGTCGGCCCGAAGCCGACGAACTTGCCGGCCTGCTGACACGCGCTGCGGCCTATGACGCCGAAGCCGGTTACAACAGTATCGATTTCGCCGATGTGGAACGGTCGATGGCGGCCGCAGACTCGCTCGACCGGCATCTGCTGATCTGGATGCTGCCGCATGCCATTGCCATGGACGAGCCCAACGCACCCGAGTGCATTGCCGGCTTGTTGCGCCTCGCGGGTGCGGCATCGGGCAGCGCCCAGGCTACCGCCGTGATCGATCCCGGCCTGCGTTCGATCGGCATCATGACTCTTCTGCTCGAGCAGGTCGGTCTCGATACGGCGGGCGCCGCCGGTTGGTTGGGCACGGGTGCGCACACCATCACCTCCTGGGCTCGGGGGAACCATCCGGCCAGCGGCCGGCTCAGCAATCGCTTCCTGATCCCACGGACGCGCCGGGTCTGGCAACTGATCTGCGGTACTGACTCCGGTGTGGACGTCGCAGCACCAGTTCTCGAACGAATCGGGTCCGATGGCGGGCCGCGGTATGCGTTGCGGGAAGGCGGCAGTGTAGTCGGGTGGGCGATGCTGAATCGGCAGCCGGTGCTGTCTGAGGGGCTCGGTGACTGCGTGGTCGTCGACCGCATCGACGCCGCGGCGTCCGCTCCGCCGGGGGGCTTGCGACGCCTTCTGGACGGTGTCGTCGCCGTCGCCGGCGAAGCCGGACTGGCCGGCGCCATCGTCCATGTGGATTCTGATGACACCAGGCTGGTCAACGCGGCTCGCCTGGCGGGCTTCCATCACGATCGCACCGATGTGCGCTACCAACTCGGAGGCAGCAGTTGACCATTGAGCTCGCACCCGGCGTGCCCGGCGAACTCGTCGCCACAGTCGAGGCCCATGGCAAAGCCGTTGCGGCCGCTGACAACGCCACTGTCCTGGCCGATTTCCTGCCGGACCGCATCGGTCAACTCATTGCATCGGCCGATGTGCCGAATCGCCTGACGGGATGCGAAGTACGCAGCATCGCCGGTGTCGGTGACGATCGCTACGACGCGGTCATCCGCTACCTCAAGCCCGATGGCGACTGGTTTGAACTACGCAGCCGCTGGGTGCACTTCGACGACGGCACCTGGCGGGTGTTCAGTGTGCGCAACATCCCGGAGACCCCCCCGTGGATGGACCTGGCTGGGCCGTCCGATGACGGGATCGACACCCCGCATTGGGATGGATTGCGCGCGGGCAGGCTACTTCTTCAGCAGTGCGCCGGATGCGCGAACTGGATCTGGGCACCCCGGCCGATCTGTCCACGCTGCCACTCGTTCGACATGCGGTGGCAACAGGTCGAACCGGTGGGCGTCATCTATTCGTGGACCCGTACCTGGCAGCCGTTCAGCCGGGAAGCCACCGGGCACCTGCCCTACGTCGTTGTCCTCGTGGAACTTCCCGCTGCTGGCGGGTGCCGGGTGGTTGGGGTGCTCGCGCACGCCGACGGCGTGACACCCGCTATCGGAGCGACAGTCGTGGGCCACATCGACTCGCCCCCCGACGATGAACATTGGCCACTGATCCGCTGGCAGCTCGAGGAGGTGCAGCGATGACCCGATTCCGCGGCGCCACCGCCGTTGTCGGTGTCGGCGCGACCGAGTACTACAAGCGGGGCACCAGCCCGTTGTCGTCGGCGCAGCTGGTGTTGCGGGCAATTCTGGGGGCCTGCGAGGACGCCGGCGCCGACCCGCGATCGATCGATGGATTTGTCTCCTACGCGGGTGATTCGAGTGAGGGACTGGTGCTCGGTGCTGCTCTGGGTGTCCGGGAGGTCCGGTGGTCGACCCAGGTCTTGGGCGGTGGGGGAGGTGCGGTCGCCGCAGCGGTGAATTGTGCTGCCGCGGCGGTCTATAGCGGCCAGGCGAACTGCGTCGCGGTTTACCGCGGGCTCAGCGAGGGAACCGACGGGCGCGGCGCCTACAACAAGGGCCACATGGGCCATCTGTATACCGCGCACGGCATGTTGGCACCGGCACAGGTCTGCGCGTTGCGCACCCAGCGGATGCTGGAGGTCGACCGGGTGCCTGCCTCCGCACTCGAGGCGGTGGCGTTGGCCGGTTACCACCATGCCCAGAACAACCCGGCGGCCGTGGCGTACGGTCGCCCGCTGGATCACGACGGCTACCAGGCGAGTCGGTTGATCTCCGAGCCACTGAGACTGTTCGACTGTTCGCGAGAAAACGACGGGGCAACCGCGATTCTCGTGGTGGCGGCAGACCGTACGGGCGATTACCGTGGCCGGCCTGCCTACATCCTGTCCGGGGTTCAGGGTGCGGCGGCCGGGTGGAGCGAGTCCGTCGAGAACGAACGCGACTACACAAGCGCGGGCTTTCACCCGGCGTTGGTGCAGAGATTGTGGACCGACGCACAGATCGGCCCCGCGGATGTGGACGTGTCGCAGGTCTACGAGAATTTCACCGGCCCGGCGGTGGCGGCCATGATCGACCACGGTCTGTGCCCCGGTGGTCCAGCCGCCGGCGACTACCTGACGGTGGACAACCTCACCGTCGAGAAGGGAAGCCTGCCGATCAACACCGCCGGTGGCAACATCGCGGAAGGATTCGTCCACGGCATCGGGCTGGTCGCCGAGGCGGTACGTCAGATCCGCGGTGGATCACCGAATCCGGTGCAAGATGCCGACATCTCTCTTCTGATCGGCGGCCCCATGGCACCATTGGTGAGCTCTACCGTATTCGGTTCAGCTTCAACGATCTGACCGAAGGGATAGAGGAGGACGATGGCCGCGACCGTGGCATCGGCATTGCGCTGGTGGGCCAGGACCAAGGGCGACCAGTGCGCACTGATCGTCGGCGAGGACGAGATCAGCTACCGGCAGTTGCACGAATGGACCAGCCGGTTGGCCAGAAAGCTGACTGATGAGGGAGTCAAGCCAGGAGACCGGGTCGGGCTGCTGGCGCCCAATACCCCGCAATGGCCGGTAGCGGCATTGGCGGTGATGAAGTCCGGGGCGACGCTGGTCCCACTGAACTCGCGCCTGAAGCCGGCCGAGATCCGCAAGATCGCCGACGACGCGGAAATCAATGCCGTCATTGCGGCCTCCACCCACGCTGCGGGCGCCGACGAGGCACGCGGTGCGGGTAGGGATTTCACTCTCTGGACCTTCGATATCGTCGACGATCAGCAGTTCGGCGAGCCGGACGACTTCGTGATCCAGCCGCAGCCTGATGATCCGATTGCGGTGATCTTCACCAGTGGCTCGACCGGCTTGTCGAAGGGGGTGATCCTCACCAGTCGGACACTGATGGGCATGGTGCTGGAGAACACCCTCGCCGAGGAGGGTTTCCGCCCCGGAACCGTCACCCTTCTGGTGCTGCCGCTGGCCTTCACGCCGGGGCTGGTCTATGGCCTCTTGATCACCTCGGTTCTCGGTGGCACGTTGGTCGTCGAACCGGAGCTCAATCCGGCGCGCGCGGTGACATTGATCGAGAAGTACTCGGTGCGAGCCCTTTTCGGTGTCCCCCTGGTCTTTGAGGCGCTCTCGCGTGCCGCTGAGTTCGCTGAGGCCGATCTGAGTTCGCTGCAGACGGCCATCGTGGGTGGCGCAGCGGTGCCCGTCGACCTGTTGCGCCGGTGGGCGGAGAAGGGGGTGCTGCTTCGCCAGATCTACGGGATGACCGAAGCCGGTGGTGTGGCGACGGCAACCCTGAAAGACGACGCGCTCGAACATCCGGACTCGTGCGGTAGTGGATCGATCTTCACCGAGGTCGACGTGATGCTCGATGACGGGTCGATGGCGGGTCCAGGGGAACCAGGGGAACTGGTGGTCCGCGGTCCCGGAGTCACACCGGGTTACTGGAACGATCCGCAGACCACGGCTGCCGCGATCCGCGACGGCTGGTTGCACAGCGGTGACGTCGGCGTGCGCGATGAACAAGGCCGGATCACCTTCCTGGACCGCATCAAGGAACTCATCATCTCGGGCGGTATCAACATCTCACCGGTCGAGCTCGAGTCCGCGATCAGGACGCTCGACGGTGTCGAGGAGGTGGCCGTCATCGCCGCGCCCGACCCGCGCTTCGGAGAGACGCCCGCGGCGATCGTCACCGTCGTGGACGGGGCT
Source organism: Mycobacterium pinniadriaticum (assembly GCF_026242045.1). Lineage (GTDB taxonomy): Bacteria > Actinomycetota > Actinomycetes > Mycobacteriales > Mycobacteriaceae > Mycobacterium > Mycobacterium pinniadriaticum. Next base: position 105,776 of record NZ_JAPJDO010000004.1, read on the forward strand.
GCCCTTGACGAATCCGCGGTGGTGGCCCATTGCGAAGCGGTTCTGTCGGACTACAAGGTCCCCCGCTACATCGTGCTCCGGACGGATCGGCTGCCCCGGCTGCCGAGTGGCAAGTTAGACAAGTCCGCGATACGCGACGAATACCGCGACATTCCAGGGAGATTCAACAGGGTCCGGTAGTCCGGCCCGACACGGGCCGCGGTGACACCCCGTTGGTGCAGAGGCGCGAGTGCGGAACCCGACAACTCTGCGGGCGTCGGAGGCTGGTCAACGCATGGGCGTTGCGGGTCGGCATATCGCGCGGGGTGAATCACATTTCATACTTGAATAGATATTCATTCGACGTTACGCTCCGGGTGCCGACGCATGAGCACCGAAGGAGAGGGACATGTCTGGGCTTGAGTACGTGCTTGCCGCGCCCCCGATACCCGCACACCCGACAACCCCGATGCCGTTCGTGCCCGAGGTGCTGTTCACGATCTTCCTGGGCATCCCGGTGGTCGTCATGGTGTTCTTCGCGATCAAACACCTGATCGTCGGGAAGGGGCCACTGTTGACCTTCTGTCTGATCGGTGGCGGCATCGCGTGCCTGTTCGAGCCGATCGTGGACACCTTGGGTTTGTGCTACATCCGCCAGGGCGCGGTCACGACGACCTTCTCCTCGATGGGCCGTGATTTCCCGCTGTTCATCAACTTCGTCTACATCTGGTACGTCGGCGGCCTGGCGTATCTGGCCTACCGCATCTACTCCACCGGGGTCACTCGCAAGCAGATGTTCCAGCTCTACCTGATCGACGTGGTCATCAACATCTTTCTGGAAAGCCCGGGTGTCCTGATGGGTGCCTACGAGTACTACGGGCCGCAGCCGCTGAACTTCTGGGGCCTGCCGCTGTGGTGGGTGTGCGTGAACCCGCTGATGCCGATGACGGCCGGCGCGCTGATCTACCGGATGCGACCGCACCTCCCGGGCTGGCGGTTGGCCTTGGTCATCGCGTTCATTCCGATGTCGGACGGGATCGCCAACGGCGCGGCCGCCTGGCCGGTGTGGACGGCGCTGAATCTGGATGCCTCGCTGTGGGTCACGCACTTCGCCTGGCTGGTCACGCTCGGACTGGCGCTCACCTACGTCTGGGTGCTGTCCTTCGTGGTGGCACGCCCCGATGACGAGGTGTTCATCAAATCGAAGGTCGGCATCCTCAAGGCGGCGGTCTTCGGGGCCGAGGACGCGGTCAAGGCCAGAGAACCGGCGACGGCCTGACCTGGTCAGGAACGCTCGAGTTTGGCGACCTTGGTGACCACGGCCTTGGCCTCCGCGGCGCTCAGTCCCAGCGCCGCAAGGACCAGGCGGGCGAAGGCCCGCTCGGCGTGATCGCCATGCCGTCCGTCGAGGATCTCCCGGATGAGGGCGAATGCCCCGCCGATCACCGTCGTCAGCAGCACCTCGACGTCGGCGACGTCGAAACGCCCGCTGGCGATCCCGCGTTCGACGGCCACCCGGGCATGTGGGTGCACGGCGGCGCCGAACAGTGCCTCGGAGTGGCCGATATTGACGATCAGCCGCGCGAAGTCGGGTTCGGCGTAGGCCAGGCGGATCACCCGCAGATTGGCCAGGGCAACGACTTCGGCCGGGTCGGTCGCGTCGTCCACATTGCTGATGGTCGCCGACGCCAGATCCGAGAGGCTCTCGGTGATGATGGCTTCGAGGAACTCCTCTTTGGAAGGGAAGTAGTTGTAGAACGATCCCAGCGCGATGTCGGCCTGTTCAGTGATCTCCTGGATGCGGAGTCCGGGAACACCTTTCGCGGCGATCAGGGTGCGGCCGGCGTCCAGCAATTGCCGCCGGGTCCGCTCGCGCTGGCGTTCGGTCCGCGTCGCGGGTTTCTCGGTAGTGGGCACCCCATGATTGTTCAACATGAATAGATTTTCATACTTGATAGTCCGTTCATTCAACGTTACGTTTGGATGGTGAGTTCGAAATTGGCGGTCCATGCGGCGGAAACCGACCTGCTGATCCCACTGCCCGGGCCGGACGAGGCCTGGGACCCGCACCTGATCCACACCCACTACTTCGGGTTCTCCGTGCCAGAGGCCGCGATAGGTGCGTTCCTCTATGTCCGCTATCAGCCGGCGTTTCCGCTGTCCCAGGGCGGAGTGTGCGTCTTCCAAGGCAACGAGAACATCGAATACACCGACATGGCCTATCTCGACTACGAGATCACCATGCCGTGGCCCACGGTCGATCGGAACACGATCACCACCGATAACGGTCTGTCGATCGAATTCGTCGAGCCCGGCAAGACCGCCCGCCTGCGCTATAGCGCACCCGACGACCGCATGTCGTTTGACGTCGTCGCCGAAGCGGTGACACCGCTGCTGGCCCGCGGACACGTGATGCCCGGCGAGGACGCGCATCACGACCAGTCCCGTCAGCCTGGCGGTAGCGAACAGTTCATGCACGTCACCGGAACCCTGCAGCTCGACGGCGCAACGTACGACGTCGACTGCTTCGCCCCGCGGGACCGGTCCTGGCGCCAGATCCGGGTGGAACGGCGTGGCGCTGTCCCGAGCCCTCCGGTTGGTTGGTCGCCGATGTATTTCGGTCCCGACCTTGTCTTCAACCAGATCAGCTTCGAGCCGCTCGACACCGGCCCTCGCTGGGCTGGCTTGTATCAGGTGGGGGATCGCCCATCCCACCACTTCGCCTGGGTGCAGCGCGGTGACGAGACCAGGTCGGTGACCTCGGTCCGTCGCGACGTGCTCGAGTATCACCCCGTCATCCACCTGGCGACCCGCCAGGAGATCACCGCGCGCGACGATCACGGCGACACCTACCGTTTCCACGGCGAAGCGATCGCCTCCGCAGTGCTTCCCGCATGGCCCAACGTGTCCTTTCACGACAGCGTCTATCGCTGGGAGGACGACCAGGGGCGGGTCACTCACTGCACCTACCAGGAGATCTGGTTCGACACCTACCAGCGCGCGATGCTGGACCACCGCACGCAACCGACACCGACAGCATGAGAGGCACTCCGAGATGGCCTTGAAGAACGAAATCGATACCGAAGAGGCATCGCGGCGTTTGGCGTCCTGGCTCGAATCGAAAATCGATGGAGCCCAGCAGGTCCGGGTCACCGATCTCGACGTTCCCGCATCGGCCGGCTTGTCCAATGAGACCGTGCTCTTCACCGCTTCGTGGGACCAGGACGGTCAGCACCACACGCGGCCGATGGTGGCCCGGGTGCAACCCGCGGGCCAGGGCGTGTTCGCCTCCTATGACCTCGGCAAGGAAGCCAGCGTCATCGGTGCGCTCGGTTCGGTTGGGGTGCCGGTGCCCGAGGTCTACTTCTACGAGATGGATCCGGCGGTCTTCGGTTCACCGTTCCTGGTGATGAAGCGGATAGAAGGCCGGGTTCCCTCCGATGACCCGCCGTTCACCGCTGGCGGCTGGGTTCTCGACCTCACCCCGGAACAGCGAACGCTCATGTGGCACAACAGCCTGAAGGCGCTGGCGGCAATCCACGCCGCCGACTGGCAGGCGCTGGGTCTGGGGTTCCTGGACACCGACGCCAACGGCAGCGGAGTGCACGCGCAGATCGCCAACTGGCGCGACTCATTCACCTGGGCGGCAGAGGGCGAACCAAATTCCACCATCGAGCACGCCCTCGAATGGCTCGCCGACAACGTCCCCGACACGGCGGCGCCGAAAGTGTTGAACTGGGGGGACGCTCGTGTCGGCAACATCATCTTCGGCGACGATCTCGCCGCCGCTGCGGTCCTCGACTGGGAAATGGTGACACTGGGTAGCCGCGAACTCGACCTCGGTTGGTGGTTGTTCCTGATGCGGCACCACACCGAAGGCATCGGACTGGCTCTGCCAGAGGGGATTCCCGACCGTGGCGACACCCTTGCGTACTACACGTCGATCACCGGCTACACACCCGCCGACATCGACTACTACGAGATCCTCGCCGCCACCAAACTGTCCATCATCATGGTGCGCGCGGCGCACATGATGATCGCGATGGGACTCATGCCCGCGGATTCGCCGATGGCGCTCAACAATCCGGCCAGTCAGTTGCTGGCCAAACTACTCGGTCTCTCGGCGCCGACGGGTGAGACCGCCACCTTCATCGGCAACCGCTGACCGTGGACCGTTCCGTCCTGACCGACCGCTCGACCGCGCCAGCGGTCGGCACCGAGGAGCGTCGCGGCGCGGTCTCGCTGTGGGCGCTGCTGGGTGTGGTGTGGATTCTGTTCATCGGTCAGGCCTGGGCCCGTTGGTTCCTGTCCGACACCCAATTCGGGCCGGCACCCATCCATGGACCGGACACGTTCGACGGTGCCGCAATCGTGGTGTTGCGGGTCATCGAAGTGGCCAGCCTGGTGATCGCGGGTGCGACTATCTGGGTGTTTCTCGTCAAGCCGTTGATCGTCGACCGGCGGCTGAGCCTGGACGGCATGATCGTCATCGGCTCACTGCTGGCCTCAGGCATCGACCCGCTGATCAACTACTTCCACTACACGTTCGCCTGGAATGCCCACGCGCTCAACGTCGGATCCTGGCTGGCGTTCTTTCCGCTGCACCAGGGACCGACCCGTTATGCCGAGGGTTTGGCCTGGTTCGTGCCGCAATATCTGTATCTGGGGATCGGCCTGGCCGCCATCGAGTGCCGCATCATCCTCGCCCTGCGGCGGCGCTACCCGGGTATCGCCAACGTCCGTTCCTTCAGCCTCGCGTTCGTGGTGATCCTCGGTGTGGACATCGTGCTCGAGCAGGTTTTCATCCGGACCCGGGTCTACGCCTTTCCCCGCACCTGGGAGGCGTTCACCCTGTTCGCCGGCACCCCCTATCAGTTCCCGGTGTACGAGAGCGTGTTCGTCGCGGTCTATGCCGCCGGATTCACCTACCTGCGGATGTCCGCCCACGACAGCACCGACGGGATCCCCTTCCTGCACCGCGGAATCCACCGCTGGCCCAGTCATCTTCGGACACCGGTCAAACTGCTAGCGGTCATCGGGTTCTGTGCGGCCTGGGCTGCGCTCGCGTATTTCATTCCGTGGAGCTGGATGTCGGTCAATCCCGATTCGGTCATCACCCCACCGTCGTACATGCTTCCCGGTCCCTAACTGCATTTGAGGAGAACTGCACCCGTGCAATCCCAAACCCAATCCCTGCCTCCTGAAGTCGATTACGTCATCGTCGGGGCGGGCCACAACGGGCTGACGGCCGCGTGCTATCTGGCCCGCGCGGGCCACCGTGTCGCCGTCGTCGAAGCGTCACCCACCGTCGGCGGGATGACCTCGACGAATGCCACCCTGCCCAGTGCACCCGGTCACTTCTTCAACGAGGGTGCCATCCAGCTGACCGGGATATTCCGGCTGTCCGGCGTCGCCGAGGACCTTCAGCTGCACAAGTATGGATTGCGGCAGATCGCGGTGGATCCGGCCCACGTCCAATTGGCGCCCGATGGCAGCTCCCTGGCGATCTGGAAGGACGCCAGCCGCACGGCCGACGAATTGCGGCGCTTCTCACCCAAGGATGCCCGGGCGTGGCTGGACCTGGCCAACGCGCTGGATCCCGCGATGGACGTGGTCGTCGCCTATATGAAGTCGCACCCGTTGCGGCCCTGGAACGCCGAGATGGCGAAGTCTGTCATGCGGGCGGCTCGTCATCCCAAGCAGTTGTGGTCGCTACGGCACATGGCCACCGCGTCGCACACCGAGTTCCTGGAAGAAACATTCGAGTCCGAACTCCCGAAGGGCGCGTTGGCTGCGATGGCTGCCTTCTCCCAGATGCGCCTGGACATGACCGCGTGGGCGATGATCTATCTCGGTGTTGTGCAAAAGGTTGCGAATGCCATGCCGGTCGGCGGAACGGGTGCGTTGCCCGCTGCGTTGCACCGCTGCCTGCTGGCCCTCGGCGGAACCGTGCACACTGACAGTCGGGTGCGCGAGTTCGTCATGGCCGGCGATCGGGTCACCGGTATCGAACTCGACACCGGCCAGATCGTCAAGGCGCGCACGGCCGTGATCGCTACCTGCAATCCGGTGATCACGCTCAACGAGCTACTGCCCGAAGGGGTGCTGGATACCAGGCTCTCCGCGCGAGCCAAGGACATCCCGATCCGCAAGACGCACGCCACCTCGCTGAAGATCAACGTCGCCATCGATGGTGAGGTGTCGATGCGGCGCCACGAAGAGTGGCGGGGCAACGATCTCGACCTCCGCAAGTATCTGGTGGCGTGGCACACCCTCGAAGAACAGGATGCCGGGTGGAACTCCCTGGTTCGGGGCGAATGGCCCGATCCGGTTCCGGTGAGCTGCGCGATCATCCCGTCGGCGGTCGACCCCTCACAGGCGCCTCCCGGCAAGAGCAACCTGTGGCTGTGGTCGGGGGTGATTCCCGTGACCCCGCGCGAACCGTGGGAGGACGTCCGCGACAAGATCGGTGACTCGGTGTTGCGTGACAGCGCCTTGTACTACGAGGGCCTCGACGGCCTCGAAATCGACCGGGCGGTGCTCGGCGGTCCCGACATCGAGGAGCGCTTCAACGCCCCGGCCGGAAACGTCTACCACATCGATCCGCTGATCACCCGTTTCGGGCCGCTCAAGCCCGCCCCAGGACTGGGCGCTTACCGCACTCCGGTCAAGGGGCTATACCTCAGTGGGGCCGGCACTCATCCGGTCGGGGGAGTGTGTGCGCTGCCGGGCAAGCTGGCCGCGCAGACGGCTATGCGTGATCAAGCCAAGGGCTGACGCGCCTTGGGCAGGCGCCCCGGCCGCCATGAAAGTGGTACCCACGGCGGGAGGAACCGCGTGACGAGCAAGCCGGTGAGGATTGCCGCCACACCGAGTACTCCACAGAGGGCGCCGGCACGCTGAAATATCTTGCGTGACTTCATATGGTTGTCTCTCTCATCTGATGATTGGCGGTTTCGTGGTCTTCGGAATTGATTGCCTCCATCAAGGAGGTTGTGTTGACGATGAATGCCGCCGCGAAGACGACGGCAGGTAGCCAGAAGGCGACGCAGAGGAGTCCGCCCAGCGAGCAGAGCCGCTGGAATGTCATCTGGGCGTTCATGTCAGCAACTCCTGCAGCCCAGGTTCACGCAGCCGCACCGATATCCGCGCGGCGGTCGTGATCAGGATGTCCAGGACCGACAGGCCGATCGCTATCGTGAGAAACGCTGCCCCCCAAGTGACAACGGGTCCGGCCTGGGCGTTGAGCGCCGAATAGATCGGCCAGCCGACGGCAACGCTGCTCGCGGCGTTGCACACCATCGGCAGCAGCGGCAGGTAGAGCATTCGCCAGCCGGTGAACCTGTCCTCGGCCGCGAGCAGTAGCACGGCCAGACCCAGCGGTCCGACGGCGTTGATGAAGATCCAGTACACCGGGAAGCCGCCGACCTGCATCGGTGCGTCACCGAAGTACTGGTAGATGCCCGACGCGAGTACCGGCAGTTCGACAGCGATGTCGATGATGACCAACATCCCTACCCAGCGCCACAGTTGGGCTCGGCTCATTCCGCGCCGAAGGTTCTGCAGGATCAGGTAGGGCATGCCCCCGAAGAACACGATGTAGATTCCCAAGCCCCACAGAGGAACCCGAGAGAAGGTGTCGATCGCCGTCCACTGACCCGCTTCGGGATGCCATACCAGGCCGAGAACGTCGTCGATGGGTTCGTTGAGGTAGGAGATCGCCCCACCGATCAGCAGGAGGATCAGTGTTGCCGATCGCCGGTGTACCAGCTCGCAGATGGCGTAGACGAGGAACGCTGCCACCAGCACGCCCATCACCGCCGTGGTGATCACCTGCGCCGTGTGCGGCATCACGGTGCCGTCGGGCGTCGGAGGCAGATCGAAATGCCCGGCGAGCAGCGTCATATCCGCTCCCTGTCCGGCTGCGACGCCTCGGCGGCCTTCGCGCGTTGCAGGTCGCGGGTGCGGGCGTAGATCCCCCGCGCCATGGCATCGAGTAGCACCATGCCGATGGCGCAGGAGGCCAGAGCGCCGCCCCATGTCACCCAGGCCGGCGCGCCAGGGGTGTGCAGCGCGTTGTAGACAGGTAGCCCGACCGCGGCGCTACATGCGGCATCGGTGACGAGAGGCAGAAATACCACGAGCGGGGCGCGCCAGCCGCGGAAGTAGTTCGGTGCGGCGAAGAGAATGGCGGCGGTCAGAATAGGCCCGGTGGTGTTGATGAACAGCCAGTACAGCGGGAATCCGCCGACTGACATCGGGACGTCGCCGTACCCGAAGTACGTGTAGAGCCGAAAATGCAGCAGCGGCAACTCGATCAAGAGATCGGCGACGAATGTTATCGCGATGCCGGTCCAGAAGGCCTTCGGGGTGAACGTGAGCTTTCTCAGTTCCACGAGCAGCACGTAGGCGATACCGCCGAAGAAGATGATGTAGGTGGGCAACCCCCAGTGCGGGATCGGTCCCATCGTCTCGAACAGCACGTGCTGGCCCGGGCGTGGGTGATGAACCAGCCCGAGGATGTCGTCGAGCGGCTCGTTGAACAACGCGATACCCCCGCCGGCCAGCAGGGTGATGGCCAGCGGTGAACCGGTTCGGCGCCACTCCCGTACGGCATAGATCACGAAGGCGGCAACCACCGACCACAGTGCGATCTCCGCGGCGATCTGGGGAACGCGTGGAAAGACCATGTCCGGCGGGACCGGGATATTGAACTGCGCCATGGCGAACACAGGGCATCACACGCCCACGAGCGCGGTGGGCCGCAGCGCGGTGAGCAGCTCGCGCGCCGCCCGCTCACCCGCCGTCGTCGCGGTGTTGACGTTCCCCGACGAGTTGTACGAGCCGGCCAGGTGGATGCGGCTGTTGAGATCTCGGCCGGCGTGAAAGGCGCCGAGCTCCTTGTACAGCCCCGGATGGCTGTACACCAGCACCGGGTACCAGCGGTTGACGCGGGTGAACTCGATGTCGGCGCTCAGCCCGGGAAGCGCCTTCTCCGCTTCGCGTATTGCGTCGGCGAGGATCTCGCCATCGGTGGCGTCCATGTGGTCGATCGCCCACTGGTTCATCATGAACAGCGAGACCAGTCCCTTCCCGCTCGGAGCTCGCCCAGGCACTTTGTTGTGCTCCAGAATGATGGCGAACAATCCCTCGGATACCGGTCGCGGGACCACGATGAAGGATGCCGCGCAGTCCGGGACTCGTTCGAGCGCCAGATTGATCGACATGGTGGACGTGTAGTTGAGCCGGCGCAGGACGGCCGCCCGATCGGGATCGAGCTGGGGGAGAAGATCGGGGACTTCGTTGCCCATACTGGACACGATCGCCCCGGCGCCGGTCTCGGTGTGAACTCCGGCGGCGTCCTCGTAGGTGATGGTCACCTCGCCGCCGCTTTCGACGACCTTGAGCACCCGGGTGTTCAACCGCACGTCGGACAACTTGTCCGCGATCCGTTGCGGGAATGAGGAATAGCCGTCACGGAAGGCGAACAGTCTGGTGCCGAGCACTTTCTGCCACAGGAAGAAGAACTCGACGACCGAGATGACGTCACCGGGAACTCCCGCGCCGCCGCGCACCGTCGGCTCGATCAGATAGTCGTAGAGTTCACCGTCCAGACCGCGGCGGCGGCAGTAATCCTCGGGTGTCTCGACGTCGTACTCTGCAGCGATCGAAAGGTCCTCGTAACTCAACAGGTTGCGTAGCCTGAACGAGTCGAGGGCAAGCTTGGCGACCTTGAGCTTGGAGCTCAAGGACAGGAGTTTGGTCCGTGCCGCGTCGAGGATCAGGTGGTTGGACCGCATCAGGTGCAGTTGATCGCCCCGCATGAAACCCATCAGCGAGTTCGCGGGCACCAGCTCGTCGGCCATCCCGACGTCATGGACCAGACCCATCACGCTGTCGTAGGCCTCGGGCAGGATCGTGGTACCGGCCTCCATCAGGAAGCCGTCGCGCTTGACCGACAACAACTGGCCGCCCACGCGATCCCGGGATTCCAGCACGACGACATCGCAGCCCGCTTCCTGCAGTCGCCACGCGGCGGCCAAACCCGACGGACCTGCTCCCACCACGAAAATCTTCGAACGATCGTTCATGCCGACACGGTATCGGACAGTCTGTATGGCCGTCCATACATTCTGTTTGATTGGGTGGACTTTCAGTACACTGACCGAGTGGATCCCGCCCCGCCCCGCCCGTTGCAGCTCTCGCATTCCCAGCGGCGAGGCATGCTCAGCAGGCATTTCGTCGGCGTTGTCGAGAAGTTGGTCGAGGGCGGCGCGTCCTATGCCGACCTGAGCGTGGAGGCCATCATCACGGCGGGTGGCATCTCGCGGTCCACCTTCTACGTCTATTTCGACGACAAAGGCGACTTGCTGGTTGCGATGGCAGCCGACGTGATCGGCGATCTGGTGTCGACGGGATCGTCGTGGTGGGACCTTCCCCCGGACGCCACCAGAGCGGATCTGCATGCGGCGCTGAGGATTCCCATCGACACCTATCGTCAGCACAGGACGATACTGAGCACGGTCGTCGAGACCGCGGCCTACGACCCCAGGGTGCGCGAACAGCACCAGTCGCTCATCGGGCAGGTGGTGCCCGCCCTCGCAGGCTACATCGCAGGCGCACAAACCTCGGGGACGGCAGATCCCGATCTGGACGCCGAACGCACTGCGCGGTGGCTGGTCTGGATGATCGAGCGTGGCCTCTATCAGCTGGTCGGCACGGCCGACGACGACGAGGTCGACAGCGAACTCGACGCACTCACCGACATCGTTTGGCGGGTGGTGTACCGCCGCACGCAGTGAACCCGGTCGTCGAGAGTGTGGGCTTCTGTCGAAAGTCGTTGATGCTTACACCGACAACTCCCACGCTCGACGTGACTAAGGCTTCATCAGCACATCGAGCAAGACCAGGGCCGCGAACACGACGAGCACGTAGCCCTCGAACAGCATGCGCAGGGCCGTCGGGGCCACCCGCACGTCCATGAAATGCAGCCCGATCAGTCGCACCTTGAGCATCGCGATCCCGATGATCGTGATGGCCGCGGCCCCGGCGAGATCGGCACTCTGCTCGATACCGACCAGAAATGATCCGAAGGTCAATGCCAGCAGCACGATCCAGACCAGGGTCAACCGACGTGTGGCGGCCATCGTCACCTCACCAGGTAGAAGAGCGCGAACAGGACCACCCAGAGCAAATCCACCATGTGCCAGAAGATCCCGCCGGTCTCACACAGTTGTTGGTGCTTGCCGGTGAGAGCGGGCCGACGGGTCAGGACGACCAGCCGAGCCAGGATCGCCAGACCGATCAGCACGTGCATCAGGTGGATGCCGGTGAACACGAAATAGTACGAGAAGTACTCGCCGCTGCCGACACCCTTTCCGGCGCGAAAGAGTTCAGTCCACTCGATGGCCTTGACGGCCACGAAGCCGGCGCCGCACCCGGCCGCGCCGGAGAACAATCGCGTGGCGTCCCGATGCCGGCCGCCGAGCACTCGCTGCACACCGATGGCAACCAGCAGTGAACTACTCAGGAGCAGAACGGTGTTCACCGTACCCAATGCGACGTGAAGATCGGCGTGGCCCGATGCGAAGGACTGCGGGTTCCTGCCCCGCGAGTACATGAAGGTCGCGAAGAACAGTGCGAACACCGTCATATCGCCGAGGACGAAAACCCAGATGCCCTCCTCGCCGGGAATCCGCCGCTCGCTCGCGCGGTCCGGCACGAGGTCACCCACCAGCGTCATGACGCCAATGCGTCCTCAGGTGTCCGGGTTTCATCACTCGACGTACTGGTCCACAGCTGCCAGGACATCACCAGGAACCACACCCCGAAGAACACCGCCACCAACCAGAACGCCAGGAGTCCGTTCCAGGCGAAGACGCCGTCTTTGAACAGCACCACCAGCCCGCCGGCGGCGAAGATGAAGGCACACCACACGTTGAAGTAGCCCAGCCATCTCGGCCAGATGTTCGTGTTGGCCCCGAAGATCGCGAAACCGATGACCAGACACTGGATGGTGGCGGCCGGCCAGTTCATCACGAACGGCAGCCAGCCGAGATCATTGAGCGCCTGGGTGATCTGCGGATCGCGTTCCGGGCGGTAGGACGCCGCGCCGAAGGCGAAGACCGGCATGAGAATGGCGACGACGGCCAGGCCGGTCCCGACGAGCTGGGTGTAGGCCAACGCGGAGTACCGAGACCCTTCCATCTGCCGGATCCGCACCGCTATCAAAGCGCCGAAGGGCGCTTGTAAGCCCGCTGCGGCCAACATGATCACCAAGCCCATTCGCTTGAGGCCGGTGTTGGTGGACCAGAATTCGGCCACCTGCTCGGCGGTCCGCATCGGCGACATCGGCGGCAGGAGCCCGGTCATGATGATGGCCGGGAACAGAAGTAACACAAATGCTGCACCGCACACTGCCATCGTGCGTTGGATATCGCGCGTCATCGGATCAGAGCTCGGCTGGGAACGGGTCGTTTTGCCCGCTCGCGTAAGGGTCCTCGGTGAGCGCGGCCCGCCGACTCTCCCGGCGCAGCCTGGACTTGAGCGCGCCGAGCCGTCCGCCCTGATCTTCCAGTTTGAAGTCCTTGAGCATGGTGCGCGCCGCGTTCTGGCCGGGCATGCCGCTGATCCCGGCGACGGGGTGGGTACCCGATCCGGTCAGGAACAGTCCTTCGACCGGGGTGCGATAACCGGCGAATCCGCTGACCGGCTTGTTGGGCCCGAAGCGGCTGATCGTCGGATCGACGTGGTAGACCGAGCCGTCGATGGCCCAGAATCGTTCCTCGATGTCGGGCAGCACCAGCGGGCGCACCGCGACCTGCATGTCCTCGACGCCCTTGTAGTACTGGTCGGCGTCCTTGATGATGCTGTCGGTGATCTTCTTGCGCGCCACATCCCAGCCCTCCTCGGGGAAGGACGGGGTCAGGCCGGTCCAGAACCACCACAGATCCTTGCCGGGCGGTGACATCGACGGATCGAAGGCATTGGTCACCTGTGCCAAGCCGGGAATCGCGTCGGGCACCTGACCGCGCACGCACGCTTTGGCGGCCTCCTTGGCCTGCTCGTAGGTGTGATAGCAATTGCAGGCGAGCCGCAGATCGATCCCGTCGCCACGCCACTTTTCGTGCTTGGACATGTCCACCCGCCCCGACAACGCGACGTTGACCTTCGCATCGGCGATACCGCGCTTGCGGGTCGGGATGTGGTCGGCGGCCACCTGTTTCTTGTGCTCCAGCACGCCGCGGGGGAGCAGCCGGGTCAGTGTCGTCTTCGGGCTACAGGCGGTCAAAACGCCTCGGCGGGCACGGATCTCGGCGCCACCTCGAACGCGCACGCCCACGCAGCGGTTATGCTCGATGATGAGTTCTTCGACCGGCGAACTGGTGATGATGTCGCCGCCGTTGTCCTTGAGGACCCCGATCAGTGCCTTGGGTAGCGAGCCTGTGCCACCGTGGAACATGGCCACGCCGTACTTGGACAGCACTCCGAGGTAGATCAGCGACCATCCCGACAGGTCGGCGTCGAAGGGCATGAACGGCAGCGACGTCAGCAGTGGCGCCCGGATCATGTCGTGTTCGAAGCTCTCCTCGACCGCCTCGGTCTGAGAACTGGCCATCCAGCGCCCGATGGCGCTGAGTTGTTTGCGGTTCTTGGCAACACCCTTGGCGGCCTTGAGGATTGCCGAGATGTCCGGTGTCACGACGTTGGTCTGCATCATCGGCAGACCGATCTCCACGGCCGCGTCGATCACTTCGTAGAGCTCGAGCAGCGCGCGGGCGTCCTTGCGGGAGAAGTGCTCCAGCTCGGAAGCGGTCTTGCGGGGATCGCGCCAGAGCCCGAGAGAGCTGCCGTCGGCGGCCAGTTGGAAGTGCGCCGGGTCGATGACCGTCTGACGCAGCCCGTAGCGGGTCGACAGTTCGAGGTCGGCGTTGATCGTCGTGGTGCGGAACAGCGACGCCTGGATGGAGGCTTCGTTGATGGTGTATTCGGGTGCTTCCGGCGCGAACGAGTTCGTCGACGTCATACCGCCGGCCGTCGCCGCGGCCTCCACAACAAGGACGTTGAGCCCGGCCTTGGCCAGGTAGGCCGCCGCGACTAGACCGTTGTGCCCGGAGCCGACGACGACGACATCGGCCTCACGCGGGGGCTGGGCAGTTTGGGACATGACAAAACCTCATCGAGTGTAGAAGGGAAAGACGGAAAACGATGGGCCGGAGCCGGTTTGCACTCGGAACCGGCCCACCGCTCCGCGGGTCAGATCGAGGTCGCCGGCTGGCGGTTCTGCTGCGTGCCGTTCATGATGATGGTCGGCCCGACCACGAGCGCCTGAGCCGGATCCTCGGGGTCGACCGCGATTCCGTCTCCGGACTTGACGCCGCCTTCCTCGCACATCTTGCGCCACAGTTCCTGGCGGCCCTTGCGGGTCGGGATGAACTTGCCGTAGGCGAACACCCGCCAGAAGGTCCACTTGGGAGCGGGCAGCGAATTCGGCCGGCCGACAAGGCGATGCAGCACGAACATCCAGCCCACCATCATCGCCATCATGAGGGCGGCGCCCAGCCAGCGCACCGCGGTCGGCAGCGTGGAGTTGTGGATCAGGATGTGCGGCCAGCCCACCCCGAAGTAGGCGACCATCATGCCGAACGGGGCCACCAGCAGCAGCCACAGCTTGTGCGCGCCCTTGAGCCTCGGCACGGCGAAGGCGAGAATGGCGCCGATCGTGACGAACGAACCACCGTTGATGAAGCCCCACCAGTACGGGAAGTTCAGGAAGCTGAACGGCTGCACACCGTAGTAGAGGTAGGTGCCCAGGTTGATGCCTGCGGTTTCCATGACGGCGTCGGTGACGATTCCCATGCCCAGCAGCATCACGAAGTGGCTCGCGTGGGCGCCGTTACGGATCACGAAGTAGCAGAAGTACGCCTCGAGCCCCAGGAACGCCACGTAGCACGGCGGGATGAGCAGGGGCACGGTGATACCGAAGTTGGTGAACGCCGGCATGAGGTTGTTGGCCCAGTGCAGATGGCCGAGCAGGTCGAGCATCGGCTCGAGCAGGCTGCAGATCAGACCACTGGCCATCACGATCAGCGGGATGTAATTGCGGCTGCGCACCGCGGCCCGGATGGCCCAGGGCAGGGCGAAGACGACGACCAGCGCGCCGGCGATGAGGAAGAAGGCGATCTCCGCACCCAGGCTGACGCTGAAGTCACCGGGGGCTGGCTGGATGTTGGGCGGCCAGCCCTGGCCCTGCACCAGGGGTGACCAACTCAGGCTCAACGTGGGACTCATCTGTGTGGCCTCTCCTTATGATCTTGTGCCCGCATGCCCGCTTCAACTGCGGTTTCTCCGCGGCAACCGGCGCGACACCGCCATCTGGCGACTGTGGACCAGCTCACACTAACATCGTGTCTAGACATTGTGTATACCTTGTTTGAAATTGGATTAAATTACGTGCACGCGCCGCTTGGGGCGGCTCTCGGCGACGGTAAGGTGGCTGCGATGACAGGGGCGACGCGTCGGCCGCGATCGGTTGAGCTCAACGGGGTGCCGCCGGTCGATGCCATCTACGCGGCGACGGCCCGGCTCATGGAGCGTGAGGCGTTCGCCGATATCAGCGTGGCGCAGATCCTCACCGAGGCGAACGTCTCGCGGGCGACGTTCTACTTCTACTTCTCGTCGAAGTTCTCGGTACTGTCCGGTCTGCTCGAGGCGGCCATGGAGGACATCTTCGGAACGGTGCAGCCGTTCCTGGAGCGTTCGCCCGACGATCCGCCGTCACTGGCGTTGGAGCGCAGCATCCGTGCGGTGACCCATGCCTGGCATCGGCACCGGGCGGTGTTGCAGGCGGCCAATCAGCATTGGCACAGCGAGCGGGCGCTGCGTTCCCTCTGGCTTGCGGTCGTCGAGCGCTTTGTCGCCGCCGGCGCGGTCGAGATCGATCGGGAGCGCGAGGCCGGTCTGATCACCTCGGAGCTGCCGAGCCGGACCTTGGCCGCCACCCTGTTCTGGAGCACCGAGCGGGTACTGCACATCGCGGGTATGGGTGTGGATCCCGAGCTCACCGACGAGGAAGCCATGGTCGGCCCGCTCGTGGCGATGTGGAACGGCACGCTTTACGGCAATTGAGGTTGCGTGACGCTGGCCATTGCCAGCGATGTCATCACGAACCGTTCGATCATCGCTCGCTCGTCGTCCTGAGGAATGTTGCGGCGCAGGATGATCGATGCGTAGACGGTGTGCAGCCAGTCCGAGAGATCCCGATTCGACAAGTCGTCGCGAAGCAGGTGCCGCGCCCGGCCGACATCGAGCCAGGGCTGCCAGAAGCGCAAACCGCGTTCGACGAGTTCGGGTGACCACAGCGCCTCGTGTGCGGTGATCGGACTGCCGTCGCCGAGCAGTGCCGACAGTTCGGGGTCGTTGCGCAGCGTCTCGATGATGCGGACGGACAGTTCGACAAACGATTCGGTGAAACTCCCGTCCGGGACGCTGGCGCCGGGGGTGGCGGCATCGGCGATCTCGACGATCCGCTCGATGGCGGCGGCCAGCACCAGCTCGCGACGATCGAAAAACACTTTGTACACCATCTGTCGGCTGTAGCCGGCGCCCCGTGCGACATCCGTCATCGTCACCGCGCGAACCCCCTTGGCGCGGAACAACTCACGGGCCGCGGCAACGACACGGCTCCGGGCGGCGGCGCGGGGAGTCGGGGTCATGACGTTGACATCATCGCACACATGGCGTCATTATCACCCTAACGGTTACAAATCACCTAGTTTGTCTACTGGAGGTTATCGCAATGTCCTTGACCGCCGGGCCCGGCAACGCGATCGCCGAGCAGCACGCCGCGTCGGATCCGCCGCCACTCGGGCGACAGGGCCCCGCGACGTTCCTCGCGCTCATCGGCGTCGTGTGGTTCGTGATCTGTGTCGAAGTCATTGTGCGATGGGTGACTTCGGGTGAGGAATTCACACCGGCGCCGAGGATCGGGCCAGACGTCATGGAGGACTGGCGGCTGGTCGCACTGCGAATCTTCGAGGCGATCAGCCTGGCGGTGATGGTTGCGTTCATCTGGTACTGCGTGATCAAGCCGATTCGCCAGACCGGCAGGATGGGCCTTGACGGCAAGTTCGTCATCGGGGGCATCATCTGCTTCGTCGCGGACGCCTTCCTCAACGTGCAGCAGTACCTGTTCGCCTGGAACAGTGCCAACGTCAATCGCGGGGTCTGGGTCCGATTCCTGCCGTTCCACAACCCGGATGCGCCGAGTCGTTATGCGGAGTCGTTGATCTGGGGCCCGCCGATGTATATCTACTTCTGCGCCGGGGTGGCCATCGTGGCCTGCCACGAGGCGCAGCGCGTGCGGCGCCGGTGGCCGGGAATGTCGAAGTTCCGGCTGTTTGTCTTCATCTTCATTTTCGAATTCATTTTCGATTTTGTGGTGGAGAATGTGGTGATCAGGACAACCCACGCCTATGCCTTCGCGAAAACCTATGAACCGCTGACCTTGTGGCCCGGTGAGGTGTACCAGTTTCCGATTTACGAGTCGGTCCTAGTGGCCTTCGTGGGATGTGTCTTCACCTGGGCGCGGATGGAGGCGCAGGAGCGGCCGGTCGGGGAGTCGCCGATCGAGTTCGGCGCGCAGCGGTGGCGCCCGTCGCTGCGCCCGCACGTCCGGAATTTCGCGGTCCTCGGATTCTGCATGGTCACCTTGGTGTTCGTGTACCACCTGCCGTTCAACTGGCTCGGGTTGATCGGGACGTCGTATGCAAACCTGCCCAGCTATCTGCTGGCCGGCTGATCGGAGGACGTGATGGCACCCGTGACGACGATTGGAATCGACACGCCAGTCTGGCCGGCCGGCCAATGGATCGCCACCGTGCTCACGTTCGCCCTGGCGGTCGTGGTCCTCATCTGGGTGGCCCGCCTGTGCCGCCGGGAGTCGATCGTCTGGCCGCTGTTCGTGCTCGTCAGTGGGACGCTCACCTGCCTCATGGAACCGCTCTTCGACCACCTGTACGGGCTGTGGTTCCGTGAACAGGGGCAGTGGCACCTGTATACGACGTTCGGTAGTCATCAACCGATCTGGGTGCCCGCGGCCTACCTGACCTTCTACGGCGGCGCCAGCGTGTTCATCGCCCGCACCATCGCTCGCCGTCCGACGATCCGGACTGTATGGACGATGTACGTGTTCATCGTGGTGATGGCGATCGCGGCCGAGATGACCTACGTCAGTGTGCTGAAAGTCTATGAGTACCAGGACAGTCAGCCGTTCGTGGTGCTGGGCTACCCGATCTTCCTGGGCTTCACCAATGCGATGTCGGCGCTGGTGAGCGGGATCGTGATCTACCGACTTGCGCCGCGCCTGAGTGGGGTCGCCTACCTCTACCTGATCCCGATCGTGCCGATGGCTTTCGCGGCGGGCTTGTTCGGCTCCGGGATCCTGTACCTGTCGGTGCGCCATTCGGTCGACAACCCGCCGATGCTTCTCGTCCATCTGGCCGCGTTGACGGTGGTTGGCGGCATCGCCAGCACCGTGGGGCTGTTGGGCAGGGTGCTTGTAGAACCGAGATTTCAATGCAAGGAGAGTGTTCCGCGCAGGTAGCGAGGTAGTTGGATCACCGGCATCGTGGGCTTCGTGAGTCGAGACATCAAGGGGGCATCGGGATCGGACCACTGCGTTGACGATGCCCGGCACAAGCCGGCTTGTAGCGCCATCGTGGTGATATCATGATATCGTTCCTGTCATGGCGCAAATTCTCATTCGCCAACTCGAGGACGACACTAAGGCTAAATTGCAGCGACTGGCCCGCCGACACGGTCGCAGTGCCGAGGAGGAGGCGCGCGAGATCCTGCGCAACGCCGTCCGAAACGTCGATGAGCCCCCCGAGCGATTAGGGTCGCGTATCGCGTCACGCTTTGAAGGTTGGGGTCTAACCGAGGAGATACCGGAACTGCGGGGGCAGTCCGTCCGTCCGGCACAGTTCAACGACCAGTGATTCTGCTCGACACCAACGTTCTGTCCGCGCTGATGCGGGACACACCTGATCCCACGGTAGTGCGATGGCTCGACAATCAACCCGCCGAATCGATTTGGACGACATCGGTGACGGTGTTCGAGATACGCACCGGCATTGACCTTTTGTCGTCCAGTCGTCGGCGACGCCGGCTCGATGACACGTTTAGTCAGCTCCTTGCCGAAGATCTTGACGGTAGGGTGCAATCTTTCGATCTGACAGCCGCGCTCGCGTCCGGAACAATCGCCGCGAGCCGGCAGCGAAGCGGTCGTTCGGTGGAAATTCGTGACGTGCAGATCGCCGGCATCGCGCTATCCCGACACGCCACGGTAGCCACCCGAAATACTCGCCACTTCGAAGGCGTCGGAGTCGAACTCGTCAATCCCTGGAGCTAGTCGATGCACCACGGACAACGAGAACTTCCCGGAAGCGGTGATTGAGGACAAGGTGTTGCTGCAGTGTCCGTTCTCGTCCGAACTGAGGGAATTCAGCGTTCGACGGCTACCTCGTGCGGCTAGGTTTTTCCATGCGGCTGGCCTGTCGCATTGATAGAGATGCCCATTGTCAGGGCATCGTGTAGCCACCGCTGACCGAGATCAGCTGGCCGGTCACCTGACCGGCGGCCACCGGGGAGGCGAAGAACAACACCGCGTTCCCGACATCGTGGGCGGTGGTGAGCTTGCGAGTCGGGGTGTCCTTGAGCATGAACTCGATCTGCTTGGGGTTGAACACCTCGTCCTGACCGACGGACCACAGACTGGCCGCCCCGACCGCATCGGGGCTCTCCGGGATCACCAGACCGGGGCAGACGATATTGGAGCGGATGCCGTGCCGCCCATGCTCGCGCGCCGCGGTGCGGGCCAGCGCCACCATGGCCGCCTTCGACGCACCGTAGACCCCCTGGCGGATCTGCCCGAAGGCCGCATCACTGGCGATGAACACGATCGAGCCACCGCCGCCCTCCTTCATCGGCCCGATCGCAGCCTGCGTCGCCGCGATCGCCGAGAAGAGGTTGATCTCGATGGTGCGCTGCCATTTGTCGCGGTCGGTGTCGGTCGCGATGAACCCGGGGACGCTCCAGCCGGCGTTGTTGACCAGCACATCGATGCCGCCCCAGTGCTCGACCGCGGTGCCGACGGCGGCCTCGCCGCCTTCCGGTGTCGTCAAGTCGGCGATCGCGAGCTCGACCGCGGCCGCGCCCAACTCCAGTGCCTCGGCCTTGACCTTCTCGGCCTGCGGTTCGTCGATGTCGTTCAACACAATCCGCGCGCCCTCGGCGGCGAATTGGTGCACGATGCCGCGCCCGATGTTCGATGCGCCCCCGGTGATCACCACGCGGGCGTCGGCCAATCCCAGATCCACGGTGCCCCTTCCTGGTCGGGGCGCACTTGAGGCCACCCCAGACGTTGGTTTAACCTAGATTAGAAATTGCGATTAGATTTGTCCACATCCGGCTGCCGAGGAGACCCAGATGAGCGTCACGACGTCGCTCGACGGTCACGTCGGGTGGATCACCCTGGACCGACCGGATCGGATGAACGCGATCACCGTCGACCTGGCACGCGCACTGCGTGACGCCATCGGGTCCCTGGGCGCCGATCCGGCGGTGAACGCGATCGTGATCAGGGGCAGCGGCGGAAACTTCTGTGCCGGCGGCGACTTCGACGAGGTCGAACGACTGCGCGCACAGCGCCCCGGCGCCCTGGCCGAACTGTTCACGTCATTTCGCGAGGCCTGCGACGCCATCGCGGGTGTCGAGGTCCCGGTCGTCGCCGCGGTCGAAGGGGCGGCCGCAGCGGGCGGGTTCGAGCTGATGCAGGCCGCCGACATCGTCCTGGTGAGTGAGACGGCGCGGATCGCCGACAACCACGTCAACTTCGGCATGGTTCCCGGCGGGGGCGGCACAGCACGGCTGCCGCGCATCGTCGGCCGACAGCAGGCGCTCGGTCTGCTGTTGTCGGGGGACCGGCTGTCCGGGCTGGACGCGGTCCGGCTGGGCCTGGCTTACCGCTCCTTTCCGCAGGATGAATTTGACGACGGCATCGCCCGTTTCGCAGCCCGACTTGCCGGACGCCGCCGCGATGCGGTGATCACCATCAAGCGGCTCGTGGCAATCGGCGTCGACGACGGCCTGCGCGCAGGACTCGACGCCGAGATGGATGCGGTGGTCCGCCACATCGCCGGCGACGCGGGCTCGAGCAGTGTCACCGCATTCCAGAGCAGAGAGGTTCGCGCATGACGACGTCAATCGACGCCCCGGTGGTCTTGCAGGTCGAGAACGGGATCGCCCGACTCCGGCTGAACCGGCCCGAGGCGTCCAACGGCCTCAACGTCGAGATCCTCAAGGCGCTGCACGAAGCGATCCTGGCCTGCCATGCCGATCCGGCGGTCCGAGTCGTGGTGCTCACCGGTGAGGGCCGCAACTTCTGCGCCGGCGGTGACGTCAAGACATTCGAATCCAAGGGCGCGGAGCTGCCCGACTATCTTCGCGAAGCCACCGCATGGCTACAGCTGGCGACCGCTGCGCTCATCCAGCTGCGGGTGCCCGTCGTCACCGCGGTGCAGGGTTTCGCCGCCGGTGGCGGGGGATTGGGCCTGGTCTGCGCCTCTGACATCGTGGTGGCTGTGCGGTCGGCGAAATTCTTCTCCGGCGCCGTCCGGGTCGGCATGGCTCCCGATGGCGGTTCGTCGGTCACGCTGGCCCAGCTGGTCGGACTGCGTCAGGCGCTGCGGATCCTGCTGACCAACCCCACGCTGACCGCCGAAGAGGCCGCGCAGATCGGGCTCATCACCGAGGTCGTCGACGACGACGCCCTGACCGCACGTGCCGAGGAAATCGCCACCGAACTGGCACAACTGCCCACCGCGGCGCTGTCGGCCACCAAACGGCTGGTGTGGAGCGGCGTCGGGCAATCGGTGGAACAGCGGTTGGCCGAGGAGGCCCGTACCGTATCGGAGCTGTCCGGCACTGCGGACGCGTTGGAGGGGTTGCGCGCGGTCATCGAGCGGCGTCCCCCGAAGTTCGGCGGCTCATGACGATCCTCGTCGACGATGCCGGCCCCGTCCGTACGATCACGCTGAACCGGCCGACCGTCCGCAACGCGATCGACCTGCCGCTGCGGATCGCGCTGGCCGAGGCGATCGAAGCAGCCGACACCGACCCCGAGGTGCGGGCGATCGTGCTGACCGGCGCCGGGGGATCGTTCTGCTCCGGCGGTGACATCGCGACCATGACCCGGATGCCGGCTGACGCCGCTCTGGAGCGGATTAACTTGGCGCAGAAGGTAATTCGCGCGATCTGGACTACGTCCAAACCGGTGCTGGCTGCGGTTGAGGGAGCAGCATTCGGCGCGGGTGCCGGGCTTGCGGCGGCCTGCGATCGGGTGATCGCCGCTCGCGACGCCCGCTTCGCGGCCACCTTCACCAACGTCGGCCTGTCGGGTGACATGGGTACTTACGTGTCCTTGCCGGCCCGGATCGGCGTGGCCCGAACTCGTCAGCTGATCCTGTTTCCCGCACCTCTGAGTGCAACCGATGCGTTGGAATGGGGGCTGGTCGACAGCCTGGCCGAGCCGGGTGCCGCGTTGGCCGCTGCTCAGGCCGATGCCGCGACGTTGGCGCAGCGACCCGCGGAAGCGCTCGGCGTCATCAAGGCGATGCTGCCGATCGCTCCGAGCATGCACCCGCTAGACGTCCTCGACCGGGAGGCCGCCGAACAGGCTCGCCTGTTCGATAGCGACGACTTCGCCGAGGCGATCGACGCGTTCGCCGCCAAGCGGAGCCCGGTATTCGGAACCAGACAAGGAGCACGGCAATGACCTCGGTCATCGATCCGGCGGCCACCACCGGCCGCTACGACCGCTTGATCCACCCCGACAAGGTCCACGGGTCGATGTACACCGACCCGACGATCTTCGCCGAAGAGCTGCGCAAGATCTGGTATCGAAGTTGGGTTTTCGTCGGCCATGAGAGCGAGGTCGCCCGGGCAGGCGACTACGTCCGCAAGAAGCTGGGGCTGCAGGACGTGATCATGACGCGCGACCGCGACGGGCAGATCCACCTGTTGCTCAACCGGTGCAGCCATCGGGGAAACCAGGTCTGCGACGACGCCAAGGGCAACTCGAGCACCTTCCGCTGCCCGTTTCACGGCTGGACATTTCGCAACACCGGTGAGCTGATCGGGTTTCCGTTCTTCAAGGGTTACGGCCAGCGCCAGCTCGACATGCCGATGGGCCGGGTTCCGCGAATGGACTCCTACCGCGGATTCGTGTTCGGCAGCTTCGCCCCCGACGGGCCCAGCCTGCGTGAGCACCTCGGCGCCGCGGCCGGCGAGATCGACCGCCTGTGCGGCCTGTCCCCGGAGGGGACCGTCGAGCTCAACGCCGGCTGGCTGCAACATCAGACCCGGGCCAACTGGAAGCTGGTGGTGGAGAACGAGACCGACGGCTATCACCCGCAGTTCGTCCACGGGGCGATCCTCGGCGTCACGCAGTCCACGATCGGCCCGCTCTACAGCGACTCCTCGACCGCGGTGACGCGTGATCTGGGCAACGGCCACAGCGAGAATGATCTGCGCCCAGAGTTCCGCAAGTTCGCCACCCCGATGCGCTGGTTCGGCACCACCGAAGCCCGGGTCCCCGAATACGTCGCCGCGATGCGGGCCCGCCACGGTGCGGCGGCCGAGGAGATTCTCATCGAGGGCGCCCCGCACGTCATGATCTTCCCGAACCTGTTCATCGCCGAGATCCAGGTGTTCAACCTTCAGCCGGTGGCGGTCAATGAGTGTGTGCAGTACTCCACCGCCGTGCAGCTGGTCGGGGCGCCCGAGCTGAACAAGCGACTGGTGTCACAGTGTCTGGCCTCGGTCGGGCCGGCCGGCATGCTGCTGGCCGACGACACCGAGATGTACGAGCGCAACCAGGAAGGTCTGGAGGCGCTGACTCCGGAGTGGCTCGACGTGCGGCGCGGGCTCAACCGCGAACGTGTCGACGAGCACGGATTCACCATCGGCACCAACACCGACGAGACCGGTATGCGGGCGTTCTGGTCGCATTACAAGCAGTTGATGGAACAGGACTGACGATGACCACCAGTGTGACCGCCGCAGATGAACTCTTGCCGGTGCCCATCGAATTCGACCGGTTCGAGGTCGAGCAGTTCCTCTACCGCGAGGCCCGCTTCGCCGACGAGAACGACTACGACTCCTGGGAGGCGTTGTGGACCGACGACGCCCTCTATTGGGTGCCGGCCAACGGTGCCAGTGATGCTCGGCCCGGCAACCAGATGGCGATCATCTGCGACAACCGAAGCCGGATCGGCACGCGGCTGAAGCAGATCCGCACCGGTAAGCGTTACGCGCAGGCACCCCCGTCGAACATGCGTCGCCTGCTGACCAACATCGAATTCCTCGGCGGCAGAACCAATCCCGCGGGCGGAACCGACCTCGAGGTGGGCGCGAACTTCCTGCTGCTGGAATCGCGCACCAGGGGAACGCATCTGTGGGGCGGACGTACCACCTATCGGCTACGCCGCACCGATGACGAGCTTCGACTGGCCTACAAGAAGGTTGTCCTGGTGGACAACGACCGGCCGGTGCCCACCCTCGGCTTCTTGATCTGAGGCACGCGTGGAATCTGATCAAACACCGCTGTGTGTGGTCGCCAGTGAATTCGCCGAAGTCTCTGTGACGATCGACGTCGAGGCCAACGGCCCTCGACTACGACTGGAAGATCTGCGCACCGGCCGGGTTCGCTATCTAGATGCGCTGGAATTGGAGACGATCGTGTGGCTGCCCGACGAGCGTCTCACCGCGCTGCTCGACCCGTCGGCAAACCGGTGGCGGGACGACGCATCATGAGACGCGCCGCGATCGTCGCGCCACGGCGCACTCCCGTCGGCACCTTCGGTGGATCACTGCGACCCCTGCGGGCCGAGGACCTCGCCGCGCGGGTGACCCGCGCCGTCGTCGAGGCGAGCGGCGTCGATCCCGCATCCATCGAAGACGTCGTATTCGCGCAGTCCTACGCCAATTCCGAGGCGCCCTGCATCGGCCGGTGGGTGGCCCTGCACGCCGACCTGCCGATCAGCGTGCCCGGTCTGCAGATCGATCGCCGCTGCGGTGGCGGCCTGCAGGCCGTGGTCACCGCCGCGATGACAGTGCGGACCGGGGCGGCCGACGTGGTCTTGGCCGGCGGCGTCGAATCGATGAGCAATATCGAGCACTACACCACCACCGCGCGTTGGGGCTCGAGGTCGGGTAACCAGGTGCTCTACGACCGGCTGGACCGCGGACGGGAAATGTCGCAGCCGGCATGGCGATTCGGCGCGATCAGCGGGATGATCGAGACCGCCGAGAATCTGGCGCGCGACTTCGGCATCGGGCGTGATGCCGCCGACGCCTTCGCCGCCCGCAGCCATCAGCGTGCCGCCGCGGCACAGCAGGCCGGTGCCTTCGACGACGAAATCGTCACTGTGCCGGTGCCGCAGCGCCGCGGCGAGCCGGTCACGGTGGACCGTGACGAGGGCGTGCGTCCCGACACCACACCCGAGACCCTGGGCCGATTGCGCACCATGATGCCGGACGGCACGGTCACCGCCGGCAATTCCAGCCAGCAGAACGACGCCGCCGCGGCATGCCTGGTGGTGGCCGAGGACCGGCTCGAGGACCTGGGCCTGGAACCCATCGGCTATCTCGAAGGTTGGGCCGCGGTGGGCTGCGAACCGTCCCGGATGGGCATCGGACCCGTCGGCGCAGTCGAAAAGCTATTCAGCAAAACAGGTCTGGGGTTCGACGATATGGACCTCATCGAGATCAACGAGGCCTTCGCCGTGCAGGTGCTGGCCGTGCTGAGCGGTTGGGGCGTCAAGCTCGACGACGTCGAGGACCGGCTCAACGTCAACGGGTCGGGGATCTCGCTCGGCCATCCGATCGGGGCGACGGGGGTGCGGATTCTGACCACGATGCTGCACGAGCTGCGGCGGCGCGGCGGCGGATTAGGGCTCGAGACCATGTGCATCGGCGGCGGCCAGGGAATCGCCGCGGTGTTCCGGGGAGTGGCCTGATGGCCGGACTGTTGGCCTACGCGAGCTACCTGCCGGCGTTCCGACTCGCGGGGTCCGACATCGGGACTCCCAAGCGGGACCGCGTCGTCGCGAGCTACGACGAGGACTCGACCACGATGGCGGTGGCCGCGGCTGCGCAGGCGTTGCGCGGCCGCCCCACACCCTCAGCGGTGTACTTCGCCACCTCCAGCCCGGCGTACGCCGACAAGACCAATGCTGCGGCGATCCATGCAGCGCTTGACCTGGCCCCCGAGGTGTTCGCCGCGGATCTGTGTGGTTCGGGCCGTAGTGGATTCGCTGCGATCCGCACTGCGGCGGCAGGCGGGGGATTGGCAGTCTGCGCTGACGTTCGGGTCGGCCGTCCCGGCTCGGCTGACGAGAAACTGGGGGGCGACGGCGCGGCGGCCCTGGTGTTCGGTGACGGACCCGTCATCGCCGAGGTGCTGGCCACCGCGGCACTGACCGACGAATTCCTGGACCGCTGGCGGATGCCCACCGAGATCACCGGCCGGCAATGGGAGGAGCGGTTCGGCACCCAGCGCTACTCCGCGCTCGTCCGGGCCGCCACCGAGCAGGCCCTGGATGGCGCCGGGGTGATCGAGGCCGACCACGTCGTGGTGGTGTGCCCCAACGCCGGAATCGTCAAGGCTGCGGGAGCTCTGGTCAAGGGTCGCAAGACGATCAGGTCCTCGCCGGTCGGGTATAGCGGCGCCGCCGATGCGGCGATCGCGCTGTGCGACGTGCTCGATATCGCCGAGCCCGGTGACACCATCCTGCTGGTGTCGGCCACCGATGGCTGTGATGCGATGGTGCTGCGCGCCCACGCCGCATTGCAGGACGCTCGCCAGCAACGCACCGTCACCGAGCAACGCGCCGGTGGCATCCCCGCCGACTACCTGAAGTACCTGTCCTGGCGAGTTCTGGTCGAATTCGAGCCACCCCGGCGCCCGGAACCCGAGAAGCCGGCGGGTCCGCCGTCGGCGCGCGGGCTGGAGTGGAAGTTCGGCCTCACCGGCACCCGCTGCGATGAGTGTGGATTCGTCCACCTGCCACCGTTGCGGGTGTGCCGGCAGTGCGGATCGGCAGAACCGATGAGCATGGTCAGGGTCGCCGAGCTCGGTGCCACCGTGGTCACCTACACCGTCGATCGGCTTGCCTACTCACCGTCGCCTCCGATGGTTCAGGCCGTCGTCGATGTCGACGGCGGCGGCCGCTTCACCGTCGAAGTGGCCGACGTGGGGTCCCGCGAGATCCAGGTGGGGGACCGGGTCGGTTTCGCGTTCCGGCGGCTGTTCACCGCAGACGGGGTGCACAACTACTTCTGGAAGGCGGTGCTTCGCGATGGCCAGTAACGGGATCGCCGGGCGGGTTGCGGTTGTCGCGATGGGCTGCAGCCACTTCGGGGAACGTTTCGACACCTCGACCGAGGACCTCATCCTCGAGGCCTACCAGGAGTGCCTGTCCACCACGGGCGGCCTGACCGGTGCCGACATCGACGCTTACTGGCTGGGCACCCTGAGCTCCGGAATGTCGGGCCTGACGCTGAGCCGCGCGCTCGGCAGCGACGACAAGCCCGTCACCCGGGTGGAGAACATGTGTGCCTCGGGCTCGGAAGCATTCCGCAACGCCTGCTACGCCGTCGCCGCCGGCGCGTACGACATCGCGATGGCGGTCGGTGTCGAAAAGCTCAAGGACTCCGGATTCTCCGGGCTGCTGCGCCAGGACCCACCGGCCGACGGGACGGCTGCCGAGTTGTCGATGACGGCCCCAGCCGCGTTCTCACTGCTCGACCCGGCCTATTGCGCACGATTCGGCGTCCACCCCGACGAGATGCGGGACGCGATGACTCATGTCGCCTGGAAGAACCACGACAACGGATCACGCAATCCGAAGGCGCAGTTTCGCAAGACTGTCGCCAAGGAGGCTATCGATGCCGCACCCAAGGTCGCCGGGCGGCTCGGGGTGTACGACTGTTCGGGTGTCGCCGACGGCGCAGCGTGCGCATTGATCGTGCCCGCCGAGCGGGCACACGAATTCACTGATACGCCAATGTATGTCAATGCGTTGTCACTCGTCGCGGGCTCGACCCGGGGGACGACCGACCCCGGCTACGACTTCACCACGTTCCCAGAAGTTGTTCGGTCGGCCAAGGACGCCTATGCGCAGGCCGGCATCGACGACCCGGCCGTGCAGTTGTCGCTGGCCGAGGTACACGACTGCTTCACCCCGACCGAGATCGTCCTGATGGAGGACCTCGGGTTCGCCGATCCCGGCCAGGCCTGGAAGGACGTGCTCGGCGGTGAGTTCGATGCCGACGGACGTCTGCCGGTCAACCCGGACGGTGGCCTGAAGAGCTTCGGTCACCCGGTCGGGGCCAGCGGCCTGCGCATGCTCTACGAGGCGTGGCTGCAGTTCCGCGGACAGGCCGGCGCCCGTCAGCTGACCGACCCGCACACCGCGCTCACCCACAATCTCGGTGGCCGACCCGGCGGGTGCGTCTCATTCATCTCAGTAGTATCCCGCGAGCCGCGCTGCGGCTCTTGACAATCGCCACAAGGAGAACCACCAATGCCAGGATTGCAGGACCGTGCCGTCATCGTCACCGGAGCCGGAGGAGGACTGGGCCGAGCCTACGCGCGGTTCCTCGCCGCCAACGGAGCGTTGGTGGTGGTCAATGATCTCGGCGGTGCCAGGGACGGCTCGGGATCGGGCACCAGCATGGCCGACGCCGTCGTCGATGAGATCCGCGCCGACGGTGGCGTTGCCGTGGCCAACTACTCCTCGGTGGCCAACGCCGAGGGTGCTGCCGAGATCGTCGCCACCGCGCTGGAGCACTTCGGCGCGGTGCACGGCATTGTCAGCAATGCGGGCATCCTTCGCGACGGTGCATTCCACAAGATGACGGACGAGAATTGGGACACCGTTCTGCAGGTGCACCTGGGCGGCGGCTACCACGTCATCCACGCGGCCTGGCCGCACCTGCGGGAGCAGGGATTCGGCCGGATCGTCGTCGCCACCTCGACCAGCGGGCTGTACGGCAACTTCGGGCAGGCCAACTACGGGGCCGCCAAAGCGGGGCTGGTCGGACTGATCAACACGCTGGCCATCGAAGGGGCGA
Source organism: Mycobacterium pinniadriaticum (assembly GCF_026242045.1). Classification (GTDB taxonomy): domain Bacteria; phylum Actinomycetota; class Actinomycetes; order Mycobacteriales; family Mycobacteriaceae; genus Mycobacterium; species Mycobacterium pinniadriaticum. Next base: position 134,951 of record NZ_JAPJDO010000004.1, read on the forward strand.
AGTACAACATCACCGCCAATGCGATTGCGCCACTGGCCGCCACCCGAATGACCGCCGACATCGCGCCCCAGGAAGTTCTCGACAAGCTCGATCCCGAACTCGTTGCACCGGCCGTCGGCTACCTGCTCTCTGAACAGAATCACGACACCGGCTCGGTGTTCGTGGTCGGGGGCGGACTGGTGCAACGGGTTGCCCAGTTCCAGAACGACGGTGTCACGTTCACGGCCCCGCCGAGCTTGGAGCAGATCACCGACCGCTGGTCCGAGATCAGCGACATGAGCCAGGCGAAGCTGGGTACCAACCCGGTATGAGCGTCGGCACTCAGCTCGCCTACTGGCAGGCCGACCGCTCCACCGAGCTGGTTGACCTGACGGTAGGCGAACTGCTGGCCCAACAATCCACCCGCCACCCTTACCGCACGGCACTGATCGGTACCCGCCATGGCACGGCGACGCGGGACAGACTGACATACGGAGAAGTGTTCGTCGAGGCGTGCCGGGTTGCGACCGCGCTGACCAGGTTGACCGACCGAGGCAGCCACATCGCGCTGTGGGCACCGAATGTCCTCGAGTGGCCCATCATCCAGTACGGTGCCGCATTCGCCGGCATGGTGCTGGTGGCCCTCAACCCCGCGCTCACCGAGGACGACTTGCACTACGCCGTATCGCATTCCGGATCGACGATCCTGCTGCATGCAGATACCGACCGCGACCATCCGATGGCAGAAGTGGCCGCTCGGGTGGGCGCCCGGGTTTCCGGCCTTCGGTGCATCTCGTTGTCCGACACATCGCTTTGGTGTGCCGACGAAGTCGATCCCGCGGCACTCGACGACGGGGACTGTGGCACCGACGCGATCGCCATGCTGCAATACACCTCGGGCACCACCGGCCGGCCCAAAGGTGTAGCGCTGAGGCACCGCTCGCTGGTCAACGTCGCCAAACTCACCGTCGAAGCTGCGGCGCTTCCCGATCACCCGGTGTGCCTGAATCCGCTGCCGATGTTTCATACGGCCGGATGCGTCATCGGCACCCTGGGCCCACTCTGGGCGGCAGGCACCGTGGTCCTGCCCGAACGATTCTCCGCAGGCCCGGTGCTCGATATGTTGAGCGAAGAAGCGGTTCAGGTCCTGTTCTACGTTCCCGCCGTGTTGTCGGCACTGGTGGCCCATCAGCGGACCAGCGACCGGCCGGCCCCGCAGCTCGCCGTGATCATGGGCGGAGCTTCCCCGGTGGACGCCCAGCTCATCGATGAGGCCACCGTGCTGTTCGGTGCGAACGTCTACAACCTCTACGGCCAAACCGAACTCGCGCCGGTGCTCAGCCTGACGCGGCCAACCGATGACCTCGAGGACCGCCGCCGCACCGTAGGCCGCCCGTTACCGCAGGTGGATTGCAAGGTGATCGATCCGATGACGGGGGATGTGCTCCCCGCCGGGCAGGTCGGCGAACTCTGCGCTCGCGGGTACCAGCAGTTCGTTCACTACCTGCACGATCCCGATGCCACGTCGGCCGCGCTCGATGTGGACGGCTTCGTGCGCACCGGCGATCTCGGTGCCATGGATGAACGTGGCTACCTCACGATTACCGGTCGGCTCAAGGAGCTGATCATCCGCGGCGGCGAGAACATCGCGCCGGCACGTGTCGAAGATGTGCTCTCCGAGCATGATTCGGTGATCGACGCGGTCGTGGTCGGATTGCCCGACGACCGTCTCGGGGAGATCGTCGTGGCCGTTCTGAAGATCTCGCACTACGCTCCGGGTCTCAAGGACGCTCTGATCGGCCACGCACAGGGCAGGCTCGCCCGCCACGAAGTGCCGGTCCGCTGGTTTGTCGCCGAACAGATCCCCGTCACACCGACGGGCAAGGTTCAACGGTTCGCGGTGCGGGACGAGATCCTGCAGGGCCGGATAGCCGAATTGTGAGCACCGCCATCGATCTGCGTCGGGACGCGCTGCGGGCGCAGTTCCCGGTGTGGCAGCCGATGCCCCTGGCTGACTGGCTAGATCGCTGCGCGGCGCGTTTCGCCGAACGGCCCTTCGTCATCACCGATGAGGTGACGCTGAGCTATCGGCAAGTGGCCGACGAGTCCGAGCTGCTGGCATCCGGGCTGGCCGCTCTCGGGGTCGTGCCGGGCGACCGCGTCGGGATGGTGATCGCGAATTGCGCGGAGTTCGTCACGGTGAAGTTCGCCATCGCACGGCTCGGCGCCATCGCGGTCCCGTTCAACTACCTCTACCGGCAGGACGAACTGCGCTATGTCCTGGCCGATTCGGGCTGCCGGGTGGTCGTGACGATGAGCCGGTTCGGTCACCTCGACTACGGATCCATGCTCGACGGCATCGTCCCAGGATGGGATGGACCGGGTTTCGCCGACCGGCCGGTCAAGGTGGATGACCCCCTGTCGACGGTTCGGGCGGTGGTCCTCACCGGCCCCGACACGGTTGCCCCACGTCCAGGCGCACTGTGCCTGGACGATGTCATGGAATCGGGATGTCCTCCAACGTCGGTCACTCCGGACGCTCCGGCGGACATGCTCTACACCTCGGGCAGCACCGGCTTTCCCAAAGGTGTCGTGACGTCCCACGATGCGGTGCTGCGAACGGCCTATGCGTCCGCGCTCACCCGGGCCTACCAGGACGGCAGGCGAATTCTGTTCTCACTGCCCTGCTATCACATGTTCGCCTATATCGAAGGCCTGCTGTCGGCGATGTTCGTCGGGGGTGCGGTGATCCTGCAGCCGACATTCAGCGCTGAGGGCTACTTCGCGGGCATCGAAGAGCATGCTGCGAACGACATGCTGTGTGTCCCCACGATGGCGCTGGCGATGGTCGAAAGCCCGGCACGCCGTGACTTCGATCTGAGTTCGCTGCGAGCAGTGCTGTGCGGATCGGCCCCCGCGCCGATCAGGTTGTGGCAGCAGATCCGAGACGAGTTGGGCGTCAAGGAGATCGTCACCGGTTACGGCATGACCGAGTGCGGCGGTGCGATGGCGCTGACACTGCCCGAGGATCCGCTGACCCGCTGTGCCGAGACGGTGGGTCGCCCCAAAATCGCCGGCACCGCCGGCGTCGACGGCAGCGATGCGTTGGTCGTGTACGACACCGTCGACGGCGAGCTCGTCTCCCGCGGTCCCACGACGATGATCGGCTACTGGAATCGGCCGCAGGACACTGCCGCGGCACTCCGGGACGGCTGGTTGCACTCGGGAGATCTCGGCTCGGTCGGGGCCGACGGGTACCTGCGGGTCACCGGTCGCAGCAAGGAGCTGTACAAGAGTGGCGGCGAACTGGTCATGCCGAAGGAGATCGAGGACCTGCTGGCCGCCTACGACGACATCAGCCAGGTGTTCGCGATCGGCCTGACCGACGACCGGTGGGGCGAGATCGGTTGTGTTGTCGTCGTTCCGGTTCCCGGGGCCTCGCTGACCGAAGACGAGGTCTTGGCTCGATGCCGCACTCGGCTGGCCCGGTTCAAGGTGCCCAAGAAGGTCGTGCTGTGCACCGCCGAACAGTTGCCCACAACGGCGACCGGCAAGGTGCAGAAGTTCCGCCTCGTGGACCAGCTCCAGGGGCGTTGATCGCTCACGCCTGGTACCGGACTATGGATTCGATCACCGCAGCCGGTTTCTCGACTCCGTCGATCTCGATCGTGGTGACCATAGTCGCCTGCACTGCTTCCCCGACCGCGGCGACGTCGGCGATCCGGCTGCGGCCTCGGACCCGTGCTCCCACTGGAACCGGGGCGATGAAGCGAATCGTGTTGAAGCCGTAGTTGATCGCAGTCGTGACGTCCTCGATGCGGTATTGCTCCTCCATGAAGCGCGGTAGCAGCGACAGCGTCAGCAGGCCGTGTGCGATGGTGCCGCCGAATGGCCCATCGGCAGCCCGCGGAGGATCGGTGTGGATCCACTGGTGGTCGTCCGTCGCGTCGGCGAACATGTCGACACGGTCCTGGGTGATTTCGACCCAATCGGTCGGCCCCAGTTCCCGACCGGCGGCGGTTTCGAACTCGGCGAGTCCAGCGAATATCTCCATTGATCCTTCTCGAGTGATTCGTGTGAGCGCCCGATGAGGGGCCCGCATCCGGTCAGGCGGCGAGTGCCTCTGCTTGCTCGGCCTTGATCGCTCGCAGTAACCACACCGCATTGAACGCGAACTGAATAACGAAAACCGTTGCTGGAACCCAGAATACAAAGATCCCGTTCCAGGCGAACGGCCCCGACTTGAAGAACTGGAGCACGATGCCCGGGGTGAATACGATTGGTGCCCAGATGTTCAGGTAGGCCAGCCAGCGGGGGAGGATCGGTCGTGTGGCTTTGTCGCAGAGGATGGCGAATGCGAACGCGAAATTCTGGACCATGAATGGAGGCCAGGGCATGACCAGGAATATCCAGGACATGTCGTTGAGCATCAGGGTCAATTCCGGTGTCCGGTCCGGTCGGAACGCGGTCACGGCAAAGAACATGGCGGGCACCAGGAACGTCAGGCACGCAAACGCCCCCGCGGCGAGCTGAGTGAAGACCACCGTCTGGTGAACACCGCGGATCCGCTGCATCTGCCCGGACATCAGCGCGGTGTAGGCCGCATAGAACATGCCGCTGAGCAACATGATTCCGGCGCCGAGCCGGATGCCGTTCGCATGCTGCTGGTAGTGCGCGACGATGTCGCTCACGCTCGATGACGGAGCCAGCGGCGGAATGAAGCCGGCGGCGATGAAAGCGCCGAAGAACAACAGCGGACAGATGATCCCGCTGATCGCGCAGATGCGTTGAAAAGTCATCTGGGGATTCACGAGTGCGGTCCCGTGGTCAACCTGGCTGCCGCCAGGACGCGTAGTGGTTGACATTCGTCTCCTCGAGGTCCAGATTGTGACTGTGCTCATATAGCAGGTGCTAAACATACAAGTGTGAAGCCGAGGAAGGAAGAGTGGATGTCGCGGGACGATCCCCAAGCTGACGTTCTGATCGTGGGCGCGGGCCACAACGGCCTGACGGCGGGGTGTTACCTGGCACGCGCGGGTCTCAAGGTGCTCGTGGTCGAGTCGTCGCCTGCGGTGGGTGGCATGACCTCGACAAATACGGTCCTGGCCGGGGCGCCTCAACACCGGATCAACGAGGGTGCGATGGACTCGTCACTGTGGCGAACCACCACGATCGCACGCGACCTGGATCTTGCTCGCTACGGGCTGCGCGAACTGGATATCGGTACGCCCTACGCCTTCCTCGACGGCGACGGCAGCTCGCTGTGCATCCACCGGGATCCGGTCCGCACGGCCGAGGAGGTTGGGCGCTTCAACCGGGCGGACGGCCGCGCCTACCTGGAACTGGCCAACGCACTCGAGGCGGCGATGAACATCGCCGTGCCGTACATGAACAGCAATCCGTTGCGGCCGGCACTGCCCGAGATCGCCAGTGGAGCCCTCCGGTCCGCGCGACATCCCCGGCGATTCGGGCCACTCACGGAGTTCTTGACCACCTCTCAAGCGGAGTTCATCGACAGCCGGTTTACCGACCATCGCATCAAATCGTTGTTGGCGGCCGTTCCGTGCTTCGCTCCGATCAGTGCTGACGGAACCGCTTGGGTCCTCATCTATTTCGGGCTGATCCACCGCGTCGGGGTCGGCCGGTTCCAGGGCGGGACCGGAGCCGTCACGGACGCGCTGGCCAGATGCTTTGCCGACGCCGGTGGGTCGGTCAGGCTCGATGCCCCGGTCGAATCCCTTGTGATTCGGGGCGGGCGAGCGTGCGGCGTGCAACTGGAGTCCGGTGAGCAGATCTACGCGCGCAGTGTGGTGACCACCACCAATGCGGCCACGGTGCTGGGCCGCTGGCTACCGGACGGTGTACTGCCGGATCGTCTCGCGCAGCGAGTGCCCTACATTCCTACCTCGTCCACCCACGCCTCGTCGTTCAAGATCGACATCGCATTGAGCGGTCGTGCCGAGTTGTCGAATCATCAGATCAATCGTCGCGACGATGTAGACCTTCGGCGGCCGGCGCTGTGCTTGACAACGTTCGACGACCACGTCGCGGCATGGAGTGCGTGCGCGCGGGGGGCCGTCGCGGATCCGCTTCCCGGGTTTGCGATCCTGCCGACCGGGATGGACACGTCCCAAGCGCCTGACGGGCAGGACACCTTCTGGTTCTGGTCCGGCATTTCACCGGCGCACCCGGCGCGGCCCTGGCCGGAACTGGCCGGTCCGACCGCCCAGAGTGTCCTCGGTGATGTTGCGAAGTACATCGACGGGCTGGAGAAGCTCGAGATCGAGCGTCGGGTGATGACGCCCGAGGACATCGAAGCCCGGTTCCGTGCACCCGATGGCAACGTCTATCACGTCGATCCGATCGCCACCCGCTTTGGCCCCCTGCGGCCGCTGCGCGGTGCCGCCGGATATCGCACACCCGTCGATGGCCTGTTCCTCAGCGGGGCCAGCACCCATCCCAGTGCCGGAATCTGCGGCATCCCAGGCCAGCAGGCCGCCCGTGCCGTCCTGCGCGCACGGAAGGGCTGGATGCCTCTGCGCGGCAGGGCATCCCGATGAGTGCGACGCAGGTCGCGCATTCTGCTATGGCACCCGACGAGGGAGTGCGGCGAAATCACGTCCCAGGTGAGGCTGGAATATGGATCTTCATCCTGGGGGACATGGGGATATTCGCCGTCCTGTTCGCAACCTTCCTGGTGTATCGCAGCAAGGACGTCGCATTGTTCGACGACTCCCAGCAGCACCTCAACACCACGTTCGGCCTGATCAACACACTTCTGTTGCTGGCGAGCTCAATGCTGGTGGTGCTGGCGGTGTCTGCCGTGCGCAAAGGAACGCCGCGGCCCGCGCCGCTGCTGATCGCGGGAGCGATTGGTTGTGGATTGGCGTTCTCGGTCCTCAAGGTCGTCGAGTACACGGGAAAGATCGACGCCGGTATCACGCCGCAGACCAACACGTTCTACATGTTCTATTTCCTTCTGACCGGCCTGCATTGGTTCCATCTCCTACTCGGTTTGGCGGTGCTGAGCTACCTCCTTGTGTCCGCCCGCCGGGACCGTCATGACGCGCGCCAACTCGCGTGGTTCGAAGGCGGCGGTTGTTTTTGGCACATGGTCGACCTGCTCTGGATCGTGCTGTTTCCCCTCATCTACCTTCTGAATTGAGACACCGCCATGGAGACGCTCGTACCTCTGCTGCGAACACGAACCACCGTTGTCTGGTTCGTCCTGATCCTCGCGACGCTGTTGACCTGGTCCCTGGGTGGTCGCCATCACGTACCGGGTGTCGGTGGCGGGAACTCGCTGGCGGGATTCAGCATTCTGCTCATCGCATTCATCAAGATCCGTTTCATCGGAATGTATTTCATGGAGTTGCGCCACGCCCCCATGGCACTCCGCGGCGCCTTCGAGGCCTACTGCGTCGTGACGTGCGGCGTGCTCATCGTCATCTTCGGAATGTCCCAACACGTCATCTGAAATCTCCTCCACGAGAAAGGCATGCAATGTCCACCACTTACCCTGCGGTCAGCGCTGAGGAGGCTTCCCCGGCTGCGGTCGCAATCCGGCGCAGAGTGCACTACGCTTGCATCTGGGCCTGGCCGATCGCCATCGTCGGTTTCGGAATTCCGTTTGTGTTCCTTGCCGGGTTCTTCCCGCCCCCGTCGCCGTCAGCAAGTGCCGTCGATATCGCCAACTTCTACCTCGACAATCAAGCCTCGATCCGATTCGGGCTGATCGGAGCGCTGTTCGCATCGAGCTTCCTGCTGCCGTTCTACACGGTCATCTCCAAAGAGATTCGCAAGATCGAGGGCCGCGGGTCGCTGCTGGCGCCCATTCAATTCGGCGGCGCGGTCGTTCTCGTCGCATTCTTCCAAATCATCTGCTTGATGTGGCTATTGGCGAGCTTCCGCCCCGACATCAGCCCGGAGATCATCCGTGGTTTCAACGACTACGGGTGGCTGGTGTGGACGATGCTGATCCCCACCTACTCCATGCAGTATGTCTGCATGGCGATCGCGGGCTTCATGGACACTCGGCCCGATCCCACCTGGCCTCGCTGGGCGGCGTACATGAACTTGTGGGTGGCGACGATCGGGGCGGGTGGCGTTGCCGCGGTGTTCTTCAAATCGGGACCGTTTTCCTGGGACGGCATCGTCGGTATCTGGCTGCCGACGCTGTTTTTTGCCGCCGGGATGACAGTGAACACCGTGTTGCTCTACCGCCGGGCCAAGATCGACTTCGCGACCGGCTAGGGTCAGGTGGCATGCCCCCAGTGAAAGCCACCGTCAGCGTACGAGGTCGGGGGCGTCAGCTGCTGCTCGCCGCTGCGCGCGACATCTTTGCCGAGCGTGGCTACAAGGGCACTTCCACTCGTGATATCGCCGAGCGTGCCGGAGTGACGGAGGTGATGATCTTCCGTCACTTCGGCACCAAGGCAACCCTGTTCCAAGAAGCGGTCGTGGCCCCGTTCACCTCGTTCATCCAGCAGTACATGGCCGATTACCGCGGCCGCGAACATGGCGTGCGCAGCCCCTACGAAGAGGGCCTTGACCTCTATACGGGGCTGTTCGAGGTCCTGCACGGTGAACGCGAGGTCCTTCTCGCGTTGATGGCTGCGCGCCAGTTCGACGACCTCCCGACCGCGGCGGCAAGTCAGGTGGATGAGGCCTTCGCCGACGTGCTCACCCTCATCGAGGAGGTCGTCGGCACCGAATCCGTCGAGCGTGGGTTCTCCGGCTTCGATTTGGGTCCGACCGTGCGCGCGATGTTCGCGATGGTGTTGTCCCTCGCGCTGCACGGCGACTGGATGGGACTGCAGAAAGACGCGGCGTACCGACAAGTCATCGAAGCGATGACGACGCTGACCGTGCGCGGTCTCCAGGTGCCAGAGGGCTGATTCAGGTCGGAGCGTTTCGTGGGGTGGCGCGGGTGCCGTCGAGCATGACTGCCAGCAGGGTGTCGATGACCTGGCGATGACTCCACGTGCCGTCGGGCCGGAACCACTCGACGACCGAGTCAGTCATGCCGAAGGCAAGGTGGACCATCAAGCCGGCATCCAAATCCGTTCGTAGCTTGCCGTTGGCCTGTGCCTGATGGACCAGGTCCGACACCACGTCTTCGAATTTCCCGACCTCGTCGATCGCCCACCGCTCGGTCTCGTTGTTGCCCCGTGAGCGATGCAGCAGGGTCATTTCGGGCTGAAGCCGCAGCTGCTCGGTCATCAAGCGCTGCATGATGTGGACCAGGCGTGCCACCGCCTCGCCGTCACACGAATCCGGCTCCGCGAGGACGGCCCAGTGCGCGCTGACGGCACGTTCGAGGGCACGCTTGAGCAGGTCTTCCTTGCCCCGGACATGGTGGTAAAGGCTGGATTGGGAGATATTGGCGGCCTTGGCGATGTGCTCGATGCGTGTTGCGTCGTAACCCCGGCTGATGAAGAGCGGCACCGCGATGTCGGTCAGGGAATCGACCGTGTACGGCTGGCGGTCGCTGCGACGCGGTGGTGCCACCAAATCGCCCTTCGGGTCATGGGTTGAGTGTTACGACCATTAGAATAGGTTGCTCCAGGGCGGACGCCGCACGAGGCGCCGAGGGCGCAGGTCCTTGATCACCTTCCGGGCGGCGAGATAACCCGGACCTCCGGTGATTCCGCCTCCGGGGTGGCTTCCCGACGATCCGAGGTAGAGACCTTCAACAGGCGTCGTATAGCCGCCGAGACCGCGGGCCGGCCGTAGCGGCCCGGACCGGCTCAACACCATATCGACGTGGGCGACGTTGCCGCCGCAGGCGTGCGTGCGCTTCGCGATGTCATCGTTGGTCAGAACTTGTCTGCCTATCTCCAGATCCCTGAGGCCGCCGTAGTACAACGCTGCCGCATCCAGTACGGTTTCGGCGAATTTGTCTTTGGCGCTGTCCCATCCACCGTCGGGAGCGTAGGGAACCACCGCGCAGTACAAGTAGACGGTGTCCTGTCCGGGCGGCGCCTGGGTCGGGTCGAGAGCGGTCGGGATGACCGGCCACAGCGAGAGCTCTTCCGCGTTGGGGAGAAGACCGGCGGCGGATTTGGCGAAGAGCCGCCGCATCCCGGCTTCAGTGCCGATCATGTGCGATGGGCGACGGACGTCAAGGTCGTCGCGGCGCCAGTCTTGATGACGCTTCATGGTGACCGTGCCATTCAGCGCCAGGTCGACTTTCGCCTGCCCATAGTTCAAGTTGGTGACGGGAATGTTCTCGACCGCAGAGATTGTCTGTGCGGGTAGAACCTGGCTCGGCACCAACGTTCCCAATGCCGTGCGGGGGTCACAGCTCGCGACCACCGCTTTGCGTGCTCCGATACGAGTGCCGTCGACGAGGCGGAGGCCCGCCGCCCGCCTGCCGTTGACGACGATCTCCGCGACGGGCGAATTGGTCACTACTGTGCCCTGTTTGGCCTGGAGGCGGCGCGCCAAAGCGTCGGGGATGGCTTGCACACCGCCGACTGGTCGCTTGCACGTGAAGCGGTGCATCGTGGCCAGCCACAGAAACGCAACACCGGTGCCGCTCATATCATTGGGGACGGTCGATCCCGAAGAGGCGTGCAGGGCGTCGCGGACCACTTGGTGGCTGAAGCGCTCGGCGATGATCTCCGATACCGAACTGATCGGAAGGTGCAGTAGGTCGCTGACCTGTCGGCGGCGAGACAACGCGCGTCTGGCCGCATAACCGATTGCCGACGGGTCGGGGCGGACCGGGTTCGTGCGGGCCAGTCGCAGCATGATGTCGGAGAAGCACCCGAGCATTTCCGCGAATTCGAGGTAGGCGCGGGCATCGGCGGGGGAGAAGCGCCGGATGTCGTCGGCGGTTCGGGTGGGGTCGCACCAGAATCCGATCGAGCCGCCTTCTGGATGTAGATATAGATGACCTGGATCAATCTCGTTGCGGCGCAGACCATATTGATCAAGATTGAGGTCAGCCGATGCGGGGAACGAATCCCAGAAGAACGCATCGACCGAGAAGCTGTTGATCAGGTGCTGTGGTGCCGCGTCGATCGCCGTGCTGGTGGCGGTCATCCCGCCGACTGCCGGGTTGCTCTCGCACACCGCCACCTGGTAGCCGGCGTCGGCCAGGTAGTTGGCCGCGACCAGGCCGTTGTGTCCACCGCCGACGACCACGATGTCGAAGTCTTGCACGATCCACCCACTTTCTACCGAGGAATTATTCGGTAAATCTAGACGCAACAGACCCGCATATGCCAAGATCACCCCAACAATACGGTGATGAACAGCGTAGGTGCGATTACCTTAACCGAGGAAATCCTCGGTTGCTATGGATTTGAGGAGGAGTCTATGAACCCGCCAATCGACGCACCCGTCGACATGGTGGTCGACCCGATGTGGCAGTGGATCTTCGGAGTGCTGCACTTCGGCATTGCCGCCCTGACTGTCTACCTCGCGGCCCGCAATCCGGTTCGGCATCGTGACTGGTGGGAGCTGCTGTTCCGAATGGTGATCCTCTTCAGTGGTGCATTCGGGGCGGTCCTGTTCGAAGGAGCCGTCGACAGGGCAGGCAAGCTTTGGTACGCCGAGATCGGCGCCTGGCGGATGATCGAGTTCTGGGGGACCTACGTTCCCCTATGGGTTGCGCCGGTCTACTTGTGGTTCATCGGAGGCGGATCGCTGTTCATCATTCAACGTATCCGCAATGGGTGCCGGCCCCGCGATTTCCTCTACATCTTCGGCGGCATCGCGGTAGCCGACCTGATGCTGGAAATACCGATCATCAAGATCGCCAAGCTCTACACGTATTACGGCGACAACCAACCGTTCTTCAACGAGCACTGGTTCCCGCTGCCACTGTGGTTCATCAGCACCAACCGCCTCTTCGATCTCGTACCAGCGTTCCTGATCCTGGTTGTGATGAGCTTCAAGTCGAAGTGGGCCATCGTCGCGATTCCGCCGGTGATGATCGGGTCGATGTATGTCTCGTATGGATTTGTCAGTTGGCCCACCGTCGCCGCGCTGCACTCCGGCGCCAGCCCGCTTGTCGCGCACCTGGCGGCGACCTACACGATCGTGCTCGGCGTCGCAGCCACTTTCGTCGGCGCGCAGTTGGCCCCGAAGATCCGCAATATCATGAAGCATCACGATGGACCGTCGATGGCGGCAACTAACGGCGCCAAAGTTGATGCAACACAGGGATCGCCGGCCCACGGGCAGCTGGAGAACGCCTAGCCTAACGCCGCGGCAATCGGGAACAGAGATTGGAAGTTGCGTTGGTAATTGATGATTCTCGACGGATGTCGCACAGATCCGCCGCGTTGACCCAGAAGGTAAGTGCGTGGTGTGGACCTGCTGTGATTGTGGTCTGCATTATCGGCTTGGCCGTGTGTGCACGGTTCGTGCCGCCGCCGGCTCCGTTGACGAGCCCCGCCGGCATTGAGGTGATCTTCCAACAGCGAACACTCGGGATCCGCACCGGCATGATGGTGATGGTCTTGGGAGCAGCCTTACTGGGTCCGTTCTTCGCTGTGATTTCCGTTCAGATGCGCAGGATCGAAGGACCCCGGCCCACACTCGCGTACGCGCAGCTGGTACTCGGAGCGTGCTTCATCCTGGAGATCATCTTCCCAATGATGGCCATCCAAACCGCCGCGTTCCGGCCCGGACGTGACGGCGCGATTCAGCAGACGCTCAACGACATGGGTTGGTTGACGTTCTTCGGCGTGGCATCAACAGGATTCGTCCAACTCGTCATCATCGGCATTGTGATTCTGCAGGATAGCCAGGCAGTACCTGTCTTTCCCCGCTGGGTCGGCTACTTCAACATCTGGGTTGGATTCGCCTTCCTGCCAGGTACGGTCATGATCTTCTTCAAGTCAGGCCCGTTTGCCTGGGACGGCATCTTCATCTTCTGGATTCCGTTCACGGCGTTTTTCGTCTGGCTGCTCGTCATGCCATTCGTCCTGTGCCGAGCGACCGACCAAGAGACGGTGATCGACGAGCCGAGTGCCCCCGCGGTCGGCCCCGCTGCCGACGACGCGATTGCAGAATTTCGTGAACAACTGGCGACCCTGACCGCCCGGATGGACACGTTCGGGAACCAGACGACAATCTGACCGACACGCCGGAAGCGATGACATCGTTCACTGTGCGGCTTCATGCCGATGCATGACGCCGTCCAGGAAGCTCAGAATTGCCTCTGAATAGAGTTGCAGCTCGTCACAGTCGTTGTGCTCCAATGCCATTGCTAGCGAAGGCAGTTGCCCCTCTTCTGCCCCCGGGAAGATCGGCTCCAGAGCCTGCTGGCGCACCGCGGCCGTCAAGGTGGCGCCCATGGCCAGTGTTTCGATCCCGTCGAGGATCTGGATCAACAGCGCCTTCGGCACGCCGGCCCACGCCAGGACCTCGGCGGCCTCGTCGTACCGCTTCCCGACGAGGACCCGGGGCGGAAACTGCAGCAAGATGGGCGCCGCGTTGCGATGACGTAGTACGGCCTCTCGAAGATTGAGGCTGCTGTCCAGCACCCACTGTTGCCAGTCCTTTCGGCGCTTAGGCCGCGGGGGCCGCACCGCTTCGCCGACGACGAGATGTGCCACCAGAGTCAACAGCTCATTGCGGTCAGCGAAATGGTGATACAGCGCTGGTGTCGACACACCCATCTGCGCTGCGAGTCGAGGCAAGGTGAAGGCTTCGAGGCCGTCCTTGTCGATGATCGTCAACGCCATCCGACCCGCGCTTTCGCGGGTGACGAGCGGCGAGGGTGGTCGTCCCAACATCCCTCCTGAGTGACTCGGCCTCCTACTGTACTGGCCGGTGTCGAACGGCCCCGGCGGCCGAAAGCACCGAAATGGGGGGTGACAGCGGTCACACGGTCGGCTACGCTTCCCTTAAACTTAATCCAATTAAGTTTAAGGGAACGGGGCTGGATGTGAATCGAAAGATGCAGCTGATCTGCGTGTGGTGCGGCCCGCTGTGCGCGGTGCTGTTTGCGATTGGGGCGGTGTTTCTCGGCCAGTTCATCCCCCCGCTCGTTGCGCCGAGCGACGGCGCGGCCACGGTGGCGCGCAAATTCGCCGAGCACACGATGGCGATTCGGGTCGGAGCGATGGTGTCGGTGATCAGCATGTCCCTGATCGCCCCGTGGGGCGCGGTGATCGCCGCGCAGATCCGGCGCACGGAACGGCGATTCCCGATCCTGACCTACGTGCAGGTGATCTGTGTTGCCGTCGGTACCACTGTCGTCGTGTTGATGTGCATGTTCTGGGCCGTCGCCGCCTTCCGCCCGGGCGTTTACTCCGACGAGACCGTGATGGTGCTCAACGACATCGCCTATTTCCTGTTCCTGTTCACCTGGACCCCATTCGTCGTCTGGGCGTTGGTGATCGCGCTGGCGATCTTCTGTGATCGCAGTGAGCGGCCGGTCTATCCGCGCTACGTCGCCTACATCTCGCTGTGGACCGCGTTGCTGTTCTGCGGTGCAGCGGGAATGGAGTACTTCAAGACCGGGCCATTCGCCTGGAACGGGGTCATGGCCCTCTACATCCCGGTGGGCGTCTTCTTTGTCTGGGAACTCGCGCTGACGATCGAGACCATCAAGAACATCAACCGCGGCCGTGTCGATCAGGCCGACGAAACCATCGCCGACCCATCCCCCCAGCTACAGGAGGCCTGATATGGCGACCACGCACTCAAATGCCGTTGCCGGCGTCGCAACCACCGATCCCGGACGTGACAACAAGACCCCGGCCGTCAAGATCTGGGCCGGTATCGGGCTGGCGTTCGTCCTGCTGCACACCTACATCATCACCAGTTGGGTCACCGGGCCGAACTTCAAGACGGTGCCGCAAGGACCATCGGAGCCGCCTACCTGGATGAAGATCGAACTGATTGCTTGGCAGGTGATTTCGATCCCGCTGGCGCTGACGATGCTGTATTTCCTCGTCATCCGGCCATGGCGCCGAGACCGCCAGGTCGGCATCGATGGCTTGTTCGTCATCGCCGGCTTCACCATCTTCTGCCAGGATGTGTGGTCCTCGGCCGGCAACCACTGGTTCACCTACAACGCCTACATGGTGAACTTCGGGTCGTGGGCCAATGATGTGCCGTGGTTCAACGCCTACGGCAGGCCCGGGCAGATGCTCGTCGAACCGATTCTGTTCCTACCGGCCGCATACACCTACATCATGGCCATCGGCGCCGGCTTCGGGTGCTGGGCGATGCGCAAGTTCAAGGCTCGCCGGCCCCAGACCGGGACCGCGGGCATCATCGCATTCGGGTTCGTCGTGATGTGTGCCTTCGATGTCGTGCTCGAGGGCATCATCTGGTTGCCCCTGGGTATCTTTGAGTACCCGGGCGGGCACTGGAGTCTGTTCGCAGATACGTATCACAAGTACCCGCTCAACGAGATGCTGACGATCGGCGCGGTATTCACGGCGATGGCCGCGTTGAAGTTCTTCCGCGACGACCGCGGCCTGACGGTGGTGGAACGTGGCGTTACCAAACTCGGCCTGAGCCCGCGAAAGACCCTGGCGCTGAGGGCGTTCGCCGTCATCGGGTTCGTCAACCTCGCGATGTTCCTGTTCTACAACGTACCCAACACGTTGATCGCCATCAACGGCGAGCCCTGGCCTGCCGACCTGCAGCAGCGTTCGTACTTCCTCAACGGCCTGTGTGGTGAAGGAACCGACCGGGCCTGCCCGGGCGGCAGCAATCCCCATATCACCGAGCACTCGGTCTATCCGAACACCAACGGCGGCATCACCGTTCCTGACGGTGTGCAGCCACTGCCGCAACATGTTCCGTTGCTGCGGCCGGGTGGATAGGGAGACATTCGTGGATGTCGTCGCTGATGGCCTGGTCAGAGTGACCGAGAACGGCCCGCGTCTGATCACCTCACGCTGTTGCACCTGTCAGGCGAGGAGCTTCCCGGCACGCGACTCCTGTCGCCGCTGCGGAGCTCAGCAGACCACCGAAGAGCTCGTGTGCGGCAACGGAACCCTGTGGACGTGGACGGTTCAGAGGTTTCCACCGAAAGCCCATGTCGGCTCTGAGTTCACCCCGTTCGGCGTCGGCTACGTCGAACTCGAGTCGCAGCTACGGATCCAGGGCCGGTTGACCCAGGCGGATCCGGAGCGGTTATGGATCGGAATGCCGATGACGCTGGAATTGCTGCCGGAGGCCGACGGCGGAACCACCTACGCGTTCGCCCCGCTCGCATGACCGTGCGACAAGTCGACCAGTCGATGGACACTGTCATCGTTGGGCTGGGAATCACTCCGTTCGGGCGTCATGATGACACCACCGGCGTGCAACTGGGCGAACTCGCCGCCCGCGCCGCGCTGCTCGACGCGGGCGTGACCTGGGCTGACATCGAGTTCGCCTGCGGCGGTTCGATGTCAGCCGGAAGCGCCGACACCTTGGTGGCCAACCTCGGCCTCACCGGAGTGCCGTTCCAACACATCTTCAACGGATGTGCCACCGGAGGCTCGGCCTTGGTCAGTGCCAACGCGATGCTGGCTTCGGGTCAAGCCGAACTCGCGCTCGTCGTCGGCTTCGACAATCACGACCAAGGAGCATTCGACCTCGATCCGGCGACCTGGGGGCTCGACCAGTGGTACGGCGACGCCGGGCTGATGGTGGCCCCGCAGTACTTCGCCATGAAGGCCCGTCGATACATGCACGACTTCGGTATCAGTCCTTCGAGCTTGGCCAAGGTACCGGTGAAGGCCACCGCCAACGGTTTGCTCAACGACAACGCCTGGCGGCGAACACCCCTCACCGAAGAACAAGTGCTCACTTCGTCAATGGTTGCGGATCCGTTGACGAAGCTCATGTTCTGCTCGCCGGGCGCCGGCGCAGTCGCCCTGGTCCTGGCCACCTCCCGCAGAGCCAAGGCGATGTCGCAGAAGCCCATTCGTCTCAGATCGGTGGCCTTCCGAACCCGCCCGTTCGGATCCTTCGACGTCTTCAGCCCGGCCGTACCCGTAGAGCTGTCCTCGACGGCCACCGCTGATGCCGCAGTGGCGGCATTCGAGGCCGCGGGCATCGGCCCCATGGAAGTCGACATCGTTCAAGTCCAGGACACCGACTCGGGTGCAGAACTCATTCACCTCGCCGAGACCGGACTGTGCGACCACGGTGAACAGGAAAGGTTGATCCAGCGTGGGCTGTTGGACATCGGTGGGCCTCTACCGGTGAACACCGACGGTGGCTGCATCGCCAACGGCGAACCCGTCGGCGCGAGTGGTCTGCGTCAAATCCACGAGATTGCCTTACAACTTCGCGGCGGCGCCGGGCGACGCCAGGTGCCGACAACGCCGACGGTCGGCTTCACCCATGTCTACGGCGCACCCGGCGTCAGCGCGTGCGCAGTGCTCACCACCTGACGAGCGGCCCGGGGGCCTCTCGCCAGGCCATACTCAGAAAATTTAATCACTACTAAAAACCGTGGTACGGTACGCATCAGGTTCCTCGTCAACTGCTTATATCTGTTTTTATCGGTGATTAAATTATCGAGAACAGGAGCGCTCCGTTGTCTGACGTCCTCGGCGATGCGCGGGTCGTGGCTGTTCAGCGGCTCTACCACGCGTTGGCTGCCGGCGACCGCGAGACGATCGAGGCGCTGCTGCATCCGGAATTCGTCGGCCATGCGGCCCAAGGATTGCCATTGGACATGGGTGGGCGCCACGTCGGAGCCGACTCGATGTGCACCAACCTGTGGTGGCGCATCGGTCGGCACTTCAGCGTCCGCGCCGTCGCCGGCGATTTCCAGCCGTGTGGCGACGGCCGCCTGATGGTGACCGGGCGCTACCGCGGCACCGCACGGAGTACCGGTCGTGAGTTGGACGCCGAATTCATCCATCTGTTCGCGTTCGCCCCCGATGGACGCATCAGCACACTGCACCAGCTCACCGACACCGCGGTCTGGTGTGCAGCCGTCGAAGAACCGTCGCGGTTGGAGACCATCGATTACCGGGTTGACGGTGGTGTCGCGACGATATGTCTGAATCGGCCCGACGATCGCAACGCCATCGACCTTCGGGTCGCGCGAGAGACACTCGAGGTCGCCCGGCTGATCGCTGCGGACGACACCGCGCGATCCGTGCTGATCTGCGGGGACGGCCCGTCACTGTCCGTCGGCGGCGATATCGGGTTCTTCCTCGAGGGCGGTCGCGATCGGTTCGGTGACCTCTTCGTCGAGATGACCCCGCCCTTCCATCAAGCGTTCGCCATCCTCAGTGGCCTCGACGTGCCGATCGTCACCGCGGCCCACGGTGCGGTTGCCGGAGGAGGGCTGGGCTATGTCTACGCCGCCGATCTGGTAATCGCTGCGGAGGGAACCCGTTTCGTAACCGCCTTCGCCGGGCTCGGGGTATCCGGTGACGGCGGCGGAACCTGGCACCTGCCCCGCCTCATCGGCGCCCGCCGCGCCGCTGCTGTTTACCTCCGCAACACCCCGATCAGCGCTGAAGAGGCTCTCGACTGGGGTCTGATCAACGAGATCGTCCCGGGCGAACAATTGCGTCAACGCGCTGTCGCTGTCGCCGTCGAGCTCGCGCACGGCCCGACGAAGGCGTTCGCCACCATGCGCCGGTTGTTACGGGAGTCGTGGCACAACGACTTGCCGACCCAGCTCGTTGCGGAGACTCAGGGACTGCGACTGACCGGAGACACCGCCGATGCCGCCGCTGCCATCGCCGCATTCGCGGTCAAGACCAGACCTGAATTCACCGGAAGGTAGTCGATGTCGGGACTCATCCACGATTCCGCGGAACACAGCGCGATCCGGGCAACCGTGGCCGCGATCGCCGATCGCTATGGGCCACAATACTTTCTGGAGCGTGCCCGCACGGGTGACGGCATCGAGGAGCTCTGGAAGGATCTGGGTGCGGCCGGCCTGCTCGGTGTCCACCTGCCCGAGGAATACGGCGGTGGGGGAGGGGGCATGGCCGAAGCGGTCGTGGTGGTCGAGGAACTCGCCGCCCACGGCATGCCACTGCTGATCTGGGTGATCTCGCCGGCCATCTGCGGAAATATCTTGGCCCACCACGGATCCGAGGAGATGAAGCGTCGATGGCTACCTGCGATCGCCGACGGATCGCAGAAGATGGCCTTCGGCCTGACCGAACCGGACGCCGGTTCCAACAGTCACAACGTCAAGACCACCGCACGGCGCACCAATTCCGGGTGGACGATCTCCGGCGCGAAGTACTACATCTCGGCGGTCGACCAGGCCGATGCCATCCTGCTGGTCACCCGTGACGCCGATGAGTCGACCGCGGAGCGGTCTCGGCTGTCGCTGTTCGTGGTGCCCACCGATTCGCCGGGGCTGAACTTCCAACAGATCGAGACCTCGATCGTGTCGCCCGACGAGCAGTTCACCGTCTTCCTCGACGATGTCGAAGTCGGTGAGGATGCCCTGATCGGCAGCGTGGGCAACGGACTGCGTCAAGTGTTCGACGGCCTGAACCCGGAACGAATTCTGGTGGGCGCCTTGTGCGGTGGTATCGGGCGGTACGCAGTCGACAAGGCCGCGCAGTACGCCACCGAGCGCACCGTGTGGGCGGCCCCGATCGGATCGCACCAGGGTATCGCCCATCCGCTCGCCGAATGCCACATCAACGTCGAAGTCGGCCGACTGGCCACCATGCGCAGCGCCGACTTGTTCGACGCGGGCGAATCGGCCGGTGAAGCGGCCAACATGGCCAAGTTCGCCGCATCCGAGGCCGCGCTGGCGGCGCTTGACCAAGCCATCCAGACACACGGCGGCAACGGCTTGTCCCGCGAGTACGGGCTATCGGAACTGTGGTTCGTCACGCGGTTGATGCGTACCGCGCCGGTCAGCCGCGAGATGGTGCTCAACTTCATCGCCCAGACCTCACTCGGACTGCCCCGGTCCTACTGATCCGTCCCGACAGAAAGACATCCATGACAACGATGGAACACGAATTCGACGTCGTCGTGATCGGCGCCGGCGCCGGCGGCCTGTTCACCGCGGCACGGCTGGCGCACAGCGGCTTTCGCACACTGGTCGTCGAACGACTCGACAAGGTCGGCGGGCGGGCATCCACCGACGACATCGACGGGTTCAAGGTCAACAACGGCGCGATCGTGATCGAGGTCGGCGGCATCACCCAAGAGACGTGCGAAGAGGTCGGCGTACCGTTCGAGATCCGGGAGCCGAAACCGCCACTGCTCTACCGCATCGGCGGCAAGGACGTCGACGTCACCGGCGGCGGCTGGGGTCTGCTACTCGGTAAGCTGACCCGGCAGGGCGCCAAACTGGTCAAGGGCATCGGTGCCGCGCGCAGCGACTCCGGCCTACCCGAAGACGAGATCTCCACGGCACAATGGGTGGCGAAGTACACCAAGAACGAAGGCGTACACGGGATCTTCCGTAACATGTGCGCATCGATCTTCGCGGTCGGCTCCGAAGACCTCCCAGCGCGGGTGTTCCTGACCTACTTCACCCGCAAGAGCGCGTTCAAACGATTCGGTTTCCACCCCGAGGGGACCATCGGGATATGGAAGGGTTTGGCCGGCGTGGTCGAGCGTGACGGCGGCCAGGTGTGGCTGTCGACTTCGGCGACCCGCATCGTGTCAGCGGATGGCGTCGTCTCCGGCGTCGAGATCGTGCGTGACGGAGTCTCAGCCACGGTCAATGCACCCATCGTGATCAGCGACGTCGGACCCGCGGCGACGTTGGCGCTGCTGGGCCCGGATGCAGTGCCCGCCGACTACCGCGATCTCGTTGCCCGCGGTGATCGGCCGACAGCCATGATCTCGGTCAACTTCGCCAGCACCGAGCCCCTCATCGCCGCCCCCGGCATGCTGAGCTTCGCGAAGTCCCGGCGGGTGGCCTACATCGCCAATTTCACCGACCTCTGTCCCGAGATGGCCCCGCCCGGATGGCATCTTTACGTCGGCACATCGGTTCCGCAGCCCTCGATCGGAGAATTCGACGAGGCAGCCGAGACCCAGCTGCTGTTGGACGACCTCCGCGACACCATCGAGGACTTCGACAGTCGAGCAAGGATTCTCAACATCGCCGTCACCCGCGATGGCTGGCCGCCGCAGCGGGCCGTCGCCGGATTCGACCTGCCGCACGAAACCCCGATCGAGGGGCTGTGGAATGTCGGCGACGCGGTCAAGGAGTACGCCAACGGCGGCACCACGGCGTGTGCCGAGACCGCCAAACTCGTGGCCGACAAGATCATCGCCAGTTACCGGCCGACCGTCCGCGGCTGACCATGTCGGCGACAGTGATCAAGTTGTGCGCCTGGGCGGGACCGGCCACCGTCGTGGTGGCGCTGACCGGATGGCTCATCGCCGGCGTCCTGCCGCTGCCGCTCGGCTCGTCGAGCAGCACCGCGGAGGTCGTCGCTTTCTACAGCAACGACACCCGGGTCTTGGTCGGGTTGGTGATCGCTCAGCTCGGTATCTGCCTGGTCTTTCCGTTGATCGCGCTGATAGCACTGGCGATGCTGCGCATCGAGGGCCGCTCGCCGCTGCTGACCATCATCCAAGTGGTCACCGGCGCGGCGACCGGTGTCCTGCTACTGCTCCCGATGCTGCTGATGGCGATCATCGCGTTCCGGCCCGACCGCACCCCGGAACTGACGGTCACCCTCAACGACATCGCCTGGCTGATGTTCCTGACCCCGATCGCGCCGTTCATGATTCAGAACATCGCCATCGGCACCGCGATACTGGGAGACAAGCGTTCGGTGTTGCCGCGGTGGTTGGGCTACTTCAACATCTGGGTGGCCGCCGCGTTCATCCCCGATGTGCTGGCGTTCTTCTTCCACTCCGGGCCGTTCTCGTGGCGCGGCGTCTTCGTCTTCTGGCTCGCGTTGTTCGCGTACGCCGCATTCCTGATCGTGATGGGCGTGGTGTTGCGCAAGGCCAACCTGGACAGTGAGCGTACCGAGGACGAAACAGCCCCGCGGTAGCCGGATCTGCGGTGATCTGCGGTTGCGTGCGTAGAATCCTGAAAGTCAGGTGAGCATGCAACGAAGGACGGGCGTTTCACACGATGGCTGTGACGGTTCGAAAGGGGAGGGTCAGTCGTGCGGCGCGGCGTGAAGAAATCGCTCGCAAGTTGTTCGCCGCGGCCGAGCAACTGCTGGCCGAAGGTACCGGATTCGCTGAAATCAGTGTGGAACAGCTGATCACCGGTGCCGAGATCGCTCGTTCGACGTTCTACGTGTACTTCGAGGACAAAGGTGCTCTGCTCATGGAGCTGGCCGAACGTGTCACTCAGAAGGTCGGTGAAGCCGCAGAGGCGTGGTTCAGCCTGCCCCCGGGATCGACACCCGCAGATTTGAGAGGGGCACTCAAACAGATCGCGGATGCCTACACGGATCACCGCTACCTGCTCGCCGCTGCCGTTGAGACCGCCACCTACGACCCGCGCGTCCGTGCGCAGTTCGCGGGTGTCATGGAGCGCCGGGCCGAAGATCTGCGGGTCGGGTTCCGTGGGCAGCAAGCAGCCGGGTTCATTCCTGCCGAGGTTGACGTGGAGATCGTCGCGCCATGGCTGACTTGGATGATCGAGCGCGGGCTGTACGAATTGACGAGCACCGGAGTTGATGTCGATGAGCGACTCGACGGTATGACTACCGTGGTCTGGCGGACGCTCTACGCCCCAACGGTATAGCCTCTTAACCGATTTCGGCTGGTTGTCGATCCTGCCGGACCGCCCGCCATGTGAGCGTGATCATCACGACAAACCAGCCGGTGAACATCGCGAACGGAATCCACCACACCAGCACACCGTTCCAGGCGAACGGTCCGGTCTTGAAGAACATCGCTCCCAGGGCCGGTAGGAACGAAATGCTGATCCACAGCTGGAGGTAACCCGCCCACCGGGGGAACGCCGGCCGGGTTCGCTTGTCGCGGAAGATGGCAATCGCCAGAATCACGTACTGGAGGATGAACGGCGCAATCGGGGTGATGAAGAACAACCAGCCGAGATCGACGAGCGCTTGGGTGATCTCCGGATTGCGTTGCGGGCGGAACGCCGCCGTGGTCCACACGAATGCCGGAAGAAAAAAGGTCATCGCCGACAGCACGCCGGCCGCGAGTTGGGTGCCGGAGAGGAAGAACGACCTGCCCTCGATTTCCTTGATCAGGTCGGAGAGCACCATGGACCACGGGAGATAGAAGACGGTTCCGATCGTCATCAGGACCATCCCGATCCGGATGGGCAGCGATCTGTCTCGGAAGAGCTCGGCGAGGTCCTCGGCCGAATCCGATGGGGGTATCGGCGGAATCCACTGAGCGAAGAACACGAAGCCGATAAGCCAGAGCAGGAAGAACGCGGCGGCGCTCCAGACGCCCAGGATGCGCAGGCTGGCATTCATGTACATGGTCTCCGTTCCCGCCATTGACAACGCTCGCTCATCGTACATAGTGTTCGAATAAGATGTTCGAGATTTGGACCTTTGAATCTAGACGCATCCGTCACCTCTTCTGCCCTATAGGAGTGCTACCCGATGAGCAACGCCGCTTCATCCGTCACGGCCAAGGGCCGCAACGGAAATCCGATACCGTCGATCGTTGATTCGGTCGACCGGATGACATTGGATTGGTTCCGGGCCGTCCTTGGTGACGCGGGACTGTTGGCCGACGCCGATCTCGCCGCCGTTGACGTCGAGCCGGTGGAAGGGGGGATCATCGCCCGGATGGTGCGGGCCCGACTGACCTATACCGGGCCGACCGAAGCGCCCGAATCGGTGGTGGTGAAGTTTCCCAGTGATGACCCCGGCAGTCGCGGTCTTGCCGTGGCGATGGGCATGTACGAACTGGAGACCCTCTTCTATCGCGACATCGCTCCGTTGATCCCAGGCCTGGGCGTGGCCAAGTGCTACTCGGCCCGACTCTCCGAGAATGCGGAAACGTTCAACCTGGTCCTGGAGGATCTGGGTGCCGAGATGCGGGCCGGCAACGTACTCGAGACCGCAACGCTGTCCGAATGTTCCACGGCACTAGGAGAACTCGTCAAGTTTCAGGCTCCGCTGTGGAACAATGCCGCGTTGGCACGATTGGACTGGCTCGCCGATCCGCGACGCACCATCGGCGTCTTCGACTCGTTGCCGGCTGGCCTCGAGCCCTTCCTGAACCGCTTCGGCGACCATCTGGACCCTTCACATGTCAGCCTGTTCGAATCCGTGGTGCCGCGTGCCGGTGAGTGGGTACGCAGCTGGAAGGCGCCGACCGTCGTACAGCACGGGGACTTTCGCAGTGACAACCTGATGTTCGCCACCGACCCACAGTCCGACAGGACTGCCGTCGTCGACTTCCAGACCGTGCGGTTGGGACCGCCCGGTCTGGACCCCGCGTACTACCTGGGCTCGTCGTTGCCCACCGCCGAACGCCGAGCGGCTGAGCGCGAACTGATCGCTGAATACCATGAACGCCTAACCTTTTCGGGTGTCGAGGGCTACGACTTCGACTCGTGTTGGGCCGCCTACCGTGAAGGCGCGATGTACGGGGTGTTGCTCTTCGTGGGCATGGCGAGTCAGGTGGAGTCCAGTGAGCAGGCGGATCGAATCATCGTTGACCAGATACGTCGCTATGCCGATATGGCGCTGGACTTGGACGCCCCGCAAGCTGCAGGGTTGGTGTGACGATGGGGTGGACCGACAAGATCGACATTGCCGACGAGTACTTCCACGAGCGCAGCGCTGATCCGTACTGGAGTGAGAACAGTTTGTTCGGGTTCACCGTTCCGGAGCGGAATCTCTGCGGCTTCATTTACTTCTACTTCCGGCCGAATATGAACCTGGTGGTGGCTGGCCCCGCGGTGTGGGACCACACCGGCGAGGATGTTTACAACTGTCTTTACTACGGCTGGGATCAGCATCTGGCAATACCGGACGGCGCGCAGATGTATGACTTCGAGCTGTCGAACTCGTTGACCTGTCACATGATCGAGCCGCAGCAGGAGTACCGGCTGGGTTATGACCGCCACGGTGTGAAGTTCGACCTCACCTGGACGGCCACCGCGGAGCCGCACTATATGAAACTTTCCAGCGACGGGGATGAGGATCCGGGAATCAAGAACTGGGTCAAGAAGGAGGGAGATTTCTCGGTCGGGCACTATGAGCACGCGGGTTGGATCAAGGGCACGCTTGAAATCGCCGGAGAGACGATCAACATCGATTGCGGCGGCCTGCGCGACCGAGGCTGGGGTCCGCGTCATGCCGACGTCTCCGATCCACTGCGGGCCGGCTGGCCCTACGTCTTCGCGTCCCCGCAGAGCGGTTGGCATCTCTACGACCCTCAAACGTCGCTGGGGTTCGACGACGATCCGATCGAGGGGACGACCGAGACCGTCACCACCGGCTTCTACATCCGCGATGGAATCAAGGCGCGGGTGGTCGGGGGCACGCGGAAAGCTGAACGCGGGCGTGATGGACGGGTAGTCACGCAGATCATCGACTGCGTGGATGAACTGGGCCGAGAGCTGCATGCTGTCGGCCAAACGATGAACTGGCTGAAGTGGCCGATCAACAGCGACATTCTGAATTGGTGGTCGCTGGTGCGGTGGGAGTACGACGGCCAGGTGGCGTACGGCGAGGACCAGGACTTCATGAGCTTCCGGCACTACCGCAAGTACTGGAAGAAGCTCTTGGCCGATGATCCCGGTCTCTTGCATTGCTTTCCGGATTCGCCCGACTACCCTCCGTACACCCGATCCGAGGTACAACCGTGACCGACCGAACCGACACACAGCCGTCCATGATGGAGGTATTCCGCAGCACGTGGGATACCTGCCCGCTGTTCGGGCCACTGCGCGAGCACGCACCGGTGCTGCACGTTCCCGAGCTCGACGCCTGGGTGATCAGCAGGTATGACGACGTACTGGCGATCGTCAAGGACATGGACCGGTTCGGCTGCATGCCGGACGATCTGGTCGGTGAGGTGCCCGAGGAGCTGAAGCAGCTTCTGCCTCATGGCTATGCGCCCTGGCAGCCTGCCTTGATCAATACCGACCCGCCGGAACACACCCGCATCCGCAAGCTGGCGGCCAAACCGCTGACGCCAGCCGCGGTGAAACAACACGAAGAGGTGATCCGCGCCGCAGCCAATTCTCTCGTCGACGGATTTGTCGGTGACGGCCGAGCTGATCTGGTGGGGGAGTTCGCCACTCCGATGCCCATCGATGTGCTGATCAAGATCCTGGGTGTGCCCGCCGAGGACAGGCAGAAGTTTCGCGATTGGACCCTGGGCATCACCGAACTGTTCGTCCCATCGATCTCGGACGCCCGGCGTCTGGAGCTGGCACGCGATCAGGTCGGCTTCAACGAATACCTGCTAGACGCCATTGCACGGCGACGGGCCGAGCCCCAGGCCGACCTGATCAGTGGCTTGATCCTCGCCCAGGAACAAAGCGAGAAGAGTCTCACCGACCGTGAGATCCTCGGTGTGGTTGGTCAATTGGTCATTGCCGGGTTCGAGACCAGCGCCGGCGGGATCAGCTTCACTTTGTACAAACTCAGCCAGGATCGCGACCTGCTGGAGCGGGTCAGAAATGATCTGAGTCTGGTACCGAAGGTGGTGGAGGAGTCGCTGCGCCGGCTCACGCCCGCTCGGGGAATTGTGCGGCGTGTGAAAGAGGACGTCGAGATTCATGGGCACCGGATTCCCAAGGGCGCGAATATCTTCGCATTGGTCCAATCCGCCAACAATGACGACAGCGTCTTCGTCTGTCCCGAGCGGTTCGATATCGATCGCGCACCGGCCGAAATGCGTAAGAGTATGCACTTCGGCACCGGGCCCCACACCTGCATCGGCATCAACGTCGCACGCCTCGACATGAAAGTCGCGATCGAAACGGCGATCACGCGTCTGCCCAACCTGCGGCTGGTCGGCGGTCAGGAGATCCGGGTGCAGGACGGGATGATTTTTCATCGACCCGAGCGTCTCGAATTCGCGTGGGATGCCTAGCGTGGACAGGCGAATACAGCTGATTTGTCTGTATAGCGGTTACGCGTTCTTCGTTGTTTATCTCGTCGGAATTGTTGTCATTGCTGGCTTCATTCCACCGCCTGCTCCGAGCTGGAGTTCAGATGTCGTCGGTGCTTTCTTCAACGAGCGTCGCGGCCGGATCCTGGTCGGAATGTCTGTCTGCGCATTTGCCTCCGCGCTTTATCTGCCTTGGGGCGTGGCGGTCCTCGGCCAGATGTTGCGCATGGAGAAATCGGGATTCCCTGCCCTTAGCGCCGTGCAGGCCATTTCGGCGGGACTGGGTGGGGTCTTCTTCGCGATCTCACCTATCGTGTGGTTGGCCATCGCCTACCGATCCCGACACACCGGAGAGGCGGTAGGGATTCTCAACGATTTCGCGTGGATCTCGTGGATTGTCAGCTGGCCGTTCTTCTTTGTGCAAGCCGCAGCCCTCGGTTTGTGCGTGTTGCTGTATCGCGGCTCGGTGATCCCACGCTGGGTCGGCTACCTCAGTGTGTGGTTTGGGCTCAGCATGTTTCCTGCGAGCGCGATTGTTTTCTTCTATGACGGACCGCTGGCGTGGAACGGTGTCTTTGGTCTTTATCTGCCTCTGGCAGTCTTCGCGGTTTGGTACAACGTCGTGACGTTCTACCTGCTGAAGGCGATCAAAGGTGAGGCGACCCTGCCGGAGATGCGGTGCGTCGCCGACGGGGACAGCCCAGCCGTCTCCGGTGCTTAAGAGTTGTTAAAAAGTGAGGCCAGGATGCCTGTTTCTTGGCCGCTGGTCGCGAGAATCACCTGTTGGGCGAGCAGTCTCCGCGGCGGCCTTGTTTTTAACAGAGATTCGATTAACATGCCCGATGAGGGTAGTGCGCTTTGGACTGAGCGCAGAGGTCGACATGCCGATCCAGGAGGCCCGGTGACGACGACGGACGCGTATATTTCGGCGGCTCGGCAGCCGAGCACGAAAACGGACTTCACGCTACTGCGGGCCGCGCTGTGGTCTGTGTGCTTCTACTGCGGGCTCGGGCTGCTGGGCTTTGCGGTGTTCGCCGGCTTCTGGCCACCGCCGGGCGAGGATCTCGACGCCGCCGGCATCACCCAGTACTTCCAAACCCACGGCACCGCAATCAGAATCGGTATGGTGCTGATGGTCGTCGGCGCGCCGTGCTACTACACGTGGAGCGTGGCTCTGTCGAAGATCATCAGCCGCATGGAAGGCCCGATGGGGCCGTTGTCGATGACCGAACTGGTCGGCGGTTTGATGACGGCGTTGGTGACCGCGGTACCCGCCGTCGTCTGGCAGACCGCGACCTTTCGTTCCGAAGGGCGCTCGCCGGAGACCATGCAGACGCTCTACGACTTCGGCTGGCTCTTTTTCGACCTGACCTTCATGTTCTCGTTCCTGCAGAGCGTGGCCCTGGGCATCGCGATCCTGATCGACCGTCGCAGCGAACCGCTGTTCCCGCGCTGGGTCGCATACGTGTGCTTCTTGACCGCTGCGGTCTACATTCCGCTGAGTCTGGTGCCCTTCGTTCGAACCGGACCCTTCGCCTGGCACGGGGTGCTCAACTTCTGGGCCGTATTCGTGATGTTCTTTGTCCTCATCGCGGTGCTGACGCCGTACGCATTTCGCGCGCTGCGCCGACTCGAGCAGGAGTAAGTCTCAAACTCGCCGAACCTCTTGTGATCGTGCAAAAGTGCGAGAACCGGTGTCGGCAACTACAGGCTGGGCGAACCGAGTTCTTCACGCAGCGAGCGCATTATCATCTCGAGGCCGACGTCGAAGGAGTCTGGCGGGGCGGCTCGGTTCGGCTGCTGCGGGCGTAACCGGTTGAGCATGGTGTAACCGAGGGTGTAGCTCGTCAGCGACCGCAGGACGTCAGCGCTTCGGCCGCGGGTGAGCCCCGCCTTCTGCAGTGTCGCGATCAGGCTCTGGCGGAATTCGTCGAGTCGCAGGGTGTCCGATTCGGCGATGATGAGGTCGACGACGCCGGGATGGCGATTGAGGATCTGGTGCAGGTCCCGCATCGCTGCGCCGATCTGTTTGTCCGAGGACAAATTCGGGTCGAGATCATTGGCCAGCGGGGTCATCGCATACTCGACCATCGACGAGAGCAGTTCCGCCTTGTCCTCGAAATAGTGGTATGGCGTCATCGCGCTGATGCCCATCCGCTCGGCGAGTTTGCGCAGGTTCAGTGCGCTCAGCCCCTCACCATCGATGAGGTCGAGGGCGGCCTCGATGACAATCTCGCGGCTCAGCGTCGGCTTCCGGCCGCGGCGAGGTTGGTCCTGAACCACCATCAAGGAATTCCTTTACAAACGTAAAAACAGCGCCTAGATTTCTTACAAGCGTAAGGATAGCCCAATGGTGGGCTAGGCATCGAACGGAGACCGCATGTCCGAAGGTGAACACGTCGATGTCGTCGACGATCTGAGCGCATACGTCATCTCGGGTGCAGTGAGTGCGGTGCAGGGCGACGTCGATTACGAGTCCGATATGCGCACCCCGGCCCAAGGCATCGACGACGTCGTCGAAGCCGAGCGACTGGGCTTCCGCGCGGCGTTTCTGTCGGAGCGGTGGGACATCAAGCAGGCCGACGTCATCCTCTCCGGGGCCGCGGCCCGCACATCGCGGATCGAGGTCGGAACGGCGATGGTGTGCCCGCCGACCCGTCAGCCGTGGTTGATGGCGGCGCTCGCGGCGACCATGCAGGCTTGTTACGGTCCGCGGTTCACCCTCGGGCTGGGGCGCGGCACCGATGCGATTTGGCACGGCATGGGGCTTCGGATGCCGACCTTCGCCGAGATGGCCGACTATGTCGACATCTTGCGTCGGCTCTGGCGCGGCGAGACGGTCTCCTACGATGGTCCGGTCGGCCGATTCCCGTCGCTGGCCTTCTCCGAGATCGTGCCCGGACCCCCGCCGCCGGTCTGGTTCGGCACGTTCGCACGCAAGAAGGGTGCGGAACTGCTCGCATCATCCTTCGACGGGGTCCTGCTGCCGCCGGTGCTCACCCCGGAGGCCACCGCCAAGGCCGTCGAACGAATCCGCTTGGCGTGCGAGCGCGTCGACCGGGATCCGGCTGAGATCCGGATCTGCCAGGCAGTCATCACCGCACCCGACCTCGACGACATCGAGACCCGATCGCTGGCCCACGGCCGGGCGGTCGGCTACCTGCAATACCCCGGCTACGGCGAGACCCTGGTCGAGGAAAACGGCTGGGACGTCTCGGTGGTCCACGAGTTGCGGGCGCATCGGCAGCTGGCCGCCAACGAGAAGGTCGCCGATCGACTCTTCCATCGCCACCAGTTACTCGAACCTGCGAAAATCGTCCCCGACGAGTGGATGATCGACACATGCGCCATCGGGACGGTCGATGAGTGTGTCACCTCGCTGCAGCGGTTCCGCGACGCTGGTGCAGACGAAATCGCCACCTATGGAAGCACTCCCGCGCAAAACGCAAAGTTGATCGAAGCCTGGAAAACTCGGAGCATCGCATGACCACCGCTGAAAACGACTACGTGTTCAACCCTCTTGACCCGGAACTGGCCGTCGACCCCTTCCCGATCCTGGCGCGGCTTCGCGCGGTTGATCCGGTCTTCCACGCCGAAGGGCTCGGCGCCTACGTTGTCACCGGACACGATGCCGCACGAGAGGTCTTGGCGCGCAAGGACGGCGACGTGCGCTGGGAACAGTTCCAGCGGATGCGTCACGGCGACGATGTGGTGAACCAGCCGTACTTCACAATCATGGCCGACAGCGTCTTGATGAAAGCCGGCGAGGATCACCGCCGGGTCCGCCAAACCTTTCAACGCAACTTCCGTCCGGGCTTGGTCGACAGCCTGCGGCCCGCGATCACCGAACGCGCTCACCAACTGATCGACGCCTTCGTCGATCCCTCGGGCGGGCCCGGTCAGGTTGAACTGATGGCGGCGTTCGCGTCGCCGTTACCGCTGTCGGCGATCAGCCAGCTGCTACGGGTGCCCCAGGAAGACGAGGCCGACATCCACCAGTGGATGCACGGCTTCAAGCTGGCCGTCCAGATGCTGCCCCTTGACGCGAAACAACTGAAAGTCGCCAACGATTCGATGTCCGCCCTGGACACCTATTTCCGGGGATTGGTGGCACGGCGGCGAAACGAGTCGGTGGACGACCTGGTCAACAAGATGATCGCCGACACCGACAACGGCACCCTGACCGAAGACGAGCTGATCGCCAACCTGTGGAGCATCTACGTCGGAGGGCACGACACCAGCGCCCTGTCCATCTGCAACGCCATGGTGACGCTGCTGCGCAACCCCGACCAACTGCGAGCGTTGCAGAACGACATGTCGCTGCTTCCCAACGCCGTTCAGGAGATCCTGCGCCACATCGGAACCGTGCACGGCACCCACCGGCTATTGACTGAGGACATCGAGCTGGGGGGCCACCACATCCCGGCCGATACCCCGATCATGGTGTACCTATCGGCGGCTAACCACGACGAAAGCTGGTGCCCGCACGCCGAACAGTTCGACATCACCCGCGACGTTCCCCCGGATCACCTCGCGTTCGGCCACGGACCTCACAAGTGCCCAGGCCAGCACATGGCGCGCGCGGTGATCGGCATCGGCGTGGAGGCGCTGCTGAGCCGACTGCACGGTCTGCGTCTGGAAGAACTCGAATGGGACACCGACGCCCTGCTGTTCCGCGGCCCAACCAAGCTGGTGTTGGCCTGGGACGAGAGCCGGTCGCAGGCATGAGCGCCACCAGTGCTCCGACCGGCCTGAGCCCGGAGTCGGAATTCCCGATCCAGTCCTACCCCGATATCCCGCTGTGGACCGAGAACTACTGCTTCGTCGCCTACGACCCCACGACCCAGATCGGAGTGTGGACGCATCTGGGCCGGGCGCCGTTCGACCCGACGTTGTGGCGGGAGCTCTCATTCGTCTACCTGCCCGACGGCCAACGGCTGGTCAATAAGGGTTACGGCCGCTGCGAAACACCGCGTGGGCCCGGCGGAGCCACGATGTCCTTTCAATGCCTCGACCCCTTCCGATCGTGGCGAATGAGCCGCGACGGCGGGTCCATCCGAACCACGGTGGACCAGCTCTACAACGGCATGGCCGGCGACCGGCGCCACGAACGGCTCGGCTTTGACCTGACCCTGGACTGCCTTGGCGCCGTGTGGGATTGGGGTGAGGTGGAGGACGCCCACCAATGGGGGAAGCTGCACTACGAGCAACTGGTCACCGTACGCGGCACCATCACGGTGGGCGGGGAGCAGATCGCGTTCGACGGACAGGGTCTGCGTGACCACACCAGCGGGCCGCGCGACTTCACGGTCTTCTCCAGCCACATCTGGTCCTGGGCCAACTTTCCCAGCGGCCGCGGCTTCATCCTGCTGCAACTGGTGGTCGACGGGCAACTCCTCACCCGCGCGGTCCTGCAGGAGGACGGCGTGTTGACGGCAGTGCAGATGCACAACTCGCCGGTACTGACCCATCGCGCCCAACACGCCGATCCCTACGAGCTCGAACTGGGCGAGCACCGTATTCGCGCAGAGATCCTGCATCCCTTTCCGAATGGTTTCGACGGTCCCAACGACATCTGCGTCGGCTATGACCCCGAGGTCACCGCGACGGCGAACTTTGAAAATCTGTCGCGGTTCGACTGGGACGGGGAGATCGGGTACGGGCACACCGAACGATCGATCAGGCTCGCGTGACCGAGTACACGATCGACGCGTGGGATCCCCTGCATCAGCCGGGTGGATCCGAGACGCACTGGTCGACCGTCAATGTCGGTGAGGCGGTGCCTGGCGTCGCCACCCCGTTGGGCTGGTCGATCTGGTCGGATATCGGTGACATGATGTGCCGCGACCTGTCCTATGCGCTCGGGGTGTTCGGTCGCGAGGAGCATAAGCAGCCGCCTCCGGGGCCGGACCGGATCATTACCGTCTTCTTCGGGCGCATTGCCATGCGGACCGAGTGGCTGGCTGCTGTGGGAGACCGAATGCCCGGTACCACAGGAAAAGTCGCGATCACCGGCATGCTGGGTGAGGCGCCGGCGACGATGACGTTCGCCCCCACCATGCGGCGCTACCCGGTCATCGCCCACCGGCTCCCGCGCGCCGCACTGGGAATGCCGGGCAAAGTGCGCCGACTGGCACCGCAGATCGATGCCTGGTGGCGTGCCGAGATACCGCGGGTCGCCCATGCCGATCTGGCCCGTGCGGTTGCCACGTTTGAGGAGGCCGGCCGCCGTTTCTCCACCGCGATGACCCTGCACGGAATCGCGTTGTTCGCGGCGATCACGCCATTGATCAACGCGCTGACATCGCTGGTGGCGCGCACCGGGGTCGGCGACGTCGGTGTGCTGTCCGGGGTCGGCGGCGCGGAACTTCGGATGGTCGACGACATCTGGAAAGCATCGCGGGGTGACCTCACACTGGATGAGGTGGTAGCCAGCCATGGCTTCCATGGCCCGCTGGAAGGGGAGATCTCAGCGCGGGTGTGGCGCGAGGACCCGACTCCGCTGGCGGCGGTCATCGAACGGTATGCCGCCACCGACGACAGCGCCAGTCCACTTGCGCGGGAACGCGCAGCACGCGACCGGTTACCGAAGATGCAGGCCGAGCTGCTGGCCGAATTGCCGGCACCGGCTCGCCCTGCGGTCAAACTACTGCTTAACCATGCCGCGCGCACCATCCCGCTGCGCGGCGTCGGAAAGGTGTCGTTCCTCCAGGCACTGGACGTGGCGCGAGCGGCTGCCCGCCGGGTCGGCGAGCATCTCGCCGACGGCCGCGTTCTGGATGACCCAGAGGACGTGTTCTATCTGACCGTCGAGGAGATCGTCGGGGGAGTGCCGGTAGGCGCGCGCGAGCTGGTGGCGCTCCGCCGGGAACGACGCGTGCAGTATCAGCAGCTCGAACTGCCGACCTGGTGGCGCGGGACGCCGGAGCCGACCGTCGTCGTCGACGATCAACCAGACGCGACCGACGATGCACTGCTGATCGGGATCGGGGCCGGCAGCGGGACCGTCGAGGGACGGGTGCGCGTGGTGCATGACCCCGCCGTCGTCGAGGTCGAACCTGGCGAGGTGTTGGTTGCGCCGACCACGGACCCCAGTTGGGCGTCGATCATGTTCGTGGCCTCGGCGCTGGTGGTCGATATCGGCAGCGTCCTCAGCCACGCCGCGGTGGTGGCGCGCGAGCTCGGGTTGCCGTGTGTGGTCAACACCGGCAACGGAACTCGGATGCTGCGCGACGGCGACCTGGTGCGGGTGGACGGGTCCGCCGGCACTGTCCAGTTGCTCGAGCGGGCCGAGAACTAGCACCTCGACGAGGAGGTATCACCGATGGACACCACCGCTCAGCGGTTGTGTGCGTGGAGCGGAATCGCATGTATCGCTGTATTTTTCGTCGGGTTCTGGTTGGTCGCGGGGTTCATCCCGCCACCGGCGCCGACCCTGTCCGGTGAACAACTCGCGCAGCTGTTCACCGAGGACGCCGTGCGTATCCGGCTGGGCATGATCATCTCGCTGCTTGCCTCGGCGCTACTGGCGTCCTGGAGCGCGGCGATCACCGCGCAGATGATGCGGATGAAGCGGCGGGTTGCCGCGCTCGCCTACACCAACCTCGCCGTCGGGGCACTGTTCGTGCTGGAGTTCATCATCTCCCTGATCATCTGGGAATCCATGACGTTCAGGCCGCGCGATCCGCAGGTGCTGCTGGCGATGAACGACACCGCATGGCTGCTGTTCGTCGCGATCACGTCGACTCCGATCCTGCAGACGCTGTCCATCGGCACCGCGATCTTCCTCGACTCCGCCGGTAACCCGAACCCGGTGCTGCCACGCTGGGCGGGCTACCTGAACTTCTGGGTGGCGATGCTGTTCCTGCCCGGCTCGATCACCGTGTTCTTCCATACCGGCCCCTTTGCCTGGAACGGGCTCCTGGTCTGGTACCTGGCATTGACCGCATTCGCCGTCTGGATGGTGGTCATGTCAATCCTGGTGCTGCGGGCCATCGCGGCCGAGGACGCTGCGCAGAACCCGACTGCGGCTGAACAGATTCGCAAGGAGCGTGCGCGATGAACTACCGCAATCAGGTGGTCTGCGCGTGGTGCGGGCCGATCATGACGCTGATGTTCTTCATCGGTCTGTTGCCCTTGGCGCACTTCATCTGGCCTCCCGCACCATCGGAGAATGCCGCACAGATCGCGGCCTTCCTCCAAGAGGGCACCGTCGCCAAACGGCTGGGCGTGTTCATCGCGATGGTCGGAACCGGGCTGCTGGCGCCCTTTTACGCGGTCGTCTCCAACCAGATGCGGCGTATCGAAGGGGTTTCGCGCACCTTGGTGTACGGCCAGCTTGCGGCGGCGGCTTGCACGACGCTGGAGATCATCCTGCCCTTGATGCTCTGGCAGGGCATCCTCTACCGACCCGATCGCGATCCGGCGATCACCCAGGCATTGAATGACGTGGCCTGGCTGACGTTCATCGGAACCACGACGACGGTGCTGGTCCAGAACGCCATCATCGGCGTGGCGGTCCTCCAAGACACCAGTGCCACACCTGTGTACCCACGCTGGTATGCCTACCTGAATTTCTTTGCGGTGCTGGGAGTGTTCCCGGCCGGCCTGGTGGTGTTCTTCAAGGAGGGGCCACTGGCCTGGAATGGGATCATCGTCTGGGGAATCGGCGTGGCGATCTTCTTCATCTGGATCTGCGTCACGGCCTACCTGGTGATAGCCGCCGCCGGCCGGGAGCGCGACGTCGACATGGTGGGAGGTGCGGCATTAGTTCCGTCGTAAGACTCAACGGCCAGGCCGGGTTGCCCCGCAACCTCCTAGGCAACAAGGGGTATGGCATCGATTCCATGCGGCGCCAAGGGCTGCCGGTACCGCCGGCATTCTGTATCACCACCGATGTGTGCGGCCGGTTCCTCACCGAGCCGGAACGCTGTCTCGACGATGTCTGGGGTGACGTACGCGAGCAGATGCGCTGGCTGCAGGACGAGACCTCACGCACCTTCGGTAAGGGACCGCGACCGCTGTTGGTCAGCGTCCGAAGCGGGGCGGCCCAGTCGATGCCCGGGATGATGGACACCGTGCTCGACCTCGGCATCGACGACTCCGTCGAAGATGCGCTCGCAGACACCGCGAACCGGGAGTTCGCGCGTGACACCCGCACCCGCTTCACCCAGATGTACCGCCGCATCGTGCTGGGCGGAGATGAACTCGCCGAGGTGCCGGACGATCCGTGGGTGCAATTGCGCGGCGCGATCAAGGCAGTGTTCGCGTCGTGGAACAGTCCCCGTGCCCAGCACTACCGCACCCACCACGGTCTGGATGACGCGGCCGGAACGGCGGTGATCGTGCAGGCCATGGTGTTCGGAAACCTGGCCCACGACTCCGGCACCGGGGTCCTGTTCTCACGCAACCCCATAACCGGCGCCAACACGCCGTTTGGCGAGTGGCTCGCCCGGGGACAGGGCGAAGACGTCGTGTCCGGCAGCGTCGACGTCCAACCCATCGCCGCACTGCAAGCCGAGCAACCGGCGATCTACGACGAGTTGATCGCCACCGCGCGAATGTTGGAGCGCATCGCCACCGACGTGCAGGACATCGAATTCACCGTTGAAGAGGGAAAGTTGTGGCTGCTGCAGACTCGCTCGGCCAAGCGCTCGGCGCAAGCCGCGGTACGCCTGGCCTTGCAGTTGCGCGATGAGGGATTGATCGACGACGCGCAGACCCTGCGCCGGGTGACCCCGGTGCACATCGACGCTCTGCTCGCACCGTCACTGCAACCCGAAACACGACTAGCGGCACCACTTCTGGCGCAGGGCCTGCCGTCATGCCCCGGTGTGGCATCGGGAAGGGTCTACACCGACGTCGACGACGCGCTCGACGCCGCCGATGCGGGGGAGGACGTCGTCCTGGCTCGCACCGCGACCAGCCCCGACGACGTACAGGGCATGATCGCCGCCCGCGCCATCGTCACCGAGATTGGTGGAGCCACATCGCATGCGGCGGTGGTGAGCCGCGAGATCGGCACTCCGGCGGTGGTCGGATGCGGCACCGGTGTGGTCGCCGCCCTAACCGGAAAACTGGTCACGGTGGACGGAGACGAAGGGGAGGTGCGTGAAGGCGTGCTCGAACGCACCGCCTGGTCGGAAACCGACTCACCCGACCTGGTCGAACTCGCCGAAATCGCCTGCCGGATCAGCCCGATCCGCGCCCATAGCGGTGGCGATTTCGTCGTGTTGTCGGACTCCTCGGTGGAGGTCGTAGCCGACGCGTTGGCCGCCGGACACACGGACGTCGTCTCGGCCCATCCGCTGATCACCATGCTGGTCGCGCTGAGCCTCGACGATCGCAAGAGAGGGAAACTCAATGTCTGAGTTGACGGTATTGCAGGCTGTACGACTCAAAGGCCGGGTCAGCGAAGCGGATCTGCTTGCCACGCTCGGCGAATGCGAGGCCGATGTGGCGGCGATCGTGGCGCAATTGACCGCAGCCGGGATGCTCATGGAAGGGAAACCAGTTCGCATCACCCCCGAAGGGCGTGAGCGGCTCAACACCCTGCTGACTCACGAGCGATCAGGAGTCGACCAGACCGCACTTGCACAGACCTACGGCGAATTCCGCACTGTCAATGGTGAATTCAAGGCTGTGGTGGCGGCCTGGCAGCTCAAGGACGGCCAACCCAATATGCACGACGATGCCGACTATGACGCCGCGATCTTTGACCGCCTCGACATCGTCCACCGGCGGGTCTCACCCATTCTCGGCGCGGTCGCCTCCCTGTTACCGCGCCTTGGTGGCTATGGCGACAAGCTCGACTCAGCCCTTGCCAAGGTCAAGGCCGGCGATACCACATGGTTCACCCGACCGATCATCGACTCGTACCACACCGTGTGGTTCGAACTCCACGAAGAACTGATTGCCGCCTCGGGCCTCACCCGCGAAGACGAGGCCAGAGCCGGACACGCGGACTAAGCGATGGACTATCGCGTTGAGGTGGACCAGCTTCGGTGCGGCGGTCATGGCGAGTGCATTCTAGCGGCACCCGAGATATTCGGGTTCGTCGGTGACGGCGACGTTGTCTCGGTGCTCGTCTTGACGGCTTCCGGCGACGAATACCAGGCAGCGCGCGCTGCCGAATCTCGATGCCCGAACTCGGCGATCGCCGTCCGCGAGGGGACGACCCGATGACGTCGAGCAGGAGTGCCCCGGCCATCCCTGATCTGCTGTCGGCGGAGAATCTCGCGAATCCGTGGCCCGGCTATCAGATCCTGCGTGATCACTACCCGGTCTTCTGGCACGAGCCCAGCCAGAGCTGGGTGGTCAGCCGCTATGAACACATCAAGCCACTGGTCAAAGATCCACGGCTGACCCATGAATACCTCCAGGACATCCTCGGTGTCTTCCTGGGCGACGCTCCGGTGATGGTGGCGATGGAGGGCCGACAGCATGCCTCACGGCGCAAGCTGGTCGGGCCCTTTCTGAATGGCAAGGGGCTCGACGCGGTCGCCGCGACGATCGAACGGCAGGCCCGAATGGCGCTGGAACCGATTTTCCACCGCGAACGCGCCGCGGTCGCAGCGGGTTTGCGAGATCGCGGCAGGATCGACTTCGTCACGGAGTTCTCGAAGGTGTTTCCGGTCTCGGTGATGTGCGATCTGATGGCCTTGCCGCCCGAGGATCACGGCAAGTTCGAGGACTGGTACAACGCGTTCATTCTGTGCCTTGGGAACATTCAGGGCGACCCCGCGCTGTACGAGAATGGCATGCGGGCCAAGCGTGAATTCGGTGAGTACATGCTGCCGCTGATCGCCTCGCGCCGAGCAGGCGACGGCGACGATCTGATCTCCGTGCTGTGCCGGTCGGAACCCGACGGTCGCGGCGTGCCGATGACGGATGAGGAGATCCGCACCATGGCTGCGCTGATGCTGCTCGGGGGAGCCGAGAACACCGATCATCAGCTCGCCCAACTCGTTCACACCCTGGTTGAACACCCCGAACAGCTCCGGGCTCTCCAGGAAGACCGCAGCCTGGTGCCTGCCGCGATCGCCGAAGGGCTGCGCTTCAACGGGATCGTGCAGTTCATCCAGAGGCTGGCGGTCGAGGACGTCGCCATCGACGGGGTCACCATTCCGAAAGGCGCCATGGTGACGTTGTTCTTCGCCTCCGGTAACCGCGATCCACGTCGGTTCGCCAACCCCGACACCTTCGACATGTTCCGCACCGACAACGACGTGGCCAAGGCGTTCGGGGGCAATGCCGAACACCTCGGCTTTGGTGGTGGACCCCATGTGTGCCTCGGCATGCAGACGACGAAACTCGAACTGGAAATCGCGTTGAACCTGCTGCTGGACAACACCTCGGACCTGCGCTTGGCCGATGGTTACCAACCCCGCTGGACGGGCGTGCTGTCCAGGGCGCTGTCCACTCTCGAGCTCACGTTCAGATGCCGGTGAAGCGGTAGCTGATTTTCACCGTTGGAACTCGGAACAAAAATCGTTCCAGGTGTTACGGTGCGTCCGTGACGAGTGGCGCCAACACCGTGGCCGAACCGGCAGTTGCCCGGGCGGCCGGTCAACGGCCATCCGGCACCGTGTGGGTATGGGCGTGTGGTGGCGCCGTGCTGGTGGTCCTGGCCATCACATGCTGGGCCAGATGGCTGGCCTCGCCGCAGGCGACGCCGGTCGATCCCGGCCCCGACCCGTACGACTTCGGCTGGGTGATCCGCCTGACCGAGGTAGTCAGCCTGTCGGTGTTCGCCGTGCTGCTCTGGTATACCCTGCTGCGCCCCGCCTACCGTTGGCGCACCGTCACGTTGGACGGAAAGCTGTTCCTCGGTGGTCTTTTCGCCTCGGTGCTCGACGTGCTGTGCCAGATGTTCAATCCCACCTGGGCGATGAACGCGCATTCTCTGAACCTGGGCACCTGGGCTGACAAATTTCCCGGATTCGCCGCTC
Organism: Mycobacterium pinniadriaticum; assembly: GCF_026242045.1. Taxonomy (GTDB): domain Bacteria; phylum Actinomycetota; class Actinomycetes; order Mycobacteriales; family Mycobacteriaceae; genus Mycobacterium; species Mycobacterium pinniadriaticum. Next base: position 174,829 of record NZ_JAPJDO010000004.1, read on the forward strand.
CGCAGGGCGAGCGTTGGGCCTGGAGCCTGGGGTGGTGCATGCCCGCCTACATATGGCTGGGTGTCGGGGCGGCCATCGTCGGCTGTGCCTACCTTGACCTGCTGCGCAAGCGGCTCCCAAGGGTCAGTACCGTCGCGCTGTACGTGATCGTCCTCGTGACATTCATGGTGCTGTTCGGGTGTTTGGCGACCACCTGGAATCGCACCGGCGTCTACACCTATGTGTCGTCGCCCAACGCGCTCACGCTGTGGGCGGACACGACCCACCGGCTCCCGGTCACCGAATTGCTGTTCATCTCGGCCTACTGTCTGATGTTCACCTGGCTGCGGGATTCGCGCGACGTGAATGGACGTTGCGCGGTGGATCGTGACGTCGATGCGATGACGATGGGGCCGAGGTTCAAGGCGCTCATGTCCACGCTCGCGGTCATCGGATGGGCCGGCTTCACCACCCTGGTGGCCTATCAGATTCCCAACGACTGGATCTCCATGACCGGCGGCCGGGACAGCATTCCCGCGTTGCCCTCCTACCAGCAGGGCAGCATGTACTGCGGTCAGCCGGGAAAGCCGCTCTGCCCCAACCAATACCTCGACCAACTCCAACACACGTACGGGGGCAGCGGTTAAATGGCTGCCATGCTCGCTGAGATCGACGACCCCGCCCTGCTCGCCCGCGTCGTGGCAGCAGCCCGCCGCTGCTTCGCCCGCTACGGGGTCGACCGGACCACGATGCACGACATCGCCAAAGAAGCCGGCATCGGCCGCACCGGCGTCTACCGACTAGGACTGACCCGCCCACAGCTCACCGAAGCCGCGATCGTCGGCAGGTTGCAAGAGCTGGGCGAAGGAATCAGACCGATCGCCGACCGCGATGCCCCGTTCGCGGAGTTAGTGATCGACACGTCGATCGCCACTGTCGACGCCGCACGCTCCGACCCCGAACTGCACCACCTGCTCGACACCACCACCACGGTGTCGCTGCACCGCCTGATCACCGGGCACGACTCCGCGATGCAGGCCATCGTTGCCGACCTCCTCGGGCCCATGCTGCGGCGCGGGCGTGAGCAAGGTGAGTTGCGGGCGGACGTCACCGACGAGCGGGTCGTCGAATGGCTGCGCGGCGTCTACTTGATGCTGATGCTGCGAGAGGACCTCGACGCCGACGCCGAACGCGCGATGGTGGCCGACTTCGTCCTCTCCTCACTCGTCGCTAATCCGAAGCCGAAGAAGGGATCACGAAGATGACCGCGACCGAACGCCGTGCCGTGCCCGCCGACGCCGGACCCGTCTTCATCGTCGGAGCCGGCCCGTCCGGATTGACGGCGGCGTATCGCCTTCGCGAACAAGGAATTCCGACCGTCATCCTGGAGAAGCGTGACCGCACCGGCGGTATGATCCACACCCATCGGGAGCAGGGCTACCTCATGGAGGAAGGCGCGACGATCCTGCCGAGCGCCTACGAGCCGGTGGTCAAACTCGCGCACGAAATCGGCAGCGGGCCGGATCTGATCCCGGCCGGGTCGATCATCGGTTTCGCCCGCGACAATGTGATCCACAACCTGCGCTCGGACCATCTGTTCTCCGACATCCTCAAGACGCCACTGGTATCGCTGAAATCGAAGGCGCTGATGACTCGATTCGGAGTCGACGCCACCCGGGCAAGCAAGCTGCTCAACTACGAAGACCTCTCCCGGGCCTCGGCATTCGACACCATGACGCCGCGGGAGTACTGCTCGATCCACCTCGGCCTGTCCGGTGAGGTCTATGACTACGTGATCAACTCGACGGTGCGCGGGGTCCTCGGTGTTCGAGGTGACGCGATCTCCAACCTCGAGCTGTTCTTCATGCTCTACAACATCCTCGGCAGCAAGCTGTACGCGTTCCGTGATGGCTATTCGACGTATATCGACCGACTGTCAACGGGATTAGAGATCCGGCTGTCCGCCACCGTCCACGAGATCAGGGAGACGCCCGACGGAGTCACGGTGACGTGGACCGATTCGCAAGGGGAGTGCCACACCGACAGCGGCTCGGGCGCGGTGCTGAGCGCTCGTGGCGACACGATCCCGGATCTGGCCCCCGAACGGTTCGATGCATTTTCCGAGCAGTTCTTGCGTGGCCTGCGCTACACCAAGTGTGTGGTCATGAACACCGGGGTCACCCGCAAGCCGAAGGGCATCATCGCGTCGGTGATCAACATTCCCGAGCCGGTCGACCCCGACATCATGGGATTCACCTGCGAACACAACAAAGCGCCCGGACGTGCGCCGGAAGGGCATGGCCTGCTGGACATCCTGACCATGACCGAGTTCGCTGAAAAGATCATCGACGAAGACGACGACACGATTCGCCACAAGATCCTGAGCCGGATGGAGAAGGTGATCCCCGGCCTGACCGACACCGTGGACTACACCCGCATCGCGCGCTGGAACGAGGTCATCGTCTACAGCCGGCCGGGCCTATACAAAGACCTGGGCCAGTTCCAGGCCCGGCAGGCGGCGGTCAGGTCGCGGATACGGCTGGCCGGCGTATTCCGATCGTCGTCGAATATGTGCACCGCAACAGTGGCCGGCGAGAACGCGGCAGCTGAATTGGCTGACCTGCTGCGCATCCCGCCGCGGCGCCTCGCGGCGGTTTAGGTTCGCGCTGACCGCGTGCTGGATTTGACGTCGGCGATCGCTTTGACGCTCAGTGTCAAACAGGCCAGCGACGCCGCTGAGAACAGGGCCGCGCTCATCGAGGAGATCTTGTCGTTGCGCCGGGCGACCGCCACGGCAGCGATATCGGCCAGATCGCAGCCGGCCGCGATTGCGAGCAGTTTTCCGCGTGCGGGGCCGGCGGTGACCAAAGGTCCTGCGGCCAGCGCGAAATCGCGGGTGCCGCCGAGCCGTAGGTACAGCGCGGCGCTGACGTCATTGGACGCGTCGATCCCGAACAGCTTTCCAGCAGTGATCGGCATGAACCATCCGCTGGCGCCGATGGCCGTCCGGGCGGTCGATAGGATGTTCATTGCGGACACGGAATCTCCTCCAGGTCTTCGTCAGCCTCTTGCTTGATGGCACGCAACAAGAACACGGTCATCACCAGGTACCAGGTGCCGAAAACCGCTGCCGGAATCCAGAACCCGATCACGCCGGTCCAGGCGAACGGCCCGGACTTGAAGAACAGAATCATGCTCGCCGGTAGCAGCAACACCGCGACCCACACGTTGTAGTAGCCCAACCAGCGCGGAAATACGGGTTGCGGTCGCCGGTCGGCGAACACTGCCATCGCCAGGGCGCCAAGCTGTCCGATGAGCGGCGGCCACGGCAGGATCAACATCTCGTAGGACAAGTCGTTGACGAGCTGAGTCAGTTCAGCGGCGCGTTCGGGCCGGAAAACGTTGCCGGCAAACAGCAGAATCGGGATGATCAGCACGACGGTGACGATCAGTCCGGAGGCGAACTGCAGGATAGCCAGGATCGGCGTCCGCAGTTCGGTGCGGCGCATCTGCATGCTGATCGCCAGGGCGAACGGCAGCGTCAGGAAAGCGCCCGCCATCGCGATGATCAACCCGGCGCGGTGCAGGGTGGGGTTCGTGTTGTAGATCGCGGCGACTTCCGCGGCCGTGTCGGTGGCCGGAATCAAGGGGATGAAACCGCCGAGCAGGCCCCAGCCGCCGAACAGGCACAGCACGAACACCGGGCCGCACCACGTGCAGAACACTTGGATCCGGCGAGACTTCTCGACGTCGAAGCGCTGGTCCCCGGCGGCCGTAGCGGTACTCATCGAGGACGACCCTACCGCCGTGGTGAATAACAATTCAAGAGTGAATGATAGTTCATCAACGCCTGTGCCGAACCGCCGCGACGGGGGAGTGGCTGGCATCTATGCGGTGCGGCGACGGCGACTGCACCCGTGCTGCGCACGACCCGATGCGGGGTGCCCGTAAGTTGACTCATGGAGTCCTGGATGTGACGATGCACATACCTGAGTCCGTCGATGTTGTAGTCTTTCAGGTACAGTTTTGAATCGAAAATAAATTAAGGAGAACGATGGGGTTCACCGACTCTGCCGAGGTGGCGAAGTACATCGGCGGCATCTTCGAGGCCGCATTCGACGACCCTGAGATCGGCCCGAAGCTGGTGGCGACCGGGCTGGTGGTGGCGTTCGACTTCACCGATCCGAAGGCTGTCGTCGTCATCGATATGGCGAACAAGTCGACCCGCGAGGGCGTGGCGGGCGGTACCCCACCGTCGGCCACCATGTTCATGACGGCAGACACCGGCAATGCCTATTGGCAAGGCAAAGTGAACCTGCCGCTCGCGATGGCCAAGAAGAAAATCACCGTCGAGGGCAATGTGGCCAGCCTGCTCAAGCTCGCACCGCTGGGCAAGAAGCTCTATCCGACCTACATCGCTCGTCTTCAGAACGACGGCCGCACCGACCTGATCGTCTAGCGTCATGTATCCGGGAACCCACGCCGCCACCGACCCCAACCGGCCCGCGGTGATCATGGCCGGCACCGGCCGAACCCTGAGTTACGGCGAGCTCGACGAGCGCTCGGCACGGGTGGCGTCGGCATTGCGCGGGTTGGGGTTGCAGCCTGGCGACGTCATCGCAGTGCTCAGTGATAACGCGGCCGAGGTATTCGAAATCTACTGGGCCGCTATGAGATCGGGGCTGTACATCACCCCGGTCAATCGGCACCTGACCCCGTCGGAAGTCGCGCACATCCTGGCTGACAGCGGAGCGCAGGTGCTGTTCGCCTCGGCAGCCCTGGATGAATTGGCCGGCAGCGCCGCGGCTGCGGTCCCGGACCTGCACCGCCGCTATGTGTTTGGTGGGGCCATCGGCGGTTTCGACTCGTATCGTGAACTGTACGAGACTGCAGACCGGATATCGCTGGACGATCAGCCGCGCGGTTCGGAGATGCTGTACTCGTCGGGTACGACCGGGCACCCCAAAGGGATCAAACTGGCGCTGCCTGCGGTCTCGGTCGACGAGCCTGGCGCAGACCTGATCGCCATGATGCTCCAGCACGTCTTCGCCGTCACCAGCGCCGACGTCTACCTCTCGCCGGCTCCGATCTACCATGCGGCGCCACTGAAGTGGTCGGCCGCGATACACGCCATCGGTGGCACCGTCGTCATGATGGAGAAGTTCGACCCGGCTGCCGCGCTGGCAACTATCGAGCGATACCGGGTGACCGTCACCCAGATGGTCCCCACGATGTTCGTCCGCCTCCTGCAGCTGCCTGAGGGACAGCGGGCACGCTATGACATCTCTTCACTGCGGTTGGCCGTGCATGCCGGCGCGCCCTGCCCACCTGATGTCAAGGACGCCATGATCGCTTGGTGGGGACCGATTTTCACTGAGTACTACGGGGCTACCGAGAGCCACGGCACCACCGTCATGACGAGCGCCGAATGGGAGCACAAGCGCGGATCAGTGGGCAAGGCCGTGCTCGGGGTCGCGCACATCTGCGATGACGATGGCCTCGAGCTTCCGGCCGGGCAGGTTGGGCTGGTCTATTTCGAGCGCGACCAACCCTCGTTCAGTTACCACAACGACCCGGACAAGACGGCAGGGTCCCGGCACCCGGCTCACCAGAACTGGGCCACCGTCGGCGATATGGGCTATCTCGACGAAGACGGATATCTGTACCTGACCGACCGCAAGTCGTTCATGATCATCTCCGGCGGTGTCAACATCTACCCCCAAGAGGTCGAGAACGTTCTGGCGTTGCATCCCAAGATCTTCGACGCCGCCGTCATTGGCATACCGGATACCGAGATGGGCGAACAGGTCAAGGCCGTCGTGCAGCTCAGGAACGGAATCAGCCCGTCAGACGAACTGGCGGCAGAGATCATCGACTATGTCCGACAACGCCTTGCGCACTTCAAGGCGCCGCGTTCGGTCGATTTCATCGACGAGCTGCCGCGCTCGGAGACAGGAAAACTCGTGAAACGAACCTTGAAAGCCCGCTACGTGGAGGCATCAGCATGAGCGTGGAAACCGCATCAACGACCGGAACCGGACGGCCGCCCTATGATCCGGTGAACATCTCCTCGGTGGAGTTCTGGGCGCAGAGCTTCGACGAGCGGGAGAAAGCGTTCAAGATCCTGCGGGACGAGCGCCCGATCAGCTGGCACCGCCCCATGGAGGGCTCGATGATGGAGCCGGAGATCGACGGTATCTGGGTGGTCACCCGACACGAGGATCTCTGTTACGTCAGCAAGAATCCCGAGATCTTCTGCTCGGGGCAGGGCATCACCTCCGAAGCGGTGCCAGAGGAGATGCTGGACGCCACCCAGTCGTTCCTGGGCATGGACGGTGCCGCCCACTCGAGTCTGCGTCGACTGGTCAGTTCGGTCTTCACTCCACGTCAGGTCGCCAAGATCAAGGACCAGATCGAATTCCAGGCGAAGAGCATCGTCGACGACCTGCTCAAGACGAAGGAGGGAGACTTCGTCGAGCAGGTTTCCAAGCGGCTGCCGATGTGGACTATCTACGACATGCTCGGCCTTCCCGAAGAGCAGCGTGACGAAGCGGCTCAGTTGGCCGAGGGCATGGTGGCCTGGGCCGACCCCGATGTCGCCGCCGGGCGAGAACCCGGCGAGGTGCTCACCGACTCCCTGGTCGGTCTGCTCGAAATCGGGATGGGCCTGGCTCAGGCGCGCCGGGAGAAGCCCGAGAACGACCTGATGACCTCGCTGGTCCAGGCGGAGGTGGATGGCCGACGGCTCACCGACGACGAACTCGGCCCGTACTTCGTTCTGCTGTCGGTGGCCGGTAACGACACCACCAAGACCACGACCACGTTCACCACCATCGCGCTGGACCGGTTCCCCGAGCAGAAGGCGCTGCTGCGCAACGACTTCGACGGGCTCATCAAGCCCGCGATGGAGGAGTTTGTTCGGTGGACCACTCCCGTGATGACGTTCCGGCGCACCGCGACCCAGGACACTGAGCTGCACGGCCAGCACATCCGCAAAGGCGACTGGGTGACGATCATCTACTCGTCGGCCAACCGCGACGAGCGGGTGTTCACCAATCCATACGAGTTCGATATCACCCGGACACCCAACAACCACGTCGGGTTCGGCGGCGGTGGTCCGCATTACTGCATGGGTGCGTTCATGGCGAAGATGCAGCTGGAATCGCTCTTTCGGGAGCTGATTTTCCGGGCTCCGAACCTGCGAGTCGGCGAGCCCGAGTATCTGACCGGCAACTTCATCACCGCGGTCAAACACCTGCCCTACACCCTGGATTAGGAGAGAACCGACATGGCTGACTTTTCCGGGCGACGGTACGTCGTCACCGGGGCCGCCTCTGGGATCGGCCACGCCGTGGCCGAGCAACTGCTAGCGCACGGCGCCGAGGTGACGAGCCTGGATCGCAACGTCCCGAGCGCATCTGTGCACAAGCACATCGAGGTTGACCTGGCGAATCCGAGCAGCATCGACGCCGCCCTCGAACAGTTGGACGGCGAGTACGACGGGTTGATGAACGTCGCCGGGATCCCGGGCACCGCCGCGGGCGAACTGGTCTTCGCGGTCAATTCGCTGGCCGTGCGGCACCTCACTGAGGCCTTTTTCGAGCGGCTGGCACCCGGGGCCTCGGTGACGATTGTGTCCTCGACCGCCGGCTTCGGCTGGCCCGAACGCCTGCCCGCGATCCGCGAGTTGCTGGCCACCGACACCTTCGAGGAAGGTGCGGCGTGGTTCAAGGCAAACCCACAGCAGGGCAACGCCTACAACTTCTCCAAAGAAGTCACCACCGTCTACGCCCTGTCGATGGGTTTGGCCCTGGCTCAGATGGGTTTTCGGATCAACGCCGTTCTGCCCGGTCCGGTGCGCACCCCGATCCTGGTCGACTTCGAGGAGTCGATGGGCAAAGACACCTTGGACGGTCTCGAGGAACTGCTCGGCCGCCATGCCGAGCCCGAAGACATCGCCGAGGTGGTTCTGTTCCTGGCCTCCGATGCCGCGCGTTGGGTCAACGGGCAGGCGATCGCCGTTGACGGTGGAATCAGTGGGGCGGTGGCTTCCGGCGTGGTTCCCGCTCCCGAGATTTAACGCCGTGACCGTTCACGAAGCGCAAGCACCTGCCAATAGCCATGTGCTCGCCGATATCCGCCGCGTCTTCGCCAGCGGAAGGACCCGGTCGCTTGACTGGCGACTGCAGCAGCTGCGGGGCATCGAGAGACTATGCGACGAACGGGAGGCCGACATCGCCGAGGCGTTGGCGGCCGATCTCGGTCGCAGCGCCGTCGAAGCCTGGCTTGGCGACGTCGCGTCGACGAAGGCTGAGGCGGTGTTCGCGCGCAAGCATCTGCGTAAATGGCTGGCCCGCCAACGAGTCTCACTGCCAATCGCTCAGCTGCCGGGCCGCGCCTGGATCCAGTACGACCCGTTGGGTGTCGTGCTGGTGATCGGTCCGTGGAACTATCCGTTCTATCTGCTGATGGCGCCAGTGGTAGCCGCGGTTGCGGCCGGCAACGGGGTCGTCATCAAACCCTCCGAGCTCGCCCCGGCGACCTCTGCCCTGGTAGCGCGCCTGGTGCCGCAATACCTCGACACCGACGCGATCCGGGTAGTCGAGGGTGACGCGCAGACCACCCAGGATCTGCTCGCGATGGGATTCGATCACGCCTTGTTCACCGGTGGCACCGAGATCGGCCGCAAGATCATGACCGCGGCCGCCTCGACGCTGACTCCGGTCACCCTGGAGTTGGGCGGCAAGAGCCCGGCCATCGTTGCTGCCGATGCCGACATCGAGGTGACGGCCCGGCGTCTGGCATACACCAAGCTGATCAATTCCGGACAGACCTGCATCGCCCCGGACTATGTCCTCGTCGACGCGGCCGTTGCCGACGAGCTGGTGGCCAAGATCGTCGCCAACATCGCGGAGTACCGCAGCGCGCCGTCGCTACCAATTGTCAACGAGCGCCAATTCGACCGCCTGACAACGCTCATCGCCACCACCAGCGGCACCGTCGTCACCGGTGGCGGCTCCGAGCACGCCGGGTTGCGCATCGAGCCGACCGTGATCGTCGATCCCTCACCAGACGACGCGGTGATGTCCGACGAGATCTTCGGCCCGATCCTGCCGATCATGCGCGTCAAATCCAGCAGTGCAGCTGTCGAATTCGTCAATTCGCGGCCGAAGCCGTTGGCGCTGTACGTGTTCACCAAGAACTCGAGTGCAGCGCGCGACATCATCGACCGCACCCCATCCGGTGGCGCTGTCGTCAATCACGCGATGATGCACTGCCTCGTACCCCAGCTACCCTTCGGTGGCGTCGGAGCAAGTGGAATGGGCGCCTATCACGGCAAGTGGGGTTTCGAAGCACTGTCGCACCGCCGGGCGGTTCTCGCGAAGCCGAGCCGGCCGGACCCCTCGATCGTCTACCCCCCGTACAGCGACCGGGCTCTCAAGCTCATGCGGAAGCTGTTCTGATGCGGGTTCACGTCGATCGCACCAAATGTTCGGGAATCGGGTTGTGTGAGATGACCGCACCGGCGATCTTCGAGATCGGCGATGACGGCCAGTCCCAGGTCATCGATGAAGATCCACCCGAAACCGAGCGGGCCGCCGCCGAGGAGGCGGTGTCGAACTGCCCGACCGGCGCCCTGTCGATCGAGGACTGACCGACGCGCCGACCGCGCACCACCAATCAGGAGCATGTCTTGGCCTTCGTGATCACCCAGAACTGCTGCACCGACGCCAGTTGCGTGCCGGCGTGTCCCGTCGACTGCATTCGCCCCATCCCGGACTCCTCCGGTGTGGGCAATCAGATGCTCTACATCGATCCCGACGCGTGCGTGGATTGTGGTGCCTGCCTACAGGTCTGTCCGGTCGGTGCCATCTACTACGAGGACGACCTGCCCGACGGGCAGAAGAAGTTCCGCGATATCAATGCCGACTTCTTCGCCCGGCGGCCGCTGCGGACACGCGCCGCGACGCCGGTTCCGGAGCGGCCGTCCGTCGCCTCGGGTGCGCTACGGGTCGCGGTCGTCGGATCCGGTCCAGCGGCCTGCTACGCCGCCACCGAACTGTTGAAGAACGACGGGCTGGAGGTCAACGTGTTCGAGCGGCTTCCCACCCCGTTCGGGCTGATCCGGTTCGGCGTGGCACCGGATCATCAACGCACCAAAGAAGTCGTCGGCGTATTCGAATCGGCACTGGGCGGGCCCGGTGCCGGCTGCTACTTCAACGTCGCGGTCGGTCGGGACATCAGTCACGACGAGCTGATGGCGAACCACCACGCGGTGATCTATGCCGTCGGCGCCACGGCCAGTAGCGGTCTTGGGATCCCCGGCGAGCAGCTGCCCGGCCACCACGCCGCGGCCGACGTGGTGGCCTGGTACAACGGCCATCCCGATCATGCCGATGACGACCTGGACCTCGATACGCCCCGTGTCGTGATCATCGGCAACGGCAACGTCGCACTCGATGTGGCTCGCGTTTTTCTGATGGCTCCGGATGCGCTCGCGAACACCGACATCGCCGATCATGCGTTGCGCCAGCTGGCGGCCGGGTCGATCGAGGAAGTCGTGATCCTGGCCCGGCGCGGGGCCGCAGATGCGGCGTTCTCGGTCGGTGAATTCCTGGCGTTGGGTGAACTCGAGGGCATCGACATCGTCATCGAAGGCCACCTGGGCGAGCGCCCGGACGACTTCGAGGCTGCACTCAAGTACGACATCGCCACCGAGTACCGCGACAGGCCGGCCACGCCCGGGAACAAGCGCCTCGTCTTCCGGTTCTCCACCACCCCTGTCGAAGTCGTCGGCTCCGGGCGGGTGGAAGGGCTGCTAGTACGAGACTCCTCCGCGCCGGCGGGGGTGGGGGAGCACATCATCGGCACCACCCTGGTGTTGCGGTCGATCGGGTATCGCGGCACGCCGATCGCGGACCTTCCGTTCGACGCGTCCCGCGGGGTGGTGCCCAACGACGGCGGCCGGGTGGTCTACGACGGGCAGGTCATGCCCGGTGTCTACGTCACCGGCTGGATCAAGCGTGGTCCACGCGGCGTCATCGGCACCAACCGCGGATGCGCGCACGAAACGGTCAATGCGGTCTTCGACGATTTCATGGCCGGCAGGCTCAACCGCCACGTCGGCAGGAACAGCGACGTGGACGCCCTACTGGCATCCAGGGACGTCACCGTCGTGGACTGGCAAGGCTGGCAAGCGATCGACGCCGCCGAACGGGGTCGCGCCACGAACGGCTCCCGCCCCCGGGTGAAGTATTCCGACGCAGAAGAATTGGTTGCGGTGGCGCGGGGCCGGTGATGACCCACAATCGCAACCTCATGTTGCTGGTCTGGACTGGGCCGATCGGCATTCTCTTTGTTCTGCTCGGCTGGATGGTGTTCGCCGGATTCCTGCCCCCACCGTCGCCGACGCTCACCGGTAGTGCTCTCACCGATTTGTGGTCGGATCACACCAACCTCAAACGCGCTGGCATGGTGCTGTGTATCTGGGGCGGCAGCCTGTACGTCCCCTTTACCGTCGCGGTCGGGATCCTGTTGCGTCGCAGCCAGTCCGAACATGCCGTGCTGGCGGCGACCCAGACCGCTCTCGGGATCTTCGGAACGGTGTTCTTCTCACTGAATTTCCTGGTCTTGGCTGCGGTCGCCTATCGTCCCGACCTGCCGCCGCAGGTCCTTCAGCCATTGCACGACCTCGGCTTCATCATGACGTTCTCGCCGGTCGCCCCGTTCACCTTCCAATACCTCGCCATCGGTTTGGCGGTCTTGCAGGACAGCTCCGATAGACCGCTGTTCAGCCGTTGGGTCGGCTACGCCAACCTGTGGGTGGGTCTGCTCCTCATACCCGCGTGCGCCATTCCGTTCTTCAAGACCGGGCCGATGGCGTGGAACGGCGTGCTGGCGTTCTGGATCCCGGTGGCGGTCTTCGTCGCCTGGTTCTTCATCATGTTCGTCGCGATGCGGAATGCGGTGAAAGTCCTTACTCAGGCTTCGCCGAACCTGTAGCTGTCGTGCAGAACGTCGAGAAAGCGTGTCGATAGCGACAGGCTGGCGGGAGCGAGGATCACACGCGACTGTTGATGTCACGTGCCCGCGAAGACCCTGCGATCTCGCGGCCGATGATCTCCTTCATGATCTCGGTGGTCCCGCCGTAGATCGTCTTGATGCGGGTATCCAGATACGCACGTGCGACCGGATATTCGGTCATGTAGCCGTATCCGCCGTGCAACTGCAGGCAGCGGTCGATCACCCGCTTCTGCAACTCGCTGACATACCACTTGCCCTTGGCGGCATCGACCGGTGTCAATTCGCCGGCGTTGTACGCCAGCACCGAGGAATCGACATAGGCCTGGGCGATGTCGATTTCCGTGCTCATCTCCGCCAGTTCGAAGCGCACATGCTGCTTGTCGGTCAGCGGCCCGCCGAACGCCTGTCGGGTTTGGCAATAGTCCACGGTCAGCTCGAAGATGGCGCGTGTCGTGGCGATCGCCTCGGCGGTCACCCCGAGGCGCTCGCGGGGCAGGTGACTCATCAGGTACTGCAGGCCGCGGCCCGGCTCGCCCAGCAGGTTGGCGGCTGGGACCTGCGCGTCGTGGAAGAACAGTTCCGACGTATCCTGACCGGGCAACCCGATCTTGTCGAGCTTGCGGCCGCGTTCGAAGCCGGGAGTGTCCCGTTCGACGCCGAAGAGACTGAAATCACCTGAGCCACCGGTATTATCGGTTCGGGCGGCCACCACGACGACGTCGGCCATGATGCCGCTCGAGATGAACGTCTTCTGACCGTTGAGGATCCACTGGTCCCCGACGCGTCGGGCGGTGGTGCGGATGCCGCGTAGGTCGCTGCCCGCGCCGGGCTCGGTCATCGCGAGCGCGCCGATGATCTCCCCGGCGACGAACCCGGGCAACCACCGCTGCTTCTGCTCGTCGTTGGTGAGGTCGAGCAGGTAATGCAGTACGAGATCGTCCTGCAGGCTGACCGTCACCCCGAAGGACAGGGCGTTGACCCGGGCGACCTCTTCGCATACCACCATGCGGTAGCGGTAGTCGGGCTCGCCGGCTCCGCCGTATTGCTCGCCGATCTGAAGGGCATAGATGCCGGCCTTCGCCGCTCGGGCGAAAACCGAACGGTCGATCCAGCGGTTTTCGTCCCACTCATCGTGATGCGGAACGACTTCGCGGGCGAGGAACTCCCGCACCGTCTCCCGGTAGGCCTCATGATCGGGCCCATACAGCGAACGCTGCATCTCAGAGCCGTTCGATGATGGTGACGTTGGCCTGTCCGCCGCCCTCGCACATCGTCTGCAGGCCGTACCGGCCGCCGGTGCGCTCCAGCTCGTGCAGCAGGGACGTCATCAACCGCGCCCCGGTGCAGCCGATGGGGTGACCCAGCGCGATGGCCCCGCCGTTCGGGTTGACGGTCGCGGGGTCAGCCTCGATCTCGGCCAGCCAGGCCAGCACGACCGGCGCGAACGCCTCGTTGATCTCGACTGCGTCGATGTCGGCGATGGACATCCCGGTCCGCTTGAGGGCGTGCTGTGTCGCCGGGATCGGTGCGGTGAGCATCATCACCGGGTCCGCGCCCCGCACCGACATGTGGTGGATCCGGGCGCGGGGGGTGAGATCGAAGCGGTCGACGGCCGCCTGAGATGCGATCAGCAGCGCCGCCGCCCCATCGGAGATCTGACTGGCTACAGCGGCCGTCAGCACGCCACCCTCGACCAGGGTCGGCAACCCGGCCATCTTCTCCAGCGATGTGTCGGCCCGGGGCCCCTCGTCGACGCTGATACCGGCATAGGGGGTGATCTCCCTTTCGAAGCGGCCCTCGGCAATCGCGGTGAGGGCGCGCTGGTGGCTGGCGAACGCGAAACGCTCGTTATCTTCACGGGAGAGCTTCCAGTGCTCTGCGATCATCTCCGCGCCACGGAACTGGGAGATCTCCTGGTCGCCGTAGCGGTCCAGCCAGCCCTGGCAGCCCGTCCACGGATCGACGGATCCGAATGGCTCGCCGGCACCGAAGGCGCTGAGAATGGGGAACTGGCTCATCTTCTGCACACCGCCCGCGACGATCAGGTCGGCGGTTCCACTCATGACCCCTTGAGCTGCGAAATGTACTGCCTGCTGCGCGGATCCGCATTGCCGGTCGATTGTCACGCCGGGAACCGATTCGGGCAGCCCAGCGGCCAACGCCGCGGTGCGGGCGATGTCGCCGGCCTGAGACCCGATGTTGTCCAGGCAGCCGAGGATGACATCGTCGATCGCCGCCGGATCGATGTCGTGGCGCCCCACGATCGTTTCGATCACATGAGCGGCCATGTCGGCCGGATGGACACCTGCCAGACCGCCCTTGCGTCTACCAACGGGGGTGCGGACAGCGTCGATGATGTATGCCTCGGTCACCCGATTAATTTAACATAGAATCAAAAATGACGGAATTGAGCCCACACCCGAACGACGGTTCACTCCTCGGCGCGGGGCGAGCGCCTGCGCCTCGTGGCTGGGCCGGTGGTGGGGCTGATCCCACTGCGTACCAGGTCCTGGGCGTTGGCGACCAAACTCTCGAGCGACCCGCGCCGCGGATCCCACCATTCTGCGGCCCAGTTCAGTGCGCCCAGCACCAGACCTTGGACGAACCGTGCGTCGAGGTCGGCGCGCATCTCACCGTCTGCGGTGGCGTCGTCGAACAGGTGCTGCCAGATGCGGCTGTAGGCGGCGCTCTCCTTGCGCTCGCGGGTGCGAAGATGCTCGGGAATCTGGCCGGAATTCCGGATCGAGGCCGTCGCATAGTCGGAAAGCTCCAGCTCGTGGCGTAGATGAGCCTCCACCGCCGTCATGATGCGGTCCAGCGGTGGGGTGCCCTCCGGCAGGGCGTCGAGGGTGTCCTGGAGGTGCTGACGCATGTCGCTGATGCCGCAGAACATCACCTCTTCGATGAGGTCTTCGCGGGAAGGGAAGTAATAGTAGATCGCGGGTGCTTGCAGCTGGGCATACTCCGCGACGTCCGACAGCCGCGTCCCGGCGAAACCCTTCACGCTCAGCACATGTGCCGCTGCGTCGAGAATGCGTTGGCGCGTGCGTTGAGACTTCGACTCGCCCTCGGAGTCGGGCGAAGCGCTCGCCGCAGATTTTCTAGCCATCGTTCAATGATATTGGTCCGGGTCGACGACAGTGGAAAGACCGTGCCGGATAAGGCATTGGGCGTTGGCGACCACGGCCTCGATCGAGCCCCGGCGCGGGTCCCACCACTCCACGGCCCAATTCAGTGCGCCGAGGACCAACATCTGAGCCAGGTACGGATCGAATTCGCGCCGTAGGTCGCCTTCTCGTGACAGGTCGTTGAGCAGGCCACGCCACACCTCGCCATAACGTTCCTCCTCGCGGATCTGGCGCTTGCGAATGGCCAGCGGGACCTGGCCTGCGTTGCGGATCGCGGCCGTCGTGTAGTCGGAGATCTCCAGTTCGTGGCGCAGATGGGCTTCGGCCGCGGCGAGAAGACGATCCAGCGGCGGTGTCCCGTCCGGCAGCGTACTCAGGGCCGTCAGCACGTGCTCGCGCATGTCGGCAATGCCCGCCCACATCACCTCTTCGATGAGCTCGTCGCGGGATGCGTAGTAGTAGTAGATCGCCGGCGCCTGTAACTCGGCGCGCGCGGCGACGTCGGTGAGGCGAAGACCGGCGTACCCGTTCGTGGAGAGCAGGTGCGCCGCAGCATCGCGTATCCGCGCCCGTGTCAGCGCCGACTTCGATTCGGCGGCGCCGTCGGCCGCCGGATCGGAGTCGTGGCGTACGGGAGTGTTCCGCCTGGCCATCGCATCATGATAGGGGGCTAGGACTGCCCCAGTGCCTCACCCACCGTCCACGGCAAGGGCCGCGGCGGCATCTCGAAGTCGACCACCCACGAGTCGGGATGCTTGGCCTGCGGCGCCGCCCCGAACGAGAGATGGGTGTGCAGGATCTTCCATTTTCCGTCGATTTTCTGCACGACGTCGGTCTGGCGCATCTTCCAGAAGAAGTGCTTCCCGTCATCCAGGGTGCCCTCGTAGGTCTGGTTCATGTAGACGAATCCGACACCGTCCTTGGCGAAGATCCGCATATTGATCAGGCCGAGTTCGCCGACGAACTGCGGGCCGATGAAGTTGAACCAGTTGCGCACGTCGGCCCCGAAATAGTGGCCGGGCGCCAGGATGTCGATGAAGCTCACATCCGGATGTTCGATGTAGTGCTCCAGCGGAGCATCGGGGTCGTCGAGGAATTGATGGTTGTAGTTCGCCTCGATCGCCTTCTCCATTTCGGCGATGTCCTTCACATCCTGCGGGTCGCTGCCGAACAGAGCGATCGGTTCGGCGAACTCCGCCTTGCCATTCGAGCTCATGCTTATGCCTCCTTGGTTGAATTGACAGTCGTTAGCGGTGGAGTACTGTGCCGACGGCATTGACCAGACTGTCGACAGGGTCGGTGGTCATCGACATGCTGCGCCAGGCCACGTAGTTATCAGGCCGGACGAGAATGGCTCCGTCATCTGCGATCTCGCGAACATGGGCCCACTGGCCGTCAGCGTCCCGGTGATCCCCACCGATGACGGCGACGGCGATGTCGATACCGAACTTCTCGGCGGCGTCGGCGACCGCCGCGACCCAAGGCTGGCCGTCCGGCCCGGTGATCAGCACGAACTTGCCGTCGTCGCCGGTCAGGTCATGGCTGGAGATGCGCCTGCCGCCGATCTCCAGCCAGGCGTGCGGCAGCCGGTGGCCGGGCCGTGTCGTCGGGTAGTAGATGGAACCCATCGGGTCGCTCGGCGGGGGTGACGATCCGTCGGGAACGAGCGCCCCGGCCGGATAGGAGTATCCGATCTCCAGATCGTGGGCCTGGAACTCGGTGCGCTGTGTTGCCACGACTTCTTGGAAGCGGGCCCGCCGGGTGGCGCCCATCGGGGTATCGGAGAAGAACACCTCGAAGACCGCCCGGTGCATTTCCGGCGGAACGGGAATGGGCAGCAGCCCGATCCCGGCGTCGAGCACGAAATGGTTCTGCATGGTGAACAGCGCCCAGTCGACGATCCGCACCCCGACCGGTTGGCGTTCGGTGCTGTAGCTGTCCAGCAGCGCGGGATCGGCGTTCCCCTTGATGACAGCGGCGAGCTTCCACGCGAGATTCTGCGCGTCCTGCACGCAGGTGTTCATGCCGAGCCCGGTCGTCGGCGGATGCCGGTGCACGGAATCGCCGACCAGAAAAACTCGTCCCTCGCTGTACCTGTCGGCCACTGAACCCTGCACCGACCAGTGGCTGATGTTGATGATCTCGATGGGAACGTCGCCGACCGCCAACAGCTCCCGAATCTTGGCCAGCACAGTGGCTTGATCGAGATTCGAGTCGTCGGTGGGCAGGAAAGCGAAGTGGAACGCCCATTCCTCGGAGTGCTTTCCCCAGGTCGGGCCCATCGGGACCATGTTCCCGCCCGAGGGGTACGAGCCCGCCTCCGGGTTGAGGAAGTGCGCGATGAGGACGTCGTCCTCCCACCACCGCGAGAAATCCGCTCTCAGATGGGCGGTGACGATGTCGAGGAGATCATGGGCTCCGACCATCGTCGCGCCGATCATCGGCCCGACGGTCTTGCCGCCGTCGGCACCGACGAGGTAGTCGGCGGTCACGGTGAAACTCTTGCGAGTGACGCGATCGACGACGGTGGCTGTCACAGCCTCGCCGGTCTGGCTCATCTGTGTCAGTTCGTGATTGAACAGCACTCTGCCCGGTGCGCGCCGTTCGGCGTGATGGCGCATGATCGGCTCGAGCCTCAACTGCGGGAGGTTCGTCGAAGGGCAAGGGCTGTCCTGCTCGTAACGCTTCGTGAGGTCGCCGCCACCGAAGCAGTCCATCGTAGCGAACCGCTTGCCCTGCAGCGGTCCGTCGCCGCCGAGGGTGGTCTGCCACACCACCGACGACATCTTCGGGACGGGAGCCCCGACGGCGTAGGTGTCGTCGGCCAGCCCGAACTGGCGGAACAACTCCATGGCACGCTGGTTGAGGTAGTGCGCCTTCGGCAGGATCGACGTCCCTTCGTGGCGTTCGATCATGAGATGGTCGATTCCATAGCACGACAGCATGATCGAGGTCATCATTCCCGATGACCCGCCGCCGACGATGAGTACCGGAACCTTGATGTCTGACATGTTCTCCTCCTCGAATCCGTGGGTCAGGATCGGGCCGGGGTGTAGTTGCCGGCCAGTTGCTCGAAAATGTCCAGTGCTCGCGGATTGCGGACTGCACCGTCGGATACGACGGTGTCGCGGGGCTCGCCGAGAAGCAGGCGCTTGACCGGCACCTCCAGCTTCTTGCCGGTGAGGTTGTATGGAATCTCGGCTACTACGACGACGTCATCGGGTGCGTGACGCGGCGAAAGACGTTGGCGTAGTCGGCTTGCGATGCGTGATCGCAGTCCTTCATCGAGTGAGGCACCCACGCGTAGCACGAGGAACAACACGAGTCTGCCCATGCCCCCGGACGGATCGTCGAGGTGGACCACCAGACTGTCCTCGACGTCGTCGAGATCCTGGAGAGCGGAATAAAATTCACTGGTGCCCAGCCGAACACCGCCCCGGTTGAGGGTGCCGTCCGAACGACCGCTGATCACGCAGGCGCCGCGGGAATTGAAGGTGACCCAGTCTCCGTGGCGCCACTGACCGGGGTACTTCTCGAAGTAGGCGGCGCGGTACTTGCGGCCGTCGGCGTCGTTCCAGAAGCACACCGGCATCGACGGCATCGGCTCCGAGATGACGAGCTCCCCGACTTGACCGACAACGGGTTGGCCCTCGCTGTCCAGCGCCTGGGCCGCCACTCCCAGTGCGGGCGCGGTGATCTCGCCTGCGCGTACCGGTAACAGGGGAGTGCCGCCGACGAACGAGGTGCACACATCGGTTCCGCCGCTGGTGGACTGGAGATAGATGTCCGAACCCACCGCATCGTAGATCCAGCGGAATCCGTCAGCCGGCAGCGGTGATCCGGTCGATACCACGCCGCGCAGCCGCGAGAGGTCGAAGCTTTCCTTGGGCCGCAGGCCGGACTTTCGGCATGCCATCAAGAATGCCGCGCCGGCACCGAAGACGGTCACGCTGTTGTCCGCGACGACCCGCCACAACTCGTCGGGGCCGCGAAATGCCGGATCGCCGTCGAACATGACGATGGAACTACCCAACAGCAATGCGGACACCTGAATGTTCCACATCACCCAGGTTGTCGTGCAATACACGAAGTAGGTGTCGAGGGGACCCAGATCCGAGTGCAGGGCAAGGGCTTTCTGCAGTTCCAGCACGATTCCGCCGTGGGAATGGACGATCGCCTTGGGCAGGCCGGTGGTTCCCGACGAGAACAACACCCACAGCGGATGATCGAAGGGCACCCGGTCGTACCGTAGGGCCGCCGGCTCAGACAGCAATTCGGCCCACTCGAGGCCCGCGGTGGTGGCTGATCCGAGGTATGGGACGTGAACGGTGGCGGTTAACGTCGGCAACCCAGCCGCGATCGTGGCGACGTCCGCGTGGCGGTCGATGGCTTTTGCGCCGTACCGGTATCCGTCTACGGCGATAAGGACCGTGGGTTCGAGCTGTGCAAGACGGTCGAGCACGCTGGTGACGCCGAGTTCGGGTGCGCACACCGCCCAGATCGCACCGATGCTGGTGGTGGCCAGCATCGCGACCAGTGTTTCGGGAATGTTGGGCAGGTAGGCCGCGACGCGATCGCCTCGGCCGACGCCGAGTCGACGCAGTCCGGCGGCAGCGCGAGCCACCTGATCGCGCAATTCGCCGCGGGTGAGGGTCGAAGTCGCGCGGGTCTGGGATAGGGCGGTAAGCACCGTCTGGTCGGCGTCTCCCCGCAGCATGTTTTCGGCGTAGTTGAGGCGGACGTCCGGAAACCATCGCGCCCCTGGCATTGCGCGGTCGGTCAGCACTCGGCTCGGGTCACCGTCGGCAAGGACGTCGAAGTAGTCCCAGACCGAGCGCCAGAAGCCGGCGAGATCGTGCGTCGACCACTGCCAAAGCTGTTGGTAGTCAGTGAACGTCACACCGTTCCGATCGCTCAGCCCGTGGGCGTAGTCGGCCATGCGGCAGCTGTGCATGGTCTGTTCGGATGGCGTCCACAGCACCTCGCCCTCGCGGGGCGACGCGGTGCTCGTAGTCACTGCTGTGCCTGCCCGGCCACCATGCGGTGACGCATGGATCCGATGCCCTCGATGTAGGTGGTGAGCACTTCACCCGGTTCGAGATAGCGCGGCGGTGTGTGCGCGAAGCCGACACCTGCCGGGGTGCCGGTGAAGATCAGATCACCGGGCAGCAGCGGCAGGATCCCGGACAAATACGAGATCAGTTCGGCTATCGGAAAGATGAGGTCTGATGTGCGTGCGTGCTGCACCGGGTGGTCGTCGATCGAACACCCGATCTCGAGGTCGTCGGGGTGTGCGAACTCGTCGGGTGTGACCAGGGCGGGTCCCATCGGGGCGAAGCCCGGGTAGGACTTGGCGAGGCTGAATTGTTGCGGGGCGGGCGGCTTGACCTGGAGATTGCGTTCGGACAGGTCCTGCCCCACGGTCAACCCCGCGACGTGGTCCCACCCCTGCGCCACCGGCACGCGCTCGGCTCGTGGGCCGATGACCACGACTAGTTCGGCTTCCCAATCAACCGCGCCGGGAGGCATGGTGATATCGCCGTAGGGGCCGGTGATGCAGGACGCGAACTTGGTGAACACCATGGGGGTGTCGGGTATGTCGAGGCCGGTCTCTTCGGCATGCCCGCGGTAGTTCAGCCCGATCGCAAAGACCTGTCGCGGGATGCCCACCGGGGCACCGAGCTCGTCGGGCTGGAACTGGACTCCGTTGACGCCGTCCACGTAGCGGGCCCACAGCCGGAAGTCGTCCCATCGCTCGAAGGTGTCCTGGAATTCAGCTGAGAACATGCCCTTGCTGGCACGTTCCACATCCACTGCCCGTCCGTCGATTTCGAGGGCGAGCCGGTTGTTGAGATTGATCAGTCGCATGATGTCGCTTCCGGGGCTTCAGGTGGTGAGCAGCTCGAAGGGGCTGACCTGCGGGGTGGTCAGGGCCCATGCCCGGCTGGTGAGCTCCGATACCGGCGTTCCGGCCTGGTAAGCGCTGGCCAGTTCGGCAGCATCGAAACTGGGGCCGATCGGATCGGCGGCATACTCGGGTCCGCGCATGTACTCGGTGGCTTCGTCCGGGGTGGCGAAGTTGTCGATCTGCAGCTCGACCATGTTGCCGTCCGGGTCGCGGTAGTAGATCGACGTGGTGACCCCATGCTGCACTGGCACCCTGGGCTCGATACCCGCCGCCTCGAGCTCCAGGTACTTCTCGATCAGGTCACCCAGCGACGGGAACGTGAACGCCGAGTGCGCCATGCCGACGGTCAGCGGTGTGCGTTCGGCGAGCACCCCTGGAGGCAGTCCCAACAGTGCGACCCGGTGATGTTCTTCGTCGAAGGTCAGGAAGCACATGGCGGGGTTCTCATAGACGGCATGCGCGCCAAGAACTTTCATGTACCAGTCGCGCATCACCGGCAGCTGGCTGGTCTGAAGCACGAAATGTGCGAGACGGGGGCGAACCTTCATGGTGTTCTCCAATGCTTCGGCCGGTCCTGGCGGGCACGTCGCCCGGCGACGACCTCGCGGGTGTCCGGAGGGTGGCCGACGAAGGTCGTCGGCGTGTGGGGCGTGCGCAGGCTCACAGTAAGACTCCATTGATTGTTAGTCAATGACTTGAAGTCGAGAGATCCGCGCAGTGATGGACCATAATGAGTCGTGGCCGCTCCTGCTGGCCGTGCGTGTCAACCAGAGAGGTCGAACGTGGACGCCAAGACCGAGTTACCGCCTCGGAAAGCCCAGGCCGAGGAGACCCGGCGACGGATTCTCGAGGTTGCGGTCGAGGCGTTCTCGGCCCAGCACTATGACGAGGTCGCGGTTGGCGACATTGCCTCGTCGGCCGGTGTCGCCCACGGATTGCTCTTCCACTACTTCAAGAACAAGCGGGGTCTATACCTCGCGGCGATGGAGGAGGCCGCCCGCGAATTCGAGGCTGCTCACCAGGTGGACCCCGCCATGCCGCCGGGTGCGCAGATGCGGCAGCGGTACTACAACCAGTTCGGCTATCTGGCCCGGCATCGTGGCCTTGCCACCCGGCTGGTGCTGGGCGGTCGGGGAGCGGACCCCGAGGCGTGGGCGTTCTTCGAGGAACTCCGGTGGCGCGAGATCGACCGAGGATGCCTCGTTTTGGGCTTGGATCCGCAAAAGCCGGCGCTGCGAATGATGTTGCGGGCCGCGGCCGCCGCCGCCGACGCGGTGGCCGCATTCTGGCATCAGAATGGTCAGCCGTTCGACGTCACGGCACTCACCGATGTCCTGTTCGAGCAGACCATCACGGCACTGCGTGGCGCCGCTGAACTCGATCCGTCGCTCGAGGGTGCTGTCGAGCGGGCCATCGTCCAACTGCATCAAGGCGCTCAACAGGCCCACTGACGCGGGATCGCGCGTCGCCGAAAACCTCTTCGCCGCGAGGCTGACCTGCGTGTTCTTTTCGTCGACTTCAAGTCATTGACAATCAGTCAAAGAACGCTAGGCTGTGATGCGCACCACCCGCTCGGCCCTGTCGGCCGGGCGCCTGCATCCAGTGCAGTCAGGCCTGGGTCTGTCGGTATATCCCCTGTCGGGAGGCGAGATGGGAGCGGTCGTCGCTGATAGCGCCGCCCTGCCGCATGTCTTTGCGCGCAGCCGCTCCGGCGCAGTTGCCCGTCATCGTCCCGCCGGCGCGCGCCATGCGGAGCCGAACATCTTCCACTGCAGCGGCTTTCGCGAGCTGGTGAGTGGAACACAGATTTCTGTCACCGAGAAAGGTATTTGTATCAATGTCCATTGACCAAGACATCCGCGTGACCGCAGCGAACGCTGCCGGCGGCGATTTCGGGTTTCGCGAAGAGCTGGCCGACGACCTCGTGGCCAAAGCGACATCCGTCCGATCGTTGTTGGCGGGCAAGGCCGACGAACACGAGCAGACAAGCGAACTCAGCCAGGAGGTCGTCGATAAGCTCACCGAGCTCGGCATCTTCTCGATGGCCGGCCCGCAGCGCATCGGTGGGCTGGCGCAGTCGAGCCAATCGATGGCCCGGGTTGCCGCCGAGATTGCCAAGGGTTGCCCGTCGACGGCGTGGGTGTACACGATTTACAACTCCTGCTTGTGGTTCGCCTCCAAGCTGCCGGCGGGCATCCAGGCGCAGATCTTCGCCGACGGAATCCCACTGATCTGCTCGCCACAGAACGGAATCGGCCATCTGGTCGCCGACGGCGACGGATTCCGGCTGACCGGACGCTGGAGCTATGCGACGGGATCCCATCACGCAGCCTGGACGATGGTCCCGGTGCTCTCACCCGAAATGGCGCCGATGCTCGCGGTGATGCCGATGTCCGACGTGCAGATCGAAAACACCTGGCACGTAGCAGGGATGAAGGGCACCGGCTCGGACACCGTGGTCGCCGACAACGTCCTGGTTCCGTCAACCATGCTCGCCGCCTTCTCCGACATCGCGGTCGCGCCACCGGCCACCGTGGCCGAATCGATCCGGGTCGCCAGCGATTACTGGGTGAACTACCCGATCCTGCGCGCCAAGGCCCTCGGCGTTCTGGTGGGATGCGCGGAGGGTCTGCTCGAGGTCGTCGCCGCCAAGAGCGGCGGCCCGATCATCTACAGCACCTACGCCCACAAGAGCGATGCGCCGGCCTATCACGCCGCGATCGGCGAGGCGGCGACCCAGATCCTGGCCGCCCGACGAATGGTGGAGAACTCCTGTGCGCGCATCGACGACGCTGCGTCCGAGGGGCGAGTGCAGTCGGTGGCCGAGCGGACCGACGCCCGTGGTGAGGGCGCCCTGGTGATCTCCCTGCTTCATTCCGCAATCGAGCGCCTGATGGATCTGGGCGGAAGCTCGGGCTTCACCACGACCGCTGCCGCGCAACGCTATTGGCGTGACTTCGCGATCGGGGCGCGGCACGTCATCTTCAACTCACAGATCAGCTACGAGCAGGTCGGTCGCCACGTGCTCGGTGTCGAGCCCGGTGTCGTCGACCCGGAGATGATCTGACCAGTCCCGATGATCGGGGCGCCTGTGCAGGGCTGACGTGTATGTCAGCCCTGCACAGGCGTTTTGGAGCCGAAACAGCACGGCCGGCGAGAACCTCCGAGGATTCGGGGTTCAGAGATCCAGGACAAGGCGTTTGCCGACACAGCGGGAGACGCAGATCATCATAGACTCGCCGGCTTTGCGCTCCTCGGGGGTCAGCACTGAATCGCGATGATCGGGAATGCCCTCCAGTACATCGGTCTCGCATGTTCCGCAGGTGCCTTCCGAGCAGGAACTCAACACCTCGATGCCGATCTTACGGACCTCGGCGAGGATCGTGGAGTCCGCCGGGACCGTCGCGGTGATGCCCGAATCCGCGCACACGACCTCGAACTCCTCGTTCGGGTTGGCGTCGACGACCGGCTTGGGCGCGAATCGCTCGACGTGGAGCGGTAGTCCCGCGTCGGCGCAGGCATTCTCGGCTGCGGCGATCAACGGCTCAGGGCCGCAACAGTATACGGCGGTGGCCTCCTCGGCATCCGAGAGGAAGCCGGCCAGATCCAGGAGGCCGTTGCTCTCCTCTGGGCGGACGAGCACCCGGTTCCCGTACTGCTCGAGGTCGCCCAGGAACGCCATCGACGATCGTCGTCGACCTCCGTAGAGCAGACGCCACTGTGCGCCCGCGGCCTCGGCAGCCCTGACCATGGTCAGGATGGGCGTGATCCCGATGCCCCCGGCAATGAACAGATAACGAGCGCTCGGTTCGAGGGGGAAGTGATTCCGTGGGCCGCGTGCTGTCAGCGTCGATCCGACGCGAACGCGGTCGTGCAGGTAACTCGAGCCGCCGCGGCTGACCCTTTCCCGGAGGACCCCCACTCGCCACGAGGAACCGTCCGCCGGGTCGCCGCACAGCGAATACTGCCGAATGAGGTCATGGCCCAGCACCAGGTCGATGTGAGCACCGGGCGACCAGGACGGCAGTTCGCCGCCACCGGCCTTCTCGAACACCAGCGAGATGCAGTCATCTGCGACGTGCTCGACCGAGCGGACCGTGAGCTCGGTGGTCTCGGCGGCGTGCTCACTACCGCGCTGGAGGAGTTGCGTCATCTCGATCTCCACAATCCCGATGGCCGTCGTTGACACGGCGGAACGACAGTCCCCGGCCGGGTCTTGGGCACCGCCACGATGTCATGACTACCGGTTCGTTGACTTCACGTCAAGGAGCGCGGAGCGGGTGGCGGCAATTCGCAGGCCTTCCCGGATGCGCAGCCTGAACCCTATCTGTGCTGCTCACTACGGGTGCAGAGGAGTCGAAGTACGCCGATTTGAAGTCGTTCGACTCAAAGTCATTGATTCCCAGTCAATACTGTGCCTAGTATGTGACCC
Organism: Mycobacterium pinniadriaticum; assembly: GCF_026242045.1. Lineage (GTDB taxonomy): Bacteria > Actinomycetota > Actinomycetes > Mycobacteriales > Mycobacteriaceae > Mycobacterium > Mycobacterium pinniadriaticum. Next base: position 200,300 of record NZ_JAPJDO010000004.1, read on the forward strand.
AGCGCACTGGAGCCGGAAGGGAGAGCGGAGATGTGTCGTAACGCGGCGGTCCGCACGTCCACTCAGTCCGGTGTGGCGGCGTTCGCGGGCGTTCGCCGATCCCGGCGATAGCCCGTCATTTCCGGGTACCGCCCGACACAGACCAGAGCTCCCCACAAGGAAGGCACGCCCATGGCACAAGAACTCGACACCGACCTCGAAGCCGAGCTGGCCGGCTACAGCAGCTACACCTCGACACCGGACAAGGCGCTGGACCTCTTCGAGCAGGCGCGGGCCGCGGGCTGCCCGGTGGCCCACAGCAATGAAATGGGCGGCTTCTATCTGGCGCTCGATTACGACATCGTGAAGACGCTCCACAGCGACTGGCAGACCTTCTCGTGCTCTCCGACGGTGGTACTGCCGGTTGTTGACCGGCCGGGTTTCCCGCCGTTGGAGTTCGATCCGCCGGAGCACACCGCGTGGCGGGAGATCATCTCGCAGGCCTTCAACGCCGACACCCCTGGTCTCGTCGAAGAGGGTGTGCGCGAGGACATCAATCGGCTCATCGACTCGTTCGCCGGCAACGGCGAATGCGATCTGGTCAGCGATTTCGCCGCAGAGGTTCCGCTGTTCGCGCTGTGCCGGGTGATCGGATTCGACATCGACAAGCGGGACAAGGTGCGTGAGTTGACCCACCGCATCCTCAACGACTTCGAAGACCCTGAGAAGGGCCCGCAGGCATTCATGGACTTCGCCATGTTCGGCGCGGCCGAGGTGATGTCGCGACTGGAGGCACCCCGCGACGACTTTCTCACCGTGCTCGCAAACGCCCGGCTGGACGGCAAGCCGCTGGGACCGCTGGAGATCGGGCAGATCATGAACTCGTTCCTGATCGCCGGACACGGCACCAGCGTCGCCGCGCTGAGCAGCCTGCTCCACGAGGTGCTGACGCGTCCTGACGTTCGCGCGCGGTTGGTCGAAGATCCCGATCTCATCCCGAGTGCGGTGGAAGAGACGTTGCGGCTGCACACCCCATTTTTCGGTCTCTACATTCGTGCGACCAAGGACGTCGAACTCGGTGGAGTGACGATCCCCAAGGACAGCTATCTGCAGCAGTGCTGGGCTGCAGCGAATCGCGATCCCAAGGTCTACGACGAACCCGCGGAGTTCAACATCGACCGCAAGTTCGGTCGCAAGAATCGGCACCTCACTTTCGGATTCGGCATCCATGCCTGCCCGGGGGCGCCCACGGCCCGCATGGAGTTGCGGGTCGCGCTGCAGGAGGTCCTGCGTCGGTTGACCGACATCGAGCTGGTCGACCCAGAAGCCGTGAGGTACGAGTTCTGCGGCACCGAAACCGCGGCAATCCCGTCGCTCCGGGCGAAGTTCACCAGCAGTCGCTGATCTTGTTGCGAATTAACCACTAGGAGACAGGATTCCGCACGCATGCATGTGAGCGTCAACTACGAGCGCTGCGAGGGGCACGCCGTCTGTGTCGAAGTCGCGCCGACCGTGTTCCAGATCAGCGATGACGACGAGCAGGTTCGGGTGGTCGACGACAGCCCCGATGAAGCGCTCCGGACACAGGTGGTGCTCGCCGCACGCCGCTGCCCCATCGGTGCCATCACGGTGGCTGACTGAGTCTCACATGACAACGCCCGAGGCCGTTCTCACGGCAGGCCCCGCGGATCCTCCGTCGGGCCGAGGAACCGCCGGCCGGAACCGCCGCGGTGGTGCTCCTCACCCTTTGACGACGTCGAGGACCCGCGTGGTCGAGGTGCTCTCGCGGATAGCCGCCATCCCAGCGCGCAGTGCCGCGACAACCGGACGCGGTGTGATGCTCGCAGGGTCAGTGATGCGTTACGCGGTGACGGACACCGTGACGTTGCGCCTGCCGTTCGGCGAGTTGATCGTGCAGGCCTGGGGCTTGTTGAAAGTGACGGCGTTGCCGGCGGTGCTGATGGCCATCCCGTTCGGTGCCATGGTCGCCGTCCAGTTGTCCGGCCTGGTCAACGAGGTGGGCGCCAATTCACTCGTCGGGTCCGCGACGGGAGTGGCAGTCCTTCGGCAGGGTGCGCCGGTGACGGCCGGGCTGTTGATGGGCGGCGCGGCCGCCTCGGCGATCGCCTCCGATTTCGGGGCCAGGGCAATTCGAGAGGAACTCGATGCGCTGCGCACGTTGGGAGTCGACCCGGTGCGGCGGCTTGTCGTACCGCGGTTTCTCGCGCTGCTTCTCATCACCCCCATCCTGGTCGTCATCGTCATCGCGATGGGTGTCGGCGCGGCGTTCGTCATCGCCACAGTCGTCAACGGAGTTGCGCCGGGGAGCTTCTGGCTGTCATTCGGGTCGTTCGCCAAGCTGGTGGACCTGTGGTTCACCCTCGGGAAGGGATTTCTGTTCGCGGCGATCGTCGCGGTGATCTCGTCACAACGCGGTATGGAGGCCAAGGGGGGTCCGCGTGGTGTTGCCGATGCGGTGAACGCCTCGGTGGTGCTGAACGTCATCCTCATCGTCATCGTCAATCTTGCTGTTACGCAACTGCAAACGATGTTCTTCCCGATGGCGGTGGCGTAGTGGCGGCCGTGGCGCAGGAGCGTTCTGGTACACCGTCGACCTTGTTGGCCGTCCGGCCATGGTTACTGACGCGCCTGCGCGAACCCTTCCGCTCAGCCGGGCAGTGGGCGACGTTCATCGGGCAAACTTTCTGGCTGCTGCCGATCACGGTGCGACGGTACCGGCGCGAAACGCTTCAGGTGATGAACAACTTGGCATGGGGTCGGGGATCGATCATCGTCGACGGCGGTGTGATCAGTGTCTTGGCCATCCTCGGCATCACAGTCGGGGCCATCGTCGCCATCGAGGCCTTCGCGACGCTGAACCTCATCGGTCTGGGAGCGTTGGCCGGCGTCATCGGTGGATGGGGAAACGTCCGTGAGATGGCGCCGCTGGTCGCCGGCGTGGCGTTCGCTTCCCAGGCCGGCTGCCGGATGACCGCCGAAATCGGTTCTATGCGGATCGCCGACGAGATCGACGCCACCGAAGCCATGGGACTCCGGGCTATCCCGTTCGTCGTCGGTACCCGTGTCATCGGCGGATTACTCTGCGTCGTACCGGGATTCCTGCTGACGTTGGTGGTCAGCTTCGTCACCTCCGACACCGTGATCCGCATCTTCTACACCCAGCCGGGCGGCACGTACAACCATTACTTCGTCGAGTTCCTCACCCCGGCAGACATCGCGGCCTCGCTGCTGAAGGCGACGGTCTACTGCACCGCGGTGACACTGATTCATTGTTACTACGGGTTCTTCGCATCCGGCGGCCCGGTCGGAGTCGGCGAGGCATCCGGCCGGGCGATCCGGGCCAGCCTGGTGATGATCATGGTCCTGGATCTCGCAACCACCATCATGCTGTGGGGCCTGCAACCACAGTTCGTGTTCAAGGGGTAGGGGACCAGGTGCTGTTCCGGATGTCGGCAGAGGCGGAGACGCGCAGGCTGACCATTATTGGCGTCGCGGTCATCCTCTGTTTCGCGGTGGCCTGTTACACCGTCGTCGCCAACCCGTTCGGTGGCCACCCGGCCGACCGCATCTCGGTGGTGATGGACCTGCCGTACGTCGGCCAGGGGGTTTCCACGGGGACGCCGCTCATGATGCACGGTGTGACGGTCGGAAAGGTCACTGCGGTATCGAGTCTGGCCGACGGCGATGTGCGGCTCAACGCCGACCTGGAGCCGGCCCCCGCCGCTGGATTGACCAATACGCTGGGCGTCGACTTCCGCCCGGCGAACTACTTCGGCGTGACCGGTATCAATCTGGTCCCCGGTGCAGGCGGGCACCCCTTGGCCGACGGCGTGCAGATCGACGTGGTGCCGAAGGGGAACTTCACCTTGCAGGCGCTGCTGTCACGCCTGGGGGAGATCACCGGCGGTGTGGTGACACCACAGTTGGTCGACGTCATCAACAGGGCGACGCGGTTCACCGATGGGCTCAACCCGCTGATCGAATCGATACTGACGGCGGCGGAGTCATTGGCCAAGGTCCAGACGGTGAGTACCGAACAGCTGCTGCGGAATACGGCAGGGATCAGCGTGGCCTTCCCGTCCTTCGTCAACGACGCGACCGCTGCCGGCTACGGATTCAACCAGGGATCTGGTTTCGTCACGTTCACCGTCTCCGGGAAGGACGCACTACCCGGGCAGGATACCGTTCCGGTTCCGGGACAGCCGGTGACCGACGACTACTGGAAGCACCGCGCCATCGCAACGCTTGACGTGATGGCGAACTCATTCTTCGGCGCGCTCGGCAAGCTGCTGTCGTCGCACACCAGCGACCTGCTTCCCGCCGTCAACCTGGTCCAAACGCTCAGCGACACCGTGCCGGGCCTGGTGACGCCGACAGGGCTGGCCGACATGCTGGCGGAATTGCGAACTCGCTTCGAGAAACTCTACGCCGGATCACCCGAACAGCGGGCGCTGCAGGTGCACATCGTGCTCGATCAACTCCCGGCCGTGCAGGCTCCGCTCGATGCGATGGGGGCACCGTGATCGAACCCAGAGCCGCATTGTGGCGCTTCGTGGTGAGCAGTGCGCTCGCCGCCGTGGTCCTCATTCTGATCGTCAACGTTCTACGTCAGCCGGTTACCGACGAAACACGTTCGTATACTGCCGAGTTCAGCGATGCCGCCGGTCTGCACGTCGACTCGGACGTGCGCATCCGTGGCGTCAGGGTGGGAAAGGTCAAGGCCATGCGCCTTGACCGCAAAGCCGGCCAAAGCATCGCCGAGGTCGACCTCAGTCTCGACGCCCGATACGCAGTGGTGCCCGCGACCCGGCTGGCGATCAAATATCAGGCCCTCACGGGATTGCGCTATGTCGACGTGGCCGGCGCCGCCGAGCGGGCCTCGGGTGCAGAGCAGATCACCCACATACCGTTGAGCATGACCGTGCCGTCGTTCGACATCACCACGCTGTTCAACGGGTTGCAACCTGTTCTCGCTACCCTGAGCCCCGACGACATCGATGCGTTCACCGCCAACGCCGCATCGTTTCTCCAAGGCGACGGCGGCGGCCTCGGCCCGATGCTCGACAGCATTCGCAAGCTCACCGAGTTCGCGTCCGACCGCCAGCAGGTGGTCGCCACGTTGATGCACAATCTCAGTGCAATCGCCGACACCTTCGGCGGGCATTCGAGCGAGTTCGTTCAGATCCTGGATTGGCTGAACCGGCCCGTTGACGCGGCGCTTTCGGTGTTGGACGAATTTCGCAAGTCCGAACTCTACGGGCCCGGATTCACCTCTGCCGCCGTTCGACTGCTCGAGAACGCCGGGTTCAGGCCAGGGGCCGCGGATATCGACAACGGGTTGGACCGGGCGATCACCGTGTTCGACGACTACAGCGACGCGTTCAAGCGTGTACCGGTCATCTGGGACAACGTCGAGCCGGCGGCAGACGCGGGAGAGCCGGTTCCGTGTTCACGAGGTCGCGCGCAACTGCCCGAGTCGATGGACGTACTGCTCAACGGCCAGCGGGTGATCCTGTGCAACCACTGAGAATTGCCAAGAATCCGACGTTCTGGGGTGTGGCTGCACTGGCGATCGTGCTGGTCTTGGCCATCACCGCCGCAGCGCTCTTCATAAGGCCGCCCGGTCAGAAGACCGTCGTGTTCTACACCGACGATGCCGCGTCGCTGCGCCGGGGTGACGACGTGCGGATCGCCGGCATCACCGTCGGCAAGGTCGAGGGACTGTCGATCGAGCCCGAGCAGGTGAAGGTTCGTGCGACCGTCGACGACGACGCCTTCGTCGGGGACCAGTCCCAGATTCAGGTTCGCATGCTCACCGTGGTCGGCGGCTACTACGTCAATCTCGTCTCGTTGGGGGACAAACCCTTGGGACATAATTCCATTCCCCGCGACCGGGTGACAATGCCGTACAGCCTGATGCGTGTCCTGGCCGACTCGACCAAAGTCACCGAACGCGTCGATCCCCAGCCGATCCGCGACTCGCTGGACCAACTCCAGGCGGGGCTCACAGGAACCAATGTGGACACCCTGGCAGCGGTCATCGACGCGGGCAATACGCTCACCGAAACAATAGACAGACAACGCGGACAGATCTCCCAGATCCTCGACCTCTCCGACGAATACATCGAGTCGTTGAGCAACTACCGAGGCAAACTCCAAGAACTGGTTTCCAAGATCTCGATCCTCGAGCAGACACTGGTGCTGTACGGCAAGGGATTCGGTGGGGCGCTGAAGGGTATGGGCGACATCTCTGATGCCTTCCTGGTGCCGTACGCCAAGTTCTGGGTGAACCATCGTGAGGAGTTCATCCAACGGGTCCGCGAGTGGCAGGACCGGGTTCGGAGATGGGTGGACAACAACAGCAGAATCGTGCCCCGATTGCGTCGCATCAGGGACAAGATCGAGCGGGTGCTGGATGCCCAGAATGCGCGCCCGGAACTGCTGGCCACCGATCTGTGCATCCCGATGCCCGGAAGCCCGTGCTGATGACCGCGCCGACACTTCGCCGAGCCTGCCGGGTCCTGCTGGCCGGCTTCACGGCCGTCGCAACCGTGGGGGCGGCGGCGTCCTGCGCCCCCAGCAGCCGACCCGATGCGGCGTACTGCGCGTTCATGCCGGACACGATCGGGCTGTACGTGGGTAACCCCGTCACCCAGATGGGTTACCCCATCGGCAAAGTCACGTCCATCGACCCCGGGCCGGCGCACGTTCGGGTGAACTTCTCGGTGACCGAGCAGCGTCGACTCCCCAACGATGTCAAGGCGATCATCCGCTCGGCCTCCATCCTGGCTGACCGGTCCCTGGAACTTGTCGGCAACTATGCCGGCGGTGCGCAGTTGGATGCGGCGGCGTGCATTCCACTCAGTCGATCGGTTTCTCCGAAGACCCTGTCCGAGGTCATCGGATCGGCCGACATCTTCCTTCAGGCGATCAACACCAGTGGTTCAACCAATATCGCCGACACCGTTCGCGGCCTGGATGAATTGACGCACGGAAACGGAACAAAGACCGGCCGTCTTCTGGCGATGACGTCGTCACTCCTCGACAGTCCCGACCAGGCGATCAGCGATATCGGCTCGATCACCCAGAACGTGGCCCAACTCACCACGACGTTGAAGGACATCAGGGGACCGTTGAAGGAAATCCTGCAGGATGCGCGCACCACCACCGGAGACGTCGCGACCGCGCTCGACGGCACCGCGCGACTGGCCGGCCCGGACGGGATCGGGACCCTGGGACCGTTGCTGGAATCGGTTGCGGTGCTCGAGACCAGACTGGGCGACGAAACGCAGATAACGCTGGACACGGTGAGCGCGGCGATGAGAAAGACCAGCCCGCATGCGAACGCCCTCGCCAGCCTCTTCGACGGTGTCCCGTGGTGGATCAACACCGCGGCAAACCATGTCAACGCCAAGCAATTCGGCACCTTCAACATCGCCTACCGGCCGCCGCTCTTCCGGGTTCGCACCCACGACGGGTTGGCGCTGTGCGGTGCGATGAACGCATCGATGCCCGGCAGCTGCGCCGACGTCAACGGCCAACCGTATGCCGTGGACGTCGCGCTGCTGCAATACGTCGTCCAGCAAGCGAGCCACCGGTGAAGCGCCGGATACGGTCGATGATCGCCGCCGCGACCGCGGCCGTGCTGGTCTCGTCCTGCGCGTCGATCACGGTGAACTCGTTGCCGCAGCCCGGAGGAACTCACGGTGGAGGCTACGACATCGTCATCGAGTTCGCGAACGTCCTCAACCTGCCCGAGCGGGCGAAGGTGGTGCAGGACGGCACCACCGTCGGTGTGGTCACCCGCGTCGACCTGAAGAGCACTCGAGTCGACGTCACCTCACGGATCGATACGGGGGTGGTCGTACCGGCGAACACTCATGCAACCCTGCAGCAATCCACCGTTCTCGGCGACACCTACGTGGCCCTCGAGCGACCGTCCTCAGGTGAGGAACCGGCAGCACCAGTGGCCGCCGGCGGACGAATTCCGCAGGAGCAGACCACATCACCCCCGCAGCTCGAGGACACGCTGGCCAATCTGGCCAATTTCGTCGGCAGCGGGTCGATCCAGCGGGTTCAGAACACCATCATCGGCATCAACAACGTCACCCCGTCGAGAACAGGGGAGCTGCGTAGTCTGGTGAGCCGCGTCGCGGTGGACCTGTCCGATCTTTCGAACAACATCGACACGGTCGACAAGTGGCTCGACGGTGTATCCGGGACCGCTGAGGTGATCAAGCGCAACCTGCCGGTGTACCGATATTGGTTCTCACCAGCAGGCATGCTCGGCTTCGACCGCGCATCACAGGTGGCCACCTACATCGGCACGATCCTTCCTTCCATCGGAAGCATCTACAGCGGCGGATTCTGGCTGGTGCCGCTGCTGAACTCGCTCGGCAACGCAACCGGCGCCATCCAGCAGAGCAAGTGGGACTTCGAAGCCGAGGCACCCAAATGGCGCAAGCTGTTCACCGACGACTTCTTCCCCGTCGACAAGTATCCGGCGATAAACATCACCTCGATCGTCGGGCCCGACGGTCACGAAATGATCGGCAACGTCCAGGATGTCCTTCGCATACTGGGAGCAACGCCGTGAGGGCCGCCAAGAACATCGCCTCGTTCGCGGCATTCGCCGTGATCATCGCCATTGCCGCCGCATACATCGGCTCCTTCGGCCTGCGGATCGGGCCGCCGGATCACCGCATCAATCTGTCCATGGCGGTACCGGATGTCAAGGGACTGGTGGTCGGCTCGAGTGTGCTGCTGCGCGGCGCCGCCGTCGGCAAGGTCACCGCCATCTCATCCTCGGTGAGCAACGCCACGATCGATTTCTACATCGATGGCGATCAGCGCATTCCCGTCGACAGCGACGTGCGGCTGGACAACCTCTCTGCGCTCGGCGAAGCGTTCATCGGCTTCATCCCACGAACGACCAAAGGGCCCATGCTCACCGACGGCCAGCGCATCGCGACCGAGTCCATCACGGTGCCACCGTCGATCTCGCAGCTGGCGACCAGCGTGGTCCGAATCCTCGACCAGATGGATCCCGAGCAACTCAAACGGATCCTCGGCGAGGCCGACGCCGCTCTGCCCAACCCGGATCAGGTGCTGCCGAATCTGGCCAGGGCAAGCACGCTCACCCGGAACATGATCGTCGGCGTGCACGGTACAGGCCAGGAAGTGCTGGACAATTTCCAGACACTGCTGCGCAACGCCGGCTGGGTCGGCCCCGCACTGGCTGACATCAGCCCGGCCCTCAGGGCATCGGGGGACGACATCTCTCGTGTCTGGACCGGGATGATGAACACCATCGCCTGGAACAACCCCACGAACATGCTTCTGTTCCAGAAATTCCTGAACCGCATCCAGAACTTCCTCGACACCAGGGGATCGGACCTCAAGGTCATCAGCAATGCCCTAATGCCTCAGTTCCAGGGCATCGGCGGCGCCCTGATGAACTTCGACACCGCGCAAATACTGTCAAATGCCCTGTCCGGCATACCCGAAGACGGGGCGATCACCCTTCACGTCGCCATTCCCGACCACTAGACCCGGGTCCGTTCCCGACAACCCGAAAGAAGAACCGCCATGTCCGCGACCGATACCGAGAAGATGATCGAGACGACGCCGTCAGCGCACAACGATGACCACGAGACGCCGGAAGAAGGCGCTCGCTCAACATCATCAGAGGGCAAAGAGACCTCGGCACGATCGGCGAAGAACCCCCGGCAGGTGTCAGTGTCCTTGCGCAGCGTGATCGTCGCGGTGGTGATCTGCCTGTTGGCGGGTGCCGCAGGCGTGCTGGGGTGGCTGTACGCGGGTGCTCGGGGGAAGTTGGATACGCAGGCACGAGAGGCGACCGACAGGGCCCGAGCCGAGCAGATCGCCACCGACTACGCGGTCAACGCTGCGGACATGGACTATCAGGACTTCAACGGCTGGAAAGTCAAGCTGGTCAAGGGCACATCCCCCGAGCTGAAAGACAAGCTGACGAAGGCGGCCGACTCGATGGAGCAGGTGCTGGCACCACTGCAATGGAAATCGACGGCACGGCCGTTGGCCGCAAAGGTCCGCTCCGACGCCGGCGGAATCTACACCGTCGATTCGTTCGTCAGCGTTCTCACCAAGACGATGCAAGCGCCCGACGGGCTGCAGTCCACGGCGACGTACAGCATCACGCTCGACAGCAGAAACAACTGGGAGATCACCGATGTCGGCGGAATCGATTCCGCTCTGGGCAAGTAGTCCTGGCGTGGGAATGATCCGGTCGTGCCGAACGTACGCGATGATGGCCGCGTTACTGGCCTTCTGTGCCGCAACGGCTCTCGGCGGGTCGGCCGGCGCGGATCCAGCCGGCGACTACGACCCCGTTGCGAGCTATGACCGGCCGAAGCCGCTGCCGATCGTGACACCGGTCTCCGACGACTGGCAGCCGATGTTTCCCTTCCCGTTCGACGAACTGCGCCGTTACGTCACCGATGCGGATATCCAAGCGGAGCGGGAGATGTGCCAGTGGTTCACCGCCCAATACAACGACTTGAGGTATCAGATCGAGGGACTCAACGACAGCCTGATTCGCAACAACGGCCACTACGATGCCGACGGGGTCCAACAGCAAGCCGATATCGTCACCGCGAACATCGACCAGTCCGCTGCCTTCCTCGCTCCACGCGCGCAAGCTCTCACCCAGAGTTACGACCATGCCGGCGACATGTATTTCCCCATCTATCAAGGTGACAGCTTCTACGGGCTCTGGCAGCAGATGTCCAACGTCAGCGCCGGGATCAGGGGCCGCCAGCCGACCTGGTTCACCGGGCCGTCCTACCTGCGGATGTTGCACTGGGGAAGCAAGATCAACAGGTCCCATGTCTGCCGCTGAGTACCGTCGCCACCTGTATCGGGCCGTGTCTGTCGTCGTCGTGGCGATTGTCATCGGTCTATCGTCGGCCGCACCCGCGGCGGCCGAGCCCGCACCCGAGATCCAGAACGCGGTGGTGGCGGCACGCGGCGCGGCCTCATGCGGGGCGCTGCGCTACAACCCGACCGTCGAGCACGCGGCCGACATAGTCAATCGTTCGACCTACGCCTACCTCGATCACACGGCCGAGAACGTTCCGGCCGACGAGCCGCACCCGACGGCGATAGTCGCAGATCTCGGTGTCAACGCGAGCCAAGTGTATTCGCTGCAGGGCGCGGCCCGAAACGAGAACGACGCCATCAAGGGTCTGCTTCTGGAGGGCCGCGACGCGATTCCCGACTGCTCCTACACCGATTTCGGGGCCAGCCTTCTCCATGAGGAACAGTCGGGCTACATCCTCGCTGTGGTCATCCTGGTGGGGACGTGAACACGGTGGTGAGGGCGGTTGTGCGCGCCGTGGCGTGCTCGATCGCGGTCAGTACAGCGATCATCGTCCACCCGCCGATGGCCTGGGCGGAGGATCTCGTCACCTATGAGGTTGTCTCGTCCGATATCGGGATCGCGACTGTCAAATACCAAGACGCTGCCGGACGGATGTCGACGGAGGGCGTGACGTTGCCCTGGCGAAGCGAGGTGGCGGTACATGCCGTCCGCGCAGCGCCCCCGGACGGCAGCCAGATCCGAGCTGACTGGCGACCGAGCGCCGCCCCGGGACGATGGGTGACTGTGCGCATCATCTACCAGGGGCGCGTCATCTGTCAGAACACCCTGGATGTCGGCGATGCGGCGTGTTACGGCATCACTCCGCGGATCACCTAACGCCACAGCATGACTGGGTGGGAACGAACCGAGGACTGGAGGGTCGTGTGCGACTGCGGACAATGAATTGTCTTAGCCGAGCCCTGACGGTCGTCAGCGCGATGATCCTGGCGTTGACCGGCTCGGCGACGGCTCAGGCCGATCCGGCCACACCCGCGGCCGTTGCCGATCCGTTCCCGGACATCCGATATTACGATGCGTTGGACGCGAATACGTTCGCCCTCCCCGGCGGGGTGTGGTTCGTGGCCCCGACGGGACAAAACTGCGGAATCTGGGGTCTGGGCAGCTTCGGCTGTGCCGGTGACATTCCCGGCGGCATCGACCATATCGGGTGGATCGACGGCGACCGTGCTGTTCACTACGACTGGTCGGTGGCGGCCCGATTCCCGGGAACACAAGCTCAACGGCCACTACCGCCGCGGAGCAGGATCACGCACGAGGGGACGACGTGTGCCGCAACCCCGGACGGCAGAACCTACTGCGAGCGTGGTCCGCTTCGGTTTGTCATCGAACCCACCAAGACGTGGCTGTCGGCGCCCTGGATGGACCTGAGCTGGGTCGAACTGGGGCCGGCCTCGTGCAGCCCGCCGGGTGGGGGCCCGTGTTACAGCTGACCGGACGCCTCCTCGAGATGATGAAAGGTATTGGTGATTCATGGAAGCGGTGAGCAGTACCGAGCGGGCCCACAAGTGGCTCGAGGTGTTGGCCGGTGGTGCCCTGGCAGACTGGGACGGGCTGGTGAGCCCCGAGTTCAGCATGCACGCCCCGCTGATGCCCGGTGAGGCGCCGATGCCGACAGAAGGCAGGGACACCAACCGTGCACGGGTCGGGGCACTGTGGCAGGCATGGGAGAGCTTCGAGTTCACCGATGTCGATATGCATGCGGCGGCTGATGATCCGGACCTGGTGTTCGTTACCGCGCGTTCGCAGGCGACGACGGTATGGGGCGCGCCGTACCGCAATCGCTATTTCATCCGGCTGCGATTCCGCGACGGCACGCTGGTGGAACATCTGGAGTTCATGGATCCCAGACCGGTGCTCGAGGCCTTCGAAGGCCATCTCTAGAAAGGAACTCGTGATGACACTCAACGGGAAGGTTGCGCTGGTCACCGGTGCGGCCAGCGGTATCGGTGCAGCCGCGGCGCGGGCGCTGGCCGCATCCGGTGCTCAGGTCTACCTCGCCGATGTGAACGCCCACGGCGCCAAGGCCGTTGCCGCTGACATCCCTGCCGCCGAGGGCGTGCACCTCGACGTCACCGATGACGAGTCCTGGACCGCGGCGGTCGATCAGGTGACGGCTCGGTCCGGTCCGATCTCGGTGTTGGTCAACAACGCGGGGATATTCACCCCCGGTGGCCTGGAGGCGATCGGACAAGCGGAGTTTCAACGCACGTTCGACGTCAACGCTCTCGGCGTGTTTCTCGGCATGAAGGCGGTGCTCGACTCGATGAAGGCCGCCGGTGGCGGCTCCATCGTCAACGTCTCGTCCTCGGCGGGCCTGGTCGGGGTCAAGGATGCCATCGCCTACTCGGCATCGAAGTGGGCAGTCCGGGGCCTTACCCGCAGTGCCGCATTGGATCTCGCGTCCTACTCGATCCGGGTGAACTCGGTGCATCCGGGCTTGATCGAGACACCGATCTTCACCGGCTTCCCGCGTGAAGTTCTCGACGTGATGACTGCCGCGCTACCGCAGCCGAGGCTGGGCCGTCCGGAAGAGGTGGCCGCCGTTATCGCCTTCCTGGCATCGGATGCGTCCAGCTTTTGCACCGGGTCGGAGTTCACCGTCGACGGTGGCTACGCCTGCGCATGAGGAATCTCAGTACGCGACGGTGAACCGGCACCTGTGATGCCGGGGGCGCTCGATCTCGTCGAGGAATGCGATGGCGTAGTCCTCGCCGCTGATAGCCGAGTTCCCCTGATCGTCGGCGAGCAGTACGTCGGCGCCGACGCGGTAGTGTCCCAGCCGCTCACCAGGAACGTGGGCCCCGAATCCGGTTGGCGGACTGAGGTAGAACCAGTCCACGTCGTCAGGTGTGCGGCGGAGCGCATCGAGGAAGTCGTTGTGGAGTCGGATGTCGCGCAGCTTGTCGGGCGGTGCGATAGATTCCAGTGTGGTGAGCACCGGCTCACCGCTGTCGGCCAGTAGCAGGCTGCTCGCCCCTCCGACCACCGCGATGCGAACCCGTCGGCTCTGAGCCGCAGCGACCATACTGGGCAGGGCGTCGAGCAGTGTGTGGCCAGCGTGGTCGGGGCCGCTGGTGACCGCGCAGATCAGTACGTCGGCGTCCGCAGTCAGTTCGTCCACGAGGGAGCTGTCATGCAGCGAACCGGCCACCGTCCGAACGGAATCGCGCGCTGCGGGAAGGAGCTCTCTGCGCCGGGCGACTGCGGTGACCTCGTGACCGCGCCGAATGGCTTCGTCGAGAATCCTGCTGCCGGCGTACCCGCTGGCGCCGAACAAAACGAGTTTGGCCATCGTGGGATCTTCGCTCAGCCGGCCAGATCGGCTGCGGTGAAGCCACGTTCCAGGTGCTGCTTGACCGTACCGAGGAAGCCGGCCGCGTCGGCCCCGTCGACGATGCGGTGATCGTAGGAGATGGACAGATACGCCATCGGTCGCGCTTCGATCCGGAAAGCGCCGGTGTCATCCCGGACTGGCACGAGACGCTCCACCACGGCACCGGTACCGAGGATTCCGGTCTGGGGCTGGTTGATGATCGGAGTGTCGAACAACGCACCCCGACTACCGGTGTTGGTGATCGTGAAAGTGCCGCCGTTGAGCTCGTCGACGGAAATGGTCGCACTGCGAACCTTGTCGGCCACGTCTGCAATCGCTCCCGCGAGCTGGGCAATGCCCATGGCATGAGCGTCCCGGATCACCGGCACCATCAGTCCTTTCGGACCCTCGACCGCGATGCCGAGATGGCAGCCGCTGTGGTAGGTGACCTCGGTGACCTCGGTGTTGAGGGACGCATTGAGCATCCGGTGCGGGGGGAGCGCGTCCAGTGCGGCCTTGGCGAAGAACGGCAAGAAGGACAATTTGACCCCGGTGCGGCTCAGGAACTCGTCTTTGTGGTCGCCGCGCAACCGGCTCACCGCGCTCAGGTCGACTTCGACCACGGTGGTCAGCTGCGCCGAAACCTGCAGTGATTCGAGCATCCGTCGGGCAATGGTGCGCCGGATCGGAGGCAGCTTCTCGGTCACCGCTGCTGTGGGCGCCTCGGCGGCATCTGCGACTATTGTTCGGCTGGGAAGTGGTGTTTCGCTGGGCGTTTCATGGCCGGCATGGGTGATCACCGCGAGCGCGGCACCAATGGGAACCAGGTCGTTCTCATCGGCGATGATCCGGGTGAGCGTCCCCGAACAGGGTGCCGGAATCTCGGTGTCGACCTTGTCGGTGGCGATCTCCAACAGCGGCTCGTCATGCTCGACACGATCACCGGGCTTCTTGAGCCAGCGCGTGACGGTGCACTCCTCGACGCTGTCGCCCAGGGATGGCAGGCTCACTGTGGTCTCGAGGCTCTGGTCAACGGTCGTCATGGTTTCGGTAATCCTGTTCGGTCTAAACGATGTCCAGAGCGGCGCGCACGATGCTGTCGGTGTCGATGCCGTGATAGCGGTAGACGTCCTCGAGTGCTCCGGCCTGACCGAATCCGGAGACGCCGAGGGCGGTGAGTCGGGCCTGCCGGATGTTGGCCAGGAAGGCCAGCGTGTGCGGGTGTCCGTCGAGGACGGTGACCATCGGAGTCGAATAGTCGGCCGGGAAAAGCTGGTCCAGGATCCATGTTTCGCCAGGGCCGCGCCCCTGACGTGCCTGCCAGGCCTGGAACAGCAGCCCCGGGCTGGTCACGCAGATCACGTCGGCAGGCATGCCGATCTGCTCTAGCCGGTCGGCGGCGGCGAGAGCCTCGGTGACCAGCGCTCCCATCGTGACGATGGTGACCTGTGCGTCGTCACGGCGGCGCAGCGGGTAGCCGCCGGCGATCACCTGACGGCGGCGACGTTCTCGTGCCGCGGGGTCGTCCGGCACGACGGCCAGGGATTGGTCGACGGGGCGGGTCGACAATCGCAGGTAGGCCGACGTGCCGTCGGGCCGGCCGAGCCGGGCGATGCTGGCCAGCAGCGTCCATTCCACGTCGATGGCGAACGCCGGTTCATAGCTGGTGCACCCCGGCTGTTCCAGGCCGATGGAGGGGGTCTTGATGGACTGGTGGGCGCCGCCTTCGGCCGCGAGCGTGACCCCCGACGGTGTGCCGATCACGATGGACTGGCCACCGGCATAGATCCCGAACGACCACGGCTCCAGGGCCCGTTCGATGAACGGATCGTAGAGCACGCCGATCGGGAAAAGGGGTTGTCCCCAACGACTCCAGGTAGCGCCCAACTCGCCGAGGAGCCCGACGAGGTTGGTCTCGGCGATGCCGAGCTCCATGTGCTGACCGCTGGGCCGTTCGTTCCAGTGCATCAACGTCTGTGCGTCGTCGGCGAACCAGTTGCGTCGCTCGGCCGCCGACCACACGCCGACCTTGTTGACCCAGCCGGCGAGGTTGGTCGTCGAGCTGACGTCGGGGCAGACGGTCACGACCCGCTTGGCCGCCTCGGGGGCCTCGCGGGTGAGATCGAGCAGGACTTTGCCCAGCGCTGACTGAGTGGTGGCCGTGCCCTTGGGGGTGCGGCCGATGTCGACGGGAATCGCGGGCAGCGCTGCGGCCGGTTGGGGATCGCGGTGAAGCCGTGCCGCGGTGGCCGCGCAGAGTCGCCCCGTCGGATCCGCTGCGTCGAAGTGCTGCCATGGGTGATGCTCGTCCATTCCGAGTCTGATTGCCAGAGCACCGTATTCGTCATTGCTCAGCAGGGCGGAATGGTTCTGCGGATGCCCCTCGGTGGGCAGCCCGTATCCCTTGATGGTGTAGGCGATGATCACCGTGGGGCGGGTGTCGTCGATTTGGCCGTATGCCTCGGTCAGGGAGGCCAGGTCGTGTCCGCCCAGGTTGCGGATGGCAGCGGTCAACGTGGCGTCGTCGAGAGTGGTGATCAGCCCGGCGATTTCGGCGCCGTCCGCGCCATCGCCGGGAAGTCGCTGCCGGAGTTGGTCGGCATCGCAGCGCAGCAGCCGCTGATACTCCGGGTTCTCCATCGCCACGATCCGCCGGCGCAGGGCCTGCCCGCCGGGACGGGCGAACAGCGACTGCAGTAGCCGGCCGAAGTTGACCGTGATGACCTGCCAGCCCGCGGCCGCGAACATCGACTCCAACCGGCGCGCAGCGATGTTGGGCACCACTCGGTCCAGCGACTGCCGGTTGAGGTCGACGATCCAGACGACCTCGCCCAGTTCGGCGATGCCCGGGTCGAGAATGGCCTCCCACACCGCTCCCTCGTCGAGTTCGGCGTCCCCGACGAGCGAGTACTGCCGTCCGTGTCCGCCGGTGCCCAGGTGGGTGTTGACGTAGCGGCGTGCCATCGCACCCCAGATCGGGGCGGTCGCACCGATCCCGACTGATCCGGTGGAGTAGTCCACCGGATCCGGGTCTTTCGACCGGCTCGGGTAGGACTGCAGGCCCCCGAACTGTCGAAGTGTCGTCATCTGATCGTCGTCGAGCGCACCGAGCAGGAAGTTGATGCTGTGCAGTACCGGTGAGGCATGGGGCTTGACTGAGACGCGGTCACCGGACTGCAGCTGGTGAAACCACAACGACGTCATGATCGTCACCATCGAGGCGCTCGAGGCTTGATGGCCGCCGACCTTCAGGCCCGAGGTGTTGGGCCGCACCCGGTTGGCGTGATGGACCATCGATGTCGACAGCCACAGCACACGCTCCTCGACACAGCGAAGGACGTCGAGCATCGCGGCCTGAGCGTCGGTTTCGACGGATAGTGCGGCGTCCATATGTCCTCACTTGCTGGTACGCATCTAGCTCACAGGAGTCCACCATTCAATGTCATATGGCGCAATTGAGTAGTATTTCGATGAGCAATATGCGCAGCCATTGGACTGTGTGAAGCCCGAGAGGTGGTCGTTATGCCCAAGCCGACGCGCATCGTCGACGAGATCGACGCCCGGATACTGCGTGCGCTGACCAAGGATCCGCGCGCGACCGTGGTGGCCCTGGCCGAGGCGACGGGCCTAGCCCGCAACACCGTCCACGCCCGATTGGCCAAATTCGAGACCGACGGCGTGGTGCAGTCCTTCGATCGGCGGATCGACCCGGCGGCACTGGGTTACCCGCTGACCGCGTTCATCATGGTGACCGTCACCCAGCGAAAGCTGGGGCCGATCAGTGAAGCACTGAAGCGTGTTCCCGAAGTGATCGAGGTGCACGGTCTCAGCGGCGTCGCCGATCTGCTGGTCCACCTGGTGGCTCGCGACGCCGATGACCTGTATCGGATCGCCGGTTTGATTCTCGACATCGATGGGGTGGAGAAGACCACCACCGGATTGGCGATGCGCCGACTGGTCGACTACCGGCTCGCGCCCCTGCTCGACGCGATGTGATCCGCTGTCAGGCCCGCTGGCCGTAAATCGCCCCCAAGAACCGAGCGGTCCAGGCTGTTCACGGACCAGGCACCGATCGTGTGTCGGGCATCCGGCATGATCGCGAATGCGACGGGGTCGTGGTACCACCGTTGGTGGCGGCGGGGGATCATGATGGCGGCGTCGACCAGCAGATAGTCCAGCTTCGTGCCCCACACTCAAGTTGGGTGGGCCTGTACCCCGGGGGGCGTAGTTTAGGTATGGTTTCTCCACCTGTCTGAGTTCGAGTTCGACTCCGCCAAGAGCGCGGCAGGGTCGCGTAGATTTCTAGCGAATCAAACCCGAGAACCTAACGCCGCACTCAACGAAAGCCATCATGTCCGAAGATCAGAACACAGACGTTCCACCGAATCACCTTTCCATCGATCCGCGCAGCGCCTTCTATAACGAAGAGGTGCTCAGCCGCGACGTCGGTATCCGCTTCAATGGTGTGGAGAAAACCAACGTTCACGAATACAACGTGGCTGAGGGTTGGGTGCGTGTTGAAGTTCCCACCGCCAAGGACCGCCGCGGAAATCCGATGGTCGTCAAGCTCAGCGGCACGGTTGAACCCTATTTCCGCCCAACGGAATAGCAGACTTCCCTGGGTTACATCCACAGCTGTCAGCCGGCCCGCTTCTGAACTGGCCTGGATGAGGCCACCTCCTCACCGCCCCCTTGGTAACCCCAACACCCGTTCGCCGATGACGTTGCGCTGAATTTCGTCGGTGCCGCCGCCGATCCGCAGACCCGGGGCGAGCGTGGATGCGTACCCCCAGGCGTAGGTACCCCATTCGCCGCTATCGGCGAGCATGTTCATGCCCAGGACATGCCTGGCGGTGTCCATGCACTTGCTGAGCAGCCGGTTGCGCAGCAGCTTGAGCGTGGACATCTCCGGCCCGATGAGTTCGCCGCGTCGTTCGGCGGCACTCAGCGACGCGGCGGTGCGCTCGATGACGCTGCCCAGCACGTAGCAGTCCACGACCGCGTCCACCACGCTGGGGTCGACCGGCCCCTGAAGCGCGGCCTTCCGGGTGAGCTCGACAAGTCGCAGCACGACAACCCAGTTCGGAGCGTCGCGGCTGTAGCCGACTGCTTTGCGCTCGCCGCCCAGCGTCGCCATGGCGACCCGCCAGCCTCCATTGACTTCGCCCACCCGACGGTCATCGGATATCCGGAGGTTGTCGATGAAGACCTCGTTGAAGTGGGCGCCGCCGCTCATCTCGCGAAGCGGGCGCACCTCGATGGCCGGGTCGTGCATGTCGACGACGAACATCGTCAGCCGGCGGTGCGGTTTCGGGTCGTCGCCGGTTCGCGCCAGAAGCAACCCCACGTCGCTGTAGTGGCCGCCGGTGGTCCACACCTTCTGGCCTGACGCGACCCACTCACCGGATCCGGTGCCTGTGGACTCGACCGGTACCGCGCGGGTGGAGACCGCCGAGAGGTCCGATCCCGCGCCGGGTTCGGAGAACAGCTGGCAGGCGATGGTGTCGCCGCGCAGCATAGACGGCACCAACCGCCGCTTGAGCTCCTCGGATGCCGATGCCACGATGCCCGGCAGCACGATGTGCAACGTGACGAACACCGTGTCGAGCTTGGGCAGCCGATATTCCGCGCACATCTCCTCGAACAGAAGTTGATGCTCGTCGTCGAGCCCGGCGCCGCCGTACTCCGGCGGACCGGTTATCCATGCCAGTCCCGCGTCGAAGAGCTCGCGCTGCCATTCGCGGGCGGCGGCCAGCTGGACCTGCTCCTCATGCGGCTCCGGACTGTCGAACACCGGTATCTCGTCGGATGCATCGGCGCTGACGCTGCCCGCTTCATCGATGCGTTCGGCATGTCTGTCCAGAAAGTTCCGGCATCTTGTCGCGAATAGGCTGGTTTCCAACGTCATTGGCGGAAGTTGTGTTCGGGGAACAGCTGCGCTGCCAAGGCGTTCTTCAACACCGGCGGCGACCCGCCGGCCACCAGCGCGGCCATCGCGTCGCGGTGCAGGCGCTGGGCCGGGAAATCGAGCGTGGTGCCGTCACCGCCGCAGAGCACCATCGCGTCATGCGTGACCTTTGGCAGCATCGTGCAGCCGGACAGCTTCGCGAACGTCGCGTCGACGGCGTTCGGGTAGCGTCCGTCGACTGCGGTGGCCGCGGCATGGTGGGTGAGCAGCCGGTGATGGTCGATCGCCAGTCGCATGTCCACCAATGTGTGATAGGCGGACTGGAATTCGATGATCGGTTTGCCATAGGCGTTCCGGTTGGACGTGTACCGGACCGCCTCGGCGAAGGCGGCCTCCGCCAGCGCCAGGCTCAGCGTCGCGTTGTGGATGCGTTCCATGTTGAAGGCCATCATCAGCTGTGCGAAATGGCCGGGACCGCGGATCACGTTCTCGGCGGGTATCACGCAGTTGTCGAAGTGGACCTCGCCGTGCGGCAGCCCGCGGGTCCCGGAGAAGTGCGCTCCCCGCTCCAATCGGAGCCCGGGCGTGCCCTTTTCGACGATGACCGCTCCGATGCCACGGTGGCCCGGCGCCTCGCCGAACCGGACGAACGTCGCATAGAGCTCGTTTTCGGGTGACCCGGTGATGAACCGCTTGGACCCGTTGATCATGTAGCCGTCGCCGTCGGGTGTGGCGGTCGTCGACAACGCCGTCAGGTCGGAACCGTAATCCGGCTCGGTCAACGCGATCGCGCACGCTTTGCGGCCGTTGACGATATCGGGCAGAAACTTCTCGCGGGTGGCCTCGTTCTCGGCACACAGCACGATGGTGGGCCCCGGACCGGTCGACCCGAACGTCGGCTCGGCGACGATCCAGGACTGTGAGGTGGTGATCAGCGCCTCCACCGTGATCATGTAGTCGACCACGCTGAGTTCGGCCCCACCGTACTTTGCTGGCATCGTCAACCCGCACAGCTTTGCGTCGGCCATCGCGTCGGCGACGTCACGGTAGGGCGCAGTGTCCTCACGGTCCCACCGGTCCACCTGTGAGCGCCACGGTGTGGCCGCCTCGACCGCGCGTTCTCGAAGTGCCAGCTGTTCTGGCGAAAGTTCAAAGTTCACCGCTACCCCTTGCTATTGTGGCTATCACTATACAATATTAGGGCAGTGTTTTGATGTGGTTACAACCCGGAGGAAAGCGTGGATGGCAGTGACGCCGGATATCGCCCTCGCCGCCTCGAAGGGCGCGGTGAGCGCTCGGCGACGCGTGCGGACCGTCGTTACCTTCGTGAATATGGTTGTGCCACAGAAGGTTCAGTGCTCAGGTCGGCGTGGCCCCCTTCAGGGGTGTTCGGTATGAGGTTGTGGCGGGCCCGGGATGAGGGCAGAACGGGGCTTCGTTCGGCGGCGCTGAGCTGCGCTCGGGCCGCGCGCCGAGTGCCGACATGCTGCACCGAGACCGGCCGCCCGGGCGGCGAACCGCGCAGGCATGGCGGCGGCTCCCTGTGCGCCGCTTGCCAGGGCCGGTTTGGAGACCGCTCATGAGGACGCTGATCTCGACCGAGCCGCTGGCGAAAGTGGGCGGATTCTTCGCGATGTCGATGGACACCATGGTGTTCATTTTCCGGCGGCCGTTTGCCTGGCGGGAACTGATCGAACAGGCCTGGTTCGTCGCCCGGGTATCGCTGGTCCCGACGCTGATGCTGTCCATCCCGTTCACCGTGCTGACCGTCTTCACCCTCAACATCCTGCTGGTGGAGTTCGGCGCCGCCGACTACTCGGGCACCGGAACGGCGCTGGGCGCGGTGACGCAGATCGGTCCACTGGTGACGGTTCTGGTCGTCGCGGGCGCCGGCGCGACGTCGATGTGCGCCGACCTCGGGGCCCGGACCATCCGCGAAGAACTCGACGCACTGCGGGTGCTGGGAATCAATCCCGTTCAGGCGCTGGTGGTCCCGCGAGTGCTGGCCGCCACCTTCGTGGCGCTGCTGCTGTCGGGGCTGGTGACCATCGTGGGGCTCCTCGGCGGATTCGGATTCTCGGTGTTCGTCCAGCACGTCACCCCCGGCTCGTTCGTAGCCGGCCTGACCCTGCTGGTGGGGGCCCCCGAGGTCGTCATCTGCCTGGCCAAAGCCGCCCTCTTCGGGCTGACGGCCAGTCTGATCGCCTGCTACAAGGGGATCTCCGTCGGCGGCGGCCCAGCCGGTGTGGGCAACGCCGTCAACGAGACCGTGGTCTACACCTTCGTCGCACTGTTCGTCATCAACGTGGTCGCGACCGCGGTCGGGGTAAAGGCCACGATGTGACCGCCGTCGCCTTCCGGGGAACGTTCCCCCGAGCCTCCCGAACCGTCCGGAAATGGGCTGGCGGCTGGAACCGCGTCGGAACGCAGATGCAGTTCTACATTCAAGCGTTGCGCGGCATCGGGGATGCGGCCACGAAGTACAAGTTCGAGCTGCTGCGCCTGATCGCCCAGATGAGCCTTGGCGGCACCGGCGCACTTGCCATCATCGGCGGCACGGTCGTCATCGTCGGCTTCCTGACGCTGTCGGCCGGCGCGCTGATCGCGGTCCAGGGATACAACTCGCTGTCCGGCATGGGCGTGGAGGCGCTGACCGGATTCATCTCGGCCTATTTCAACGTGCGCCTCATCGCCCCGCTGGTCGCCGGTATCGGCCTGGCGGCCACCATCGGTGCGGGAGCGACCGCCCAGATCGGCGCCATGCGGATCAACGAGGAGATCGACGCGCTCGAGGTCATGGGCATCCGTTCGGTGGCCTACCTGGCGTCCGCGCGGGTGGTCGCCGGCGTCGTCGTGGTGATCCCGCTGTACTGCATCGCGGTGCTGATGTCCTTCCTGGCCGCCAGATTCGGAACGACGAGTGTCTACGGCCAGTCCACCGGCGTCTACGACCACTACTTCAACACGTTCCTCAATCCCACCGACCTCATCTGGTCCTTCTTCCAGGCCATCACCATGGCCATCGTGATCATGCTGGTGCACACGTACTACGGTTTCACCGCCACGGGCGGGCCGGCCGGTGTCGGTGAAGCCGTCGGCCGTGCGGTGCGCACCTCACTGGTCACCGCGGTCTGTGTGACGCTGTTTGTCTCCCTTGCCATCTACGGCCAGTCCGGCAACTTCAACCTGTCGGGCTAGCCATGGAAAGAGCACGGGCCGGCGAACGGCGACTGCACCCCGCGTGGTGGACCTTGATCATGCTGGTCACCATCGGCGGGCTGGTACTGATGTCGTCGGCGCTGTTCGCCGGCACCTTCATACCGAGTGTCCCGGTCACCCTCGCAGCCGACCGCTCCGGGCTGGTCATGGAGAGCGGCGCGAAGGTCAAGATGCGCGGCATCCAGGTCGGGCGGGTCAGCCATATCCAAAGCGGCACCGACCACGTCAGTCTCAGGTTGGACCTGTTTCCCGACGAGGTGAAGTTCATCCCGGCCAACGTCTCGGCCCGCATCCGCGCCACCACCGCGTTCGGTGCCAAGTACGTCGACCTGATCTACCCCGAACACCCTGATGCGCAGCGGATCTCGGCGGGCCAGACGCTCTACAGTCAGAACGTCAGCACCGAGGTCAACACGATCTTCCAGAACCTGGTCGGCCTGCTCGACAAGGTGGACACCTCGAAGTTGAATGCCGTGTTGACGGCCGTCGCCGACGGGGTGCGGGGCAAGGGTCCGCGGATCGGGGAGGCGACCAGTGCGGCCAACGAGGTGCTGATCGCCCTGAACCAACGGCAGGACACCATCCGGGCGGACTGGCGGGCGTTCAAGGGCTTCAGCGACACCTACGCGGCGGCCGCCCCCGATATCCTCGCCGTCCTCGACGCCGCGAGCACCACCGCCAAGACCATCTCCGCCAACGCGTCGGCGCTGGATGCATTGCTGCTCAGCGTTACCGGCTTCTCCAACAGTGGGATCCAACTGCTGGCCCCTAACCAGGACAACCTCGTCCAGGCGATCAACACCGCCGAGCCGACAACCGACCTGCTGTACAAGTACAACCCGGAGATCGCCTGCACCATCCTGGGCGCGGTGTTCTACCACGACCACGGCGCCCAGGCCTTGGGCGGCAACGGGCGGTCCGTGCAACTCGACAGCGCGCTGCTGTTCGGCGACGACCTCTACAAGTATCCGGAGAACCTCCCGATCGTGGCCGCCAAGGGCGGGCCCGGCGGGAAGCCGGGCTGTGGCTCGCTACCGATCGTCGACAACAATTGGCCCCAGCGCTACCTGGTGACCAACACGGGGTGGGGAACCGGATTGGACCTACGCCCGAATCCCGGTATCGGACATCCGTTCTGGATCGACTACTTCCCGGCGACCCGGGCGGTACCCGAGCCGCCGTCGGTGCGGCTGAACGGACCGCCGGCGCCCGGCCCGATCGTCCCGCCGGGCAGCCCGCCGTACGGCGCCCCCTGGTACGGACCCGACGGCACACCGCTGTTCCCGAATGTGCCTCCGCCGCCCCCGGCGCCGGCTCCGCCCCCGCCGGGCGGCTGAGCACAGGTACCGATGACACCCGCAACGACCACGAGAGGAGCCGAATGAGGCGATCACTACCGGCCATAGTGTGGCGGCTGGCCGTCTTCGTCGCGGTCTGTGTCTTCGGGATCTTCGGGTTGTTCGCGGTCTTCGGGCAGCTTCGCTTCGAAAAGCTGGTCGAATACAAAGCCCTGTTCAGCAACGTGTCCGGGCTGGAGAAGGGAAACTTCGTCCGCATCGCCGGGGTGGAGGTCGGCCAGATCCGGGACATCACGATCGACGGAGACGCCGGCATGCTGGTGACATTCGCGGTGGACCCCTCGGTGGTCCTGACCCAGGGAACCAAGGCAGCCATCAAGTACGACAACCTGATTCGCGGCAGGTTCATGTCCCTGGGAGAGGGCGCGGGTGGCACCCGGACACTGCGCCCGGGTGACACCATCCCGCTGGCCAACACCTCGCCTGCGTTGGACCTCGATGCCCTGATCGGTGGTTTCCGCCCACTGTTCCGGGCGCTGGATCCCGCGCAGGTCAACGTCCTGACGGCGCAACTCGTCAGCGTGTTCCAGGGGCAGGGCGCAACGGTCGGGACCTTCCTGAGCCAGACCGCCACGTTGACCAACACCCTGGCCGACCGGGACAAGCTCATCGGCGAGGTGATCACCAACCTCAGCACGGTTCTGGGTGTCGTCGGTGACCAGAGCGACCAGTTCGCCAAGGCCGTCGACTCGATCACCGCCCTGGTGCACGGGCTCGCCGAACAGAAGGATGACGTGACCAACGGAATCGCCTACACCGACGCCGCCGCCCGGTCGATCGCCGACCTGCTCGACCAGAGCCGGCCCGCCCTGAAGAGGGTGGTCGACGGTCTCGATCAGGTCGCGGGAACCGCGGTGGCCGATCATGACTACCTCGACAACCTGCTCAACGGTCTGCCCGACGCCTACCGGGTGCTCTCCCGTCAGGGCATGTACGGCGACTTCTTCAGCTTCTACCTGTGCGACATCGTGCTGAAGCTCAATGGCAAAGGTGGCCAACCGGTCTACCTCAGGGTGGCCGGTCAGAGCACCGGGAGGTGCGCCCCGAAATGAAGTCCTTCGAAGAGCGCAACCCCCTGATCATCGGCGGTATCGGCGCGGCGTTGATCGTCGTGATCGTGATCGCCGCACTCCAGTACAACAAGCTGCCGTTCATCAACTCCGACCGCAGCTACAGTGCCTACTTCGCCGATGCCGGTGGCCTGGAACCCGGCGACGCCGTTCAGTACTCCGGTCTGCGGGTGGGTCAGGTGGACGGTGTGGACCTCGACGGGCCGAGGGTGTTGGTCAGATTCGGGGTCCGCAACGACGTACGGCTCGGGGACCGCACCGAAGCCGCGATCAAGGCGCGGGCGGCGCTCGGCGACAAGATCCTCGAACTGACCTCCCGGGGTACCGAGACCCTCGACGGCCCGATTCCCTTGGATCGCACCACGTCTCCCTACCAGCTTCCGGACGCGCTGGGCGACCTGTCGACGACCATCGGCGACCTCGACACCGGACAGCTCTCCACGTCGTTGGCGACGCTGGCCGACACCTTCCGCGACACACCACCGGAGCTGCACCAGGCGATCGACGGCGTGGCCCGCTTTGCGGCGACGCTCAATAAGCGCGACGAACAACTGCGCAACCTGCTGGCCAACGCCAACAAGGTGACATCGGTGCTCGCCGAGCGCAGTGACGACGTGGTCCGGCTGGTCGCCGACGCCAACGCGCTGCTGATGCAGTTGCGGGCCCAGAGCGCCTCGCTGGACCAGGTCTCGTCCAGCGTCAGCGCGTTGAGCCGCCAGCTGAAGGGCTTCATCGCCGACAACAGGCACAACTTCAAGCCGGCACTGGACAAGCTCAACGGTGTGCTGGCCGTCGTCGACAACCGCAAGGAACGCATCCAGCAGGCCATCAAGTATCTGAACAACTACGCGATGTCGCTGGGGGAGTCGGTCGCCTCCGGCCCGTTCTTCAAAGCGTACGTCGCCAATCTGCTTCCGGGACAGTTCATTCAGCCGTTCGTCGATGCCGCATTCTCCGACCTCGGCCTGGATCCGAATGTCCTGCTCCCGTCGCAGCGCACCGATCCGCAGGTCGGACAGCCCGGCACGCCTGCCCTGCCCGTCCCGTATCCGCGAACCGGCCAGGGTGGTGAACCGAATCTGAATCTGCCCGATGCGATCACCGGCAACCCGGGCGATCCGCGGTATCCGTACCGGGAGCCGCTGCCGGCGCCACCGCCCGGGGGCCCGCCGCCCGGCCCGCCGGCGGAGGCGCCGCCGGAGATCGCGTCAACCCCGACGCCCACACCGAGTCCGGTGTTCTCCCCGGCACCCGGTGAACCCAACACCCAGGAGGGTCAGCCGTGAGAACTCCCTTCTTGCGGGTCATCGTCGCCGGGGCGCTTGTGCTCGTCCTGGTGGCGGTAACGGCCGTGCTGGTGTTCAACGGGCGCGGCGGCAGTCACCGGATCCATGTCACGGCCTACTTCGCCAACAGCAATGGAATCTTCGTCGGCGATCGGGTCCGAATCCTGGGTGTGCCGGTCGGCAAGATCGACTCGATCGAGCCGCAGCCGCAACGGGCCAAGATCAGCTTCTCCTACGACAGCAAGTACCCGGTGCCCGCTTCGGCCGACGCGGTGATCCTGTCGCCGTCGCTGGTCACCGCCCGGTCGATTCAGCTGACCCCGGCCTACACGTCCGGCCCGCGGCTAGCCGACAACGCGGTGATCCCGCAGGAGCGCACCGCCGTACCGGTCGAGTGGGACGACCTACGCGAACAACTCGAGAAACTCGTCGCTACGCTGCAGCCGACGAAGCCGGGCGGGGTGAGCACGTTGGGCGCCTACATCAACACCGCCGCGGACAACCTGCGTGGTCAGGGGACCGACCTCCGGCGCACCATCATCGAACTCTCCCAGATGTTTTCGGCCCTCGGCGACCACAGCACCGACATCTTCGCCACGGTGCGAAACCTCGCCGCCCTGGTGTCGGCGCTGCACGACAGTTCCGATGCGATGCGCGAGTTGAACGCCAACCTGGCCGCCGTGACCCATCTGCTCGCCGACGACCCCGGCGAGGTGGCCACCGCGGTCGCCGACCTCAACAGCGCGGTGGGTGATGTCCAGAGCTTCCTGGCCGAAAGCAACGACTCCATCTCGACCACGTCGGAAGAGCTCGCCTCGGTGACCAGCGCGGTCAAGGACAGCCTCGACGACATCAAACAGACCCTCCACGTTGCCCCGACGGCGTTCGCCAACTTCCTCAACATCTATCAGCCCGCGCAGGGCTCGCTGTCCGGCGCTATCGCGATGAACGAGTTCGCCAACCCCATCACCTTCCTGTGCGGCGCGATCCAGGCGGCCTCACGGCTGGGAGCCGAGGAGTCCGCCAAACTCTGCGTCCAGTACCTGGCCCCGATCATCAAGAACCGGCAGTACAACTTTCTGCCGTTCGGCATCAACCCGTTCGTCGGGGCGTCGGCCCGGCCCAACGAGATCACCTACAGCGAGGACTGGTTGAGACCCGATCACGTGCCGACCCCACCACCGCCGCCCCCCTTGCCGGCCGAGGCCACGCCGACCGAACCGAACAGCGGCCTGCAGGGAATGATGGTTCCGGCGGGGGGCGGTGGATGATGAACCCACGTCGATTGCGGCGGACCGCGGGAACCATGGTGCTCGGCATCGCCCTGCTCGTCGTGTCCGGATGCCAGTGGCGAGGCCTCAATTCGCTGTCCCTTCCGGGCACCGAAGGCGGCGGGCCGGGGACCTACACAATCCAGGCTCAGCTGCCCGATGTCGGAACCCTGGAGGAGAACTCGCGGGTGCGGGTGTCCGACGTCAACGTCGGCACCGTTACCAAGATCGAGCGGCAGGGCTGGCATGCGTTGCTCACGATGCGGATCAACGGTGACGTAACGCTGCCGGCGAACGCGACCGCCACCATCGGGCAGACCAGTCTGCTCGGTGCGTTGCATGTCGAACTCGCACCACCGACCACCGGCCGGCCCGACGGTCAGCTGCACAACGGCTCGGTCATCCCGCTGTCGTCGGGGGCCACGTACCCCAGTACCGAACAGACGCTGTCGGCGGTCTCGCTGCTGCTCAACGGGGGCGGCATCGGTCAGATCCAAGAGATCACAAAGGCTTTCAGCGCCGCGTTCAGCGGAAGGGAAGCCGACGTCCGCAGTCTGATCGACCAGCTGGACCGCTACGTCGGCTACCTCGACGACCAGACCGACGACATCATCGCGGCCACCGAAAGCCTCAACAACCTGGCCGGCAAGTTCGCCGCGCAGAAACCCGTGGTCCAAACCGCACTGCGGACCATCCCCGACGCGCTGGCCGTCCTCAGCGACCAGCGTCAGCACCTCACCGACGCCCTGCAGAAGCTCGGGCAGTACAGCGCGTTGGTGGCCGGTTCGGTCGACCAGACCCACGAGGCGCTGGTCAAGGAGCTCGAGGACATCGGCCCCATTCTCGACCAGCTGGCCAGCACCGGGCCGGCGCTGACCCGCTCGCTGAGCGTGCTGGCCACCTACCCGTGGCCGCGGGAGACCCTGGAGACCTGGCAGCGCGGCGACTACGCCAACGACACGTTCATCATCGACCTCACCCTGAGTCGAATCGACGCGGCGCTGTTCACCGGTACCCGCTTCGAGGGCAAGTTGACCCAGGTCGAGATGCAGTGGGGCCGCACCATCGGCCAGCTGCCCAGTCCGTACACCGCCGGCAATCCGCTGGTCATTCCCTACCACTGGGACCAAGGACCGTAATGAGACTGACCAGGCGAACGTGGCTGCAGCTGGCGATCTTCGCGGTCATCGCGATCGTGGCCGGATCGGTGATGGCGATCGGCTACATCCGGCTGCCGAACATGCTTTTCGGTGTCGGACACTACCGGGTGACGATGCAGCTGCCCACCTCCGGAGGGCTCTACCCGGGCGGCAATGTCACCTACCGGGGTACCGAGGTGGGCCGGGTGGAGTCGGTGGGGCTGACCGACAGCGGGGTCGAGGCCGTCCTGTCGCTGCGCTCGAACATCAGGATCCCCGCCGATCTGCGTGCCGACGTGCACAGCGTGTCGGCGGTGGGCGAGCAGTACGTCGCGCTGCAACCGCTCAACGGCAAACCGCCCTACCTGCAGGACGGTGACGTGATCCCGGCTACCAGGACAGCGGTTCCGCCGCCGGTGGATTCGCTGCTCGATGCCCTCGACACCGGCCTGGATGCCATCCCCGGCGACAATCTGAAAACAGTGGTCGACGAGACGTACGAGGCGGTCGGCGGCCTGGGCCCGGAATTATCGCGGATCATCAACGGCTCCACCACACTGGCCATCGACGCCCGGGCGAACCTCGACTCGCTCACCGGATTGATCGATCAATCCAAGCCGGTCCTGGATTCCCAGACCGACAGCTCCGACGCGGTCGCGGCGTGGGCGGCCAACATGGCTTCGATCACCACACCCCTTCAACGCCAGGATGCTTCGGTCACCGGGCTGATCCAGCAGGGTCCCGCCGCGATCGAGCAGGCGCGGGCGCTCTTCGACAAGTTGCGCCCCACCCTGCCGATACTGCTGGCGAACCTGGTGACCATCGACCAGGTGGCCATCACCTACCAGCCCGCGATCGAGCAACTGTTGGTGTTGCTGCCGCAGGGTATCGCCGACCTCCAGGCCGCCGGTGCCGCGAACCGCAACAACAAGCAGGACTACTCCGGTATCAACCTCGACTTCAACCTCAACATCAACCTTCCGCCGCCATGCACGACGGGCTTCCTGCCGGCCACCCAGATGCGGACACCGAACCTCACCGACGCCCCGGATCGGGCTCCGGGCGACCTGTACTGCCGGATCCCGCAGGACTCCATGTTCGCGGTGCGCGGCGCCCGAAATCTGCCCTGTATCACCCGCCCCGGCAAGCGGGCGCCGACGGTGAAAATGTGCGAAAGCGACGAGAACTACCTGCCGCTCAACGACGGCAACAACTGGAAGGGTGATCCGAACGCCACGTTGTCAGGACAGGCAGTGCCGCAGCTTCCGCCGGGCGAAGCCGCGCCGCCGGTGCCGGCGGCCGCCTACGACCGGTCGACCGGTACCTACGTCGGGCCCGATGGAAAGCTGTACACCGAGTCCGATCTGGCAACCGGCGCGGGCCCCCGCACCTGGCAACAGATGCTGCAACCTCCGCCCGCGGGCTAGACCGGCAACCCCAGCGAGGTCGCCAGGGCGCGCCGGTGTGTGACGTCGTCGCCCAGCAGAGCGCAGTTCGCCTGGGCGCGCTTGTAGTACAGGTGGGCCTCGTGTTCCCAGGTGAACCCGATGCCGCCGTGGATCTGGATGTTCTCGCCAGCGCAGCGAAGAAACGCGTCATGGCAGAAGGCGGCGCACAGCGCAGCAGCTTCGGTGCAGTCCCCGACACCGTCGGAACCCAGTGTCCGGATGGCGTGTTCTACTGTGGCCCGCGAGGTCTCGAGGTCGAGATACATGTCGGAACACTTGTGCTTGACGGCCTGGAACGACCCGATCGGCCGGCCGAACTGAACGCGGTTCTTCGCGTATTCCACCGAACTGTCCAGGACGTGTTCGGTGCCGCCCACCGATTCCGCGGCCAGATAGACATTGGCTACCGTCAGCGCCTGCCGCAGGATGGCCAAACCGGCGTCGGCGCGGCCGATCGCGCGTGCCGGGGTTGCGTCCATCTCGACTCTGCCCAGCCGCCGCGTGTGGTCGATCGTCGTCAGCGCGGCGCGAGTCAGGCCCGGCGCGGTGCCGTCCACCTCGTAGATGCCGATACCGTCCGGACCCCGTGCCGCGACCAGAATCGAATCGGCGGTGGCGCCGTCCACCACGAAAGTCTTGGCGCCGGTCAGACACCACCCCTCACCGAGCGGCGAGGCGGTGGTCCGGATCGCCATCGGATCCCAATTCCACGCCGGCTCAACCAAAGCCACAGTCGCCCGGCGTTGCCCCGTCGCCAGGAGGGGGAGAAGGCGTTCGCAGGCGGCGTCGTCGTCGCTGTGCAGCAGGACATTCTGCGCCAAGCCGACGGTGGAGAAGTACGGCATGGGTACCAGCCGGCGGCCGAGCTCGCCCATGACGATCGCAACCTCTGCCGGCCCGCAATCCACGCCGCCATAACGTGCCGGAACGGCCAGCCCGCACAGTCCGAGGCCGGCGAACTCGTCCCAGAGCGGCTGGTCGAAACCCGTCGGCGTGTCCATCACGGAACGGATCAGCGTGTCATCGGCTCGTCGGGCGAGGAACTCGCGCGCGAGCTCGCGCAGGGATTGCTGGTCGTGGCTGAGCTGGGCAACCATGGCGGTCCTTTGTTCTCTCGTCGCGGCCGGAGGAGTCGCGACAGAATTTTATTCTATATGGCACTATACAAATAAGGAGGTTTGGTATGGACAGCAAACGCGCGAAAAGAACCGAGCCCATCGCCGTCGATGACGGGGCGCCGCCGGCGGCGGACGTCGGACGGGTGGACCTTGTGGTGCATGACGGTGTCGCCACGGTCTGGCTCAACAACCCGTCGGCACTGAACGCGTTCACCACCGACATGGTGGATCAATTCCTCGGCGTCCTCGACGCGATCGACTCCGACGACGCCATCCGCGTCGCCGTGGTCACCGGACACGGTCGCGGCTTCTGCTCGGGGGCCGACCTGAGCATGGGCGCCGATTCATTCGCCCGGGACAGCGACGAGTCGGCAGACGGCTGGCCGCCACCGGACCGGGCGGGCACGATCTCGTTGCGGATGATGCAGTGCCGAAAGCCGTTGATAGCGGCGATCAACGGCCCGGCGGTGGGGTTTGGCGCGAGCCTGACGCTACCGATGGATGTCAGGCTGGCGGGTGTGCACGCCCGTGCCGGGTTCCCCTTCGTCCGTAGAGGAATCGTCCCGGATGGGGCGTCATCATGGTTTCTGCCCCGCATCGTGGGCATCAGCCGGGCCGCTGAATGGATGATCACCGGTAAGCTGTACTCGGTCGACGAGCTCCTCGACGCACGGTTCGTCCGCAGCGTCCATCCGGTCGGCCAGCTGCTTCCCGCCGCGCACGCGCTGGCCAACGAATTCGTCGAACAGTCGGCGCCGGTCTCGGTGGCGGTCACCCGCCAGCTGCTGTGGCAGATGTACGGTGCCAGTGGACCTCTCGACGCTCACCGGATTGAATCCGAAGCACTCGCTCGGCTGGGATCCTCGCCTGATGCCCGCGAGGGTGTGCAGGCATTCCTCGAGCGCCGTCCCGCCCGCTTCTCGATGTCGGCGACCCGCGATTTTCCCGACGTCTTCCGCGCCCTGCAGGCCACCTGAGCGCCGAGCCCGCGCTGAGCCACCCGGATTGCTACGAGATATCGCTGAGCGCCGCCGCCAGCTCGGATCGGCCACCGATGCACAATTTCTCGTAGGCGCGCTGGAGTTGGCCCTCGACGGTTCGAGTCGACAGGCAGAGCTTCTCGGCGATCCGCTTGTTGGACAATCCGCCGGCGGCCAACCGCGCGGCGTCGGCCTCGGCGTTGGTCAGCGTCGTGCGCAATTGTGCGGTCTGCAGCGCGGGTGTGGTGGCCTCCAGGCAGTGCTGGCGGAACCGGGCGGCGGTGCGGCGCAGCCCCGCCAACCGCTGTGTCGTGACTTCTTTCTTACGCGCCGTGACGACGGCCTCGCTGGCGGCCTCGGCCGCCAGCAGGTACGCGCCGAGGTCGTAGAACGACTGGGCAACCGATTCGAGTCCCTGCCAATCTTTGGCCTCCAGGGCGCGAATGTTCTCCAGCCGGGCGCGGGCCAGCGGGCCCTGGACACACTGGGCGACCTCCTCCGCTCGGGCGTGGATCCGCCCGTGGCTTCGCACCCTTGCCAGGATGTGCAGACATTCCAGCGCGCCCACCCGGTCGCCGATCCGTTCGCCCAGTGCGGCGCCCTGTTCCAGGCTGTCCCGCGCCGAGGACAGGTCCCCATTGGCAATGTGCGTCCACGCGCGGGCACGAAGGACTTCCACCGCGTAGTAACTCCTGGGCAACCGCAGCTTCTCCAGCTCGGCCAGGGCCGCGGCCGCCGCGGGCCCATCCCCGCCGATCGCGAGCGCGATCACCACATCGATCAGACATTGTTCACGCAACGCCGGCCGACCGAGATCCCGGAACAGCAGTGCGGCTTCCCGCGAATACCGCAGCGATTCACCGACATCGCCCTGTTCGCCCACGGTCTTGCCCAGCTGCCACGCGAAGTACGCTTGGGCCTCGATCGAACCCTGGGCAACGGCGTCGTCATAGTGTTCGCGCGCGGTGGCCAGTGCGCTGCCGAAGTCGCCGGCATAGATCTGCGCCTCGCCGCGGAAGAAGATGTGCAGCCACGGGTAATTGTCCAAGGGTGTGGTCAACGTGGCCTGTGCCCCGTGGCCGAGTTCGGCGGCCTCCAGCGCCTTGTCGACGTCGCCGGTGCGGCCGTAACCGGCCGAGGTGACCAGGCATGCCCATACCAGTGCCGGGCCCTGCGATGTGACGAGCAGCGGCGCCGAGACCCGAACGGCTGCGTCCGGCCCGGTCGCCGCGAGGATCAGCCCGGCGCGCCGCGCGGTGATCTGGTCGCGCAGCTGGGTCGCGCCGGTGGCAGCCTCGGCGTGCTCGGCGATGGTGATCCCGAGTTCGATATGCCCGCTGAACATCGCACACTCCAGCCGGGCCAGGGCGACCCGGGTGCGCGCATCGTCGGTGTCGGCCGCCTCGGCGAGGCGGGCCAGCACCGCCTCCGCGTCGCCGGCCCGCCCCTGCAGATACGCCAGTTGGCCGCCCAGTAGTTCCGCCTCGAACCCGGCGCCGTCTTCGGCGGCGGCCCGTGCCAGGCGGGTGGCCAGGCCGAAGTCGTAGCTCCACCGAGCGTGACAGGCGGCCCGCAGCATCAGCGCCGGGCGGTGCAGGCCGCCTTCCAGACTCCAGGATGCGGCGCGGATGACGTCGTCGACCCCGGCATCGGCGGTGTCCTGGGAAACCTCGGCCAGTGTCCGGGCCAGGCGGCTGCGCCGGACAGCGGTCAGATTGTGTAGCAGGACGTCGGCGTAGACCGGGTGGGCGAGCCTGATCACCAACCGGCGGCCCTCGGATCGACTGATCACCAGGCCTTGGGTTTCCAGCGCATCGACGACCTCACCGGCGCCGGGCAGGCAGGCCTCCAGGTGTCGCAGCTGCAGCGGCTCGCCGAACGCGAGTGCGTCCAGAACGCTGCGTTCCTCGGCGCTCAGCTCGGCCAGGCGATCACCGACCAGCTCCATCAGGCGGGCTGACAGCGGGGATTTGCCGATCAGCCGCCACACGTCGTCATCGAGCAGCAGCGTTCCGGACCGCAGCGCTCCGCGTACCAGCTCGCGCAGGTACAGGATGTTCCCACCGCTACGCATCGCGAACTGCTGAACCACCGAACTCTCCACGACGGCGCCGAGAACGGCGCGCAGGATCTCGGCGATCTCGTCGCTCTCGACGGCGCCGATGTCGACCCTGGTCACATGACCGTCCTTGTAGAGCGACACGACCGGGCTGGGCACTGGATCCGCGGTTCGCATGGTGGCGACCAATGTGCACGCCCCGGCCACGACGGCCTGATGGATGAAGATCGCTGACACCGGATCGAGCAGCTGAACGTCGTCGATGAGGACGACAACCGGTCGGTTCTGCCCGATCGCGGCCAGTCGCCGAACGGCGCGACGCATCCACTCCGCTTGGGCTGAAACCAATTTCGGCAGCGGCTCGTCGTCGGTGAAAAGCACCCCGGCGAAGGCGCCGAACGGGATTTCGGCCGCGGGCCTGGTGGCGGTGGTCCGGATCGTGGCGAGTCCTTTTTCCTCGGCCGCGTCGAGCAGCTGGGCCGCCAGCCGCGACTTGCCCACACCGGCCGCCCCGGCCAGCATCATCGACCTGCCGCCCTGGAAGAGCCGCTGTTCGAGCTCTTCGAGGATGCCCGCGCGACCGACGAACGGCCACTGCTCGTCGCTGTGCGTGGCTACCGGATCGGTCACGGGCATCCTCCTCGCGCCGTCACTATTGTAGTGAGCGCCATCACAGTAATCGATCCTCGGCTGTCTGCTGTTTCGGCGCGGGGAGATGCGTAGCGACTACGTATGTCAAGGGTGGGCTCGGTTGGCAGGCTCGAAAGGCGAGCAGGTGTGACCGAAGGAGCTGATCTACCGTGACCGACGACAAGCAGCGGGCGCTTGAACTCTGGCTTGAGATGGCGGCGTCGATGGCGCCGACCGACCCCGACCAACCGGCGACGCCACAGCAGCTGCGCGATGCCTACGACACCTGGGCGGCCGCGCATTTCCCGCCTCCGGCCGACCTGGTGATCGAACCGGTCGATGCCGACGGCGTTCCGTGTCTGCTGGCACAGATCGACGGGACCCGGCCGAAACACACGATTCTGTACTTTCACGGTGGGGGCTACATGATCGCCTCGGCCCAGGGGTATGCCAGCACCGCCGCCGATCTGGCACGGGCGGCCGATGCCGAGGTGCAGCTGGTCGACTACCGGCTGGCACCCGAGCACCCGTTCCCGGCGGCGCTCGACGATGCGTTGGTCGCCTACAGATGGCTGATCTCCCGTCGCGATCCGTCGACGGTCGTGGTGGCCGGGGATTCGGCGGGCGGCGGGCTGGCCGCGGCGTTGCTGTTGAACCTGCGCGATCTTGGCGAGCCGATGCCCGCGGCGGGGGTGTGCATCTCGGCGTGGCTGGATATGACCCTGGCCTCGGAGTCGGTCACCACCAAGGCCGAGGTGGATCCGATCATGTCGGCGGCGATGCTGCAGGGAATGGCGGATGCGTATCTGCAGGGGGCGGCCGCCGACTCGCCGTCGGCCTCGCCGCTGCGAGCTGACCTGCGCGGTCTTCCGCCGATGCTGGTGATGACCGGAACCTGGGATTCGCTGACCGACGATTCGACGCGGTTCGCCGAGAAGGCCCGCGGCGCTGGTGTCGACGTCGCGCTGCGAACCTTTGACGAGATGTATCACTGTTGGCACATCATGACCCCGGTGCTGGAGCAGAGCCGCGTCGCGATCTCCGCGATCGGCGAGTTCGTCCGGCAGCACGCCCACCCGATGGCACCGACTAGCCGCTAGACGGGGTTCGGGCGTCGGCCGGATGCGCCGCCGCATACTCGGCGGCGAGCTTGGCCACCAACTCGCCGGCGCCCATCACGGCGTGTACCGAGCTCACCGAATGGCCGGCGCTGTGCAGGTCGATCCACTTTCGCGGGGTGTCGCTGCCGCCGTACAACTGCCGGGACTGCGCCGGGGTGACCTGCTCGTCGAGTCGATCCGGGTCGAAACCGGCCGCCACGATCGACGACACCAGCATGTTGGTCGGCAGGCCGGTGAAGGCTCTGGTGAGCACGATGTCGTCCAGTGAGCTCTCGACCAGAAGCCGTTGGTAGTCCGGTGAGGCCATCGATTCGCGGGTGGCGATGAACGGTGTCCCGACATAGCCGAGGTCACAGCCGAGCACCTGCGCGGCGCGCAGCGCGTGGCCGTCACACAGTCCGCCGGCCAGCACGACCGGGCCGCCGTAGAACTCCCGGACCGCGCGGACGAAGGCGAACGGGTTGAGGTGGCCGGACTGCCCGCCCGCCCCGGCGGCGAGCAGGATCAGTCCGTCGGCACCGGCGTCGAGCGCCCGGCGCACGTGATGCAGGGAGGCCACGTCGGAGAACACCGTCGTGCCGACCGCATGCAGGGCCTCGACCACTGGTTCGGGGGAGCCGACGCTGGTGATCACGATCGGTATCCGGTGATCGACGAGCACGGCGAGGTCTTCGCGCAGGCGTGGCGAGCGCATGATCACATTGGCCGCCCACGGCGCGAATGTCGGGGCGGCGCCGCGCGCCCGGGTCGCGATGTTCGACAGCCATTGGTCCAGTTGATCGGCGGACCCGGCATTCGCCGTGGGGAAGGCGCCGATCACACCGGCGGCGCAGGTCGCGGTGACCAGGTCGGGTCCGGACACGGCGAGCATGGGTGCCGCGATCACGGGAATCCGTAGCCGCTCGGTGATCCGCTCAGGGAGTCCCGGCATTGTCACTCCTCGATCTATTATAGTTATCGCTAACCAAAATAATAGCGCGACACTGGAGGGTTGAGAGTAATGAACGGGACTGGCACAAGGGTTGCCGTCGTCTCCGGTGGCGCGCGAGGCATCGGTGCCGCGATCGCCAAGCGGCTGGCTGTCGACGGGTACTCCGTCGGGGTGCTCGACCTCGACGAGGGGCAGTGCGCCCAGACGGTCGCCGACATCGAACACCGCGGCGGGCGGGCATGTGCTCTCGGGGCTGATGTCGCCGACCAGGATTCGGTGGGTTCGGCGGTGGACCGGCTGGTCGGCTCACTCGGCCCACCCACGGTGGTGGTCAACAATGCCGGAATCACTCGAGATGCATTGCTGCACAAGATGACCGAAGACAATTGGGACGACGTCATCCGTGTTCATCTGCGTGGGGCCTTCGTGCTCACCCGAGCGGTCCGCCCCCATATGGTCGATGCGAAATGGGGCAGGGTCATCAACATGTCCAGTACCTCAGCGCTGGGCAACAACGGGCAGTCCAACTACTCGGCGGCCAAGGCCGGGCTGCAGGGCTTCACCAGGACCCTGGCGATCGAGCTCGGGAGATTCGGGATCACGGTGAACGCGGTGGCCCCCGGGTTCATCACCACTCGGATGACCGAAGCAACCGCGCAGCGACTCGGTATGTCCTTTGAGGAGTTCAAAACCAAAGCTGCCGAACAGATTCCGGTACGGCGGGTGGGTGTTCCCGAGGATATCGCCCACACCGTCTCATTTCTGGCAAGTGAGGGTGCCGGTTTCGTCTCCGGGCAGATCGTTTATGTGGCCGGTGGGCCGCGAGGGTGAGGTGTGCCCTCACTTCCTCGGGACCGCGGGGCGCCTGATGCCGCTCACGATCATTCCGGTCAGCTGCCGAGCGACCTCGGAGGTGTCCAGCGGTACGCCGGTCAACTCGTGGCGCAGCACGATGCCCAGCTGAATGCCGAAGATCGCCCGCCACACCACTTCGGTGTTCACATCGGCAGAGGCCCACGCGTCCAGCGGTTGCGATCTCAGGGGTCGGCTCAGCGCCGGCTCAACGACCTTGCGGTAGAACCGCTTTCCACGTTTCATCCGTGAGAAGACGGCGATCATGAACAGGGGCGCGAGCTCCTCGAGGATGGCGATGCCGTCTTCGTTGATCGCCAACAGGGTGGTCACGGGATCGGCGCCGCGGGCCGCGATCCGTCCGAGTTCGGTTGCCCAGCGGTTGACCAACTCGGCGGCGGGATCCTCGATCGCGGTGGTATAGAGCTCCTCTTTGCCGTCGAACAGCCGGAACATGAATGCCTCGGTGATACCGGCCCGATCGGCGATCTCCTTGGTGCGTGCCATTGCCAGGCCTCGTTCTACGAAGACCTCCCGAGCGGCCAGGGCAACCTGTGCCTTGCGCTCGGCCGCCGTGAGCCGGGTCCCGGGCTCGGGCGCGCGGGCCGGTTCGGTCACCGGCGCGGATGGTTTGACCGCGGTGGGCGCGAGTCGTAACTTCTGGTCCTTGCGGGCGGTTACGCCGTCGCCGAACATGACTGTCAACGTGCGCGCGACCACGTCGACGGGTACCGGCTGGGTGGCGAAAATCGAATCCAGGGATAACCCGAGGTGTAGGCCGAGAACACCTTCGACGAGCACGTCCAGCTCCAGGGAATCCACATCGAAGCCGGTGACATCGGTGATCACCCCGCTGATCGCCTCGGTGAACTGTGGCAGAAAAACATCCGAGTAATACGCACGGCCCACTTCAGGAACTGAGAACAGCGCCGCGGCCAGTAGCGGTGCCATCTCCACCATGCTGGTGTAGAGCTCGGCGTGGAAGGCCTCGAACAGCTCGCGCCGTGACTGGCCGGCCGCGCTCATCTCGGTGATGGTCGAGGCGAGATGCTCGACGAGGCGGTCCAGCGGATCGGTCACCGCTGCCTGGTAGATCTCGTTCTTATTGGCGAACCGGACGTAGACGAGGTTCTCGGTGATGCCGGCTCGCTCGGCGATGTCGCGCACCCGGGTTCCGGCGAACCCATAGTCCAGGAAGACCGACCGTGCGGCTGCCAGGATTTGGGCGCGGCGATCTTCGGGCGTCATCCGGCGGCGCCGCCGAGTCACGTCAGTCGCCACACCGTTCTCCTGTCCCGACGAGTGTCCCCACTCGACGATGATAGGCCGCGCTTACCGTGGGGGGTGCGCGGTCCGCAATGTGTAGTGGCGCACAGTTGTTGCGTTCGTCCCGCCCCGTATGATAGCAGTTATTATAGCTAGTACTAAACAAATGGGCAGTGCCCGGAATCGCTGGAAATCAGCATGAGCAGAAGGATTGCCGGTGAGTCACGACACAGACATCGATGAGAAGAGTCAGCGCTTTTCCCTCATCACCGAGCGTGCTCTGGACGATCTTCGGTCGATGATCGGCGTGAAGATCGCCCAGACCGTCGAGCCGTGGTGCTACGAAGTGACGCGCGACAACATCCGCCACTACGCGCACGGCATCGGCGACGACAATCCGCTGTGGTGCGACGTCGACTACGCGGCGCAGTCTCGGTATGGGACTCTGCTGGCGCCACCGTCATTCGTCTTCGCGCTCAACCGGATCTACTCCGGTTATGTGGGAGGACTACCCGGTGTGCACGCCATGTGGTCTGGCGC
The DNA here is from genome assembly GCF_026242045.1 of Mycobacterium pinniadriaticum. Classification (GTDB taxonomy): domain Bacteria; phylum Actinomycetota; class Actinomycetes; order Mycobacteriales; family Mycobacteriaceae; genus Mycobacterium; species Mycobacterium pinniadriaticum. The sequence goes on from NZ_JAPJDO010000004.1 coordinate 240,730, forward strand.
ATCGACGACGTGGCACCGACATCTTCGCCGGGGCGACGAGATCCACACCGAGGCCTATCTGAAGGACCTCGTCGAGCACCAGACCGCGTTCGCGGGCCGGGCTATCCAGCAGATCTACCACGTTGACTTCTATTCCGATGGCGAGCTGGTGGCCGAAGGTGACTCGTGGTGTTTCCGCACCGAACGCGACACCGCCCGGGAGCGCGGAAAGTACCAGTCGGCCCGTGAGGTCGAACCCCGCTACGACTACGACGACATCGCCGCGGTCGCACAGGCCTATCGCGAGGAGAAACCCCGCGGGGCCGACCCATTGTATGTCGACGAGGTCGCCGTCGGCGACGTCCTGCCGGTGATGACCAAGGGGCCGATGACGGTGACCGGATTCATCGCCTACGCCCAGGGCTGGGGCGGGCTGTACATCCGTGCGAACCGGCTGGCGCACAAGCAGTTGGAGAAGCATCCGAATCTGGGAATCGCCGACCGGTTCGGGATCCCCGACGTTCCCGAGCGGGTGCACTGGGATGATGACCTCGCCCGCATGGTCGGCACGCCGCGGGCCTACGACTACGGGCCGGAGCGCGCATCCTGGCTGACCCACCACATCACCGACTGGATGGGTGACCACGGGTTCCTGGTCAGCCACAGTTCGCAGATCCGCAGGCACAACCCCACCGGCGACATCGTCAAGATCTCCGGCACGGTCTCCCATGTCGACCGCGAGGACGGCCTGGTCACCGTGGAGCAGACCGCCCGCCAGCAGGACGGCGAACTGTCGGCCAGAGGAACCGCGGTCGTTCGCCTGCCACTGCGGCCGACACCATGACCGCGCCGTGTCACGTCGCCCCCCGGTGGGGCAGCGATGTCACGGTGACCGGCACCGGCCGGCACTACACACATCGGCCGGCATGTGTCGGCGATCTGTTGACCGATGTCGCCCGCTGGGGCCAACGCCCAGTGTTGATCGCCGGTCAGCGCCGGATCACGTTCGCCGAGCATCTCGCCGACGTCAACGAGGTGATCGCCGATCTGAGGCGGCGCGGCGTCCAGCCTGGCAGCCGGGTGGTTCTGCTGGGCGTCAACTCCCCGGAATGGGTGACGGCCTTCTGGGCGATCGCCAGAATCGGTGGCGTCGTCGTCTTCGCCAATGCCTGGTGGAACGACGAGGAGGTGCGCGAGGTGCTGGGCCGGGTGGGTCCAGACCTGGTGGTCGCCGATGACGACTGGTGCGCCAAGCCGTCCCTGCAGCGCTATCGACTCCTGCCGATGTCGGCGGTACGCACGCTCATCGACACTGCCCCGCGCTCGGCGCCCGAGCCGCAATTCGTACCTGCGGAGACCGATCCGGCCGCGATCTTCTTCACCTCCGGTACCGAGGGCACGCCCAAGGGGGTCGTGCTCAGCCAGGGTGCGGTGGTGGCCAACATCCAGAACGTCCTGGTGCGTACCCGGCGGTTGCCCAACCAGCTTTCCGACGACCATCCCGGGACCGTGAGCCTGATGTGCCTGCCGCTGTTCCACGTCGGCGGGTTCCAAACCCTCGTGTCAGCCCAGCTGTCCGGTGGCCGACTGCTGTTCCTGGAGGGACGTTTCGATGCCGAGGAGGTGCTCGACCTCATTCAGCGCGAAAAGGTCAGATTCTTCGGCGGGGTCCCCACCATGATCGCTCGGGTGCTCGACTGTCCACGGCTGTCCGACTACGACACCTCCAGCGTGGTATCCATCGCGATGGGTGGCTCACTGGTCGTTCCGGAGCTGGCGGACAAGATCGCTCGCGGCCTGCCCTCGGCACGGCGCAGCATCAGCAGCATCTACGGACAGACAGAGTCCGGCGGCGCGCTCACCTCGGCTGGCGGGACCGAACTGCTCGACAAGCCGGGCTGTGTGGGAAAACCCCTGTCCACCACGGAAATACTGATCGACGAACCGGACGAGGATGGGGTTGGCGAAGTGCTGGCACGGGCACCGACGCTGATGTCCGGCTTCCTCGACGGCAACGCGGCGAACCCGATCGACGAGCAGGGTTGGCTACACACCGGCGACCTCGGGCGCCTGGACGACGAGGGCTATCTCTACATCGTCGGTCGATCCCGTGACATCATCATCCGCGGGGGAGAGAACATCGCGCCCGGGCATGTCGAGGATCGCATTCTGCAGCATCCGCGGGTACGCGACGTCGCCGTCGTCGCGCTCCCGCACCCCACCCTGGGTGAAGAGGTCGGTGCGGTGGTGGTGACCCGACCGGGGGCCCGGGTCGATCCCGAAGAACTCAGGGCATTCGCCGCAAAGACGTTGGCCCGCTTCGAAGTCCCGACTCGATGGTGGATCACCGACGCGGCGCTTCCGCTCAACACCACCGGCAAAGTCGTCAAACGTGACTTGGTCGAGCGCTGGCTCGATACCCACGGCGAAGAAAGGGAAGAACACGATGGGACATCTTGACGGGCGGGTCGCACTCGTCACGGGAGCGGGCCGCGGTATCGGCCGCGGCGAGGCACTGGCGCTGGCCGGGCAAGGGGCCAGGGTCGTGGTCAACGACCTCGGCGGGGCGTGGGACGGCAAGGGTGCCGACCAGGGTCCAGCGGCGGAGGTCGTCGACGAGATCAAGAGCCGGGGCGGGCAGGCGATCGCCAACGCCGACGACGTGACCGACCCGGACGGGGCTGCGCGCATGGTCGCCGCGGCGGTGGACGCGTTCGGACGCCTCGACATCCTGGTCAACAACGCCGGAATCCTGCGCGACGGAATGGTGTTCAGCATCGACCCGCAGGACTGGTCGAAGGTGATCAACATGCACCTGATGGGGCATTTCCTGCCGACTCGCGCCGCGGCGCAGTACTGGCGGGCGGAATCCAAGCAGGGCAACACCAGCCACCGCGCCATCATCAACACCACCAGCGAGTCCGGCCTGTTCGGCAATGCCGGACAGTCGAACTACGACGCCGCCAAGATGGGCATCGTCTCGTTCACCGTGGCAGTAGCGCGCGAGACGGCGAAGTACGGGGTCACCGTCAACGCCATCGCGCCCCGGGCGCGTACCCGGCTGACCACGACGACCTTCGAAAACTCCGGTCGTGCTGGTGAATTCGCGACAGAAGAGCGCCCGTTCGACGCCATGGATCCGGAGAACATCGCGCCGTTCGTGGCCTTCCTGGCAACCGATATGGCCGCCGACATCACCGCCCAGACCTTCATCGTCTGCGGTGGAGCGGTCGCGCACGTAAAGCTGCCCCAGGTCAGCGATATCGCCTTCAAACAGGGTAGGTGGACCGTCGACGAGCTCGGCGAGCGCCGTGAGGAGCTGTTCAAGAACCTCGGGCCCGATGTCTACGAGGGCCCCCGCGGGTACGCCCGGTTGCCCAAGCAGTGAATGCGCGACGACGGACGAGAGGACGCCATGCCACTGAATCATGACGCGGTCGGAATCGCCACCGATCCGATCGAGGTACGTTGGACCAGTAAGGATTCCATCCTCTATGCCCTCGGGCTGGGCTGCGGCGTCGGTGACCTGCAGTTCACCACGGAGAACTCCAAAGGCATCGAACTGCAGACGCTGCCGTCGATGCCGGTGGTGCTCGCCGCCCGCACCCCGATCCTCACCATGATCGGCGACATCGATTGGACGAAACTCGTCCATGCCGCCCAACAGGTGACCCTTCATCAACCGTTGGCGCCGTCCGGTTCGGCGAGCAATGTCGCGACCGTCAGTGCCATCTACGACAAGGGAAAGGCCGCCATCGTCGTCACCGAGACGGTGGGCCGGGACAAGGCTACCGACGACAAGCTGTGGACCTCGACGATGTCGCTCTATATCCGGGGTGCCGGCGGGTGGGGCGGGGACAAGGGGCCCAGCCTGCGCAGCGGGACCCCGGAGCGTGGACCTGACACCTCGGTCACCCTGGAGACTTTCGAGAACCAGGCGCTGATCTACCGTCTGTCCGGGGATCGCAACCCGCTGCACTCCGACCCGTCGTTTGCCCGCGCGGCCGGATTCGATCGGCCGATCCTGCATGGGCTGTGCACGTTCGGTGTGTCGACCCGCGCGCTGGTCGGCGCCGTGGCCGGCGGAGACGGCAGCCGGATCACCTCCGTCGGCGGTTCCTTCGCCTCGCCGGTGTTCCCCGGTGACGAACTCACCGTGGACATCTGGCGCGAGGACGACCAGCATTTCGCCTTCCGCACCCGGGTCAAGGACACCGACGTCATCACCGGTGGTACCTGCCTGCTCGGGTGATCCCCGAGCGAAAACTTCCCGACAGCGTCAACCAGCATGAAAGGCACCGCATGCCCACCCAGCTCCCGATCGTCGACTACTTGGTCCTCGACGACGAACCCCACCTGCGCGCGCACTGTTGCGACAAATGCCAGGCGCTCTACTTTGATCGGCGCAACGCCTGCGCAGGCTGCGGGGGAACCTCGTTCGGATGGCGGGACCTGTCGAATACCGGAGAGCTACGTGCGTTCACGATCGTCCACCGTGCTGCGCCGTCGGTGAAAACGCCCTACGTCTCGGCGGTGGTCGCCCTCGACGACGGGGGGATGGTCAAGGCCAACCTGGTGGACGTCGCGGCCGATCCGGCCGATATCGATCCGGTGAGGGCAGTGGAACTGACCACCTGGGTCGTGGACACCGACGACGACGGAGTCGAAGCGGTCGCCTTCGGCTATCGGCCGCAGGGAGACGCGCGATGAGCAGCGGAGACGTTTGGGTCGTCGGGGCGGCGATGACCAAGATCGGGCGCTACCCCGACAAGGACGTGATCGACTTGGCCAGCGAGGCCGCACTGGATGCGCTGAAGGATGCCTCGATGGACATCGCGGTGGTGCAGCTGCTGGCGTGCTCGAACGCCTACGAGTCCAACAGCGGTGTCGCGCAGCGGTTGCAGAAACAGATCGGCCAGACCGGTGTGCCCGCCTACAACGTCTTCAATGCGTGCGCCAGCGGCGCCACCGCGGTACGGGTCGCCACGATGTCGATCAAGGCCGGCGAATGTGATGTGGCGATGGCCGTCGGGGCCGAGCAGATGGGCAAGATGGGGCTGCTCGGCAACAGGCCAAAAGGCGCTGACCGCAAGTTGTTCCAGCCCAAGGGGCGCTACGGCGCTGTGCTGTCGGGCGAAGGGCGGCTGGGCACGCAGCTGATGCCCGGAGTATTCGCACAGGCCGGCTCCGAATACGCCCGCAGGCACGGTGTCACCGCCGAGCAGTTCGCGATGGTCGCGGTCAAGAACCACCAGAACTCGGTGCACAACCCCTACGCCCAGTACCGCAAGGTGTTCACCCTCGAAGAGGTGCTGAACGCCGAGACCATCGCGTACCCGAACACGCTGCCGATGTGCTGTCCTACCGGTGACGGCGCCGCCGCGGTGATCCTGGTTTCCGACCAGCGACTGGCAACGCTGGACCCCGATGTGCGCCGCCGGGCGGTCAAGCTGTCGGCGTCGATATTGACCACCGATCCGTGGACCGAGTCGGCACAGGTGCAGCCTGATATCAATACGCTGACCCGCAACGCGGCCGCGCAGGCCTACGAGGCGGCCGGGGTCGGGCCCGAGGACCTCGGTCTGGTGGAGCTGCACGACTGCTTCGCCACAGCCGAGCTGTTGCACTACGACAACCTGGGTCTGTGCGCTCCGGGGACGGCTGGCGAGTTCATCGAATCCGGTGGACCCGCAGCCACTGGCCGCACTCCGGTCAACGTGTCCGGTGGCCTGCTGTCGAAGGGCCACCCGATCGGGGCCACCGGGGTGGCCGGGCTGTTCGAGATCACCACGCACCTGCGCGGCGAAGCCGGCGACCGCCAGGTGCCGGGGGCGAAGGTGGGCTTGGCCCACGTCATCGGACTGGGATCGGCGTGCGGAATCCACATCCTGGAGAAGGGCGTCGGGTAGGGGTGGAGCGAACCATATTCAGCCAGCATCACGACGACTTCCGGGCGATGATCCGCACCTTCCTCGAAGGTGCGGTGGTCCCGGTCTTTCCGGAGTGGCTGGACGCCAAGTTGGTACCTCGTGATTTCTTCTATCAGCTCGGCAAGCTGGGCGTCCTCGGGATGAACATCCCGGAGGAATACGGTGGCTCGGGGGCGGCCGGCTACCTCTTCAGCGTCGTGTTGCACGAGGAAGTAGCCAGAGCCATGGTCCATCTCGGGCCGCTGCGATGTCACCTCGATGTCGTGATGCCGTATTTCCTGGAATACAGCAACGCCGAGCAGCGCCGGCGGTGGCTTCCCAAATGTGCGACCGGCGAGATGCTCACCGCCATCGCTATGACCGAACCGGAGACCGGATCCGATCTCGGCGGCATCAGGACCGTCGCCGTGCGCGACGGGGACAGCTACATCCTCACCGGGGCAAAGACATTCATCACCGGCGGTATCCACGCCGATGCGGTGATCGTGGTGGCCCGAACGGCGGATACCCCGAACCGCCGGGACGGATTGTCATTGATCGTGGTCGAGGACGGCATGCCAGGCTTCGCCAAGGGCGCCAACCTGGCCAAGGTCGGGCTCGCGGTACAGGACACCGCCGAACTGGCCTTCGACCACGTTCGGGTCCCGGTGTCGAACCTGCTGGGCCGGGAGGGGGAGGCGTTCCGGTACCTGATGCACAACCTGGCCGGCGAACGTCTCGGTGTCGCCCTCAACGCCGTGTCGTCAGCGCAGGCCGCCCTGGATGTCACGCTGGACTATGTCAATAATCGTCGGGTGTTCGGCAAGACCCTCAACACATTTCAGAACACCAAGTTCGAACTCGCCTCCGTAGCTACCGAGGTTGCTGCCGGCCAGGCCATGTTCGACGCTGCCGCCGTCGCCCACGACGAGCGCCGGCTGGACCCGGTCGACGCGGCGAAGGTCAAGCTGTTCTGCTCGGAGCTCCAGACCCGGGTGGTGGACCGCTGCCTGCAACTCTTCGGCGGCTACGGCTACATGATGGAATATCCCATTGCCCGGCTGTTCACCGACGCGCGGGTGACCCGAATCTACGGCGGCACCAGCGAAGTGATGAAGACCATCATCAGCAAGTCGCTGGGTCTGTGAGCGCGCGTCACTGTCGCGGTCAGATGATCGATCCCGCATGGTCGGCCCAATAGTTCTCCCGCAGAGCGCGTTTGAGTACCTTGCCGACCGGGCTGCGGGGCAGATCGGTGAGGTACTCGACGCTCTTGGGTGCCTTGATCGAGCCGACCGTCCGCTTGCAGTGCTCGATGAGGGCGTCCGGGCCAAGTGCCGCTCCGGGGCGCAATTCGACACAGGCGTGTACGGATTCGCCCCACTGCTCGCTGGGAATCCCGATCACCGCGCAGTCGGCGACCTCCGGGCGCATCAGGATGGCTTGCTCGACCTCGAAGGGAAACACGTTGAAGCCGCCGGAGATGATCAGGTCACGCAGCCGGTCAGTGATGTAGACGAACCCGTCGGGGTTGCGTCGGCCGATATCCCCGGTGTGGTGCCAGCCGTACCGCCGGATGTCGGCGGTCGCCTCGGGATCATCCAGGTAACGCAGCATGGTCGCCGGGCCCTGCAGGACGATCTCGCCGGTCTGGCCGGCCGGCAGTACTGCGCCCGCGGCGTCCATCGCCTCCATCCGGGTGCACAGGGAGGTCGGCCGACCGCACGAAGCCAGACGAGCCGTGTCGCTGGACCGTATCGCCGCGGCGATGTCGTCCGGAGACATCCAGGTCAGTGGGAAGCCGGCTTCGGTCTGGCCGTAGGCCTGTGCCACGACGGGGCCGAGCGCGTCGACGGCTTCGGCGATCCGGTCCGGTGCGATCGGGGCCGCCGCAGATATCACGTACCGCAAGCAAGACAGGTCGCGCCGGGCCAGTTCGGGGTGAGCCAGCAGCCGGTATATCAGGGTCGGCGGCAGGAACACCGTGGTGACCCGGTGCCTCTCGACGGCTTCGATCACCCGGCCGACATCGGGCGTCGCCATGCAGACAGTGGTGCCGCCGAACTGCAGCTGCGCGAGCGCGATCATTCCGCCGGCATGGGTAATCGGTGCGACGGCGAGGTTGACCGGCGGCTTGTCGAAGTGCCAGCAGGTCGCCCAGGACGTCGCTGACTTCAGGATGAAGGTGTTAGCGGCCTGGGTGATCTTCGGCTCCCCGGTGGTTCCACCGGTCACGCCCTGACAGCCCAGCGCGTCGGACGGTATCGCCAGGTCGAGTTCGGCGTCGGAATGCCCCTGAGTCCACGCGGCAACGGACGGGTAGTCGGTCGCCTCGGAGTCGATGCACAGCACCGTCGTCAGACTCGGAATGCCGGACAGCAGGACCGGCAGACGGTCGGCGATCGAGGAGTGGAACAGCAGCAGACGGCAGCCCCCTCGGCGCAGCACTCCGGCGGTCACCTCGGTGGGTGCGGCGAGGGTGACGTTGCACCATGCACCGCCGGCACGCATCGCACCGAGCAACGCGACCAGAGCCCGCGAATCATTGGGGCTGACCACCGCGAACGGGGTGCCGCTGTCGAACCCGTCGGCCCGCAGCGCCCGGGCGAGTCCGTTGACCCTCGACTGGGCAGCCGCGAAGGTGATGTCCCCGCCGTCGCCGCCGAAGGCGTACCGATCGGGCCAACTGCGAGCGGCGAACGCGAGGTGATCGGTTATGTGCACGAATGCGACTCAACACCGTTCGTCGTCCGGTCAGAAGCGTAGTGACTACGCGGGTGCACGCGGCGTAGCCGCTACGCATGCCGATACGGCGAGCCGATGGTGCTGTGGATACCAGGCGGTACATCACACGAGAAGGAGACACAACGGCAATGAAGTACGGCATGTTATGGGAAATGCAGCTGGGGCCGCGGCCCTGGCCGGCCAACGCTGAGGCCAACCACTACTGGGACGCCATCGAGCAGGCGAAGCTCGCCGAACAGGTGGGCTTCGACTACCTGTGGCACGTGGAGCACCACTTCCTCACCGAGTACTCCCACGCTTCGTCCCCCGAGGTCTGGCTGTCCGCGGTGGCTCAGCACACCGAACGCATCCGGATCGGTCACGGCGTCGTGCTGTTGCCGCCGAAGTTCAACCCGTCATTCCATGTCGCGGAACGCATTGCGGCCCTGGATGTCATGTCCAACGGTCGGGTGGAGTTCGGTACCGGCCGCGCTGCCACCGCCAGTGAGCTGGAGGCCTATGGCATCGATCCCGCCGATGCGCGCGGCATGTGGCAGGAAGCGTTGCAGGAGATTCCGAAGATGTGGCGCGACGAGCCCTACCCGGGTTTCGACGGCACCTACATGAAGCTGCCGTCCCGCGAGGTGTGGCCCAAGCCGATCCAGCGTCCGGGTCCGCCGATGTGGATGGCTGCCAGCAGCCCGGAGAGCTTCGAGATCGCCGGCCGCAACGGACTGGGCGTGTTGGCCTTCATCATCGGCCATGCCGACAACTTGACCCCGCTGATCGAGGTGTACCGCGACGCGATCAAGCAGTGCCCGAAGCCACCGGAGGAGATCAACAATCAGATCGCTGCCTATGTGCTGACCCACGTCGCCGATAGCCGCGAAGAGGCCCGCGCCGTGGGAGGTCCGGCCGTCGAGTGGTACACGGAGAACGTGTTCAAGCTCTTCTCGACGGTGTCGGGTAAGCCCGGCTACGAAATCTACGCCAAGATGTTGCCGGAGAACGCCGCGGACATCGAACGCCTGGTGGAGAAGTACGGGAATGCGATTGACCCGTTGATCGAACTGGGTGTGATCAGCGTCGGCACCCCGGAGGAGTGCCGCAAGACGATCGAGTCCTTTTCCTCCATCGACGTGGACCAGATCATCACCAGTCACGCGATCGGCGGAATATCGCACGAGAAGGTGATGCGGTCGATCGAGCTGTTCGGCAACGAGGTCATCCCGCACGTGCGGGCCTCGTCGGCGGTTTCCGCCTGAGACGCGAGTCGGCCCAAGCGCAGCGCGGCGACGGCAGTGACGGTCTCGACCGCATTGGCGGTCGTGGTCGTCGCTGCCGCGCCGGCCGCGCATGGGGACAGCAAGCGGCTGAACAGTGTGGTCGACAACGTCTACAGGGTTCAGCGTCAGCATGACTGCACCAACTATGGGGTGGTCATCCACGTCTGCGGTTGGCGGCCAAAACGGCGTGGACCCGATCCTGGCGAGCGACCCCGATTCAACGTCCTGATCTGGCCAGACGGCGTAAGCGCTCGGAGTTTCTTCTTTCGTGACGACGAAGCGTTCGTCTCGTTGTTCTGTTTGGTGGGTTACTGGCGTCTTGCTGTCCTTTGCTGGTATCCATGGAGCAGCAGGTCTGGAGGGGGATGGGATGTCGCTTCGGGTCAATGTCGAGGATCTGGTCGCGGCGGGTTCGTCGGTCGCCGGTCATGGTGAGGACGTGGCCATGAAGCACGCCGCGGCCGATGGTCGCGTGGCTGCTGCGCAGGTCGGCTGGCAGGGTGCGTCCGCGCGGGCTTTGGCTGGCTTGTCCGAGCGGTGGACGGCCACCACTGGCGCGCTGCTGTCCCGCTTGGGCGACCACGCCCTGGGGCTTCATGCCAGTGCTCAGGGGTTCGCCGAGATGGAGCAGCGCAACAGCCAAGCCCTGCAGGAGCCGGCGCAGGCGGCGAACGCGATCGCCAGTCAGACCGATCTCTGAGCAAGCCGTGACCCTGACCGTCCTGGATATCGAGCGCTGGGATGCCGGTGATGTGCGGGAGGTGTTCCACGCGGCGACCAGCCGTGCGCAGGCGGCGATGGACGCCGCTGACGGGTTGGCGAGGCTTCCGGCGTTCGAGTCGTGGGGCGGTGAAGCGGCCGAAGCCGCTCGGGAGGCGATCGGCCAGACCCGCAAGGACCTCGATGCGCATGGCAACGAAGCGCTGGCGGTGGCGAATGCGGCCCGTAGTGCCGCCGACGAGATCGACCGGATCAAATCAGACCTCGCGACGTTGAGGGCCGATGCCGAGGCGTTGGGCATGGAGATCGATCCGATCGCGGGCACGGTGCTGCCCGGCCCCAAGGTCCGCAACCCGATGGAAGCCGAACTCAAACAGGCGCAGCTACAGCCACGGTTGGACAAGATCGTGGCCGAAGCCAATCTGGTTGATATGGCGCTGGCCAACGCGATCAACATGGCGGGCGGCAAGACACCGATTCCAGTGACGCCGCATGACAATCGCCCGGAGATCCAGGACGCTCTCAACAAGCCATTACCTGAAGACCCCAACGAGTTTCGTGACCTGTGGACCCAGCTGACGCCGGAGGAAAAGGACTGGCTGTACAGCCGGGATCACAACATCGGCAACCACCCGGGTATGCCGTGGGCCGGAGACCATTCGAATCCCGGCAAGGATTACTACAACCGGCTGCACCTCCCCGAACTACAGCAGAACGCGCAGGCCGAAGTCGACCGGCTTGAAGCCTTGCATCCTGAGTGGGCCGCAGGCCACCCTCCCAACCGGTCGACATACGACCAGTGGCGTGCTTGGAGGAGCAAGTTGGACGCCGCCGAGCACACGCTGGATGGCTACAACTCCGTGAGCTCCACGCTGTCGCCGAACGACGGGATTCCCCGCTATCTGGGCTTGATCGACGATCAGGGCCACGCGGCAATAGCGATGGGCAATCCCGATACGGCGACACGCACCGCAACACTGGTGCCTGGCACCGGACAAGATCTCAGCGCATTCCAAGGAGCCACCGACAAGTCGGGGGCCATGTACAACGCCGCGGTGCAAGCGGATAAGTCGCTCAGGGACCATCTCGCGGTCATGACTTGGATGGGGTACGACCGACCGATGGACCTTGGCCAGGCGGCCGATGACGTGTACGCGCGCGGCGGCGCTGGGGCGCTCGACAGCTTCCTGACAGGCAATCAGGCTTCTCATGTTGGCCCCACGTCAATCGACACGGTTGTCGGCCACAGCTACGGGTCGACGCTCGTCGGTGCGGCCGGCGCCGACGGGCATCACCTTGCGGCGGAAAATGTCATCGCGGTCGGTAGCCCTGGGATGCTGGTAGGAAATGCACACGACCTCAGTCTCGATCCGGGCGGCCAGGTATATGCCGCCCGGGCCCAGCACGACATCATCCACTTGGTGTCAGGTGCGGCGTTGGGTCCTAATCCGACCTGGGATGGGTTCGGGGCGATCGAGATTGCGGCGGCACCCGGTCCTGCCACCGGGCCCGAGATCCTCAACCTGCCCTCCGTCGCGGCCCACAGCAGTTACTGGGATGCCGGGAACCCGGCGTTACGCAACATGGGGGCGATCATCGCGGGGCAGCCGCCGCCGCAGATTGTGCCAAATGGATAGGAAATTGTGCAGCCGATGACCTCGCGATTGGTTCCCGTTGGCCGAGTTGTCGCCGCGCTCTGCGTTTCAAGCATCCTTGTCGCGGGGTGTGGCGGGTCGCTTGGCCCGCCCGTCCCGAGTGGCGCTACCGAAATAGGAGGTCCGTCAATGACGTCAGCGCCGCCACCCCCGCCAGGGTGGTCTCTGAAAGAGGTTGTGCCACAGAGTGAACAGGAGGCCCAGGACGCCATCCTCGGCTACCTCAGGCGGACGCTCGCGGTCTTGCCGCCAGGGACAGTTGTGGACAGTCATGGCTACGTCAATTCTGGGAAGCCCGTGTGGTGTGAGGACGAGCCGAAGGATCCCAAGACAGCGCCGGTTCATGTGCAGGCAGTGGGTGATGTCAAAGTGCCCGGCGACATGGATCCCAAGGCACTGATCACCAAAGTCGGTGACGCGTGGCGCAGTTGGGGGTGGTACGTGATCGAGCGCGACGGCTTCAACAAGCCCAATCAATTCGGCTATGGCCCGGATGGCTATCGATTGCAGATTGAAATGTCGAACCCCCCAAGCTATCCGCCGACTTTAACGGCGATATCGCCCTGCTTCCCCGGCGACCTGCCGCGCGATGATGTGTCCTTCCCGAGGGTTATCGGCACACAGTGACTGCAGTCCCGCGTATCGCATCCTCACGAGGTGTCAGTTCGGCCGGCCAGCGGGAGCCGACCGCGCCACAGCAACAAGCCTGACTGGAGACCGAGCGCGATCGCGATCATCGACACCAGCATCGCTGTGATGGAGGCACTGGTGCTGGTGTTGATCAGCTGCATAACCCCGATCAGCCCGATGGAGCCGGGAACCAGAAGCCAGAATCCGGGCTGCAGCAGCGCGGCGGCCGGGGGAGCGTTCGGACGTTGGGAGATCGCCAGTGCGCACAGCATCAGCGCTAGCCCGCCACCGAATCCGCTTGCGTAATTGCCGAACAGGGCGTTGGCGGCGACTTGGCTGGCGTAGGTGATCAACAGAGTGACCATCAACCAGGGCAGGAAACGGACGGGCGGACCGAGGTAGAACAGGATGCCGCATGCATAGAGCAGCACCCCGGCCCATGGCGCCCATAAACCGAAGGTGTTGAACTGTAAGGTGTTTAGCTCTGCCGTCGTCACACCGACGACTTGTGCGGCGATCAGTATCCCGAATGCCAACTGGGCCAGTCGCATGAGCCCGTAGGTGAGGCGGGACGATCCCGAGACCACCTCTCGTGTCGTTAAATCGATGACCGCCAGGGTGATCGCCGCCCCGGGGAGGAACACCGCCAGCGGTGCGAGGATGTCGCGCACACTGTCTTGGCTGAAATGCCACACCCGACCGAGGCTGAACTCGATGAGCGCAACCAGAAACGAAGCGATGGTCGGCAACAGTTGCTGGACGGCATTGCTGGTCCGGGCGAGCAGCCTCAGCATGCCGACCATGAGCCCGAACCCGGCGGCGGAAAGCAACGCCGGCAGTGTTGGCTGGATGATCAGAGCGAAGGCCGTGCTTTGGACCATGTATCCGATTACGGTGACCCACGGCCGAAAACGTGGCGCCAGCTGGTGGATGCGGGCCAGCTCGGCTAATCCGTCAGGGGCGGTGATCCTGCCGGTTTGGACATCGCGGACAAGCGTGGCCAGCGGGAATGTCTGATCGAAACGAAGGTCGGCATCGGATCGCTCGACGCGCACGGTGGTGCCAGCGGCGTGGGCAGACCCGCCGAACTGGACGAAGTTCGGCAGCAACAGCAGCTGATTGCTCAAACCGTACCGGTCGGCCGCCGCAGCCAATGTGCGTCTGATCAGGGCGATCGGGTAGTTGGCAGCCATCATGGCCGCGCCCAGGCGAGCCAGGAAGTCCACGCTCACCGAGTCGGGAGCCTGGCCGGGGTGCTGGGTCACGGGTCCACACTAGTCTGATGGATCGGTACATCCGGGCGAATTGCGCCGGGTCATGCCCCGCTGGTTGGTGAACGCAGTCCAGGCGTATTCGACTGAGGCTCTGTCGGTTTCACCGACCGCATGAAAGCGGCCGAGGTGGTGGCACTTGGTCGAGGGGCAGGCGCGATCCGCAGGAGCAACGGGACATGACGACCCGCATCGTTTCGCGGCAGGGCAGCGGCAAGCGCGCGAGTCGACAGGGGGACGAGTGCGCCGCGTCGGTTCGGCCTCCTGCCGGCGTAGGGCACGGCGGTCTCTGGTTGGCAGTTCGGTAATCGTCCCGGCGGTCCGCTTGTTGGGCCTGTGGCAGCGGAGCGATCTCTCTGACCTGTGTTTTTGCAGGTCTTTCGACCATTTCGGCGGTGTTGCGGATGCGCGACCCCTGGTACACGGGTTTCGAGTAACGTCCCGCTAGCTCCACCAATGTGATGAGTACGAGTCGTGGGTTACACCTGAGTCGCGTCATCGGTTAGAGATCGACCCCGGCCACCGGCCGGGCTTTTTCTGTTGGTGGACTGTGCGGCGTGGGTGCGGCCGATGCCGAAGGAATCGGTGCGCGCGCCGGGGCGAGCTTTCGGTCGAGGTGGCGCTACGTGAAGAGTGCGTATAGCACCCACACGATGAGGCCAGTCCAGACCAGTGCAGGCACCCAACCCGTTCTGACGACATCTGTTTCAGAGAACCACGCGTGCTCGACCTTGAGCATGTGCTTGGAAAACGGTGCCAGCGCCAGTGAGACCAAGGCCATAGCGAACAGCGTCGATGCCCAGATCTCGACGATCGTCAATTCTTGCAGCAGGATTACGAGCAACGCGGCGGACGCGAGTAGTGACAGCATCGTGGTGACGACTGGGTTTCTCCAGTATTTCTTCGTGATCGTTTCATACCAAGATTTTTGGCCTCTCCAGAGAATCCACAAAATCTTGATCGGCACAATGACCGCGCCGACGAGCGCGACTATCTCTATTGCGCTCATGGCGGGTCGGCGCCTTCGGAGCGCTCCCAAGGGCTCGTCATCGTCGGCCCGCCTTCCCATTGCACACCACCGATAGTCGGCCTGTCGTCGAGGCATCGACAGGGCAGTTGGTCACCAAATGGCCAGGCCGATAGTCAAAGATCGGCGCGCCAAGACAAGACCGTCGTCCCGGCATCGGTGGCCAGGAGCCTGTCGGTCAAAGTCCGGGTGGCCCTTCACCTACGCTCCGCTGCGTGCGTCTCGGCTAGGCTGCTCTCGATGGTCGAAACACCCCGTGGTTCTGGTCATGACGAGGCAGATGTCGGCCCGGTCAATGGTGTTGCAGCCTGGCACGCCAGGCCCATCGAAGCCGTCGAGGAATTCTTGTTGACGTCGCCGCATGGCCTTTCGGCCGGCGAGGCCGCCAATCGGCTCGCCCGCCATGGCCGCAACGAGCTGCGCCACGAGCCGCCTCCGAGCGTGTTGGTGATCTTCCTCCGCCAGTTCTCCGGCACGTTCATCCTGGTGTTGTTGGTGGCCGGGCTGGTGACTTTGGTGATGGGCGAGTTGCTCGACACGCTTCTGATCGCGGTAGCGCTGCTGCTCAATGCGGTGATCGGCGTCTACCAGGAACGCCGCGCCGCCGACGCGGTCAGCGCGCTCATGCGTCTCGTCGTGCCGCGTTGCAGGGTCGTGCGCGACGGTCACGAATGGGACATCGACAGCCGCGAGTTGGTGCCGGGGGATGTCGTGCTGCTGGAATCCGGCAGCCGGGTGCCTGCCGATCTTCGACTGTCCGCGGTGAACGCGCTGACCATTGACGAGTCACTGCTCACCGGTGAGTCGCTGCCGGTCACCAAGACAACTGCGCCGGTCAGTGAGAACGCCGTCACCGCCGATCGCTTCGGTATGGCGTTCACCGGCACCATCGTGGCCAACGGGCGAGGACACGGATACGTCGTTGCCACCGGTGAGGACACCGAGCTCGGATCGATCGCCGAACTCGTCCGCACCGAAGCGGTTGGCGAGCTGCCGCTGCAGGCCCGAATGGCCAGATTCGCCCGAGTGGTCGGCGTTGCCGTGCTGGCCGCGGCCGTTGTCGCGTTTGTGTCCGGTCTGGCGTTGGGCGAGTCCGCCGGTCACGTGTTCCGGGTCGCCGTCGCGATGGCTGTGTCGGCGGTGCCCGAGGGATTGCCCGTGGCGATGACGGTCACGTTCGCCATCGGAGTGACCCGCATGGCCCGCCGCAATGCGGTCTTGCGCAGGCTGCCGGCGTTGGAAACGCTGGGGAGCACCACCGTGGTGGGTTCGGACAAGACTGGAACGTTGACCGAGAATCGGATGACGGTGCAGGAGGTCTGGGCCGGCGGGCGGTTCTACCGCGCACCCGACGACCTTCGCAGCGACAGCCCCTCGCTCCGGCTGACGCTGATCACGGGCGCGCTGACCAATGAGGCCGACCTGGTCCACACCACAGAAGGTACGACGTCAACCGGTGATCCGACCGAGGTTGCCCTGCTGACCGCCGCGGACGCCGCCGGGTTCGACCCCGGCGGGCTCCAGGAGGAGTATCCGCTCGTCGCCGAGATTCCGTTCGAATCGCACCGGAGGTATTCGGCAACCATCCGCGACTACGACAGCGCTCGGGCGGTGTTCGTCAAGGGTGCGCCCGAGCAGGTCATCGCAATGTGCGCGTCGACGCTCACCGACGGCGGCCCCGTGCCGATGGATGCTGATGCGGCGCACGCCGCGGCCCGTGAACTGGCTGGCCGAGGCCTTCGGGTCCTGGCCATGGCCTATCGGGGGCTGCCTGCGCATGCCACGCACGCACAATCCGACGGTGCCGAACCCGAACCCGGCGAACGGGCAGATCCAGATCAGTTGGTGCTGCTGGGATTTCAGGCGATGATGGATCCCCCGCGGGCTGGGGTGCATGCGGCCATCACCGCATGCCACCAGGCGGGTGTGCGCGTCGTCATGATCACCGGCGATCACTCGATCACGGCGCGGGCGATCGCCGCCGAGCTCGGCATCCTCAGAAACCCGCATGAGCGGGTGCTCACCGGCACCGACCTGGCACACCTGAACGACGCGGCACTGCGCGCTGTCGTCGAGGACGTGTCGGTCTATGCCCGCGTGTCGCCCAACGACAAGCTGCGCATCGTGCGGGCGCTGCAGGACCACGGCCATATCGTCGCGGTCACCGGCGACGGCGTCAACGATGCTCCCGCGCTGCGGGCGGCATCGATCGGTATATCGATGGGCGAAGGTGGCACCGACGTAGCCCGTGAAGCCTCGGACATGGTGCTCTCCGACGACAACTTCGTGAGCATCGTTGCCGCCATCGAGGAGGGAAGGATCGCGTTCGCCAACATCCGCAAGGTGACGTTCTTCCTCATCTCCACCGCGCTCGCCGAAGTGGCGGCCATCCTGTTAGCGCTGTGGCTGCGCTGGCCGATGCTGCTTGTGCCGGCCCAGATCCTTTGGCTCAACCTGGTCACCAACGGCGTGCAGGACCTGGCTCTGGCGTTCGAGCCAGGTAGCCGAGATGTGCTCAAGCGACCGCCTCGGCCCCGGCGCGAGGGAATCCTCTCGGCGACGATGTGGGAACGCACCGCGATCGTTGGTGTGGTCATGGCCGCCGGTGCTCTGTTCATGTTCAACTGGCAACTTGGGCGCGACCACTCGCTGGTCGCCGCCCAATCGGTCACTTTGACGACTCTGGTGCTGTTCGAAGCCTTCCAGGCGGGCAACTCCCGCTCTGAGAATCGGTCGCTGTTTGCGCTGAACCCGTTGGCTAATCCGTTCCTGTTCTGGGCGTCGCTAGGCGCCCTGAGCCTGCACATCGCCGCGATGTACCTGCCCCCATTCCAGTACGTGCTGGGCATCCAACCCATCAGTGCTGCCGCCTGGATAAGGGCAGTCCTGGTCGCGGCGACGATCCTGGTCGCCGTCGAGGCGCACAAAGCCTTCCGTCGCTGGCACCCGATCAGTGCCCGGCCACGAACGGCAACCCCTCCGTAGCTGCCAACCAGCCATCAGCTCTCAACGCGGCGCCGGTGTGCGACAACACCCCGGAAGATCTATGAGTCCGCCCACCTGAACCATCTCCGGCGAGATCCGTGATCAACTGTCGGCCGGAGTGTACGTCGATCGACGAGGGCGAAAGCTTCTGCGAGTACGGGACTCTCATGCGCCGAGGAACAGCGGGGCTGATCACGACCTGCAGGTTCACCTACGCCGCGTGCACATGTCTTTGGCCCCGGGCCGTAAGGACTTAGGGCCCTGCCCCACCAGTCACAGGCCAGGCAGCACCGAGGTTGACGAGCGAGCGCTAGGGAGCCGATCGATGAAGTCTGTGGCGGGCCCGCATCGCTTCGGCGACACCTGCCGTGATGGTCGGCGAAGTCTCGATGCAGCCAAGGGTGTGCTTGTCGTGCTGCGCCAGTGCAGCCTCGACGAGGCATTCACCGAGATCGTTGACACTGCCCGACAACACGGCACGGAGCCGATGGCGTTGGCGCGCGTGCTGGTGGCGACCGCCGAGAACGGCTCGACCCGGGAGCTCGACGACCGTGCGGTGGTGGCAGTCGACCTGGTATGGGGCCCACTGCTACGCCAGGTGCGGCAAAGCAACTGATGGTGGCCGACGAGACTGCGATCCCGGCCCGCCCGGAGGGACGCGGCATCGTTGATGCCGTGGTCATACCGCTCGGGCGTCGACTCGAGAACCTTCATCCATACGAAACTCGCCATCGCCTCGGCGATTAACGATCGGTCAACGGTGTTGCCGGCCATAGTCGACAAAATGGTCGAATAGTGTCGAGGCATGACGACCGCATCCAACCAACCGGCCGTTGTGGTGGGTATCGACGGATCCGACACCGCACTCGGCGCTGCCGGGTGGGCCGCGGAATTCGCAACCAGGCATGCGCTTCCGCTGACGCTTCTGCACGCGATCCCACCACTGGACTGGCACTTCACCAGCGCTGACACCCACGCCGGGGTCGACCGAAGCGCTGACGGTGACGGGGTGCTCGCCGCGGCGGAGGCGGCGGTGCGGTCAACGCATCCAGACCTTGCGATCCGTGTGGCGGCCGTCAAGGGTGCGGTCGCGACCGTTCTGGCGGACGCCTCGCGGTCCGCCCGGCTGCTGGTGGTGGGCGCGGGAGCCGCGGACCACCGCGCGCTGGGCGGGCACGCCGTACGGATCGTGCATCGGACGGACTGCCCGGTGGTGGTCTGGCGGAAACCGGTCGCCAGGCGAACCGGCAAACCGCTGCCCGTCGTCGTCGGCATCGATGAGTCCGACGAGTCCGCCCGTGCGCTCGCCGAAGCATTCGACATTGCCGGCACGCTGCATGCGCCGCTGACCGTCGTGCACATGTGGGAGATCGGCGCGGCGGTCGGGATGGGCGATCTCGGGGGCCAGGGGAACATGGACTGGGAGCTGCTCGATCTCCTGGAGTCCAAGCAGCGTCAGCGGATGGACGAATTGGTCAAACCCTTCGCCAGCAAGTACCGGAACGCACACGTGACCAAGGTCTTTCAGGACGTGAGCCCGGCCAAGGGGCTCGCGGATCTGTCCCGGGAAGCCCAGCTGGTGGTCGTCGGCCATCACGGCCGTGGGAAGCTGGCCGACGCGATCCTCGGCTCGGTCAGCCAGAATCTGATCCACCACGCCGAATGCCCGGTGCTGGTGGTTCGGTAGCACGCCCGGACACCCGAGCCCACGCGATACGCCGGAGTGGGCACGCGGATCCGCCTGCTGTGGAAGGATTTCGGTGATGACCCGGCGGGTAGCGTAGCGGCCACCATGAAAGTCACCGACTATCTGATCACCTCGCTGCGCGATCAAGGCGTCGGCCACTTCTTTCTCGATCTCGGCGGGCTCAACGACGGATTCATGCCCGCGCTGACTAACACCGAGGGCGTTCGCCCGATCGTCGCCGCGTTCGAAGGCGGCGCCGCCTACATGGCCGACGGATACGCACGCGCCAGCGGCGGCCTCGGCGTGTGCCTGGGCATCGGCGGCCCGGGCATCCTCAACATGGTCACCCCGCTGACCGCCGCGATGTCGGATCGCACCCCGGTCCTGGCGATCAGCGGAGAGGTGCCACGCTCGTGGGAGGGCATGGGCGGGTTCCAGGACGCCTCGGGCGCTGCTATCGACGACATCTCGGTCCTGCGTAAAGTGACCGGGCTCTCGGTGTCGATGTCCGCGCCCGCCGTCGTGCCGCACCACCTGCGCCACGCGGTGACGCTCGCCCTCACCGAGCGGATGCCGGCCCACATCTCGGTGCCCGTCGACGTGCAGCGCGCCGACATCGACGCCCCGTGGCGACCCCTCGAGCGCGAACTGGTCTCCCCGGAGATCGCCGACGAACGATCGCTGGCGGAACTGGCGGCCACACTCGCGAAGCCCGACCACCAACGGATCGTGATGCTCGCCGGCCCCGGGGTGCTCTACGCCCGCGGCGCCGACCAATTGCGGGCGTTCGCTGAACGATTCGACATCCCGGTCGCGACAACGCTGTCGGGGAAGGGGGCGATCGCGGAGACACACCCGCTCGCGCTGGGGGTGTTCGGATACGGCGGCTCGCGGTGGGCGACCGACGTCATCCTGTCCGCCGTTGTCGACGTCTTGATCGTCATCGGCTCCGGGCTGTCCCAACGCGACACCCTGCAATGGGACCCGGCGATGCTGCCCGCCAAGGCCATGGCGCACATCGACCCCGACCCGCTGCGCATCGGGCGTACCTGGCCCGTCGAGCATGCCGTCGTCGCCAACCCGGCAACGGCGCTGGACTGGCTTCTGCAGCACGCCGATGCCGGGGCCCTCGACGCCGGGCGGGCCGCTCGCCGGGAATTCGTCCACGCCGTCTGCGGGGGACAGCCACGGATTCTCGAGCCGCAGGACACCACCAGTGCTGCCGTCCCGATGCACCCCGCCCGGGTGGTCACCGAGCTGCGCGAGGCGTTCGGAGACCACACCGTGTTGTGCGTCGACTCCGGCGCACACCGTGCCTGGTTCGCCGAGTACTGGGACGTCCGGCAGGTGGGCACCCACTTCTCGTTGACCAATCTGGGCCCGATGGGTGGCGCGATCCCCCTCGGCATCGGGGTGCAGCTCGCCAGACCCGATCAGCCGGTGCTGGTGGCCACCGGCGACGGCTGCATGTTGATGCACGGCATGGAATTGCACACGGCAGCACGCGAAGGCATCCCGGTCATCATCGCGGTGATGAACAACGGCGCCTACGGCAACATCTACTACCGCGCTCACGCGATGGGGCCCGGACCCGAGCGGCTCACCGACATCCCCGGCATGGACTGGGTGGCGTTCGCCCGCTCGGTCGGCGCGGACGGCGAACGCGTCGAGCAGCCGGGCGAGATCGCCGGCGCGGTCGGCCGCGCGCTCGCCGCGCCGGGCCCCTACCTCCTGGATCTGCATATCGACAAGACGTATCCGACCCCGATCGGCCCGTGGCGCAAACGCCAGCGCGAATGGGAGGACAGCGAATAATGGCACCACTACCGGACCCGACCGACCAGCTCGACGGCCAGGACAAGGCCCTCTTCGACCACATGGCATCGGCGCGCGCCCACTCCGATGGCCGTGCTCAACTCGGCGAGGTGTACGTCCGAATGTTCAACAACCCCGCCCTGGCCGGCAAAGTCGGAGCTCTCGGCGAGCAACTGCGCTTCAACGGGACGCTGCCCGACGATGTGCGGGAGTTGGCGATCCTGCGCTACGCGACCCGAGTACGTGCCGGCTACGAGTGGAGCCACCATCAGCGCCCCGCCATGTTGGCCGGCCTGTCTGCCGACACGATCGCCGAGGTCACCGCGGGCGGCATCCCGGCCGCACTTCCCGACGCGTCCCGGGCCGCGCTACAGGTGGTCGATGCGGTGACCGCGCACCAGTCGATTCCCGCCGACGTCCAGGACCGGGTCGTGGCCGCCTACGGTGAGGCCGGGGTGGTGGAACTCGTCCTGTTGTGCGGGCTGTACGCGATCATGAGCTACATGGTGTTCGCGTTCGACATCCCCGTCGAGGAGGGACTGCCGACGCCGCCCGATGCGCTGCGCTGAGGCGAGTACATCTCGAACGGGAAGCTCAGCTGGGTAGCGAGCGTTCGGCTCTGCCGAGGATCGCGTCGATGGCGGTGTGAATAGCTTCGTTGAGCGACGGATCGTAGACCGATTCGGCGATCAGCAGGAAGGACCACGCTGCTGCTGCCAGCGCGGGGACAAGCTCGACCAGTTCGTCCGGTCGCGGCGGTCGCGGAAGATCGATCCACCAGAGTGGCGGGAAGAAGAGCCTCACCGGCACCCATCCGATGCCGTTGCCGTCATCGACACGCATCCACTCATCGACCGTGCGGGTGATGACGGCGCCGCCGTCAGCACCCTGTGCGCTGGCGGCGGCCGCCGCGTCGGCGATGCGACGGGTGAGATTGCAGACTGCAAGCTGAATCTGCAACTGGAAGCTGTCGGATTCGGAACTCTCACGACCGGTGAGTGATTCAAGGCGATCCGACCGCGAGGTTGCGCCGCCCGACTGCGCCCTGCCCAGCAAGGTCATCGGCGACGGAAAGAGCGCGTCCCATAGACGCGGATCGATGCTGGCAAGCAGTCTCAGATGCGTCGAACTCTGCGTGGCTATGAGGGCACCTCGTTGTGTCGCAAGACCGGTTCTGCCCCCGCGCGTCACCCTACGATGAGCGCTCGACTGAGAAACGAGTAGTTGACTACTCTAATTTCTTCCCGCTCCTCGGGAGCTGCTCGAAGGCTGGGTCCACCCGCGTCTCGGCGGATCGGACCAGAGCTTCGGCCACGATGAGTTTCTCCGGCCACGTGAGTCTTCCTGGATACGCACGATGCAATGGGAGCCAGATGGAGGCCAGATGCCCAGGACCAACCTTTCGATGTCGATCTCTGCCGACGGCTACGTTGCCGGGCCCGGCCAATGCCAGGAGGAACCACTCGGCGTCGGCGGCAGGGCACTTCATGACTGGCACCTGGGTCCGGCCCAGGACCATCCGGTCAACCGGCAGGTGGTCTCCGACATGATGGACGGGATGGGGGCGACGATCATGGGCCGCAACATGTTCGGTCCGATTCGCGGCGAATGGGGAGACTCGGACTGGCGGGGCTGGTGGGGCGACACCCCGCCCTACCAATGCCCGGTGTTCGTCCTGACGCATTACCAACACCAGCCGATCGAGATGAAGGGCGGGACCACCTTTCACTTCGTCACCGATGGGATCGAGTCGGCCTACGCTCAGGCCGAGGCCGCCGCGGGTGGACGGGGCATCTCGATCGCAGGCGGAGCCTCGTGCGCCCGGCAGGCGATCGCCGCCGGCCTCGTCGATGAGATCGATCTGCAGATCAGCCCGGTGATCCTCGGTTCGGGTGAGCGTCTGTTCGACGGGTTCGAGGCCGGCAAGCCCGCACTCGCGCTCGTCCGGGTGCTCGATGCTCCCGGCGTCGCCCATCTGCGTTACCGCGTGGTCCGCTGACCTGGTAGCCAACGTCGACCCTGCTCGGAAAATGCCGCTTCGCCGTGTGCCGGAAAATGGGCTCCGCCGCAGGATGGGTCCCGTATACACAGATAGATGAAGGCATCGGCGCACATCGGCCGGGTGGGTGGTTTGGCGATCGCGCTGGGTATCGGCGCGGCGTTGGCCTCGGCAAACGCGTCCGCGTGGGCGGACACCGGCGACTCCGGCGCACGTCATACCGCACATACATCCGCCAGTGGCCACGCCGGCCCGCGAGCGGCCAAGACGACCGCGAAGCCGAAGTCGTCGATGCACGCTTCGTCAGCGGCGCGGCCTTCGGCATCCGCAACGGCCACACCACGGAATCCGGCGAATGCCGCCGAGACGGCGATCTCGAGCGTGTTGGCGGCGGTGCAGACCTCATCCGCGACAAGCAGGTCGAGGGGCGGTGTGGCGTCGACCCGACGGACCGCAGCGACCACCGTCACCACATCGAGCGCCCCGGCCGGTGAGCAGATCGCGCCGCCACCCAACCTCACCGCGGTGGTTCAGCAGTTGGTCTACAGCCCGCTGCACGCCGCCGGGCAGGCCTGGATCGCCAGTGCGGTCGGACGGCAGGTCGACGGGTTCATCAACGCGGTGGCCGGCTCGTACGTCATCGGTAACGGCGCGGCCGGCGCGGCGGACCATCATGACGGGACCGACGGTGGTTGGCTTCTCGGCGATGGCGGTCCCGGCTGGGACAGCACCGAGGACGGCGTCGACGGGGGCGCCGGCGGTTCGGCCGGAGTGTTCGGCAACGGCGGGGCAGGCGGAGCCGGCGGTGCCGGAGCCGCCGGGGGTGCCGGAGGGACCGGCGGTGCGCTGGCGGGTATCGGTGGGGCCGGCGGTGACGGGGGTGCCGGCGCTGTGGGCGCGGCCGGCGGTGCCGGCGGGGCCGGCGGTGATGGGGCAGGCGTGGTGTTCGGCATCGGTGGCGTGGGCGGCGCGGGCGGCGACGGTTCCGACGGCGGCCGAGGTGGCAACGGCGGCAACGGTGCGGCGTTCTTGGGCAGCGGAGGCGACGGTGGTGCGGCCGGCCAAAGTGGTGTGGGTGGCGCCGCTTCGGGGCTACCCGCACTCGGCGGTGCCGGCGGCATCGCGGGCTGGCTCGGCAGTCACGGCGCGGTGGGTAACTCCGGAACAGCGGTGGCGGCGGCCCCCACCGGATCGTTGCCGCCACTGTCGAACGTCGGTACCTGGGTGACCACCAGCGACGGTCAGGTTGTAATCCTGCACGGGTTCAACGAGGTGTACAAGCTCGCGCCCTACGAACCGTCGGCCAGTGGGTTCAACGCCGAGGACGCACAGTTCCTGGCGGACAACGGATTCAACGTCGTTCGGTTGGGTGTCATCTGGGCCGCCGTGGAACCGCAGCCGGGCGTCATCGACACCGACTACCTCGACTCGATCCAGCAGACCGTGCAGACGCTGGCCGACCACGGTATCTACACCATCATCGACATGCACCAGGACCTGTACAGCACCACGTTCTATGGCGAAGGCGCCCCCGAATGGGCTTCCGACGGCGGTGGGCGGCCCAACAAGAACGCCGGGTTCCCGGGGAACTACTACGTCAACGCTGCGATGAATCATGCCTGGGATGCCTTCTGGGGCAACGCGGATGCACCGAACGGTATTGGCCTGCAGGATAATTACGCACTGACCTGGGAGCACGTCGCGAACTACTTCAGTGGCAATTCGGACGTCATCGGATACGACATCATGAACGAACCGTTCCCGGGGTCGAACTACCCGGTCGCCCTGCTGGGTGGATCGTTCTTCGCAACACAGCAGTTGACCCCCATGTACCAACAGGTCGCCGCGGCCATTCGCGCCGTCGACCCGACCACGCCGCTGTACCTGGAGCCGCCGAACCCCGCGGTGACCGAAGTGCCCACCCTCCTCGGCCTGCCGGTGGCCCTCCTGGGACGGATCACCGACCCGTATACCGTTCTGGCGTTCCACAATTACTGCGGCCCCATCGGGGGTGTGCTGTGCACCAAGATCGCCAACACGCTCGCGGTACAAGCACGCAACTATTCGAAGCGGCACAACGTTCCGGCGGTGATGAACGAGTTCGGCGCCACCAGCGACGTCTCGGTCCTGACCAAGGAAATGTCATCCGCCGACCGCTACCTGATGGGCTGGGCGGAGTGGGCGTACACCGGGGTCGGTGATATCACCGGATCGCCCGACGAGGAGGGATTGGTCTACGACCCGGCCCTTCCACCGGTCGGCGACAACGTGAACACGTCCAACCTTCTGACGTTGGCGGCGCCCTATCCGCAGGTGGTGTCCGGCACCCCGAACGCGTGGTCGTTCAGCGACGGCACCTTCGAATTCGGTTACTCCACAATGAAGGTCGACGGATCCGGCGCCTTCGCCGCCGGCTCGTTGAGCACGATCTCGGTGCCGGTCGTGGAATACCCGGACGGCTATGCGGTGACGGTGACCGGCGGGCATGTCGTCTCGCTGCCCAACGCGGCCCAACTGGTCATCGCGTCGGACCCGGGCGCGACCATCGTGAACGTCGTCGTCGGCCCCGCCTGATCTCGGCGAACGCTACTCCAGTACGAAAACCGGGATCAACCGCGAGGTCTTCGTCTGGTACTCCGCGTAAGGCGGGTAGGCCGCAACAGCCAGTTCCCACCAGTGCGCCCGCTCGTCGCCGGACACCTCGCGGGCGGTCAAGGTGACCACCGTGTCGCCGTCCTGGGCGGTCACGGTCGGGTTGGCCTTGACGTTGAAGTACCACGACGGGTGGGCCGGGTCACCGCCCTTGGACGCGACCATGGCATAGCGTCCGTTCTCCTCGACGCGCATCAGCGGCACATAGCGCTTCTTGCCGGACTTCGCTCCGGTGGTGGTGAACAAGACGACGGGCCGGTCCAGGATCTGCACTCCGTCGGTGGTGCCCTGCTTGAGGATCTGTTCGGTCTGCTCGCGCACCCAGTCGGTGGGGCTCAGCTCGGCATGTTCGGTCATGGCTGCCCCAACGCTGTCGGTCGCCTCGCTATTCCCGTGACTTCGGCGCGCTAACCGCCGCTAAGCGGCGGAAACCGCGCCGAAGTCCGCGACCTCCTGCGCTGATCGGATTAACCTGCCGACATGACCATTGACCCGGAGCGCACCGCCGGCGAGTTCATCGAGCAGCTCGCGTGACGGCAAAAGTCCAGCTGGCCGTCCTCGACGATTACCAGGACGTTGCCCTGCGATCGGCGGACTGGTCGGCGGTGGCCGAGCGTGCCGACATCACGGTGTTCAACGACCATGTCAGCGACCCGGACGAACTCGTCGCGCGGTTGGCTCCCTTCGATGTGATCTTCGTGATGCGGGAACGTACCCCGCTGCCGCGCAACATCATCGAGCGCCTGCCGCGGCTGAAGATGATCGCCTCGACCGGCCCGTTCAACGCGTCCATCGACACGGCGGCGGCCGAAGAGCACGGTATCCACGTCGGGACCACGGGTGGCACGGTGGCCTCCACCGTGGAGCTGACCTGGGCGCTGATCCTGGCCGGCGCCCGCAACCTGGTCGCCGAGAGCAATTCGGTCCGCGGCGGCGGCTGGCAGACCACGGTGGGACGCGAATTGTCCGGGCGGGTGCTCGGCGTCCTGGGCCTGGGGCGCCTCGGTGCTCGCGTGGCCGGCATCGGCAAGGCCTTCGGCATGGAGGTCATCGCCTGGAGCCAGAACCTGACGCCGGAGGTGGCCGCCGAGGCGGGCGCGACCTATGTCGGCAAGGACGAGCTGTTCGCCCGCTCCGACGTGCTGACCATCCACCTGAAGCTCAGTGAGCGGTCGACCGGCCTGGTCGGTGCGGCCGAACTGGCGCTGATGAAGCCAACGGCGCTGCTGGTCAACACCTCTCGCGGGCCCCTGGTCGACGAGGCAGCACTGGTCGAGGCGCTGAGGTCCAACACCATCGGCGCGGCGGGGCTCGATGTCTTCGACACCGAGCCGCTACCGGTCGGCCATCCGCTGCGCACCCTGGACAACGTCATCGCCACACCGCACATCGGCTATGTCGCCGACCGCCCGTACCGGATCTTCTACCGCGACGCGGTCGTGGCGATCACCGAATGGCTCGACAGCCGGGATCAGTAGGCGTTCGGATCCTGCTGGACGGCCGGCGGTACCGGATGCTGATACAGCCGCGCCGCGTTCTCCCACGTCACTTTCCGGATGATCTCGTCGGGCAGCCCGTCGATCTGTTCGCGGATGGTGCGCTGGGTGTGCGGCCACGTCGAGTCGCAGTGCGGGTAGTCGGCCTCGAGCAGAATGTTGTCCGCCCCGATCCGCTCGTACTGGATGAATGACGACTGGTCCTCGACCGCGCAGAACCAGAAGTTGCGGGTGAACACCTCCGCGGGGGTCAGGGTTTCGCCGAGCGCCTTCCATGTCCCGTACATCTCGTGATAGCTCAGCATATGGTCGAGGCGGTCCAGAAGACCTGCCACCCAGCCGATTCCACCCTCGGACAAGCAGATCTTCAGATCGGGATAGCGGCTGCACACTCCGGAATACAACCAGTCGACGGCCGCGGTGATGGCATAGGCGAAGAACAGCACACCCGGCACATCGGGCGGAGCGTCGGCCGTGGTGGACGGGGAGGTACCCGACGAGCCGATGTGCAGGTTGACCACCGTTCCGGTTCCCGCGCAGGCGGCCATCATCGGCTCCCAGTAGCCCGAATGAATGGTCGGCAGCCCGAGCAGCGCCGGGTTCTCGCTGAATGTCACGGCGTGGAAGCCGCGTTCGGCGTTCTCGTAGATCATCTTGGCGCCGACATCTGGGTCCAGCAGCCACGGCAGTTGGCAGGGGATGATCCGCCCCGGGTACGCCCCGGCCCAGGCCTCGAGGTGCCAGTCGTTCCAGGCCCGGACCGAGGCCATCGCCAGCTCGCGGTCGGTGGTGACCTGCTGGAGTCGCTGTCCGGCGAAACCGGGCAGGAATGACGGGAAGTTCAACGACGCGTACACCCCGTTGAGGTCCATGTCGGCCACCCGGGAATGGATATCCCAGGCGCCGCGGCGCATTTCGTCGAACCGGGCCGGCTCGAACCCGTACTCCGACACCGGCCGGCCGACAACGGCGTTGAAACCGACATTCGGCAGTGACTGACCGTCGTACATCCAGGTCTGCCCGCCGTCCTCGGTGTCGACCACCCGCGGCGCCCGGTCGGCGAACTTGCTCGGCACCCGTCCCTCGAAGGTGTCCGGCGGCTCCACGATGTGGTCGTCGACCGAGATGACGGTGTAAAAGCGTTCGGCACGTTCGGGTTCCGGCAGGAAGGTCACCGTGCGGTCCGCCCCGGTCTTGGCGGTGGTGAAATTCAGATTCGCCGACAACTCGTCGATGGAAGCCATGGCATGAGCTCCTTTCAGTCCAGCACGCCGCGGTCGGCCTTGATGGTCATCCGGGCGGCACCGGCCCAGTACACGTCAGCGGCGCGTTCGATCAGCGAGGCCTGCATGCCCACCATGTCGCCGCGGTTCATGGTCGACGGCGTGCGACCGGTGACCATCACGTCGTAGGCCAGTCGGCACACCCGCTCGATGGATACCGCCCGGTACACCGCGGCGGCCAGGTCGTGCCCGGTGGCGATCACCCCGTGATTGGCCAGGATCACCAGATTGGCCGAACCGATCTGTCCGGCCAGTTCGGCTGCCCGCCAGGAGGTGTCGATCTCGCCGTCATACTCTTCGACCAGATACATGTCGTCGAGGAACAACGCACCGGTCTGGTGGACGAGGTCGGGCAGCACTCCCAGCGCGGCGATGAGACTGACGTAGTAGGGGTGGTTGTGGATCACCACCCTGGCATCCGGTCGCTGCCGGTGAATTTCGGTGTGAATGTGGATCGCCGGTGTCACATCCCAGCGGCCGCGGACCACGTTCGCGTCCTCGTCGACCACGCAGATGTCGGATGCGGTCAGCTCCTGCCACCACAGTCCCCACGGGTTGACGTACATGTCGGAGCGAGGCTTGCCCGAGCGACTATCCAGCTCGGTCTGTCCGTCGGGCTGCCAGGTGATGTGCCCGGCCATGTTCTCGGCGAAGCCGATCTCGGCGAGGTGACGGAAGGCCACCGCCATTTTCTGCTCATCACTCAGCTCGACACCGATCGGCGGCATTGTCGACGGCGCCCACACGCCCAGACCGCCGCGGCGCACTTCCGGTGTGCTCATGATCGCTCCAGTATCGATCGGATCTTCTCGCGTAGTTCCCCTTTGGCGATCTTCCCGCCGGAGGACCGTGGTAGTTCGTCGAGCACCTCGAGTCGCTCGGGGAGCAACTCCTTGGAGACTCCCTGTGCCAGCAGGTGGTCGACGAGGGCCGGCAGTTCGAGTGTGTCGCCGGTGTGTTTGAGTTCGGCGAAGACGCATACGCGTTCCCCGAACAGCGGATCGGGCATGGCCACCGCGGCGGCGACCGCCACGGCGGGGTGGGTGTCGACCACCTCTTCGACGGCGACCGCGCTGATGTTCTTGCCGCCGCGCAAGATGAAGTCGGAGGTTCGGCCGGCCAGCACCAGGTAGCCGTCGCGGTCCAGATCGCAGATGTCGCCCATTCGCATCCAGCCGTCCCTGGTGAACAATGTGTCGTGATCGGTGCCGCCCAGGTAGCCCAGGCTGGTCGCCGGGCCGCGGCAGACCGGTTGGCCGCGACCGGTTTCCGTCACGTCCGTGTCGCCGTCGAACAGGCGCACCTGCATCTCGGGGACGACGCGCCCCGCGGTCCGCAGCCGGTGGTGCAGTGAGTCCTTGACGGTGGTGGCGCTGAGCATGCCGGTCTCGTTGGAGCCGTAGAACTGCAGAATCGTGACGCCGGTGAGCTCCTCGAACTGCGCCGCCTGCGTGTAGGGCAACGGCTCGCCGCCGGTGAAGACGATGCGCAGGCTGGACAGGTCGTACTCGCGGGAGGCGGCATTGGCGACGATCATCATCAACTGGGTACTCACGCAACACAACACGGTGACGCGATGGCGCTCGATCGCCGCACACGTCGCGACCGGGTCGAACCGTTCGATGCGCACTGTGGTCGCCCCCAGGTAGATGGGCGTGGTGTGCGAGGTCCAGATTCCGAAGCCGAACGGCGTGGGGATGACCGGAAGGAAGACGTCGTCGGCGCTCAGTTCGCCGTTGGCGACGGCTTTCTGATGAAAGTAGTGCCAGCGATTCTGGTTGTGCACCACGCATTTGGGGAGTCCGGTGGTGCCGGAGGTGGAGTTGATCAACCAGGCTTCGTCAGGGCCAAGGGGCGACAGCCCGACCATGGAGCCCGGCGTGGTGTCGAGGGTCAGGCCCTCGGCGCCGAGTACCACGGCACGCAACGAGGGGTCGGCGTCGGCGGCGGCCCGGGTTGCCTGCGCGCCCCGGCTTGTATCACTGACCAGTAGTGCCGGCCGCGCGGTGCGCAGAATCTGGGCGGCCTCGCGCACCCCGGCGCGCGCCCCGAGGCCCACGCCCACCGCGCCGCAGCGCTCGATGGCCACCAACAGGACGTGGATGGGGGTGCTGTCGCTGTGCCAGAAGGCCACCCGGTCGCCGGGCGTCACCCCCAGCCGATGCAGCCGCGCCGCCAAGTTGGTGGCGGCGTTGTCGAATTCCGACCAGGTCATCGCCCGGTCTGGTGCGCCGGGCGGGTAGTCGACGTAGGCCGCCTTGTCCGGTGTGGACACCGCGTTGCGGCGGACGCAATCGGACAGCGTGATGTCCGACCACCAGCCCGCTGCGCGGTACTGCGCCGCTTCGGCGCTGGTCGTGGCGGCGACGTCGACAGCCATCACCAAATCATATGAAAATAAGATTGCGCGTCAATGGCCCCAGCGGCGCACCATGGCGGGGTCGACGGTTCCCGCCGATCCGGGGTAGTGCTGCGCATTGATCAGGTGGGCGGCGGCAAGGTCATGGGCCAGTCGCGCATCGCCGGCTTCGATGGCGTCGATCACCCGACGGTGTTCCTCCAGAACCGCCAGCCGCTCCTCGACGGGCACGATGCTGTGATCGCTGACCTGGGTCGACCAGCTCTGTTCGTGCGCCGACCACAGCGCCTCCAGCGCTCCGGCGAGCATGATCATGGTCTGGTTGCCGCACTGGGCGACCAGAGCTTCGTGGTAGCGACGGCTCGCTGAGATGGCCCGCTGGAAGTCGTCGGCGGCGTCGACGGCCTCGGCATGCAGCCGGCGCAGCGCCGGGACCACGGTGCTCTTCCGGTCGGCCCGCTCGGCGCACAGCGCCGCACAGGCCGGCTCCATCTGCCGCAGCGCACCGCCCACGTCGGCCAGGCTCACCTCCTGGGAGCCGAGCACCAGGCCGATCGTGTAAGCCACGTTCGCGGCGTTGGGCCGGCGCACGACCGCGCCGCCAAGCTTGCCTCGGCGCACCCGCAGTAGGCCTTCGGCTTCCAGGATCCGCATGGCTTCCCGCAGCGACGGCTTGCTCACCGGGAACTCGCGCAGGAGCTCGTCCTCCTTGGGCAGGATGCTGCCGTCGGCGAGCTCACCGGTCAGGATGCGCCGTCGCAGTTGGTCGGCAACCTGCTCGGCAAGACGGCGGAACGCAACGGTTGGCTCTGACACGGACCGGATCTCTGTCGGGCTGGTAAGTGATGTGCATCGTACAAGCGTTCTCCACCGGATCTCCACGCAATCACCAAGCAACGACCTCCGCCGCTGCGAAACATAGGTGAGGGTGGTCAGCTCCGCGAAATCAGTTAGGACAGGGCGATCTTCATGAACAGCGACAGCGAATTCGAACGGGACATTCTGCCGCTTGCGGGCGACTTATACCGGCGCGCGGTGGGATACACGAAGAACTCGGCCGACGCCGAAGACCTGGTGCAGGACACGATGATGAAGGCGTTCAACGCGTTCGACATGCTCCGCGAGGACACGCACTTTCTCGCATGGTTGCTGCGGATCATGCGCAACACCTGGATCTCGAACTACCGTGCCCGTCTGCGTCGACCGGCCGAGAGTTTGGTCGGCGAGCTCGACGACGGAACCGAGTGCGCGTTGTCGGCAGAGGCGCAGGTATTCCGGCAGCTGTTGGACCCGGACCTCAGCGCGGCGCTGTCGGCGTTGTCGACCGAGATGCGCGAAACCCTGTACTGGGTGGCCGTCGAAGGGATGACCTACCGGGAAGCCGCTGACATCATGGGTGTACCCGAGGGGACCGTGATGTCGCGGATGCATCGCGGCCGGACCAGCATGCGCCGAGCACTGGGCGACGCGGCATGAGAAACGGCAATGACGTCCGGGCCGACCGACCCTGCACCTGGCAGAACGGCCTTCGCCCTGGCGGCGGACCTACTTGTGCGCGGGGCGCTTCAGCAGGTACTGAAGCCAGCGGACGTCGAGCAACATGTCCTTCAACGTAGGGCCGAAAAATAAGGCGGCAAGCTCTTAGCGGTAATACGTCGCTAAGAATACTTGCCAGAACGCCATTATGATCGGCGGGCCCGACATCGACGATGACATGTTCCGGAGCGCCGTTCATCGCGGTCAGGCCGCTCGGCTGTTACTTCGCCGGAACCGCTTCGTTGTCATCTGTTCATGTCTCGGGAGACGGTCGACCCGTAGCTGAGTGCCTCCAGACGGGGCGGGACTCAGGCCGGCTGGCCGTAGACCGCGACCAGAACCGAGCGGTCCAGGCTGTTGACCGACCACACGCCGATCGCGCTGTTGGCGCAGTCCGACATGATCGCGAAGTCGGCGGGGTCGTAATACCACTGGTTGATGACGTCCATGTTGTTGATCGCCAGAGCGGGATTGATGGCCACGGTTTGGGCGACCTTCCCGTTGAAACCGGCTGCGGCAGCACGGCTCTGGGGGGTGGAGCCGTCGGATCCCAGATCGCCGTCCAGGGTCCGGTTGTTGAGCACATCGTTGGCGTGCCACTCGGCGGCCTGGGTCAGCGCGGGGTCCTTCTTGATATTCGTGGTGCACCCGGCCTGGTGCTGGACGGTGTAGACGTTGGCGACCACCCCGTTGTTGAGCCGGGTGTTGTCGGCATGCGCCGCCGGCACGCCGAGTGCGGCGAGCAGGACGGCCGAACCGAACGCTGTCGAGGCTTGGATAAGTCGGTGTACCAACGTCGTTCCTTACTATGCGGATGGGACGTAGCCGGCCGCGGACTGGCGCAGCTGCCAGATCGCGGCGGGGCACAGCTCCTGGGCGGACTGGCTGATCAGATACGACGCCTGGAACTCGTCGTTGGTGTTGAAGTCCGACTTGATGGTGTTGACCAGCTGCGCGTAGCTCACCCCGGAGTTGATCTGATCGCAGACCCCGTAGCCGTAGGACAGCGCGGCGTCGGCGTTGGGAAAGTTGTAGCCGGGCCGGACGGTGACGTTGACCAGGTAGCCGATGTTATCGGCATGCGCGGGCGGTGCGGCGGTCAGCACGCTCGCGGCGGCGAGGGCGGAGAAGGTGCCGGCGATCAGCAGGCGAGGTGCAGCGGTACGCATGGCCATATTGTGTCCCAGGGGTGATCGGCGCAGGTGGGGGGGTACTGGCGATCCGCGCAATATACATCGATACATCCTCTCGTGATCTAGTATTCGGCCATGATTCGGCCGACCCATGCGGTCTCGATGGCGTTCGCGTTGGCTCTCGGCGGCTTGATCGGAAGCCCCGTCGCGTATGCCGGACCCCTTCCACCGTGCACGTACACGTTGTCGCCGCCCGAGGTCGGGCCCGGCGGGGTGACCGCCACCGCAGCGCTGGCGGGATGCGGGCCGGCCGGGGGCGGGTACTCGGCGGTCGCGTGTCTGCTGGGTGCCGATGGCGTCACGCACTGCGCGCAGGCGCATGGTGCGGATCCGGCCGTGATCTCGGTCCCGTACCAGCCAGGGACGACCTACATCGCCACTGGCCGGGGCTGCCCGATATGGCTCGGGCAGAATCCTGCGCCCGACTGCCAGATCCTCGGCCCGCTGACCGCGACCCTTTAGGAAGACGATGTCGATCGACAAGGCCGCGGTCGTCGCGGGCAGTATTCGGCTGGCCTCCGGAGTCCACTTCCTGGTCGACCCGATGGGTGCGAACAAACTGTGGGGTGAGCCGAACGATCCGGGCCCGTCGGCGCGGCTGCTGCTGCGGTCGATGGGCTACCGCGACGCATTGATCGGCGGTCTGCTGCTGTCGGCCGGGCTGCGGGGACGCAACACCCGGGGTTGGTTCCTGGCCTCCGGTGGTGCCGACGCCGCCGATCTCCTGGGCGGGGCGAGCGTGCACAGCGAGCTCACTCGCGGCCAGCAGATCATCGGGCTCGGCGGCGCGGTGGTCGGCATCGGCGTCGGCCTGTGGGGTGCCACCCGGCGCCGTAAGCCCGCCGCAGAGGAATCGCCCTAGGTCTCCATGGCTCAGATGGGGCTGTCGCCGATAGCCGGTGAAAGGCAGTAGCCGTGCAGATGTGGGAAGTGGTGGCCCGGGAAGGCATCCGCGACACCCTTGCCCTGTACAACTGGTCGGGCGACGCGGGGCGCATCGAGGAATTGACCGAATCCTTCTGCCCGGATGGCCAACTCGAGGTCCGTGGCATCGCTGTGGTGACGGGTCGTGCCGCGATCGCGGAGTTCCTCGGCGGCGTCACCGCGCCGCCGGCCATCGCTGGTGTGAAGCGGATCGTCCGGCACACCCTGACCAACATCCGCTTCACCGAGTTGACACCGGAGCGTGCGCAGGTCTCGTCGTACTTCACGGTGTTCACCGAGATCGGTCTGGATCACTACGGCCGCTACCGCGACGTCCTCACCCCGGTCGCCGGGAACTGGCTGATCGCCCGCCGGTTCGTCTCGACCGACTGGCGTGCGCCGAACTCGACGATGGCGCCGCCGCCGTCGTCGGTGTCCTAGCTCGTTCATCGACTCTGCGTTCAGGCCATCGAATCTGCGTGTGGATCGATATTTCGCGCGATCTTGCGATCTGAGTG
The DNA here is from genome assembly GCF_026242045.1 of Mycobacterium pinniadriaticum. Taxonomy (GTDB): domain Bacteria; phylum Actinomycetota; class Actinomycetes; order Mycobacteriales; family Mycobacteriaceae; genus Mycobacterium; species Mycobacterium pinniadriaticum. The sequence continues at coordinate 276,378 of NZ_JAPJDO010000004.1, forward strand.
CCGACTCGATGCGTTCAGGCCGGTGATTTGGCGGCCAGTGTCTCGCCGAACGCGATCAGTGCCGCCCGGCCGATGCCGAGGATGGCTTCGTCGAAGTCGGGGTTGTCCCGGTAGGAGAGCTCCAGCATGCGGTCGGCCATCTCGACGGCGACCAACATATTTCGCGGGTCGGTGTCGGCGGGAAAGATCCCGGCATTCACCAGGATATTGTGCAGCCGGCCCGCTAGCGTCTGCATCCGGGCATGGACGTGCTTGGCGACGGTGGGGGAGGTGCGCCCGCCCATCCACAGCGCTGCCGCGCCCGGATGCTTGCGGTAGTAGCGCACGTGCAGGTTGATCTCGTTGTTGAGCAGGTTGGCGACGGACCTGATCTCCCAGGTCTGCTCGGCGGCCACGCAGCGGGCGTCGATCTCGGCGCAGTGCCGCTCCATCAGCTCGTCGAGGATGGCATCGCGGTCGGCGAAGAACCGGTAGAGCGAGGGGTAGGACACGCCTGCGCGGTCGGCGATCGTTCGGGTGGTGACCGCGTCCACGCCCTGCTCATCGGCGATGGCCGCGGCGGCATCGAGGATACGGGCCACGGTCTGCCGGCTGCGGGCCTGCACGGGCGCCCGGCGCGGAACCGATGCGGTGGTCATCGCTTACCTCCCTGGGAACCCTTGACAGTTGACCGCAAAACTATAACACTATTCGCGTTACAGTTTCTAGCCCGAATCGGAGAGTGCCCGATGACCGTCAATTCGCTCAACCAGGTCCGCCCGACCCAGCCGCTACGCGGCCACGTCGACGTGCTGATCGTCGGCGCCGGAATCTCCGGCCTCGGGCTGGCCCACTACCTGGTGACGACGCAGCCCGGAAAGGCGTTCGCGATCGTCGACAGCCGCGACGCGATCGGCGGCACCTGGGACCTGTTCCGCTACCCCGGCATCCGGTCGGACTCCGACCTGCATACCTTCGGCTACGAGTTCAAGCCGTGGACGTCTGACAACGCGATCGCCGACGCCCATGAGATCCTCGACTACCTCCATGAAGTCATCGATGAGGACGATTTGGCCCGCCGGATCTACCTGCAGCACAAGGTGGTGCGGGCCGACTTCGACTCCGATACCGCACTGTGGACCGTCACGCTGGAACGTGCCGGCGAGCAGTTCGAGGTGACCTGTGGCTGGTTGTTCGGGGCAACGGGCTATTACGACTACGCCGGCGGGCACCGGCCGCACTTCGACGGCGAAGAAGACTTCACCGGTGCCATCGTGCACCCGCAGTCCTGGCCCGAGGACCTCGACTACAAGGGCAAGAAGGTCGTCGTCATCGGCAGCGGTGCGACCGCGGTCACGCTGATCCCCGCGATGGCACCCGACGTCGAGCACATCACCATGCTTCAGCGCTCACCGTCCTATGTGATGCCGCTGCCGCGCAAGGACCCGATCGCCAACACATTGCGAAAAGTGTTGCCGGCCAAGGCCGCCTACGCTGCCACGCGCCGGTTCAACATCGGCAAGGGCCGGTTCATCTACAACCTCTGCCAGCGCAATCCGAAGCTGGCGCGGCGCATCATCCGCGCGATCAACGTCAAGGCGCTGCCCGAAGGCTTCGATGTCGCCACCCACTTCAACCCGGACTACAACCCGTGGGACCAGCGCCTGTGCGCGGTTCCCGACGCCGACCTGTTCCGCTCCATTGCGAGCGGAAAGGCCGAGGTGGTCACCGACCGCATCGCGCGATTCACCGAGAACGGGATCCTGCTGGAGTCCGGCCGGACGCTCGAGGCCGACATCATCGTCACCGCCACCGGTTTGAAGCTGCTTCCGTTCGGCGGCATCCAGGTTTCGGTCGACGGTGAGGTCAAGGACCTGCACCAGTCCCTGGTCTACAAGAGCTTCATGCTCTCGGACATCCCCAATCTGGCGTTCGCCTTCGGATACACCAACTCGTCGTGGACCCTGAAGGTCGGCCTGGTGTGCGAGCACCTGTGCCGCCTTTTGGGTTACATGGACCGCCACGGCTACACGACCGTCGTTCCCGTCGTCGACAATCCGATGATCGAGAAGCGTCCGATGCTGGACTTCTCCGCCGGCTACGTCCAGCGCGCGGTGGATCTGTTCCCCCAGCAGGGCACGAGTGGTCCCTGGACCGTCGAGATGGATTACTGGTCGGACCACGCCCGGTTGCGCAAGGGCTCGGTCGAGGATCCGGCGTTGCGGTTCTCCACGGTGGCTCCGGTGAAGGCGGTTGCCGGGCTGGCCTCGGCATAATGAGCGACGCTTGCGGAGCGAATCGACAGGCGAGATGCGGGACCCGAGCCTGCGAGGGGACTGCATGAGTCGCCCTGCCTTCATCGACGTCGACGGCCGACGTACCCGGGTTCGACTCGACGGCGATCCGGACAACCCGCCGGTGCTGCTGGTGCATGGGATCGGGCGCAGCATGGAGGATTGGGCACCCCAGTACGAACGGCTGGCGCAGTCGTATCGAACGATCTCCGTGGACGTCCCCGGCTTCGGCTTCTCCGAGCGCACCGGCGAGGCAATCACCTTGGGCTCGTTGGCTCGCGGGGTGGCCGGCACCCTCGACGCGGTCGGCGAGACCAGGCCGGTTCATGTGGTAGGTAACTCGCTCGGCGGGGCGATCGGCCAGCAGCTGCTGGCCGACCAACCCGAACGGGTTGCCAGCATGGCGCTGATCAACAGCGCCGGTTTCGGCAGTGAGGTCACGATGCTGCTGCGGATTCTCGCCATGCCGGTGCTCGGTGCGCTGAGTACCCGGCGGCCCGCGCGGATGAATGCCGTCCTGTTCGAACGTTCCATCCACGCCGACAAAGCAATCGCCACCAAGGAGCGCATCGACCACGCATTCGCGGTCGCATCGCAGCCCGGCGCCGGTGCGGTGATGCGAGAAGCGGTAATCGCACTGGGCACGCCCCGCGGGGTGAAGCCCGAGTGGCGGCGTGAACTGGCCGCCGCTGTCACCAAGACTCCACGCCCCACCCTGATCATGTGGGGCACCCGGGATCGCATCCTGCCCGCACATCACATCGAGCAGGCGATGCGGGTCTACCCGCATGCCGAAGTGCATCTGCTGAACGGGATCGGCCACATGCCGCAGATCGAATGCCCGAAGCGGTTCGCCGACCTCCTGCTCCCATTTCTGGCGCGTGCCAACAGTTGATCAGCGGGTGCCGCGGGTCGTCACGGTTCCCACCGGGATGGGCCGAACGGCCCTACTCCTTGGCGGTTGGCTCGGCCTACGTTCAGGTCAGCCACCGAATGATCGGGGCGGATCATATTCATTACTGAGGAGCCATGATGACCACTGCGGGTGAGATCATGCATGCTGGGGCCACCTGTATCGGCGAGCATGAAAGCCTGACCGCCGCTGCTCAGCGGATGCGCGACCTTGGTGTCGGAGCACTGCCGATTTGCGGGGATGACGATCGTCTGCACGGGATGATCACCGACCGCGACATTGTCGTCAAATGCATTGCCGCCGGCGATGATCCGGATCTGGTCACAACGGGCCAGCTGGCGCAGGGCTTTACCTACCATGTCGATGCTGCGGCTACCGTTGAACACATGCTCAACGTTATGGAGGAGCACCAGATTCGGCGATTGCCCGTCCTCGACAGCAACCATCGTCTGACCGGGATGGTCAGCGAGGCCGATATCGCACGTCACCTCCCAGAACACGCGATCGCGCACTTCGTCAAAGCGATTTGCGCCCAGCAGGCCATCCCTAGCGCATAGTGCACGCAGCTAATCACCCCGCCAACCGAAGCGTTCCCGGAGCCTAGAGTTCCGGGACTGCTTCGGTTGCCCTTCAGTCGGCGGGGTCAGCTAGCAGTCTCGATTGTTACGTGCTTCTGAGCGTGCACGGTTTCCTGCGGACCTGCGGAAGGGCCACATCCACGGTCAGAATTCCCTTGTCATAACTGGCCTTGATCACACAGCCCTGGACAAGTTGAGCGGACGGGTCGAAAGTCCCGCGTCGTGGTGCTCCCGGTCAGCCGAGCAGCCACAGTGCGGAGCGCGGCCGCTATCGCTTGTGGGGGTGAATTTTCAACCAAGTGAGCATGCGGAATTGGCGGGAATGCCGGACGGATCATGCAGGAAGTTCCCAGCTTGGTCACTAGACGGTAGCCGAGCAAAAGTGCCTGGGCCACTGGACAACTCAGGTGCAACCGGAGGTGCGGGCGGGGTAGGCGCCGCGTGTCGGCGACTGTGTCAGTCCACGGTTGGCTCTCCGGAGAGTTGACCGATCTGTAACCGCGCGGCGTCGCGCAGTCCGACGGCGGTTGCCCAGTCGCTGCCCGCTGGGGTGATCGGCTCACCGACGACGATATCGATGGCACCGTGTGCAGGGCGCCCATGACCGGGCCGAAGAATCTGGCGGGTCCCGCGGATTCCGAGCGGGACAACTGGTGCCCCGGCTTGGGCGGCGACAATGAAGGCGCCCATGTGAAAGGGGCGTACTCCAGGGGCGGGGGATAGGTGAGCCTCCGGAAAGACCACCAGTGATTCCCCGGCCCGGGCCAGGTTGACGAGGCGATCGGTGTCGGCCACCCCGCGCTCACGTTCGTGTCGTTCGACGAATTCGGTGCCGAGTCGTCTGAGTACGAATCCGTTGAGCCGCTCATGCTCGAGTACCTCACCGGCGACGTAGCGGAACGACGCCGACGGCAAGACGGCCGTGAGAGCCAGCCCATCGAGCCAACTCGGATGGTTGGCCACCATGAGACAGGGTTGGTCGGGCAGGTGGTCGAGGCCGTTCACGGTGATCGGCGTCCGGGTCAGGCGGGCCAGCAGTCGCGTCGCGCCGCAGGCCACGCGCCAGCGCCACTGGATTCGCGGCAGCACCGCCAGCAGCGCGATCACCACGAGTGCGAGGACGGTGAAGACCGCCCTCGCGTACGCAGCGAACCCCGCAGCGGCAGCGCGCCGACGGGCGCGGAGTGCCGATGTGGCGAGCCCGCGCAGGCGAATCCGGGCGAGTTCCCACCACAGCGGCGCCGGGGGTGCGCCGATCGCGCTTTGCTCATAGAGTTCGCGGCAAGCGGCGCGCCGGATCTTGCCGCTCGAGGTCTTGAGCACGGTACCCGGCGGGGCAAGCACCACGTCGTCGGGGGCCAGTCCCAGCAGGTCCACCGTCGTCGCCATGATCGCGGCCCGCAACGCGTTCTTTGCGGCATCGTCGGTGGCCCGGGTTTCGGCCACCACGACGAGGCGCTCGGAGCCCCCCGCCGGATCTGCGCTGGCGAACACCGCGACGCAGCCCTTGCGGGCATCGTCGAGGTTGCCGACTGCCTCCTCGAGCTCGGCCGGATGCAGCTTGCGGCCGGCCCGGATGATGACGTCTTTGACCCGCCCGGTGACGTAGAGGTCGCCCTCGGCGAAGTAGCCGAGGTCGCCGGTGTCGAGCCAGTTGCCGTCGAACAGCGTGTGTGTCGCATCGGGGTTGTTCAGGTAGCCGCTGGTTGCGGAGGGACCACGGAACTCGATGCGGCCCTCCTGACGGTCACCGAGCTCGTGGCCAACGGGGTCCACGATCCGAATCTGGTGGCCCGGCAGCGGGTGTCCGCAGGCGACGAGGGACAAGGCGTCTGGATCACCCGGCTTCGATGACTCGGCGCGTCCGGACCGAACGAAGATGTCGCGGTCCAGGCGGTCGATGAGCGGTCCGCGGTCAAGCGGCGGAAAGGCAAGTCCCACCGAGGATTCGGCCAGTCCGTACACCGGCGTCATCGCCTCCGGCCGGAAACCGACGGCCCTGAAGCGCTCGCTGAACCGTTCGACAGTTCTCGCGCTGACGGGTTCGGCGCCATTGAACGCCAACCGCCATGAACTGAGGTCGAGTTCGCCCAGCTCGGCCTCATCGATCTTGGTGAGACACATCTCGTAGGCAAAGTTCGGTCCAGCGGAGATGGTTCCGCGGTAGGTATGGATCGCGTTTAGCCAGCGCGCTGGATTGGCCAAGAACACCTGTGGAGCCATCACCACCAAGGGGATGCCGAAGTAGAGCGGAGAAAGCCATGCACCGATCAACCCCATGTCGTGATAGAGCGGCAGCCAGCTGACGAAAATGTCGGTCGACGACACCGCGGCCGCCCGGCCCATCGCTGTGATGTTCGCGAGAAGGTTGTCATGCGTGAGTGCCACGCCCTTGGGCTGACCAGTGCTCCCCGAGGTGTACTGGACCAGCGCCAGGTCGCCGGATCGACACCGCGGAAGAGGAAGCGCGGTTGCGCCGGTGAGGGTTTCGGGGGTAACGACCTCACGCAAACCGTCGACGTTCGAGCGCAGTAACTGGCCCAGGGCAACGGCCTCAGGCACTGTCACCAGCATCACGGCGCGGGCGTTGGCGAGGATGCCCACGTGACGGCGCAAATGATCGGGAAGCCGGCTGCGACGGGCGGGTGGATAGAGCGGTACGGGAACCGCGCCGGCGAGAAGCACTCCGATGAACGTGACGAAGTATTCCCGGCTGGTGGGCAGCATGATGGCGACAGTGTCACCGGACACGATCTCGCGGGCCCGTAGCGCATGTGCCGCGGCGGTCGCCTCCTGAAGGAGTGCAGCGTAGGTCAGTTCGTCGGCGCCGCCCCGCTCATCGAGGATGCGGATGTGCACCCGCTCAGGGCTCGCGTGAACGTGCCATTCGAGGGCCTCGATCAACGTCGTCGCGCCCGAGGGCTCCGCACCGCCGCCCGCTACGGAGAGGGGTGGGAGCATCTGAACCTGTTCGGGGGACCGATCTGGACTGCCCTCAATTGCCCGGAGCAGGTCGCGCGGCGTCTCCGCGCTGCCCAGCACGTGGGCGGGCAACGTTAGGCCGAGTGCTTTCTGGACACGCAACAGCAGCTCAGCCATTTCGAGGCTGCCGATTCCGAGATCGTCGAACTGGCTGTCGAGCGTCACGGATAGGGATGGGCCATTCGGGTGCACCTCGGCAGCAAGTTGTTGTACCAACGCGAGAACGCGGGTGGCACGCTCGTCGGCCGGCATCGCTTAGCTGGTGGCCGCAGAAGGCTGGATTCGGTTGCGCACACGGGTGGCGAACGCAGCGGCCGCCTCGAGATCCCGTTCGCTCGGGCGGCCCTTGTTGACCCCACCAATCCAGCCCAGCGGGCCCACCGTGTCCAGCCCGCGGCAGGAGTAGGAACTGAGCAGCCGGAAGCCCTTCCGGGCGATTCCCCAACGAATCGGCCGGCTGTAGCCCACCAGTGGGACCTCCGCGGCCCCGCTAGTGAAGAGCGTGAATGCGGGGGTTCCGTCAACATGGGGCAGTCGCCGGACGAGCCGCCATAGCCTCGGATGCGCGGACATGAAATACACCCCCGATCCGAATCCGACAAGGTCGTACTGCGTTATCTGATCAATGTCGACAGCCTCTGGGTCGACGACTTCGGCGGAGAGAACCTCGGCCATCCGATCCGCTACACGGCGCGTATTGCCGTGCGATACCGAAACACAGATGATCAGCGTCTTCATTCGAAGCCCCCTGTTGGCGCATGGATTTCAAACGTGTCTCACGCTCAGATCTGGGCACCGTTGCCCGGATCGGTGGGATCAGTGCGACGGTGCGGTGGGTTGTGTGTTGGGTGAATTTACCTGTGCGGTCCTGGCTTTGAGGGGCCCCTGCTCGATTGGCGGCCGGAGTTCTCCTGCGACTCGGCTTCTGCTTCTCGGGCACGAAAATGCGATTCCGCAGTGAGCAGGCGCTTGATTGCGTCGAGCCAGCGGTCCTGGCCATTGTTAACTCCTTACGTGTTACCTGTTTTCATCGGCGCACTGCCGGTGCCGAGCATTGCCAGTTGATACACGTCGATCAATCGGCTCAGGTCGCTGGCGGTGACGATGCCGACTACGTGGCCGCCGTCGATGACCAGGGCGCGGTTACCGGCCGCTGATCCCAGACGTTGCAGCAGCGCGATCACCGGCTCGTTCGGGGTGGCGGTAGCGACCTCAGATAGCGGTATCGCCACCTCCCGGACCAAGCTTGAGCTGCGCTGGCCGGGCGTGATGCCACGCAGTTGCGCCAGCGTGATCAGCCCGATGATGGATCCGTCACGGTCGGCGACCGGGTATGCGGAGTGACGGTCGCCCAGCAGGTAGCGCTGGATGAACTCCTCGATGGAGATGTTCGCGGGAGCCGTGTGTGGGTGGCTGGTCATCACGTCGGCCACCCGAACATCGGCGATGGCATGCTGGGTCCTCACCTGGCTCTCTTCGTCGCGAGAGGCGGCGAAGATGAACCATCCGAGGAACACCAGCCATACGCCACTGATTTGTGCGCCCCCCAGGAACTCCGCCAGCCCGCCCGCGATCAGGAGGAAGGCGACGACGCGCCCGGCGCGAGCCGCGCCGACGCCGGCGCGCATCGGGTCGCCTGTGCGGCGCCACAGGTACGCCTTCAGCACCCGCCCTCCGTCGAGCGGAGCCCCAGGCAACAGATTGAACAGCCCGAGCATCAGGTTGATCCCGGCGAGCCACCACGCCACTGCGACGACGACAGGTGCGACCCCGGCCTCGCCGAGTCCGAATGCCATGAGGCCGAAGACGGCCCCGAGAATCAGACTCATCACCGGACCCGATACGGCGATGCGAAACGCCTCTTTCGGCGTCTTGGCTTCGCCGCCGAGGCGGGTGACACCGCCGAACAACCATAGCGTCACCTCGAACACCTTGACACCGGCGTGGCGCGCAAGGATCGCATGCGTCAGTTCGTGCGCCAGCAGTGAGCCGAGCAGTATCAGCGCACCGCAGATCCCGGCCACCCAATATGCCGCTTTGGGGTAGCCCGGCGAGGTGTCGGGCAGCGTGGACGCGAGGCTCCAGGTGAACAACCAGAGGATGACAAGAACGCTCCAATTGGCCTTGACCGCGAATCCGGCGATTCGTCCTACCGGAATGTCACCCATGTCTGATCTCCAACCGGTCGGGGGACCACGGCTGTACCCCTCGCGGCGGAATTACCGCGACCGAGATGTAGGTGACGTTAGGTTCCCCGGCCCTCACCGGTCAGGGGTCCTTGGTCCTGACCGGTGTGGTCCTATGGCCTGGATCCGGCATGGGCCGTTGTCTACGACGTGTTTCACTGGCAATGCGATCCTCGTCGTCTTGGTGGCACCTACGTCCGGGATGGCGGGGCCACGTTCCTTCACGACGGTTGCGACTCAGGCTGTCGTAAACGCCGGAACGGTCTCGCGTCGGCTCAGTTGACGGGCACGTCGAGGACCGGACGCTGGATCCCGGCCCCGGGCCCGTCGAAATGCCACCACTCGCCGGAGTAGACCGCCAGGCCACCGTCGGCCATCGCGGTGCGCAGTCGGGCGCGGTTGGCCTGGGCGGCGGCGCTGACTCCGTCGGTGGCGTACGCGTGGGCGCGGGCGGAGAAGTCGTCGAAATCGGTGCCCGTGTCGACCGGCCGGCCGTTCTCGGCGATGGTGACGTCGACCGATCGTCCCGCCTCGTGGCTGCGTGCGTACGGTCCGGGCTTGGCCACCCATGCCGGGTTGGAGACGACGTCGAACATCCGGACCTGGACACCGTGTGGTCGGTAGCAGTCCCAGAACACCAGCTGGTCGCCTTGTGTTCGCAGTTCGTCGGCGGCCTTCGCCAGGCCGGGAGCCATCGACTCGTGCACGAGGCAGCGTGCGTCGGCGGGATAGAGCGGGATGCCGACGAAATTGTGCGGTGTCGCGTAACGCAGGTCGATGATCGCGTCGGGAACCACGGTCCGAACATCGACGAAGCCGGCCGCGGCCGCCTGCGGGCTGACCGGCGGAACGTCGCTGCCCGGGACGGCTCGGGCCGGTGCCGCCACGACGATCGCGACCGTTATCGTCGCCGCAGCGACCAGACGCTCAGCGGGGTTCGGTGTCATGAGTGCTTCCGATCCGCTGGTCGGCGGTCAGCAGCACGTTGTCGTAGGCCGATCGCGGTGGGACGGTGCCGGATTGGGCGAGGCCGACGAAGTCGGCGACCACCCGACCGGCGAGGAGCCGGAGTTTGACGTTGGCCTCCTGGGAACGCCAGCGCAGCAGGTCGAAAGCGGCCGCCGAGTCGATGCCGTAGACCACCATCAACATGCCCTTGGCCTGTTCGATGATTGCGCGGTGCTCGGCGATCTCGGCGATGGCCGCACTGAGCTGTTTCTGCTGGCGGTCTTCGGCGGGGCTGACGTCGACGTAGAAGCCGTGGGTGCCGATCACTTCGCCCGACTCGTCCTGCAGCTTGTCAGCGACCACGATCACGTGATGAATCCGCCCGGCGGTGTCGATGATGCGGTGCCGGGTGCTGAACGCCTGATGTTGTCGGCGGACGTCGTCGAGTGTCGTGGCGACCTGCTGATAGTCATCCGGATGCTTGTGTGACAGCACCAGTTCCGTAGTGGGCGATACCGTCCCGGGCTCGTAGCCGTGCATGGCCTGCACCTCGGCGGACCACTCCCAGTGTTCGTCGTCGAAGTAGAACCTAAACCAGCCGACCTGCTCTGGGCGCATGGTGGCCTCGTCGCCGTCGCCGTCGCCGTCGCCGTCGCCGTCGCCGTCCCCGTCCGGCGTTGTCGGAACCTCATCCGCAAACATCGACACCCCTCGCCCCCAACAACTCTTCTCTTGTCAAGCATGTCCGAAATGCCGCATGGGTCGGGATGTCGGGAAGGCCGTGATGGCAGAACCCATCGCCATCCCAGGTTCTGCGGGCAAAGAATTTCTACCTCGCCACAAGCCGCGTTTCAAGCCCGGCGGCAGGTATGGCTGAGCACGTCGGGTGGGCTGATACTGCCGTGGCCGGAGTGACGGGTGTAACAAATTGAGTTCGGTGCCGAAAACACCGGTACAGGGCGTTCGCCGGCCGGTTATGGTGCGGGGACGCCGCCCTGCGGGACCCGCGGAGGACACCACCGTGAAGATCACGACGAGCGCATCAGTTCGCACCCACACATGGGCGCGTCGCGGCTGCCTGGGACTCGGCGCGCTGGGCGTCGCGGGGGCGGTTCTGGCGGCCCCGGCCGCGGCCGATCCGGTTGATCCGGCGCTGCCCGCAGTAGCCACCGATACCCCGGTGGCGCCGATTGACCCGTCGGTGGCACCGGCCGGCCCGTCAGCGGCAGCGACCGGCCCGTCAGCGGCGCCGGCCCCGGTCCAGCACCTGTCCAGTCCCGACAACCTGCCCCCGGGCACCACCGCCGATACCCCGCCGCAGGGCCGGCTGAGCTACCTGCGTGACCTGTTGCACGCCGTCCGCACCCAGGATGTATCGGGCAGCGACGCGTTGCTGCTGCTGACACAGCGTCCGCTGGACGCCGGCGCCACACCACCGCCCGGCATGTCAGCAAGCCCATCGGGACCGGTCGGAACGTCGGCCGTGCCGCCGGCTGCGGATACGACCACCCCGGCACCAGTGGGTCAGTAGCGGCTGACCGCGTCGACCGCCGCGTCGAGGTCGGGGTGATAGCGTCCGTCCGCCTCGACCTCATGCCACCACGCGGTGCGCTGGACCGTCCGCAGCGCGCGTTCGGGTAGGGCACTGACCATCAGCCGTACCCCGGCGCCGGACAGTTCGAGGTCCAGATCGACCAGCAGGTGCAACACCGTCGATTCCAGAACGGTCTGCCGGACCAGGTCCAGCACCACCGTCGTGGGCGTGGTCTCCGCACCCAGCGCGGCATCCCGGATGGCGGCGATGTTGGGCCGCACGTTGGCGGCATAGAGCGGGACGAGGCACCTCAGCACCAACGGGTCGGCGGGAATCAGCTCGGCTTTCTCCGGCCGTTCGATCCACGCGCCGGTGTCGTGGCGCACGACTTGGACGACGTGCGGGGAGTTCACCACATGCAGTACCACCAGCAGGGTCACCGCCACAGCGACCGCCACGGCGGGGATGAGCCCGAACGCCAGTCCGATCAGCGAGACGCCAAGGGCGCCGAAGCATTCGCGGGGGTTCAAGCGGTAGAGCCGACGCAGCCCGCCGATGTCGACGAGGCGGGTGACCGCGATGACGACGACCGCTCCGAGGACCGCCTGGGGCAGCAGGCTCAGGATCGGGGCGACGAAGAACGCGACGAGGACGGCCAGCACCATCATCACCAGACCGCTGACTTGAGTGCGCGCACCGGATCGCAGGTTCACCGAGGTTTGCGCGAAGCCGCCCGCCGGTGGCAAGGAGTAGAAGAACGCCCCCGCGACCGAGGCGACACCGAGCCCCAGCAGTTCGCGGTCGGGTTCGATACGGGGGTCCTCGCTCCGTCGCGAGGTGCGTGCCACCGCGATGCTCTCCAGGAACGCCATCACCGCGATCGCGAGGGCGCCGGGGATCAACGACACGATGTGCCGATCGAGATGTGGCAACTCGGGTGTCGGAAATCCCGAGGGCACCGTCGGGATGAGAGCCACACCGTGGGCGGGGAACGTCACGGCGGCGCTCACCGCGATGCCGATGGTGATCACCACCAGCGGGCCCGGAACGCGGGGGGTGAACCTGGTCAGCACGAAAAGCACGGCCAGGCAGACCGCCGATACCGCCACGGTGACCAGGCTGGCCCGGGGAACGTCGGACAGCGCCGCCCACGCCACTTTGAAGAAACCGGTCGTGTGCGGGTGGGGTGCCACCCCGAGCAACTTGGGCAACTGCGCTGCCATGACGGTCAGGCCCACCGCGACCTTGATGCCGATCAGGGTCATATCGCTGATGTTGTCCACCAGCATGCCGAGCCGAAACACCCTGGCGAACAACAAGAACAGACCCACCAGCAACGTGAGGGTCACCAGATCGCCGCGCTGGTCGGTGGAGCCGATCAGGATGCCGCCGGCCAACATCGTGGAGGCGGTCAGCGTGGAGACCGTCGAGGACGTGGTGACGCTGGCGATGCGGGAACCGCCGATGAACGCGTACATCACCACCGGAAAGATGCACGTGTACAGGCCCATCTGGACGGGCATGTTCGCGACGGTCGCGTAGGCCATGGCCAGTGGGATGACCACCGCACCGGTGCTCAGCCCGGCCAGCAGGTCGGCGCGTAGCCATCGTGCGTGATAGGGCCGGATTCCGGGGGCAAGCCACGATGGCGTCGCGATGGAGGGCACGACCCGAATTGTGACACCGCGGCCCGGCTTGATGCGCGCCTTGTGGCCAGCTGTTTACCTGCGGGTTCGGGGTTTCCCGGCGCGACGGTGCGGAGATGCGGATGAGGTCCGCATTGCGGATCCGATGGCGACTGACCGCCGGGTCTGGCAGGCCCCCCAGACCGCATGGAGCGTCAGGCCACGCCCACCACGACTTCGTTTCGCCGCCGGCACGGCACGGTCCACGGCGGATCGTAGAACCAGGCCAGCGGCTCACCGATCGGTTCGATGCCGTTGCGCTGCAAAGCCTTCAAGAGCTGAGTGGTACGAGTGGCGACTGCGCCGGGGTCGATACTCCCGCTGAACCGGAGGACCGCCACCGTCTCTTCGGGAACTTCCACCAGACGAACCCGGTCGTCGTTGGGGGTGGGCAGAGTGTCGAGCGTGTACTTCGAGGGCATGAAGAAACGGATGACCCATTCGCCCGACGGCTGGCGTTGCGTGGCGACCGGTGCGGTCATCGCAATCTTCTCGCTGGGCTGCTGAGCCACCGGAGCAGTCATGGCGATTTTGGCGCTGCCGGAATTCGCGCCGAAGATATAGCGGGCCAGCACCCGGAACCCCTGGTTGCGGGCCGACTCCTCGTCGGCTCCGATGGCCGTCTCGGCGGCGACACGAGGTCCATACCGGCGAATCTGAACCCCGTCGACTTCGCGCTCCACGGTGAACGCGGGCTCCTCGGTGCCGAGCCGGATGCCGACGATATTGCCGATGCCCTCGGCGATCTGCACGACAGCGGCAGTGATTGTGTTCAGCATGTGTCACCCTCCTTCGTCACCGCGTCACATACCCAAATGTAGGTGACAGTGATGACCGGGTTTCCCACGCACTTTCGGGCCCCTCGCCCGACGGCGCGGACCGCCCAGATATGGTCCCGGGCATGAGTCGGGTTTCGATCATCACGGGCGGTGCAGGTGGCATGGGTCTGGCCACGGCGAAGATCGTCGGCCAAGATCACGCGCTGGTGCTCTGCGACGTCAGACAGGACCGCCTGGACACCGCGTCGGCCGCACTCGCTGATCTCGGGATCACCGCGACGGCGGTCAACTGTGACGTCACCGACCGTGACGCGGTCACCCGGCTGTTCGAGACGGCAGCGGGAATCGGCTCCATCGCCTCGGTCATCCACACCGCGGGGGTCAGCCCCAGCATGGGCTGCGCCGAGTATGTGATGAGCACCAATGCGATCGGCACGCTCAACGTCAACGAGGTGTTCTTCGCCGCGGACGGCGAAGGATCCGCGATCGTCAACGTGGCGTCGATGGCCTCGCACATGCTGCCCGACGAACTCGTTCCAGCCAAGAGTTTCGACCTGGCCTTCACCGACGAGAAGCAGTTCCTGGCCGACCTGCTGGCGGCGTGCGACATCGCGGGGGAGGAGATGCGCTCCGGGCTGGCCTACAGCATCAGCAAGACCTTCGTGCGGTGGTACAGCTCCTCGCAGGCCGAACGATTCAACGGCCGGGGCCTGCGCATCGTCTCGGTCTCGCCGGGATCGGTCGACACCGAGATGGGCCTGCTCGAAGCCGACGCCGGAGCCGGGGCGATGGTCGCCAACGCCGCGGTGCCCCGATGGGGTAAGGCCGAGGAGATGGCCGAGCTGTTCGCATTCTGCGCCAGCGACCGTGCCGGCTACCTCACCGGAACCGACATCCTCAACGATGGCGGCGTGATCGCCTCGATGCGGGAGCGCGCTCGTCAAGCCGAAAATGCCTAAGGGCGAGTCAGTTTCGCGTACCGTGCGCGGTGGGAGTCGGTCGAGCCGAACTCGTACTGCAGCGCAGTGAGCCGCTTGAAGTAGTGGCCGATCGCCAGTTCCTCGGTCATGCCCATGCCGCCGTGCAACTGGACGGCGTTCTGCCCCAGGAATCGCGCGGCTCGTCCGACGGTCGCCTTGGCCGCCGACACCGAGCGCGCCCGGGTATCGGGCTCGGCCTGCAGGTTCAGCACCGCGAGGTAGACCGCGGCGACGGACTGCTCGACCTCCATGTACATGTCGACCATCCGATGCTGCAGCACCTGGAAATTGCCGATCGGCTGGCCGAACTGCTGGCGCTGCTTGCAGTATTCGACGGTGTCGGCGAGCACCTTGCGCATCGCCCCGACCGCCTCGGCGCACACCGCGGCCGCACCTTCGTCGCGAGCCCGGGCCAGTGACGGTGACGCGTCGTCGGTGAGTTGTGCGTCGGCCGGCAGGCGCAGTTGGGTGATCGACAGGTCGGCGGCGCGCCGGTCGTCGATCGTGCGGTAACCGTGAACCCGAACACCCTTCGGCGGTGCGGACGGGTCGAACTCGGTGAGGAACAGTGAAATCCCTTGGGAATCAGCTTTTTCACCCGAAGTCCGCGCGGTGATGAGTAGGTGGGTGGCCAGTGGTGCGGCGGTGACGACGATCTTCTCGCCGGTGAGCACCCAATCGGAGCGGTCGCGGATCGCCCTGGTCGATACGGCGTGCTCGCCGTCGGGTTCAGTGCTCGCGACCGCGACGATGGCGCCGCCCTGGGCGATCCGCTCCAGCAACGCCGACGCGGCGGGGTGGTCGGATCGTTGCAGCAAGCCACCGGCGACCACGACGGTATCGATGAACGGCTCGATCACCAGCGCACGGCCCAGTTCCTCGGCGATCACCATGATTTCGACCGGGCCTCCGCCGATTCCTCCGACCGACTCCGGGAACGCGGCACCGAGGATGCCGAGTTCGTCGGCCAGGCCGCGCCAGATCTCAGGCTGCCAGCCCGGCCCTACCTTGGCCGCAGTGCGGCTCTTCTCGAGGTCGTAGCGGGTGGCCAGGAACTTGCCCAGCCCCTCGCGCAGGAGCTCTTGTTCCTTGTTCAGATTGAAGTCCATTACAGCCCCAGGGTCGCTTTGGCGAGGATGTTGCGCTGAATTTCGTTGCTGCCCGCGTAGATCGAGCCGGCCCGGTCGTTGAAGTAGCGCAGCGCGGCCACCGCTTGCCAGGGCTGCCCGCTGACGTAGCCGTCCGCCGGTGCCTCGAAGTCCGACACCGGGCCGCCGGGCCGGGTTGCGTGCGGCTGGTATGCCCGGCCACGCGGTCCGGCGGCCTCCATGGCGAGTTCGGTGATCGCCTGTGACAGCTCGGTGGACAGGATCTTCAACATCGACGAGGCGGCGCCGGGGTTGCGGCCCTCGGCAACCGTTGTCAGGACCCGGTATTCGAGAATCTCGAGCACTTCGGCTCGGATGCGGACATCGGCGAGTTTGGCCGCGAATGCCGGATCGTCGATCAGCGCTCCGCCGGCCGGGCCGGGCTGTTCGGCCGCCTCGCTCGCGATGGCGGTCGCCATCGCCTGCAGCGCGGGTGCCGTTGCGCCGCCGCCGCGTTCGAACTCCAGCAGGTACTTGGCCACTGTCCAGCCGTCGTCGATCTCGCCGATTACGTTCGCCTTCGGTACCCGGACCGCGTCGAAGAAGATCTGATTCTGCACCCTCTCCCCAGAGGTCATCACCAGTGGGCGGATCTCGATGCCCGGCGAGGTCATGTCGATGAGCACGAACGTGATGCCTTGCTGCCTCTTGGCCGACCGCGACGTACGGACGAGCGCGAAGATCCAGTTGGCCTCGGTGGCGTGGGTGGTCCAGATCTTGCTCCCGGTGCAGATCAGGTCGTCGCCGTCGTCGGTGGCGGCCATCGTCAGGGCGGCCAGGTCCGAACCCGCCTCGGGTTCGGAGTAGCCCTGGCAGAAGAACACCTCACCGGTGAGGATGCGCGGCAGGAAGTAGTCCTTCTGCTCGGCAGTGCCGTAGGCGATGATCGCGTGGGCGACCATCCGGATGCCCATCGGCGACAGGGACGGCGCTCCGGCCAAGGTCGATTCGCGGCTGAAGATGTAGTGCTGGGTCAGCGTCCAGTCGCAGCCGCCGTGCTCCACCGGCCAGGCGGGGGCGGCCCAGCCGCGTTCGTGCAGGATCGCCTGCCACGCCATGCTGGCCTCGTGGTCGGCGTAGACGCTGGTCATCAGCCGGCCCGCCTGCCGCAGTTCCGGGGTGAGCTTCTCGTCGAGGAACACGCGAACCTCGTCGCGGAACTCGAGATCCTTCGCCGACCACGACAGGTCCATCTACTGCCCCTTATCTGCGCACGGCTGTTTTCAGAAGTTACCGTAGCCCGCCGGTTCGGAGGTGTCCGCTGCGGGTGCCGTCTGCATTGATTCTGCGCGGCGGGGTTTGACGTTTCCAGAGCCGGGGAACAGAGTTGCTGGCCGCAGCGAGGCGGCCCCGAACACGTGACACCGGAGAGGTCCGGTCCCTGCAGAAGGGACCGGACCTTTCGTCTGCGCGGGGTCAGTCGGTCGGCGCGGCGCCCAGTACCCGCTGGATGTCGGGCTTCATCGCCTGAAGCTGGCCGCCCCAGTAGCCCCAGCTGTGGGTGCCGTTGGGTGGGAAGTTGAACACACCATTGCGCCCACCCGCGGCTTGGTAGCGGCCCTCGAAAGCATGGTTGGTCCGAATGGTCAGACCCTCGAGGAACTGTGCCGGTAGCTGGGCGTTGCCCAGCCCGGCGTCGAGGTCGGTCGGGTTCCCGTTGCCGCTGTAGACCCAGATACGGGTGTTGTTGGCCACCAGCTGGCCGATGTGCAGCATCGGGTCGTTGCGCCGCCAGGCCGGCCCGCCGAAGACGCCCCACATGTCCAGGGCGTTGAAGCCACCGGCGTCGGCCATCGCGATCGAGACCGCCAACGGCCAGCTCTGCGACGACAGGTTCAGGAAGCCTGACAGCGATCCGGCGTAGACGAACTGTCCGGGATGGTAGGCGGCCAGGATCAGGGCGGCACTGCCCGACATCGACAGCCCGACCACAGCGTTGCCGCTGGGGCTGACGCCCTTGTTGGCCGACAGCCAGGACGGCAGCTCCGAGGTCAGGAAGGTCTCCCACTTGTAGGTCTGGGTGCTGCCATTGCCCGTCGCGGGCCGGTACCAGTCGGTGTAGAAGCTCGACATGCCACCGACCGGCATCACCACGGAAACCCCGGATCCGTCGAACCAGGAGAATGCGCCGGTGTTGATGTCCCAGCCGCTGCGGTCGTCCTGCGCGCGCAGACCGTCAAGCAGATACACGGCCTTGGGGCCGCCGGCCTGGAATTGGACGGTGATGTCACGTCCCATCGACGGTGACGGCACGCGGAGGTACTCGACCTCGGCGGCGTTGGCCGTCGGCGGCCGGGCCACGAGGGCGCCGAGCACCAGGAGCGAAGCGACGGCGGCGGTGGCCGCCCGGATGATCCCCCGACTGCGTGTCTTTCGACATGGGTTCATGAAAGGTCCTGTTCTGCAGTCGTCATTCCCCGGACCTACCCGACGTATCGGAGGCCGCTGGCCATCAGTTACGCCCGCGAAGATTCTCTTGGTCTAGTGGTCGCCGACGTCACCGCATTGCTCGGAGGGAGGGCGGGACGCGTTGTGGTCGGCCTCACCGGGCCGCCGGGGGCAGGTGAGTCCACGGCGGCGGAGGCGCTGGTGTCGATCTTCCCCGGGGCGGCCACCGCGTCGTCGAGATCGACGAAATGCGGTAACTCACTCGAGCTTTCGCGGCGGTTTGGCGGTTTGGCGGTTTGGCGGTTTGGGCGCTTGGTCAGCAGCAGCGGGCGGTCGGGTTGGTGTCCGCCTCACGGTGGCGCATCCGCCAGTACTGCGCCTCGGTGAGCACCGGCTCGCCGGGATGGCTGCGAGCCCGGTGCTCGAGGTAGCGACGGTAGTGGGTGTCGCCCATCAATGCGCCAATGTACCAACGGATTTGGCGTGCGGCGGTGGTAGCGCGTCCCATTGCTCTTGCACCTCCTTCTCCAGGGATGTCGCGATCAGGCTGGACGGTCCGAAGATCTTCGACGGCACCGGGGTGTCCTCGGTGAGGGGGCGGCCGCTGCCGCGGATAGCCCGCAACGACATGACCACACCGGCGGCGAACACGATGATCACCAAGACCGCGAACACGATCGACAGCGTGCCCTGGATGAACGTGTTGCGAATGACGGCGTGCAGCTGATCGGCGTTCTTGGCCGAGCCGAAGGCGGTCTTGCCCGCTTCGGCGGCCGCGCGGTACTGGAAGTGCTGTGTCCAGTAGCCGAGCTTGGGATCCCCGGAGAAGATCTTCTGCCACGATGCGGTGAGCGTGACCGTGAGATCCCACAGCAGTGGGACCGCCGGTATCCAGGCCCACTTCAGCAGGCCTTTCTTGATCACCACGACGGTGACCACGATCAGTGCGATCGCGGCCAGGAGCTGGTTGGCGATGCCGAACAGCGGAAACAGCGTGTTGATCCCGCCGAGTGGATCGGTGACACCCATCAACAGAATGGATCCCCAGCCGGCGACCACCACCACGCTGCAGATCCATGCCCCCACCCGCCAGCTCGGGTTGTGTAACCGATTGAACGGGCCGCCGAGGTTGGCCAGGGAATCGGACAACATGAATCGGGCGACCCGGGTGCCGGCGTCGACGGTGGTCAGGATGAACAACGCCTCGAACATGATCGCGAAGTGGTACCAGAACGCCTTGAGCGAGGCGCCGCCGAACACCTGATGTAGCACCTCGGACATACCGAACGCCAACGTCGGCGCCCCGCCGGTCCTGGAGACGATCGTGTGCTCGCCGACACTGTGCGCGGCCTCGGTGATCTCAGCGCCGGTCATCGGGGCGCCGGACAGGCCCAGGCCGTTGACGTACTCGGCGGCGGACTCGGCGGCCGCGCCGGTCTGCGCCGCCGGCGCGTTGATCGCGAAATACAGATGCTGGTTGAGGATCGCTGCGGTGATCAGCGCCATGATCGCCACGAACGACTCGGTGAGCATGCCGCCGTAGCCGATCAGCCGCATCTGGCTTTCCTTCTCCAGCAGCTTGGGCGTGGTACCCGACGAGATCAGCGCGTGGAAGCCCGATAGTGCGCCGCACGCGATGGTGATGAACAGAAACGGGAACAGGGAGCCGGCGAACACCGGGCCCGAACCGCTCTCGGCGAATTTCGAGATCGCCGGCGCCTCCATGATCGGTCGGGCCAGCAGGATGCCGAGCGCCAGCAGCGCGATGGTGCCGACCTTCATGAACGTCGACAGGTAGTCGCGCGGGGCCAGCAGGAACCACACCGGAAGCACCGACGCGGCCAGGCCGTAGACGATGATGCACCACGACAGCGTGACTTTGGACAGAGTGAACCAATCTGCGCCCCAATCGGTTCCGGCGACCCAGCCGCCACTGGCCACGGCCAGCAGCAATAGGGCCACACCGATCAGGGAGACCTCGGAGACCCGGCCGGGCCGCAGGAACCGCAGATACAACCCCATGAAGATCGCGATCGGAATGGTCATCGCGATCGAAAAGACGCCCCATGGACTCTCGGCGAGGGCGCCGACCACGACGATGGCCAGCACCGCCAGCAGGATGACCATGATGACCAGCACCGCGACGATGGCCGCGATGCCGCCGACGGACCCGAGTTCGTCGCGGGCCATCTGCCCCAGCGAGCGGCCGCGCCGACGGGTGGAGATGGACAGCACCAGGTAGTCCTGGACGCAGCCGGCGAACACCGCGCCGATGATGATCCAGATCGTGCCGGGCAGGTAGCCCATCTGCATCGCCAGCACCGGGCCGACGAGCGGGCCGGCTCCGGCGATGGCGGCGAAGTGATGACCGAACAGCACCCGCCGGTCGGTGGGCATGTAGTCGGTGCCGTTCTCGAAAATCTCTGCCGGGGTGGCGTACTCGTCGCGGGGCCGCACGATCTTCATCTCGATCAGCCGGGCGTAGAACCGGTATCCGATGACGTAGGTGCAGATCGCGGCGATGACGAACCAGACGGCGTTGACGGTCTCACCGCGGAAGAATGCGATGGTCGCCCAGGCGATGGCGCCGAGGACGGCGACGGCCCCGAAGATCAGCTTGTGCCGGGTGCTGATCGGCGAGCGGTCGATGATGGCGACCGGCGGAAGGTCCCTGTCGGTGCGGATGTAGGTGGCGTCGCCCCTGGTCTCCTCGATGTGTTCCGACGGCGCGGCGGTCGGTGAAGCCACAATGGTTCTCCCTTGACGAGGCTTGCGTGTCAGGTGGTGCCGTGATCCTTCCACCTGGGCATTCGCCCGGTCCTGGATTACGACTGATTTCGACGGGCTTTCTTCCCGGGCGGGCCCCATCCCGAATTCACCCGGTTGGGGGACGCCGGCCCCGGGTCTTCGCGGCACCCTCGATGGCAACCCGAGGAGGTGAGCGATGCCACCGTGGCGCTTGCGCGAGTACCGCGACGAAGATCTGGACCAAGCCATCCAAGTGTGGGATCAAAGCCGTGCGCCCGGCTCGGGCGAGCCGGTGTTCACCGTCGCCGAGGTGATGGCGGCCGCGCGGGCCGGGCAGCCCGCTGTGGTGGCCGAAGTGGGTGATGAGGTGGTCGCCATGGCCGTCGCGCAGACCCAGGGCGAACGGGCCTGGATACTGCTGGTCGCGCTCGGTTCGCGGTGGCGCTATCGGGGCATCGGCAGCGCGCTGCTCGGCGACCTGGAGCGGCGGCTGCGGTCACAGGGGGTGCGGCGGATCTGCGCCATGGTGCCCGAGGGGGCGACCGGCGCGGCGGCGATGGAGAACTCCGGATACACCCGCCGAGAGGGGCTCGTCTACTACGAAATGCTCGAGCACCTCGGGCTCGATCAAGCCAATCTGCTCGACGAACTCGGCGGCCAACTGCTGCCGCCCGGCCTGTTTGGCGACATGGCCGGCATGGAGCAGGAAAAACAGCTCATCGAGCGGCGCATCGTGGATCCGCTGGCGCATCCGGAGGTTGCCGAGCGCTACGGAGTTCAACCGCCCAAGGCGGTGATCCTGTTCGGGCCCCCGGGAACCGGTAAGACCAGCTTCGCCAAGGCGATCTCGTCGCGGCTCGGCTGGCCTTTCGTCGAGCTGTTCCCGTCCCGGTTGGCAACCGGGAACAGTGGGCTGGCGGCCTCGCTTCGGGAGGCGTTCGCCGAGCTGGCCGAGCTGGACGAAGTGGTGCTGTTCATCGACGAGGTGGAGGAGATCGCGACCGCGCGATCAAGTGCCACCACCGCCGAACTCGGCGTGACCAACGAACTGCTCAAGCTGATTCCCGCATTCCGGCAGAAGGACAGCCGGCTGCTGGTGTGCGCCACCAACGCCGTGCACTCCCTGGATTCGGCCTTCTTGCGGCCGGGCCGTTTCGACTACGTGATTCCGATCGGACCACCGGATCAGCCGGCCCGCCGGGCGGTATGGCAGCGCTACCTCGGCAAGGCCTGCGTGCACGTCGACATCGACCGGTTGGTCGCCGCCTCCGAGTTCTTCACCCCGGCCGATATCGAGTTCGCCGCCCGCAAGGGGTCCCAGGCGGCATTCGAACGTGAAATGCTCGACGGCCGTGGATATCCCGCGAACACCGAGGACTACCTAACATCGATCGGTGAGATCAGGCCGACGTTGACCGCCGATATGCTGGCCGAATTCGAGCGCGGTAAAACCGACTTCGCGCGCCTGTAGTCACTGCCCGGCGCGCTCGTAGAACGCCCGGACCGTGTCGATGGTGTCGGCTTCGGCGGGGGTCTTGTCATCGCGGTAGCGCAGCACCCGGGCGAAGCGCAATGCCATGCCGGCGGGATAACGGCTGGAGCCCTGCACGCCGTCGAACGCGATCTCGACGACCTGCTCGGCACGCAGGGGGACCACGTGCTGGTCCAGCGACCCGGTGGCGAGTTCGCGGAACCGGGCCGTCTGCCAGTCCAGCATGGCGTCGGTCATGCCCTTGAATGTCTTGCCCAGCATCACGAAGTCACCGGTCTGCGGATCCAGCGCACCGAGATGGATGTTGGACAGCTTGCCCGTGCGCCGGCCCGAGCCCCACTCGACGGCCAATACCACGAGATCCAGGGTGTGCACCGGCTTGACCTTCAGCCAACCCGCACCGCGGCGCCCCGCCTCGTAGGCGGACGTCGGAGATTTGGCCATCACGCCCTCATGGCCGGCGGCCAGCGTGACGTCCAGAAACTGTTGTGCTGCAGCGGGATCAGTGGTGGCAAGCCGGTCGACGCGGTGCTCGGTGGGAACTATCGCATCTAGCGCGGAGACCCTGGTTTGCGTCGGCTCGTCGAGGAGATCGACACCGTCGAGGTGCAGGATGTCGAAGAAGAACACCGAAAGGGGCTGTGCGGCCTGGGCTGCCGCGATGTCGGCGCTCCGGCCGAATCGCGATGCGGTGACCTGGAAGCGGTGCGGGCGGTTGTCGGGGCGCAGCGCGATGGCTTCCCCGTCGGCGATCAGATCCGTGACCGGGAGCGCCAGCGCGGCCTCCACCACCTCGGGCAGCCGCGCCGTCACGTCGTCGAGGCTGCGTGTGTAGACGGTGACATCGTTTCCGCTGCGGTGGATCTGAACCCGCGCGCCGTCGAGCTTCGCCTCGAAGATCGCGTCACCGCCGAGGCGTTCGAGGGCGTCGCTGACACCGGTCGCGGTCTGGGCGAGCATCGGGCCGACCGGCCGGCCCACCGTCAGCGTGAACTCGCTCAGGGAATCGGTGTCACCGGCCAGCGCTGCGGCGGCCACGGCGGACAGGTCGCCGCCGAGCATGGCGGCCCGGCGCACGGCTGCTGCGGGCAGGCCGGCCGCCTTGGCCACGGCATCGGCCATCACCCCGGCCAGCGCGCCCTGGCGTAGTTCACCGCCGAGCAGCCGGCGCAGGAACACCTGCTCGGCATCGGTGGCCGCGCCGAACAAACCGGCGAGCAGCTCGGCGCGCCGGGCCTGCGAGCCCTTGCCCGCGACGGCGCCGATCTCGGTGAATGTCGCGTCTACGGCCGCCACCGTCAGCGAGGGTTTCGATCCCGGTTCGGGCAACGTGCGCAGCGCCGCCCAGCCGACCCCGATCTGGCGTTGCGGCAACTCGCCGGACAGCCACGACACGACGACGGCCACCAGTGGCGGGTCGCCCACCCCGACGAGCAGTTCGGTGATTCGCGCCACCTTGGCCAGCCGTGAGGACGTCGCCGTCACCTCGGACGAAGCCGCCGCGACATCACCAAGCAACATGGCTCCAGGTTGGCATGGCCCGCCGACAGCGCGTGGCTTTCTCAGTCGACCTCGAAGGACACCGAGGGCCAGCCCGTGGCGCCGTCGGGTGCCGGGGGCGCCTGCTCTTCGGTCTGCACCGCGCCGGTGTTGTCGGTCGCGCGGGCCGTGATGGTGTGGAACCCGGCTTGGGTGGCCGTCCAGGGGAAGCTCCACAGCCGCCACGCGTCGTTGGAGTAGGCCGCCCCCAACCGGGCCTGCTGCCACGGCCCGTCGTCGATTCGGACCTCGACCGCCTTGACGCCTCGGTTCTGTGCCCATGCCACGCCGCCGAAGGTGACCGCGCCCTTGGAGACCTTCTGGCCGCTGCGGGGCACGTCGATCCGCGACTCGGTCTTGATCGGGCCCCGCTCCGCCCAGCCGAGCTTGGTCCAGTAGGCCTGGGTCCGGTCGAAGCGGGTCAGTTCCAGGTCCACCACCCACTTGGTGGCCGACACGTAGCCGTACAGCCCGGGCACCACCAGCCGGGCGGGGTAGCCGTGCTCCACCGGCAGCGGCACACCGTTCATCCCGATCGCCAGCATCGACTCGCGCCCGTCGGTGAGCGCTTCCACCGGCGTGCCCGCGGTGAAGCCGTCCACCGAGGTCGAGAGCACCATATCGGCGTCCGGGTGGATTCCGCTGGCCGTCAAGAGGTCCCTAACCCGATAGCCGGTCCATTCGGCGTTGGAGATCAGGTTGCCGCCGACCGGATTGGACACGCACGTGAGCGTGACGACCTTGGTGATCGGCTCGAACTTGTTCAGGTCGTCGAAGGTGTAGGTGACTTCGCGGTCGACCATGCCATGGACGCGCAGCCGGAATTCCGCACGGGAGAGCTGCGGCACGCTCAGTGCGGTGTCGATGCGGTAGAAGTCGGGATTCGGGGTGATGAAGCTGGGCAGTCCGGCGCCGGGAGGCGTGACGTCGGCCGGAATCGGTGACGGCGGCGGGGCTGACGGCAGGGCGAAGTTCTCCCGGTCGCCGGACACCGAGTTCAGCCGGCGACTGATCACCGCCCCGGCGACACCGCTGAGCAGCCCGAGCCCGGCGAATCCCAGCGTCACCAGTGACAGCCGCCGTCCCGGATCGACATCGGCGGCCCCCGCCTGGTTAGCGGTCCGGGTCTCTGCGGTCCGGTCATCGGCGATCCGGCCCGAGGTGAGCAGCCGCAGCACCGCGATACCGCACACCGCGCCGAGCAGGGTGGGGATGATGTCGATCGGTCGGGCACCGGGGCGGGCCAGCACCGCGATGCTGCCCACCAGCGCGGCGGCCAGGATCGCCACGGTGCCCACCGGAATACGCGAGCGTTCCCAGATGGCGGCGACGGCGGCCAGCGCCCCGATCACCGCGATCACGGCGACCGAGAGGAACAGTTTGTCGGCGGTGCCGAAGGTTTGGATCGCCCATTCCTTGACCGGCCCTGGCGTCACGTTGATGACCGCGGTGCCCACCGCGGTGCGGGCATCGGCGGCGGGGGAGAAGAAGGCGGCGGTCAGCTGGACCACACCGAGCGCGACGGCGGCTGCCGCCACCCCTGCGCCCATCCGCAGGCCGGCTGTGGATCGGGCCATGTAAGCCAACCTACCGCTGGTTAGACACCCTGTTCCTTACCGATTCGTGACGAGCGGTAACGTGCGTACCGGCTCGGACGCCACCGGGGTGTCCCGCGAATGGAATAGCGAACTGTAAGCCGCACGGTTAGCGTGCCGGCGTCAACCGACAGGAGTATCGGATGGAGATCTCGGGCAAGAAGGTGGTCGTCGTGGGCGGCGCATCGGGCTTCGGGCGGGCAAGTGCGGAATTGCTGGCCTCGCGTGGGGCCAAGGTGGCGATTCTGGACCGCGAGGGCACCGACGGCCCCGAGGTCGCGGCCGCTGTCGGCGGACCCTTCATCCCGGTCGACGTCACCGACTTCGCGGGCACTGAGAAGGCCCTGCAACAGGCGGTCGACGCCCTCGGCGGGCTGCACGTGGTGCTCACCACCGCCGGCGGCGGAGTGGCGGAGAAGACGTACGGAAAGAGTGGCCCGCACAGCCTGGACACCTTCATCGGCGTGATCAACCTGAACCTGATCGCCAGCTTCAACATCAGCCGGCTCGCGGCCGCGCACATGGCCAACAACGAGCCCGAGGACGAGGAGCGCGGCGTGATCATCAACACCGCCTCGATCGCCGCGTTCGAGGGCCAGATCGGCCAGGTCGCCTACACCGCCGCCAAGGCGGGTATCGCCGGCATGTGCCTGACGATGGCCCGTGACCTCGGCCCGGTGGGCATCCGCGCCCTGGCCATCGCCCCCAGCTTGTTCGCCACCGGGCTGACCAAGGGGATTCCCGACGAGTTCGCCACGATGCTGACCAAGGACGCCGCCTTCCCGAAGCGGCTCGGCCGGCCCGAGGAATTCGCCATGCTGGTCTCCGCGATCGTCGAGAACCCGATGCTCAACGGCCAGTGCATCCGGCTCGACGCCGGACAGCGCTTCGCCCCCAAGTGATCCGGCTGTGGTAAGGCAGTAGGGCAACAGGCACCGCCGCCTCGAGGAGGACCCGATGGGTATCGCATTGACCGACGACCACCGTGAACTCAGCGAGGTGGCGCGCTCGTTCCTCGCCTCGGCGAAGGCCAGGGCGCTGACGCGGGATCTCCTCGCCGACGACGCCGAGGAAACCCACCCGCCGTTCTGGTCGGAGTTGGCCGAGCTGGGTTGGCTCGGGCTGCACGTCGACGAGCAGTACGGCGGTTCGGGTTTCGGACTGCCGGAGCTGGTGGTCGTCATCGACGAGCTCGGTCGTGCGATCGCGCCGGGTCCGTTCGTGCCGACCGTCGTCGCCTCCGCGCTGGTGGCGGCCGCCGGTAGCGATGAGCAGAAAGCCCGGCTACTGCCCGGCCTGGTTGACGGATCACGCACCGCCGCAATCGGGTTCGGCGGCGACGTGGCGCTTGCCGGTGAGACGGCCAGTGGCGACGCCGGTGTGGTGCTCGGCGCCGGGCTGGCCGATCTGCTGGTGGTGACCTCCGGTGCGGATGTGCTGCTGGTGGAACGCGGCGCCGACGGGGTGTCGGTCGAGGTACCGGGCAGCCTCGACCGGTCCCGACGCTCCGGCCGGGTGTCGCTGCGCGATGTCTCGGTGGCCGGCAATGTGCTGGCCGGCGCGCATGACATGGCGGTGGCTCTGGCCCGCACGCTGTTCGCCGCCGAGGCCGCCGGCGGGGCGTCCGACTGTGTGGACACCGCCGTCGAATACGCCAAGGTGCGTGAGCAATTCGGCCGCACCATCGCCACCTTCCAAGCGGTCAAGCATCACTGCGCCAACATGGTGGTGGGCTCCGAGTCGGTCGTGGCCGTCGTATGGGACGCCGCCCGCGCTTTCGGCGAGGACCAGAAGCAGTTCGAACTGGTCGCGGCGGCCGCGGCGGCCTTGGCGTTCCCGGCCTATGTCGGCAACGCGGAGTTGAACATTCAGGTGCACGGCGGCATCGGATTCACCTGGGAGCACGACGCGCATCTGCATCTGCGGCGGGCGCTGACGGTGCAGGCGGTGCTGGGCGGGGATGGACCGGTCACCGACGTATTCGACTTGACCGATGCCGGGTGCAGCCGGGCCAACAGCCTGGACCTGCCCGCCGAGGCCGACGAGCTGCGCACGCAGATCCGGGCCGACGCTGTCGAACTCGCCAAGCTTGACGAGAAAGCCCAACTCGACGAGCTCATCGCGACCGGATACGTCATGCCGCACTGGCCCAAACCGTGGGGCCGGGCCGCCGGTGCCGTCGAGCAGCTACTGATCGAGGAGGAGTTCGCCGCCGCCGGTGTCAAGCGGCCGGATTACGGCATCACCGGCTGGGTGATCCTGACCCTCATCCAGCACGGAACGCCTTCGCAGATCGACCGATTCGTCGAGAAGGCGCTGCGCAAGGACGAGATCTGGTGCCAGTTGTTCTCCGAGCCGTCGGCGGGTTCGGATGCCGCGGCGGTCAAGACCCGGGCGACCCGGGTGGATGGCGGATGGAAGATCACCGGCCAGAAGGTGTGGACCAGCGGGGCGCATTACTGCAAGCGCGGCCTGGCCACCGTTCGCACCGACTTCGATGTGCCCAAGCACGCCGGCATCACGACGGTGATCCTGGACATGAACGCCCCCGGCGTCGAGGTGCGGCCGCTGCGCCAGATCACCGGCGGCGCCGACTTCAACGAGGTGTTCTTCAACGACGTGTTCGTCCCCGATGAGGACGTCGTGGGGGAGCCGAACTCGGGCTGGACCGTCGCGCGGGCCACGCTGGGCAACGAACGGGTCAGCATCGGCGGCGGCGCCGGCACCATCGCGCCGGCTTCGGCGTGGCTGGTATCGCTGGCCAAGAAGTACGGCCAGCGACGTGCCGGTGCGGTTCAGTGGGTCGGCAAGTTCCTGGCCCGAGATCAGGCGCTGCGCCTGCTGAATCTGCGCCGTGTGGTGCGTGCCCTCGAGGGCGCCGGGCCCGGCCCGGAAGGCAACATCACCAAGCTCATCCTGGCCGAGCAGTTTCAGGAGCAGGGAACGATCGCCGCGGCCCTGGTCGGGCCCGACGTAGCACTTGACGGCGGCGAGGGTGAAATGGCGGGCCGCACAGCGCTCGGATCCCGCGCGCTGTCCATCGCCGGCGGCACCTCGGAGATCACCCGCAACCAGATCGCCGAGCGGATCCTCGGCATGCCCCGCGACCCGCTGATCAGGTAACTCACCCGGCGGTGCGCCGAAATCTGCACCGTGGCCGTGATTAGCGTTCATTCGCGATCGCGATGGCGATTTCGGGGTCGCCGGTCAGTGCCCGGGGAACAGCCGCGGGAACATGTCGTGAAGTCGTTGCCGCACACTGGGTTCGGACTTCGGTGCGGACAGTGAGACGGGGGGAGGCGCCGCCTCGGTGGCGGCGGTGGCCGTCGCGCTCCAGCTTGCCGGGGCCCGGGTGGGCGACTGGGTGGCAGGTGACGGGGCGGCCGCAGTGGTGGTGACCGCCGCCGTGGATCCCGCGACGGGTGCCGACGGCCGAGTCCGTTGGTCGGGGTCCGACGACTCGTGGGACACGGTGACGACGGCGGTGACCAGAACACCGAGAACGACGATGCCGAGCGCGCCCAGGAAAGCCGACACCCAGCGCCTATCCCCGTCGGGGCGGCCGCCCTGTTCGGCACCGAGGTGCAGCGGCCTTGTGGTGGGAGTGTCGGCGACGGGGTCCGGCCCGGTTATGGTGTCCATGGATAGCGCCCTTGACCTCCAGATTTTCCGGCTCGGCGGCCGATCCTAGTGAACAAATCCGAGAACCAGCTGTGAACACTTCGCCGATCTTGTCTTCTCGGGTCGTCATCGGGCATGCTGCGCGGCATGGCAGGCACCGACAAACTGATTCTGGGTGCGAGCGGATTCCTCGGCTCGCGTGTGACGCGACAGCTGGTCGAGCGGGGCGAGACGGTGCGGGTCATGCTCCGCCGCACCAGCTCGACCCGCGGGATCGACGATCTACCGGTCCAGCGCTGCTATGGGGACATCTTCGACGACGCGGCGCTGAAGGAGGCGATGGACGGCTGCGACGTGGTCTTCTACTGCGTCGTCGACACCCGCGCCAACCTGCGCGATCCAGCACCGCTCTACCGCACCAACGTCGAGGGACTGCGCCATGTCCTCGACGTCGCGGTGAATGCCGATCTGCGCCGGTTCGTGTTCACCAGCACCATCGGAACCATCGGGCTCGGTACCGGCGGACTCGTCGACGAGGACACCCCGTTCAACTGGGGGAGCAAGGCCGGCGGCTACATCGGCTCGCGGGTCGCGGCCGAGAAGCTGGTGCTGGACTACAGCCGCGACAAGGGACTACCCGCCGTGGCGCTGTGCGTGTCGAACACCTACGGGGCCGGCGATTGGCAGCCGACCCCGCACGGCTCGCTCGTCGCGGCCGCGGCGGCGGGGAAGCTGCCCTTCTATATGAAGGGAATGGCCACCGAGGTCGTCGGCATCGACGATGCCGCGCGGGCACTGGTCTTGGCCGCCGACCACGGCCGGGTCGGGGAACGCTACATCATCTCCGAGCGCTACCTGCCCTATCGCGAGCTCTATGAGACGGCGGCGCTCGCCGCCGACCGGCCCGCACCCCGCTGGGGCATCCCCAAGCCGATGATGAAGGCGATCGGGGTCCTCGGCGGTATCGCCGCCGCGGTGACCCGTCGGGATCTGCCGCTGAACCCGACCACCGTGCGGCTGATGGACATCATGGCGCCGATGGATCACGGCAAAGCGGTCCGTGAACTCGGCTGGCAACCGCGAGACGTTCACGAGTCGATTCGCGAGGCAGTGGAGTTCTTTTCCCGGCCCAGACACGAGCGCCACGGCTGACGGGTTGCCTACTGTGGGCGGCATGGCTGCGATCGAAATCCATGTCCGCGGCGCGCACACCGCCACGCTTGCCCCCGAGCGCGGGACCCTCCACGCCTCATTGAGCGCGGAAGGGCCACAACCCGAACCGGTGTTCGCTGCTGTGACCGCCGCGCTGGTTGCCGTCCAGGCGTCGATCGAAGAGCTGCACCATCCCAAGCGGGGTCCGGTGACGTGGTACTCGGTCGACCAGATACGGATGGGTTCGCGGCGCCCCTGGCACAAGGACGGCAAGCCATTGCCGCCGGTGTATTCGGCCACGGTGTCGGTCGCGGCGACATTCCGTGATTTCGCCGAACTGGCCAGGTGGGTGTCGTGGAGCGCGGGGGTCGACGGACTCAGCATCGGCTACGTCGACTGGGATCTCACCGAGGCCAACCGCAACAAGGTCGAACGTTCGACCCGGCAGAAGGCGGTGCGCGACGCCCAGCGCCGCGCCCAGGACTACGCCGACGCGCTCGACCTCGGCAAGGTCGCGGTCCGTGCTGTGAGCGATCCCGGCGTGGGCATGCCACGATCGGCCCCTCGCGCCGTGCTGGCGAAACAGAGTAGCGCCGCGGGTGGCGAGGCTGCGGAGTTCGCTCTGCGACCCGAGGACGTGGCGATCAACGCCGAGGTGGAGGCCACGTTCGTCGTTCACGGAAAGTGAATAGCCAAGCGCTGCTTGTCAATTGGCTGGCAACAGCGAGGCGCGACACTCCGACGCCGACCGATTGGCCGGATCTGCTGAGATTTTTGCCGACGGATCGCTACGCTCGTCACGTGCGCGCGGGCCGGTCGACTCACCGATCATGCGGAAGGCGCGCATGACCGCACCGCGCCGGCGGGACCGAATCGGGTACGCCACGGGATTGTTCGGCTGGGTGGCATTGCCGTATCTGGCCGGCTCGGTGTTGGCCTGGCAGACGTCCGGCGCCGGCATCGGACCGGCGTTCTTCCCGCCGGCCGGGGTGACGGTGGCGGCCATGCTGCTGACCCGGCGGGCGCTGTGGCCGGTGATCGTCGCCGCGGTGGTGGTGGGCGAGCTCGCCGTCGATCTCCGGTACGGGACGGCCCTGACGACTGCCGCCGGCTTCGCGCTGGCCAACTCGGTGGAGCCGCTGGTGGGGGCGTCGTTGGTCCGGTTCTGGTGCAAGGGGCCGCCGGACCTGCGTGAACGCGCCGACCTGGCCCGGTTCGTGGCCGGGGCGATGGTCGTGGGCCCCTTGGCCGGGGGTGTGATCGGCGGGGCGGTCACCGCGGTCGACAGCCACGCCTCGTGGCCGATCGCGACATTGCTCTGGTGGGCCGGCGACGGTGTCGGCGTCCTGATGATCGGTGCGCCGATTCTGCTGTGGCCCTTGCAGTCCCAGCTGTTGCGTGCCCGCAGGCTGGAGACGGTGGTGGTCTTGGGGGCGATGGCGGGGCTGACCGTGGTGTCGTTCCGGCTCGAACTGCCGCCCGCTCTGTTCCTGCTGCCGGTGATGGCGTGGGCGGCTTTGCGACTCGAGATGATCGGAGCCGCGCTTTGTGGCGCGGTACTGGCGTTCACCGCCAACATCATGGCCAACGCCGGATACGCGACTTTCGAGAGTCTGGACCTGCACGCGCCGGGCCAGCTGGCGATCGCGCAGGCATTCATAGCCGTCGTGGTGCTGGTCGCCATGTTGACCGCACAGGAGGCCGCCGGCCGGGTCACCGCGGTCAGGCAGCGCCAGGCCGAACGGCGCGAGCGGGCCCGGCTGGAGACTCTCGCCAACCTCGGCCGGCTGCTCTCTGGTGCGTTCACCCAGAATCAGATCGGCGATGCGGTGGTCGGACAGGTGATCAACGACGCGGGCGCGCAAGCGCTCACCGTGGGATTGGTCAACGACGAGGGCACCGCGCTGGAGTGGGTGGCGATGGGTGGGTACCCGGAGTCCGTGGTCGAGCAGTTCGCCGGTGGTCTGGCGTTGGATGAGTGCGCGGCGGCTACCGATGCGGTCCGCACCGGCCAGCCGGTGGTGATCCGGACGATCGCCGAGTATCGCCGGCGATACCCCGACAATGCCAGGTGGATGATGGCCAGCGGAGGCGCGGCGGTGGTGAGCTGGCCGCTGACAGTGGGTGGCAAAGCGATCGGGGTGCTGGTGCTGGCGTGGTCGGACCCGCAGCCCTTGGACACCGCTCAGCTCGCGTACACCTCGGCGGTGGCCACGATGATCGGTCAGGCGTTGGTGCGTGCGCGGGTGTACGCCGACGAACACGCCCGCGCGGCGGTGTTGCAGGCGGCGGTGTTGCCGACCAGCCCGGCGCCGATCGACAGGGTGGACGTCGGGGTGAGTTACGAACCCGCCGATGTGGTGCAAGGACTCGGCGGTGACTGGTACGACGCCCTCGAATTGCCGCACGGGCGGATGTACTTGGCCGTCGGCGACGTCGTGGGACACGGACTTCCCGCCGTCGAGGACATGGCGCAGCTGCGCAGCGCCGGGCGCGCCGTGGCCCTGCAGGGCCTGCCACCCGCGCGGCTGCTCGCCGAGCTCAACACCTTCACCCGCCACGCGAGCAACGGCAAGTTCGCCACGATGGGTGTGGCCGTGCTGGATCCGGTCTCGGCTGTGCTGGCCTACGCATCGGCCGGGCACCCGCCGCCATTGCTGCGGCGGTCGGCAACCGGGGAGGTGATCCGTCTCGGTGGTGCGCACGGCCCAGTCCTGGGTCCGGTCGACCGCGCGTCCTATGGTGAAGGCGACGTTCAGGTCAGTGAGGGCGACATCCTCGTCATGTACACCGACGGTCTCATCGAGCGGCGCGGCCAGGATATCGAATCCGGAATCACGCGCGTGCAGCGCCTGGTTGCCAAGTGGAGCGGCGACGAGGCACTCCTTCCGGCCTGTCGGGAGCTCACCCAGATCCTGGCGCCGCCGCCCCGCGATGACGATGTCTGCGTGGTCGCGGTGCGTTTCGGCGCTATCGGCGGGCCGCGTTCACCAGATCCAGCGTCGAGGAGGTAGCCGCCGCCAGCGCGGCGGTCTCGTCGGCATCGAGTCGTCCGCACACCCAATCCCAGTGGGCGGCAACGGTATCACCCGGGGCCGGCGGTGGAGCCAGCGTGACTCCGTCCCGGCGCCAACGCACCGTCTCCGGCGCCTGTTCGCCGAGGCGTAGCATGCCGCCGTCGAACGTCAGGGCTCGGGACACCATCACGATCTGTTCGTCGCCGACCGAATCGACGACGCCCCAACGGATCCGGCAGTCCTGCAGAATGCGCAGTGGTGTGGTCGGGTCGGCGTCGAGGAACCGCACCCACGGGTATACGACGAATACGTGAAAGCTGTGGTGCGCCAGGCCATGTCCGTCGAGTTCATCGAGTAGGCCGGTGGGCTGCCGGGCGAAGGCTTGCCGCAGCCTCGTCCTGAGCGTGCCCGCATCGACGTCGCTCAGCAGTGGGCCGCCCACCCAGTAGGTCCGCACCACCTCCGCGTCCAGCGGATCGTCAGTACCGGCCGCGGCGGCGATCTCCTCCAGGTAGGGCCAGGCTCCGTCGAAACCCCGCGCATGTCCGGCGACCTCATTTCGCCCGTGGCCGGACAGCAGCACGGAGGCGTCGGGTGGGCCACAGTAGCCCAACTCGTTGGACGGAAAGGCGAAGCGGGCGAACAACTCCCATCCGGTCTCCTTCGAGCGGACCTGGCTCGTCATGGGGCCTCGTCGAGTCCGCTGCCCATCAGTCGAAGGCCGGCCAGCGCCGCTTCCGCGCCCTGGGCGTCGGTCTTCTCGACCACGAAACCCATGTGAATGATCACCCAATCGCCCGGGGCGAAAGTCTCCTCGGGCAGCATGCCCACGTTGACCCGGCGGTGTTCTCCGGCGACGTCGACCAGGGCCAGCTGCCCTCCGTAGCCTTCGACCGAGCTCACCACCCGGCCGGGTATGCCCAGGCACATTGCTTCATACCTCCTTGCGCCGTGAGTGTTTCGCGCACCGCGGCCACCGCCGTCCGAACCGCCCGGACCGCCTCGGGCACGGCCGCGCGCACCGGCTCGCTCAGACCGATACCGTCTTCGGTTTCGGCGACCTCACACCCGACGACCACGGTGGGCGGTGCGGTCCCGCCCAGTGCCCTCAGGCTGGCGAAAACGGTCCCGGGATCCATGCCGTGGGCATCCAATGCGGCGGTGGCGCTGAGTGACTCCAGATCGGCGACGAATACGTGCAGGGTTCCCGGCGACCCACGGTCGGGTAGGGCATCGACGAGCACCAGCGCCCCCCATGGGTCGAGCAGGTCATAGGCCAGGTGCATGCCGCCGATGCCATAGTCGATGACCCGCACATCCGGGGATGGGCCGAAGGTCTCGCCCAGCGCGCGGATCACATCGGACCCGAAGCCGTCGTCGCCGAGAAAGATGTTCCCGATCCCGGCGACCAGAATGCTTGTCTGCATCGGATCGCTACATATGCCGGATCCGCAGGTAGCGCTGGACGTCCGGGATGGACCGGACTCCGACCACCACGCCGGCCACCACGACGACCGCCACGATACTCGTGGCGATCCAGCCTACGACTGCCATGTTGAACTCCTTTCTGGGCTTGACGATTCCGGGTCGAGCGGCTCGACCTCGTCGGGCGCGAAGTACAGATAGCGGCCGTACCAATCGTGAAGATCGGCGGCCGGGTCATCCTCGACGACAACAGCGACATGGGTGTTTCCGTCGACGTCCGCGTGAACGGAGGTCACCCGCGCGGTCCTGCCCGCCACGAAGATGTCCTGTGCATCGGCGCGGCGATTGGGTTGCAGCCGGACTCGGCTCCCGCGCGCCACCCGAACCCCGTCGATGAGCACCGCGTCGACCTCGGGACGGACTTCGGTGTCCGCCGACGGATCCCACCAGTCGACACCATCGGGTATGTCGGGGATCAGCCCCGCGGGTGTGGTGGTCTCGGCCCGCGGGTCGCGGAGCACGCCGTGCAGCCGCTGCATCGCGTCCGGTGACATCGCGTCGCAGCGCGCAATGATCGCCGCGGCCCGCGGATCGGTCGCCCGCGCCTGCGCCTTCTCCTCGTCGGTCATCGTCATCACCCGCAGGGTGAGGATCTCGTCGATCTCTGTCGAGTCGAAGAGGTCGCCCTCGCTCTGTTCGGCGACCTCCGGATGGTCGTAGAGGATGATCGGGGAGACCAGCAGAAGGTGATCCTCGCCCGGGGCGCCGGCCAGGACCGGGAAGCAACGGTTGTGCCGGCAGGCCGCGGCTGCGGCTGCCGCGGCCGGTGGGGGTTCGAGCAGTGAGACGAACCGGCCGCCGGAGATCTCGGCGATGACATGTGTGCCGATCAGCGAACCGGCGATGGCCTCTGCCGGCCGGGTCGAAGCCGGACCGGTGTTGACGATCGTGAGGCTCACCCGGTCCAGGCCGTCGACACCGTCCACGTCGACGGTCACCGCGCCGTGCAATTCGCGCCGGGTGCGTACCAGGCGGCCGCCGTCGACATCCTCGACCGAGGTGCCGCCAGGCACCGTCAACGGCCATGACCACGACCGACGGGCACTGTCGAGATCGACTGGTCCGAAGGTGATCTCGCACTCGACCGCCTCGTCCCAGCTCAACCACCGGGCGCCGGGTGTCACGAGTTCGTCAACGGGAACCCAGTCCCGCTCGTCGCGACGTTCGGCCTGACGGTGTTGCAATTGCAGGAACCGCACGACGAGCGTGAGCGAGCCGCCGTCCGCGACGAGGAACTGGGTATCCAGCGATGTTTCCTCGCCGATTCCGGCGGCGGCGGCGCCGGCAGGACCGAGAACACCGAACTGCCAGCGGCACTGATTCTTTCGAGACGACGCCCGGTAGGGGTAGAGCAGATACCCCTCGTAGAGCACCGCGTCGGCGATGGTGCGGGCGCGGTCCCAGCCCGCGGTCATGGCTTGTCCCGGCCGGATCCGTTGGTGCACAGCGTGGTCTGATTGGCGGTCTCCAGTAGCGCGCCGACTGCCTCGTCCACCGTGAGCAGGCCGTACCGCGATTTGAAGGAGCACAGCTCGGCGATGGTGTCGTGGGATAGCCGCACCCATCCCGATTCGGGGTAGTGCTGCTGCATGAGGGTGCGCCACACGGCGACTGGCATGTCGAAGGAGTCTTCACACTCCCAGGAGACCTGACGCACCGCGAGGGTCTGCCGGCCGGCATCGAAAATCGTCCCGCTGAACAGGAATTGCAGTGGGATCGCGCCGTCGCGCAGGGCGTGGAAATACTTGGTACCGGCGACCTCGATGTCATAGGTGCAGGGCAGGGGCAACGTCACCCGGGTGGTGCCCTCAAAACCCGGCACCATGGCAGCCGAGTGCAGCCACAGAAAGCTGCGCTGGGTGGCCGCCCAGCGGTCACGGGGACCGAACAGGTCGAGCAGCCCGGCCGCTTCCTCGTCGGTGTAGGAGCGGCGCTGCGGCTCGATGCGGACCTGGCAGCGCAGGGCGATGGCCCGGATCTGTGCATTGCCGGAAGCCTCGATGCCGATCTCGGCAGCCAGGACCGGAGTCGCCGCATAAGGTTCCGGCGTCACGTCAAGTACGTGAAACGTCACGTCGGCGGTCATGGCAGTTGCACCACGCTGCGCTCGGCGACCCGTGCGAAGAAGCCCTCGATGAACTGTCGCGCCTGGGTCCCGCCGTCGAACCCCCGCCACAGCAGACGAAGTCCGCCGACGAATTCGTAGCAGGCGTCGATGGGGACGAGGAAGCATTCCGGAGCCGGAAGGCCGGCGACATCAGACACCGGAGCCGCGTCGTCGGGGACCCGGACCAACAACGCTTCGACGTCGTCGGCGAGCAGGCCCACCCGCGGATCGCAGCTGACCGCCGCCCAGGCGGCCATGTCCAACTCGGATTCGGTCGCCCCGGCAGGCCCTGGGTAGAACGCCACGGTGCGGTCCAGCCCGGAGTTGTGGAAGAAGAACGCGAAACCCACCGGGATCTGGAGTGCCTCCCACTCCCTGCGGCCGAGTGCGAAATCGGGAAAAGACAGGTAACGGTCGGGCACCGCGCGGTAGCGCAGCACCGCGTCGGAGTCGGTGAACAGCAGATAGCAGCCCCGGCAGACGCACATCAGCTGGCGCGCGCCGACGTTCACGACGTGTTGATGCTCGTCGGCGATGGGGTCGGCACACATCTCGCACCGTTCGGTCGCCGAATCCGACGGCGGGCGCGCGGTGCGGATCTTGGCCAGAACGTCCAGCGGCGATGTGGTCATGCCGGGGCTCCGATCGTTTCATCGGCGAGCGCCAGCGACAGCACTCCATCGCGCGTCAGCACCGGTACGGGTTCGAGATGTTCTCCGGTTCCCGCGATTCCGGTGCCGGCGTGGACGACGTCGTAGCGGGCATGGCATCGCTGACAGCGCAGGGTGGACCCGGACAGTGTTGCCCCGGACAGTGATTCCGCGCAGCTGGGACAATGGTCGCGGTAGGCGAATATCTCCTCGCCGGACCGGCAGGCCAGAATGGTGGTGCCGTCGATCGTGAAACCGGCCACCTCGCCGGGCACCAATTCGGCGAGTTCGGGCACCGGGTGCCAGGTGGGTCGGTGGTGGGGGGCGTCCTGCACCCGGGACATCAGCGATTCCGCCGGGATGACCGTGGCGTCGGCGGGCTGGTCGGCGGGCACGATCTCGATGGCGGTGATTTCCGGCGCGGCCGCTCGGACGGCGTCCTGCACCGCCAGTTCGAGGGTCACTGCCGACGACGGGCAACTCTTGCAGCTGCCTGAAAAGGCAAGCCGCACAACTCTATTACGGATCTCTACCAGCCGCACGTCACCGCCGTGCGACCCGAGGTAGGGTCGGACCGTCTCGAGAGCGTGCGACACCCGCCGGGTCACGTCGTGTGGGTGCAGGCCGTGCACCAGAAGCAGGCTGGCGACCAGGTCGTCGGTCACCAGCCTGTTCCTCGCAGCGTCGTCGAGCAGATCCACGGCGCGGGTCAGTGCCGCGCCGTACAGGTCGACCACCTCGCGCACCAGCTGCTCGGCGCGCGCCGCGGCGACCGGCCCGCCGACCGCGCTGGCGTCGAGCAGGCTCTGTATCCGCTCACCTGCCGATCGCCAGTGCGAGTCTGCGTCCACCCGTCACTCCCCGGTCAGCGACTGTGTCGGGGTATGCAGCTTGTCCAGGGACTTACCCTCGCCGAGATACATGTGCACCCCGCACGGCAGGCACGGGTCGAAACTGCGGACGGTGCGCATGATGTCGATGCCCTTGAAATTCTCCCGGTCGTTCTCCTCGAAGATCGGCTGACCCTGTACGGCGTCTTCGTAAGGACCGGGTGTCCCGTAGCTGTCGCGTGGGTTGGCGTTCCAGGGTGTTGGGGGATAAGGGTGATAGTTGGCGATCTTGCCGTCCCGAATCACCATGTGGTGGCTCAGCACACCGCGCACCGCCTCGGTGAAGCCGCACCCGATGCCCTCGTCGGGGACGTCGAACTTCTCCCAGGTCTTCGTCCGCCCGGCCCGGATCTCGACCAGGGCCTTCTCCGCGAAGTGCAGTGCGCACGCCGCGGCGTAGGCCTGGAAGTAGGTGCGGGCCCGGTTGCGTTCGATGGTGTTGCTGCCGTGCACCGGGATCTTCCACTCGAACTCGACGGGCCCTTTGAGCGCGGTCTTGGGGAAGTTGATCTGCACACTGTTTCCGGTGGCCTTCACATAGCCGACGTCGACCAGCCCGGCCAGCGCCGTCGACCACAGCCGGGCCAATGGCCCACCGCCGGTGTCGAGGGCCAGATGGTCCGTGCCGTCGAACCAGCGCGGTGACATCACCCAGCTGTAGTTCTCGTCGAAGTCGCGCTTCTGCGGGCGGGGGTTGGTGTGCTGATTCCATGGGTGACGACGATCCACCGGGTTGCCCAGCGGATCGGTCTTGACGAACATCTCCTGGTCGTTCCAGTCGTCATAGTAGGAGTGCCCCAACAGGATTCGGATGCCGAGGTTGATATCCACCAGCGACGTGGTGACCAGCTTGCCGTCTACCACCACGCCGGGGGTGACGAACATCGCCCGGCCCCAGTCCGCCATGTCCCGGTAGGAGAAGTTGCACACCTCGGGATCCTGGAACGAGCCCCAACAGCCCAGCAGGGTGCGGCGCAGGCCGACCTTCTCGTAGCCCGGCAGGGCTTCGTAGAAGAAGTCGAACAGGTCGTCGTGCATCGGCACGACCTTCTTCATGAACTCGACGTAGCGCATCAGCCGGGTCATGTAGTCGGTCATCAACTGGATGGTGGCCGTCGTCCCGATCCCACCCGGATACAGCGTCGAGGGGTGCACGTGCCTGCCCTCCATCAGGCAGAACATCTCCCGGGTATAGCGGCTGACCTGCAAGGCCTCCCGGTAGAACTCTCCGGTGAACGGGTTCAGCGCTCGCATGATGTCGGCGATGGTGCGGTGACCGTGCATGTCTGCGTGCGGGGCAGCGGTATTCTCGGCCTTGGCCAGCACGCTCGGATTGGTCTCGGAGACCATCTTCTCGCAGTAGTCGACGCCGACCAGGTTCTCCTGAAAGATGTTGTGGTCGAACATGTATTCCGCCGCCTCGCCGAGGTTGATCAGCCATTCGCCGAGGTGCGGCGGCTGGACCCCGTAGGCCATGTTCTGCGTGTAGCACGAGCAGGTGGCGTGATTGTCGCCGCAGATGCCGCAGATCCGACTGGTGATGAAATGCGCGTCCCGCGGGTCCTTGCCCTTCATGAATAGCGAGTAGCCGCGGAAGATCGACGACGTGCTGTGGCACTCGACGACTTCGCGGTTCTCGAAGTCGATCTTGGTGTAGATGCCGAGGCTGCCGACGATCCGGGTGATGGGGTCCCATGCCATTTCGACGAGGGCGCCCGGTTCGTTCTTCATCTGCGACGGCTCAGGAATGATCGTTGTCATCGAACAACTACCTTCGATTGGGGTGGTTACCAGGTGCGCCGGGCACCGGTAGTGAGGTCTTTGCCTTTGTGCCGCCAGCGCGGCTCCTTGTCGACGGTGCGGCCGGTGATCTCACGCAGATTGCGAATCACCGATCCGTAGAGCCCGGACGCGGTGGTGGACAACTTTCCGCCCGGTGGCTCGTCCATGAACGGCATGAATTTGTCCGGGAATCCCGGCATCGTGCATCCGATGCAGATGCCGCCGACATTCGGACATCCACCGACCCCGTTGATCCAGCCACGTTTGGGTACATTGCATTTCACGACCGGGCCCCAGCATCCAAGCTTGACGATGCACTTCGGCGATCCGTACTCGGTGGCGAAATCGCCCTGTTCGTAGTAGCCGGCCCGATCGCACCCCTCGTGAACGGTCTTGCCGAACAGCCATTGTGGTCGCAGCGCGTCGTCGAGCGGGATCATCGGCGCCTGGTCGGTGGCCATGTAGAGCAGGTAGGTCAGTGTCTCGGAGAGATTGTCGGGATGAATCGGGCAGCCCGGCACGCAGACGATGGGGATTCCGGCCTTGCTCTTCCAGTCCCAGCCCAGGTAGTCCGGAACTCCCATTGCGCCGGTCGGATTTCCCGCCATCGCGTGGATGCCGCCATAGGCGGCGCAGGTCCCCACCGCTACCACCGCGGTGGCCTTGGGCGTCAGCCTGTCCAGCCACGCGCTGGTGGTCATCGGCTGACCGGTCGCCGGGTCGTTGCCGAACCCGCACCAGTACCCTTCGGCATGCAGCTGTTCGTTGGGGATCGACCCTTCGACGACCAGCACGAACGG
This sequence comes from Mycobacterium pinniadriaticum, assembly GCF_026242045.1. Lineage (GTDB taxonomy): Bacteria > Actinomycetota > Actinomycetes > Mycobacteriales > Mycobacteriaceae > Mycobacterium > Mycobacterium pinniadriaticum. The sequence goes on from NZ_JAPJDO010000004.1 coordinate 317,650, forward strand.
GTCCAACTCGCCGCGGTCGGCGCGGAAGAACCATTCGAGGAAATCGTCGGCACCCCCGCTGGGGCCGCATTCGAAGTCGATCAGCGGCCAGTGCACCGCTACTTGGGGGAGGCCCGGTAGCGCGCCGAGGGCGATCTCCTCGACACTGGGTTGGGTGGCGGCAGTCAACGCCACCGAATCACCGTCGCAACTGAGGCCCGCATTGATCCACAGAACGTGGATCAGGGTTTCTTCTGCTTTGACTGCTGCTTCCGTCGGCATGTTCGCAGCTTCCCGGGACGGGAGCTAACCGTCCCTGACGCCGTCGGAGTCGACCGTCGGCCCTCTTGCACGGCGCTGTTTCTCGGTCTACTCCCCGGCGCGGAGCGTTGTCAACGCTTGCCGATTTGCGCGCGAATAAACTCAATGAATGCTGAGAGTTTTCGAGCTCAATCAGCTGCGCCGCTGGCGAATTTGCGAAGCCAATCGAACCAATCGGCCATGCCCTCGCCGGTGCGAGCACTGACCGGCAGGATCGTGGCCGCGGGATTCACGTCCCGCACCCTGGCCACGTAGGTTTCGACGTCGACGTCGAGGTGGGGCACCAGGTCGATCTTGTTCAACAACACGACGTCGACCGAGCGGAACATCACCGGATATTTCAGCGGCTTGTCCTCACCCTCGGTCACCGAGTACACCATCGCCTTGGCGTGCTCGCCGACGTCGAACTCGGCGGGGCACACCAGGTTCCCGACGTTCTCGATGATCACCAGATCCAGGGCGCGCAGGTCCAGGCCCTGCAGCGCGCGGTTGACCATCGGAGCGTCCAGGTGACACTCACCGCCGAAGCCATTGTTGGTGTTCAGCAACGAGATCTGGGCGCCGCGACCGCCGAGCTTGGCAGCGTCCAGATCGGTGGCGATGTCGCCTTCGATCACGCCGACGGCGAGGTCGCCGGCGATCTCGTCGAGTGTGGCGGCCAGCACCGTCGTCTTGCCCGAGCCCGGTGAGCTCATCAGGTTCAACGCCCGGATCCCATTGCTCTCGAAGGCGGCCCGATTGATATCGGCCCGGGTGTCGTTCTCGGCGAAGATGGCCTCGAGCACTTCGATGCGCTCGGGGCCGGTGCCGTAACCGGAATGGTCGCCATGGTCGTGGTCGTGGTCGTGGTCGTGGTCGTGCACCGTGCCGTCGTCGTGGCGATGAAACCTACCCATGCTGAATACCTTTCACATCCCGGTCAGGTCACGTCGAGCGAGGTGACCAGGAACTCGTTGCCGCGAACCACCTCGACGTCGGTGCTCTCACACTTCGGGCAGCACACCGTCCACCGGGAGGTGATCTCGGAATGCTGACCGCAGCTGCGGCAGTCCACCTCGGCGGCGACGAACTCGAGCTCCAACTCGGCCTCGGGCATGCTCTCGTGGTCGCGGACCAGAGTCCAGCAGAACGACAGCGATTCGGGCACCACCTGTCGCAGCGCCCCGATCTGGACCCGGACAACATCGACGCGGCGGCCGGCGGCGTAGGGCTTCACCACTCCGGCGATCGCGTGGCACAGCGACAGTTCGTGCACTGTTGTCATTCTCTCCGAGTCGGGCAGTCCTGCACCTTACAGCGCTGCGCTGGTGCAGCCGAGAGCATTCTGGACGGAAAAACGCAGACTTTCGTTGCGAAATTGCGATTGTGGAGGTGGCACGGCGGGACTAGCGTTGACGACACCGACCTGCGCGGACAGCCCACCGACGCGGGTGGCCGTTTTCTGCTCAGGAGGTTCATGAGCACATTTCTACCCCTGCGTCCGGCGGGCTGAGGCGAAGGCGACCCGATGACGGTGCGCGTGCGTCTCGACATCACCGGTGTGGTGCAGGGCGTCGGGTTTCGCCCGGCGGTCGCGCGGATCGCTGCCGAATACTCACTCGGTGGATTGGTGTACAACGACGCCGGGTCGGTTCACTGCGAGTTGGAAGGCCCCATTGTCGACGTGGAATCGGCGATCGCGGCGATCCGGCTCCGCCCGCCGCCGATGGCGCGTATCGATACCTTCCGCAGTCACCGACTGGAGCCCAACGGCGCCAACGGGTTTGAAATAATCGGCAGTCGTACCGGCGATGACTCGCGAACGTTGGTGCCGCCTGATATCGCGATCTGCGCGGACTGCCTGCGCGAAATGCGCGACCCCACAGACCGCCGCTACGGCCACGCGTTCATCACCTGTACCAACTGCGGGCCGCGCTACACGGTGATCACCGATCTGCCCTATGACCGGCCGACGACCACGATGGCCCGGTTCCCGATGTGCCCGGCGTGCACCGCCGAATATCACGACCCCGCTGATCGCCGCTACCACGCCCAGACCATCGCATGCCCGGACTGCGGGCCGCGGCTGCGCTGGCAGCGCTGGGGCGGGGAACCGGAAACCGAGGACCCGATCGGCGCGGCGGCGGCCGCCCTGCGGGCCGGGCGCATCGTCGCGGTCAAGGGGATCGGCGGCTTCCATCTGGCTTGCCGCGCCGACGACGCGTCGGTCGTCGCTGAGCTGCGCCGCCGCAAGAGCCGGCCGGCCAAGCCGTTCGCGGTCATGGTCGCCGACCTCGCCGCTGCCCGCGCCATCGCGGTGGTCGACGACGCCGCTGCCGCCTTGACCTCGCCGTCGGCGCCGATCGTGCTGGCGGCCCGGCGCGGCGATGCGGTCGCCGACGAGGTGGCGCCGGGGCTGGCCGACCTGGGCGTCATGCTCGCCTACTCCCCGGTGCACCATCAGCTGTTCGATCGGCTCGGCTCGATGACCTTGGTGATGACCTCGGCGAACCAGGGCGGATCACCCATCGTGTTCCGCGATGAGGATCTGCCCTGGATCGAGGGCCTGGCCGACGCGGTGCTCACCCACGACCGGCCGATCCACGTGCCGTGCGAGGACTCGGTGGTGACGATCGACGACAGTGGTGCCCAGTTGCCGCTGCGCCGCTCGCGGGGATACGCCCCGCTACCGGTGTCGGTGTCGGTGCCGGGCCGGCCGACCGAGCGCGTCATCCTCGCCACCGGCGGAGACCTGAAAACCACCTTCTGCCTGATGGGTGCGGACGGCCATGCCCACATGTCCGCCCATCTGGGCGACATGGCCGACCCACGTACCCAGAGCTGCTTCGAAGCGGCCCTGGAGCACCTGGCCTTCATGACCGACCGCACGCCCGACGTGATCGCTCGCGACATGCACCCCGGCTACGCCACCACCGCGTGGGCGGGCCGATACGCCCTGGGCCGCCCGGTCGTCGCGGTCCAGCACCACCACGCCCACGCCGTCTCGCTGCTCGCCGAGCACCACAGGCTGGGCACGCCCGTCATCGCTGTCACCTACGACGGCACCGGCTACGGCACCGACGGCACGATCTGGGGTGGGGAGCTTTTGGCGGTCACCGACACCGCCCGCTTCACCCGGGTCGGCCACCTGAGGGCGTTCGCCCTGCCCGGAGGAGACGGCGCCGTCCGCCAGCCCGCCCGTATCGCGCTGGACCTACTGCATCGCGCCGGCGTCGGCTGGGGCGCCGACCTGCCGCCGGTGGCCGCACTCGACGAGACCGCGCTGCACATCCTGCGCCAGCAGATCCCACGCGGATTGGGCTGCGTCCCCACCACCAGCATGGGCCGGCTCTTCGATGCGGTCGCAAGCTTGCTCGGGGTCTGCCAAGAGGTCACCTACGAAGGGCAGGCCGCCGTCGAACTGGAGCACCTGGCCCGGCGCGGACGGCCGAGCGACCTGGATTTCAGCGTCGCCGGCGGTGTTCTGGACCCCGCGCCGCTGATCGCCGGCATCGTCGAGGGCTTGCGCCGCGGAACGCCGGTCGCCGACCTGGCCGCCGGCTTCCACCACGCGGTGATCCGCGCCACCGCGGCGGTGGCTACCGAGTGCGCGCTGGCCGCCGGTATCACGACCATCGGGCTGACCGGTGGAGTGTTCGCCAATCGTTTTTTGCTGCAGGGCCTTCGGGCGGTGCTCGGTGAGCGCGGTTTCGAGGTCCTCAGTCATCGGACTGTGCCATGCAATGACGGGGGTCTGGCGCTCGGCCAGGCCGCCATCGCCGCCGCGACGTTGATCGACGCGGAACCGGCGGCCATATCGGAAAGGAACGGCATATGTGCCTCGGAATCCCCGGCAAGGTGATCGAGATCTGGGAAGAAGCCGGAACCCGGATGTCGACCGTCGACTTCGGCGGCACCACCAAGACGGTATGCCTGGCGTATCTACCGGACATGGAGATCGGCGAATACACCATCGTCCATGCGGGTTTCGCGATCACTCGGCTTGATGAGGCCTCGGCCAACGAAACACTGAAGATGTTCGAAGAACTCGGCGTCCTGGATGAAGAACTGGGCGGTACCGAGGTGCAGGGCAGGAGGGAACCGGCATGAAGTATCTCGACGAATTCCGCGACCCGGCGGCCGCCAAGAACCTGGTCGATGCGATCCAGCGGCGAGCCACTCGAACCTGGACCATCATGGAAGTCTGTGGTGGGCAGACACATTCGATCATCCGCAACGGTATCGACCAGCTGCTCGACGGCGCCGTCGAGTTCATCCACGGGCCGGGTTGCCCGGTGTGCGTCACCCCGCTGGAGATGATCGACCGTGCACTGGAGATCGCCGCCCGCGACGATGTCATCTTCTGCTCGTTCGGCGACATGCTGCGAGTGCCCGGCAGCCGGCACGACCTGTTCAGCGTGCGCGCCCGTGGCGGGGACGTGCGCATCGTCTACTCGCCGTTGGACGCCACCCGGATCGCCGCCGAGAACCCCGACAAACAGGTGGTGTTCTTCGGCGTCGGATTCGAGACCACCGCACCGGCCAACGCGATGTCGGTGCTGCACGCCCAACGGCTGGGCCTGACCAATTTCTCGGTGCTCATCTCCCATGTGCTGGTCCCCCCGGCGATGACGGCCATCCTGAGCTCACCGACCAACCGGGTGCAGGGCTTTCTGGCCGCCGGTCACGTGTGCACCGTGATGGGCACCGCGGAGTACGGCCCGCTCGTCGAAAAGTTCAACGTGCCGATCGTGGTGACCGGATTCGAGCCGCTGGACCTGCTCGAAGGTGTCCGTCAGGTGGTCGACCTGCTCGAATCGGGCAAGGTCGAGTTGCGCAACGCCTATCCGCGTGCCGTCAGCGACGCCGGCAACACGGTGGCGCAGCAGGCGCTGGCCGACGTGTTCTCGGTGGTCGACCGGCAGTGGCGGGGGATCGGCATGATTCCCGAATCGGGATGGGCGCTGTCGCCGCGCTACGCCGAGTTCGACGCCGAGCTCAGGTTCGGTGTGGGGCACCTGCAGGTGCAGGAGTCGACCGAGTGTCACAGCGGCGAGGTGCTACAGGGTCTGCTCAAGCCCAACCAATGCCCGGCGTTCGGCACAACCTGCACGCCCCGCACCCCGCTGGGCGCCACCATGGTGTCCAGCGAGGGTGCCTGCGCGGCCTACTACCAGTTCCGGCGGCTCGAGACCACGGCCGCCCATGTCTGATTCGGAGGGCAGGAGCGTAGCGACCCGGGGATTGGTTCCGGTGGGCATCGACCCGTCGGATTGGGTGTGTCCGCTGCCGCTGCGGGAGACCAAGCGGATCGTGCTCGGGCACGGCGGTGGCGGCATCCTGTCCGAGGAGTTGATCGAAAACCTCTTTCTGCCGGCGTTCGGGTCGGCCGGCGGCCCGGCGCGTGATTCAGCGGTGCTGACCGTCGGCGGCGGACGCATCGCGCTGACCACCGATTCCTATGTGGTCAACCCGTTGTTCTTCCCCGGCGGCAACATCGGTGATCTCGCCGTCAACGGCACCATCAACGACCTCGCGTGCAGCGGTGCGCAACCGCTAGGCCTGACAGCGGGTTTCATCATCGAGGAGGGCCTCGAGCTCGAGGTGCTCGGGGCGATTGCCCAGACGATGGGCAAGGCCGCCGCCGAAGCCGGCGTCGGCATCGTGACCGGCGACACCAAGGTCGTCGGAAGAGGGGGTGCGGACGGTCTTTTCGTCAACACCGCCGGTGTCGGGGTGGTGCCCGACGGGGTGCGGATCGGCCCCGAACAGGCCCGACCCGGTGACCACGTCATCGTCTCGGGCAACATCGGGGAGCACGGTGTGGCGATCATGAGCGTGCGCGAAGGAATCGATTTCGGGACGACGGTGACCACCGACAGCGCGCCGCTGCATCAACTGGTGGCCGCGATGCTGGCCGCCGTGCCCGATCCGAACGTCGTCCACGTGCTGCGTGACCCGACCCGCGGCGGGCTGGTCGCGTCGACCGTAGAGATCGCCCGGACGGCCGGGGTCGGCGTCGAACTCGACGAGCACCTCATCCCGGTGCCCGAGACGGTGTCGTCGGCGTGCAGCTTCCTCGGTCTCGATCCGCTGCAGGTGGCCAACGAGGGCAAGCTGGTGGCATTCGTCGACCCCGCCCACAGCGAGGCGGTGCTGGCCGCGATGCGCTCCCGACCCGAAGGAGCCGGGGCGATCGTCATCGGCCGCGCGGTCGCGGAGCACCCGGGCATGGTTGTCGGTCGCACCGCGTTCGGCACCACCCGGGTGATCGAACGTGAGCTGGGCGAACAGCTTCCGAGGATCTGCTGATCGGTGACGGGCACGACCGACCTGATCCGGCGAGCAGCTGTCTGGGGGGCTGCGCCCGGTGGTGGAGGATGAAAATTTGGCCGTGGTGTTCGGCCTGGTGAGGTGCTTGCGTCGCAGACGGGCGGGGTCAACCATGAAGG
>NZ_JAPJDO010000005.1 GCF_026242045.1 Mycobacterium pinniadriaticum
CAATGGCGCGGCCTGGCCACCCGCTACGACAAACTCGCCATCGTCTACCGCGGCGCAGCAGTCCTACGTGCCATCACCGTCTGGCTACCACATTTATCGGACACGGCCTAGTCGTCCCGCCCTCGTGCTCACCGAGTAGTTCGAAGCAACACGAGGACTGTGATGGCGACGGCCGATGCCCGGTTCGTCATCGTCGAACTCTCCACGGCCGGTGTGTCCTCGATGGCTTCAGTGAGTAACGCTCAACGGCGTTGAGCCGGAACGGATCTCGGGGTCCCAGTTGCTTCGGGTACGGTCCGTGGACGCGGAGATCGCTGTGTTGTCCTCAGTGCCGGGCCGCGGGCAGCAGCTTATGCCGCCGGCTCGCGACCCGGTTCCTCGGGCCAGCCGGGGTAGGGCGGCGGGGTGCCGCCATAGGCCGGGCACAGCGACTGGTGGGCGCACCAGCTGCACAACCGGGACGGGTTGGGCCGGAAATCGCCTGTGGCGCTGGCGGATTGGATCGCCCGCCAGATCGCCATGAGGGTCTTCTCGAAGCGCAACAACTCATCGAGCTCAGGGGCGTAGTCCAGAACCTGGCCGTCGGCCAGATAGATCAGTCGCAGCCTGGCCGCCAGCACGTCGCGGGAACGCAAGAGCGCAACCGCGTAGAACTTCATCTGGAACATTGCCTTGAACTCGGACAGCGCCCGGGCCGCCGGCGGCGCCTTGCCGGTCTTGTAGTCGACGACCCGGAGCTCACCGGTGGCGGCCACGTCGATGCGGTCGGCATAGCCGCGCAGCAGCGTGCCGTCGGCGAGTTCGACCTCGATGCGCTGCTCGCAGCTCTGCGGGTCGAACCGGGTTGGATCCTCGAGCCGGTAGTAACCGGTCAGCAAGGCCCGCGCCTCGCTCAGCAGCTGGCCGCGCTGCTCGTCGGTGAATCCATCGGCGAGGTCGGGGTGCCCGGCCAGCACCCGCTCGGTGGCCGGGTCGACCAGTGACAGCGCGGTCTGCGGCCCGCGGTCGGCGGCCGGCATGCCGTAGAGCTGTTCGAGAGCGGCGTGCACCACCGAGCCTCGCAGCTGGGCGGTGGACGGGGGCTCCGGCAGCCGGTCGACCGCCCGGAAGCGGTACAGCAGCGGGCACTGCTTGAAATCGGCGGCTCGCGACGGCGACAACGCGGGCCGCGGTCGATCCGCGTTCTCGGTGTCACTCATGACCGAAGCCTAGGACGGGGTGCCGACAGCGGACGGCACGTCGTGCGGCGAGTCCGCTATGGCAGGCTGAACGGCTGTGACAGACGAGCCTGCCGAAGCCCCGCGAAGGACCGGACCCTTCGTCATCGGGGATCGCGTGCAGCTCACCGACGCCAAGGGCCGTCACTACACGATGATCCTGAACCCGGGTGGCGAGTTCCACACCCATCGCGGGGCGATCGAGCACGACGCCGTGATCGGCCTGCCGGAGGGCAGTGTGGTCAAGTCGACCAGCGGCGACGCGTTCCTGGTGCTGCGCCCGCTGCTCATCGATTACGTGCTGTCGATGCCGCGCGGCGCGCAGGTCATCTATCCCAAGGACGCCGCCCAGATCGTCCACGAGGGCGATATCTTTCCCGGAGCCCGGGTCCTGGAGGCCGGGGCCGGTTCGGGGGCCCTGACGTGCTCGTTGTTGCGCGCGGTCGGTCCCGACGGGCTGGTGATCTCCTACGAGGTGCGCGACGACCACGCCGTGCACGCCCGGCGCAATGTGGAGACGTTCTTCGGGCAGGAGCCGCCGAACTGGCGGTTGATCATCGGGGACATCGCCGACTCCGATCTCGCCGAGGCCAGCGTCGACCGGGTCGTGCTGGACATGCTGGCCCCCTGGGACGTGCTCGAGACGGTGGCCCGCCTGCTGATACCGGGCGGGGTGCTGATGGTGTACGTGGCGACCGTCACCCAGCTGTCCAAGACCGTGGAGGCGCTGCGGGAACAGCAGTGCTGGACCGAGCCCAGGGCCTGGGAGACGCTGCAGCGCGGCTGGAATGTCGTCGGCCTGGCGGTGCGACCGCAACACAACATGCGCGGCCACACCGCATTCCTGGTCTCCGCGCGCCGGCTGGCCCCGGGCACCGTCACTCCGACGCCGCTTCGCCGTAAGCGGCTGGCGCCTTAACGGCGAAACCGACGCTTCGCAGAGAAAGTTCGAGTAAGAGTCCGCAAAATGTCGATCTCGAGCGGCTCAATCGTCGCTGCGGTGCAACCCGCGCCGCGTGGACAGCAGCTCGATCTCGGGACGCGCGGCCACCAGCTGTTCGGCGGCGTCGAGTACCTCGACAACGTGGGCGCGATCGCCGGCCACCAGCCCCACCCCGATACCGGCCCGCCGGTGTAGGTCGGCGGAGCCGGTCTCGGCCGCTGAGATCGCGAAACGGCGCCGCAGTTCGCTGACGATCGGGCGCACCACCGACCGCTTCTCCTTCAACGAGTGGACGTCACCGAGCAAGTTGTCGAACTCCAGCCAGCCGATCCACATCTACGGTGTCGGCGTGGGGCTGGCGGGGCTGGCCGGTGCGGGGCTGACCGGTCCGGGGCCGACCCGGGCGTTGCCGAACGCGAGCAGCATGTTCGCCGTCTCACGCGACAGTTGCCAGGCACCCTTGTCCTGTCGGAATTCCATCGGGAAGGTGAAGGCGCCCGGATTGGCCGGATTCGACGTGCTGACGTTCACCGAAGCCAGGGCATCGTTGGGTCGGCGATCCGACCAGCGGATCTCGGTCGCGGTGAACGTCAGCGGGGTGAAACCGCCGTCGCGCAACGCTGCCCCGAACTTGTCGATGGCCGCGGCATCGTCGGGGGTGGCCGCCTCGACGAGTTGCAGCTTGTCGGCACCCTTGACCGCCGGGTCGGCCAGCCGATAGAGGACGTCGGTCAGCGCCTCGGGGGTCGGCAGGGCGGTGGCGGTGGGTGGTGGCGGTGCCAGCGCGGTCGATGACTGTTCGAAGGGGCTCTGCGTCGCGTTCGGCTCTGGTTGCGGCGAACACCCAGAGAGGCTGAGCGCCGCCACGATTGTGGCGGCGCTCAGAACTGCGAACAGCGGGTGACGCATCCAGCGGCGACTCAGCCGGCCGCGGACATCAGCGATAGCGCCGACTGCTTCGTCAGCTGCCAGCCGGTGGGGCTGGGACCTGCGATGAACTGGATGGCCTGGGTGGCGCTCGCACCGGTGGGCGCGGTCGCGGTGACGTTGGCCGTCGCGGTCGGGCCTTCCTGGTCGATGTCGGCGACGTTGAAGCTCAGCGGGAACAGGCCCTTGGCCGAGGCGTTGCTGAAGGCCCGGTCGGCGGTGATGCCCTCGATCCGGCCGAGGCCACCCTCGATGTAGGAGGCCTTGGCGCCGGAGAACGATCCGCCGCTCTGCAGACCGTTGAGGGTGGCTACCAGCTGGCTCTGGAGCTCGGGGGCCGGTGCCTGCGGCATCGGTGCGCCGAAGACGACGGGCTGCACCGCCGGTGCTACCGGGGAGCTGAATGCAACCGACGTCACACCGGCGGCGGCGCCGCCGACGATCGCGGCGGCGGCAACGCCCGTGGCTAGGAATTTCAGGGTCACGGCTGTCCTCTCGATCGGCCCGACTCACGTCAAAGATTAACAGTGTTGCCCGTGTGTCGAAATTCCCCGAACGCACATGATCGTGGTTGGGCCGGTAGCGTTGAGGTATCCACCGCACCAACTCTCGGTGTGGGAGAGGAGCGCAACATGAGTGAGGCACAAGACCCACAACTGTCTAGCGAGGATGCTGCCGAGCTGGAGGAGCTGCGCCGAGAGGCGTCGCTGCTGCGCGAGCAGCTGGAGAACGCCCAAGGGCAGGGCAACGCCCGCAGTGCGCGCGATGTCCACCAGCTCGAGGCGCGGATCGACTCCCTGGCGGCGCGCAACGCCAAACTGATGGACACCCTCAAGGAAGCCCGCCAGCAGCTGCTTGCGCTGCGTGAGGAGGTCGACCGGCTGGGTCAACCGCCGAGCGGATACGGCGTCCTGCTCGGTTCCCACGACGACGACACCGTCGACGTGTTCACCTCCGGGCGCAAGATGCGGCTCACCTGCTCTCCCAACATCGACGTGAAGTCCCTGAGCAAGGGCCAGACGGTCCGCCTCAACGAGGCGCTGACCGTGGTCGAGGCCGGCACCTATGAGTCGGTCGGCGAGATCAGCACACTGCGCGAGATCCTCGCCGACGGTCATCGCGCGTTGGTGGTCGGGCACGCCGATGAGGAGCGGATCGTGTGGCTGGCCGAGCCGCTGGTCGCCATCGAGGATCTGCCGGCCGACGTCGCCGAGGCACTCGATGATGATCTCCGGCCGCGCAAGCTGCGTCCCGGTGACTCGCTGCTGGTGGACACCAAGGCCGGCTACGCGTTCGAGCGCATCCCGAAGGCCGAGGTCGAGGATCTGGTGCTCGAAGAGGTACCTGATGTCGCCTACAACGACATCGGTGGTCTGACCCGGCAGATCGAGCAGATCCGCGATGCCGTCGAGCTGCCGTTCCTGCACAAGGAGCTCTACCGCGAATACGCGCTGCGCCCGCCCAAAGGCGTACTGCTCTACGGCCCGCCCGGCTGTGGTAAGACGCTGATCGCCAAGGCGGTGGCCAATTCACTGGCCAAGAAGATGGCCGAGGTGCGCGGCGACGATGCCAGGGAAGCCAAGTCGTACTTCCTCAACATCAAAGGCCCCGAGCTGCTGAACAAGTTCGTCGGCGAGACCGAGCGGCATATCCGGCTGATCTTCCAGCGAGCCCGGGAAAAGGCCTCGGAGGGAACGCCGGTAATCGTGTTCTTCGACGAGATGGATTCGATCTTCCGCACCCGCGGCACCGGGGTGAGCTCGGACGTCGAGACGACGGTCGTGCCGCAGCTGCTCTCCGAGATCGACGGGGTGGAGGGGCTGGAGAACGTCATCGTGATCGGTGCGTCCAACCGCGAGGACATGATCGACCCGGCGATCCTGCGGCCCGGCCGCCTGGACGTCAAGATCAAGATCGAGCGCCCGGATGCCGAAGCGGCACTGGACATCTTCAGCAAGTACCTCACCGAAGAGCTGCCGGTCAATGCCGACGACCTGGCCGAGTTCGGCGGCGACCGTGGGCTGTGCATCAGGGCGATGATCGAGAAGGTCGTCGACCGGATGTACGCCGAGATCGACGACAACCGCTTCCTGGAAGTCACCTACGCCAACGGTGACAAGGAGGTCATGTACTTCAAGGACTTCAACTCGGGCGCGATGATCCAGAACGTCGTCGACCGGGCCAAGAAGTACGCGATCAAGTCGGTCCTGGAAACCGGGCAGAAGGGTCTGCGGATCCAGCACCTGCTCGACTCGATCGTCGACGAGTTCGCCGAGAACGAGGACCTGCCCAACACCACCAATCCCGATGACTGGGCCCGGATCTCGGGCAAGAAGGGCGAGCGGATCGTCTACATCCGCACGCTGGTCACCGGCAAGAGCTCGAGTGCGTCGCGGGCCATCGACACCGAGAGCAATCTGGGTCAGTACCTCTAGGTGCCGCCGACAGAATCGCCCGACACCGCCATGGTGTTCGGGCGATTCTGTACCCGGCACACCAACACGGCGGCACCATGGAGGGATGCCGTCGCTTTCCTAGGATGTGGTGCCCGTCGACAAGCCGGACGATGTCAACGTCATCATCGGGCAGTCACACTTCATCAGGACCGTCGAGGATCTGCACGAAGCGCTCGCAGGCGTGGGTGGGCCACTGCGGTTCGGGCTGGCCTTCTGCGAAGCGTCCGGGCCACGCCTGGTCCGCCGTAGCGGCAACGATCCCGAGCTGACGAATCTTGCGGTTCGCAATGCGCTGGCGATCGGTGCCGGGCACAGCTTCGTGATCGTTCTCCGGGATGGGTTTCCCGTCAGCGTGCTCAACCCGATCCAAGCCGTGCCGGAGGTATGCACGGTCTTCTGCGCCACCGCCAACCCGGTCGACGTCCTGGTGGCGGTCACCGCGCGCGGGCGTGGCATCGCCGGAGTGATCGACGGCGAACCGCCGCTGGGTGTCGAGACCGACGACGATATCGTCGCGCGCCGTGACCTGCTGCGCGCGATCGGTTACAAGCTCTGAGATGGCATCGTTGCGCGGTAGGCTACGGTTTCTGCAAATCGCCTGGGGAGCATGGTATTTCAGGAAAGGCGACGGCGCCGCCATGGCGCGTCTCCAGCGGGCGCGGCTGCAGAAGCTGGTTTCCCACGCGCGGACGGCGTCGCCGTACTACCGGCAGCTCTACCGGCAGGTGCCGCCAGGGCCGATCGAGCTGCGGTGCCTACCGGTGACGAACAAGCGCGACCTGATGGCCCACTTCGACGACTGGGTGACCGACCCCGAGATCACCCTCGATACCCTCCGCCGGGACCTTCTGGTCGACCCGGCACTGGCGGGAACGCGCTATTTGGGGCGCTATCACGTGGTGACGACGTCGGGGACCAGCGGCCATCCGGCGGTCGTGGTACACGACGAGGACTCCTGGGCGCTCCTCGGTCTGCTGGGCAGGCGCGGACGGGGGCAGTACATGGCCCGATGGGCCATCGTTTCGGCGGTGGCTCGCCGCGGGCTGCGGCTGGCGGCACTGTTCGTCGGCGGCGGCCACTTCGGTGCCGCGGCGGCGCTGGAGAGCGCCAGGCGTCGCAGTGCGTCGCTGGCGCGCCGGGTTCGGCTGTTCGACGTGCTGCGGCCGCTGTCGGACTTGGTGGCCGAACTGAATGCCTTCCAGCCCACTGCGCTCGAAGGCTACCCGAGCGCAGTCGAACTCCTGGCCGCGGAGCAGCGGGCGGGACGGCTGCACGTCGACCCCGTGCTGATCTTCACAGCCGGCGAGGTGCTCTCGACCTCTGTGCGGACCGCCGTCGAAACGACTTTCGGCTGCCCGATCGTCAACAACTACGGCTCCGCTGAATTCGTCGCCCTCGCGTCGCAGTGCCGGCATGGCCTGTTCCACGTCAACGTCGACTGGTTCCTGTTCGAGCCGGTCGACGAGGATTGCCGACCCGTACCGCCCGGGGTCTGCTCGCACACCGTGCTGGTGACCAACCTGGCCAACCATGTGCAGCCGATGATCCGCTACGACCTCGGTGACCGGGTCACCATGTCGGTTGAGCCGTGTGCCTGCGGTAACCGGCTGCCGGCGATGGCGGTGGAGGGCCGCACCGGGGACCTGTTGGTGTTCACCGCACCCGACGGGCACGCGGTGTCGATCCTGCCACTCGCCCTGGTAACGGTCGTCGAGGAGACGCCCGGTGTTCGCCGGTTCCAGGGGATCCGCACCGGCCCGACCACGGTGAGCGTGCGGTTGGACCTTACGGCGGGCGCCGATCCGGCCCAGGTATGGGCCGACGTCGATGCGCGGTTGAGTGCATATCTCGCTGCGCAGGGCGTGCCCGATGTCTCGATCGAGCACTCGGCACAGGCGCCGGCGATCGACCCGAAAACCGGGAAGTTTCGCCAGGTCTGGTCCGTGTAGTGCTCACACCTGAAGCGAGTAGCTGTTGGCGAAGTTGTCCTGGGTGACGTGGGCGTCGCACGTCGTGGTGTCCACGCTCAATCGTTCGGTGAGGATGCGGGTTTCGTAGCGCCAGCCTTCAGGCAGAGTCAGCCGTGGTGCCAGCTGCGCGAGGCCGGCCACGCTCATACCGGGATCCACGGCTTGGCTGTAGGTCTGCATGACCCAGCGCTGGCCCTGCGGGTCGACGAGCTCGAACACCGGGCGTCCGGCGTCGAAATTGAACACCGTCTTGCGGTCCACTCTGTTGACGCTGTACGGCGCGGGACTCATCGACGACAGCTTGACTGTCGCCTGCCGCATCATCTCGATGCCGCCGAATGTCTTGGTGTCGGGCCGGTCTCGAGGGGCCTTATCGATGCTGCTCATCAGCCAGTGCCGCGGACCGTTGAGGAGCGCTGCGAGGGCGCCGTGTTCCTTGGCGATCGCCTGGGCGTCGAGTTTGTCCCACAGTTCGGCGGGGCAGTCGTTGAGCGGAAAGCTGCAGTAGACAGTCGCTTCTGGCCCATCGGTGCCCGCGGTGACCAGCAGCACCTCTCCGTAGCGCTTGTCGAACACATCATTGCGCCCTGTCATCGCGTGCCTCCATCTCCAGATACGCGTCGCGGCCGGCCAGGCTCACCGCGACGTCGGCGATCAACGGGTCGAAGAACCGCTGCCGATACAGCGGATCGACGCTGGTGCTCACGGTGAAGTACAGCCCGGACAACACCGCCACGAACAGTGACACGTGCACCACGGTCTGCGGTACCGGTACATGGATGCCGAACCACGTTCCCGCACAGGGTGGTTGGCCGACAGTGCAGGCCTGTTCGGCTGACCACAGCACGGTCACGTCGTCGGGAACCGCGATGATCCCGAGTGCGAGGAAGAACACGAACAGCCCGGTGGTGAAGAACACCACCTGAATCGCCTGCGATACCACCATGACTGCGACGACGTTGATCTGCTCGGCAACCGACAGTGGCGTGCGGGCCGGGTCGGTATCGGTTTCCAGCGGTGTCCCGACCAGCAGCTGAGCCGGATTGTGTTGGCCGGAAAGGTCATCCCGCAGCGCTCGCACCTCGTCCCGGATGGTGGTCACCATGAACACCACCGCTACCAGCGCCAGGAAACCAATTGTCTGCCAGAGTCTTTGGCGGCTCATTCGAGCCGCGAGTTGCCACAGCTCGCCGGTGAAGTAGACCACCACCGTCAACATGAGCAGCGGCAGGGCCCGGCTCATCAAAGTTCCCAGCGCGCCCAACTGCTGCCAGGCGTACCGAAACGCCCACAGCGCGATCGAGCCGATGCCCAGGTAGGTCAGCCATACGGCCGCCACGGCCACCACGCCGAACACCACCACCTCGGCCAGTGCGACGCCGGTCCAGCCGCTGTCGGCTACCGGGAACCCGATGACGAACAATGCCATCACCAGCAGCGCGCCCGTCCGCCGGCCGGCCTCCCCGCGGGTGGTTCCGGCCCGGTGCAGTACGTCCAGCGCGAACGGTGCGGCGATCAGGACGACCGTCATCACAACGAAGCGGATCCCGAGCGCCAGATCGGGCGATTCGCCGGTGAACTCGGCGGCGGCCAGGGTCGCGGCGATGACCGCACCGACACTGCTGACCACCGGCGCCGACCGCTCGATGAGCGCCCGAGACCTGACCCGGCGGGTCAGCACCAAGGGGAGGCCGCGGTGCAGAAACCACTCCTGCGCACCCCGGATGTCGGACACGCGGCTCATTGTGCGCGCTCGATCCCGTTCCCGTCGATCAGCGCGCCGGGAGCGATGCCCGATAGCGTTCGCGGGCCACCAAAGTCGAGCGGACCTCGCCGATCAGGGGATCGAGGAACTGGGCGCGGTATTCGGTGTCGGTGACCGCCTTGGCGGCCAGATACATGAAGGTGATCGCGGTCAGCATCATGGTGGTCTGGAGCAACGGGTTGGGGATCGGCAGTGTCATGCCGAGGACCTGGCCGTCGGTGGAGCCGCTGCCGCGCGTCCACGCCTCCAGCAGGGGCGGGCTGATCACGATCAGCCCCAGGACGAAGAAGATCGTTCCGGTCATGATCGCGACCGTCAGCACCTGGCCCAACTGCGTGGCGGCGACGATGAACACGACGTTGATGCGTTCGGCGCGGGACAGCGCGTCGGTGCCCGGCCGGTCCGGCATGGCCTCGAACGGGGTGCCGGCCAGTCCGGCCATATCGTCGGGTGACGGCTGGTAAGAGGTCAGGACCGGCCGCACCCGGTCCAGCGTGCCGGACACCAGGAAGCTCGCGGCGATCAGGAACAGGAAACCCAGCGCCAGCCACAGCCGGCCACGGCTGACGATGGCGGCCATCAGCCACACGTAGGTGTTGAAGAACACCAGGAACGTGAGCAACACCACCGGCAGTGCCCGCAGGAACATGCCGCCGATCAGCGTCAGGTTGGATCCGGTGGAGCGGGCGGCCCAGCCCAGGATCGAGCCGATACCGGTGGCGGTGCAGGCCAGGATGGTCGCGACGGTGATCCCCGCCAGCAGCAGGTTGACCAGGATGCGGTGGCTCGGGCCGCCGAAGATCACCGCCAGGGCGATCACCGCGATGGCGGTGTTGGAGGCCACGATCCGGCGCAGCGGCGAGGAGATTCGCGACACCAGCCACCCCACCGCGGAGGCGGCGGGCAAGACCAGCACCAGCGAGGCCAGCACGAGACCCTCGCTCAGGTCCGGTCGTCCGTCGATGTCGATGGTGTGCTTGCCGGTCAGCTCGACGACCAGGATCGAATTCGCCGCCACCACAGCGAATCCGGCGAGCGCGGGGGCCGACCGACTCCACACCCGGCGCAGCAGCGCCCCCGGACGCAACACCGCGGGCAGGCCGTGGGTGAGAAACCAGCGCTCGGCAGCGTTGCGCTGGGCCTTCGTCGCGGGAGTTGCCTGCACGCACGTCAAGGTACCCAGGAACGCCCCGTTTGGCCCGCCGCCGCCGTGCGGCGACTCCTCGCGGCCAAGCGCGGTGGCGGGACCGTTAGGCTGGCGGCCATGCAACGGATCATCGGGACCGAGGTCGAATACGGCATCTCCTCGCCGTCCGACCCGACCGCCAATCCGATCCTGACCTCGACCCAGGCGGTGCTGGCCTATGCCGCGGCCGCAGGCATTCAGCGGGCCAAGCGCACCCGGTGGGACTACGAGGTGGAATCACCGTTGCGTGACGCCCGTGGATTCGATCTGAGTCGCTCGTCGGGCCCCCCGCCGGTGGTCGACGCCGACGAGGTCGGCGCCGCCAACATGATCCTGACCAACGGCGCCCGGCTGTACGTCGACCACGCCCACCCGGAGTACTCGGCTCCCGAGGTCACCGACCCGATGGACGCGGTCATCTGGGACAAGGCCGGGGAGCGGGTCATGGAGGCCGCGGCCCGGCACGTGGCCAGCGTGCCCGGCGCCGCCAAGCTGCAGCTCTACAAGAACAACGTCGACGGCAAGGGCGCGTCCTACGGCTCACACGAGAACTACCTGATGAGCCGGCAGACGCCGTTTTCGGCGGTGATCTCGGGTCTGACGCCGTTCATGGTGTCGCGGCAGGTGGTGACCGGTTCCGGTCGCGTGGGCATCGGCCCGTCCGGGGACGAACCCGGCTTCCAGCTGTCTCAGCGTGCCGATTACATCGAGGTCGAGGTCGGCCTGGAGACCACCCTCAAGCGGGGCATCATCAACACCCGTGACGAACCGCACGCCGATGCCGACAAGTATCGCCGGCTGCACGTCATCATCGGTGACGCCAACCTCGCCGAGACCTCGACGTATCTCAAGGTGGGCACGACATCGCTGGTGCTCGATCTGATCGAGGAAGGCCCCGAACACGGTCTGGACCTCTCGGATCTGGCCCTGGCCCGCCCGGTGCACGCGGTGCACGTGATCAGCCGGGACCCGTCCCTGCGGGCGACAGTGGCCCTGGCCGACGGCCGTGAACTGACCGCGCTGGCCATGCAGCGCATCTACCTGGACCGGGTAGCCAAACTGGTGGACGCGCGCGACCCGGATCCGCGTGCCTCGCACGTCGTGGAGACTTGGGCGCACGTGCTGGACCTGCTCGAGCGCGATCCGATGGAGTGCGCCGAGCTGCTGGACTGGCCGGCCAAGCTGCGGCTGCTGGAGGGATTCCGGCAGCGCGAGAATCTGGGTTGGTCGGCGCCGCGACTGCATCTCGTCGATCTGCAGTACTCCGACGTGCGGCTCGACAAGGGTCTCTACAACCGCCTGGTGGCCCGCGGGTCGATGAAGCGCCTCGTCGCCGAGCAGCAGGTACTCGACGCCGTCGACAACCCGCCGACCGACACCCGCGCGTACTTCCGTGGTGAATGCCTGCGCCGGTTCGGCGCCGACATCGCGGCGGCGAGCTGGGACTCGGTGATCTTCGATCTGGGGGGCGATTCGCTGGTACGGATCCCGACCCTGGAGCCCCTGCGCGGTAGCAAAGCGCACGTTGGGGCCCTGCTGGACTCGGTCGACAGCGCCGCCCAACTGGTGGAACAACTGACGACCTGACGGTCGTTAGAGGGAGCAATACCGGTCTCGACCGGTACTGTGGAGGAACCGGCGGCCCAGTCGCCGATGACGAGCAGGAGGCAGCGATGGCTCAAGAGCAGACCAAGCGCGGTGGCGGTGGCGGTGAGGATGACGACCTCTCCGGCAACGGTGCCGGCGGCCAGGAGCGTCGCGACAAGCTCGCCGAGGAGACCGACGATCTGCTGGACGAGATCGATGACGTCCTCGAGGAGAACGCCGAGGACTTCGTGCGCGCATATGTTCAAAAGGGCGGACAGTGACCTGGCCGTTCTCTGATCGCCTGGCCACTAGTTCACCTCTGTCCGACCTGTCCTCGTTTTCCGATTTCCTGAGGCGAGAAGCACCGCAGTTGCTGCCGACCAGCACTGGCGCCGGCGGCGCCCTGCCCGGTGATGCGCTGCCGCACGGCACCACGATCGTCGCGCTGAAATACCCGGGCGGCGTGCTGATCGCCGGTGATCGCCGTTCGACCCAGGGCAACATGATCGCCGGCCGCGACGTGCAGAAGGTGTACATCACCGACGACTACACGGCCACCGGAATCGCCGGTACCGCGGCCATCGCCGTCGAGTTCGCCCGGTTGTACGCGGTCGAGTTGGAGCACTACGAGAAGGTCGAAGGCGTCCCGCTGACGTTCCCGGGCAAGGTGAACCGCCTCTCGACCATGGTGCGCGGCAATCTCGGCGCGGCGCTACAGGGATTTGTCGCGCTGCCGTTGCTGGTCGGATACGACCTCGGCGACGCCAACCCGGAAGCGGCGGGCCGGATCGTGTCGTTCGACGCCGCGGGCGGCTGGAACATCGAAGACGAGGGTTACCAGTCGGTGGGCTCGGGCTCGATCTTCGCGAAGTCGTCGATCAAGAAGCTCTATTCCGGTGTCACCGACGCTGATTCGGCGCTGCGGGCGGCGGTCGAGGCGCTCTACGATGCCGCTGACGACGACTCGGCGACGGGCGGCCCGGACCTGGTCCGTGGCATCTTCCCGACCGCGGTCACCATCGACGCAGAAGGCGCCGCTGACGTACCCGAGCAGCGGATCGCGGAACTGGCGCGTGAGGTGATCGAAAAACGTTCGGCAACCAACACATTCGGGCCCGGTAAGGGACCCAGCAACGAAGCACCGCGGGTGGACTAAGTGAGCTTCCCATATTTCATATCGCCTGAGCAGGCGATGCGTGAGCGTTCCGAGCTCGCCCGCAAGGGTATTTCCCGGGGCCGCAGTGTGGTTGTGCTGGCCTATGACTCCGGGGTGCTGTTCGTCGCGGAGAATCCGTCGCGGTCGTTGCAGAAGATCAGTGAGCTCTACGACCGGGTCGGCTTCGCGGCCGTGGGCCGGTTCAACGAGTTCGACAACCTGCGACGGGGCGGCATCCAGTTCGCGGACACCCGCGGATACGCATACGACCGTCGCGACGTGACGGGCCGCCAGCTCGCCAATGTCTACGCCCAGACCCTTGGCACGATCTTCACCGAGCAGGCCAAGCCCTACGAGGTCGAGCTGTGCGTGGCGGAAGTGGCCCACTACGGCGAGACGAAAGCCCCTGAGCTGTACCGCATCACCTATGACGGCTCCATCGCCGACGAGCCGCATTTCGTCGTGATGGGCGGCACCACCGATCCCATCATCACCGCGCTCAAGGAGTCCTACTCCGAGAACGCCGCACTCGGTGATGCGGTCGGGATCGCCGTGGAGGCACTGCGGGCCGGCATCACCAGCACGGGCAGCGGCAGCACGCCACCGGCCGAGCCGCGGGTGCTCGGCCCGGCAACCCTCGAGGTGGCCGTCCTGGACGCCAAGCGGCCCCGGCGGGCGTTCCGCCGGATCACCGGCTCGGCCTTGGAGGCCCTTGTGCCCGCGGCAGGCGAAACCCCCTGACCCAACTCGTCATCGGGGCCAGCGGGTTCCTCGGCTCGCATGTCACACGCCAGCTGGTCGCCAGTGGTGTGGACGTCCGGGTGATGGTTCGCCGGACCAGTTCGACGAAGGGTATCGACGACCTGGACGTCGAACGGTGCTATGGCGACATCTTCGATGACGATGCCCTGCGCGCGGCGATGAGCGGCTGCGACGTCGTCTACTACTGCGTCGTCGACGCCCGAATGTGGTTGCGCGATCCGGCGCCGCTGTTCCGGACGAACGTCGAGGGGCTTCGTCACGTGCTGGACGCGGCCGTCGAGGCCCGGCTGAACAAGTTCGTCTTCACCAGCACCACAGGCACATTGGCGATCAGCGACGGCGCGCTTGTCACCGAGGAGGACCCGCAGAACTGGACCGGTGGCGGACCCTATATCGAGGCCAGGCGCCAGGCCGAGGATTTGGTACTGGGTTACGCCCGCGACAAGGGACTGCCCGCGGTCGCGATGTGCATCTCCACCACCTATGGGCCCCGCGACTGGCAGCCCACGCCGCACGGCTCGATGATCGCGCAGGTCGCCGCCGGCCGCATCCCGTTCTACCTCGCCTTCTCTTCGGAGGTCGTCGGGATCGAAGATGCCGCGCGCGCAATGCTTCTCGCCGCCGAGCGGGGGCGGCCGGGCGAGCGTTACATCATCTCTGACAAGTACCTGAGCACCCGCGAGGTGCACGAGATCGCCGCGGAGGCCGTCGGGGCCGGGGGTCCCCGGATCAAGATTCCGCTGTCGCTGCTCTACGCCGGCGCTCACGTCAACGACCTCGCCTCCCGCCTGCTGGGCCGGGATCTGCCCTTCGCGGTCGTCGGGGTGCGGATGGCGCAGTTGATGTCGCCGCTGGACCACAGCAAGGCGCAGCGCGAACTGGGCTGGCAGCCCGAGCCCGTCGAGGAGTCGATCCGCCGGGCCGCACGGTTTTTCGTCGAGCAGCGCTAGTCCTTCACCCGGATGTGTTCTCGGTCGCCGGTGATGACGGCCAGGATGTTGCGCCACGCGTCCGACGGCTCGTTGAGGACGCCGCTGTGCGCCGACGGGCCCATCATCGGTGCGCCGGTCAGCCGGCGCCCGGCATCCAGGCGGATGACCCCGGGCAGCTCATCGGGATCGGCCCCGTGCGACCCGAACGGGATGCCCTGTACCAGGCCGATCGGATCACCGGGCGCGGTGATGGAGAACCGCAACACGTCGGGGTTGCGGTTGTGCCAGTCCGACGGATGGTGGACGCCGACTCCGGCACCGGCCGCCTCGACGTAGATCACCCGGTCGGCGGTCAGGCCCAACCGCTCGGCGGTGCCCACGATCGACCCGCCATAGGAGTGGCCGAGGTAGGTGACCGGCATCGCCCCGGCGCGCCGCTCGACGTCCTCGCTGAACGCGACCAGCCGCGGCGCCATCTGCAGGGCGTAGTGCGGGTCGGCGGCGTCGGCTATCCCGGCGAGCAGCCGGCCGGTCGGGAACGGCCCGCCGAGGTAGCTGATCACGGCGACGTTCCCGCCGGACCCGGCGACGAGCCGCCGGGCGGTCGCGACATCGTCGGCGGAACCGTCGAATGTGGTGTTGAGCCCCGGCACCACCACGGCCAGCGCACGGGCCCGGTCGAGGTCACCGGACAGCTCGATGAGAGATTCCCGCTGCGGGTCGAACCCGAGGATCTGGCGCGGCACCCGGCGGTCGCGGTCCAGCGGATCGGGCGCGTCGGCAAGCAGGCTCTGGTAGTAGGCGATCCGGCGGGTGGCATCTCGGTCGTGGGCGGCGATGGTCGCGGCCCGCAGGGCGGGATCGGCATGCGCTGTCGCCCAAAGCCGTTCGGCGCCGGCCGGATCCCGCATCCGCGCCACGGCGGTGCGAAGCTTCACCTCATCGGGCGCGTCCAGATGGCGACGCTCGTCGAGGATCGCGTTCGCGATGTTGATCCGATTGGCCGCCAGCCGCATGTCCCACGGCACACCGTCGGTGTTGCCCACCTCATGGGGGCGTTGTTCGACCAAACGGCGCCTGCCGGCGTCGGACATCGCGGCGATCTGGCCGACGATGCCGTCCTGGCTCGTCTGTGGCCAGTTGGCCACCGGGTCGGGGGTCATCCCCGCCGGCCGGACCGCGGTGGACTCGGCTCCGGCGCCGAACGCCGCATCGATCGCCCTGGCGGCCGCGGCGTCGGCCGCACCGAGCTCGTTCAGCGCGGCCTGCAACGAACGGGTCAGCTCCGCGGCCCGCGCGTCGAGCATCGCCCGGGCGGGCGCATCGGCACCACCACTGCAGGCCACCAGCAGCGCCGACGGTGCGGGCGGCGGCCCGACCGTCCCGTCGTCGGCGACCGCGCACCCGTCGCCGCGGGCATCGGCCAACACGCCGAGCACCCGTTCACGGCCGCGACCGATCACGTCCGCGGCGTCGCGCGCCTCGGTGGCGGCCAGGATCAGCGCTCGGCAGACCCGGCGCAGTGCTTGTGCGGTCGGGCCGATGGCGTGCCGGGCCGCGGCGGCGGCCGAGCCGGTGAACGTGGCCGCGGTGCCGGCCAGCGCCTCGTCGACGGTATCCGCCTGGGCCTGCAGCCGATTCGCCGCGTCGTCCCATTCGTCGGCCAGTTCGCCGAGTGCCTCCGGTCGCCACGCCTGCACCTGCGCAATGCTCGGCCGGGTCATCGTGTCCGGAGTCGTTCGGCGCTGACATTCTCCGCGGCGGCCAGTTCTTCGACCGACCGGCGAGCCGAGCAAACCCAGTCCCCGATGTCGGCGCCGAGTCGCCGCACTTCAGCGGTGACACGCCGAGGTGCGTCCACACCACCCAGCGCAGAGCCGGGGCACGCGTCCAGGCCGGGTATCGGGATCGTCGCAATCTCGTCCGCGGCGCGGGTCAACTGCTCCACCAGCGCACTGGCCGCGGCGGTATCGAGGGTGACGGGCTCGGGCACGGTCAATGCTGACATCACTGGCGGCCCCGGCTTCTCGGCAATCCACAGGGATTGCCCGCGCGTTTCGGCGGCGGCTTGGGCACCACTAGCGCAAACCAACAAGTAGGCTCGGTGTCGTGCAGCGGAGAATCATGGGCATCGAAACCGAATTCGGTGTCACCTGCACGTTCCACGGCCATCGTCGGCTCAGTCCGGACGAGGTCGCCCGGTACCTGTTCCGCCGGGTGGTGTCGTGGGGCCGCAGCTCGAACGTGTTCCTGCGCAACGGTGCGCGGTTGTACCTCGACGTGGGTAGCCACCCGGAGTACGCCACCGCCGAATGCGACAACCTGGTGCAGCTGGTCACCCACGATCGCGCCGGTGAACGGGTGCTGGAGGACCTGCTCATCGATGCCGAGCAGCGACTGGCCGACGAGGGCATCGGCGGCGATATCTACCTGTTCAAGAACAACACCGATTCCGCCGGAAACTCCTATGGCTGTCACGAGAACTACCTGATCGTGCGCGCGGGTGAGTTCTCCCGGATCTCCGACGTGTTGTTGCCGTTCCTGGTCACCCGTCAGTTGATCTGCGGCGCCGGCAAGGTGCTGCAGACGCCGAAGGCCGCCACCTTCTGCCTGTCGCAGCGCGCCGAACACATCTGGGAAGGGGTGTCCAGCGCGACCACCCGCTCCCGCCCGATCATCAACACCCGCGACGAACCGCACGCCGACGCCGAGAAATATCGCCGGCTGCACGTGATCGTCGGCGACTCCAACATGTGCGAGGCGACGACCATGCTCAAGGTCGGCACCGCCTCGCTGGTGCTGGAGATGATCGAAGCCGGAGTGGCGTTCCGTGACTTCTCGCTGGACAACCCCATCCGGGCGATTCGGGAGGTCAGCCACGATCTGACCGGCCGCCGGCCGGTCCGGCTGGCCGGTGGGCGGCAGGCCAGCGCACTGGACATCCAGCGCGAGTACTACGCCCGGGCGGTGGAGTACCTGCAGACCCGCGAGCCCAACACGCAGATCGACCAGGTTGTCGACCTGTGGGGCCGGCAGCTCGACGCGGTCGAGAGCCAGGACTTCGCGAAAGTCGACACCGAGATCGACTGGGTCATCAAGCGCAAGCTGTTCCAGCGCTACCAGGACCGCTACAACATGGAGCTGTCGGACCCCAAGATCAGCCAGCTCGACCTGGCCTACCACGACATCAAACGTGGCCGCGGCGTGTTCGACCTGCTGCAGCGCAAGGGTCTGGCGGCCCGCATCACCACCGACGAGGAGATCGAGGCCGCCGTCGACACGCCGCCGCAGACCACACGGGCCAAACTGCGCGGCGAATTCATCAGCGCCGCCCAGGAAGCCGGCCGCGACTTCACCGTGGACTGGGTACACCTCAAGCTCAACGACCAGGCGCAGCGCACCGTGCTCTGCAAGGACCCGTTCCGGTCGGTGGACGAGCGGGTCAAGCGGCTCATCGCCAGCATGTGAGCGTCTCGCGAGTGGCGACATCCAAGGTCGAGCGGTTGATGAATCTCGTCATCGCGCTGCTGTCCACCCACGGCTACATCACGGCCGAACGTATCCGTGCCAGTGTCGCCGGTTACGCCGACAGCCCCAGCGACGAGGCGTTCTCCCGGATGTTCGAGCGGGACAAGAACGAGCTGCGCGATCTGGGCATCCCGCTGGAGACCGGACGGGTCTCGGCGTTCGACCCTACCGAGGGGTACCGGATCAACCGGGACGTCTATGCGCTGCCCGATATCGAGCTGACCGACGAGGAGGCAGGCGCCGTGGCGATCGCCACCCAGCTGTGGGAGTCGCCGGAGCTGATCACCGCTACCCAGGGTGCGCTGCTGAAACTGCGGGCGGCCGGAGTCGACGTCGATCCGGATGCGGCCGTCGCGATCACCACCGCCTCAGGACCGCCCGGGCTGCGCGGATCAGAGGATGTGCTGGGAAACCTGTTGTCGGCCATCGATTCGGGTCAACCGGTGCAATTCCGCCACCGTTCCCTGCCCACCGCCCCCTACACCGTGCGGACCGTGGAACCGTGGGGGGTGATCACCGACCGGGGCCGCTGGTATCTCGTCGGCCATGATCGGGACCGCAACGCCACCAGGACCTTTCGGCTTTCTCGCATCGGCGCCGACATCAAGTCCGTCGGGGTGCCCGGATCTGTGACCCGGCCGGACGGAGTCGACCTTCGGGCCATCGTCGACCGGGCCATCGGGGAGGCGCCCAGCGGTGTGCAGGCTTCGGTGTGGGTGGCCGACGGCCGGGCGATGTCGTTGCGCCGCAACGGCAGATCGGTGGGCACCCGCACCATCGGCGGGCGTGCCGGTGAGGTGATCGAACTCGACATCGGCACCAGGGACCGGCTCGCCCGCGAGGTCGCCGGCTACGGGGCCGACGCCCTGGTCCTGGAACCGGACACCTTGCGCGACGACGTGATCGCGCGGCTGCGGGCACAGGCCGGGGAGGAGCCGTGACACCGGTATCGACACGGCTGGTCCGGCTGCTGAATATGGTGCCGTATCTGAAGGCGAACCCCAGCATCACCCATGCCGAGGCCGCGGCCGATCTCGGGGTGACCCGCAAGCAACTCCAGCAGGATCTCGACCAGCTCTGGATGTGCGGGCTGCCGGGCTACGGGCCGGGTGACCTGATCGACTTCGAATTCTCCGGCGACACCATCAAGGTGACGTTCTCGGCGGGAATGGACTCCCCGTTGCGGCTGACCTCGCCGGAAGCCACCGGTCTGCTGGTCGCGTTGCGTGCGCTGATCGACATCCCCGGTGTCGTCGACCCGCAGGCCGCGCTGTCCGCGATCGCCAAGATCGAGTCGGCCGCGGGCACCGTCAGCGGTGACCACACGCACACCGCCGCCGCAGTCCAGGAGCGGGCGCCGATCGAAAGCGATACCGCCGCAGCGGTCCGCGCGGCGGTGCGCGACGCGCGTGCGCTGTGCATCGAGTACTACTCGGCCTCCCGGGACACGCTGTCGAGTCGCGTCGTCGACCCCATTCGGGTGGTCCTGGTCGGCGACCACAGCTATCTGCAGGCCTGGTCGCGCGATGCCGACGGGGTGCGGCTGTTCCGGTTCGACCGCATCGTGGCGGCGACCGTCCTCGACGAGGCCGCCGTCCCGCCGGAACCGGCCGTGCAGGCCCCGCCGGACACGTCGTTGTTCGACGCCGACCCCGCCCTACCGGCCGCGACCCTGCTGGTGGCGCCGACCGCGTCGTGGATGCTCGAGTACTACCCGATGCGGATCCTCGAGGAGCTCCCCGACGGCTACCACAAAGCCGCGATGACGTACGCCTCCGAGGAGTGGATGACCCGGGTGCTGCTCGGATTCGGTGCCGACGTCCGGGTACTGGGCCCCGAACCGCTGGTGACCCGGGTGCGCGAGGGCGCGGCGGCGGCATTGGCCGCCTACGCCGGCCTGGTCGGCTGACCTGCATCCCGGCTCGTCAGGGGGCCGGTGGGGTAGCATCGAACCGACGTCTGGAGGTGACGGAATTGGGTGCTCTACAACCGTGGCACTGGCTGATTCTCATCGCGGTGGTCGTGCTGCTCTTCGGTTCGAAGAGGTTGCCGGACGCTGCCCGCTCACTGGGCAAGTCGATGCGCATCTTCAAGTCCGAGGTCAAGGAGCTGCAGAGCGAGAGCAAGGCGGATACCCCCGTCACGCCCGCGCAGCCCCCCACGCAGGTTCAGTCCGAGCGGGTCGAGGCGCCGGTGACACCGCCGGGCCAAAGCCACACCGACGCCAAACCGGCCTGAACCCGACAACGAACAGGCGCCCACGCGCCGTAGTAAGACGCTGCCGTGCGCACCCCTAAAATCCTGTCGCGGCTGGATCCACGACAACGCCGCAGTCGCACCAACCCGGACGGGACGATGTCCCTGGTCGATCACATCCGGGAGTTGCGGACGCGGCTGCTGATCTCGCTGGCCGCCGTCGCGCTTACCACCGTGATCGGTTTCCTCTGGTACAGCCACGGTTTCTTGGGCATCGAGAGCCTGGGGGATTGGCTGCGCGAGCCCTATTGCTCGCTGCCCCAGTCGGCCCGTGCCGATATCAGCGCCGACGGTGGTTGCCGGCTCCTGGCGACCGCGCCGTTCGACCAGTTCATGCTGCGACTGAAGGTCGGCCTGACGGCGGGCATCGTGCTGGCCTGCCCGGTGTGGCTGCATCAACTGTGGGCGTTCATCACCCCGGGGCTGTACCGCAACGAGCGTCGCTTCGCGTCGGTGTTCGTATTCTTCGCGGCACTGCTGTTCGTGTCCGGCACCGTGCTGGCGTACTTCGTGTTGTCCAAGGCGTTGCACTTCTTGCTGACCGTTGGCAGCGATGTGCAGGTCACCGCGCTGTCGGGCGACCAGTATTTCGGCTTTCTGATCAACCTGCTGCTGATCTTCGGGGTCAGCTTCGAATTCCCGCTGCTGATCATCATGCTGAACCTGGTGGGCGTTTTGCCCTACACCCGGCTCAAGTCGTGGCGCCGCGGCCTGATCTTCGGGGTGTTCGTGTTCGCCGCCTTCGCCACCCCGGGATCGGATCCCTTCTCGATGCTGGCGCTGGGCTTGGCGTTGTCGCTGCTGCTGGAGTTCGCCATCCAGATCGCCCGACTGCAGGATCGGCGCAAGGCCAAGCGGGAGGCGCGGGCCGAGATTCCGGATGACCAGGCCGCGCCCATCGAGGCGCCGGCCCCGGTAGCCGCCCCGGCGACCTTCGCGGCGCACCATGACGACGTCACCTAGCGGCGGGGGAGAGCGCAGCGACCCGCAGCTGGCCGGAGCGTCTCAGCTCGAACAGTTCAGCGAGTTGCTGACGTTTCGACTCGATCCGTTCCAGACCCGGGCGTGTGAGGCGCTCGAACGCGGCGACGGCGTGCTGGTCTGCGCGCCGACCGGTGCCGGCAAGACCGTCGTCGGCGAGTTCGCGGTGCACCTTGCGCTGGCGGCGGGCCGAAAGTGCTTCTACACCACGCCGATCAAGGCGCTGAGCAACCAGAAACACAACGATCTGGTGCGCCGCTACGGCGCGGAGCGGATCGGCCTGCTGACCGGCGACCAGTCGGTCAACGGTGCTGCGCCGATCGTGGTGATGACCACCGAGGTGCTGCGCAACATGCTGTACGCCGGATCCGAAACATTGCGGGCGTTGTCCCATGTGGTGATGGACGAGGTGCACTTTCTGGCCGACCGGATGCGCGGCGCGGTGTGGGAAGAGGTGATCCTGCACCTGCCCGAGGATGTGCGATTGGTCAGCCTCTCGGCGACGGTGAGCAATGCCGAGGAGTTCGGTGGCTGGATCCAGACCGTGCGCGGCGATACCACCGTCGTCGTCGACGAGCACCGACCGGTGCCGCTGTGGCAGCACGTCCTGGTCGGCAAGCGGCTCTTCGATCTCTTCGACTATGACCGCGAAGGCAAGCAGCACCTCGTCGATCCCGACCTGATCCGTCACATCGCCCATCGGCGCGAGGCGCAGCGCCTCACCGACTGGGAGCCGCGCCGCCGCGGGCCTCGGCGCGGCGGGCCCGGCGGTTCGGGCCTCTACCGCCCGCCGTCGCGTCCCGACGTCATCGCCACACTCGACCGCGAGGGGCTGCTGCCGGCGATCACGTTCATCTTCTCCCGCGCCGGCTGCGACGCCGCGGTCAAACAGTGCCTGCGCAGCTCGCTGCGGCTGACCACCGACGCCGACCGGGAGCGGATCGCCGCGGTGATCGATCGACGGTGCGGTGATCTCGCCGATGCCGATCTGGCCGTGCTGGACTACTACGAGTGGCGCGAGGGCCTGCTTCGGGGGCTGGCGGCCCATCACGCGGGCATGCTGCCGATCTTCCGGCACACGGTGGAGGAATTGTTCACCGCGGGTCTGATCAAGGCCGTCTTCGCGACCGAGACGCTGGCGCTGGGCATCAACATGCCTGCCCGCACCGTCGTGCTGGAAAAGCTGGTCAAGTTCAACGGCGAACAGCACCTGCCGCTGACACCGGGGGAGTACACCCAGCTGACCGGCCGCGCGGGGCGGCGCGGGATCGACGTCGAGGGTCATGCCGTGGTGCTGTGGCACCCGGACACGGAGCCCGCCGAAGTCGCCGGACTCGCGTC
The DNA here is from genome assembly GCF_026242045.1 of Mycobacterium pinniadriaticum. GTDB lineage: Bacteria > Actinomycetota > Actinomycetes > Mycobacteriales > Mycobacteriaceae > Mycobacterium > Mycobacterium pinniadriaticum. The sequence goes on from NZ_JAPJDO010000005.1 coordinate 23,008, forward strand.
GACCCGAACATTTCCGCTGAGGAGCTCGTTCGCGCCGTCCTACAACATGACGATCAATCTGGTGAACCAGATGGGCCCGGAGCAGGCCCACCAGCTCTTGGAGCGGTCCTTCGCGCAATATCAGGCCGACCGGTCGGTCGTGGGACTGGTCCGCGGTATCGAGCGCGGCGAGAAGATGCTCGGCGAGATCGCCACCGAGTTGGGCTGGGACCGCCGGGCGCACCCCGACCGCGAGCCGCCCATCCTGGACTACGTCCGGCTGCGGGCCAAGATCAGCGAACGGGAGCGGGCGCAGTCCCGGGCGTCACGGCTGCAGCGCAGGCAGGTCGCCGCCGACGCGTTGACGGCACTGCGCCGCGGCGACATCATCAACATCACCCACGGCCGCCGGGGCGGATTGGCCGTCGTGCTGGAGGCGGCCAACGATCCATCCGATCCGCGCCCCCTGGTTCTGACCGAAAGTCATTGGGCCGGAAGGATTTCCTCGGCCGACTTCGCGGGGGCGGCGTCCCGGATCGGGTCGATGACGCTGCCCAAGCGGGTCGAGCATCGCCAGCCGAGGGTTCGTCGCGACCTGGCGTCGGCGCTGCGGTCGGCCGCGTCCGGGCTGGTGGTGCCCTCGGGCCGCAAACGTCGGGGTGACCCCGATGAGCCCTCGGATATCGACCCGGAGCTGATGAAGTTGCGGGAGGCGATGCGGAAACACTCCGCCCACGGGCTGGCCGATCGGGAGGCCAGGGTGCGCATCGGCGAGCGTTATCTGCGGGTGGAACGCGACAACGAGCAGCTCCGCAACAAGGTCAGCGCGGCGACCAACTCGCTGGCCCGTACCTTCGACCGGATCGTCGGGCTGCTGACCGAGCGCGGGTTCATCACCCTGGGGCAGGCGCGGGGCGACGATTTCCGGGTGACCGCCGACGGCCGGCTGCTGGCGCGCATCTACAGCGAGAGCGACTTGTTGGTGGCCGAATGTCTACGCAAGGGGATCTGGAAGGGGCTTGCGCCGGCCGAGCTCGCCGCGGTGCTCTCGGCGATGGTCTTCGAGACGCGCGGCGGTGACGGCCCCACGCCGGCCCACACGATCGAGATGCCCACCGCCAACGTGCGCCGCGCCCTGGTCGAGACGAGGCGGCTGTCCGGGCAGTTGCGTGCCGACGAGAACCGGCACCGGATCGCCCCGTCGCGTGAGCCGGACGAAGGGTTCGTCGCCGCTGTGTACCGGTGGGCGACGACGGGCGACCTGGCGGCGGCCCTGGCCGCCTCCGATGTGGCCGGTGGCGGCACACCGCTGCCCGCGGGCGATTTCGTGCGGTGGTGCCGACAGGTGCTCGACCTGCTCGACCAGGTGCGTAACGCAGGGCCGCAAGCCGGGCTGCGGGGCAACGCGAAACGCGCCATCGACGACATCCGGCGCGGCGTCGTCGCTGTTGATGGCGGGTAGGGTGAGGCAACCGCTACGGTGGGAGCGGCGACTTGCGACCAGATCAAGGAGAGACGATGAGCGGACCGCAGGGATCTGACCCCAATCCCTGGCAGGGCCAGCCCGCGCAGGGTCAGGATCAGCCCGCCCCCGGCTCCGAGCAGCCCACGACCGCTGCGCCGTCCTGGCAGCAGCCGGAGACGCCGGCCGGTGAGACCCCGGCCTGGCAGCAGCCGACGGCCGAGCCTCCGGCGTGGCAGCCGCCCGCCTACACCCAGCAGCAGTACCCGCAGTACGGTCAGCAGCCGCCGCAGGCCTACCCGCAGCAGCCCTACCAGGCCCCGGCCGAGTACCCGGGCGGCTACGGCCAGCCGGGTCAGTACGGTCAACCGCCGCAGCCCGGCCAGTACGGTCAACCGCAGTACGGCCAGTACCCCCAGACCGGTCAGTACCCACCGCAGCCCGGCCAGCCGGGGCAGTACGCCCCGTACCCGCAGCCCGGCGGCGACGAGGCCGCCAAGAAGTCCATGGCCGTGATCGGCACGGTGGTCGGCGTGCTGGCCGCGCTCCTCGTCGTCGTGGTGCTCATCCTGGGCTTCTGGAAGCCCGGCTTCTTCGTCACCACGAAGCTGGACATCGGCAAGGCCCAGCAGGGTGTGCAGCAGATCCTCACCGACGAGACCAACGGCTACGGTGCCAAGAACGTCAAGGACGTCAAGTGCAACAACGGCCAGAACCCGACGGTCAAGAAGGGTGACACGTTCACCTGCGAGGTGAGCATCGACGGCACCAAGCGCCAGGTGACGGTGACGTTCCAGGATGACAAGGGCACCTACGAGGTCGGCCGGCCCAAGTAGGCCGCAACTTCGCGCGAGCGTGCATGAAGTGCCCGCTGCCGCGGCGTGTCAGCGGACCGACACGCACGCTCGCGGCGAATTAGAGCGCGTCCAGCGCTTTCTGTAGCCGCCCGATCGACGAACCGACGCCGTAGGCGTGCGCCAAATCGGCGACCCGGGCCGGGTCGGCGGCGGCCAGCGGCAGCCGGTCGTCGGGGGTGGAGAATTCGACGGGCGCATCGCGGGCCACCTGTACCACCGGCCCGGCCGCTTCGATGTAATCGGTGGCGGCCAGCAGCTTGGCGCGAAAGGCCTTGGACAGCTTGGATTTCGGATCGTGCGCGGCCGCCAGGATGTCGGCCAGCGACTCATATTGGGTGAGCAGGGTGGCGGCGGTCTTCTCCCCGACACCCGGTACTCCGGGCAGCCCGTCGGACGGATCGCCGCGCAGCAGAGCCAGTTCGGCGTAGGCGGGTCCCGCCCGGTGGGCCGGCACCCCGTAGCGCTCGGCGACTTCGTTCGGCCCGAACATCGTCGCGTTCGACAATCCCCGACCCAGGTACAGCACCCGCACTGACACCGGTTCATCGCCGACCAACTGCAGCAGATCGCGATCGCCACTGACCACCACCACCGGATCGTGCTGCTCGGCGGAGGCCAGGGTGCCCAGTACATCGTCGGCCTCGAAGCCGTCGGCGCCCGCGGTGGCGATCCCGAACGCATCGAGCAGCTCCATGATCATCTCGACCTGCGGGCTGAGTTCGTCGGGCACCTCCTCGACATCCGCTTCGCCACTGGGCATTTCCGAATCTTTTTGGACTGCCACCCGGTGCGCCTTGTACGACGGGATCGCGTCGACCCGGAACTGCGGACGCCAGTCCAGATCCAGGCAGACCACCAGCCGGGCCGGGCGCTCCCGGGTGATGAGCGTTGCCACGCTGTCGAGGAAGCCGCGCACGGCGTTGACCGGCCTGCCGTCGGGCGCGGTGATCGACGACGGCACGCCGAAAAACGAACGGAACCACATGCTGGCGCCGTCGAGCAGCATCACCGGTGCGGACATCGGTTACCGCCCAACCGAGAACAGGTACGACCCGGTGGTGATCGGCTTGTCGCCGGCGCCCTCGTCGTGCAGGGTGGTGCGGACCGCGACCGTGCCGTCGGCACCGGCGATGGGTTCGGCGTCAACGCGGAACGGTCCGAATTTGCCGCGCGACAGGAACATCACGTGCGAGCTGACGCCCTGCAGCCGGTCGGTGCCCGCGACCGTGGCCGCGGCGTCCAGCGCCGCGGTTTCGGCCACCACGAACTGCGGGCCGACGTGCAGCGCCGCGTCCGGGGAGGCCACCTCGACAGACAGTTCTGGCAGCGCCCACGCCCCGGAGGGCCGCCGGCCCGCGCCGAACACCTGCCACAGCGGCGGCAGGTCGGGGGAGTCGATGACCTCGATCGGGTTGAGTTCCATCTTTCCCAGCCCCTCGGGCGGAACGCCGATGCTGATGCCCTGTCCTTCGTTGAGAGCCAGCACCCGCGCCGGGTTGTCGGCATCGATGATCCGAGATCGGCTGTAGGCCAGCTGCCTGCCGCGTTTGAGGTCTTCGGACTGGATCTCGATACGGCGGACATCGCGGCCGGGGTCGAGCACCTGGATGGAGTGGATCACCGGGTTGGGCACCGCCTCGAGATCGGAGACCAGCCCGCTGTCCGGCGAGACGATGCCGAGCACGGCGAGCAGAAGGCCGCCGGTCGGGTTACGCATGTCGTGGCGGATCGCGACGGTGTCGCGGGCGTCGACGTCCATCGACGAGTAACTGCGGCCCAGGTAACGGTAGCTGAGCAACCCGCCCCAGCGGCGGTTCAGTTCGGCGGCGTAGGCCGCGGGGTCGTCGGCGAGCTCACGGATGTCGCGCAGCATCGCGTCATCGTATGCCTGCCGCTAGCCTGGCTGGCATGAGCGCCGACGACGATGCAGAACGTAGCGATGAGGAGGAGCGGCGCAATCATTCCGCCGCCGGCCGTTTCAGCAGCGATGTCTACGCCCGCCGGCTGACCGCCGCCGCGGCCGCGGCCGCCGACGCCGGGCTGGCCGGCCTGGTCATCACCCCGGGGTATGACCTGCGCTATCTGGTCGGTTCGGCGGCCCAGACCTTCGAGCGGCTGACCGCGCTGGTGGTGCCGGCCGCTGGCCAGCCGACGGTGGTGGTGCCGCGCCTGGAGTTGGCCTCGCTGAAGGAATCCGCCGTCGTCGACCTGGGGTTGCCGGTGCAGGACTGGGTGGACGGCGAAAACCCCTACGACGTGGTGGCCGTTGCACTCGGCGGCCACGCACGGGTCGCGGTGACCGACTCGATGCCGGCCCTGCACCTGCTGCCCCTGGCCGAGCGGCTCGGATCGGTGCCGGTGCTGGCCACTGACGTGTTGCGGACACTGCGGATGGTCAAGGACCCGGCCGAGATCGACGCGCTACGCAAGGCCGGCGCCGCGATCGACCGGGTGCACGCGCGGGTGCCGGATTTTCTGGTGCCCGGCCGCACCGAAGCCGACGTCGCGGGTGACATCGCCAAAGCCATTGTTAACGAGGGTCATTCAGAGGTGGCGTTCATCATCGTGGGCTCCGGTCCGCACGGTGCCGACCCGCACCACGAATGCTCCGATCGGGTGTTGCAGACCGGCGACATCGTGGTCGTCGACATCGGCGGACCGTACGCTCCCGGCTACAACTCCGACTGCACCCGGACCTACAGCCTTGGTGAGCCCAACACCGAGATCGCCGAACAGTACGCGGTGCTACAACGCGCCCAGGCCGCCGCTGTCGAGGCCGTGCGCCCGGGCGTGACCGCCGAGCAGGTCGACGCCGCCGCCCGTGACGTGCTGGCCGACGCCGGTCTGGCTGAGTATTTCGTGCACCGCACCGGGCACGGTATCGGGCTGTCGGTGCATGAGGAGCCCTACATCGTGGCGGGCAATGACCTGCCGCTGACCGAGGGGATGGCGTTCTCCGTCGAGCCCGGCATCTATTTCCCGGGCCGGTGGGGCGCCCGCATCGAGGACATCGTGATCGTCACCGCCGACGGCGCACTGGCCGTCAACACCGGCCCGCACGAGCTGACGGTGGTGCCGGTCTAGCCGGTCTTCGAGTGGTCGAGCAGCCCCGAGGACCCCAGCACCCGGGTCACATGCACCTCGATGACCACCCGCTTGGGGTTGACCCGCGGGGTGCGGTAGCGCTGGGCGTAGCGCAGCTCGGCGTCACGAACCGCGGTCGGATCGCGGTTGACGCTGGCCTGACCCTCCAGCGACAGCCACCGAGCGCCGTCGACCTGGGACAGCACGCCGACTTCGGACCGCTCGGCGTTGATGGCCTTCTGCGAACCGTCGCTGGTGATGACGCGGGCGATGTGGGTCTTGGGATCGAAGGTGAAGCCGACGGCCACCACGTGCGGTGAACTGTCCGCCCGCAGGGTCGTCAGCATCGCGAGGTGGCGTTCAGTGAGAAATGCCAGCGCGTCGCTGGTCAGCCGGGTCGTTGAGTTGCCCATCAACGTCCACGCTAGCGCAGTGAATAATCACAGCCGTGAATGACACGGGGGCCGGTCCGGTCGTGATTTTCGGCGGCCGCAGCGAGATCGGCGTCGAGCTCGCCGTGCGGCTGGCGCCGGGCGCCACCGTGGTGCTGGCGGCCCGGCGTGCCGACCGGCTCGATGAGCAGGTCAGGGCGCTGCGTGCCGCGGGAGCGACGGCCGTGCACACCGTCGAGTTCGACGCCGACGACCTCACCGCGCACGGCTCTCTGGTCGACAAGCTGGTGGCCGAGCACGGGCCGATCGGCACGGCGGTGCTGGCGTTCGGGATCCTGGGCGATCAGGCCCGCGCCGAAGCTGACGCCGGCCATGCCGTGGCGGTCGTGCAGACCGACTACGTCGCGCAGATCAGCCTGCTGACCCACCTGGCCACCGCGATGCGGACCGGCGGCCGGGGAGCACTGGTGGTGTTCTCCTCGATCGCGGGGGTGCGGGCCCGGCGGGCCAACTACGTCTACGGATCGGCCAAGGCCGGGCTCGACGCGTTCGCCAGCGGGCTGGCCGACTCGTTGCACGGCAGCGGGGTGCGACTGCTGATCGTGCGGCCGGGTTTCGTCATCGGGCGGATGACCACGGGCATGGATCCCGCACCGCTGTCCAGCACGCCGGCCCAGGTGGCCGGCGCGACGGCGCGGGCGCTGCACAAGGGCCGTGGCACGGTGTGGGTGCCCGCGCCGTTGGCCATCCTGGCGTTCGCGTTTCGGCTGACACCGCGCTTCGTGTGGCGGAGGATGCCCCGGTGAGCCGCATCATCGTGGTCGGCATCGGAGCCGATGGTATGGCAGGGCTGGCGCCGGCGTCGAGCGCCGAATTGCGCAGGGCCACAGTCATTTACGGATCGCGGCGCCAGCTGGACCTGCTGGACGAGTCGGTCACCGCCGAGCGCCGGGAGTGGGGCAAGCCGCTCATGGACACGGTGCGGACGCTGCGCGACTCGACCGCCGGCGACGCACACGTCGTCGCCAGCGGAGACCCGATGCTGCACGGCATCGGCGCCGCCATCATCCGAATGTGTGGCGCCTACCGGGTGACGGTGCTGCCGCACGTGTCGAGTGTGACGCTGGCGTGCGCGCGGCTGGGGTGGTCGGTCCAGGACACCGAAGTCATCAGCCTGATGACCGCGCAACCGCGCACGGCGGTGCGCCACGGTGGCACGGCGATCGTGCTGTCGACCGGGCGGGCCGCGCTGCGGGCGTTGGCGATCGCGCTCACCAACTCCGGGCGCGGCGACTCCGAACTCAGCGTGCTGCAGCAGCTCGGCGGCCCGGGCGAACGCCGCCACGACGCCATCGCACGGGACTGGGTTGACTCGGTGCCCGACGACATCGACGACCTGCACGTGATCGCCGTCCGCTATCTGCCGGAGGGCAGAGTGTGGGGGCTGGCCGACGGCAGCTTCACCAGCGACGGACAACTCACCAAACAGCCCATCCGCCTGGCTACGCTTGCGGCGCTCGCGCCCCGGCCCGGCGGGCGACTCTGGGACGTCGGCGCCGGATCCGGCAGCATCTCCGTCGAGTGGTGCCGCGCCTGGCCCGGCTGCACCGCGGTGGCGTTCGAGCGCGACGAGAAACGAAAGACATTCATCGGGCTGAACGCGTCGGCACACGTCGTCGACATCGACGTGCACGGGGAAGCGCCGGAGGCATTCGGCGACGCCAGGCTCAGCGACGGCGGTGTCGATGCAGTGCCCCGTCCGTCGGCGATTTTCATCGGTGGTGGCGTCACCCAACCCGGCATGCTGGAAGCGTGCTGGGAACACCTGCCCGTCGGGGGCCGGCTCGTCGCCAACGCCGTCACCGTTGAATCCGAAGCGCTTCTCGCCCAGTGGTATTCACGATTCGGCGGTGAACTGCGGCGATTCCAGCACTACCAGGGCGAACCGCTGGGCGCTTTCACCACCTGGCGTCCGGCATTGCCCGTCACCCAGTGGGTGGTGACCAAGCCGTGACGGTTTACTTCATCGGTGCCGGGCCCGGCGCGGCCGACCTGATCACCGTGCGCGGGCAGCGGCTCCTGCAACGCTGCCCGGTGTGCCTGTACGCGGGCTCGATCATGCCGGACGACCTGTTGGCGCTGTGCCCGGCCGACGCCAAAGTGGTCGACACCGGCCCGCTCACGCTGGAGCAGATCATCACCGAGCTGGCCGACGCCGATGCCGCCGGTCTCGACGTGGCCCGGCTGCACTCCGGTGACCCCTCGATCTACAGCGCGCTCGCCGAGCAGTGCCGCCAGCTCGACGCACTCGGCATCTCCTACGAGATCGTGCCCGGCGTGCCGTCTTTCGCGGCGGCCGCCGCGGTGCTCGGGCGGGAGCTCACCGTCCCCGGCGTGGCGCAGACGGTGACGCTGAGCCGGGTGGCGACCCTGTCGACGGCCATGCCCGACGGCGAGGACCTGACCACGCTGTCGAAGCCCGGTGCCACGCTGGTACTGCACCTGGCCGCGCACCGGATCGACGCGATCGTGCTGCAGCTGATCGAGGGTGGCTACCGCGCGGATACTCCGGCCGCCGTTGTCGCGTTCGCCAGCTGGCCGCAGCAGGTCGTGCTGCGCGGCACACTGGCCGACATCGCGGCCAAGACGCACGCCGAAAAGATCACCAAGACCGCGGTGATCGTCGTCGGCGAGGTGCTCGCCGCCGAAGGGTTCACCGACAGCTACCTGTATTCCTCGGGCCGAACCCGGGGGAGCCGGCACTGATGCGCATCCTGCTGCTGGGTGGCACCGGGGAAGCTCGGGCGCTGGCCACGCGGTTGCACCCGGACTACGACATCGTCAGCTCGCTGGCCGGGCGGGTGCCCGATCCGGCGCTGCCGGTCGGCCCGGTCCGCATCGGCGGCTTCGGCGGCGTGACCGGCCTGCGACAGTGGCTGGGCGACAACGAGATCGGCGCCGTCGTCGACGCCACCCACCCGTTCGCGGCGACCATGACCGCGCACGCCGCGCAGGTGTGCGCCGAAATCGACCTGCCACACCTGGTGCTGTCCCGTCCCGCCTGGGACCCGGCCGGCGCGGTGCTGGTGGATTCCGATGTCGAGGCCGCCCACGTCGTCGCCGACCAACACTATTCCCGGGTGTTCCTCACCACCGGACGCTCCGGGGTGCGCCCGTTCGCCGACAGCGACGCGTGGTTCCTGATCAGGGTGGTCACCCCGCCCGACGCCGACATGCTGCCGGTCCACCATGAGGTCCTGCTGTCGCGGGGGCCGTACGGCTACGACGACGAGCACACGCTGTTGCGGGACAACAGAATCGACGTGCTGGTGACCAAGAACAGTGGGGGTCTGCTGACCGAGGCCAAGCTGCGGGCCGCGGCGGATCTGGGTGTCGCCGTGGTGATGATCGACCGGCCGCCGCTGCCCGCCGGAGTGGATGTGGTGGGCACCGTCGAGGAAGCCGCCGCCTGGGTTGCGGGCCTGGAGCAATAACGACGGGGCGGGTCTGCTGTCTCATTCGTCGGAGCAGAGGAGCTCCTCGGGGTGATGGTAGTAGTTCACCCGGGTTTGTCCGCGATCGAGGTGCGGCGGTGGTATCCATTCGGTTTTGTTGTCTCTTCGGTGTTTTCGGGTGGTCCAGCCGGCGGGGCCGTCGTTGACCATGCGGTTGTCGCAGCCGCAGGCCAGGGTGAGTTCGTTGATGTCGGTATTGCCGCCGTGGGCGAAGTCGCGGGCCGCGTGGTGGACCTGGGATTGGTAGGCCGGTGCGGTGCAGTCCGGCTTGGTACATCCCTTGTCGAGGGCGTAGAGGGCGAGCCGTTGTCCGGGAGAGGCGGTACGGCGGGCACGCCCGTGGTACAGCTTGATCTCTTTCGGCGATTCGAACACCGTCAGGTAGGGGTGGGCGTGCGCGGCCATCCGGATGACTGTCGGTATGGGCACGTAGCTGCCCCCGCCGGTATGGGCCAGCCCAGCAGCAGAGGTCAGCTCTTCGAGGGTAGTGGTGACCACGATGGTGACGGGTAGGCCATTGTGCTGACCGAGCTGCCCGGAGGAGAGCATGGCCATGCACACGGTCTTCAGTGCGTCGTGGGTGCGTTGTCCGGTAGATCGCAGGTCACCGCTGATCTGGTCTTCGGTGGGTGTGCCGTCCACGCACGGATTCTCGTCACCGGGGTTGCAGTAGCCGGGCGCGGCGAGCTTCGCGAAGATGGCGTCCAGGGCAGCCCGCAGTTCCGGGTCCACCCAGCCGGTGATCTTGCTCATGCCGTCGATTTGTTGTGGGCCGATGCTCACGCCGCGTTTGCGGGCCTGTTCGCGCTCGTCGTCGAGGTCGCCGTCCTGGTTGATCATGGCCATCAGCTGGTGGGCGAGTTTGCGCAGTCCTTCCGGGGTGAGACCGCCGGCCAGCCCGCCCAATTGCGCTTCGGCATGCTCGCGCGTTGCCGCATCGACGGATGCGGGCAGATGGTCCATGAATGACCGGATAACGGACACGTGGTCGATGCCGATTTCCCCGCGGGCTTGCGCCGCAGCAGTTGTGGGGAGTGCCGGTGGAAGTGCTTGTCCGGTGAGGGAATGTCGTGGCGCCAACTCGGCGGCCTCGGTCAGCCGCCGACTGGCGTCGGCGCCGCTGATGCCGAGCCGGTGGGTGAGCACGGTGCGCCAGGACTTGGCGCCCACGTCGACCGGTGTGGTCTGTGCTTGCAGCTGTGTCAGGACGGTGTGTTCGACCGCGGGCAGTAGCCGGCGCAGCCGCTCCACCCGTTCGAGCACGGACAGTAGTTCGGGGGCGGCCATCGGATTCGCCGGTAATGCCACCACTTTGTCCCAGGCGGTCAGCACGTCCTCCAGCGCTTCCAACATGGTTCGAACATTAGTTCGATATCATGACAGATCCGGTCGGATTGTGACTGCTGTGGCTAATGAGCCCAAAGAAATTTGTCAGGCCGGGTAGCGCCGCGGCGTGAACACCGTGTCGCCGTACCACTGCGTCTGTGACGAGCCGACGATCAGCAGGCAGCGCATGTCGACATCGGCGGGATCCAGGTCGCCCAACCGCACGACCTTCACCGATTCGCGCGGCCCGGCGACATCACGCCCGATCACCACCGGCGTGCCGGGTTCCCGGTGTTCCAGCAGCAGGTCGCGCATCGCGGCCACCTGCCAGGTGCGGCTCTTGGATGCCGGGTTGTAGATCGCCAGCACCAGGTCCGCCGCCGCGGCAGCCGACAGGCGGGCGGCGATGATGTCCCACGGTTTGAGCCGGTCGGACAACGAGAGCACCACGTAGTCGTGCCCCAGCGGTGCGCCGACCCGACTGGCGACGGCCTGGGCGGCCGTCATCGCCGGGATCACCCGCACCGCGACGCTCGGCCACTGCTTGGCCTCCTCGAGCACGGCGGTCGCCATCGCGAACACGCCCGGATCGCCCGAGGACACCACCGCGACCGCGCGGCCCTGCTCGGCCAGCTCGCAGGCCAGCCGCGCCCGCGCGGGCTCGTCGGTGTTGTCGCTGGGGTGCCGCCGTTGCCCGGGCTGTGCGGGTACCCGGTCCAGGTACGGTCCGTAGCCGATCAGGTCGGTGGCCGCGGCCAGCTCGTGACGGCTCTGCGGCGTCATCCAGTCCACATCGCCCGGGCCGAGGCCGACGACGGCGACGCCGCCGACAGCGGGCTTCACCCGACCACCTCCGGGCAGGATCGCCAGCGAGAAGTACGGGACCCCGTCGGCATCGACCTCGCCGGCCGGCAGTACCCGCTGCGCGTCGGTGCTGGCCCGCTCGACATAGAACGCGTCATCGAGGCGACCCGCCATCGAAAGTGCTTCCCGCACATGGGGATAGGAGCGTCCCAGCTTGAGCACCACCGCCGCGTCGGCGTCGGTGAGGCGGCGGGCCAGCTCGCGCACTCCCATGGTGCCGGGCAATACCGAGAGCACCTCGTCGCCGGTGACCAGGGGAGTGGCGATCGCCGCCGACGCGGCGCTCACCGACGTGACGCCCGGAATGATGACCGCGCTGAAGCGTTCGGTGAGGCGGGTGTGCATGTGCATGTAGGAGCTGTAGAACAGCGGATCGCCCTCGGCCAGCAGCGCGACATCGCGCCCGGCATCCAGATGGACGGCGATCCGCTCGGCCGACTCCCGGTAGAAGTCCTCCATCGCGCCGGCGTAGCCGCCGGGGTGTTCGGTGGTCTCGGTGGTCACCGGGTAGACCAGATGTTCCTCGATCTGGCCGGCCCGCAGATACGGCTCGGCGATGCGCCGGGCGATACTGCGACCGTGCCGCGCGCTGTGGTAGGCCACCACGTCGGCGGCGCCGACGATGCGGGCGGCCTTGACCGTCACCAGCTCCGGATCGCCGGGACCGAGGCCGACGCCGTAAAGCACGCCGGTCATTCCCGCTCACTCGCGATCGCGTTCACCGCGGCGGCGGCCATCGCACTGCCGCCCCGACGACCCGTCACCACCAAATACTCCATCCCGCGCGGCCGCTCGATCAGCTCCTGCTTGGATTGCGCGGAGCCGACGAATCCGACCGGCCCGCCGAGCACCGCCACCGGGCCGGGCACTCCGTCGTCGACGAGTTCCAGCAACCGGAACAACGCGGTCGGGGCATTGCCGACGGCCACCACCGCCCCGGGCAGCCGATCAGCCCACAACTCCACACCGGCCGCCGACCGGGTGGTCTGCCGCCGCTGGGCCAGTTCGGCGGCCCGCGGATCGGCGACCAGCGACACCACCTCGTTGCCGGCGGGCAGCCGGGCGGCGGTGATTCCCGCGGCGACCATCGACGAGTCGCACAGGATCGGCGCCCCGGCCAGCAGGGCGGTGTGCGTCGCGGTCACCACACCGGGGGTGAAGGCCACGTGCTCGGCGACGTCGACCTGCCCACAGGTGTGGATCAGCCGGACGACGACCCGCGCGACATCCTCGGGGAACGGCGTCAGGTCAGCTTCGGCGCGAATCGTCGCGAACGACTGCCGGTAGATCTCGGCGGCGTCGCGAATGTAGTCGAGCACCCGATCACCCTACGACCCCGGGTTTCCGCTCGTAGAACCCCTCTGCGGTCGCCACCAGCACCCGCCCGGCCGGGGGGCTGCCACACGCCCGTTCGCAGCCGACGTAATGCACATGGCCGCCGGCCGGCCCGTCCACGTCCCCGGTGGCAACCCGGGTCGCCTCGGCTCGCACGTCGGCCAGTGACTTGTCGCATCCGGGGCTGCCCACGCAGGCACTCACGTCCAGCCAGGGTGAGTTCTCGTCGAACACCAGCCCCATCGGGGCGAGGACCCGCAGCGACGTGTCGGCGACCGCCTCGGTCAGCTCGCAGATGAGCAAGGAACGCCACGGGGTGATGACCACCGGTGCGTCGATGGCGGCGACGAACTCGGCCTGCCTGGCCGCGAGCACGCCCAGGGGGATCGCCGCCCCCAGCGTGACCCGGCCGTCCTCCTGGGCGATCCAGCCGACCGGTGGGCGCGGCACCGGTGGGTAGGTCGCCCCGGCTGACGCGGTTGCCGGAAAATCCGAGACCAATGCCGACGGATCATTCAATTCGGCTATCCGCCAGGCCTTTCCACGGATCGTGACGAAGCGACGGGCGACCGTGGCCAGTGCCGTCACCACGTCACCCGGCGGGAGCCGGATCCCGGTGTCGCGACCGGCCAGCAGCAGCGTCACGCCCTCGTCGAGTACGTGCGCGCCCACGTCGGCACCCAGGCCGGAGATGTCGCCGCGTCCGTCGTCGATGCCGAACAGGAACCGGCCGGGCAGCCGGGCCAGGTCCGGGTCGGCCTGGAGGGCGGCGTCGAGTTCGGCCACCCACGACCGTACGTCGGCCAATCCGCCGACCCGGCCGGACAGCGGGGAGGCGACGATGTTGCGCACCCGTTCGTGGGTCGGCGAGGGCAGTAGGCCGGCCGCGGCCACCGCCTCGGCGACCACTGCGGTATCCCGGACGGCACGCAGCTGCAGATTGCCCCGCGCGGTCAGCTCCAGGGTGCCGTTGCCGAACTCGGTCGCGACATGCGCCAGCGCTTCGAGCTGCGCCGCGGTGATCATCCCGCCGGGCAACCGCACCCGGGCCAGCGCGCCGTCGGCGGCCTGGTGCACCTGCAGGGCACCCGGGCACGCGTCGTCGTCGCGCATTCGCTTCACCGGTCCACCGTACGGGCGTATGTTCAGGCGATGGCGAGGGCAGCCACACCGCGGGTGGGGATCATCGGCGCCGGGATGTCCGGCCTCGGCATGGCGATCAAGCTGCACGACGCCGGTATCGACTCGTTCGTCATCTACGAGAAGGCCGACGACGTCGGTGGAACCTGGCGGGACAACACCTATCCCGGCTTGCACCGCGACATCCCGTCACCGTTCTACGGCTACTCCTTCTTCCCGAACGCGGAGTGGTCGCGGATGCTGCCGCCCGGCGGCGAGATCCAGGCGTACCTGTGCCGCGTCGCCGACGAGTGCGACGTGCTGGTCACCGCGACGGGGTTCCTGCGGGTGCCGCGCGTTCCCGATATTCCGGGTCAGTCGCTGGTTCCGGTCGCCGAGGACCAGGCCGATTGTGCGATGTGGTGGATCGAGCGGATCCGGGCCGGCCGGGTCGCCAGCGCCGCACCCACCGAAGCAGCCGCCGATGAGTACAACGAGGACATCAAAGCGGCTCTACCGCAAACGATCTGGGCCAGCGGGTGCAACAGCTGGTATATCTTCCCGTGGCATCCCGGCCGGCGCCGCGAGCTGTTGCGCGCGCCGGTGGTCACCGACTTCGAGGTTCGCACCGCGTAGGCGGTTCACGGATGCCCGAGACCAGGCGAGCCAAAGTGCGGGTGGCCGCACTGGTCGCGCTGGTGCTGCTGCTGGGGATAGCGCTGCGTGGACGTCTGCCCGGCGGACAGCCCGCCGAGCGCGAACAACCGGCCGGCGGCACGGCGGGCCTGCTGGGGCTACTGGCCTTGGTGACGGCCTGCGTGCTCGTCATCATCGTGTCGATCGTGACGTCGCTGCGCGACCCACAACGGGCCAGGCCGGCCGCTCGCCGTGACCTCCCCGGCGGTGGCGGCAGCGGGGATCGGCGCAACTGGCGCTTCCTGCTGATCGTCCTCGCCGTGATCCTGGCCTGGCTGCTGGTCGCCGCGCTGCTCGCCCGCATGCGGCTGCCGCAGTTTCGGGGCGCGCCGCCACCGTCCGGCTCGGCGCCGCCCGACCACAGCACCGCCCCGCATCCAGCGGCGCCGCGGCCCAACGCCGGTGACAGTCCCTCCTGGGTCTTCTGGTACCTGGTGTCCGCCATGGCGGTGCTGACGGTCGTCGCCGTCATCGGAATGGTCGTGCAGCGGATACGCGGCCGCCATCCGGAGTCGGCTTCGCCCGTCGGCGCGGACTCCGGAGCCGAACCACTGCCGGCGGGTCCGGGATCGCTGGCCCTGGCCGCCGAACGCGGTCTGGCCGAGGTCGGTGATCTCAGCCGTGAACCACGAGAGGCCATCATCGCGTGCTACGCGGCGATGGAACACGCGCTGGCCCGCGCGCCGGGCGCTGCGCCGCAGGAGTCGGACACCCCATCGGAGGTACTGGCCCGCGCGGTCGAGCACGAAGCGATCCACGCCGGCAGCGCAACCGAACTCGTCACTCTGTTCGCCGAAGCCCGGTTCAGCACCCACGTGATGAACGAGGGGCATCGGGAAGCCGCCGAACGAGCTCTTCGCCTCGTCCTCGGCGAGCTGCGGAGCCCGGTGTGATCCGGCTGGCGGTCGGGGGGCTCTTCCTGGTCGCGGGCGCCGAAGTGCTGGCGATGGTGCTGGCCCCCGGTCGGTGGGTCCTGCCGATCGCCGGCCTGGCGGCCGCGGTGTTCCTGCTCGCCGCCCGCCTGAGTTTCACCGCGGCGCAGCCTCGTCGGATCGCCGAACCGGTCGCCGACGACCCCGCCGAAGCGTTGTGGCGCTGGAGGTCTCGCACCGAGTCGACGATTCAATGGGCGGACGCCACCCGGGGTGACTGGGACCGGCACCTGCGGCCCCGGCTGGCGCGTGAGTTCGTGCTCGCCACCCGTCAGCGAGATCCGGCGGCGCTGCATGCGACCGGGCGCATCGTGTTCGGGGACGACCTGTGGGGCTGGGTGGACCCGAACAACGTGGCCCGCGGCCGCGGCCGCGAACCCGGCCCCGGGTACGCCACGCTCGAGGAGATTCTGCGACGGATGGAAGAGCTATGACGATGCCGGCCCCGGCGATGACGGCCTACTGCGAAGCGGTGCTCGACGAGATCGAACGTGCCGTGGTCGGGAAACGCGCCGCGCTCACGCTGATCCTGACCACCGTGCTGGCCGGCGGGCACGTGCTGATCGAGGATCTGCCCGGCATGGGGAAGACCTTGATCGCGCGGTCCTTCGCAGCGGCCCTCGGCCTTCGTTTCACCCGCGTGCAATTCACCCCCGACCTGCTGCCCGCCGACCTGCTCGGCTCCACCATCTACGACATGCAATCCGGGCGTTTCGAGTTTCGGCCCGGCCCGATCTTCACCAATCTGTTGATGGCCGACGAGATCAACCGGACCCCACCCAAGACGCAGGCGGCGCTGCTCGAGGCGATGGCCGAGCATCAGGTCAGCATCGACGGCGAAACCCACCGGCTGCCTTCACCGTTCATCGTGTTGGCCACCGACAACCCCATCGAGTACGAGGGCACCTATCCACTGCCGGAGGCCCAGCTCGACCGCTTTGCCGTCAAGGTGGCGCTGAAATACCTCTCTGAGGCGCAGGAAGCGTCGATGTTGCGTCGCCGCCTGGATCGGGGTTCGGCAGAGGCGACGATCAATCAGGTGGTCGACGCCAAAGATCTTCTGGCGATGCGGCAATCAGTGGAGCAGGTGTCGGTGCACGACGACGTCCTGCACTATGTGGTCTCGCTGGCGGCGGCTACCCGCAGCCATCCGCAGGTGGCCGTCGGCGCCAGCCCGCGCGCCGAACTCGACCTGGTTCAACTCGCCCGTGCCCGCGCGCTGGTGTCGGGTCGCGACTACGTGATCCCCGAGGACGTGAAAGCGCTTGCGGTGCCGGCGATCGCCCACCGCATCAGCCTGCGGCCGGAGATGTGGGTGCGCAGCGTGCACGGCTCGGACGTGGTCGAACAACTGCTGCGGCGGCTGCCGGTCCCGCGGGCGCGCGGGCAGGGCTCATGACGGACACCGACATCGACCAGAGCCGCCGTACCGAGGCTGTGTTGCGGTGGAGCGCATCGCCGTTGACCCGCGCGATCGCCACCTGTGCCGGTGTGGCGCTGGTGGTGGCGGTGGTCGGGTCGAGGTTTGCACTGATCGCGTTCGTGGCGCCGATGGTCGGGGTGCTGGCCTCGATCGGCTGGCAGCGCCGCCCGGCGACGGCAGCGGTGCGGGGTCGCCCGGGCTTGACCCGGTGCTTCGAGAACGAGCGGGTGGACCTGAGCGCCGAGCTGGCCGGCGATCCGACCGACCCGCTGGCGGCACTGGACATCCGCCCGGTACCGGGCCTGCAGGTCGAGGTGCTCTCGAGTGACGGCGCGCGCACGAGCGTGTCCGCCGAGGCGCCGCGGTGGGGCCGCTACCCACTGCGCACCCGGGTGCGGGTCCTCGCCGCGGGCGGACTGCTCACCGGCACCGCGATCATCGACGCGGCCGACCTGTTCGTCTTCCCGGTGGCGCCGCCGCAACCCACCGGGATACCGCGGACCGAGCTACCCGACCGGCTCGGCACTCACCTGACCCGCCACATCGGCCCCGGCGTCGAGTTCGCCGACATCCGCCCCTATCTACCCGGTGACCAGCTTCGCTCGGTGAACTGGGCGGTCAGCGCGCGCCGCGGCGGCCTGCACGTCACCGAACGGCTGACCGACCGGGCCGCCGACGTGGTGGTGCTGGTCGACCTGAGTGCGCAGCCCATCGGTCCCGCGACCGCGGCCACCGAGCGGGCGTTGCGCGGCGCCACCCAGGTGGTTCAGACGGCGCTGCGCAACGGTGACCGGGCCGGCATCGTCGGGCTCGGTGGCCGCAGGCCGCGCTGGCTGGGCGCCGACATCGGCCGCCGCCAGTTCTACCGGGTGCTCGACGCGGCCCTCGGGGTGGGCAGCGAATATCAGGACACCGCAGGAACATTGGCGCCCCGGGCCGCCGTCCCGCCGGGCGCGGTCGTCGTAGGGTTCTCGACCATGCTCGACACCGAGTTCGCGCTGGCGCTGATCGACCTGTGCAAGCGGGGGCACCCCGTGGTGGCCGTCGACGTCCTGGAGGGCTGGCCGTTCGCCGACGATGACGATCCGATCCTCGAGCGGATGTGGGCGCTGCAACGCTCGGCGATGTACCGCGACATGAAGGTGATCGGCGTCGACGTGGTGTCCTGGCCGGCCGGGATCACCCTGGACCAGGCGATGAGCCTGGTGCCCGACCGAGTCCGGCGTCCGTCATGACCTCAAGGAAGTGGCTGGCGGCGGCCTTCGGGGTGGTGATGGCCGCCGCGGCCGCGATCGGCGCCGACGACTGGGGACTGGTGGCGGTGTCAGTGGCGTTGACCGCCGTGCTGGCCGGGCTCTTCCTGCGGGTCGCGGCGACGACCGCCGTGCTGGCCGTGATCGCCGCCATCGCGCTGAGCGGCCCGCAACCGATGCTGGCCGCGGTGTCGGGGGTGTGCGCCGCCGCCTATCTGGTGCTGACGCACGCCGCGGTGACCCGGCCCACGGCGGTCGGGATCGCCGGTTTCGCCGCGGTCGGAATCCTGGCCACCACGGCTCCGGCCGGCGTGCCGTGGCTGCCGCTGCTGGCGCCGGTGGCCGTCGTGCTCATCGTCGCCGTCGCGCTCGGCCCGTTCCTGCGCGCCGCGGAGTAGCCCACCGCGAAACTCCGCCGGTCGCAGGTGTACGAATGGTGGGTGTCTCCCACCGTGCTGTTGCTGTCGACGTCAGACACCGACCTGATCACCGCCCGTGCCAGCGGGGTGGACTACCGGTGGGCCAACCCGGCGCGGCTGGCCGACGGTGAGCTGGCCGAGCTGCTCGATGGCACCGATCTCGTCGTGGTGCGCATCCTGGGCGGCTATCGGGCCTGGCAGGACGGCATCGACGCGGTGGTGGCCAGCGGGCGCCCGACCGTCGTCGTCAGCGGTGAGCAGGCTCCCGACGCCGACCTGATGGAACGTTCCACGGTGCCCGCGGGTATCGCCGTGCAGACCCACATCTACCTGGCCCAGGGCGGAGTGGACAACCTGCGCCAGCTGTACGCGTTCCTCTGCGACACCCTGTTGATGACGGGATTCGGCTTCACCAAGCCGTCGGCGACCCCGGCCTGGGGGGTGCTCGAACGGCCGAACCGGGGCGGTGCGGGGCCGACGATCGCGGTGCTCTACTACCGGGCCCAGCAGCTGGCCGGGAACACCGCATACATCGAGGCGCTGTGCGCCGCGATCGAACGGGCCGGTGGACGTGCGCTACCGGTGTACTGCACCTCACTGCGCACCCCGGAACCCGATCTGCTGGAGCTGCTGGGCACCGCCGACGCCATGGTGGTCACCGTGTTGGCCGCCGGGGGAGCCCGCCCGGCGACCGCCGGTGCCGGTCACGACGATGACAACTGGAATGTCAAACACCTAGCCGCCCTTGATGTCCCGATCTTGCAGGGCTTGTGCCTGACCAGTTCGCGGGCCACCTGGTCGGACAACGACGACGGACTGAGCCCGCTCGACGTCGCCACCCAGGTCGCCGTCCCGGAATTCGACGGGCGCATCATCACGGTCCCGTTCTCGTTCAAGGAGATCGACTCCGACGGCCTGATCTCCTATGTGCCCGATCCCGAGCGATGCGCCCGGGTGGCCGGCCTGGCCGTCAACCACGCGACGCTGCGCCGCGTCGGGCCGGCGGATAAGCGGCTGGCCCTGGTGTTCTCGGCCTACCCGACCAAACACTCACGGATCGGCAACGCGGTCGGCCTGGACACCCCGGCCAGCGCGATCGCGTTGCTGCACGCGCTGCGCGACGCCGGATACCGCATCGGTGAGATCCCCGGTGTCGACGCATCCGATGGTGACGCCCTGATGCATGCGCTCATCGAGCACGGCGGCCAGGATCCCGACTGGCTCACCGACGGCCAACTGGCCGGCAATCCGATCCGGATCGCGGCCGCGCTGTACCGAGAGTGGTTCGCCACGCTGCCCGCCGAACTGACCGAGGCGATCCTCACCCACTGGGGTCCGCCGCCGGGCGAACTGTTCGTCGACCGCAGCCGCGATCCGGATGGCGAGATCGTCGTCGCCGCAATCCAATCCGGCAACATCGTGATCCTGGTTCAGCCACCCCGCGGCTTCGGCGAGAACCCGGTGGCGATCTATCACGATCCCGACCTGCCGCCCAGTCACCACTACCTGGCCTCCTATCTGTGGCTGCGGCACGGATTCGGCGCCCACGCCGCCGTCCATCTGGGCAAGCACGGCAACCTCGAATGGCTGCCCGGCAAGACGGTCGGCATGTCGGCGGCCTGCGGGTCCGACGCCGCACTCGGCGACCTACCACTGATCTACCCGTTCCTGGTCAACGATCCGGGGGAGGGGACGCAGGCCAAGCGTCGCGCGCACGCCACCCTCGTCGACCACCTCATCCCGCCGATGGCGCGGGCGGAAAGCTACGGCGACATCGCCCGGCTCGAACAGCTGCTCGACGAGCACGCCAACATCGCCGCGCTCGACCCGGGCAAGCTGCCGGCCATCCGCCAGCAGATCTGGACCTTGATGCGCGCGGCCAAGATGGACCACGATCTGGGTCTGGCGCAGCGCCCCGAAGACGACTCGTTCGACGACATGCTGTTGCACGTCGACGGCTGGCTCTGCGAGATCAAGGACGTCCAGATCCGCGACGGGCTGCACATCCTCGGCGCGGCACCGGTCGGCGAGGCCGAACTGGACCTGGTGCTGGCCATTCTGCGCGCCCGCCAGCTCTTCGCCGGTGAACAGCACCTGCCCGGCCTGCGCCAGGCCCTCGGACTGGCCGAGGACGGCAGTGCCGACCGGGCCGACGTCGATGAGGCCGAGCAACGGGCCCGCGGCCTGCTCGCCGGCCTGCAGGCCACCGGTTGGGACGCCGGGCGGGTCGGCGAACTGACCGACGATGCCGGCGTCGCGGCCATCCTGCGGTTCGCGGCCACCGAGGTGGTGCCGCGGCTGGCCGGTACGGCCGGTGAAATCGATCAGGTGCTGCGCGCACTGGACGGCCGGTACATCCCCGCCGGCCCGTCGGGTTCGCCGCTGCGCGGCCTGATCAATGTGCTGCCCACCGGGCGCAACTTCTACTCGGTCGACCCCAAGGCCGTGCCGTCCCGGCTGGCCTGGGAAACCGGGCTGGCCATGGCGGATTCGCTGCTGGCACGCTATCGCGGCGACCACGGCGACTGGCCGCGATCGGTCGGCCTGTCGGTGTGGGGCACCTCGGCAATGCGTACCTCCGGCGACGACATCGCCGAAGTCCTTGCGCTGCTGGGGGTGCGGCCGGTGTGGGACGACGCGTCGCGCCGCGTCGTCGACCTGGAGGCCATCTCCCCAGCCGAGCTGGGCCGGCCCCGCATCGACGTGACCGTGCGGATCTCCGGGTTCTTCCGCGATGCCTTCCCCCATGTCGTCACGATGCTCGACGACGCGGTCCGTCTGGTCGCCGGTCTCGACGAACCGGACGACCAGAACTTCGTGCGCGCCCACGCTCAGGCCGACCTCGCTGAGCATGGCGACGAAAGACGTTCCACCACACGTATTTTCGGATCGAAACCGGGAACTTACGGGGCCGGTCTGTTGCAGCTGATCGACAGCCGCAACTGGCGCGACGATGCCGATCTGGCGCAGGTGTACACGGCGTGGGGTGGCTTCGCCTACGGCCGCGAACTCGACGGCAGACCGGCCGCCGACGACATGTCGATGCAGTACCGCCGAATCGTGGTGGCGGCCAAGAACACCGACTCGCGCGAGCATGACATCGCCGACTCCGACGACTACTTCCAGTACCACGGCGGCATGGTGGCGACCGTGCGGGCGTTGACCGGCCAGGCGCCGGAGGCCTACATCGGGGACAACACCCGGCCCGACGCGGTACGTACCCGCACCCTGTCCGAGGAGACCACCCGCGTCTTCCGCGCTCGTGTGGTCAATCCGCGGTGGATGGCCGCGATGCGCAAGCACGGCTACAAGGGCGCCTTCGAGATGGCCGCCACGGTGGATTACCTGTTCGGCTACGACGCCACCGCCGGCGTGCTGGCCGACTGGATGTACGAGCAGCTCACCGAGAATTATGTGCTCGACCCGGAGAACCGCAAATTCATGAACGAGTCCAATCCCTGGGCGCTGCACGGGATGTCGGAGCGGCTGCTTGAGGCCGTCGGACGGGGCATGTGGGAGAACCCGGACCCGGCCACGTTGGACGGGTTGCGGCAGGTTCTGCTCGAGACCGAGGGCGACCTGGAAGCACGCTAGTTTGACGCTAACCTCGATTTTTCGTCGAAGGTGATGCCGGTTGGAATCAGCGGCCGAGTGGGTTGCGAGTTGGGTTCTGTGGTCGCTGGGCGTGCGGGGTGGTCCCGTGCCGCCGGGTGGGGCGGGCTTTCCCAGGGCCAGTGGGTCTTTCGTGATCGGTCGGTCAGGGAGGTCTTCGGTTATCCGAAGGCGGTGCGGATGGTCTGCCAGGCGGTCGCGATCTGGGCGGCCCAGCGCCAGGTGGCATCGATGCGCAGCCGCAGCTGGCGCGCACCTCGGGTGATGCGGGCGGCGACGTGCAGCACGCGGTAGCGGAACGTGGTGATCTCGGCGCGGGCCAGGCCGGGATCGTTTCGGAATCCGAGCAGGCGGCACCAGGTGACCAGGTCGGCGGCGGCCAGCACGATCTCCAGCCAGGCGGCGTTGGCCCAGAAGGACTGACACGGCAGGTTGCGCAGGCCGGTGGCCTTCAGTTCGCGGATGCGGTCCTCGACGCGGGCGTGCTGGCGGTGCCGCAACTCCAGGCCGGCGACCTGACCGGCCACGACACCGGTGGGTGTGTCGGTGATGAACGCGGTGACCCGCATCCCGTCGATGTCGGTGAACCGCAACTGGGCGCCGGGATGGGGGCGCTCCTTGCGCAGGATCAGCCGGGTGCCCGGCGGCCAGCTGTTGAGGTTGACCAGGGTGGTGGCCTCGGCGACCCAGGCGCCGTCGCGGAGGCCACCGTCGGTGTCGATGGCCGGGTACCAGCCCTCGGCGAGGTTGAGCGTGTCCACGGCGTCCTGGACCCGCGCGTCGACGGGGTAGCCGAAGGAGAATCCGACCCCCTGCTCGCGGCAGGCGTCGGCGAATCGGTGGGTGGCTCCGGCGGTGTCGCAGCGCACCAGCACCTGCGGCCGGTCGGGATCATCGCCACGACTCGGGTCTGGCCGCCACGCCGCGGGCAGCGCTGCCAGCGCCTGGGCCAGGACGATGATGTGGTCGCTGGCGGTGTTGGAGCCGGCATTGCCGCTGCGCAGCAGCCCGGCAAGGGCTTCCCCGCCGGCGATCTCGGGGCGGTCCAGGAACGCCAGCAGCGGATGATGCCCGAACGACTTCTTCCAGGTCGGCGTCGCGCCGTGCTTGTTGTCGGAGTGGTCGATCACCAGGGTGGCGTCGATGTCGATGTGCAGCCAGCCACCCGGTGCGGGGGCCGCGCCGGCGGCCCAGGCCGCCGCATGCGCCGTGGCGCGGGCCGCCTGCACCGCGGGCAGGTGTGCGGTGTCGATGCGCTGATCGATCAGCCGCCACATCGTGGTCGTGGAGGCTTTCGCGCCGAACGCGTGCTCGCGGTCGCCGCACAGTTGTCCGACCCCGTCGATGCAGTCCGCGCCGTCGGCCACCGCCGCGGCCAGATCGGCGAACACCTCGCCGGGCGAATACACCTACGGGCCGCGGTAGGTGTCGGCCAACGCGGCGGTGACCTGCGCTGATAACCCGGTCCGGTCGGCGAGCTCACGTAACATCGCCATGCCGGCGTGCGACACGACCCCGTGGCCGTCGGCCGACACTTTCACCCGCGATGCGGCCGCGATATTCTTCACCTGCGAAGTGCCTTCCCAATGGGTTGATTGAACCGTAGAGAAGTCCAGTTATCCCTTGCAGGACAGGCACTTTCGCTTATCTACACACCCTCACCAGCGACAATCCGCGAAAAATCTGGGCTAAGTTGGTGGTATGGCTCTCACATTCGCCGACGTCATCAAGGCGAAGTACATTTCGCTGACCACGTTCACCAAGGACGGCAGGCCCAAGCCGACCCCGATCTGGGTGGCGCCCGACGGAGACGTCGCCCTGGTGATCACCGAGAAGAACGCCTGGAAGGTCAAGCGCATCCGCAATACTCCGCGCGTGACGGTGGCCGTCTGCGACATGCGCGGCAACGTCAAGAGTGAACCCGTCGAGGCGATCGCGACCGTGCTCGACGAATCCCAGACCGAACGTGTCTACTCCGCGATCGGCAAGCGCTACGGAATCGTCGGGCAGGTCTTCAACTTCTTCAGCAAGCTGCGCGGCGGCGCCAAGCGAACGATCGGTCTCGAACTGCGGGCGGCGTGAGGGTGGCTCCCACCTTCGACGACGTCGCCAAAGCGAAGTACCTGCTGCTGACGACGTTCACCAAGGACGGGACGCCCAAGCCGACGCCGATCTGGGCCGTACCCGACGGCAACCGCCTGCTGATCATCACCGACGACGGGTCCTGGAAGGTCAAGCGGATTCGCAACACGCCGCGGGTGACCATCGCCGAGTGCGGAGTGCTGGGCAAGCCGAAGGGTGAGCCGGTGGAAGCCGTGGCCCGGGTGTTGCCCAAGTCGGAAACCCGGGATGTCTACGCCAAGGTGCTCCGCCGCTACTGGAATCACGCGTGGTGGTTTTATCCGCACAGCCTGGTCCGGGGCGGTATCGACAAGGTGCATATCGGGCTCGAGATCACCGCGCAATAGAACTCACAGACTCCTATCAGGTGGCTGTGGAACCCGTCGGTTCGGCGGGTCGTTGCCCTTTCATGGTGATGCGGACGTTCTTCGGTTACGTCGTCGTCGAGCTGGCGGTTCTGGCCGCCCTGACCTGGTCCGTCGGACTGGGCTGGACGCTGCTCATCCTGCTGGGGACCTCGGTGGTCGGGGTCGCGCTGGCCGGCTCACAGGTCAAACGGCAGATCCTTCGCCTGCAATCCACCCGCACCGACCCCCAGGGTGCCGTCGCCGACGGCATGCTCGTCGCGCTCGGCACCGTGCTGGTGTTCATCCCCGGCCTGGTCACCACCGCGCTCGGCGCGTTGATGCTGTTGCCGCCGACCCGCACCCTGGTACGCCCATTGGCCGGGATGCTGCTCATCCGCGGTATCGCCCGCCGGGTCACCGTCGTCAACCTGACCGCACCCGGCTATCCCGGCCGTGGTGACTACATCGACGGCGAAGTCGTCGACGAGCAGGTGTACGGCCGCGTCCACGACGCCAACATCGTCCGGCGCTACTGAGCCCCTGCGTCGACCTCGCCACTGCGGGGCAGACTGATCGACCGTGACCACACTGTTGCTGGGCGGGCGCATCCATAGCCCGTCGCACCCGGATGCCACCGCGATGGCCGTGCGTGACGGCGTCGTCGCGTGGCTGGGCAGCGACGAGGTGGGCCGTTCCCAGTTCAGCGATGCGCAGGTCGTCGACCTCGACGGTGCGTTCCTATCACCGGCGTTCGTCGACAGCCACATCCATCTGACCTCCACCGGCCTGATGATCACGGGTCTGGATCTCACCGCGGCCGCTTCCCGACAGCACTGCCTGGCCCTGGTGGCCGAGCACGTGGCCGCCCACCCGGGCCGGCCGGTCTGGGCGCACGGCTGGGACGACACCGGCTGGGCTCGGGACACCGCGCCGAGCACGGCGGAACTGGATGCCGTCGTCGGCCCGGTGCCCGCCTACCTGGCCCGCG
Organism: Mycobacterium pinniadriaticum; assembly: GCF_026242045.1. Lineage (GTDB taxonomy): Bacteria > Actinomycetota > Actinomycetes > Mycobacteriales > Mycobacteriaceae > Mycobacterium > Mycobacterium pinniadriaticum. The sequence goes on from NZ_JAPJDO010000005.1 coordinate 48,732, forward strand.
TCGACGTTCACTCGGCCGTGGCGTCGACGGCGCTGCGGGAGCTGGTTCCCGGGCTGGCGGCAGTCGCCGGCTACGACTCGCAGCGCCCACTGAGCGCGGACGCCCATCACCTGGTGCGCAACGAGGCCCGCCGGCTGCTCACCACCCGGCAGCGCGCGGACGCCCGGCTCGCGGCCCTGGATTCGCTGGCCGCCGCCGGCATCGTCGCCGCGCACGAGTGCGCGGGACCCGATATCGGCGGATCCGACGATTGGCAGGAACTACGCGCCACCGAGCACGGCGTCGAGGTGATCGGATACTGGGGCGAGGCGGTGTCCAGCGCCCCGCAGGCCAGGGCGCTGATCGAGGCGACCGGCGCGCGCGGGCTGGCGGGCGATCTCTTCGTCGACGGTGCCCTGGGCTCGCACACCGCCTGGCTGTGTGAACCGTATGCCGACGCGCCGCAGAGCACCGGGAACTGCTACCTGGACCCCGCCGGCATCGCCGATCACCTGATCGCGTGCACCGAAGCCGGCGTGACCGCGGGATTCCACGTGATCGGGGACGCCGCGGTGGGCGCGGTGGTCGACGCCGTGAGCCGCCTGGTCGAGCGGTTCGGGGCGCCCGCGGTCGCTCGCTGCGGACACCGGCTGGAACACCTGGAGATGGTGACTGCCGAGCAGGCGGCCATGCTCGGCCAGTGCGGGATCACGGCCAGCGTGCAGCCCAATTTCGACGCGCTGTGGGGTGGCGACAGCGGCATGTACGCGCGGCGCCTCGGTTCGGCCAGAGCCGCTCTGCTCAACCCGTTCTCGCTGTTAGCATCGGCAGGCGTGCCCATGGCGTTCGGCTCAGATGCCCCGGTGACCGGCATCGATCCCTGGTCGACCGTGCGCGCCGCCAGCCATCATCAAACCCCGGGAAGCGCCGTGTCCGTGCGTGCGGCCTTTGCCGCCGCAACCAGGGGCGCCTGGCGTGCGGGTGGGGTGGCCGACGGCATCACCGGGACATTGGTGCCCGGCGCCCCGGCCTCCTATGCGGTGTGGGAGACGGGTGGCGATCTCGATCTCGATGTCGCCGCCCCGGCCGACACCGTGCAGCGCTGGTCGACCGACCCGCGCTCGAGGGTGCCGGCCCTGCCACGGCTGGCTCCGGGCGATCCGTTGCCGCGCTGCCGGCGGACCGTGCATCGGGGTGTCGTGCTCCATGGTTAGCCGGCTGCTGAAGTGGCTCCGCACCGCGCTGCCGCCGCGGATGATGCGGCTGCTGGCCGCGGTCACCGCCGGGCTGCTGCTGTGCATCAGCTTCCCGCCGATCGGGTGGTGGTGGTCGGCGGTGCTGAGCTTTGCGATCTTCAGCTGGGTTCTGGTGCACCCCAAAACGACCCCCGCAGGCGGGCTCGGCTACGGATTCCTGTTCGGGCTGGCGTTCTACGTCCCGCTGATTCCCTGGATCAGTGGCCTGGTCGGCCCGGTGCCCTGGTTGGCGCTGTCCGCCATGGAAGCCCTCTTCCCGGCGATCTTCGGATGGCTCGCGGTCGTCGTCCGCCGGCTGCCGGGCTGGCCGCTGTGGCTGGCACTGGTGTGGGCCCTGCAGGAGTGGCTGAAATCGACGGTGCCGTTCGGCGGATTTCCTTGGGGCGTCGTCGGTTTCGGGCAGACGAACGGGCCGTTTCTGTCGCTGGTGCAGTTCGGCGGGGTTCCGTTGTTGTCGTTCGGGATCGTACTGCTCGGTACCTCGCTGGCCGCCCTCGCACTCGAGGTCGTGCGCTGGTGGCAGCGCGACTCGACCGAGAACGGGTCTCTTCCCGGCGTGCTGCTGCCCGGGCTGTGCATCACCGCGGTTCTGCTGACCACCGCGGTGGCCGCCCCGCAGGTGCGTCGCGCCGCCGGCGGGGCCGGCAACGAGCCGACGGTCACGGTCGCCGCCATCCAGGGCAACGTGCCGCGACTCGGGCTGGACTTCAACAGCCAGCGCCGTGCCGTGCTGGACAACCATGTTCGCGAGACCGTGCAGCTGGCCGACGATGTGCGCGCCGGCACGGCGCCACAACCGCAGTTCGTCATCTGGCCGGAGAACTCCTCGGACATCGACCCGCTCACCAATGCCGACGCCGCTGCGCAGATCAGCGTCGCCGCCCAGGCGATCGGCGCACCGATCCTGGTCGGCGCCGTGATCGCGCGTCCGGACTGGACACCGCAGAACCCGACAGCGACGAACACCATCGTGGTGTGGGATCCGGTCACCGGGGCCGGACAGCGCCACGACAAGCAGATCGTCCAGCCGTTCGGCGAGTACCTGCCGTGGCGGGGCTTCTTCCGGCATCTGTCATCGTTCGCCGACCGTGCCGGTTACTTCGTGCCGGGCCGCGGCACCGGCGTCGTGCATGCCGCGGGGGTGCCCGTCGGGGTGGCGACCTGCTGGGAGGTCATCTTCGACCGGGCGCTTCGCGAATCGGTCCGTAACGGGGCGCAGATCCTGGCGGTCCCCACCAACAACGCCACCTTCGATGCGAACATGAGCGAACAGCAGTTGGCGTTCGCCCGCGCGCGCGCCGTCGAACACGACCGATACGTGGTGGTGGCCGGAACCACCGGGATCAGCGCGGTGATCGCCCCGGACGGCCGCGAGGTGGCCCGGACCCAGTTCTTCACGCCGGCCTATCTGGACGCGTCGGTCCGGCTGAAAACCAGCGAAACGCCGGCCGCCCGATGGGGGCCGCTGGTCCAATGGGTGCTGGTGGGAGCCGCCGTTGCCGTCGTGATCGTCGCCATGCTGCACAATGGTTGGTTCATGCGTCCGTTGCGCCGTAGGAGGCGGCAACGCGACGCAAATACCGTGTCCGGGGGCGAAGACGACGGCGACAACCCGCCGGAGCAGGGCGAATCATCCTCCGCCCTGGCCGGACAGCACGACAAAGGAGACTCATGACCGACCGGGGCAAGACGGGCGCTGACCGCCCCAGCCGGCGCACCCTGGTGATCATCCCCACATTCAACGAGCTGGAGAACCTGCCGCTGATCGTGGGCCGCGTGCACAAGGCCTGCCCGGAGGTCCACGTGCTGATCGTCGACGACGGCAGCCCCGACGGAACCGGCGCACTGGCCGACGAGCTGTCGCTGGCCGATCCCGACCGGGTCCATGTGATGCACCGCGACGCCAAGGACGGCCTCGGCGCGGCCTACCTCGCCGGGTTCGAATGGGGATTGGGGCGCCAGTACAACGTGCTGGTGGAGATGGACGCCGACGGTTCTCACGCCCCCGAACAGCTCTACCGCCTGCTTGACGCCATCGACAATGGCGCGGATCTGGCGATCGGTTCGCGCTACGTGCAGGGCGGCACGGTCCGCAACTGGCCGACGCGGCGGCTGGTGTTGTCCAAGACCGCCAACACGTATTCGCGGGTTCTGCTCGGGGTCGATATCCACGACATCACCGCCGGCTACCGTGCCTACCGGCGCGAGGTGCTGGAGAAGATCGACCTCGCCGACGTCGACTCGAAGGGCTACTGCTTCCAGATCGATCTGACCTGGCGCACGATCAACAACGGCTTCACCGTCGCCGAGGTGCCCATCACGTTCAGCGAACGCGAACTCGGGGTGTCGAAGATGAGCGGTTCGAACATTCGCGAAGCGATGGTCAAGGTCGCCCAGTGGGGGATCGGCGGGCGGATGGACCGTGCCCGCGGCGTAGTCCGCTAGGTCAGCTTCCGCGGCGCTTGGATTTGATCAGGTCCAGACGCTCCTTGAGCAGCTCCTCGAGCTCCTCGACCGAGCGGCGCTCCAGCAGCATGTCCCAGTGGGTGCGCGGCGGCTTGACCTTCTTGGGCTCGGGCAGATCACCCTCGATGAGGGTGCCCTCCAGACCGTTGCGGCACAGCCAGGTGCCGGGGATCTCGGCATCGTCGGCGAAGGGAACGTCGAATTCCTCGCCATTCTCGGTGCGGTAACGCGCGACCTGACGCGGCGCCAGGTCATGGTTGCGGTCGGTCTCGTAGCTCACGGCTCCGAGCCGGCTGCCTCTCAAGACGCGATCAGCCATCGTCAACTCTCCTCAAACGATTTATCAAGTAGCAGATAGTGAACGCAAGCCCACGCTCTGCGGTTCCCGACTCAACCCGCCATGATACCGGGATCACTGCATCGACCCGTCTACAGTCACAAGACGTGACGCGTCGTACCCGCTCTCAGCCGTGCCGGTGGTGTGGCCGCGAGGTGGCCGATGCCGGGATGGGCCGGCGCAGACAGTACTGCAGGCAGTCGTGCCGGCAGCGCGCCTACGAACAGCGAGCCCTGGTCAAGGGCAGCGCCATCCCCGAGGATGCGGTGGTGCTCTCGGCTGACGAGGCCGCCGAGTTGTCGGACCGGGTCTACCAGGTGCGCTGCGCCGCCGAGGACGTCGCCACGGCTGTCGAGGAAGGCGCTGCCGCCGCCGAGTTGCGGGGGTTGTGCGACGCGCTGGTCCAGGCCGCCAAGGCCGCCGACGGCTGGCGCTGACCGTCCAGTTCGTTTCACAGCGTTTGCGCAGCTAAGCTTGGCCCGTGCTGCCGGAGCCGGATTCTTCGGTGCCCGCGGAATCGGGCGTCTGGCGCTTCGACGACTTCGTTCTCGACACCCGCAACTACGAACTGCGTTCCGGGGAGACGGTGGTCCGGGTCGAACCGCAGGTGTTCGACGTCATGGCGCACCTCGTCACCCATCACGAACGGGTGGTCACCAAAGAGGAACTGTTCGATTCGGTCTGGGGCGGCAAGTTCGTCGGCGAAGCGGCATTGACCAGCCGGATCAAGGCCGCGCGCCGCGCACTCGGAGACGACGGGGAGTCGCAACGCTATATCCGGACCGTGCGCGGTCGTGGCTACCGATTCGTCGGGACGGTGGTGACGACGATCGCGGGACCGGTGGTCACCGCCGCGCCGCCGCAGCACATCTCGTTCTGCCGGGCAGCCGATGGTGTGCGCCTTGCGTATGCGACCGCCGGTGCGGGGCCGCCGCTGGTGCGGGCCGCCAACTGGATGACCCATCTGGCCTACGACATCGAGAGCCCGGTGTGGCGGCATTGGGTCAGTGAACTGTCCGAGGAGCACACGTTCATCCGGTACGACGAACGCGGCTGCGGGCTCTCGGATTGGGAGGTGGGGGAGTTCACCTTCGAAGACTGGGTGGCCGACCTGGAGTCCGTGGCCGATGCCGTTGGGCTGCAGAGCTTTCCGCTGTTAGGTGTGTCACAAGGCGGTGCGGTGGCGATCGAGTACGCTGCGCGGCACCCGGAGAAGGTGAGCCACCTGGTGCTCTGCAGCGCGTACGCGCGCGGGCGCGGAGTGCGCGCCGTGGGCCCCGAGGAGCAGCGCGCCGCAGCGCTGGACCTGGAACTGGCCCGGGTCGGTTGGGGCCGCGACGACCCCGCGTTCCGTCAGGTGTTCGCTGCCCAGTTCCTGCCCGACGGCAGCCGCTCGGATTGGGCGGACTTCGATCAGCTGCAGCGGCGCACCACCTCGCCGGAGAACGCGGTGCGGTTCTTGACCCAGTTCGCCGGCATCGATGTCCACGAGGCGGCGAAGCGGGTGCACTGCCCGACGCTGATCATGCACTCGCGTAACGACCACCGGGTGCCGATGCGGTTCGGCGAGGAACTCGCCGAGTTGATTCCCGGATCCCGGTTGGTCGCGTTGGCGAGCAACAACCACTTGCTGACCGCGGCTGAGCCGGCCTGGCAGGTGTTCTGCGACGAAGTTCGCCGGTTCCTCGCCTCCTGAGGGCCGGGCTCGATCTCCACTCAATCTCCACACTTTCTCCAAGCACCGCTCCGATCGTTGATCGAAGCTGGTGACATGAAAAAACACTTACGCACCCTGCTGGCCGGCGTTGCTGCGACGGTCGCTTTCGGCACCGTCGCTGCCTGTTCCGGCGGATCCAGCACCACCGCGGATTCCCCGGCACCCTCGTCGAGCACCGCGACTGTGACGGATTTCCCGCAGTCGGCGCACTACATCGCCGACATGCCGATGGCAGACGGCAAGACAATGACCATCGGTGTGGCCGTGGAGGGCGACAAGATCGCCGCCTACGCCTGTGACGGCAGCACCGACGAAGCGTGGTTCTTCGGCACCCAGAAGGATGGCGAGCTCGACATCACCTCGAAATACCAGGACACGCTGAAGGCGTCGTTCAACGGAACCGACGTGGTGGGGGAGCTGACGATGAACGATGTGGATTACACGTTCACCGCGGCCTCGGTCGCGGCGCCGGCGGGGATGTACACCGCCGCCGTCGACGGCGTGCGGGCCTCCTGGGTGGTCCGGCCCGACCACACGATGACCGGGGTGCAGTTCCGTCCGACCGACGAGGACGACACCTCCGACCTGGTGCAGGCCAACGAACAGGCGTTCCGCGACCAGGTGCGTCAGCGCCGGCTGGCCCGCGTCCTCTCGCCGGCCCCGGCGATGCAGTTCGGCAGCTTTCAGACCACCATCAACGGTGTTCCGGTCAGGGCGAGCATCGTTAACGGAGACACTCGGCTGAGCTGAAAACCCAACTCTCCCAATATGGCCCGCCCGGGATGATTCCCGGGCGGGCCCCTTATCGGTCGCCGCGAATCGCGCCGATCCATCGGCCGACGGTGTCCGACCGCGGAGACGATCGGTTCGCGCGCGGCGATCGGGTTGGTCATCTCGGACCGAATGCTCGCCCGATGTTGTCAGGCGCTCGTTGCGGTATTGGTGGCGCGGACGGACGCAGCGTCGCTGCGCCTCCGCGGCGACACTCCTGACACCATTGCGCAGAAACTCGCGAAGGACAGGTCGCTGCCGATTGCCAGCCGCGGCAGCGCGAGCGGGTCCGAGTGCCGATCGGCGAATCCTTCGATGGTCGCGAGCGCCCAGCGCACGCCGCGGCCGCGCAGTGCGGCCCTGGCCCGCTCGTCGAAGTCCTGGGCACGGCCGTTTGGATACGCGAAAACTCTGGGCGCGAAACCGGTTTCACGCTCCAGGATCGCGCACGAGTTTGAAATCTCTTGGTGAATCTTGTCATTCGAGCATCGCGAGAGAATTGGGTGCGTCACCGAGTGTGGGTGAAGCGTGACCGATCCGTTCGCGGCCATTCCATGTGCCTCTTGCCAGGACAGCAAGCGAAACGGGCCGGGATCTCCGTCGCCTTCGGGGCGAAGGGTTGTGACGATCGACCGGAGTCGCTCGGCCCGCTGTTCGTCAGGCAGTTCCTTGAGCCGATTGACGGTGAGGGCATACGCCGAGCCTCGGTCGGTCGGGCTCGCCAACGGCTGCTCGCCGAGTCCGAGCTGGGTGAGGTCGACGTCGGCCAGCTTGGTGCGTGTGAATGCCAGCCAGAGACGGTCGGGCCACAGCGCTTCGTCGCTTCCCATCGGTCCCGTGGCCAGGAACACTGCGGCGGGAAGACCCAGAGCGTCGAGTACCGGCGCGGCATGTGTGGCGAGGTTACGGGTCCCGTCGTCGAAGGTGATGCTCACCGCTCGATCGGGCAGGGTCCCGTCCTGTAGCCGCTCGAGGGCCTCGTCGAGCGGTAGTACGTGAAAATGCCGACGCAGGTACGTCAGCTGCCGCCGGAGGGCCGCGGTATCGAGGACGTGCCAGCAGGCCGGGGACAGGGGCGCCGGCTCGATGCCGTGATACATCAGGATCGCCAGTCGGCCGCGGTGGCGGTGCCGCGCGAGGGCGGCAGCGCCGACCGCGCGTAGCACTATGGCGGCGAGGTTCTTCCGGCTAATCCATGCCACCCGAATCACCTTAGTCACACTCAGACAGGTGGTGCTCGCGTTGAATCGTTGCTAAAAATGAATGAGCGCGTAGATTGCTCTGCGCTAGAGTGCATGGAGAAATCCGGATGGAGATGTGTTTTTCGAGCATCGTGGCTGATTGAGTGGCATCAATTCAGTTTTCACTACCACGTCCCGTCCAGCCGTGCTCGAACTTATTTGACTATAGTCAAGAGATTGCTAGATCTCCTCGCCGGGGCACGTTGGCGAGGGGCTGGCAATGAAGCAGCCGAAGGAGCCGCACCGAACAATGAGCAACGACGATGATCGACCGCCGAATCCGACACGGGTGCTGATGGTCCTGGATTCGTTCAGCGCCGGTGGGGCCGAGACACTCACCGCGGAGCTGGTGCGGTGTGCCCCGGACACGATGGAGGTCTCGGTGGCGAGCCTGGCGCCCGCCGAGCGGAGTAGTGTCGACGTGGTCGAGCGGCTCACCCAGGTAGGCCCGCGGCCGACGTACCTCGACGTGCGCCGACTGCGGGACGTCGCAGGTTTCGTGCGACTCGTCCGAAAGTTCCGGTCGGCTCCGGTGGACGTCATCCACGCCCACCTCACCACCTCGGCGATTCTGGTGAGCCTGGCGGCGTGGTTGGCCCGTAAGCCGGTCGTCGCGACCCTGCACGTCAACCCGCAGACAAACGCTGGCCGTGGCGACTGGATCAAGGAACGCCTCGCGACCTGGCTGCCCGCGGCGTTGGGGCGGCTGGTGACCGTATCCCAGTACGCGCATGACCGCTATGCCCAGTCGCACGGTCCCGTCGGGTCGACGTGGCGGGTCATCCACAACGGCGTCGACCTGAATCAGTATCAGGCACATCGCAGTACGCGCCGGGGAAGGGGACCCGTCTGGGCCACGGTCGCCGCATTGCGGCCGAACAAGAACCATGTCGAGCTGGTCCGCGCGTGGGCCGACGTCGTCGCGGTTCACCCCGACGCAACTCTGCTCGTGGTCGGTGACGGACCAAGCCGGGGTGGCGTCGAACGGGCGGTGGCCGATGCCGGACTGGGCGATTCGGTTCAGTTTCTCGGCTTCCGCAACGACGTCGCCGACATTCTGGGAACCGTCGACGGGGTCGTAACCGCTTCGGTCGAAGAAGCGTTGCCGACCGCACTCATCGAAGCGGGCGCGTGCGGGCTGCCGGTGGTGGCCGCCGATGCCGGCGGGACGCGTGAAATCGTCGTCGACAGACTCACCGGCCGTCTGGTGCCGCTGCACGACGTGCCTGCGCTGAGCGCGGCATTACTCGAGACGATCGGCGAGCCGGCCCTGGCGGCCGAATACGGTGCCGCCGGGCGGGCGCGCATCGAAGAGAAATTCTCCATGGACACCTGGATCGAGCAGTTGCAGCTGCTGTACCAAGAGGTGATCGAGGACCAGTCGCGCGACTGGTGGGTGCGTTCACCCCATGACAGGACGGCGCGGCGGGCGGACTGCGTCGCCTGAGTAGTCAGATTTCGCCGCTCTCAATCCAACCGCATCAGTTTCTGCATCATCCGGTGGGCGCCTGCGACCACCTTCGCGCGATCCGGATCATTGCGCCGAGCAACGTCGTCGGCGTTGCCGCCGGCGACATGGACCGGCCCGTAGGGCAACCGGTCGAGACCCTCACGCGCCACGTCCGCCGGGTCGGCCACCCGTATCCCGGGAACATCGAAGTTGAGGCCCACCCGTTCCATCGCCGGTGTTCGTGTCACGCCGAGAACCAGCTCCAGCACATCGACCCCGTGCTCGCGCAGCTCCAGCCACAGTCCCTCGGCGAAGATGCGGCCGTAGGCCTTCACCCCGCCGTAGACGGTGTGGCGCACCGATCCCAGATAGCCCGACATCGAACCCACCAGCAGGATGCCGCCGCGCCCGCGCTCGCGCATCGGCCGACCGTAATGCTGCACACACGCCATCATCGTGGTGATGTTGAGGTCGATCACCCGTTGAAAATCCGCGAGGTCGGCGTCGAGGAACTCGGCGCTGCAGGTATTGGCGCCGGCGTTGTAGATGAACAATCCCACCTCGAGCCCGTCGGTCACCGACGTCAACGCGTCGACGGCCCGCGGGTCGACGAGATCTGTTGCCAGAGTCCGCACTTCGACGCCGAGCTCACGGCAGGCGGCGGCGGTCACCGCCAACGGGTCCGGCTTGCGGGCCACCAGAACGAGATTGACGCCCGCGCCGGCGAGCAGGCGGGCGAATTCGGCGCCCACGCCTTCGGAACCGCCGGCGATCACCGCCCACGGACCGTACTTCGCATACGACACGTACCGATCGTCACCCGCGGCGACGTGACCGGTGACGAGGGTCTCGCTGATCGGTACTGGTGCGCGGTGGCCTGGCCCATAGCCGATACTGAGGGGCATGCCGCGGATCGGAGAGCCCCGTGCGCCGGCCCGTCCGGCGACCGACGATCAGGAGAGTCGTCGTGGCGCCATCCTGACCGCGGCCGCACGGCTGGGCTCGGCCAAGGACATCGACCGGATCCAGGCCCAGGAGATCGCCGCGGACGCCGGTGTCGCGCTACGCACGCTCTACCGCTACTACCCGTCGAAGCATCACGTGTTCGCCGCGGTGCTCGACGACCAGGTGGCTCGGTTCCGTCCGCCGCCGCCCAGCGGCAACGCGGCCGACGACATCGCCGAGCTGATGGTTGCCGCATGTCGAAACCTGCTGCGCCACAAGCATCTTGCCCACGCGATGATCACGTCCACCCAGATCGTGCGGGCTCAGGCCGATGCCCCCGATGATCCCACCCTGCGCGAACTCATCTTGAAGATCGCCGGTGTCGACAACCCGAGCGACGAACAGCTGCGGCGCACCCGGCTGGTGCAGCAGGCCGCTTTCGGCATCCTCACCTGGACGGTCGGCGGTGCGCTGCGCCCCGAGGATGCGCTGGCCGATGTCGATGTCGCATGCCGGCTACTGGTGGGCGACGTCTTCTGACCTCGTGCTCGGCGTCACCCGGCTGGCCAGCACCGAGCCGGCCAGGATCAGTACCAGACCGGCGATGTGGAACCAGGTCAGTGGCTCGCGCAGCAACACCACTCCGGCGACCAGCGCCACGGCCGGGTTGACGTAGGTGAACAGCAACGCGCGCGTGGCCCCCACCTCCCGGATCAGCGCGAAGAACACGACGAACGCCAGCGCCGTGCAGATGCCCGCCAGGGCCGCGATGGCCGCATACGCACGTCCGGTCAGCACCTGCTGCGGCCAGCTCAGGGCCGCCGGCGTCAGATACACCAGCGCCGCCAGCCCCAGGCAGGCCGATGTCAGCGCCGGGCCGGGCACGTCGGCCAGATATCGCGCGGCGACCAGCGGCGCGATGGCATAACAGGTCGCCGTCAGCAACACCTCGATCACCGGCCAGGCGCCACCCGCCGACAAGCCCGGACCCGCCAGCACGGCGACCCCGCTCAATCCGATCGCCAGCCCGGCCACCCTGGTCGGTCCGAGCCGTTCACCGCCGGTCAGCCGGTCCAGGACGGCGGCGATGATCGGCGCGGCGGCGATCAGTAACCCGGTCAGCGAGCTCGTCAGATGCCGTTCGGCATCCGACAGCAGCAGCCAGGCCGCGATGATCTCGAAGAACGCGAACGCCGCCACCGCCTGCCAGTGCCGACGCAACAGCCCACGGTTCTTCCGCGACACGGCCAGGGGGAGCAGCAGCACCGCGCCCACGGCGGAGCGGGCGAACACCAGCACCGGCACCGACACCTCGTCGACTGCCACCTTGATCAGCAGATACGGGATCCCCCAGATGACGCTCATCGCCGCGAACAGAACCCAGCCGCGCGCAGTCACGACGACCACATTACGAACGTGGTAAGTCTGAGGGCGTGTCCGACAGTCTGTTCGACGTGCCCGGCGGGGATGATCGGGCCGGCTCGGCAGCGCCGGTGTCGGCTCCGTTGGCCGTCCGGATGCGCCCGGCCAGCCTGGACGAAGTGGTCGGCCAGGAGAATCTGCTGCGCCCCGGCTCGCCGCTACGGCGGCTGGTGGAGGGCTCGGGTGCGGCTTCGGTGATCCTCTACGGCCCGCCCGGCACCGGTAAGACCACGCTGGCGTCACTGGTGTCCCAGGCCACCGGCCGCCGCTTCGAGGCGCTCTCGGCGCTGAGCGCCGGTGTCAAGGAAGTGCGGGCCGTCATCGACACCGCGCGCCGCGCCGCGGCCTACGGCGAGCAGACCGTGCTGTTCATCGACGAGGTACACCGGTTCTCCAAGACCCAGCAGGACGCCCTGCTGGCCGCGGTGGAGAACCGGGTCGTGTTGCTGGTGGCCGCGACCACCGAGAACCCGTCCTTCTCCGTCGTCGCCCCGCTGCTGTCCCGATCGTTGATCCTGCAGCTGCAGCCGCTGAGCACCGACAGCATCCGCACCGTCGTACAACGGGCGATCGACGACCCGCGTGGGCTGGCTGGCACGGTGGTCGTCGATGACGACGCCGTCGATCTGTTGGTGCAGCTGTCCGCCGGTGATGCCCGCCGAGCGCTGACCGCGCTGGAGGTGGCGGCGGAAAGCGGTTCACCCGTCACCGTCGAGGTGATCGAGCAATCGCTGGACAAGGCGGCCGTCCGCTACGACCGCGACGGCGACCAGCACTACGACGTCATCAGCGCGTTCATCAAGTCGATCCGCGGCTCGGACGTCGATGCCGCACTGCACTATCTGGCCCGGATGCTGGTCGCAGGGGAGGACCCCCGATTCGTCGCCCGGCGGCTGATGATCCTGGCCAGCGAGGACATCGGGATGGCCGACCCGTCGGCGCTGCAGACCGCCGTGGCTGCCGCACAAACCGTCGCGCTGATCGGCATGCCCGAAGCGCAGTTGACCCTCGCGCATGCCACCGTGCATCTGGCCACCGCGCCGAAATCAAACGCCGTCACCACCGCGCTGGGTGCCGCGATGAACGATATTCGCGCCGGCAAGGCGGGCCTGGTGCCGGCTCACCTACGCGACGGGCACTACGCGGGCGCGGCCAAACTGGGCAATGCCGTCGGCTATCGTTATCCACACGACGACCCCGACGGTGTTGTGCCGCAACAGTATCCGCCCGACGAGGTGGTCGGCGTCGACTACTACCGACCGACCAATCACGGAGCGGAGCGGGAGATCTCGGGCCGGCTGGACAAGCTGCGGGCGATCATCCGGCGCAAGCGCTGACGCCGATCAATGGCGTGGAAGCAGTGTCCGGTCAACGTTGGTCTGCGCACGCTCGCGGATTCCGCGCAACATTCCGCGTTCCATGACGAAGTGCACGATGTCGAAGCTGGTGATCCCGACCGCGCCGCCGATGCCGCGGGCCAGCAGCCGGGTCCGGCCGTCCTGCGGGCGTAGGTAGAACGCCCACGAGCCGAAGGCCTTCTCGCCGCGCTGCACCCGCTCGTAGTCGGGGGCCGACATCAGCACCAGATGCGAGTTGGGCACCACCTCGGCGACCAGCTGTCGGGCCCGCTGCCCGTACCGGCGGGCCAGCCAGACACTGTCGCCGACCTGCAGCTCCTGCCATTCCGGATGCACCACATCGGCATTGCGGATCCGTGCACCCGCCAGCCGCTCGAGGAAGTCGTAACTGTAGAAGCCGCCGCGGCACTCGCCGATCTGCGCCAACCACGGCCAGACCTCCTCGACCGGGGCGTCGATGGTGACGGCGCGGGTGGTGCGTGGCGCCCCCGCTTCGGCCAACGTGTCACCGGGGAGCTCGGCGGCGATCTCCTCGTCGGTGGCGCCCCAGGTGTACATCTTCGGCCGCACAGCCCAGCGGTAGAGCCCGGCGATACCCGCCGCCGCCATCCCTGCGGCCAGAATCGGTCTCTGCTTGCCCATAGCCGGAGAACGTAGTCCCGGGACGGGCCGCAGGGGAGAGGCTTAGGTCCCGCCGGGTCAGGCCATTTCGGGCACGCGCAGGTGGGCGAGGGCCAATTCGAATTCGCCGACGTCGAGTTGATCGGCGCCCAGATCGCGCAGCAGGGCGGTCCGCAGCGACCTCGCCGCATCGCGGCTGTGCTCCATGGCGCCACGACTGTCATAGGTGGTCGAGACCACGGCGCGACCCGAGGCGCGATCGCTCATCAGGCTGGTGCTACAGAATCCGTCGAGTTGTTCGATCTCCGGAAGCACCGTCGTCTTGTAGAACTCGAGGGCCCGGTCGAATTGGTCGGGCCGGGCCTTGAGCCAGGTGGCGCGCACGCAGGCCCCTTCTCCTGAACGGTGATCGCGATGCACGGCCGCGATCTCCCATTCGTCCACCGATGTGGTGGCACCGAACGCCTTGGCCGCCCGGGCGCGCAGCGGCCGTACCTGGTCGGCGCCGGACTGCATCGCCGTCTTGTTCTCCCAGGCGGTGGTGGCAATGCAGCGACCCGATTCGTGGTCGGCCAGCAGTGAAACGCCGACACATCCGGTCATGTCCTGCAAGGCGGGCATCACCTCGGCGCGAAACACCGCGATTCCGGCGTCGATGCAATCCGGGCGCGCGACAAACGTGGTAGATCGTGCGTGCACGGTCCACCCCCCTTCGACTCGGGGCAGCGCCCCGGTGGCGCCACCGGCACTTCCCACCTTCCTCCACCCGGTATCAGCTGGCAACGTTTTCTCCCAGGTCACCTAGGCTGGGAACGGTGGATACCGATGTGCTCGACATCGACAGTTCGCGGCGGCGGATCGTCGACCTCACCGACGAGGTGCGGTCGTTCTGCCGCGGTCGCGGTGACGGCCTGTGCAACGTGTTCGTCCCGCACGCCACTGCCGGCGTCGCCGTGATCGAGACCGGGGCCGGCTCCGACGACGACCTGCTCGACACCCTGGAACGCCTGCTGCCGCGCGATGATCGGTACCGGCACGCACACGGCTCGCCGGGCCATGGCGCCGACCATCTGCTGCCGGCCCTCGTGACGCCGTCGGTAACGCTCCCGGTGGCCGGCGGTGCTCCACTACTCGGAACCTGGCAGAGCGTGGTGCTGGTCGACCTGAACCGAGACAACCCGCGCCGGTCGGTCCGGCTCAGCTTCCTGAGCGGCTGACGGGCCAAGCTGGGCCGACCGGTAATGTGGTGCGGTCGAAGCGTCCGTCGAGCCGCACCTAAGAACGCAAGGAAATTCAGTGCAGACACACGAGATCAGGAAGCGGTTCCTGGATCACTTCGTGAAGGCAGGTCACACCGAGGTGCCCAGTGCCTCGGTGATCCTCGACGACCCGAACCTGCTGTTCGTCAATGCGGGCATGGTGCAGTTCGTGCCGTTCTTCCTCGGGCAGCGCACCCCGCCGTACGCCACGGCCACCAGCATCCAGAAATGCATCCGCACCCCCGACATCGACGAGGTGGGCATCACCACCCGCCACAACACCTTTTTCCAGATGGCGGGCAACTTCTCCTTCGGCGACTACTTCAAGCGCCGCGCGATCGAACTGGCCTGGTCGCTGTTGACCACCCCGGTCGCCGACGGTGGTTACGGTTTCGACCCCGAGCGGCTGTGGGCGACCGTCTTCTACGACGACGATGAAGCCGTGCAACTGTGGCAGGAGGTCGCCGGCCTGCCGATCGACCGGATCCAGCGCCGAGGGATGGCCGACAACTACTGGTCGATGGGAATTCCCGGTCCCTGCGGCCCGTGCTCGGAGATCTACTACGACCGTGGCCCGGAGTACGGCGTCGAGGGCGGGCCCGAAGCCGACGAGAACCGCTACATCGAGATCTGGAATCTCGTGTTCATGCAGAACGAGCGCGGTGAGGGCACCTCGAAGGAAGACTTCGAGATCCTGGGCCCGCTGCCGCGCAAGAACATCGACACCGGTATGGGTGTCGAGCGCATCGCCTGTCTGCTGCAGAACGTCGACAACGTCTACGAAACCGACCTGCTACGGCCGGTGATCGACAAGGTCGCGGAGTATGCGCCGCGCGGGTACGGCCAGGGCAGTCATGATGACGACGTCCGCTACCGGGTCATCGCCGACCACAGCCGTACCGCGGCGATCATCATCGGCGACGGCGTCACTCCCGGCAACGAGGGCCGCGGCTACGTGCTGCGCCGATTGCTGCGGCGCATCATCCGGGCGGCCAAGTTGCTCGGTGTCGAGCGGCCCGTCATGGCGGAACTGATGATCACGGTGCGTGACGCGATGGGTCCGTCCTATCCCGAGCTGGTCAGCGACTTCGACCGCATCCAGCGCATCGCGGTGGCCGAGGAGACCGCGTTCAACCGGACGCTGGTGTCGGGATCAAAACTGTTCGAAGAGGCTGCCGCAGCCACGAAATCGGCCGGCAAGACGGTCCTGGGCGGCTCGGATGCGTTCACCTTGCACGACACCTACGGTTTCCCGATCGAACTCACCCTGGAGATGGCCGCCGAGGCCGGCCTGAGCGTCGACGAGCTGGGTTTCCGTGAGCTGATGGCCGAGCAGCGCCGTCGGGCCAAGGCCGACGCCGCCGCTCGTAAGCACGCCCATGCCGACCTCTCGGCGTTCCGGGACCTGGTCGACGCTCATCCGACCGAGTTCACCGGGTTCGACGAATTGACTTCCGAGGCACGGATTCTCGGCATATTCGTTGACGGCAAACGGGTGCCGGTGGTGGTCCACCGCCCGCGGGTGCATTCCGAATCCCCGCCTCCGGAGCGCGTCGAGATCGTGCTGGACCGCACCCCGCTCTACGCCGAATCCGGCGGGCAGATCGCCGACGCGGGCTGGATCAGTGGCACCGGTGGCAGTGGGTCGGCCAAAGCGGCGGTCACCGATGTGCAGAAGATCGCCAAGACGCTGTGGGTGCATCGGGTCAACGTCTCCTCCGGCGAGTTCGTCGAGGGCGACACCGTGACCGCGGCGGTCGACCCCCAGTGGCGCCACGGTGCCACCCAGGGGCATTCGGGCACTCACATGGTGCACGCCGCACTGCGACAGGTATTGGGGCCCAATGCCGTTCAGGCGGGTTCGCTGAACAGGCCGGGCTATCTGCGGTTCGACTTCAACTGGCAGGGCCCGTTGAGCGAGGACCAGCGGACGCAGGTTGAAGAGGTGACCAACGAGGCCGTCGAGGCCGACTTCCCGGTCAACACGTTCATCACCGAGTTGGACAAGGCCAAGGCCATGGGTGCCATGGCCATGTTCGGCGAGCAGTACCCCGACCAGGTTCGCGTCGTCGACATCGGCGGGCCGTTCTCGCTGGAACTGTGCGGCGGCACCCATGTGAACAACTCCGCGCAGATCGGGCCCGTCACCATCCTGGGCGAGTCGTCCGTCGGCTCCGGTGTGCGCCGGGTCGAGGCGTACGTCGGCCTGGATTCGTTCCGGCATCTGGCCAAGGAGCGCGCGCTGATGGCCGGGCTGGCTTCCTCGCTGAAGGTGCCGTCCGAGGAGGTGCCGGCCCGGGTCGCCACGCTGATCGAACGGCTCAAGGCCGCCGAGAAGGAACTCGACCGGGTGCGCCTGGCGACCGCCCGAGCCGCCGCGGCGAACGCCGCCGCGGGTGCCGAGCAGGTCGGTAAGGTCCGGTTGGTGGCACAACGGATGTCAGGCGGTATGAATGCTGCTGATCTGCGCTCCCTCGTCGGCGACATCCGCGGCAAGATGGGCTCGGAGCCCGCGGTCGTGGTGCTCATCGCCGAAGGCCCCGAAACCGACGGAGTGGGGACCGTTCCTTTTGTCGTTGCCGCCAACCCGGCCGCGCAGGACGCCGGTGTGCGCGCCAACGACCTGATCAAGCAGATCTCGTCGGCCGTCGACGGGCGGGGTGGCGGCAAGGCCGATCTGGCCCAGGGGTCGGGCAAGAACGCGGCCGGAATCGATGCGGCGCTGGGGGCGGTTCGCGCAGAGATCGCGCGGAGCTAGCGTCAGTGCGCTCCGCTCAGAACCGTGTGCCCGACCGGCCCGGCGCAGACGATCCCGGTCGGGGGCGGCGGCTCGGCGTCGACGTGGGCACCGTCCGGATCGGGGTGGCCGTCAGTGACCCCGACGGCATCCTGGCCACACCGGTCGAAACGGTGCGGCGGGAGCGATCCGGCAAGCATCTGCGGCGGCTGGCTGCCCTGGTGTCGGAATTCGGCGTCGTCGAGGTGATCGTCGGGCTGCCGCGTACCCTGGCCGACCGGGCCGGTATCTCGGCGCAGGATGCGGTCGAGGTGGCTGACACGCTGGCCGGCCGGATCGCCCCGGTGCCGGTGCGGCTGGCCGACGAACGGTTGACCACGGTGGTCGCGCAGCGGTCGCTGCGGGAGGCCGGGGTACGGGCCAGGAATCAGCGCGGGGTGGTCGACCAGGCCGCCGCGGTGGGAATTCTGCAGGGTTGGCTGGATCAGCGCCGCTCTGTGCGCCCGGCGGCGGAGGGCGACGATGTCTGACGACTTCGACTACGACCGTTCGGCGCCGGTGGCTGTGGGCCGGCCGCGAGCTCGGATGAGCCGTCTGGAGCGAGTCCGTGCCCGGCGAAATCGTAACCGCCGCAGAATGATCGGGGCCGCCGCGGCGGCCCTGCTGACTGTCGTGGTGGTGGCGGCGGTGTTCCTGGGCGCCAAGCTGTTCAGCGGGTCCGGCGGTGGCTTCACCGGCGAGGGCAAGGACGACGTGATCATCCAGGTCCACGACGGCGATTCCACCACCCAGATCGGTCAGACGCTGCGCGAGGCGAACGCCATCTCCACCGTCAAAGGCTTCGTGGACGCGGCCAAGGACAACGCGACGATCGCGGCCATCCAACCGGGGTTCTATCTGGTGAAAACCGAGATGTCGGCGCCGGCGGCGGTGCGACGGCTGGCCGATCCGCACAACCGGGTGGGCAAGCTGGTGATCCCCGAAGGACGTCAGCTCGACGACGTCGCCGAGGTCGGCTCGGGCAAGGTCACCGACGGAATCTTCACGCTGATCTCCAAGGCCACCTGTGTGCAGCTCAACGGTCAGCGCCGGTGTGTGCCCGCCGCCGACCTGCGCAAAGTGGCCGAGCAGGCGCCGCCGGCCGCGCTCAACGTGCCGCAATGGGCGATTCGGCCGGTGACCGCGCTCGGCACGAACCACCGCCGCTTGGAGGGGCTGATCGCGCCGGGCACCTGGAACGTCGACCCGTTGGCCTCACCGCAGGAGATCGTGGCCAAGCTGGTCGGCCAGAGCGCCGATCACTACGTCGGCGGTGGTCTGCTGGACACCGCCACGGCGATGAACATGTCGCCGTACCAGATCCTCATCGTCGGCTCGCTGGTGCAGCGCGAGGCCAAGCCGCACGACTTCGCCAAGGTCGCCCGGGTGATCTACAACCGGCTGGCCGTGCCGCAGAAGCTGGAATTCGACTCGACGGTGAACTACCCGCTGGATCGTCAGGAAGTGGCCACCACCGACGCCGACCGGGCCCAGGTGACCCCGTGGAACACCTACGCCGCCGAGGGGCTGCCGGCCACGCCGATCTGTTCGCCCGGTGACGACGCGCTGGCGGCCGCCGAGCGGCCCGAACCGGGGGACTGGCTGTACTTCGTCACCGTGGATACCGGGGGCACGACATTGTTCACCCGTGACTACGAGCAGCACCTGGCCAATATCGAGTTGGCGCGGCACAACGGCGTGCTCGACTCGGCCCGCTGACGCGATGAGCACAGCGCGCAAAGCGGCAGTTCTCGGGTCACCGGTCGCGCACTCCAAATCGCCCCAGCTGCATCTGGCCGCCTACCGTGCGCTCGGCCTGACCGACTGGACCTATCAGCGCATCGAATGCACCGCCGACGAATTGCCTTCGTTGGTGAGAGGATTGGGTCCTGAATGGGTCGGTGTCTCAGTCACCATGCCGGGCAAATTCGCCGCCCTGGACTTCGCCGACGAGCGCACCGAACGCGCTGAACTGGTCGGCTCGGCCAACACCCTGGTCCGCACCGGGCGGGGCTGGCGCGCGGACAACACCGATATCGACGGGGTCGCCGGTGCGCTCGGGCACCTCCGGCATCTGCGCCACGCGATCGTGCTGGGCTCCGGGGGCACGGCACCCGCGGCGGTGGTGGCGCTGGCCGACCTCGGGGCCACCGAGATCACGATCGTCGCCCGAAACCGGGACAAGGCGGCCAAGCTGGTGGATCTCGGCGCGCAGCTCGACCTCACCGCCGAATTCTGCGGGCTGGCAGATCCCCGGCTCCCGGGGGTGGTTGCCACCGCCGACGTTCTGGTCAGCACCATCCCCGCCGATGCGGCGGCCGGTTACGCCGAGGTGTTCACCGGCGTTCCGGTCCTGCTGGACGCGATCTACGACCCGTGGCCCACGCCGTTGGCCGTCGCCGTGCGCGATGCCGGCGGCGAGATCATCAGCGGCACCCAGATGCTGCTGCACCAGGCGTTCAGCCAGGTCGAACAATTCACAGGACGCCCGGCGCCGCGCGAGCAGATGGCGGCCGCACTGGGTTAACGTCTCGGCGATGCGTCCGTTGCTGGCCGGGATCGTCCTGCTGTGGTTGGCCGCGTTGACGCTGTTCGACATCCGGGACCGACGGCTGCCCAACGCCTTGACCCTGCCCGGCGCGGCCGCGGTCCTCGTCGTCGCCTGTCTGTGCGGCCATGGGCTGCCCGCGTTGGCGGGTGCGCTGGGCCTGGCAGCGCTGTATCTGGTCGTGCACCTGGCGGTCCCGGCCGGGCTGGGTGCCGGTGACGTGAAGCTGGCGGTGGGGGTGGGCGGGCTCACCGGCGCGTTCGGCCCGGACGTCTGGGTACTGGCGGCGTTGGGTGCGCCGGTGCTGACGGCGGTGGTGGCCGTCGTCGTCAGCGTGCGAGACCGCGCGGCGACGGTGCCGCACGGCCCGTCGATGTGCGCCGCGAGCCTGGCCGCCTCCGGGCTCGCCGTGCTCTAGCGTTGCGGCCACCCGAGGGCATCGAACACGGCGACCGGGTTGAGGTAGTCACGCCAGCGCACGATCTGCCGGTCCTCGATCGTGATGACGGAGACGAACTGGTTGGCGTAGCGCCGGTTTCCTTCGACGGTGTGGCCTTCGGCCGCGTATTCGAGCACCGCGACGTTCTGGGCGGCGTCGTGGTAGACCGCCAGGTCGAAGCAGCGGTCGAGGCGCATGACGGTCCCGTAGGCCCGGTACAGCTCGGCCAGCTCGTGGCGGCCCTCCACCCGGCGCGGGTAACCGGGCACGGTGACGACGTATTCGATGAGCACGTCATCGGCCATCAGGTCGAAGAAGTGCCCCGGATCGACGAGTCCCTGCAGTCCGCGCTCGATGATCCGGAAGAACGGGTCGAGTGCGGTGAAATCGTCCAGGTTCGCGATCGGGGTTCTCGTCATCGCTCCATCTTCGCGTGCCCGGGGAAAGCAAATTGGGTCTGCCATGACCGGCGTGGGAAGATGGGACGCGTGTTGCGATGGACGACTGCCGGTGAATCCCACGGCCGCGCGCTGGTAGCCGTGGTCGAAGGCATGGTCGCCGGTGTGCGGGTCACCTCCGCCGACATCGCCGAGCAGCTGGCCCGCCGGCGCCTTGGCTATGGCCGCGGTGCCCGGATGAAGTTCGAGCAGGACCAGGTCACCGTGCTGGCCGGAGTCCGGCACGGCGCCACCCTCGGCGGCCCGATCGCCATCGAGATCGGCAACACCGAGTGGCCCAAGTGGGAGACCGTGATGGCGGCCGACCCGGTGGATCAGCGAGACCTCGACGTGGAAGGGGGAGCCCGCAACGCGCCGCTGACCCGACCCCGCCCGGGCCACGCCGACTTCGCCGGGATGCTCAAGTACGGCTTCGACGACGCCCGCCCGGTACTCGAGCGGGCCAGTGCCCGCGAAACCGCCGCCCGGGTCGCGGCGGGCACCGTCGCCCGGGCGTTCCTGCGTCAGGCGCTGGGTGTCGAGGTGCTCTCGCACGTCATCTCGATCGGGGCGTCACGTCCCTACGACGGACCCCCGCCGGTCGCCGGGGATCTGGCCCGCATCGACGACAGCCCGGTTCGGGCCGCCGACACGGCCGCCGAGGCCGACATGATCGAGCAGATCGAGGCCGCCAAACGAGACGGCGACACCCTCGGCGGCATCGTCGAGGTCGTCGTCCACGGCCTGCCGGTCGGGCTGGGTTCGTTCACCAGCGGTGACAACCGGCTGGACAGCCAGCTCGCCGCAGCGGTGATGGGCATCCAGGCCATCAAGGGCGTCGAGATCGGCGATGGCTTCGAAACCGCCCGCCGCCGCGGCAGCCAGGCCCACGACGAGATGTACCCCGGTCCCGACGGCGTGGTCCGCTCCACCAACCGGGCCGGTGGCCTGGAGGGCGGCATGACCAACGGCCTGCCGCTGCGGGTGCGCGCGGCGATGAAGCCGATCTCCACCGTGCCGCGCGCGCTGGCCACCGTCGACATGGCCACCGGCGACGAAGCCGCCGCCATTCATCAGCGCTCCGATGTGTGCGCGGTGCCCGCCGCCGCCGTGGTCGTCGAGACCATGGTCGCGCTGGTCCTGGCCCGTGCGGTGCTGGAGAAGTTCGGCGGTGACTCGCTCGAGGAGACCAGGCGCAACGTCGACGGGTATCGGCAAGCGGTGACCGAGCGCATGCCCCGGGAAAATCAAGCGTCGCCGGTGCGGGTGTCGGGGTAGCGCGATGGCGCCGAAGGCCGTGCTGATCGGGTTGCCCGGCTCGGGAAAGTCCACCATCGGGCGGCGGCTGGCCAAGTCGTTGGGGGTGGCGATGCTCGATACCGACGCCGCCATCGAGGAGAAGACCGGCCGCACGGTGGCCGACATCTTCGCCAACGACGGCGAGAAGGAATTCCGCCGCATCGAAGAAGAGGTCATCCGCGACGCGCTGAGGACACACGACGGCGTGCTTTCGCTGGGTGGCGGCGCGGTCACCACGCCGGGTGTCCGCAAGGCACTGGCCGGGCACACGGTCGTCTTCCTGGAGATCAGTGCGGCCGAGGGAGTGCGCCGGACCAGCGGCAGCACCGTCCGCCCGCTGCTGGCCGGACCCGACCACGCCGAGAAGTACCGCACCCTGATGAACCAGCGGGTGCCGCTCTACCGGCGGGTCGCCACGATCCGGGTGAACACCAACCGCCGCAACCCGGGTGCCGTCGTGCGCCATATCGTCGCCCGGCTGGAGAATCCGCGACCACCACGGCGTCGCAGACCTCCGTGGCGGCGCTCACCGGCGGCGCCCGAAACGCGTTCCACCCCGACGCCGCCAGAAGAACCACCCCAATCCGATCCGGTCACGCCCGCCACTCCGGCGGCGCTGGCCGCCCGCCGCGCCGGAGTTCGCAAATGACGCAGACGCCAGAGCCGGTGACCATCGAGGTCGCCGTCGACCCGCCTTACCCGGTGATCGTGGGAACCGGCCTGCTCGGGGAGCTCTCCGAGCTGCTCGGCGGTCGGCACAAGGTGGCGATCCTGCACCAGCCGGTGCTCGCCGAGACCGCCGAGGCCATCCGGGCGCACCTGGCCGACAAGGGGGTCGACGCCCATCGCATCGAGCTTCCCGACGCGGAGGCGGGCAAGGATCTCGCCGTCGTCGGATTCATCTGGGAAGTGTTGGGCCGCATCGGAATCGGTCGCAAAGACGCCTTGGTCAGTCTCGGCGGCGGGGCGGCCACGGATGTGGCCGGTTTCGCCGCGGCGACCTGGCTGCGCGGGGTCGACATCGTGCATGTGCCGACCACGCTGCTGGCCATGGTCGACGCCGCCGTCGGCGGCAAGACCGGTATCAACACCGACGCGGGTAAGAACCTGGTCGGAGCCTTCCATCAGCCGGCCGGTGTGCTGGTCGACCTGGCGATGCTGGAGTCCCTGCCGCGCAACGAACTGGTCGCCGGGATGGCCGAAATCGTCAAGGCCGGATTCATCGCCGACCCGAAGATCCTCGATCTCATCGAGGCCGATCCACCGGCCGCGCTCGACCCGGCGGGCGCGGTGCTGCCCGAGCTGATCCGGCGGGCGATCGCGGTCAAGGCCGAGGTGGTGGCCGCCGACGAGAAGGAGTCGGCGCTGCGCGAGATCCTCAACTACGGCCATACGTTGGCGCACGCCATCGAACGCCGGGAGCGCTACCGGTGGCGGCACGGCGCGGCGGTCTCGGTGGGACTGGTGTTCGCCGCCGAGCTGGGCCGGCTGGCGGGCCGGCTCGACGACGCCACCGCGAAGCGGCACCGTGACGTGCTGACGTCGCTGGGTTTGCCGGTCACCTATGAGGCCGACGTGTTACCCGAGCTCGTCGAGATCATGGCCGGCGACAAGAAGACCCGCTCGGGCGTGCTGCGATTCGTGGTACTCGACGGACTGGGCAAGCCGGGGCGCCTGGAAGGCCCCGACCCGGCGCTGCTGGCGGCGGCCTATGCGGAGGTGAGCAGACAATGACGACAGTGCTGGTTCTCAACGGTCCCAACCTGAATCGGCTTGGGCGCCGTGAGCCCGAAATCTATGGCAGCACCACCTATGACGACCTGGTCATGCTCATCGAGGCGCAGGCGACCGAACTCGGGCTGACCGCTGTCGTGCGACAGAGCAACAGCGAAGCCCAGCTGATCGACTGGCTGCACGCCGCGGCCGATGCCGGTGACCCGGTGATCCTCAACGCCGGTGCGTTGACGCACACCTCGATCGCGCTGCGGGACGCCTGCGCCGAACTGAAGGCCCCGTTGATCGAGGTGCACATCTCCAACGTGCATGCGCGCGAGGAATTTCGGCACCATTCTTACCTGAGCGGGGTGGCCACCGGCGTGATCGTGGGGCTGGGGGTGCAGGGCTACCTGCTCGCGCTGCGTTACCTGGCCACCCCCGACGCCCCGCACGACTAGCCGGGATGCCACGGGTGCGCAACCGGATGTCGTTGGGCTCGGCCGCCATCACGCGCGTCGTCGAGACCCGGATCCAGATGCGTACGTCGCTGTTCGGTGACACCCCGGCGCAGGCGTGGGCCGACAACGCCGATCTGCTGGAGCCGCACTTCTGGGATCGTGACGCCGATCAGTGGCGAATCGCCATGCAGTCATGGGTGGTCCAGGTCGACGGTCTGCTGGTGGTGGTCGACACCGGCGTCGGCAACGACCGCGACCGCCCGCACATGCCACCGCTGGATCATCTGTCGACCGACTTTCTCACCGCGTTCACCGCGGCCGGCTTCGACCCGGCGGCCGTGGACATCGTCGTCAACACCCATCTGCACACCGACCATGTCGGCTGGAACACCCACCTGGTCGACGGGCAGTGGGTGCCGACGTTCCCCAACGCCCGCTATGTGATGCCCGAGCCCGACTATCGATTCTTCGGCCCCGGCGGCGAGGGCGAGAACGACGGTATGCGAACAGTGCTGGCCGACAGCGTGATTCCGGTGACCGAGCAGATCCAGTTGTGGAGCGACGACCTTGCCCTGAGCGCGTCGCTGCGGCTGCGGCCCGCCGCCGGGCACACCCCCGGCTCATCGGTGCTGTGGCTCGACGCGGGCAGGCCCGCCGTGTTCGTCGGTGATCTGACGCACTGTCCGATCCAGATTCGGCGACCCGACGACGCCTGCGCGTTCGATGTCGACCCCGCCGCCGCCCGCAGCACCCGTCGGCGGGTGTTCGCCGAGGCGGCCCGCGCCAACGCCGCCGTCCTTCCCGCGCACTACCCGGGACACGGCGGCTCGCGGATCGTGGCGAACGGTGACGGCTTCGATTCCGGCGACTGGCTGCCGATCGACACCATCTAGCGTCCGCCCGGGGGTCAGTCGTCGGTGCTGGCCACCGAATGACAGATTCCCGTGGAAATGATCGAGGGCGCAAGAAATCCCAGGATCACGACGACGACGACGGCCGCCGGCTTCGGCGTCGTCAGCCAGCTCTCGGGAAATCGGTTCACGCTCATGGTCAGCCAGGATGCGAGCACGGCTAGCCCCGCCATCGCGATCGTCACGAATCTGATCGACCGGATATTGAGCAAGGTGGGATTGTCGACGTCGAGCAGGGACCGCCGCAGCGTTCTGGTCCGCGTCGCGACCAGCCACAGATCGACCAGGATGATGACGGCGGCGAACCCGGTGACAGCGGTCGACGTCAGTAAGCCGGGCGGTCGGTGGTACATGAATTGCAGGTAGTCGATCGCCGTCTCCGACATGATGAGCGTCGTCGCCATCGTCGATCCGAATGTCAGCCAGCCTCCCAGGGCGCCCAGAAAGCAGTAGGAACCCAGCTCGTCGGCATGCTGATCGGCCGCCTTGCTGACGGCATGGCTGGCCAGCATCCAGCCCAGACCGCCGAACAGCGCGGTGGTGCCCAGGGCGAGCATCCCGGTTGCCAGGACACCCTGGCTCCAGGCGATCGCACAGATTCCCTGCCGATCGCCGTCGTCGGGAACCACGGTCCCGCTGATGATGCTGAACAGGTAGCTGTCCAGCATCAGGATGAGCACCGCCGAGGAGAACATCGCCAACGTGTACACGGCCTCGCGGCTGTTGCGATCGAACAGCAACGCGATCGCGGTGATGAGGAAGCCGCCGAGGACGCCGGCGAGCTGCGAGATCGACGCGGCAGAGGTGACCATGCTCCACTGGTCGGAGCTGCAGGACTGGTCGGGGTTCATGGCGACCAGATGGTAGAGCACCTCGGTTGATTGCGACCCCGCTTCGCGATCTGAGCGGGTGGGGGATTCATCCGCTGCCCAGGGCTGCCGACGTCACGGTCAGGTCGTCGAGCGCCACCGCGGTGACGGTCTCCGGCGCCAACGCTTGCCAGTCCAGGTCGCCGAAGCCGGTCGAGCCGATCACCACGGTGTCGGAGTCGGGCCTGGCGATCCGCAGGGCGAAGTAGTCCTCGACATGCTCGGCGGGCAGATCCAGGGCGCTCAGCGTCTCGATGTCGTCGACCGGGAGCCGGCTCTGCGCGTGCGCGTGCACCGCGATGAGGTGGCCCTCGCCGAGGACGAGCGCATTGAGGCTGGCCCTCGGGTAGATCCCGCGCAATTGGCTGACCGCGCGGCGGACGGCCTCGGCGAGGGTCGGGGTGCGGGCGCGGTGCTGACGGATCAGCGCGAAGTAGCGTTCACTGTCCGTGGTGCCGCGCAGGCCGGCCCGGGCCTCGGGGGTGAGGAGTTCGTCGAGCGGCTCGAGGGGCTTGATGCTGCCGTTGTGGGCCATGGCGATGCCGTCGGTCAGGAAGGGATGGCAGTTCTCCGGTATGACCGCCAAACCTTCTGTTGCCCAACGTAAATGGGTGATGCCACCGCTGCCGGCGATATGACTGGTAGCGGCGGCGAAGTGGGGGTCGTCGAGGGCGTTGGTCGCCGACACCCGGACCTCCGGTGTGCCATCAGGGTCGTCGACGTGGGCGAGACCCCAGCCGTCGCCGTGCACCTTGGCCAACGCGACGAAGTCCTTCAGCACGGCTTCGCCGACCGCATCGACGACGGTGACGGGCGTGGCGGACGCGACTCCGAGTAGTCGGCACATAGCGGCAATCCTCGCCTATCGAAATTCCCGAATCAAACGGCAGCGACGATGATTAATGTTGCTGAAACCCCTGTCGCATATCGTCACCCGACACTGGGTCGACCTCACAGGAGGTGTCATGGCAGCACCGGCCGACGCGGCCGATACCGGCGCGATCGCGCGTCTGCGCGAGCAGGGCGTCGAGATCGTCGCCGGTTCGATAACCGATCTGGCGGGCGTAACTCGTGCCAAATATGTTCCGGTGCAACGACTCACCGCGTTCGAGCGCTCGGGCATGGGGGCATCGCCATCGTGGAGTGTGTTCTGCGCGGACACCGGAATCGCGTCCGTACCCGGTATCGGTGTCGTCGGCGATCTGCGAATCCGGATATCCGGCGACGACGTGCGCGTCATCTCCGACGGGGTGGGCTGGGCGCCGGGCGGCTTGTTCGACCAGTCCGGGCAGCCCTCGCCGCTGTGTACCAGGGCATTGCTGGCCCGCGTCGAAGCCGCCCTCGCCGAACGCGGGCTCTCGGCGCGGGTCGGCGCCGAGATCGAGTGCACGCTGCTGTCCGGTCAGGGCGGTCATGCCTCGGATGAGACCTGGACACCGTATGGCCTGCGGACGTCGCTGGACAGGTCGGGCTTCCTGCTCGACGTGGTTCGCGACGCCGAGCGCACCGGCCTGGGGATCGAGCAATTGCACACCGAATACGGCCACGACCAGTTCGAGGTCTCGTTGGCTCCGGATAGCCCGGTTGCCGCAGCCGACGCGGTGGTCCTGGCCCGAATCGTGTTGAGTCGCGCGGCCCGCCGGCACGGAATGACGATCTCCTTCGCGCCGGTCGCGTTCGCCGACGATGCGGGTAACGGTGCCCACGTGCACGTATCGTTGTCCGACGCCGAGGGGCCGCTGCTCGCCGGCGGGGACGGGCCGCACGGCATCCGGTCGGCCGGTGGCGCCGCCATCGGCGGAATATTGGCCGCGCTACCGGACCTGATCGGCCTCTATGCCGGCTCGGTGCTGTCCGCGCTGCGCCTGAAACCGGGCAACTGGGCCGGTGGTTCGGCGTGCTGGGGTCTGGAGAACCGGGAAGCGGCCGTGCGGTTCATCGCGGGCAGTCCCGCCAATCCGCACGGTGCCAACGTCGAACTGAAGATCATCGACGGTACGGCCAATCCGTACCTGGCGATCGCAGCGATGCTCGGCAGCGCGCTGCGCGGTATCGATCTCGGTTTCGAGTTACCGCCCGAGGTGACCGGAAATCCGATGACCTCCGGAGCGCCCCCGCTGCCCACCGATCTCGGCGACATCCTCGATACCTTCGAGTCCAGTGCGGTCAGCGCGGAGTTGCTCAGTGCACCGATTGTGCGGGGCGTTGCGGCGGTGCGCCGCTACGAGCTCTACAACTATGGCGACCGGCCGGCCGCCGAGGTCGTCGAGGCGCTTCGGCTGGCCTGGACCTGTTGAGCCGCGGCCAGATCGACGGCTCAGGACTTGTCGGGGTCTTTCCCCTCGGTCATGTGGATCTGCTCGGTCGGCTCGTCGCGCTCGGCGGTCGCCACGGCCGAGGTGTGCTCCTCGGCCGCCGTGGCGGATTCGGTGCCACCCAGCCCGGCGATGGGGCCGGTGCGCTCGTCCTCGCGGACGGCGTCGAACACGTCGGTCTCGCTGCCGTCTTCCCGGCGGCGCGGCTCATCGGGCCGCTTCCGGTCGACCAGGAAGCGGCCGATGGCGACCGCGGCGATGGCCGGGATGAACACCATCAGCGCGGTGAACGCCGCGAACGTGGTGATCTCGCTGATCAGGCCCTCGGCGTAGACGTTCTTGTAGAACAGCGAGACGACCCAGGTGATTAGGCCGCTGACAAACCCGGCGACGAGGCCGGCCAGCAGCCAGGTCATGGCCAGATCGCGTCGGCGGTCCGGGTCGGGGTTGGCGTTGGCGTCGGCGCGGCCGTCGATCAAACCCCAGAGGAACGACCCGATGCCGAACAGCGCGACCAGCACGATGCTGATCAAACCGGCCTTCGTCTCGTAGATGTTGATCAGCGTGCCCTGCCCCAGACGGACGATCACCATGCCGGCAGCGAACGCCAGTCCGCGCAACATCCACGTAGTCATGAGTAGGCAGCGTAGCGAGTAGCGTCAGCGACCGTGACACATTCCCAACGCCGAGAGCGGCTGGCCGCCCGGCTGGCAGCCGACGGGCTGGATGCGATTCTCGTCAGCGACCTGGTCAACGTGCGCTATCTGTCCGGTTTCACCGGTTCACATGCGGCCTTGTTGGTGTTCGCTGGCGACACGCCGACGGTGCTGGCCACCGATGCCCGCTACCGGACGCAGGCGGCCCACCAGGCTCCCGATCTGGAAACGGTCATCGAACGGGCCTGCGGTCGGCACCTGGTCGGGCGAGCCGTCGCCGACGGTGCCGCTCGGATCGGATTCGAAAGCCACGTGGTCACCGTCGACGGTTTCGACGTCCTGGCCCGTGAGCTGGACGAACATCCCGGCGCCGAGCTGGTGCGCGCGTCGGGCACCGTTGAGGCGCTCCGCGAGATCAAGGATGCCGGGGAGGTCGCGCTGCTGCGCCTGGCGTGTGAGGCCGCCGACGCGGCCCTGGCCGACCTGGTGGGCGGTGGCGGTCTGCGCCCGGGACGCACGGAACGTGAGGTCGGCCGCCAGTTGGAGGCGATGATGCTCTCCCACGGCGCCGACGGGCCCTCGTTCGAGACGATCGTGGCCGCGGGCGCCAACTCCGCGATCCCGCATCACCGGCCCACCGATGCCGTGCTGGCCGCCGGTGACTTCGTCAAGATCGACTTCGGCGCACTGGTCGGCGGCTACCACTCGGACATGACGCGCACCTTCGTGCTCGGCGCCGCGGCCGACTGGCAGCTGGAGATCTACGGGCTGGTGGCAGCCGCACAACGGGCCGGCCGCAATGCCCTCGACGCCGGAGCGGAGCTTCGCGATGTCGACGGTGCCTCACGACAGGTGATCGTCGATGCCGGTTACGGCGACCACTTCGGACACGGCCTCGGTCACGGGGTCGGATTGCAGATCCACGAAGCGCCGGGAATCAACTCCGCGGCCGCCGGTACACTGCTTGCTGGCTCCGTGGTGACCGTGGAACCCGGTGTCTACCTGCCCGACCGTGGCGGTGTCCGCATCGAGGACACTCTGGTCGTCGGCGAACGAAGCCCCGAATTACTGACCCGGTTCCCCAAGGAACTCACGGTCCTCTAAGGACCAGTTAGACCCCGAAAGACGAGGAGAACGACCGACCGTGGCATCCACTGCCGATTTCAAGAACGGCCTTGTGCTGAACATCGACGGCCAGCTCTGGCAGATCATCGAGTTCCAGCACGTCAAACCGGGTAAGGGCCCGGCGTTCGTGCGCACCAAGCTCAAGAACGTGCTCTCCGGCAAGGTCGTCGACAAGACCTACAACGCCGGGGTGAAGGTGGAGACCGCGACCGTCGACCGGCGCGACGCCACCTACCTCTACCGGGACGGCTCGGACTTCGTGTTCATGGACTCCGAGGACTTCGAGCAGCACCCGCTGCCGGAACCGCTGGTGGGCCGCCTGGCCGGGTTCCTCTTGGAGGGCATGCCGGTGCAGATCGCGTTCAACGAGGGCTCCCCGCTGTACCTGGAGCTTCCGGTCACCGTCGAGCTCGAGGTCAGCCACACCGAGCCGGGGCTGCAGGGGGACCGCTCCAGTGCGGGCACCAAGCCCGCGACGCTGGAGACCGGGGCCGAGATCCAGGTTCCGCTGTTCATCAACACCGGCGACAAACTCAAGGTGGATTCCCGCGACGGCAGCTACCTCGGGCGTGTGAACGCCTGATATGGCCGACCGCAAGGCCGACAAGGGTCGGCACCAGGCGCGCAAGCGCGCCGTCGATCTGCTCTTCGAAGCGGAGGCGCGGGGGCTGACCCCGGCGGAGGTCGCCGACGCGCGCATCGCGCTGGCCGAGGCCAACGCGGGAGTGTCGGCGCTCAACCCGTACACGGTGACCGTGGCCCGGGGTGTGGCCATCCACGCCGCTCACATCGACGAGTTGATCACCTCGCACCTGCAGGGCTGGACGCTGGAGCGGCTGCCCGCGGTGGACCGCGCGATCCTGCGGGTCGCGGTCTGGGAGCTGCTGCACGCCGAGGATGTTCCCGAACCGGTCGCCGTCGACGAGGCGGTCGAACTGGCCAAGGAACTGTCCACCGACGAGTCGCCCGGCTTCGTCAACGGGGTGCTGGGCCAGGTCATGCTGGTTACTCCGCAGATTCGCGCGGCCGCCGCGGCGGTCCGGGGCGCCACCACCCCCGAGGCGTAACCTCGCCGCATGCTGGCCGCGACCGATTGGGTGGAGGCGGGTTTCTCGCTGCTCGCCACCGACGGCGTCAAAGGGTTGACCCTCGAGCGGCTGTGCCGCCGGGCCGGCGCGACCAAGGGCAGCTTCTACTGGCACTTCGCCGATCTGGCCGCCTACCGGGCCGCGCTGGTGGACACCTGGGCGGAGCTGCACGACAGCGACCGCGCCGACATCACGGCGGGCGCCGATCTGCCGCCGCGGGAGCGGCTCGCCCGGATGATGGGAGTTCTTCTCGGAGAACGGCATTGGATGCTGGAGCGGGCGATGCGGGAGTGGGCGCGGTCGGACGCCGAGGTGGCCGTGGCCGTGGCATCCTCCGATCGCCGGGTGCGCCGCGCGGTGCGGCAGGCCTATCTCGATGAGGGATTCAGCGCCGCGGATGCCGAGGTGCGGGCGGACGCGACCTTCGCGGCCGGCGTCGGGTTTCTGCACCTGTCGGATTCGGCGCCCGGTGCGAAAGCCGCCGTGCAACAGCAGCGGTTCCTGGAGATCATGTTGCGACGCTGATTCCATACTTTTTAGTATGGTAGCGTCGGGCCGTGCTGCCGATCAGCGACGAATTCGTCGCATGCCTGGCCCAGCGGGCGGCCGAGGCCGAGGATCTGCGACGGCTGCCCGACGCCACGATCGCCGACTTCCGGGCCAGTGGCATGGGCCGGTTGCTGCTGCCGGCGCGCTACGGCGGTGAGCAGGCACCGTTCCCGGCGATTCTCGAGCCGGTGCGCATGATGGCGCACGGCTGCGTCTCCAGCTCCTGGACGCTGGGGTTCTACATCCTGCACAACTGGATGCTGGCGCTGTTCGATGAGCGGGCCCAGGACGAGGTGTTCGCCGACGGGCCGGTGCTGTGCCCCGCGCCGCTGGCCCCGACCGGCCGCGGTGTGCCGGTCGACGGTGGGGTGCTGCTGTCGGGTCGGTGGTCGTGGGCGACCGGGATCATGGCGGCGGACTGGGTGATGGTCGGTGCCCTGTGTGGGGCCGGAGCCGCTGGGCCGGCGACATCAGGCAGCGATGATGGTCTTTATCCGGCGCTGGCCCTGTTGCCCGCCGAAGCCGTTACCGTCGAGGACGTCTGGCACACCGACGGGATGCGGGGAACCGGATCCCACGACGTCGTCGTCACTGACGCCTTCGTCCCCGGGCATCGGCTGGTCAAGGTCACCGATATCTACGGCGGCACCGCGCCGGGCGCGGCGCTGCACGATGCGACGGCCTATCGCTGGCCAATGGTGCCCGCGCTGGCGCTGCTGGCGGCCATGCCCGCCCTCGGCGCGGCCGAATATGTCGCCGACCTGTTCGCCACCCGCCTCGGTGAGCGGGTGCTGGCCTACTCCGGGGTGGTCCAGAAGCAGCAGCCTGCCGCGCAGATCCGCCTGGGGGATGCGCGGGTCCGACTGCGTGCGCTACACGGCCTGCTCGGCGACACCGTCGCCATGATCGAGACGATGGTCACCGAGGGTGCCCGCATTCCGCGGGCGGTGCGCGCGCAGGCCCGGGTGGCGGCCGCGCACATCGTGCACGAGTCCCGGGCGGTCATCGCCGACCTGCTCGAATCATCCGGCGCCAGTGCGCATTTCCTGCACAACCCGCTGCAGCGGGCCAAGCGCGACGTCGATGTCATCTCCGGCCACGTCGTGTTCGACTACGACGTGAGCCGGGAGCTGGCCGGCGCGCTGGAGATCGGGGTTCCGATCTCGCCGTTCGCGATGGTCTAGAGACCCAACCCGGAGTAGGTGCGGCGCACGAATCTCGGCTGTACCGACTGCAGTTTGGCCAGCGAGGTGTTGCCCGCGACCGCCGCGGCCGCGGCGGTCAAGTCGGGATAGTTCTGGATCAGGTAGATCACGATCAGGTCGTTCGACGGGTCGGCCTGCCACCAGGTTCCGTACGCGCCGGGCCAGCTGAACGTGCCCAGCCCGCCCGGGCCGAACAGCTGCGCCGACTTGGCCGGATCGGTGACCACCGACAAATTCAGTCCGAAACCGCGGCCCACCCAGAACGGCTGGCCGAGGAACGGCTGGCGCTTCTGCTCATCGGTCAGCCGGTCGGTACGCATCAGCCGCGCGGACTGCTCGGAGAGCACCCGGACCCCGTCGACTTCACCGTCGCCCAACAACATTCGGGCGAACCGCAGATAGTCGTCGACCGTCGACACCAGGCCGGCCCCGCCCTGGCAGAACCGGGGTTCGGTCACCGGTATCGGCCCCATCGCGTCGTGCTGCAGCCCGCTGGCGGGGTCGAGCCGATACATGGTGGCCGCGCGGGCCCGCTTGTCGGGGGTGATGAAGAATCCGGTGTCGGTCATGCCGAGCGGCTCGAGGACCCGCTCTGCGAGCACAGTGTGCAGCGGTTTGCCCTCGATCCGCGACAGGGCGATGCCGAGCACATCGGTGGCCTGGCTGTAGGTGAGCAGCTCGCCGGGCTGGTGCACCAACGGCAACTGGGCGATTTCGGCGAGCCAGTGATCTTGATCCTGGCGCAGCGACACCTTGCCGTAGGCCCGGCTGATCGGGCCGAGCACCGAGAACGCATAGGCCAGGCCGCTGCGGTGGGTCATCAGATCGTCGATGGTGATCGGCCGCCGGGCCGCGACGGTGCGGTCCAGTGGGCCGGTCGGGTCGACGAGTACCTGCATGTCTGCCAGTTCCGGCAACCAGCGGCTGACCGGGTCCGACAGCGCGAGCCTGCCCTCCTCGACGAGGGACAGTGCCGCGGCCACCGTCACCGGCTTGGTCATCGAGGCGATCCGGAAGATCGTGTCGCGCTGCATCGGTAACCCGGCTTCGACATCGCGGTAGCCGATCTCGTTGACCTGCAGCACATTTCCGCGCTGATACACCAGAGTGACGGCGCCGGCCAGTAGCCCGGCATCCACCGCCTGCACGACAGAGGTGCGATTGTCCGCGAGATTCACCGGGGGGATTCTACTGACGGGCGCTGCGCCACCACGAGCCAGAAGCCCATGTCGACGCCGTCCGGGCGGTGCACGGTGCTCGGCGTCACCGAGTCGACAGTCCAGCCTGCGGCGCCCAGGATGGTGCGCAGCGCCGACTCGCTGACCGCGCGCTGACCGCGCATCGGGTCGTCGTTGGCCTCGGAGAAACAGGCGATCAACAGCCGCGCACCGGGCCGGGCGGCGCGGCAGGCCGAAGCCGCGTAGGCGGCCTTGGCGTCCTCGTCGAGGCAGTGGAACATGCCGCTGTCGACGATGGTGTCGAAGGCGTCGTGGTAGCCGGCGAGCTCGGCGGCATCGGCCACCGCGAATCTGACATCGACGTCGGCGTCGGCGGCCCGGCGTTCGGCGGTGATCAGGGCGGTCGGGGAGATGTCGAGCGCGGTGACGTGATGGCCGTGCCGGGCCAGGTAGATCGCGTTGTCGCCCAGCCCGCAGCCGATGTCGAGGACGGCGCCGGAGATCAGGCCCTGCTGCTGCCAGGTGACGACGCTTTCCTTGGGGCCCTTGGTGTCCCAGGGAACGGATGTGACGGGAGGGATTCCCGGCGCCGGGCTCTCGCCGCGATAGAGGGCATCGAAGTCCCAGTGGGAGGGAGGTGGCGTGGTCACCTGATCGAGGCTAGCCGTCGACACACCATCGCGGTTGGGGCTCATGGTCCGGTGAGTGCTAAGCTGCCCGGCAGTTCGACATCCTTTAACGATCCGTCCAGAGAGGCGGAGAAGGAGGTCCGGTCAGCTCGTGGGCGCAGACGACCGTGAATTGATGTCCGGTGCGGACGTCGGTAGAACCGTTTCCCGCATCGCCCACCAGATCATCGAGAAGACCGCCCTGGATGCCCCCGACGCGCCCCGCGTCATCCTGCTCGGCATACCGACGAGGGGTGTCACCCTGGCCCACCGGCTGGCCACCAAGATCAACGAGTTCTCCGGCGTGACGCTGCCCTGCGGTGGCCTCGACATCACGCTGTACCGCGACGACCTCGACTTCAAGCCGCCGCGCGCACTGGAGGAGACTTCGATCCCGACGGGCGGCATCGACGGCGCGCTGGTGATTCTCGTCGACGATGTGCTCTACACCGGCCGCTCGGTTCGCTCGGCGCTGGATGCCCTGCGCGACATCGGCCGGCCGAAGGCGGTGCAGCTGGCGGTTCTCGTCGACCGCGGCCACCGCGAGCTGCCGCTGCGGGCGGACTACGTCGGCAAGAACGTGCCCACGTCGCGCAGCGAGAACGTCAAGGTGCGGCTGATGGAAGACGACGACGTCGAAGGCATCTGGATCGCACCGCAGGGAGGGCCGGCCCGCTGATGAGCGCTTGCGCGAAGAAGAGACGGTCAGTGATGAGCGCTTGCGCGAAGAAGAGACGGTCAGTGATGAGCGCTTGCGCGAAGAACGGACAATCGTGACGATCAGACACTTGCTCTCGGCGGGCGACCTGACTCGTGATGAGGCCACCGCGATCCTCGACGACGCTGACCGCTTCCGGCAGGCGTTGCTGGGCCGCGAGGTCAAGAAGTTGCCGACGCTGCGTGGGCGCACCATCATCACGATGTTCTACGAGAACTCCACCCGCACCCGGGTGTCCTTCGAGGTGGCCGGCAAGTGGATGAGCGCAGATGTGATCAACGTCAGCGCTTCGGGGTCCTCGGTGGCCAAGGGGGAATCACTGCGCGACACCGCACTGACGCTGCGCGCCGCCGGTGCCGATGCGCTGATCATCCGGCATCCCGCCTCCGGTGCGGCCCAGCAGCTCGCCGAGTGGACACTGGAGCCCGACGGCACCGGCCCGTCGGTGATCAACGCCGGCGACGGCACCCATGAACACCCCACCCAGGCGCTGCTGGACGCCCTGACGCTGCGCCAGCGCCTCGGTGACATCGAGGGACGCCGGGTGGTGATCGTCGGCGACATCCTGCACAGCCGGGTGGCCCGCTCCAACGTGGGACTGCTGGCCACTCTGGGCGCCGAGGTGGTGTTGGTCGCCCCGCCCACCCTGCTGCCGGTGGGGGTGGAGGACTGGCCGGTCACCGTGTCGCACGACCTGGACGCCGAGCTTCCCGCCGCCGACGCGGCACTGATGCTGCGGGTTCAGGCCGAGCGGATGAACGGCGGGTTCTTTCCCTCGGAGCGGGAGTACTCGATTCGCTACGGGCTTTCCGATCGCAGGCAGGCGCTGCTGCCCGGGCATGCGGTGGTGATGCACCCCGGTCCGATGCTGCGCGGCATGGAGATCTCCTTCGCCGCCGCCGATTCGTCACAATCTGCTGTGCTGCAACAGGTTTCCAACGGTGTGCACGTCCGGATGGCGGTGTTGTTCCATCTGCTGGTCGGCACGGACGAGGCGGTGTCGGTATGAGCGTGAGTGTGTTGATTCGCGGGGTCAGGCTCTACGGCGAGGGTGATCAGGTCGATGTCCTGGTCGCCGACGGCCAGATCGCCGAGATCGGCCCGAAGCTGGCCATCCCCGACGATGCCGAGGTCATCGATGCCACCGGTCAGGTATTGCTGCCCGGCTTCGTCGACCTGCACACGCATCTGCGCGAACCCGGTCGCGAATACGCCGAGGACATCGAAACCGGTTCGGCGGCAGCGGCTCTGGGTGGCTTCACGGCGGTCTTCGCGATGGCCAACACCGATCCGGTGGCCGACAGCCCGGTGGTGACCGACCACGTCTGGCGGCGCGGTCAACAGGTCGGCCTGGTCGACGTCCATCCGGTGGGCGCGGTCACGGTCGGGCTGGCGGGCAAACAGCTCACCGAAATGGGCCTGATGACAGCCGGTGTGGCGCAGGTGAAGATGTTCTCCGACGACGGCATCTGCGTGCACGATCCGCTGGTGATGCGCCGGGCCCTGGAATATGCCAGGGGCCTGGGCGTGCTGATCGCCCAACACGCCGAGGAGCCTCGGCTGACGGTCGGTGCGGTCGCCCACGAAGGCCCCAACGCCGCCCGGCTCGGACTGGCCGGCTGGCCCCGGGCCGCCGAGGAGTCCATTGTGGCCCGCGACGCGCTGCTGGCCCGCGACGCGGGGGCCCGGGTGCACATCTGCCACGCTTCCACGGCCGGTACCGTCGAGCTCATCAAATGGGCTAAACAGCAGGGTATTTCGATCACGGCCGAGGTCACCCCGCACCATCTGCTGCTCGACGACAGCCGGTTGGCCAGCTACGACGGGGTGAACCGGGTGAACCCGCCGCTGCGCGAGGCCGCCGACGCGCAGGCCCTACGCCAGGCGCTGGCCGACGGGGTGCTCGACTGCGTGGCCACCGATCACGCCCCGCACGCCGAACACGAGAAGTGTTGTGAATTCTCCCAGGCCCGTCCCGGCATGCTCGGGCTCCAGACGGCGCTGTCGGTCGTCGTCGAGACCATGGTTGCGCCCGGTCTGCTGGATTGGCGCGGGGTGGCCCGGGTGATGAGCGAAAACCCGGCCCGCATTGTGGGGTTGGACGATCAGGGCCGCCCATTGGAGGTGGGGGAGCCGGCCAACCTGGTCGTCATCGACCCCGCCGCGACCTGGGTCGTGGAGGGAACCGAGCTGGCCAGCCGCTCGGCCAACTCCCCGTTTGCGGCGATGACGTTGCCGGCCACCGTCACCGCGACTCTGCTGCGGGGGAAAGTGACGGCGCGCGACGGGAAGAGCCCGGCGGCATGAATACGCCCACGACGATCGGGTCGTACGTCTTCGCGTTCGTCATCGTCGTCGTCATCGGTGTGGTGATCGGCCGGATGCTGCGCGGCTGGAAGCGGCGGGCCAAGCGCCAGCTCGACCTGCTGAGCGAATTACCGTCGATGCCCGATCTGCTCGGCGCGGCCACCGTCGCCCCGACCAGGGGCCTCTACGTCGGCAGCACCCTCGCCCCGAACTGGCTGGAACGCATCGCGGCCGGCGACCTGGGCTTCCGGTCCAAGGCGGTGTTGACCCGCTACCCCGAGGGAATCCTGCTCGAGCGTTCGGGCGCGACCCCGATCTGGATTCCGCAGGACTCGATCAGCGCCATCCGCACCGAACGCGGACTGGCCGGCAAGGTTGTCCCGAGTGTTCGGAACAAGGCCGACTCGCCCGCGGGCATCCTGGCGATTCGGTGGCGGCTGCCGTCGGGGACCGAGATAGATACCGGCTTTCGCGGCGACGACCGCCGCGACTACGCCCGCTGGACGACAACAGGAGAAGCAGCGTGACGGGTAAAGCCCATCTGATATTGGAAGACGGGCGGGTCTACACCGGCACCGAGTTCGGTGCGGTCGGACAGACTCTCGGCGAAGCGGTGTTCTCCACCGGGATGTCCGGCTACCAGGAGACCCTGACCGATCCCAGCTATCACCGCCAGATCGTGGTGGCCACCGCCCCGCAGATCGGCAACACCGGCTGGAACGGCGAAGACGCCGAAAGCCGCGGCGACAAGATCTGGGTGGCTGGCTACGTCGTGCGCGATCCGTCGCCGCGAGCCTCGAACTGGCGGGCCACCGGAACGCTGGACGACGAGCTCAAGCGCCAGCGCATCGTCGGGATCGCCGGCATCGACACCCGTGCGGTCGTGCGCCATCTGCGCACCCGAGGTTCGATGAAGGCCGGGGTGTTCTCCGGCCCAGCGCTGGCCGACACCGAGGAGATGCTGCGCCGGGTGCGCAGCCAGGCCGCCATGCTCGGTGCCGACCTGGCTGGCGAGGTCAGCACGCCGGCGAGCTACATCGTCGAACCCGAAGGTGCGCAACGGTTCACCGTCGTGGCACTCGACCTGGGAATCAAGACGAACACGCCGCGCAACTTCGCCACCCGCGGCATCCGCACCCACGTGCTGTCCTCGTCGGCCACCTTCGACCAGATCGCCGAATTGAAACCGGACGGGGTGTTCCTGTCCAACGGTCCGGGCGATCCGGCCACCGCCGACCACGTCGTCGGGGTCACCCGTGAGGTGCTGGGGGCCGAAATCCCCTTGTTCGGAATCTGTTTCGGAAACCAGATCCTGGGCCGCGCGCTGGGCCGCTCCACGTACAAGATGGTCTTCGGCCATCGCGGCATCAACGTGCCGGTCATCGACCACGCCACCGGGCGCGTGGCGGTCACCGCGCAGAACCATGGCTTCGCCCTCGAAGGCGAAGCCGGCGAACATTTCGACACCGACTTCGGCCCCGCCCTGGTCAGTCACACGTGCGCCAACGACGGTGTCGTCGAGGGCATCAAACTCGCCAACGGCAAAGCCTTTTCGGTGCAATACCACCCGGAGGCCGCGGCCGGGCCCCACGACGCGAACTACCTGTTCGACCAATTTGTGGACCTGATGGAGGACACCAAATGACCGTCCGGTCTGCCGCGAGCGTGCGTGTCGGCACGCGACACGCCGCCACTCACGCACGGTTTGCGCACGCTCGCAAGGAGAAATAAATGCCACGCAGGACCGACCTCAACCACGTCCTGGTCATCGGCTCCGGACCGATCATCATCGGCCAGGCCTGCGAGTTCGACTACTCGGGCACCCAGGCCTGCCGAGTGCTGCGCGCCGAGGGACTGACCGTCAGCCTGGTCAACTCCAACCCGGCCACGATCATGACCGACCCGGAGTACGCCGACCACACCTACGTGGAGCCGATCACCGCCGCGTTCGTCGAGAAGGTCCTCGCCCAGCAGGCGGCCCGCGGCAACAAGATCGACGCGCTGCTGGCCACCCTGGGCGGGCAGACCGCGCTCAACACCGCGGTCGCTCTCTACGAGAACGGTGCGCTCGACCGCTACGGCGTGGAACTCATCGGCGCCGACTTCGAAGCCATTCAGCGCGGCGAGGACCGGCAGCGGTTCAAGGACATCGTCGCCAAGGTCGGCGGTGAGTCGGCGCGCTCGCGCGTCTGCTACACCATGGCCGAGGTGCGGGAGACCGTCGCGGAGCTGGGACTTCCGGTGGTCGTGCGGCCCTCGTTCACCATGGGCGGTCTGGGCTCGGGCATGGCGCACTCGGTCGAGGACGTCGAGCGGATGGCCGGTGACGGACTCGCGGCGTCCCCGTCGGCCAACGTGCTGATCGAGGAATCCATCTACGGATGGAAGGAATACGAGCTCGAGCTGATGCGCGACGGGCACGACAACGTCGTCGTGGTGTGCTCGATCGAGAACGTCGACCCGATGGGCGTACACACCGGCGATTCGGTGACGGTGGCTCCGGCGATGACGCTGACCGACCGCGAATACCAGAAGATGCGCGATCTGGGCATCGCGATCCTGCGCGAGGTCGGAGTGGACACCGGCGGCTGCAACATCCAGTTCGCGGTGGACCCGAAGGACGGCCGGCTCATCGTGATCGAGATGAACCCGCGAGTGTCGCGGTCGAGTGCGCTGGCGTCCAAGGCCACCGGGTTCCCGATCGCCAAGATCGCGGCCAAGCTTGCGATCGGTTACACCCTCGACGAGATCGTCAACGACATCACCAAGGAAACCCCGGCGTGTTTCGAGCCGACGTTGGACTACGTGGTGGTCAAGGCGCCGCGATTCGCCTTCGAGAAATTCCCCGGGGCCGACCAGACGCTGACCACCACCATGAAGTCCGTCGGCGAGGCGATGTCGTTGGGCCGCAACTTCATCGAGGCGCTGGGCAAGGTGATGCGCTCCCTGGAGACCACCCGGGCGGGGTTCTGGACCGCGCCCGACGACGACGGCTGGGTCTCCGACGTGCTGGACCGGCTGCGCACCCCGACCGAGGGCCGGCTCTACGACATCGAGCTGGCCCTGCGGCTGGGCGCCGGTGTCGAGGAGGTCGCGGCCGCCTCCGGTGTCGATCCCTGGTTCGTCGAGCAGATCTCTCGCCTGGTCGGTTTGCGCCGGGAACTGATCGACGCCCCGGTGCTCGACGAAGAACTGCTGCGCCGGGCCAAGCACAGCGGCTTGTCCGATCGCCAGATCGCCTCGCTGCGGCCCGAATTGGCCGGTGAGACCGGAGTT
Source organism: Mycobacterium pinniadriaticum (assembly GCF_026242045.1). Classification (GTDB taxonomy): domain Bacteria; phylum Actinomycetota; class Actinomycetes; order Mycobacteriales; family Mycobacteriaceae; genus Mycobacterium; species Mycobacterium pinniadriaticum. The sequence continues at coordinate 90,092 of NZ_JAPJDO010000005.1, forward strand.
CGGGCACTGCGCCAGCGGCTCGGGATACACCCGGTCTTCAAGACCGTCGACACCTGTGCGGCGGAGTTCGAGGCCAAGACGCCCTACCATTACTCCAGTTACGAGCTGGATCCCGCCGCCGAGACCGAGGTGGCCCCGCAGAGCGAGCGGCCCAAGGTCCTCATCCTGGGTTCGGGGCCGAATCGCATCGGGCAGGGCATCGAATTCGACTACAGCTGTGTGCACGCGGCGACCACGCTCAGCGAGGCCGGGTTCGAGACCGTCATGGTCAACTGCAACCCCGAAACGGTGTCCACCGACTACGACACCGCCGACCGGCTGTACTTCGAACCGCTGACCTTCGAGGACGTCCTCGAGGTGTATCACGCCGAATCCGAATCCGGCCACGGCGGTCCCGGCGTGGTGGGAGTGATCGTCCAGCTCGGCGGGCAGACCCCGCTGGGGCTGGCGCAGCGGCTGGCCGATGCCGGGGTACCGATCGTCGGCACCCGGCCGGAGGCCATCGACCTGGCCGAGGACCGCGGCCGCTTCGGGCAGGTGCTGACGGCAGCGGGCTTGCCCGCCCCGAAATTCGGCACCGCCACCAGCTTCGAGCAGGCCCGCGAGATCGCCGCCCGCATCGGCTATCCGGTCCTGGTGCGGCCGTCCTACGTGCTCGGCGGGCGCGGCATGGAGATCGTGTACGACGAGAAGACGTTGCACGGCTACATCACCCGGGCCACTCAGCTCTCACCCGAGCACCCGGTGCTCGTCGACCGGTTTCTCGAAGACGCCATCGAGATCGACGTGGACGCCCTGTGCGACGGCACCGAGGTCTACATCGGTGGCGTGATGGAGCACATCGAGGAGGCCGGCATCCACTCCGGCGACTCGGCGTGCGCGCTTCCGCCGGTGACCCTGGGGCGCAGCGACATCGAGGCGGTGCGCCGGGCCACCGAGGCCATCGCCCACGGAGTCGGGGTGGTCGGGCTGCTCAATGTGCAGTACGCGCTCAAGGACGACGTGCTCTACGTGTTGGAGGCCAACCCGCGGGCGAGTCGCACGGTACCGTTCGTGTCCAAGGCCACGGCCATCCCGCTGGCGAAGGCGTGCGCGCGGATCATGCTGGGCGCCAGCATCTCCCAGCTCCGCGAAGAGGGTGTTCTGGCTTCCGTCGGGGACGGTGCGACACCGGCGCCGAACGCGCCGATCGCGGTGAAGGAGGCGGTGCTGCCGTTCCACCGGTTCCGCCGGGTGGACGGCACGGGCATCGACTCGCTGCTCGGGCCGGAGATGAAGTCGACCGGCGAGGTGATGGGTATCGACCGCGACTTCGGCAGTGCATTCGCCAAGAGCCAGACCGCCGCGTACGGCTCGCTGCCCACCACCGGCACAATCTTCGTCTCGGTGGCCAACCGGGACAAACGCTCGCTGGTGTTTCCGGTCAAACGGCTGGCCGATCTCGGCTTCCTGGTCCTGGCCACCGAGGGGACCGCGGAGATGCTGCGGCGCAACGGGATTCCGTGCGACGTCGTGCGCAAGCACTTCGAGGAGCCCGGGGATGGCCGGCCCCCGATGTCGGCGGTGGACGCGATCGCGGCCGGCGAGGTCAACATGGTGATCAACACTCCGTACGGAAACTCCGGCCCGCGCATCGACGGCTACGAGATCCGCTCGGTCGCGGTGTCGATGAACGTCCCGTGTATCACCACGGTCCAGGGCGCCTCGGCGGCGGTGCAGGGGATCGAGGCCGCCATTCGCGGGGACATCGACGTCCGGTCGCTACAAGAACTGCACGCCACGCTCGGCCATGACTGACACCGGGTTCGGCGCCAGACTGGCCTCGGCGATCGCCGGGCGCGGGCCGCTGTGCCTGGGCATCGACCCGCATCCGGAACTGTTGACTGCCTGGGACCTTCCGGTCAGCGCCGATGGGCTGGCCCGGTTTTGCGAGATCTGTGTGCAGGCCTACCGGGGATTCGCCGTCGTCAAACCACAGGTGGCTTTCTTCGAGACGTACGGCTCGGCGGGTTTCGCGGTCCTGGAGCGCACCATGGCCGCGCTGCGCGAGGCGGGTGTGCTGGTGCTCGCCGACGCCAAGCGCGGCGACATCGGATCGACGATGGCGGCCTACGCCCAGGCGTGGGCCGGCAGCGGGCCGCTGGCCGCCGATGCCGTCACCGCCTCGCCGTATCTCGGCTTCGGCTCCCTGCAGCCGCTTCTGGACCTGGCCGCCGCCAACGGGCGGGGGGTGTTCGTGCTGGCCGCGACGTCCAACCCCGAAGGCGCCTCGGTGCAACGGGCGACGGCCGGGCAGCGCACGGTCGCGCAATCGATCGTCGACGACGCCGCCGCCGTCAACCGGGCCGGACGACCGCGGCCCGGCTCGGTCGGAGTGGTCGTCGGCGCCACCTTGGACGTCGTCCCCGACCTCAGCGCGCTGGGCGGGCCGGTGCTCGTCCCCGGGGTGGGCGCACAGGGCGGACGTCCCGAGGCGCTCGGCGGTCTCGGGGGCGCGCTACCCGGTCAGCTGCTTCCGGCGGTGTCCCGCGAGATCCTGCGCGCCGGACCGGAAGTGGCGGCGATCCGGGCGGCGGGGGAGAAGATGCGCGACGAGGTCGCCTACCTCGCTTAGGCTTTCGTCTCCTCGAGCTTCGCCTTGTGTGACCCGCCGACGTGGGACTCCGCGCGCATCCGCTCGATCATGTGCGGGTAGTGCAGCTCGAAGGCGGGCCGCTCGGAGCGGATGCGGGGCAGCTCGGTGAAGTTGTGCCGCGGCGGCGGGCACGAGGTCGCCCACTCCAGCGAGTTGCCGTAGCCCCACGGGTCGTCGACGGTCACGACCTCGCCGTAGCGCCAGCTCTTGAACACATTCCAGACGAACGGGATCACCGAGACACCGAGGATGAACGCGCCGATCGTGGAGATGATGTTCAACGTCGTGAAGCCGTCGGTGGACAGGTAGTCGGCGTAGCGCCGCGGCATGCCCGCGTCGCCGAGCCAGTGCTGCACCAGGAACGTGGTGTGAAACCCGATCAACGTCAGCCAGAAGTGCAGCTTGGCCCACCGTTCGTCGAGCAGCCGCCCGGTCATCTTCGGGAACCAGAAATACACACCGGCGTAGGTGGCGAACACGATGGTGCCGAACAGCACGTAATGGAAGTGCGCCACAACGAAATACGTGTCGCTGACGTGGAAGTCCAGCGGAGCGCTGGCCAGCAGCACACCCGAGAGACCACCGACCAGGAAGGTGAGCAGGAAGCCGATGGAGAACAGCATCGGCGACTCGAAGGTCAATTGTCCCTTCCACATCGTGCCGATCCAGTTGAAGAACTTGATCCCGGTGGGCACCGCGATCAGGAACGTCATGAAGCTGAAGAAGGGCAGCAGCACCGCACCCGTGACGTACATGTGGTGGCCCCACACCGCCACCGAGAGTGCGGCGATCGCCATGGTGGCGAACACCAGGGTGGTGTAGCCGAAGATCGGCTTGCGGGAGAACACCGGGAAGATCTCGGTGACGATGCCGAAGAACGGCAACGCGATCACGTACACCTCGGGGTGGCCGAAGTACCAGAACAGGTGCTGGAACAGGATCATCCCGCCGTTGGCCGGGTCGTAGATGTGCGCACCGAGGCGGCGGTCGGCGGCCAGGGCGAACAGGGCGGCGGTCAGCAGCGGGAAGATGAGCAGCACCAGGATCGACGTCACGAGGATGTTCCAGGTGAAGATCGGCATCCGGAACATCGTCATGCCCGGGCACCGCATGCACACCACCGTGGTGATCATGTTGACCGCGCCCAGGATGGTGCCCAGACCACCGACGGCCAGACCCAGGATCCACAGGTCACCGCCGGCGCCCGGTGTGTGCATGGCATCCGAGAGCGGGGTGTAGGCCGTCCAGCCGAAGTCGGCGGCGCCACCGGGGGTGATGAAGCCGCTCAGGGCGATCAAAGCGCCAAACAGGAAGAGCCAGAACGACAATGCGTTCAGCCGGGGGAAGGCGACGTCGGGGGCGCCGATCTGCAGCGGCAGCACCAGGTTGGCGAACCCGAACACGATGGGTGTCGCGTAGAACAGCAGCATCGCCGTGCCGTGCATGGTGAACAGCTGGTTGTACTGCTCGTTGGACAGGAACTGCAGACCCGGCACCGCCAACTCGGCGCGGATGAACAGCGCCATCAACCCGCCGACGAAGAAGAAGACGAAGCAGGTGACCACGTACATGATCCCGATCAGCTTGTGATCGGTGGTGGTCACCAGCTTGTAGACCAGGTTGCCCTTCGGGCCCAACCGGGCGGGGTAGGGTCGGCTCGCCGGCAAATGGGCAGCAACGGGCGCCTCAGAAACCACGATGTCTCCCAACATCTAGTCCTGCAGCACCCTGTGAGCACTCTAGCCCAGCTTGCGTTACAACGTGATCCACACCCCGAAGAGCCGGAACCCCGGTCGTCGCCGCGGCGTCCTTCGGGCTCGAATCTGTCACCGGACGCCCACGACTTCGACCAGATTAGGTAGCGCGGCTATCCAAAACTAGGGCACCGCGGCGCGTGCGCTAAGTGATCTTCGGGGCCGGTGTCGACACGCCCGACACGCCGCGACCTGCCTGTGAGGTGAAATTTGGCCCCCATTGCCCCGGGATGCGCGGCGGGGGCCCCGTAGCCAACCGGCATTCTCTTGAAGAACCGCAGGTAGAGCGGCATTTTCCGGGTCGATTTCGGGATGTGGAGTGGCTGGTGCGGGCTGCTGGACAGTTGTCCCAACAGCTGTCCAGACATCGTGATCTTGGGCCATATCCTGCGGGTTTGCATCGGTAATCAGGGGGTGGGGTTAGATTTCGTCAGAGAGCGTGGGTACGGTCGCTGTCGCTGGCTGAAGTACCCGGCCCAGGCAAAACAATGATGGTGATGAGACGGAGGAACCCGTGGCCCTTCCCCAGTTGACTGACGAGCAGCGCGCAGCCGCGTTGGAGAAGGCTGCTGCCGCACGTCGCGCACGAGCCGAGCTCAAGGATCGGCTCAAGCGTGGCGGCACCAACCTCAAGCAGGTGCTCAAGGACGCTGAGACCGACGAGGTCCTCGGCAAGATGAAGGTTTCCGCACTGCTGGAGGCCTTGCCCAAGGTCGGCAAGGTCAAGGCGCAGGAAATCATGACCGAGCTGGAGATCGCCCCGACCCGCCGTCTGCGCGGCCTGGGTGATCGTCAGCGCAAGGCACTGCTGGAAAAGTTCGACTTCACCGCCTAGAAGCGGTGAATGCCGGCGGAGGGCCGGACAGCACGGGCGATATGCCCGGCCACCACGGCCATGGCCGAGTGGTGGTGCTGTCCGGGCCATCCGGGGTAGGGAAGTCGACAGTCGTCCGCCGCCTGCGCGAGCAGGTGCCCGACCTGCATTTCAGTGTGTCGGCTACTACCCGAGCCAAGCGCCCGGGTGAGGTGGACGGTGTCGACTACCACTTCGTCACGCCCACCCAGTTCCAGCGTTTGATCGATGACGGTGACCTGCTCGAATGGGCGGAGATTCACAACGGTCTGCAGCGCTCCGGCACGCCGGCGGCGCCGGTGGCTCAGGCCGCGGCGGCGGGGCATCCGGTCCTGATCGAAGTCGATCTGGCCGGGGCCGAAGCCGTCAAACGGGCGATGCCCGAGGTCTTGACGGTATTTCTGGCCCCGCCCAGCTGGGAAGCGCTCGAGCAGCGTCTGGTGGACCGCGGCACCGAATCGCCGGAGGTCGTGGCGCGTCGGCTGGACACCGCCCGGGCCGAGCTGGCCGCTCAGGGTGGCTTCGACGTCGTCGTCGTGAACAGCCAATTGGATTCGGCCTGCGCCGAATTGGTATCCTTGCTGGTGGGCGCCAAAGATTAAGGCTCCGAAGCCGGCGTCAGACGTCGATAACCCCGACTCGGAACGCGATACAAGACCCACATCTGCCAGTTCAACCCCGCACATCCGCCAGGAAGAAGTTCTACGTGACGCAAGCCAGCACGGATCACTACGATCCGGCCCCGGGTGCCGCAACGGCCTATGACACGCCGCTGGGCATCACCAACCCGCCCATCGACGAGTTGCTGGAGCGGGTGTCGAGCAAGTACGCGCTGGTGATCTACGCGGCCAAGCGCGCCCGCCAGATCAACGATTACTACAACCAGCTCGGCGACGGCATCCTCGAATACGTCGGCCCGCTGGTCGAGCCCGGCCTGCAGGAGAAGCCGCTGTCGATCGCGCTCCGCGAGATCCACGGCGACCTGCTCGAACACACCGAGGGCGAGTAGCCCACCAGGTCGGGCTAGTTGATGAACCGCAAGCGGATCGTCGTCGGCGTCGCCGGAGGCATCGCCGCCTACAAGGCGTGCTCGGTGGTCCGCCAGCTGTCCGAGGCCGGGCACGACGTCCGCGTCGTCCCCACCGAGTCGGCATTGCGGTTCGTCGGTGCCGCGACATTTGAGGCACTGTCCGGGCACCCGGTCCGTACCGGCGTCTTCGAAGACGTCGACGAGGTTCCACACGTCCGGCTCGGGCAGGAAGCCGACCTCGTCATCGTCGCGCCGGCCACGGCCGATCTGTTGGCCCGTGCCGTCGCCGGCCGGGCCGACGACCTGCTGACCGCCACCCTGCTCACGGCTCGCTGCCCGGTGCTCTTCGCGCCGGCCATGCACACCGAGATGTGGTCTCACCCGGCCACCGCCGACAACGTCGCGACGTTGCGTGCCCGGGGGGCGGTCGTCCTGGAACCCGCCTCCGGACGGCTCACCGGTTCCGACACCGGCCCGGGCCGGCTGCCCGAGCCGGAGGAGATCACCACCTTCGCCGAACTGCTGCTGGCCCGATCAGACGCGCTGCCCTACGACCTGAGCGGTGTCAAGCTGCTGGTCAGCGCGGGCGGCACCAGGGAGGCGATCGACCCGGTCCGTTTCATCGGCAACCGCAGCTCCGGTAAACAGGGCTACGCCGTGGCCAGAGTGGCCGCTCAGCGCGGCGCCGAGGTCACCCTGATCGCCGGCAACACGGCCGGACTGGCCGATCCCGCCGGCGTGCACGTCCTGCACATCACCTCCGCGGCGCAGCTGCACGAAACGGTCACCAAACACGCGCCGGAGGCCCATGTGCTCGTCATGGCCGCCGCGGTGGCCGACTTCCGGCCCGCCCAGGTGGCCACCAGCAAGATCAAGAAGAAGCCCGACGTGGTGGATGCGCCGGCGATCGAATTGGTGCGCACCGAGGACGTGCTGGCCGGGGCGGTGCGCCTGCGGACCGACGGGGAGCTGCCGAACATGCGGGCCATCGTCGGCTTCGCCGCCGAGACCGGTGACGCCAGCGGTGACGTGCTGTTCCACGCCCGGTCCAAACTGGCCCGCAAGGGCTGCGATCTGCTCGTGGTCAACGCGGTCGGGGAGGGCCGTGCATTCGAGGTGGACAGCAACGACGGCTGGCTGTTGGGCGCCGACGGCACCGAAGCCGCACTGGAGCACGGGTCGAAGACGCTGATGGCAAGCCGTATCGTGGACGCGATCGCGACGCTGCTGCGGCGGCAGGGCTAGCGGGTCGGTCGGCATTTACCCAAAAACTGCGCAGAAGGCTGGTGGGGGACGTACCGTCCCGGTTTGGTCTGTCAGGTCGAAGTTATGATTCGCTGAACTAATTTCTTGGAAGGGCTGCCGTGGAAGGGATGACGCTGTGAGCGATAAGGGTCGGCTGTTTACCAGTGAGTCGGTAACCGAGGGGCACCCCGACAAGATCTGTGACGCCATCAGCGACTCGGTGCTCGACGCACTGCTGGCGCAGGACCCCAAGTCCCGCGTTGCGGTGGAGACGGCGGTCACGACCGGCCAGGTGCACGTCATCGGCGAAGTCACCACCAATGCCAAGGAAGCGTTCGCCGATATCCCGCTGATCGTCCGTGACCGGATCAAGGAGATCGGCTACGACTCGTCGATCAAGGGCTTCGACTACGAGACCTGTGGTGTGAACATCGGTATCGGCGCCCAGTCGCCCGATATCGCCCAGGGCGTCGACACCGCCCATGAGACCCGCGTCGAGGGTGCCGCCGATCCGCTCGACCTGCAGGGCGCCGGCGACCAGGGATTGATGTTCGGCTATGCCATCGGCGATACGCCCGAGCTGATGCCGCTGCCGATCGCGTTGGCGCACCGGCTTTCTCGTCAGCTCACGAAGGTCCGCAAGGACGGTGTGCTGGACTACCTGCGCCCGGACGGCAAGACCCAGGTGACGATCGAGTACAAGGACAACACACCGGTCCGGCTGGACACCGTGGTGCTCTCGACGCAGCACGCCGAGGGGATCGACCTGGACAAGCAGCTGGCCCCCGACATCCGTGAGAAGGTCGTGAACGCCGTGCTCGCCGAGTTGGCGCACGACACCATGGACATCTCGGACTTCCGGCTGCTGGTCAATCCCACCGGGAAGTTCGTCGTCGGCGGGCCGATGGGCGACGCCGGTCTGACCGGTCGGAAGATCATCGTCGACACCTACGGCGGATGGGCCCGCCACGGCGGCGGTGCGTTCTCCGGCAAGGACCCGTCGAAGGTGGACCGCTCGGCCGCCTACGCCATGCGCTGGGTGGCCAAGAACGTGGTCGCCGCAGGGCTGGCCCAGCGAGTCGAGGTGCAGGTGGCCTACGCGATCGGCAAGGCCGCGCCGGTGGGTCTGTTCGTCGAGACGTTCGGCACCGAGACCGTCGACCCGGCGCGGATCGAAAAGGCGATCACCGCGGTGTTCGACCTGCGCCCAGGCGCGATCGTCCGCGACCTGAACCTGCTGCAGCCGATCTACGCCCAGACCGCCGCGTACGGCCACTTCGGCCGCACCGACATCGACCTGCCCTGGGAGCGGCTGGACAAGGTCGACGACCTCAAGAACTCCGTCTAGTTCTCGTCGAGATCGACGTTGTGCAGGCTTCGTCTCGCACTTTGCCTGCCAAATGTCGGTTTGGGGGAGAAGGTGAAGCATCAGACCGTCGACGAGGTGTCAAAACGGCTCGGCTACACCGACACCTCGACGTTCTGCCACGCGTTCGGCGTAGGTACGGCACGACGCCCAGCCCGTATGCGGCGCGCCGGGCGACGCCCGACCTACCCGGCTAGCCGACGAACTGGTCGAACGCCCACTGGTACTGGGGCGGGATGACCGTCACGCCGCACTGCTTCTGCAGCGTGCCCAGCGGGGCGAGGAGCGCGGTGAACTCCTGGTACTCCTGCGGGTTGGCCTGCGCGTAGGCCTGCAGGGTCGCGGCGGCCTGCGCGCGCGGCTGCAGGGCCGCGGTCATCAGCATCTTCTGGCCGTCCGGATGGGTGTTCAGATAGGTCTGAAGTTGTCCCTGCGAGCTCGCGACCTGGGCATCGACAGCCGGCTTGCTGCAGTCGGGTGCGGCCGAGGCCATCGGGGCGGCGATGACAGCCGACGCGAGGCCGGCGGCGATGACACCGAAGCAGATGCCGAGTGTGCGCCGGGTTCCGGCAGCTTCGTTCATGGGGTAGATCCTCCCGATCATGGCGATTGTTGCCATTGTGGCCTGTCCGGACGGTCCCGACAAGGTTTGCTGCTAGCGGTGGTGTGTTCAGCCGCTCAGGCGTGCAACGCTGCGCGCAGAGCGGCCAATCCGCGTTCGGTCGCCTCGGTGGCGGCCGGAACGACCCCGGCGTAACCGAGGTAGCCATGCACCAATGTGTCGGCCTGATGTAGGTCCACCGTTACACCGGCGCCCGCCAGCAGCTCCGCGTAGCGGGCACCGTCGTCGCGCAGCGGGTCGTGGCCGGCGACGGCAATGTAGGCGGGCGGCAGGCCGGCCAGGTCGGCCGCCCGGCCCGGAGCCAGGCTGGCCGGCGGGTCGGACAGGTCGAGGTGGCCGGCATACCAGCGGGTGAAGGCGATGATGGCCGCGTTGTCCAACACCGGCGCCTCGGCATTCTCGGCGAAGGACGGCAGCGAGGTGTCCCACATCGTGGACGGGTACCAGAGGAGCTGGAAGGCGATCGGTGGACCGTCGTCATCCCGGGCTAGCTGTGCCACCACGGCCGCCAGCGTGCCGCCGGCCGAGTCGCCGGCGACCGCCAGGCGCGAGCCGTCCGCGCCGAACCGGTCGGCCTGGGCGGCCACCCAGCGGGTCGCCGCCCAGGCGTCGTCGACGGCGGCGGGATAGGGGTGCTCGGGGGCCAGCCGGTAGTCGACCGAGACGACCACGCTGCCCGCGCCGACCGCATGCTGGCGGGCCGTCCCGTCGTGGGTGTCCAGGTCGCCGACGGCGAAGCCGCCGCCGTGGAAGTACATCGTCACCGGAGGCCGCTGCGCGGCCTCGTCGGGCCAGTACACCCGCACCGGGATCGGGCCGCCGGGGCCGTCGATGTGGTGGTTTTCCACCCGCAGGCCGGGATGGACGGGGCGGCGCGGCAGGTCGCGCAGCCGTCGGCGCGCCTCGTCGATTCCGCCGTCGACGGTCAGTTGGAACGGCACTGCTTCCAGTACCTTCTGCAGGATGGCATCCACCGGCGGTCGGTCCAAGCTGGGCATCAGCCCACCGTACGTACGCACCCCGACAAGGTGGTGGCTAGCCGGTGCGGCGGCGGCGATCGGCTACGGCATCTTCTTGGTAGTAGCCGCGCTGGGTCTGCCCGACAACGCCGAACTCACCGGCCGGTTCACCGGCCAGCCCGCCGTCAAGGCCCTGATGGCCGTGCTGTTGGCGGTGGCGGCGCTGGGCCACCCGATCGTTCGGGAGCGGCGCTGGCTGGTCGCGGCACTGCTGTTCTCGGCCGGTGGCGACTTCTTCCTGGCGATGCCGTGGTGGCAGCCGTCGTTCGTGCTCGGGCTGGGCTCGTTTCTGGTAACCCATCTCTGCTATCTGGGCGCGCTGCTGCCGCTGCGGGGTTCCAGCCGGCCCCGCCTGGCCGCCTCGGCGGTCGTGCTGGTCGCCTGCGTGGGTTTGCTGGTGTGGTTCTGGCCGCGCCTGGTGGCCGACGGCTTGACCATCCCGGTCACCGTTTACATCGCGGTGCTGGGCGCCATGGTGTGTGCCGCGCTGCTCGCCCGCCTGCCCACCCCGTGGACGGCCCTGGGCGCGGTGTGTTTCGCGGTCTCCGACGGCATGATCGGCATCGGCCGCTTCATCCTGGACTCCCCGGCACTGGAGGTGCCGATCTGGTGGGTCTACGCCACCTCGCAGGTGCTGATCACCGCCGGGTTCTTTTTCGGCCGGGCCGTCGACTGAGATCGGCGTCGGCGCCGTCGATAGTCTTCGACGATGCCGATCCGGCGTGCCGCCGAGCACGAACCCGTCGCCCGGGTGCTGCCGATGCTGTCGGTTCCGCACCTGGACCGCGAGTTCGACTACCTGGTGTCGGCAGAACAGTCCGACGACGCCCAGCCCGGGGTGCGGGTCCGGGTGCGGTTCCACGGCCGGCTCGTCGACGCATTCCTGCTCGAAAGGCGTTCCGACACAGACCATGTCGGTCAGCTGGGCTGGCTGGACCGGGTGATCTCGGCTGAGCCGGTGCTCACCGGAGAGGTCCGCCGCCTGGTCGACGCGGTGGCGGCCCGCTATGCCGGTACCCGCCCCGACGTGCTGCGGCTGGCCATCCCGCCGCGGCACGCCCGGGCGGAGAAGGCCCAGGCCGACCCCCCGCTGCTGCCGGTCGTCGAACCGGTCGACCCGGCCGGCTGGGCCCGCTACAGCGGCGGTGAGGGGTTCCTGGCGGCGCTGCGCGACGGCCGGGCCGCCCGCGCGGTATGGCAGGCGCTGCCCGGCGAACACTGGTGCGACCGCGTCGCCGAAGCCGCCGCGGCCGCCGTCGGCGGCGGCTACGGGGTGCTGGCCGTGGTTCCCGACCAGCGCGATATCGACGCGCTCTGGCAGGCGGCCATCGCCCGCATCGACCCCGCGGCGGTGATCGCCCTGTCGGCCGGACTCGGGCCCTCCGCCCGCTATCGCCGCTGGCTGGCGGCGCTGCGCGGGCAGGTCCGGTTGGTGATCGGCACCCGCAGCGCGGTGTTCGCGCCCGTCGACCGGCTGGGCCTGGTGATCGTCTGGGACGACGGGGACGACAGCCTCGCCGAACCCCGCGCGCCCTACCCGCATGCCCGCGAGGTGGCGATGCTGCGGGCCCACCAGCTGCGCTGCGCCGCGCTGATCGGCGGCTACGCCCGCACCGCCGAGGCGCACGCGCTGGTGCACAGCGGCTGGGCGCACGACCTGGTGGCGCCCCGACCGCAGGTGCGGGCTGCCGCGCCGCGGGTGGTCGCCCTCGACGACGCCGGCTACGCCGAGGAACGGGATCCCGCGGCCCGCTCGGCCCGGCTGCCTTCCCTGGCGCTGCGCGCCGCCCGCGGCGCCCTCGAGGCAGAGGCGCCCGTACTGATCCAGGTGCCGCGGCGGGGCTACGTGCCATCGGTCGCGTGCGCCCGCTGCCGCACGATCGCCCGCTGCCGGCACTGCATGGGCCCGCTGTCGTTGTCCGAGCGGGACGCTGCCGGCGCTATGTGCCGCTGGTGTGGCCGGCTCGACACGGCGCTGCGGTGCCGGCGGTGCGGCTCCGATGCGATCCGCGCGGTGGTGGTGGGGGCCCGCCGCACCGCTGAGGAGATGGGACGGGCTTTCCCGGGGACGGCGGTCATCACCTCGGCCGGTGATGCGGTGCACACTGAGATCGAGCCCGGCCCGGCCCTCGTCGTCGCGACCCCCGGCGCGGAACCGAGGGTGCCGGGCGGGTATGGCGCCGCGCTGCTGCTGGACAGCTGGGCGCTGTTGGGCCGGCAGGATCTGCGGGCCGCCGAGGACACCCTGCGGCGCTGGATGGCGGCCGCGGCGCTGGTGCGGTCCCGCGGCGACGGCGGCGTCGTGGCGGTGGTCGCCGAATCGGCCATCCCGACCGTGCAGGCGCTGATCAAGTGGGATCCCGTCGGCCATGCCGAGGCCGAATTGGCGGGCCGCGCCGAAGTCGGCCTGCCGCCGAGCGTGCACATGGCCGCCGTCGACGGGGCCGCGGATGCGGTCGACGCGCTCCTCGAGCACGCCGAACTGCCCGAGGACGCCGATCGGCTGGGCCCCGTCGACCTGCCGCCGGGGGTGCGCCGCCCGCCCGCGACCCGTCCCGGCGAGCCGGTCATCCGGATGCTGGTGCGGGTCCGCAAGGACGAGGGTCTGGCGCTGGCGGCGTCGCTGCGGCACGCGATCGCGATCGCCAGCGCCCGCCACGACCACGAGGCAGTTCGGGTACAGATTGATCCGTTGCACATAGGGTGAGACCCGGCGAAATGGGCAGGCGTGAACCCGACCGTCTGACAGGGGGCGACATGAAGTGGACCGGACGGGCGATCAGACGGTCGATTCTGCTGCTGCTGATCGCCTTCGGATTGTTGTGGCCGCTGGTGCTCACCGGTTCCTCGCAGGGCGGCCCGGTATCGGACCCGGTCGTCATCACCGACTACCACGCCGATTTCGTCGTCGACCGAGACGGCCGGATGGACGCCACCGAGATCATCACCGGCGACTTCCCCGGCGGCCGGCACGGAATCTTCCGGTACTGGGATGTCGCCAACCTCAACGACGCGCATGTCCGCCAGGCACCTCGGGTGACCGAGATCCTCCTCGACGACCGCCCGGTGCCCTACAAGCTGTACTGGGAGAGCGGAGAGCGCTTCCTGGTTGCCAAGATCGGCGATCCCAACCGCTACCTGGACTACGGCACCCACGTCTTCCGGATCCGTTACACCATCGACGGCGTCCTCGATCCGGGTGGCACCGGCGCCGACAAGGAGTTCGCGTCGTCGACCGGTGACCCGTCGGCGCAGTCGGCGTTCTTCTGGAATGTCATCGCCCCGGCGTGGAACAACGAGATCGACCATGCGGACATCGCTATCACGTTGCCCGGCGGTGTCACCGGGGCGCAGTGCTCGGTCGGCTACGGCGTCGGTCGCGCCTGCGACGACCTGACCGTCAGCGGCGACCAGGTCCACCTGTCGGCGTCCAACCTGGGTCCGCGCACGCCCGTCACGGTGCGGGCGGGTGTCGACGTGCCGACCCCGCCGCGCGCTACGTTGCCGTGGTCCTACCGCTGGGACCGCATTCTGGGCCGGTCGCTGCCCGCCGCGCTGTGGCTGGTGGGAGTCAGCGTGGCGGCCGGTCTGGGTGCCTACCTGTGGTGGCGGACCACGGTCGAGCCCTCGCCCGGTTTCCCGCTGCAGTACGCACCTCCGCCGGGGCTGGGCCCGGTGCAGTGCGAATACATCCGCACCGAGAAAGTGCCGGCCCACGGGCTGACGGCGACGCTGTTCCATCTGGCTGAACGAAAGCTGATCGATCTGCACCAGGTCAGCGAGAAGAAGTGGAAGATCACCGGCGCCGCCCCGTCGGCGGCCTGGGCCGACGCCGACCCGGTCAGCGTTGCCGTCGGCTCCGCCCTGAAGGTCATCGGACCCGATGCCAAGTTCGACGCGAACGGCAGCGTGTCGGCCGGCAAGAAGTTGTCGCGAGCCAAGGAGGATATGGACGCCGCGGTCAGGAACTGGGCGTTCGACGGATTCATGGTGAAGCGCCGCAATGAGCTGTGGCTGCGGCTCGCCAACGTCATCGCCCTGGTGCTGGCCGTCGGCGGATTCGTCGGCTGGTTCTTCCCGATCACCCTGTGGGGTTTGCCGTTCGTGGTGTTCTTCCTGTTCTCGACCAGGTCGTGGCGTCAAGGGGTAGGTAGCCGCCGCACCGCGGCCGGCCGCCAATTGTGGTCGCAGGCGGGCGGTTTCTACCGCATGTTGTCCACCGACTCTGCCGAATCCCGCTTCGACTTCGCCGCGCGCAAGGACCTCTACACCGCCTATATCCCGTTCGCCGTGGCCGGCGGGGTCGCCGCCCTCTGGGCGCACAAGTACCAGGCCACCACAGGCGACATCGCCCCGCAGCCCGACTGGTACCACTCCTCGTCTCCCACCGCCTGGCATGCTGCCAGCAGCGGAGGTGCTAGTTTCGACAGCTTCGAGTCGGCGTTGTCGTCGTCGATCGGTGCCTACACCGCCTCGCAGTCCTCGTCGTCCAGTAGCGGCGGAGGCGGCGGAGGCGGCGGAGGCGGGGGCGGCGGTGGAGGCGGAGGAGGAGGCGGCGGTTCATGGTGAGCTTCGTGCTGGTCGTGGTGCTGGTGCTCGCGGTCCTGGTGCTGATCGGTTTCGTGGTGGGCTACAACAGGGTTCGGGCCGCCGATGTCCGCGTCGACGAGGCGCTGGGTGGTATCGATGTCCAGCTCACCCGGCGGGCCGCCCTCATCCCGGGGCTGGTGCACACCGTGCAGACCTTCGCCGCCCACGAAAAGGCGATCCTGGACCACGTCGCCGACGCCCAGGCCGCACTTGCCGCCGCGACCGCGGGAAAGTCTGTGGCGCAGCGGACTTCGGCGGAGAAAGAGTTCGACACCGCGGTCGGTCAGGTGCTGGCGCTGGGCCAGACCTATCCGCAGCTGAACTCCTCGGCCAACTTCCTCAATCTGCAACAGAACCTGGCCGACACCGAGGACAAACTCGCCTTCGCGCGGCAGTACTACAACGACGCGGTCGCGACGGTGAACCGGTTGATCACCACGATCCCGACGATGTTCGTCGCCGGGATGGCCGGGGTGTCGCAGCGCGAGTTCTACCAGGTGCCAAAGTAGAAGTATGCGAATCATTTTCGCCGGTACACCCGAACCGGCACTGCCGTCACTGCAACGGCTGATCGACTCGCCTCGCCATGAGGTGATCGCGGTGCTCACCCGCCCGGACGCCGCCGCCGGACGCCGTGGCAAACCCGCACCCTCGCCTGTGGCGCGGCTGGCGGGGGAGGCCGGCATCCCGGTGCTGCGCCCGTCGCGGCCGAACAGCGGCGAATTCATCGCCGAATTGACCGAGCTGGCGCCGGAATGCTGCGCGGTGGTGGCCTACGGTGCGCTGCTGAGCGAGGCGCTGCTGGCAGTCCCGGTGCACGGCTGGATCAATCTGCATTTCTCGCTGCTGCCGGCCTGGCGGGGAGCGGCCCCGGTGCAGGCGGCGATCGCGGCGGGCGACACCGTCACGGGCGCAACGACGTTTCTTATCGAGCCCAGCCTGGATTCGGGGCCCGTCTACGGGGTGGTCACCGAAACGGTGCGGGCCACCGATACCTCGGGCGACCTGCTGGACCGGTTGGCGGTCTCGGGGGCGGCCCTGCTGGAGGCGACCCTGGACGGTATCGCTCAACGCACGCTGACCCCGGTGGCCCAGCCCGCCGACGGGATCAGCGTGGCGCCGAAGATCACCGTCGAACAGGCGCGTGTCTGCTGGGATCTACCCGCCCACGTCGTCGAGCGCCGGATCCGCGCGGTGACCCCCGGCCCCGGTGCCTGGACGATGATCGGTGACCTGCGGGTCAAGCTCGGCCCGGTCGCCGTCGACGAGGCCGGGGCGCCGATGCCGCCCGGGGTGATAGCGGTGGATCGCTCCGGGGTCAGGGTCGGCACCGGGTCACACCCGGTCGTGCTCGGCCAGGTGCAGCCGCCGGGTAAGAAGCTGATGAACGCAGCAGACTGGGCCCGCGGCGCGCGGCTCGACGGGACGGTCCGGGCATCATGAGCGATTCCGCCAAGGGAAACCCGCACAGGGGCAAGCGCTTTCAAGGATCGAGTCAGAAGCGCGACCGGACCGGCTCGCCGCCGGGCCGCGATCGCGCTCAGCAGCGTCCGCCGCGCCGTCCGCGGCGTACCCCGCTGGATCCGGCCCGCCAGGCCGCTTTCGATGTGCTGCGCGCGGTGTCGCAGCGGGACGCCTACGCCAACCTGGTGCTGCCCGCCATGCTGGCCGAGCGCGGAATCCACGGCCGTGACGCGGCATTCGCCACCGAACTGGCCTACGGCAGCTGCCGCACGATGGGTCTGCTCGACGCCGTGATCGCCGCCGCGGCCGGGCGTCCCGTCGAGCAGATCGACCCCGTGCTGCTGGACCTGCTGCGCCTGGGCGCCTATCAACTGCTGCGGACCAACGTCGCCGAACACGCCGCGGTGTCCACCACGGTCGAACAGGCCGGCATCGAATTCGACAGCGTCAGAGCCGGTTTCGTCAACGGTGTGCTGCGCACCATCGCCGGCCGCGACGAGGCATCCTGGGTAGGCGAGCTGGCCCCCGGGACGGCTGTCGACCCGGTGGGCCACCTGGCGTTCGTGCACGCGCACCCACGCTGGATCGCCCAGGCGTTCGCTGACGCGCTCGGCACCGATGCCGGGGAACTCGACGCCGCGTTGGCGGCAGACGACGCCCGCCCGGGCGTGCACCTTGCCGCGCGCCCCGGTGTGCTGACCGCGGCCGAGCTGGCCGCCGAGGTCGACGGGACGGTCGGGCGGTACTCGCCGTACGCGGTGTACCTCTCCGGCGGCGACCCTGGCCGGTTGGCGGCGGTGCGTGACGGTAACGCGCTGGTGCAGGACGAGGGCAGTCAGCTGGTGGCCCAGGCGCTGACACTGGCCCCGCTGGCCGGTGAGGACTCCGGACGCTGGCTGGACCTGTGCTCGGGACCGGGCGGCAAGACCGCGCTGATCGCCGCAATCGCCGCGCAGCGCGGTGGCAGCGTGACCGCGATCGAACCCGCGCCGCGCCGCGCCGACCTGGTCGAGCAGAACACCCGCGGCCTGCCCGTCGAGGTGCTGCGGGTCGACGGCCGGGAATCGTCGCTGACACCGGGCAGCTTCGACCGGGTGCTGGTGGACGCGCCGTGCACCGGGCTCGGGGCGCTGCGACGCAGGCCCGAGGCCCGCTGGCGGCGCGTCCCGGCCGATGTCCCGGTGCTGGCCAAGCTGCAGCGCGAACTGCTGGCCGCCGCGATCGCCCTGACCCGGCCCGGCGGCGTTGTGCTCTACGCCACCTGCTCGCCGCACCTGGCCGAGACCGTCGGCGTGGTCTCCGATGCGCTGCGCCGGTACCCGGTCACCGCGATCGACACCCGTCCGCTGTTCGCTCCGGCCGAACGCCTGGGTGACGGCCCGCACGTGCAGCTTTGGCCGCACCGGCAGGGCACCGACGCCATGTTCGCGGCTGCCTTGCAGAAGAATGCTTAGGCTTGCAGCCATGGCGACACCGTCCCGTCCGATGATCGCGCCGTCGATCCTGTCCGCCGATTTCGCGCGCCTGGCCGACGAGGCCGCCGCCGTCGAGGGCGCGGACTGGTTGCACGTCGACGTCATGGACGGCCACTTCGTGCCGAACCTGACCCTCGGCCTGCCGGTGGTGGAGAGCTTGTTGGCGGCCACCGACATCCCGATGGACTGCCATCTGATGATCGACGACCCGGACCGCTGGGCACCCGGGTACGCCGAGGCCGGGGCCTACAACGTCACGTTCCATGCCGAGGCGACCGACAACCCGGTCGCGGTGGCGCGCGACATCCGCGCCGCGGGCGCGAAGGCGGGCCTGTCGGTCAAACCCGGCACACCGCTGGAGCCGTACCTGGAGATCCTGCGCGACTTCGACACGCTGCTGGTCATGTCGGTCGAACCGGGCTTCGGCGGGCAGAGCTTCATCGCCGAGGTGTTGCCCAAGGTCGCGACAGCTCGCCGCCTGGTCGATTCCGGCGAGCTCACGATCTTGGTGGAGATCGACGGCGGGGTCAACGCCGACACCATCGAACTGGCCGCCGAGGCCGGGGTGGACTGCTTCGTGGCCGGTTCGGCCGTCTACGGCGCCCAGGACCCCGCGGCGGCGGTGGAGGCGCTGCGCCGGCAGGCGGCCGCCGCCTCGCGGCATCTGCGGTTATGACAGCACCCACCGCGGGTGAGGTCGAGGCCGCGATGCGGTTGGCCATCACGCAGGCGCAACAGGTAAAGGGCTCAACGTATCCGAATCCGCCTGTGGGAGCGGTCATTCTGAGCCAGGAGGGCGATGTCGTCGGTGTCGGCGGCACCCGGCCGACAGGTGGCCCGCACGCCGAGGTGATGGCGCTGCGCGAGGCCGGGGAGCGGGCCGCCGGTGGGATCGCCGTGGTCACCCTCGAGCCGTGCAATCACCACGGCCGCACCCCGCCGTGCGTCGATGCTCTGATCGAGGCCGACGTGGCCGGGGTGGTCTATGCCGTCGCCGACCCCAATCCGGTCGCCTCCGGCGGCGCCGACCGGCTGCGCGCGGCGGGCATCGCGGTGACGGCCGGGGTATGCGCCGAGGAGGTGTCGGGCGGCCCGCTGCGGGAATGGCTGCACAAGCAGCGCACCGGCCGGCCCCACGTGACGTGGAAGTTCGCCACCAGTGTCGACGGACGTAGCGCCGCCGCCGACGGGTCCTCGCAGTGGATCACCAGTGACGCCGCGCGTGCCGACCTGCACGTGCGCCGCGCGGTCGCCGACGCGATCGTGGTCGGCACCGGCACGGTCGACATCGACGACCCGACATTGACCGCCCGGCTACCCGGCGGGGGACTGGCCGACCGCCAGCCGCTGCGGGTGGTCGTCGGCATGCGCGAGATTTCCCCGGAAGCCAATGTGCTCAACGATGATTCGCGCACGATGGTGATCCGCACCCACGATCCGCACGAGGTGATCCGGGCGTTGTCGGATCGCACTGATGTGCTCGTCGAGGGAGGCCCGACGCTGGCGGGCGCCTTCCTGCGGGCCGGGGTGATCGACCGGATCCTGGCCTATGTCGGCCCGATCCTGCTCGGTGGCCCGGTCACCGCCGTCGACGACGTCGGCGTGCCCAGCATCGCGCGGGCACTGCGGTGGCAGTACGACGGCGTCGACCGGATCGGCCCCGACCTGTTGCTGAGCCTGATACCGGGCTAGCGGTTAATCCGCCAGTTCGTGGTGCTCGATGATCTCGCGAGAACCGGTGGCGCCCAGCTTCTCCCGGAACGCCTGCACCGTGTAGCCCACCACCGTCGCCGCGGTCAGCGCCCGCACCGTCGCCGAGCGCGGCAGGCCGAACACCGGACCCATCTCCCCGAAGTAGTCGCCCGGCCCGGCGACTTTCAGCACTTCTTCAGCGCCGCTGGACAATTCGCGGATCACCTCGACCTCGCCGTGGGACACCACATAGATGCAGTCGCCCATGGTGCCCTGCTCGAAGAGCACCTCGCCAGGTTGCAGGTCCACCGTCTCCGGTTCGTGCTCGGTGTAGGTCAGGTGCGGTATCAGTTCGACTACCCGGTCGGCCATCGGCAGCATCCGGGTGTCGTGCGTGGCGACCACCACCACCCGCTCCCCGGAGGCCAACTCGCGGATCAGTCGCAGCACCTCCTCCACCTGGATGTAGTCCAGGTGGGCGGTGGGTTCGTCGGCCAAAACCAGCGGCGGATCCAGCGCGATCGCCCGCGCGACCGCCACCCGCTGCTGCTGGCCGCCGCTGAGATCGCCGGGCCGGTGCCGCATCCGGTCGGCCAGCCCGACCCGGGTCAGCAGCTCCTCGGCCCGCTGCCGGGCCTCGTGCCGGGGCACCCGGGCCGCCCGCAGCGGCACCATCACGTTCTCCAGTGCGGTCAGGCTGGCCACCAGGTTGAATGCCTGGAACACGATGCCCACCGTGTTGCGGCGGTACGCGGAGAACTCGCGCTGATCGAGTTTCGTCAGATCGACGTCGCCGAATTCGATACGGCCGGCCGACGGGCTGAGGATGCCGCCCAGGCAGGACAGCAGCGTCGTTTTCCCGCAGCCGCTCGGGCCGAGCAGGATCGCCAGTGATCCGGCACTGACGTCGAGGCTGAGCCCGTCGATCGGGCGCACCGCGTACTCGCCGCGGGAGTACTCCACGACGAGGTCCTTGATCCGCAGGTCGGCCACGCTAGGGACCCCCGAACGCCAGCGCGGGGTCGACGGTGACCGCACGGCGAAGGCCCGCGACGCTGGCCAGCAGCCCGATCGCCACCGCCAGGATCGGCAACGCCACGAACGCCGCGGTCGGGATGTCCACCCGCATCGGGAACAGCGGGCCCAGCGCCACCGACAACGCCCCGCCGAGCACCGCGGCCAGGACGGCGACGATGATCGCCTGGACGGCCAGCCCACCGAGGATCGATCGCGCCGGTACCCCGACCGCCTTGAACACCGCGAAATCCCGTGTGCGTTCGATGGCCGAGACATAGATCATCGACCCGACGATCAACGCGGCGACCACCCACAACAGCCCCGCCATCAACGTCATCGCCCGGCGGGCGCCGTTGAGTGCGCGGGACAGATCCTCGATGGCCCCGGCTCGATCGACCGCGCGGAAGCCGTCGGGTATCGCCGTGGGAGCACCCCGCAGCCCGATCGAGGAGATGAGCCGCTGACCGGAGAACAACAACTGCTGGGCACCCTCGACCGTCAGGAACACATTGGGCTGGCCGGCCAACGCTGTCGAATCATCGACCATGCCAACGATATCCATTGTCCGCGAACCGATTTCAATCCGGTCACCGAGCGTCCTGCCCATCGTGCTGGACACCGCGATCTCGGTTGGCTCCGACGGAGGCCGGCCGGCCGACATCGCGGGCATGCCCGGCCCGCGTTGCGGCGCTCCGAACACGTTGACATTGCGGGCCGATCCGCGGTCGGGCATCGTGGCGCTGCCGTACACCAGGGGTACGGCGAGGGTGACACCGGGTAATCGAGCGATTTGCTGTATCGGGGTGGGCGGGAAGGGGGAGGAGCCCAGGAACGGGCCCGGTGCGCCGGATTTCACCAGATAGCCGTCGATGCCGAGGGCATCCACCGTGCGGGTGGCCTCAACCCGGAAACCGTTGGCCAACCCCGTCAGAACCAGGGTCATCGCGAAAACCAGTCCGGTACCGACGATCGCGATCACGAATCGTCGTTTGCGCCACTGCAGATCCCGCAACGCGGCGATCAGCATGCCCTACCCCGCATGGGGCGAGGTTACCGAGGCCGGGGCGCCCGCCGACGGCTTCCATCATTTTTCCCCGGAATGCCCGCAGGCCGGCGGGTAGCGGTCCCGCGGCTGGAGCAAGATAGTTCAGATGAGCCACCCCGACGTACTCGGCCTGTTCCCGCCCGGCTCCCGCATCGACGACGGAGTCCTCAGCGTCGGCGGCTGCCGGCTGGACGATCTCGCCGCCGAGTTCGGCACCCCGGTCATGGTGGTGGCCGAGGACGCCGTGCGACAGCGGGCCAACGACTACCTCGCCGCGTTCCGCGGCCGGTGGCCCCGCTCGGATGTGGCGTTCGCGTCGAAAGCCTTCCCGTGCACCGCTATCCAACGGCTGGCCGCGGAGGAGGGGTTGCTGCTCGATGTCGCCGGCGGGGGAGAGATCATCACCGCGCTGGCCGCCGGCGCGGACCCGGCCCGAATGCTGTTGCACGGCAACGCCAAGACCGACGAGGAGCTCGAACTGGCGGTCGGCAACGGCGTCGGGCTGATCGTCGTCGACAATTTCGACGATATCGACCGGCTGGAGCGCATCGTCGAACCCGGCACCAGGCAAGCCTGCCTGGTGCGGGTGGTGCCCGGTATCGAGGCCGACACCCACGCGGCGGTCGCCACCGGCCACGCCGGCTCGAAGTTCGGTCTACTGCCGGAGGACGCCCGGGTAGCCATCGAGAGGATCCGCCGAAGCAGGGTGCTGCGATGCGACGGCGTGCACACCCACGTCGGCTCCCAGCTGCTCGATGCCGAGCAGCTGGCCGCAGCCGTGGCGCCCGTCGCCGCGCTGGGCAGCTTCGACGTCTACGACTTCGGGGGCGGGCTCGGCGTCCGTTATACGTATGCCGATCAACCGCCCTCGGTGGACGCCTACGCCCAGGCCATGATCGACAAGGCCCGCGAACTGGTTCCCGCCGACGCCCGCATCATCGTCGAGCCCGGCCGATCCATGACCGCGGCCGCCGCGTGCACCGTGTACCGGGTCACCACCGTCAAGCGCGGGCTGATCACCCACGTTGCGGTCGACGGCGGAATGGGAGACAACCTGGAGGTGTCCCTGTACGGGCAGCGGTTCGAGGCCGCGCTCGTCGAGCGGGTGGGCGGCGGCGAGACCGTCACCGTTGTGGGCCGCCATTGCGAATCGGGCGACCAGCTGATCGACGGTGTACCCCTTGAGAATCCGGCCGTCGGGGATCTGCTGGCCGTGCCGGTCACCGGTGCGTATTGCTACACGATGTCCAACCAGTACAACGGCGCGCGCCGGATTCCGGTGGTGTTCGCCGCGGGCGGCGATGCCCGTCTGGTGGTGCGCCGGGATACCTGGGCGGATCTGCTCGCCCGCGACGTTCCGTTACCGGGTAGCGGTCAGTGAGTTCTCGGCTTCCGGCTCGTCTGCGTGTGCCTGCTTGCCGCCGATGAACAATGCCAGCGCGGCACCGACCAGACACACGATGACCGTGATGAAGAAGATGGAGCCGTACTGCATGGCGAAGGCGGTCCGATAGCGCTGCGCCTCCCCGGCGATCCTGGCGGCCAGGGTGTCGCCGCCCGGGCTGGGCAGGGTGGCCAGGATCTGGTTGAACCGGTACAGGCCCCAGGCGCTCAGCGCGGCGACGCCGATCAGCATGCCCGTCATCCGGGCCACGACCACCAGCGACGACGCGATGCCGTGGTGGGCCGATGGCACCACCCGCAGCGCGGCCGAGGTGAGCGGACCGATCACCAGGCCGAGTCCGAAACCGGCCAGCGCGAGGTCGGTGTCGATCACCGGCAGCGACACGAAGCCGAGATCGTGGCGTGCGCTCAGTACGTCGACGCCCCAGTGTGATACCAGCCAATAGGCGCCGGCCGAGATGAGCATGCCGACCACCGCGACGATCCGGTCCCCGATCCGGGTAGCGATCCAGCCGCCGATCAGGGCGCCGATCGGCAGCGCGATCAGGAAGTGCAGCAACAGGAATGCGGCCTGGGTCTGGTCCTTGCCCAGCACGCCCTGGCCGAACAGCTCGACGTTGACCAGAGTGACCATGAGTGCGGCCCCCGCGCACAGCGAGGTGCCCAGGGATGTCAGGAACGGCACGAACTGAATACCGGCGGGGTCGATCAGCCGGGTGCGAGAGAATTTCTCCCACACCACGAAGGCGATCGCCGCGACGATCGCGCCGACGACCAGCACAAGCCCGTGTGGCGGCAGGAGCTGCTTGCCGTCGGGGTTCGGGTTGTAGAGGCCGATCACGGCCAGGCCCAGGGCGATGGCGAGCAGGACGCCGCCGACCAGATCCACCTTCTCGGGATTCTTGGTGCGGTCGTGGGCGGGCAGGCTGAAGTGGATCATCACCATCGCGATGACGGTGAGCGGCACGTTGATCCAGAACACGTCCTGCCACTTGCCCAGCAGCAGCACCACCCCGATGCCGTACAGCGGGCCGAGCACGCTGCCCAGTTCCTGGGCCGCGCCGATACCGCCGAGCACCGCGGCCCGGCTGCGGGCCGCCCACAGGTCGGCGGCCAGCGCCAGGGTCACCGGAAGCAGGGCGCCGCTGGCGATGCCCTGGACGAGCCGTCCGATGATCAGCATGGTCACGTCGGTGGACAGTGCCGTCACGACCGAACCAACCGCGAAGGTGACCAGGGACAGCTGCAACACGAGTTTGCGGCCGAACCGGTCGGAGAACCGGCCCAATAGTGGCATGGCCGCGATGTAGCCCAGCAGATACCACGTGATGATCGGCGTGACCTGCTGAATCTTGTTGATCGGGATGCCGACGGTCGCCATGATGTCGGTCATGATCGTGACGACGACATAGGTGTCGAGCGCACCGAGCAGGACGGCCAGGCTACCGGCGCTGATCGCGACGCGGCGGCTGCGGCCCGTGTTCTGCGCCTGGTGGGCGGCGGCGTCGAGAGACTCAGGCATCAGCGGGGCCGTCAGACGGTGGGCTTGGTGACGGTGACCGGCTTATCCCACTCCGACAGCGTGATCTGGATGCTGCTTCCATTGCCCGTATCGGTCTTGGCCTGCACCAGCTGATGCGGATCGGCCTTCTGGATCCACACTGTGGCGGGCAGCGGGCTGGTCGCCTTGAGCGGAATCAGCTTGTTCATGGCATCAGCGCTCACATTGCCGGTGATCCGGACCGTGTCCACGCCGTTGATCGTCTCGGTGGCCTCCGACTTGGCATCGGTGATGCTGGCGAGCCAGTTGCCCAGCCCGCTCTCGGGATTGAGGACCACCGACGGGTCGTAGATATCCTTGGCCGGCCCCATGTCGAGCCAGCTGTTCGGCGTGAGCGCGGCGTACAGAGTGCCATCCAGCACCACCAGCTGGATATCGACATCCGAGCCGCCCATCGTGATCGTCGAGTCCCCGGACACCGCAACGGTGGGCACATTGGTCAGGTCGCCGGTGAGCTTCTTGACGGGCAGACCTTCGATCTTGCCGCTGACGGTGATGTCCAGATGGGCGCTCTTGAGGCCCTTGGTGACCTGGACGGACTGCTGCACCAGACCGGCCGCGTCCGGCAGCGGCTCGGCGGGCTTCGAAGAAGAGGAGCAACCGGCCACGAACAGGGTTGCTGTGGCGAAGAGGGCGACAAGGACGGCAAACATTCGGCGGCACGTCGGCATAGGTGCATCGTAGAGGGTCGGGCCGACTCAGCCTCATCCGCCGGGCCGGGATCGCCCGGTCTTGTGCCCCATGAACTGCAGTTTTAGTGGGTCTAAGCGAGTGTCGTCCGGCGGGGGCTAGATTGGGCGCGTGTTCACCGGAATCGTCGAGGAACTGGGTGAGGTCGTCGGCAAGGACGAACTGGCCGACTCCGCCCGATTCGTCATCCGCGGACCGGTCGTCACCGCTGACGCTCGCCACGGCGATTCGATCGCCGTCAACGGCGTCTGCCTGACTGTCGTCGAGGTCATGGCCGACGGGCAGTTCAGTGCTGACGTGATGGCCGAGACCCTCAACCGGTCCAGCCTGGCCGCCGTGGGCGTCGGCAGCGCGGTGAACCTCGAGCGTGCGGCGGCGGTCAACAGCCGACTCGGCGGGCATATCGTCCAGGGGCACGTCGACGGCACCGGGACGGTGGTGTCCCGCACCCCGTCCGAGCACTGGGAGGTCGTGCGGATCGCGCTGCCGCCGGAACTGTCGCGCTACGTCGTGGAGAAGGGGTCGATCACCGTCGACGGCATCTCGTTGACCGTCTCCGGGCTAGGCGGCGACTGGTTCGAGGTGTCGCTCATCCCGACGACGCTGGCACTGACCACGCTGGGCCGTGCCCCGGTCGGCGCGCCAGTGAACCTCGAAGTGGACGTCATCGCGAAATATGTCGAGCGGCTGCTCAGCAGTCGCGTGACTGACCGACACCCCGGCTGATCGCTTGATCAGGCAGATGCATTTGCTGTAAACCCAACGCTGTGCACATGCACAGCGTGTGGAGTGGGCGTCGGGATGGGCATTTTCCATCGAGTGCACTGGTCAAGGTGACTTCGGCAAACCTGAGCGACGTTTGTGGTAGGTCCATGTCCGTCACGCGTGTTATGTTGCGAGCAGTCCGTGTGACGGGGGTCTCTCGCGGCTCGCGGGATGAGTCTCGTCACACCTCAGGCGAGTGGAGATTTCGGTGAGTTCGGGAAAGCGCCCGGCGTTCGGGGACCGCACTGGATACCGCTTGTCGCCGAGATGCTGTGGAACGACGGTCGGCGATGGCTGCCGGTAGTCCGCGCAACCCGCGCCGCCCCAAGGGGCGCCACCGTAAACCCTCGACTTTCGAGGCGTCGAACTGTGCCCAATGGCTGCGCGTCGGCACGGTCGGCGTGGGGCTGGGTGCGGCCATCGTCAGTAGCCAGGGCATTGCCTCGGCCGCTCCGGACGACTCGTCGCATTCCGCCAACCCGGGTTCGGGCACCGGTCGTGCCAAGACCGACCATGGCGCGTCCAACGCCACCGCCGGGCCGCGTAGCCCGTCCGCGCGGGGCGGTCAATCGGAGTCTGCGAAGCACGATACCGGCGGCGTCACACGGTCATCGACAACCAGTTCGCACCAGTCGGCCACCCCGGCGAGCCCGACCCGCCCCGGCACGCGGTCGGCTGCCGATGTCACCCCTGATGACCGCTTGGCATCGACGATGCAGGTTGCCAAACCCGTCCCGGCGGCGGGCGGGAGAACCGGGCCGGTCGCGAAATCGGAAAATGCCGCTCCGGTCGCCGCGGCCGCACCGTCGGCCGTGCCAGCCACCGCGGTGCGCAGTGCCCCCGAAGTCACGGCACTCCCCGCCAAAGCGACCCATGAAATCCGCAGAGCGCCAACGGGTTACATCGGTGCCCTCAACGATGCACTGGACTCGATGGGACTTGGCACACTTCCAGGCCCCGTGCGATTGCCCGCGGTCCCCGGGGACGCGCTGGAGTCGCTGTGGTTGGCGGCCGGCCGAAATCACGAGAAGCGCACCGTCCGACAGTCGGCGGTGAATTCGAGGACTTCTGCCGAGGCCGCGGCTGCCGAAACCTCGGCGACCAACCGCCCCGCATCCGCACTCCGGCCGCATCAATGGGATGCGGTGCAGGCCGCATTCGACGGGTTGGCCGAGGCGCTTCAGCTGCCGGGAACCGTTGAGAACGGCGCGCATCTCTTCGCTGATCTGTCGGAGTTGATGACAGTGACCGTTCATCGGGTTGGCGCCGCAGTTGACGACGAAATCGCCAACGCCACAAAAGATTTGGAAAGCATGGTCCGGCTGGCCGTCGCGCCGGTCGCCACCAGCCTGCACGCCCTTCTGGCCCCGGTATCCGGCGCGGCCCCCAGCGCCGCCGCCAGCCTGACCGCGGCAGCCACGCCGGCCGCCGCTGCCACGCCGGCGGAGACGTTCCAATCCGTCCTGACATATGCGATCAACCGGCTCGCTAGCTGGCCTGGTCCGCCGCACAACTTCGTCACCATCACCAACCACATAACCGACCAGACTCTGGACGCCCTCGACGATCAGCTCGACGCCATTTACGCGACCGCGCCGGTGGGCAGTCCGGCGCGGTGGCTTCCCGATCTGGTCGGCATATTCAACCTTTTCGTCCAGTCGGCAATCCCCGGCTATACGATCAGCGACACCTTCAACGCGTGGGGCGATTTCCTGAACCGGGTCGTTCCGCCGTTCAAGATCAAACCGGGTGCGGACACTTTGGGCGTGATAACGCCCTACAAGATCATGGGCGCCGCCGTGGTGGGCACAGCGACGGTCTTGAAAGACATGCTCAATGGCGTCTACGACCCCGCCCAATGGGAGATCGACGTCATCAAGGCGACCACCGGGGCTAACGTCACCAGGTCTGACCTCACCAACTTCACCATTCTCGGAACCAAAATCACCGCCGCGCAGACCGCGGCCATTCTCACGTTCGGGCTCAGCGACGGTGGCGCTTACTACGACCCGGAGCGGGCCTGGGATATCACGCTGCCGACCTGGACGGCTGCCCAGACCAACCCTTTCACAATAGTGACCTACGTGGTGCTGGTCGGCCTCTACAAGCGGTTCCAGGAGATCGCCATCCACGGGACGAACACTGCCCCCACAGTGTCCAGCACCACCGTGGGCAGTTCCGACGCGCTGGGTGTGGTGCGGGGCAAGGTCAACGGTAGCGACGCCGAAGGTGACGCGTTGACCTACACGCTGGTTGGTCCGGAGGTCAACGTACTGAGCGGCAACTCCGCCTATACCGCCGACGGCGGGATCGTCACCGTCAATCAGACCACCGGAGACTTCACCTATATCTCGTCGGCGACGGCCGGTGCCACACAGAGCTTCCAGGTGTTGGTCTCCGATGGCTACGGCGGCCAGATCGTCACGACCGTCACGGTGCCCAACACCACGTCGATCACCCCGGCCAACGTCAACACCTCGACGCAGAACGTCGTCACAGGCTCGGTGCCGATCCCGAGCGGCGACGCCGGCCTGTTCACCGGCTTTGCGCTGGGCACCGCCCCGACGAAGGGCACCGTGACATCGTTCGACCCGGTTACCGGGGCGTTCACCTACACCCGCAACTCGACTCTGGGCCACAGTGGTGGGCTTACCGACCTGGTCACTGTGATCGCCACCGACGTCAACGGCCGTACGGTCACCCTGAACATGTTCGTCACGCCCACGATTGCCAACAACGCACCTGTGGTGGTCTCGACCACAACGGATGTGGGGAACGCGAGCTCGGCAAGGTGGGGCCTCAACACCAGTACCTGGACCCAGACCACCACCGGCAAGATCACCGCAACCGACAGTGACGGGGACACGCTCAGCTACTACCTGGTCAATCCCACGACCCATGCCCCGGTCGCCACGACAACCAACGGCGGCACTGTGGTATTCGCCCCGGACGGGTCGTACACCTACACGATTACCAAGAACCAGGCGTATTTCCACGGTGCGGCCAAGATTGGTGCCGGCGGCACCGCGGTGAGCGACTCCTTCACTGTTGCGGTGGATGACGGCTACGGGGGCATCGCCTACACCACCGTCTCGATGCCGATCTACGCGGTGAACAGCGCGCCCGTGATCAGCGGCTTCGGCCCCATCGCGTGTCTCCTCTACGTTTGCACGGTGGGCTTCATGACCGTCAGCGATCCCGATGGCGACAGCATTCCCAACTCGAAGATCACCGCGGGTACAGGTCCCGGGTACACCCTCGACACCGGGATTGTCACCGCCTGGGGTGCCGGAGTAACCGCCATTTCGTGGGGCGCCGGCGGCTTGTTAGGTGTCACGCCGACTGCCAATACCTTCACTGTTTACGACGGCTATTACACCGTCACCAACGGTCTGGCGAACACCGGCGACCCGGCGAAGTTCTGGGCGCAATGGGCCGCCGGCTCCGGCACCAGGACCACCGGCAACTAGCGCCGATGCCCGTCGGCGACGGGTAGCACGTCAATCGTCAGCGGCGTTGTCTGCCGGGCTGTGGCCTGACGCCCATAGCGTCACCGTCGCCTGAGGTCCTTGAAACCGGGATTAATACCACACCCCGAGCCCGCTCACCTCGAATCAGTGCCCATGCGTACGCACAATTTGCTGTATATCCAGTGCTAAGCAATTGCTCAGCATTGGACACCGACACGTTCTTCGGCGAATTGCCCTAAAGGCGCTGGTCAGTGGATTTCACAAAAAGTTGACTGAGACAAACGTTGGCAAAAACGTGTAAGTGGTGTTACGTTGCGGGCCGGTAAAGTGACGTGCGTCTCCTGACGCCGCGTCGGATGAATCTCGGCACACTCATATGAGCGGAGAGTCGGTGAGTTCCAACAAGCGTGTCGGTCGCCACCGGAAGCAGGCGGCCCGCCACCGCAGACGCATGGCTCGCAATCGGCAGCGCGCGGCCCGCAATGGCCTCCTTGCCGCCGCGGTGGGGTTGGGTCTTGCGGTAGGTGTCGGACAAGGCGTGGCCTCGGCGTCCATCGACGGCGGTTCCTCGGATTCCGGGTCGAAAGCGAGTTCGGCGAGCAATTCCGGCAGCAATTCCAGCCATTCCGCAAGTTCCAATCGCGCACACCCGTCCGCCGGACCTGCGCGCAACCGCTCGACGGGCAAGAGCCCTTCGTCGCCCTCCAACAGCGGCTCCTCGTTGTCCGTCCGGTCGTCGGGCTCGGGCCGGGCCCTCGCGGCGAGCAGCACGACGACCGCGGCGAGCAGTACGACCGACACAGCTGCTTCGACGACTTCTCCGACGACCTCGACGCCAACAGCAACCGCGACGGACAGCAGTCCCGCGGAATCCGTTGCCCCGGAGGCCGGCTCGACCGACGACACGACGCCGGTAACGCCGGCCATCGACAGCACGGCGGCACCGACAGCCGCCACCGACGGCACTCCGGCGGCGGCATCGGTCGACTCCACCACCTCGCATCCGACCGGCGTGGCCACCTCGGCCAGGGCCACCGCCACCGCGGCCGCAGCCACGACCCCGTCCGCGGCAGCCACGGCCCCGTACGCCGCCGCGACCGCCCCTTCTGCCGCCGCCTACTCGATGGATGGGGATCTGACTGTCGTCCAGGACGGTGCGGGCCCGATCACCACCCCGGCGGCCTACGACATTCAGACAACGCTCGACGCCTGGAGCGCGCAGCTGGATGCCCTACTGGCGGCACCGCTGACGCCGGCGAACGCCTGGCTCAAGGTGCCCG
This sequence comes from Mycobacterium pinniadriaticum, assembly GCF_026242045.1. GTDB lineage: Bacteria > Actinomycetota > Actinomycetes > Mycobacteriales > Mycobacteriaceae > Mycobacterium > Mycobacterium pinniadriaticum. Next base: position 121,069 of record NZ_JAPJDO010000005.1, read on the forward strand.
TCGACATTCTGAACATGTTCTTCGTGTCATGGATCGTGGCCGACAACTTCTCCCACATGCTCAATGGAATGGCGACCCTTCTCGACGAGGTTGTGCCTCCGTTCAAGATGGTCGATGGCGCACCCTCGACCATCACGCAGGCGTCGGTGACGGCCGCGGTGCTGGCCGGGGCCATCACGCTGTTGAACACCTCGCAGACCATCGACATCCCGCACTGGATCGCCGAGGCGGTCAGCCTTGCCGGAGCGTTGCAGGACATCGCCGCGAACCCGGTCGTCAACGGGCTCACCGCAAACGATTTGGACGGCGTCATCGGGGCGGCGCGGTCCGCCTTCCTCGCCCCGAAGAACGTCCTGGACATGACCGTCGACATCGGCCCGGCCCCGAATCCGGTGTCGCTGGTCATGTACGTCGTGGTGGTTGCCATCTTCCGGCGGTTCGCCGACGTGGCGACTGATCACCAGCCCGTGGTGACCGACATGCAGCAGACCAGTCAGCATCTGCCGAACGGTAGCGGCACCACCGTCTCGGGTTACGTGCAGTTCTACGACCCCGACGGCGACCCGATCACCTCGTTCGGTTTCACCGAACCCAATGACAGCCGGTTCACGGTCACCGTCGTCGACGGAACCAACGGGCGGATGAATTGGACGGTGTGGGACTGGAATCCGTTGTCCAGTGACAAGTCTCCGAAGACCTTGACGTTCACGATGACCGTTCTCGCCCAGGGTGATGGCCAGATCAGCGTGTCAAAGCCGTACATGCCGAACGGCAATGAAACCAAGAAAACGGTGACCGTCACGGTCTATTACAATCAGGCAATCGGGTCGGTCAGCACGACGGTCGATAGCACCTCGGCCCTTGGTGTGGTGCGCGGCTCGATCACGTCACCGCAAAACCCTGACAACCCGACGACGTACTCACTCAGCGGGGCCAGTGGGGGATCGGCGTATACCGCCAACGGTGGCATCGTCAAGCTCAACCCGGCCACCGGCGCGTACACCTACATCCCGAACCGGGCGTCGAGCGCAACGTCGGACTCGTTCCAGGTGGTGAGCACCGATAGCTTCGGCCACACCGATACGACCACCGTCACCGTCCCGGTGAGTACGGCGTCTCCGGTGACGAACATCAACACGGCGACGCTGGGTCAGGTCACCGGCAATCTGAACATCTCCGGTTCCGACAGCGGGCTCATGACCTACAGCCTGGGCAACGGGCCCAATCCCGCCAGGGGCACCGTGACGGTCAACTCCGACGGCAGCTTCACCTACATCCGGACGGCGGCGGGTCACACGCAGCCCACCCCGGACTCGTTCACCATCCTCGGAACCGACAGCACCGGGAAGACGGTGACGATCGCGACGGTCAACGTCACACCGCAGGTGGCCAACAGCGCGCCGGTGATCACCCAGACCACGACCAACGTGGGCGCCACGGGCGACTCGGCGAAGTGGGGTCTGAACACGAGTACCTGGACGCAGACGACCAGCGGCAAGATCACTACGACCGACGCCGACGGGGACACCCTCACCTACTCGCTGGTCGACCCCTCCACCCACGCCGCGGTGGCTACCACCACAAACGGTGGGACCGTGACATTCGACGCGGACGGCACGTACCACTACACAATCACCAAGAACCAGGCCTACTTCCACGGTGCGGCCAAGCAGGGCGCCACCGGCACCGCGGTGAACGACTCCTTCACCGTCGCGGTCAGCGACGGCTACGGGGGCACCGCCTACACCACGGTCACGATGGCCATCTATGCGGTGAACAGCGCACCGACGTTCACCAATGAGAACTACACGACGTCCTTCTTCGGCTCCGCCAAGACGGTCTGGCTGCTGCACGCCCAAGATGCCGACGGTGACACCATCGGGACCAATCGTGGCGGCACCCCGGGCTACGACACGAGCAACAACAAGAACGTCACCGGCAACCTCGATGTCGGTGGCGCCAGCCTCGGGTACGGTTCGGGAACGCTCACCATCACCCTGCGTGACGGCTACTACTTCGTCGACAACGGCATTGTCCGCACCGACGGTTCCGGGAACAAGGTTCTGGCGAGTTACTCGAAGACCTGGACCTGATCAGGGCTTCCCGGGCCATCGGGCACGGGCTCGCCGCGCACGGCGTTGAGCGCCGCACGCGATCAGCTCGTCACGGCTGCCCTGGCGGGCAGTCCCGCGCGATGGGTCCCCAACCTCCTCGACATACTGCACCTCTTTGTCGTCCCTGCGGTCCCCAGCTATTCGTTCACGGACAGCCTCAACGCGATGGGCGACTTCTTGAATCGGATCGTTCCTCCCTTCACTATCGCTCCCGGGGCGGACACCTTTGGTGTCATCACGCCGTACAAGATCATGGGTGCTGCCGTGGCCGGGACGGCGACGGTCTTGTCGGACATGCTCAACGGTGTCTACGACCCGGCCCAGTGGGAGATCGATGTCATCTACGTGACCACCGGCGCAACCGTCACTAGGTCTGACCTCACCAACACCACCACTCTCGAAACCAAGATCGCGGCGTCGGTGGTGCTGGGTGGCGGGGTGTACAGCAGCCCGGAAGAGGCCTGGAATATCACCCTGCCGACTTGGACTGCGGCCCAGGTGAATCCGTTCACGGTCGTGACCTACGTCGTGCTGGTTGCGATGTACAAGCGGTTCCAGGAGATGGCCGCCCTGCAAACCTTCACGAAAAGCACTACGTACGAGAGTTGGCTCTACACCCTGGGCAGCGGCAACTCGGAATCCGAATATGCGGCGGGATCGTTCCACGCGGTCGATCAGGACGGTAACTCGGTAAGTTTCGCTCCCGCGGACGGGAACACCTACACCTCGGCCGGAGGTGCGTTGGTGACGATCAACACCTACGACGGTGGCTACACGTATACCAACACGCTTCCCGGCGCAGCGTTTTTCCACCGGGCAACCTCGGAAAACGAGGCCGACAGGTACGACACCGTCGACATACCGGTGGAGTCCGCGGACGGCGCGCCCTACACGCTCACCTTCCAGATTCAAATCATCGATGGGACGAACAGCGCGCCGACGGTGTCCAACACCGTGGGCAGCCCCGACGCGCTGGGCGTGGTGCGCGGCACCCTCAACGGCAGCGACTCCGACGGTGACACGTTGACCTACTCGCTGGTCAGCTCGTCGGTCAACGGTCTGACCGGCAACTCCGGCTATACCAAGAACGGTGCCAGCAACGGCGGCATCGTCACGCTCGACTCGACGACGGGCGCCGTCACCTACGTGTCGACGTCGACGGCTGGTACCTCGCAGAGCTTCCAGGTGCAGGTCTCCGATGGCCACGGCGGCAACACCATCACGACTGTCACGGTGTCGAACACCGCGTCGATCACCCCGGCCAACGTCGACACCTCGACGCTGAACGTCGTCACCGGTTCGGTGCCGGTCCCAACCAACGACACCGGAATGTTCACCAGCTACGCGCTAGGCTCCAGCCCGTCGAAGGGCACCGTGACGTCGTTCGACCCGACCACCGGCGCCTTCACCTACGTCCGCAACTCGAATCTGGGACACACCACCTCGGCCGACGACGTGGTCACGGTGATCGCCACCGACGCCAACGGGCGCACGGTGAGCCTGAGTCTGGCTGTCACACCGACGATCGCCAACGCCGCGCCCACCGCCACTGTCACCACGGCACCGACCGTCGGGACACTCAGCGGGACCGTCCAGACGAGTACCGGAAAGATCACCGCGAGCGACACGGATGGCGACACTCTCACCTACAGCGCCAGCGGGCTGGCAAGCGGTGCGTCTGTGAGCTTCGGCTCGGACGGGAGCTTCACCTACACCACCGATATAGCGACGGCCATCCGCCACGCGGCCGCGAAGGTCGGGGCATCTGCGGCCGACAAGAACCAGACGTTCACCGTGACCGTCAGCGACGGATTCGGAGGCAGCACCGATGTCGTGGTGACCGTGCCCATCTACGCGGTCAACACCGCGCCGACGATCTCGGGCGGTACCACGGCGAGCTTCTTCGGACTGTCTCCGACGGTGACGTCGATCGCGGTATACGACGCGGATGGGGACAATTCCGGTGGCAGCGTGTATTCCGGAGGCGCCGGGTACACCATCACCAGCGGGTTCAACTTCGTCTACCTGGGCAACCAGCAAACCTTGGGAACCAGCTCGATCAATGCCCAGTCTGCGACCACGAACTACTCTGGCAAGACAGTCACGCTCACCGTCTACGACGGCTACCACAACGTGGTCAACGGTGTGGTTCAGGCAACGCCGAGCAGTGCGAGCAAGTCCTGGACGTTCTAGCGGTGTTGTGATCAACGGCTTGGTCACCCGAATGCTGGCCCGTGACAGTAAGACTCACCCGATCACGCGCAGCTGGCCCGGTCTTCACAGCCCCGCGAGCTGGGGCAGCGTCGCATGGGCGATCAGGAAGTAGATGATCAACCCGGTGCCGTCGACGATGGTTGCGATCATCGGCGCCGACACGACAGCGGGATCCACCCGGCACTTCTTCAGCAGCAGCGGCAGGATCGAAGAGACCAGAGCCGACCACAGCACGATCGCGGCGACCGTCAGCGAGACCGTGATGGTGACCTGTGGGCCGACGCCGAGGGTCCACGCCCGGACAATGGCGGCGGCGGCCATCGTCAGCGCGACGAGAAAGCCCGTCGACATTTCCTTGGCCAGCACCCGCGGTAGGTCGCGAAGCCGCACCTGTCCGGTTCCCATCGCCCGCACCAGTGTCGTGGTGATCTGGGTACCGGTGTTGCCGCCGGTGCCGATCAGAAGCGGGATGAAGAATGCCAGCGCGACGACGGCCTCCATCTCGTCTTCGAACGCTCGCAGCACCGTACCGGTGTAGGCCTCGGCCACGAACAACACCAGCAGCCAGACAATCCGCTTGCGCCACAGCCGAAATGGAGACGCGCGAAGGTAGGGGACCTCGAGAGGTTCCGAGCCGCCCTGGCGTTCGGCGTCGCGGGTCGCTTCGGTTTCGATGATATCGGCGGCCGCGTCGGCGGTGAGAACCCCGAGCAGCCTGCGCTGATCGTCGACCACCGGCAGCGCGGCCAGGTCGTAGTCGACCAGCGACTGGGCTGCCTGCTCGGCATCGACCAGGGGACGCACCCAGACGGGATCGGCACTGCTCAACTCCGAGACGGTCTGGTCGGGCTGGGCCAGCACCAGATCCTGGAATTCCAGGAAGCCGATGAGCCGGCGGTCCGCATCGGTGACATAGATCAGCGCACCGACCCGCGCCCTGCCGCGCACCTGGGTGCTCTGCGTGCGGACCAGGGTCTCCGCCTCCGCCGCGGTGATCGTGTCCGGGATGGTGAACACATCGGGGAGCATGTGCGCGGCCACCGAGGTCGGCGGCCAGCGCAGCAGTTCCCGCAGGGCCTGCGCCTGCGGCTCGCTGATCCGGTCGAACAGCTGTTCACGGGTCGGATCCGGCAGGCGCCGCAGAATTTCGGCCGCTTCGTCGCTTTCGATGGCTTCCAGCCACCGGGCCGACTGTGCGGCGTCCGCCGATTGCACGATGCGGGTCGCCAGATCGGGGTCGACCGTACCGATCAGGTCGGGGCCGGTCCGCGAATCGAGCAGCGATACGAAGCCGGCGAGTTTATCCCTGGACATCGCGCCGACCTGGCGGCTGCGCTCCACCGAGCCAACCGAACGCAGCCATTGATCGACAGCCGAAGCGGAATCCAACTGAGTTGCCCGAACCGGCAGAACGCCCAGCACACCGACATCGACACCAGATCCCTGCATCGCAACCCTCATTCCTGGCTTCGGACCTCGCTTTCGGCACGGCCAGCGTAGCCACGACCAGCGGATACGGCGGGCCCCAACCGGACGTCGGCGGCGATCGCGCAGGGCGGTGCACGCAGAGTTCATCTGCGGTTCACCTCGCTGGTCCGTCCTGTCGCCTACGTCACACCGCCCCGGTCGGGTCGGGCGGCCGGTGTCACCTGGCCTGCGGATATCGGTGACCGGTGATGTTGGGCGGCTGAGCGGCGGACCGCTGAACAGGACGGGCAATAGGAGCACATCCGCGGTGGTTCATACTGTCTACAGCAGTATCGGGCAGATATGGGCAGGCGGCGAGGATGACGAGGCTGGACACCGTCGAACGGGCGGTTGCCGACATCGCGGCGGGCAAGGCCGTCGTCGTCATCGATGACGAAGACCGCGAGAACGAGGGTGACCTGATCTTCGCCGCCGAGAAGGCGACCCCGGAGCTGGTCGCGTTCATGGTCCGCTACACCTCGGGATACCTCTGCGTGCCGCTGTCCGGTGAGATCTGCGACAAGCTGGGCCTGCTGCCCATGTACGCGGTCAACCAGGACAAGCACGGCACCGCCTACACCGTCACCGTCGATGCCAAGCATGGTGTGGGGACCGGTATTTCGGCAGCCGACCGGGCGACGACGATGCGTCTACTGGCCGATCCGGCCAGTGTCGCGGAGGATTTCACCAAGCCCGGACATGTCGTTCCGTTGCGCGCCAAGGATGGTGGTGTGCTGCGCCGCCCTGGTCACACCGAAGCCGCCGTCGACCTGGCCCGGTTGGCCGGCCTGCAACCGGCCGGTGCCATCTGCGAGATCGTCAGCCAGAAGGACGACGGTTCGATGGCTCAGACCGACGAGCTGCGGGTGTTCGCGGACGAGCACGATCTGGCTCTGATTTCCATCGCCGACCTCATCGAGTGGCGGCGCAAGCATGAGAAGCACATCGTGCGGATCGCCGAGGCGCGGATCCCGACCCGGCACGGCGAGTTCCGTGCGGTCGGCTACTCCAGCATCTACGAAGAGGTGGAGCATGTCGCCCTGGTGAAGGGCGATATCGCCGGGCCCGAGAACGACGGCCACGACGTTCTGGTCCGGGTGCACTCCGAGTGCCTGACCGGTGACGTGTTCGGTTCCCGGCGCTGCGACTGCGGGCCCCAGCTCGATGCGGCGCTGGCGATGGTGGCCCGCGAGGGTCGCGGCATCGTGCTCTACATGCGCGGCCACGAGGGGCGCGGTATCGGCCTGATGCACAAGCTGCAGGCCTATCAGTTGCAGGACGCCGGCGCCGACACCGTCGACGCCAACCTCGAACTGGGACTGCCCGCCGACGCCCGCGACTACGGGATCGGTGCGCAGATCCTGGTCGATCTCGGGGTCCGTTCGATGCGGCTGCTCACCAACAATCCGGCCAAGCGGGTGGGTCTGGACGGCTACGGACTGCATATCATCGAGCGCGTCCCGCTGCCGGTGCGAGCCAACGCCGAGAACATTCGCTACTTGATGACCAAACGTGACCGGATGGGCCACGACCTGACCGGACTCGAGGATTACGACGAGGCGGTGCGGCTGCCCGGTGACGTGGGCGGAGCCTTGTGATATGAGCGGAGGCGCCGGCGTCCCGGACTTCCCGAAGATGGACGCCTCGGGGGTGTCGCTGGCGATCGTGGCGAGCACCTGGCACGCCAAGATCTGTAACGCGCTGCTCGACGGCGCACGCCGGGTGGCCGATGACTCCGGAATTCCCAGCCCGACCGTCGTCCGTGTGTTGGGCGCCATCGAAATCCCGGTGGTGGCACAGGAACTCGCCCGCACCCATGACGCGGTCGTCGCGCTCGGGGTCGTGATCCGCGGTCAGACACCACATTTCGACTACGTCTGCGATGCGGTCACCCAGGGCCTGACCCGGGTGTCGCTGGACGCGTCGACGCCGGTGGCCAACGGGGTGCTGACCACCAACACCGAGGAGCAGGCGCTGGATCGTGCCGGGTTGCCCGGCTCCGCCGAGGACAAGGGTGCGCAAGCGGTCGCAGCCGCGCTGTCGACCGCCTTGACCCTGTGCCACTTGCGCGGGGCATGACCGCGGCGAACAGTGACTGGGATGCCGTTTTGCGGCCCCGCCTGACACCGTATGTCGCGTATGCCGTCGCCTTCGTGATCGCTGCGGCCGGGATCGTGGTCGGAGTCCTGTTGAAGATCCGCTACACGGGGGCGATCATCCAGACCGCCGATCAGGTGGCGATGGGGGGCATCGGGGTGATCCTGGCCGGCGCCATCCTGCTACTGGCGACCCCGCGGGTTCGCGTCGGGCCCGCCGGGATCGGAGTGCGCAACGTGTTGGTCGAGCGCGTGGTCCCGTGGAGCGACGTGGTCGATGTGTCCTTCCCGGAGGGAGCCCGGTGGGCTCGGGTGGATCTGGCCGACTATGAATACGTGCCGTTGTTCGCCGTCCAGTCCGTCGACGGCGAACGCGCAGTGGAATCGATGGAAACCCTGCGCGCCATGCTGGCCACGTACCGGCCCGGCCCTACCGAATCGTGAGCCGCATCATCACTTCGTGCTGGCCGCCGTCGGTGGGTACCTCGGTGAATCCGAGACCTTCGTAGACGGCGCGCGCCGCGACGTTGTCGGGGGCCATCCGCAGTGTCACCGTGCGCACCCGCCGCCGGCGCGCCCAGTCCAGCGCCGCAGCCACCAGCCTGCGGCCGAGCCCACGCCCCCGCGCCGCGGGGTCGAGCCACAGGGAGTACAGGTAGGCGACCTCCTCACTCTGCTGGTAGGCGGCGACCATGCCGACGGGCCGGCCCGCCAGGACCGCCACGAACTGCGCGTGGTCGCGCAGCCTCCGGCGCCAGGCGGTGGGGGTGAGGGCGGCCTCGGTGAGGTATTGCCGGTCCGCGGTGCCGAAGGCATCGCTGAGCGCCCGCAGCCGAAGCTCGGCGAACTGTTCCCAGTCCGACTCGGTGAGGCGAGTGATGCGTGCTGCGGGCACGCAACCGACGGTAACCCTTGTCGGCATCGCGACTAACCTGGGATCGTGCCCGATCCAGCGACGTACCGCCCGGCGCCCGGGTCGATTCCGGTCGAACCGGGGGTCTATCGGTTCCGGGATCCGCACGGCCGAGTGATCTACGTCGGCAAGGCCAAGAGTCTGCGCAGCCGGTTGACGTCCTACTTCCAGGACATCTCCGCGCTGCATCCCCGCACCCGGCAGATGGTGACGACCGCGGCCAAGGTCGAGTGGACGGTGGTCAACACCGAGGTCGAGGCGCTGCAGCTGGAATACAACTGGATCAAGGAGTTCGACCCGCGGTTCAACGTCCGGTACCGCGACGACAAGTCCTACCCGGTGCTGGCCGTCACGCTCAACGATGAATACCCGAGGCTGTTCGTCTACCGCGGGCCGCGCCGCAAGGGTGTGCGCTACTTCGGCCCGTATTCGCACGCCTGGGCCATTCGGGAGACCCTCGATCTGCTGACCCGGGTGTTTCCCGCGCGGACCTGCTCGGCCGGAGTGTTCAAGCGGCACAGTCAAATCGAGCGCCCGTGCCTACTGGGTTACATCGACAAATGCTCGGCGCCGTGCATCGGCAGGGTCAGCGCAGACGAGCACCGCAGGGTCGTCGAGGACTTTTGCGACTTCCTGTCGGGCAAGACCGACCGTTTCGCCCGCGAGCTGGAACAGCGGATGAACGCCGCATCCGCTGAGCTCGACTTCGAGCGGGCCGCCCGGCTGCGCGACGACATCGCAGCCCTCAAGCGGGCATTGGAGAAGCAGGCCGTGGTGCTCGGCGACGGCACCGACGCCGACGTCGTCGCCTTCGCCGACGACGAACTGGAGGCCGCCGTGCAGGTCTTTCACGTCCGTGGCGGGCGGGTGCGCGGCCAGCGCGGCTGGGTGGTCGAAAAGCCCGGCGATCCCGGCGATTCCGGCCAGGCGGAACTGGTCGAGCAATTCCTCACCCAGTTCTATGGGGCTGAAGCTGAATTGGGCGGCCCGCCCGGGGCCGAATTGAGCGGGGCGGCAGACGAATCCACCAATCCCGTGCCGCGCGAGGTGCTGGTGCCTCACCTGCCGCCCGATGCCGACGAGCTGGCCGAATGGCTGTCGTCGCTGCGCGGGTCGCGGGTGGCGCTCCGGGTGCCGCAACGCGGCGACAAGAAAGCACTGGCGGAGACCGTGCATCGCAACGCCGAGGAGGCACTGCAGCAGCACAAGCTCAAGCGTGCCGGCGATTTCACCGCCAGATCTGCTGCGCTGCAGAACATTCAGGAGTCTCTGGGGCTGGCCGATGCGCCGTTGCGGATCGAGTGCGTCGACATCAGTCACGTTCAGGGCACCGACGTGGTGGCCTCCCTGGTGGTGTTCGAAGACGGGCTGCCGCGCAAATCCGACTATCGGCATTTCGCGATCCGGGAGGCCGCTGGTGCGGGCCGCTCCGACGACGTCGCCTCGATCGCGGAGGTGACCCGCCGCCGTTTCACCCGCCACGTCCACGAGCAGCAGCAGTCGCTTGACGAACTGACCGCAGAAGGCAAATCCCGCAAGTTCGCCTATCCGCCCAACCTGTACGTCGTCGACGGCGGCGCCCCCCAGGTCAATGCCGCCCAGGCCGTGCTCGATGACCTCGGCGTCACCGATGTCGCGGTGATCGGTCTGGCCAAGCGGCTCGAGGAGGTGTGGGTGCCCGCCGAGCCGGACCCGCTCATTTTCCCGCGCAACAGTGAGGGCCTCTATCTTCTGCAGCGGGTCCGCGACGAGGCCCATCGGTTTGCCATCACCTACCATCGCAGCAAGCGGTCCAAGCGGATGACGGCTTCGGCACTGGACGCGGTGCGCGGGCTGGGGGAAGTCCGGCGCAAGGCGCTGGTGACTCATTTCGGATCGCTGGCCCGGCTGCGTGAGGCCAGTGTCGAGGAGATCACCGCGGTGCCCGGGATCGGGACCGCGACCGCCGCCGCAGTGCTGGAAGCGCTAGGCGTGACGGTGGATTCGGCGGGATCGGCTGCGCAGGGCGGGCCCGTCCGCGAAGATCAGTCTGCTGAACAGGCGACGCGATGACAGATCACAGCACAGGCGAAGACATGCGCACCGGCCAGACCGGCGAGGAATCGGGTATCGACGTGGTGCTGGTGACGGGCCTGTCCGGGGCCGGCCGGGGAACCGCAGCCAAGGTGCTCGAGGACCTGGGCTGGTACGTGGCCGACAACCTCCCACCCGAGCTCATCGCCCGGATGGTGGACTTCGGCCTGGCCGCCGGCTCACGGATCACCCAGCTGGCGGTGGTGATGGACGTGCGCTCCCGCGGGTTCACCGGCGACCTGGATTGGGTGCGCAACGAGCTGGCGACACGGGACATTCATCCGAGGGTGCTGTTCATGGAGGCCTCCGACGACATCCTGGTTCGCCGCTACGAGAACAACCGCCGGAGTCATCCGCTGCAAGGCAATCAGACGCTTGCGGAGGGGATTGCCGCGGAACGGGCCATGCTGGCGCCGGTGCGTGCGTCGGCTGACCTGGTCATCGACACATCGACACTGTCGGTGCGTGCTTTACGGGAGGGCATCGAGCGGGCCTTCGGTGGGGAGACCGTCGCGCAGACGAGCGTGACGGTCGAGTCGTTCGGTTTCAAGTACGGCCTGCCGATGGACGCCGACATGGTGATGGACGTCCGGTTCCTGCCCAACCCGCACTGGGTCGACGAGCTCCGTCCGCATACCGGCCAGCACGCCGCGGTCCGTGACTACGTCCTGAGCCAACCCGGTGCCGCGGAGTTCCTGCAGACCTACCATCAGCTGCTGAGACTCGTCGTCGACGGCTACAGCCGGGAAGGGAAGCGATACATGACGGTGGCCATCGGCTGCACGGGCGGTAAGCATCGCAGTGTCGCCATGGCCGAGGCGCTGGCCGGGCTGCTGGAGCACAACGAGAAGCTGTCGGTCCGGGTGCTGCACCGCGATCTGGGTCGCGAATGACACGTATCGTCGCTCTTGGTGGTGGGCACGGTTTGTACGCAACGCTGTCCGCGGCGCGCCGACTGACCCCACACGTCACCGCGGTGGTGACCGTGGCCGATGACGGTGGATCCTCCGGGCGGTTGCGCAGCGAACTCGACATCATTCCCCCCGGTGACTTGCGAATGGCCTTGGCTGCGTTGGCCTCTGACAGTCCCCATGGCCGGCTGTGGGCCACCATCCTGCAACACCGGTTCGGGGGCAGCGGCGCCCTGGCCGGACACCCCATCGGCAACCTGATGCTGGCCGGTCTCAACGAGCTGCTGGCCGACCCGGTGGCCGCGCTCGACGAAATCGGCCGCATCCTTGGGGTCAAGGGCAGGGTCCTGCCGATGTGCCCGATCGCGCTGCAGATCGAAGCCGACGTGTCCGGCCTCGACGAGGACCCCCGGATGAGCCGGGTGATCCGCGGCCAGGTCGCGGTGGCGACCACCCCCGGCAAAGTGCGGCGGGTGCGCCTGCTGCCGGGTGACCCACCCGCCACCCGCCAGGCGATCGACGCCATCATGACCGCCGATCTGGTGGTGCTCGGGCCGGGCTCCTGGTTCACCAGTGTGATCCCGCACGTGCTGGTGCCGGACTTGGCGACCGCGTTGAAAACCACCGCGGCACGACGGGCTCTGGTGCTGAACCTGGCCGCCGAGCCGGGGGAGACCGCCGGTTTCTCCACGGAGCGCCATCTGCACGTGCTCGCTCAGCACGCGCCGGGTTTCGCGATCGACGAGATCGTCGTGGATGCCGCCCGTGTCCCGTCTGACCGGGAGCGTGACCAACTCCGGCGTACCGCAAGCCTGCTGGAAGCTTCAGTTCGGTTTGCTGACGTCTCCAGACCTGGTACACCTTTACATGACCCGGCGAAGCTGGCCGCAGCGCTTGACGGCGTGCGCACCCGGAAGGCGGTCCCCGCGGCGACTTCCCTACCGTCGGCTGCTTCGATGCAAGCCGGAGGGACTCGACAGGGGGATGGGGTGCAGGGACCTGCTGGCAACGGACCGAGAGGTGACGACCCGTGGCGATGACTGCCGAGGTGAAGGACGAACTCAGCCGGTTGGCGGTCAATTCCGTGTCTGCGCGCCGCGCGGAGGTGGCCTCGCTGTTGCGCTTCGCCGGTGGTCTGCACATCGTGTCGGGCCGGGTGGTGGTCGAGGCCGAGGTCGATCTGGGCATCATCGCCCGGCGGCTGCGCAAGGACATCTACGACCTGTACGGGTACAACGCGGTTGTGCACGTGCTGTCGGCCAGTGGCATCCGCAAGAGCACCCGATATCTGGTACGGGTCGCCAAGGACGGTGAGGCGCTGGCTCGCCAGACCGGCCTGTTGGACATGCGCGGCCGGCCGGTGCGGGGACTGCCCGCCCAGGTTGTCGGCGGCAGCGTGGGCGACGCCGAGGCGGCGTGGCGGGGTGCTTTCCTGGCGCACGGCTCGCTCACCGAGCCGGGGCGGTCGTCGGCACTCGAAGTCAGTTGTCCCGGACCGGAAGCCGCGCTGGCACTGGTCGGTGCCGCCCGCCGGCTCGGGGTGAGCGCGAAGGCGCGTGAGGTGCGGGGGACCGATCGGGTCGTGGTACGTGACGGGGAAGCCATCGGCGCGCTGCTCACCCGGATGGGTGCCCAGGACACCCGGTTGACGTGGGAGGAGCGGCGGATGCGCCGCGAGGTGCGCGCCACCGCCAACCGGCTGGCCAACTTCGACGACGCGAACCTGCGCCGCTCGGCCCGTGCCGCGGTGGCGGCCGCAGCCCGTGTGGAGCGGGCGTTGGAGATCCTGGCCGACACGGTGCCAGATCACCTGGCCGCCGCGGGCCGGCTTCGGGTCGAACACCGTCAGGCCTCGCTGGAGGAACTGGGCCGCCTGGCTGATCCGCCGATGACCAAAGACGCTGTGGCCGGTCGCATTCGGCGTCTGCTGTCGATGGCCGATCGTAAGGCGAAGCAGGACGGCGTTCCCGACACCGAGTCCGCCGTCACTCCGGATCTGCTCGAGGACGCTTAGATCGATTTGGCCACTCTTTTGGCTACAAAAGCCTTGAGTTCGGCGGAGAGCGCGTCGGCGGCGAGCAGCCGGGGCAGCAGGCTGGGATCCGACATCTTGGCGCGGTAGACGAGGCTGATCGTCACGTCGTGATCTCGCCGGTGTTCGACCTCGATGGCGTCGCCGGCACGAACGGGTCCCGGCGAGATGACCCGCAGATACGCGCCGGGTTGGCCGGCATCGGTGAACGTCTTGATCCAGCCGTCGATGCCCAGGAATCCCGCGAAGGTGCGGCACGGGGTGCGTGGGGCGGAGACTTCGAGCACCAGTCCCGCGCTACCGATCCGCCAGCGGTCACCGATGCGCGCTCCTGTGACGTCGATGCCGGAGGTGGTGAGGTTCTCGCCGAACATGCCGTTGGTCAGTGGCCGCGACAGCCGGGCCTGCCAGTCGTCGAGGTCCTCGCGGGCGTAGGCATATACGGCCTGGTCGTCACCGCCGTGCAGTTTCTGGTTGCCGATCGTGTCGCCGACCAGGCCGCTGCCGAGGCCTTCACGCATCGGCCCCGGGGCGCGCACCATCACCGCATCTGATGTGCCCGCCTTGTCGATGCCGGTCGGTTTCGACGGCACGTCCGGATTCGCGCGAACGCGGGCCAGATTGACCGACAGCACACTTGCCATCACACCAGGGTAATGGTGACGGAGCGGTCGAACCCACTCGGCCGCAATGCCGTTCTTCTATCATCGAATCGTTGACAGACTCACTGACACCCGCGCTGACCCGCGCATCCTCACGGCTTGCGCCACCGGGGACCCCGGTCGTCAGCATCATCATCCACCTTGTCGTCTTCGTGCTGTGGATCACGCTCTTTTTGCTGGCTTTCGGCCGCGGCGGCGTCCTGGCCTGGTCGGTCGGCCTGGCCTATCTGGGATATGACGCCGCACTGCAGATCTTCACCGGTTGGCAGATCCGGCGGATCGGCCGCCCCGGCGCACCGGCGGCGGCCGGCACCGACCGGTTGACGCTGGCCGTCATCGTGGCCGCACGCAATGAGGTCGCCGTGCTGCCGGACACCCTTGCGGCCCTGCTCGGCCAGACTGACCCGCCCGACGAGATCGTCATAGCCGACGACGGGTCGACGGATGCCACCGCCGAAATGCTGTGCCGTGAATACGGTTTCGTGGCGCCCCCGGTCACCCGGGCCGGTGGGCTGGTCCGGGTGGGGCCGACGGCGCTGCGGTGGCTGCGGTTGCCGCACGGGGGGAAATCGGCTGCCCTCAACGCCGGGCTGCTGCGCACGGGCGCCGACATCGTGCTCACCGTGGACGCCGACACCGTAGTGGAGAAGGAAGCGATCGGTGCTGTCCGACAAGCGTTCTCGCGCGAACCTCAACTGGTGGCCGTCACCGGGGTCATCACACCACGATGTCCGCCCACCGCATGGGGGCGCGCCATGCAGTGGTTTCAGACCTACGAATACATCCGCAATTTCCTGGGCCGTTACGCCTGGATGCGGGTGGGCTGCCTGCAATTGATCTCCGGGGCATTCGCGGGCTTTCGCCGCGAGGCCGTCACCGACGTCGGCGGTTTCGACGACGCCTGCCTGGTCGAGGACTACGAACTGGTGGCCCGGATGCGCCGCTTCGCCGGTGAGCGCCGGCTGGACTGGCGGTTTCGAGTGCTCGGCGATGCGCAGGCGCACACCGAGGCGCCGGCCTCGATAACGGCGTTCCTCCGGCAGCGTCGCCGCTGGTTCGGCGGTTTCCTGCAGACCCACTGGTGGTACCGCGGCATGGTCGGTGATTCCCGGCTGGGCCGGCTGGGGACCGTCATGTTGCCGGTCAAGGCCATCGATACGGTGGCACCGCTGTACGGGCTGACCGCTTTCGGGCTGCTGATCTACTTCCTGGCGACCCGGCACGTCGCCGTGCTGGCCCCGGTGCTGATGGTCATCGTGGGCAAGCTCGCCATCGACATGGCATTTTGGGTGTGGGCGCTGCGCCACTACCGTCGATGGGTGGGTGATCCCGGCCGGGCCAGCCTGCCCGCCGCGGCCGTCGCGCTGGTGATCGAACCGGTGACGTTCACCTTGCTGCTGCACACCGGGGCGGTGCTGGGCTGGACGGCCTTCCTAGGCGGCGTCCACCGCTGGGGGCCGCAGACCAGGGGCTAGCGTTTGTGCCATGCCCGGTGGTGAGGTTCTGCGCGTCGGCGCGGCATTCCCCGACCCGCCGTTCAACTCCGCTGGGTCCATCCCCGGGTCGCTTCGCTCCTGCCCACCGGAAGACTCGGGACTGGACATCGATCTCATGACGGCCATCGCCGAGCAGCTGGGCGCCGAGGCGCGGTTCGTCCGCTACGAGGGCCGCGACTTCAACGGCATCTTCGACGCGCTGGACTCCGGTGACTTCGACTGCGTCGCCTCGGGCACCACCATCACCGGCTCGCGCGCCCTCAAAGCCGCGTTCTGCGACCCCTACCTGATTTCGGGTCAGGCACTGGCCGTCGACACCGGCCGGTTGCCCGATGTCCGGTCGATCGACGATCTCGACGGCCTGACGATCGGGGTGCAGCAGGGCAACACCAGCCAGCCCATCGCCAACCGGTTGCTCGCCGACGGGAAGGTCGCCCGGATCCGGGTCTACGACTACGGGGGCATCCGCGGCGCCTTGCGGGATCTGTCCACCGGCCGTTGCGACGCGTTCATGAAGCTCGGCCCGGTGCTGAGTCTTCTCGCGTCCGCGGCCCCCGGAGTCGCGGTGGTCCAGCGTGGCATCACCACCGAGAAGATCGCGATCGCGGTGCCCACCTCCGACACCGCGCTGCTGGGCCGGATCAACGTCGCGCAGGCAACCCTCGAGGAGGACGGAACGTTGCCCGCGATCCGGGAACGCTGGACCGGATCGCCCCTCGTGGACCAGAGCGGTCCCCAGGCAGGGGGGCCATCCGGGTGAGTGTCCAACCGGTCGCGCGCACCGGTCTGTGCGCCACTAGGCTGAGCGCGGGTACTCAGACGCGATCAGAGGAGACAACGTGACCATCCGGGTTGGCGTTAACGGTTTCGGCCGCATCGGACGCAACTTCTACCGGGCCCTGGCAACCCAGCAGGCCGAAGGTAAGGCCAAGGACATCGAGATCGTGGCGGTCAACGACCTCACCGACAACGCCACCCTTGCGCACCTGCTCAAGTTCGACTCGATCCTGGGCCGGCTGCCCGAGGAAGTCAGCTTGGAGGGCGAAGACACCATCGTCATCGGCAGCATCAAGATCAAGGCCCTTGAGGTCAAGGAAGGCCCGGCGGCCCTGCCCTGGGGCGACCTGGGAGTCGATGTCGTCGTCGAGTCGACCGGCATCTTCACCAATGCCGCCAAGGCCAAGGGCCACCTCGACGCGGGAGCCAAGAAGGTCATCATCTCCGCGCCCGCCACCGACGAGGACATCACGATCGTGATGGGCGTCAACGACGACAAGTACGACGGCAGCCAGAACATCATCTCCAACGCGTCGTGCACGACGAACTGCCTCGGTCCGTTCGCGAAGGTCCTCCACGACGAGTTCGGCATCGTCAAGGGCCTCATGACGACCATCCACGCGTACACCCAGGATCAGAACCTGCAGGACGGCCCACATAAGGACCTGCGCCGTGCCCGCGCGGCCGCGCTGAACATCGTGCCCACCTCGACCGGTGCCGCCAAGGCCATCGGCCTGGTGCTGCCCGAGCTGAAGGGCAAACTGGACGGTTACGCGCTGCGGGTGCCGATTCCCACCGGGTCGTGCACCGACCTCACCGTCGAGCTGAGCAAGGAAGCCAGCGCCGCCGAGATCAACGCCGCGATGAAGGCCGCCGCCGAGGGCCCGCTCAAGGGGATTCTGAAGTACTACGACGCGCCCATCGTGTCCAGCGACATCGTCACCGATCCGCACAGCTCGATCTTCGACGCGGGTCTGACCAAGGTGATCGGCAATCAGGCCAAGGCTGTCTCCTGGTACGACAACGAGTGGGGCTACTCCAACCGCCTCGTGGATCTGGTCGCGCTGGTCGGCAAGTCCCTCTAACTGCGATGGCTGTCAAGACGCTCGCCGACCTGTTGGCCGAGGGTGTTGAAGGTCGGGGTGTCCTGGTGCGCTCCGACCTGAACGTCCCGCTCGAATACCTGGACGGCAACATCGCCCGAATTTCTGACCCGGGACGCATCATCGCCTCGGTCCCGACGCTGAAGGCGCTGGCTGACGCCGGGGCCAAGGTCGTGGTGACCGCACACCTGGGCCGGCCGAAGGGCGGACCTGACCCGAAGTTCTCGCTGGCACCGGTGGCCGCCGCGCTGGGGGAGAAGTTGGGCCGGCACGTCCAGCTGGCCGGTGATGTGGTCGGCACCGACGCCCTGGCCCGTGCCGAGGGGTTGACCGACGGCGACATCCTGCTGCTGGAGAACATCCGGTTCGACCCCCGGGAGACCAGTAAGGACAACAGCGAGCGGTTGGCGCTGGCCAAGGCGCTGGTCGAATTGGTCGGTGAGGATGGCGCTTTCGTTTCGGACGGCTTCGGTGTCGTGCACCGCAAGCAGGCCTCGGTGTACGACGTCGCGACCCTGCTGCCGCACTACGCGGGCACGCTGGTGGCCGCGGAGGTCAAGGTCCTCGAGCAACTGACCAGCTCGACCGAGCGGCCCTACGCCGTGGTGCTGGGTGGGTCGAAGGTGTCCGACAAGCTGGCCGTCATCGAGAATCTCGCCACCAAGGCCGACAGCCTCATCATCGGTGGCGGCATGTGCTTCACCTTCCTCGCGGCGCAGGGGGTCTCGGTGGGCACGTCGCTGCTGCAGGAGGAGATGATCGACACCTGTCGCCAGTTGCTGGAAACTTACGGTGACGTGATCCACCTGCCGGTGGACATTGTCGTGGCCGAGAAGTTCTCAGCCGATTCGACACCGGAAACTGTTGCTGCCGACCGGATTCCGGAGGGCAAGATGGGTCTGGACATCGGCCCGGAGTCGGTGAAGCGGTTCACCACGCTGCTGTCCAACGCCCGCACCATCTTCTGGAACGGGCCGATGGGTGTGTTCGAGTTCCCGGCGTTCGCCGCGGGGACCAAGGGCGTGGCCGAGGCCATCGTCGCCGCCACTGCCAAGGGGGCGTTCAGTGTTGTCGGCGGCGGCGATTCGGCGGCCGCGGTGCGCCAGTTGGGGCTGCCCGAGGACGGTTTCTCGCACATTTCCACCGGCGGCGGTGCATCGCTGGAATACCTTGAGGGCAAAGTGCTGCCCGGCATTGAGATACTTCAGTAATCCTTAAGGAGTCGTGTGTCCCGTAAACCGCTGATCGCGGGCAACTGGAAGATGAACCTCAACCACTTCGAGGCCATCGCGCTCGTCCAGAAGATCGCGTTCTCGTTGCCCGACAAGTACTTCGACAAGGTCGACGTCACGGTGATCCCGCCGTTCACCGATCTGCGCAGTGTGCAGACGCTGGTCGACGGCGACAAGCTGCGGCTGACCTATGGCGCGCAGGACCTGTCCCAGCACGATTCGGGCGCCTACACCGGCGACATCAGCGGCGCGTTCCTGGCGAAACTGGGCTGCACGTTCGTGGTCGTCGGGCACTCCGAGCGCCGCACCTATCACCACGAGGACGACGCGGTGGTCGCCGAGAAGGCCGGCGCCGCGTTCCGGCACGGGCTGGTCCCGATCGTGTGCATCGGCGAGCAGCTCGAGGTGCGCGAGGCCGGCAACCACGTCGAGTTCAACGTGACCTCGTTGCGTGGCTCGCTGGCCGGGCTGACCAAGGAGCAGCTGGCCGACGTGGTGATCGCCTACGAGCCGGTGTGGGCGATCGGCACCGGCCGGGTGGCCAGCGCCGCCGACGCGCAGGAAGTGTGCGCCGCGATCCGTGCCGAGTTGGCCGAGATGGCGTCACCGGACATCGCGGCAGGTATCCGGGTGCTCTACGGCGGCTCGGTGAACGCCAAGAACGTGGGCGAGATCGTCGCGCAGACGGATGTCGACGGTGCGCTGGTCGGCGGGGCATCGCTGGACGGGGAGCAGTTCGCCACGCTCTCGGCGATCGCCGCAGGTGGGCCGCTTCCCTGACCAGGCCGCGGACCGGGTAGTCTGGTCGCCATGGTTTTGGCTCTGCAGATCATCCTGGTCGTCACCAGCGTGCTGGTGGTGTTGCTGGTGCTGTTGCACCGCGCCAAGGGTGGCGGCCTGTCGACGCTGTTCGGCGGTGGTGTGCAGTCCAGCCTGTCCGGGTCGACCGTGGTGGAGAAGAACCTCGACCGCCTCACGCTGTTCGTCACCGGAATCTGGGTGGTGTCCATCGTCGGCATGGCGCTGCAGATCAAGTACAGCTGACGCCTGGCCCCACCCGTCATCGCGGCGGCTCGCCGTCGTCATTGAGCAACCGCTCCGGATGGTGCGCATCGTTCACGCGCGGGGGAGCGATTCCGTCGCTCCAGGCAAGGCGGCCGTTCTCGGTGACGGTCGTCGTGTACCTACCCTCGGTCGCCATCATGTGGTCACACGCGCAGCCGAAGTAGAGGTTGTCCGCATCGGTGCGGCCGCCCTCGCTCCACGGCAGCGCGTGATGTATCTCGGAGTGGTAGCCCGGTTCGAAACAGTTCGGTTTGGTGCAGCCGCGATCCCGGGCGTAGCAGATGATCCGATGGTCGGCTGTCGCAAGGCGTTTGGCGCGCCCCAGATACAGCGGTCGGTCGGAGTGATCGTCGAACACTGCCAGGTAGTGGACCGCTTCGCGGGCCATCCGGATGAGATCGCGCATCGGCAGCCGCCCGGCCCCGCCGGTGCGGGCCCAGCCTGCGGCCTGTTCCAGTTCGCCAAGCGTCGTCGTCACCACCACGGTTACCGGTAGCCCGCGGTGCTGCCCCAGTGTCCGAGATTCCACCGCAGCCTTGAGCCCCAGCTTCAGCCCGTCGTGGCAGCGCTGCTCGGGGGTGCGGGTGTCGCGCTCATCGGTGTCGTCGGCCAGATGCCGTCCCGGCCGGACCGCGGCCGCCACCGCCTCGAGATAGGTGCGGGCCTCCGGATCCAGCCAGCCTGATAGGCGGCTCATCCCGTCCGGTCCTTGCCGGCCCAGCACCAGTCCGCGGCGTCGCGCGCGGTCCTCGTCGGTGAACATGCCGTCCGGATTCAGGCAATCGCCGATCGCAATCCCGATCTCGGTGACGAACTGCGAATCCTGTTTGCGTGCATGGCGAACCAGTGCACGTTCGGCGGCCTCGCGGTCGGCCGGTGCCACCGCCGAGGGCAGTCTGTCCAACGCGCGGCACACCGCGGCGATGTGATCCTCGCCGACCTCGCCGGCCTCGACGGCGTCCGCCAGCGCGGGGAGCTCCGGCGCCAGCGGTGGCCCGCTCAGCGACCGGCGGGCCCGGATCCGGGACGCCACCCGGAACCGCCGCTTGACCTCGCCGGCGGTCAGTCGCAGTCGACTGGACAGCACCTCGCGGACCTTCACGCCGGCCGGCCGCACCGCACTGTCGACCGGTTCGGCGATCTCGCCGAACAGTCGGTAGGACAGACCCCGATTCGTCCGGTGCTGCCTCTCCAGGCGCTCGGCCACCTCGATCCGAAACGCATTCCCGACCAGATCCGTACCCACCGCCCGCAGCCGGTCGTAGGCAGCGTCGACCGCGTCGAGCTCGGCGCGCACCAGGCGGTGCGCCTCGTCGGCGGTCAGCGGTCCCATCACTCCACGGTATAGAACAAGTGTTCGAGCGTTGGGGGCCGAAGGCCCGCGTGTGGATGAATCCTGATCTGTGGACAACCCCACGACCTCTCGGCCTGCGGGTCTAACCCGGCACCCCGATACTTGAGGAATGGCTGAAGTCCCGGAAACCTCCCTGGAGCCGATCGGCGCGGTCACCCGCACCCAGCTGGGGCGGGAGGCCACCGAGCCGATGCGCGAGGACATCCGCCTGCTGGGGGCGATTCTCGGCGACACGGTGCGGGAGCAGAACGGCGATGAGGTTTTCGAGCTCGTCGAGCGGGCCCGCGTCGAATCGTTCCGGGTGCGCCGGTCGGAAATCAACCGGTCCGAATTGGCGATGCTGTTCGACGGTATCGACATCCATCAGGCCATCCCGGTGATCCGGGCGTTCAGTCACTTCGCGCTGCTTGCCAACGTCGCCGAGGACATTCACCGCGAACGCCGCCGGGCGATTCACGTCGCTGCCGGGGAACCGCCGCAGGACAGCACCCTGGCCGCCACCTACGGCAAGCTCGATTCCGCGCGGCTGGATGCGGGCACCGTTGCCGACGCGCTGCGCGGGGCACTGGTGTCGCCGGTGATCACCGCCCACCCGACCGAGACTCGCCGTCGCACGGTGTTCGACACCCAGCACCGCATCACCCAACTGATGCGGTTGCGCCTGCACGGGCAGGGCGAAACCGAGGACGGCCGGCCGGTCGAAACGGAGCTGCGCCGGCAAATCCTCACGCTGTGGCAGACCGCGCTGATCCGGTTGTCCCGGTTGAAGATTCAAGACGAAATCGCGGTCGGGCTGCGGTACTACCCGGCGGCGTTCTTCGAGGTGATCCCGAAGGTGAACGCCGGGGTGCGCGACGCGCTTCGGGCCCGCTGGCCGGGTACCGAACTGCTGGCCGAGCCGATCCTGCGGCCGGGCTCGTGGATCGGCGGCGACCGCGACGGCAATCCGAACGTCACCGCCGAGGTGGTCCGGCTGGCCACCGGAAGCGCCGCCTACACCGCGCTCGGGCACTACCTCGCCGAACTGACCCAGCTCGAGCAGGAGCTGTCGATGTCGGCGCGTCTGGTCAAGACCACCGGCGAGCTGCTCATCCTGGCCGAGGCCTGCAACGAGCAGGCCCGGCTGGACGAGCCCTATCGGCGTGCCCTGCGCGTGGTGCACGCCCGGCTGACGGCCACCGGGCAGGACGTCTTGGACCGCATGCCCGAACACACCCTCGATCTCGGGTTGCCGTCGTATCAGACACCGGCGGAGTTGCTGGCCGACCTCGATGTGATCGATGCTTCCTTGCGCGCGAACGGCAGCGCACTGCTGGCCGACGATCGGCTGGCCCGGCTGCGGGATGCCGTGGACGTCTTCGGATTTCACCTCAGCGGCCTGGACATGCGGCAGAACTCCGAGATGCACGAGCAGGTGGTCGCCGAACTGCTGTCCTGGGCCGGGGTGCATCCCGACTATGCGTCGCTGTCGGAGCCCGAGCGCGTTGAGCTGCTGGTGTCCGAGCTGGCCACCCGGCGCCCATTGGTCCGCGACGACTCCGAGCTCTCGGAGTTGGCCCGCAAGGAACTCGACATCGTCTTCGCGGCCGCCCGCGCGGTCCGGGTGTTCGGTCCGGCGGCGGTGCCCAATTACATCATCTCGATGTGCCAGTCCGTCTCGGACATGCTGGAAGCCGCGATCCTGCTCAAAGAAGCCGGGCTGCTGGATGTTTCGGACGAGCGGGTCTACGCACCGGTGGGGATCGTCCCGCTTTTCGAGACGATCGACGATTTGCAGCGCGGATCGTCGATCCTGGAGTCGGTGCTGGACCTTCCGCTCTACCGCGCGATGGTGCACGCACGGGGGGAGAGCCAGGAGGTCATGCTCGGCTACTCCGACTCCAACAAGGACGGCGGATACCTGGCCGCCAACTGGGCGCTGTACCGGGCTGAACTGGACCTGGTGGAGTCGGCCCGCAAAACCGGCATCCGATTGCGGCTGTTCCACGGCCGCGGCGGAACGGTCGGCCGGGGCGGGGGGCCGAGCTATGACGCCATCCTGGCCCAGCCGCCGGGGGCGGTGAACGGGTCACTGCGCCTGACCGAGCAGGGCGAGATCATCGCGGCCAAGTACGCCGAGCCGCGCATCGCCCATCGCAACCTCGAGACGTTGTTGGCCGCCACCCTGGAGTCGACCCTGCTGGATGTGGAAGGGCTCGGCGACGCAGCCGGTCCGGCCTACCAGGTGCTCGACGACCTCGCCGCCCGCGCTCAGCGCGCCTACGCCGAATTGGTGCACGAGACACCGGGTTTCGTCGAGTATTTCAAGGCGTCCACTCCGGTCAGCGAGATCGGCTCGCTCAACATCGGCAGCCGGCCCACGTCGCGTAAACCGACCACCTCGATCGCCGACCTGCGCGCTATCCCGTGGGTGCTGGCCTGGAGCCAGTCGAGGGTCATGCTGCCCGGCTGGTACGGCACCGGCACCGCATTCGAGGAGTGGATCGCCGAGGGGGACGGCCGCCTCGAGGTGCTGCAGGATCTCTACGAGAAGTGGCCGTTCTTCGCCACCGTGCTGTCCAACATGGCGCAGGTACTGGCCAAGTCCGATATGGGGCTGGCCGCACGGTACTCGGAGTTGGTCGGTGACGAGGAGTTGCGGCGCCGGGTGTTCGACAAAATCGTCGCCGAACACGATCGCACCATCCGGATGCACAAGCTGATCACCAAGCAGGACGATCTGCTCGCCGACAACCCGGCGCTGGCCCGCTCGGTGTTCAACCGGTTCCCCTACCTGGAGCCGCTGAACCACCTCCAGGTCGAACTGCTGCGTCGCTACCGATCCGGCGACGAAGAGGAATTGGTGCAGCGCGGCATTCTCTTGACGATGAGCGGCCTGGCCTCGGCGCTGCGCAACAGCGGGTAGGGAACCGAATCGACGCCCGGCGCGTCAGACCCGCTATGACACAACCCGATTGCTCACTGGAGAACACCGCCGAGCTGATCGGCCCGCTGCCCGCGGTTGCCCCGCCCGTGCTGGCCGATTGGGATGTCGCCAACCCCGACGACGGGTGGTGGTGACCGGCGGCTAACGGCCCCCGCGGCGCACCGCGTTGACCACCCCGCGCACCGCGGACTCTGTCGCCGCCAGCGGCGAGATCACCGCCTCGCCGATGCCCACGATGCGCTCGATACGGTCGACGATTCCTTCCATCCGCTCGACGACCGCATTGAGCCTGGGTGCCAGTTCGTCGATGCGGGTCAGGGTGGAGTTGAACACCCCCAGCGTCTCCTCGAAGTACTCAAGGGTGCCGTTCATCCCGCTCATCGTCTTGTTGAGGTCGGTGAGGGCATCGCTCATCCCGGCCAGGATGGTGTCGAGTTGATCGACGGTGACGTCGGCGTTGAGGGCGGCCTGGGCCAGCGTCTTGATCCGATCGCGACCGGTGCGTGGTGCCGGCGTCTTGTCCACCATGGGGTCAGTCTGACAGCTTGCTCGCGGCCTCGGTGTCGAGAAGCCAAACCGTGGCGTCGCGACCCACCGCGCCGGCGGCGGGAACCTCGTCCGCACTGGCGCCGCCGATGGCTGCCGCGACGGCGTCTGCCTTGGCCGCGCCCGACACCACCAGCCACACTTCACGCGACCGGGTGACGGCGGGCAGCGTCAGGGTGATCCGCCGGGGCGGGGGTTTGGGGGAGTCCTCGACCCCGACCACCATTAGCGTGGTCTCCGCGACGGCGGGGGTGTGCGGGAACAGCGAGTTGATGTGGCCCTCGCCGCCCATCCCAAGCAGGTGCACGTCGAACGCCGGTGTGGGCTGGCCGGGTTCGGCGGCGGCGGCCAGCACGCCCTCGTACGCCAGCGCCGCGGCATCCAGGTCGTCGCCGAACTCCCCGTCGCTGGCGGCCATCGGGTGCACGTTGGCGGCCGGGATGTCGACGTGGTCGAGAAGGGCCTCCCTGGCCTGCTTGTCGTTACGCTCGGCGTCGTCGGCGGGCACGAAGCGATCGTCACCCCAGAAGACGTGCACCTTCGACCAGTCGATCGCCTCGCCGTGCGCACCGATGTGCTTGAGCAGGCCGATACCGGTTCCGCCACCGGTCAATACGATCAATGCCTGCCCACGCGCCCCGATGGCGCCGGTGATCGCCGCGACCAGCCGGTCGCCGGCAGCGGTGACCAGAGCGTCGGTATCCGGGTAGGTCTCGACGACGTGCGTCATCCGTACTGCACCTTGCCCATGCCGGCCAATGCCTCGTGGTAGATCTCGTCGGCGTCGAGCCGGCGCAGGTCCTCGGCCAGGCAGTCGCGGGTCTCTCTGCGCGGCAGCGGCAGCAGGGCCCCCGGGCGGGCGGTGCGGCTCAGGGTGGCGGTGACGCCCTCCTGCGGACGGCTCAGGGTGACCGTCTCGGTAGGGCGCACCAGCTCGACCTTCAGCTCACCGACGGCGCGCCGCACGGTTCCCTCGACGCGGCTGGCAAGCCATCCCGCCAGGATGTCCAGGGCCGGCTCGGTCTCCAGTCCGGACACGAGTACCGATGTGATCGGCTCGTACGGTGGCTGATCCAGCGCCGAGGCCAGCAGCGCACGCCAGTAGGTGATCCGGCTCCACGCGAGATCGGTGTCACCGTCGGTATAACCCTGCAGCCGGCTCTTGATCGACGCCAGCGGATCCGCCGCCGCCGTCGCATCGGTGATCCGCCGAATGGCCAAGCGGCCCAGGGGATCTTCGGCGGGAATCGCCGGGGCGGTACCCGGCCACCAGGCCACCACCGGGGTGTCGGGCAACAGGAACGGCAACACCACGCTGTTGGCATGGTTGGACAACGGCCCGGCGATCCGCAGCACCACCACCTCGCCGGCCCCGGCGTCGCCGCCGACTCGCAATTGACCGTCCAGGCGCGGGTTGGTGGCCAGGCGGTCCTGCGGCACCACGACGATGATGCGGCAGGGATGCTCCCGGCTTGCCGCCACCGCGGCCTCGATGGCGTCCTCGACCAGGTCTTCGGTGTCGGGCGCGATCACCAGCGTCAGCACCCGGCCCAGGGTGATCGCCCCGCCCTCCTCGCGCAGCGCGGTGATCTTCTTGTTGATGTCGTTGGTTGTGGTGTCAGGCAGGTCGACGATCACGGGCGCCGCTCCTCCTCATCGCTCAGAAGCACAGCCCGACTCCTCTTCATCGCTCGTGCCTCGCTCTGCATCGTCGTTCGGGCGCCTCGCTCGGCATCGTCGTCGGCGCGGATCATGGGCGCCTCCATTCACGGCCGGTCCGCTGCAGCATCTCGAACGCCGAGTCCGGTCCCCAGGTACCCGACTCGTAGGGGTCAGGCTTGCCGTGGGTAGCCCAGTATTCGAGCACGGGATCGAGGATCTCCCAGGACAATTCGACCTCGGCGTTGGTCGGGAACAGCGACGGCTCGCCGAGCAGCACGTCGAGGATGAGCCGCTCGTAGGCCTCCGGCGAATCCTCGGCGAACGCCGAGCCGTAGGAGAAGTCCATGTTGACGTCACGGACTTCCATGGCACTGCCCGGGACTTTCGACCCGAACCGCAGCGTGATGCCCTCGTCGGGTTGAACCCGGATCACCAGCGCATTCTTGCCCAGCTCTTCGGTCATCGTCGCATCGAACGGCAGGTGCGGTGCCCGCTTGAACACCAGCGCGATCTCGGTAACCCTGCGGCCCAACCGCTTTCCGGTTCGTAAGTAGAACGGCACACCGGCCCAACGCCGGGTGTCGACCTCCACGGTGATCGCCGCGAACGTCTCGGTGGTGGAGTCCTTGGAGAACCCTTCCTCGTCGAGCAGGCCGACGACCTTCTCGCCGCCCTGCCACCCGCCGCTGTACTGACCGCGCGACGAGGTCAGGTCCAGCGGCTGGGACAGCGACGTCGCCGACAGCACCTTGATCTTCTCGGCCGTGACCTCGTGCGGATGGAAGCTGACCGGCTCCTCCATCGCGGTCAGCGCCAGCAACTGCAGCAGGTGGTTCTGGATGACGTCGCGCGCCGCGCCGATACCGTCGTAGTAACCGCCGCGGCCGCCGAGGCCGATGTCCTCGGCCATCGTGATCTGCACGCTGTCGACGTAGTGACTGTTCCAGATCGGTTCGAACAGTTCGTTGGCGAAGCGCAACGCCAGGATGTTCTGCACCGTCTCCTTGCCGAGGTAGTGGTCGATGCGGAAGACCGACTCCTCGGGGAAGACGCTGTTGACCACCTTGTTGAGGTCGATCGCGCTCTGCAGATCGTGGCCGAACGGCTTCTCGATGACCACCCGGCTCCAGCGGCCCGCCTGCGGGCTGGCCAGCCCGGACTTCTTGAGCTGCTCGCACACCACCGGGAACGCCTTCGGGGGAATCGACAGGTAGAAGGCGTGATTGCCCCCGGTGCCGCGTTCGACGTCGAGCTTCTCCAGCGTTTCGGCCAGCCGGATGAACGACGCATCGTCGTCGAAGGTGCCCTGTACGAAGCGGAAGCCCTCGGCGAGTCGGTCCCACACCTCCTGGCGAAACGGTGTGCGGGCATGCTCACACACCGCGTCGTGCACGATGGCGCCGAAATCCTGGTCGGCCCAGTCCCGTCGGGCGAAGCCGACCAGCGAGAACGACGGTGGCAACAGTCCGCGGTTGGCCAGGTCGTAGATGGCGGGCATCAGCTTCTTGCGGGCCAGATCGCCGGTCACACCGAAGATCACCACCCCGCACGGCCCGGCGATCCTCGGCATCCTTTTGTCCCGCTTGTCACGCAGCGGGTTGTGCCAGGTGGCCGGGGCGGGTGCCACCACCCCGGGCGGGGGACTGTCGACCGCGCCCGTGCCGGGCGATCCGGCGGAGGTCATTTGGTCGCGGCGTCGAGCTGATCCTGGGTTGCGTCGATCAGCTCCTGCCAGGACTTCTCGAACTTCTCCACGCCCTCGTCCTCCAGCACCACGAACACGTCTTCGAGATCGATGCCGACGGCTTCGAGCTTGTCGAACACCTCCTGGGCGGCGGCGGCGGTGCCGGTGATGGTGTCGCCGGTGATCACGCCGTGGTCGGCCACCGCGTTCATCGTCTTCTCCGGCATGGTGTTCACCGTGTTCGGGGCGACCAGCTCGGTGACGTAGAGGGTGTCGGAGTAGTCGGGGTTCTTGACGCCGGTCGACGCCCACAGCGGGCGCTGCACGGGGGCGCCGGCCTCGGCCAGTGTGCTGAAGCGCTCGCCACCGAGGAACACCTCCTCGTAGGCGGCGTAGGCCAGCCGCGCATTGGCCACCCCGGCCTGCCCGCGCAGCGCCAGGGCTTCGTCGGATCCGATGGCCTCCAGCCGCTTGTCGATCTCGGTGTCCACCCGGGACACGAAGAACGAGGCGACCGAATGGATCTTGGACAGGTCGTGGCCGGCCTGCTTGGCCGCCTCTAGTCCGGCGAGGTAGGCGTCCATCACCTCGCGGTGACGGTCCACCGAGAAGATCAGGGTCACGTTCACCGAAATGCCCTCGGCCAGAACCGCGGTGATCGCCGGCAGGCCCGCCTTGGTGGCGGGGATCTTGATCAGCAGGTTGGGCCGGTCGACGATCTTCCACAGTTCGATCGCCTGCAGGACGGTCTTGTCGGTCTCGTGGGCCAGCCGCGGGTCTACCTCGATGGATACCCGCCCGTCGACGCCGTCGGAGGATTCCCACTGCGGACGCAGCACGTCACAGGCCTCGCGGACGTCGTCGGTGGTGACGGTGCGGATGGTGGCGTCGACGTCGGCTCCGCGCTCGGCGAGCTCGGAAACCTGTGCGTCGTAGGCGTCGCCGTGCGAGAGCGCCGCCTGGAAGATCGACGGGTTGGTGGTGACACCGACCACGCTGTGGGTGTCGATCAGGTCCTGCAGGTTGCCGGTCTTCAGCCGGGTCCGGGACAGGTCATCGAGCCAGACGGACACACCGGCGGCGGACAGCGCCGCGAGGTTGGGATTCTGCGCCATGGCGGTTGCCTTTCTTGGTTGGTCGTTGGTTAGTTGTCGATAGCACGTTCCGCGGCCACGGCGACCGCCTCGGGGGTGAACCCGAACTCACGGAACAGGGTCTTGTCGTCTGCGGATTCGCCGTAGTGCTCGATGGAGACGATCTCGCCAGTGTCGCCGACGAACTTGTACCAGCACTGCGCGATGCCCGCCTCCACCGCGACACGCGCCGACACATCGGGCGGCAGCACGCTGTCGCGGTACTCCTGCGACTGCTTCTCGAACCATTCGACGCAGGGCATGGACACCACGTAGGCCTTGATGTCCTTGTCCGCCAACAATTTTTGAGCTGCGACAGCCAGCTGAAGCTCGGAGCCGGTGGCAATGATGATGACGTCGGCGTCCTCGGCGGGGTTGCCGCCGCCCAGAACGTAGCCGCCCTTGGCCACGCCCTCGGAGCTGGTGCCCTCGAGCACCGGGATGCCCTGGCGGGTCAGGATGAAAGCGACCGGGCCCTGACCGTTGTCCCGGGCGATGATGCTGCGCCAGGCGTAGGCGGTCTCGTTCGGATCACCGGGGCGCACCACCGACAGCCGGGGGATGGCCCGCAGTGCGGCCAGGTGCTCGATGGGCTGATGCGTCGGCCCGTCCTCGCCCAGACCGATCGAGTCGTGGGTCCAGATGTAGATGGTGTCGATGTCCATCAGCGCGGCCAGCCGCACAGCTCCGCGCATGTAATCAGAGAATTGGAGGAAGGTTCCGCCGAACGCACGGGTCGGCCCGTGCAGCACGATCCCGGACAGGATCGAGCCCATCGCGTGTTCGCGGATGCCGAAGTGCAGCACCCGGCCATACCAGTCGGCTGTGTAGTCCTCGGTCGAGATCGAGGGCGGCCCAAAGGACTTCACGCCGTTGATGGTGGTGTTGTTGCTGCCGGCGAGATCGGCCGAGCCGCCCCACAGCTCGGGCAATTTGGGAGCGACGTCGTTGAGCACCTTGCCGAACGCCGCACGGGTGGCCAGCGGCTTGGAGCCCGGCTCCCACGCGGTGATGTCGGCGTCCCAGCCGTCGGGCAACTCCTGGGCCAACAGCCGGTCCAGCAGCGCCTTGCGCTCCGGTTCCCGCTGAGCCCAGGCGTCGAACTCGCCCTGCCACTTCTCGTGGGCCTCCCGGCCCCGCTCGACCAGCTTGCGGGTGTGCTCGATGACCTCGTCGCGCACTTCGAAGGACTTCTCCGGGTCGAAGCCGAGCACCTTCTTGGTGGCCGCGACCTCGTCGGCGCCCAGCGCCGAGCCGTGCACGCCACCGGTGTTCATCTTGGTGGGTGCCGGGTAGCCGATGATGGTGCGCACCGCGATGAACGACGGCTTGTCGGTGACCTTCTTGGCCTCTTCGATGGCCTGCTGGATGCCGACCACGTTCTCGCCGCCCTCGACGATCTGCACGTGCCAGCCGTAGGCCGCGTAGCGGGCGGGGGTGTCCTCGGTGAACGCGATGTTCGTGTTGTGCTCGATCGAAATCTCGTTGTTGTCCCAGAACACGATCAGGTTGCCCAGCTGCTGGGTGCCGGCGATGGACGACGCCTCGCTGGTCACCCCCTCTTCCATGTCCCCGTCGGAGGCGACGACGTAGATGTGGTGATCGAACGGGCTGGTTCCCGCCGGGGCGTCGGGGTCGAACAATCCCCGCTCGTAGCGCGCGGCCATCGCCATGCCCACCGCCGAGGCCAGACCCTGCCCCAGCGGGCCGGTGGTGATCTCCACACCCTTGGTGTGCCGGAACTCCGGGTGGCCGGGCGTCTTGGAGCCCCAGGTGCGCAGCGACTCGATGTCGGAGAGCTCCAGGCCGAACCCGCCGAGATACAGCTGGATGTACAGGGTCAGGCTGCTGTGCCCGCAGGACAGGACGAACCGGTCGCGGCCCAGCCAGTGCGTGTCGCTCGGGTCATGGCGCATGACGCGCTGGAACAGCGTGTAGGCCAGCGGCGCCAGGCTCATCGCGGTGCCGGGGTGCCCGTTGCCGACCTTCTGCACCGCATCGGCGGCCAGGACCCGCGCGGTGTCGACGGCCAGTGAGTCGACCTCCGTCCAGTCCCCGGGGTGGTGCGGCTGGGTCAGCGCGGCAATCTCTTCGACAGTTGTCACGAACTCGCTCCTGGCATTGTCAGATGGGCTGGCAAGCGGGGTGGTCCTCTTCACCCTAGTGCTGGTGGGCCGGATGCTGCATAGTGCTGCGACCAGCGTTACCCGCCGGTGAAGCTCTACACCTCAGACTCTGTCATCGCGATGGAATCGCGATGAATCGACCCTTCGGTGCGGATAGTCGCACCGCGCCGTCTACCATCGCTTGTAGTAGATCGTCGGCGATGGGCGTGTGTCAGGAGTCAGTTGCGTGAGAGTTCGCGAAGTGCACCTCGTTGACGGGGCGCCGATCCGATTCCGCGACCGGCTTCTCGGATACCTCGCGCTCACCAAGCCGCGCGTCATCGAGCTGCTGCTCGTCACAACCATCCCGGCCATGCTGCTGGCCGGCCGCGGCACCGTCGACCTTCCGCTGATCTTCAACACCCTGTTCGGTGGTCTGCTCGCCGCCGCCGGCGCCAACACGCTGAACTGCGTGGCCGACGCCGATATCGACAAGAAGATGAAGCGCACCGAGCGCCGTCCACTGGCCCGGGCGACCGTGCCGCGCGGTCACGCGCTGGTGTTCGGGCTGGCGTTGTCGGTCGGCTCGTTCTTCTGGCTGTGGTGGACCACGAACATGCTCTCGGCGCACCTGGCCGGCGCCACCATCGCGTTCTACGTGCTGGTCTACACCCTGCTGCTCAAGCGCCGCACCTCACAGAACGTGGTGTGGGGTGGGGCCGCCGGCTGCATGCCGGTGATGATCGGCTGGTCGGCGGTCACCGACACGATCGGCTGGCAGGCGCTGGTGATGTTCGCGATCATCTTCTTCTGGACGCCGCCGCACACCTGGGCGCTGGCGATGAAGTACAAGGACGATTACGCCGCCGCCGGCGTGCCGATGTTGCCGGTGGTCGCCACCGAGCTGCAGGTCACCAAGCAGATCGTGATCTACACCTGGCTCACCGTGCTCGCCACGCTGGCGCTGGTGCCGGCCGCGGGCTGGCTGTACGGCTCGGTGGCCGCACTGGCCGGGGTTTGGTTCCTGGTCATGGCACACCGCCTGCACGCCGGGGTGCGCCGCGGCAACCCGGTCAAGCCGCTGCGGCTGTTCCTGCAGTCGAACAACTACCTGGCGGTGGTGTTCGTCGCGCTGGCCGTCGACTCGGTGTTGGGGTTGCCGACACTGTTCGGCTGATCTGACGGGGATTTCCCACCGCCGGACAGTGCGCTCAGGCAGGCGGGCTGGGGCTCGGGACGGGGTCCAGATAGATCAGGCCGAGGTTGCCGTCGATCGCCAGCGCGGTGCCGGAAACGAGGCCCGCCGCGGCCACCCGAACTCCGCTGACCGCCGGGATGCCGTACTCCCGAGCGAGAATCGCACCGTGGGCCAGCATGCCGCCGGTCTCGATCACCAACCCGGCAAGGAGAGGGAAGACGCTGGTCCAGCCCGGGTCGATGTTCGGCGCCACCAGAATGTCGCCGGCTTGAACCTGGCCGAGATCCCGTAGCGAGGTGGCGATTCGGGCCGTTCCGCGAGCAGTTCCGCGGCTGATGCCCATCCCGCGCAGCGCGCCGTCGGGCAGATCGCCCGCTTCGTCCACCGCGGCGGGCAATTCGGTTTCGACATCGTCGAACAGGAACGTGGCCGGCGTCCGCCGCTGGTACACGGCATAGTCGTCACGCCGACGGTTCACGGTGACCGTCAGGTCCGGTCCGGCCGGCGCGCCGTCAGCCAGTGCGCTGAATTCGTCGCGGGTGAGCAGGAAGACGTCATCGGCGTTGGCCAGGATGTGCTCTTCGGTGAGTCGTCGCCCTTGCTCGAGCACCAGCGACCGCATGTGGGTGATGAGATAGTCCAGGTAGAAGCGTTGATTCTCGCGATAGCGGGTGTAGTGCCGGACGGTCTCGGTCAACCGCAGGAGGATCCGGCGGCGTAACAGGCCCGCCGGGCCGCGGCCGGCGGCGGCGAGCATGGTGCGCTCGGCGTCGTCCCTGCGTCGTCGTGCGAGGTGTTCGCCGGCCTGCGAGCCGGCGGTCTCGTCGGTCCGTAGCCGGGCTCGGATCAATTCGAGGATGATCTCGGGTTCTTCGAACCAGCGTGGGCTGGCGATGTCGCGGCTGGCCGAACGGTGTCCGTAGCGCTTGAGGAATGCGTCGTAGTGCTGCCAGAACTCGGCTTCGCCCATGCGGGTGCGCAGCGAGTGGTAGTCCTCGCCGGACGCTATCGAGGAACTGAGCGCGTGGTGGGTTCGACAGCGGGTCGCCAGCGAGGTGACGGCGGTGTTCAGTTCGGCGGTGTGTGTGTCGTCGAGGCCGCCGATCACGTGCTGGTAGAGCTCGCCGGTGTCGTCGCGGCACCACCGGTGGAGCAGCTTGGCCAGTGCGGCGTGCAGGAAGGTGTTGTAGATCGTCATGCCCCACCGCACGACCCGGAAATGCTCGCGCCCGAGTTCGTCGACCTGCCGGAACTGTCGCTGCCATTCCGTCGGCGACAGAGCCGAGTAGTCCTGGCCGAGTAAGCCAGCGATGTCGTGTTCGATGCGAGCGCAGTGTCTTTCCAGGGCGACCAGGTTGCGGTTGATTCCGCTGCGCTGCCGGTCCCGCAACGGGGCCAACAGTGCAAGCACCGTCAGCCGGGGTTGCCAGGGTTCGTCCTCGACCCAGGCGTCGACCTGCGCGGGGAACCAGTCTCCCGCTGCGGTGTTGCGCATGGACCTGGGCAGCATCCGGAGCCCGGCCGCGTAGTACCGCGCACTGAAGTAGGCGTAGCCCTGATAGAGCCGGACCGGTTGGGTCGCTGCCAGGTCGGGTCGTCCCTGGAGTACGGCCATCTCCCGGAAGGCGGCTTCGGTGATCCAGGGCACCATGAGTTCGCCGGGAAGGGGCAGCGAACATTCCGAGAGGTACTCGTCGCCGAACCGGCGCGACCAGATGTCGGTGGGATTCTCGCTGGGCAGCGTCGTGATCGGACGGTCCTGCAGGACGTAGACCACATCGTCGGCGATCGCCCACTCGAGGTCGCGGCGCGGGCCGATGCGATCTTCAACCGCACGGGCGATCCGCCACAGGTCGCGGATCTGCTCGTCGGTCAGTGCCGGGCGGTCTCGGCGGGCTTCGTCGATCTCGCGTTCGACAATGCCGCCGTCCCAGACGATCTCGTGATGTTTGCTGCCGACTTTGTGCTCGAGGACCGCTCCGGTGCTGCGGTTCAGCCGAATGTAGTCGGGGTCGGTGTGACCGGATACCACCGCTTCGCCCAAGCCCCAGGAGGTGTTGATGACGATCTCGTCGGCGAACGGGTTCAGTGGATTGGCGGTCAGCAGCACACCGGCTACCCGCGGACTCACCATGCGTTGGATGATCACGGCGATGCCGGGGGAGTCGGTGGGGCCGTGCGCGCCGCGATAGGCGGTGGCGCGGGTCTTGTCCAGGGCGGACCAGCAGCCGTCGACAGCGTCCCGGAGTGCGGGCAGTGCGCCGATACCCAAAGTGGTCTCGTAGACACCGGCGAACGAGGCGTCGTCCAGGTCTTCGGCGACCGCCGAACTCCGCACGGCCCATAGCTGGCCGGGCTGCCGCGCCCCGGTGCGCTCCCACCATTCTGGTAGCGCTTCCTGCAGAATTGTTTGGTGCGCAGCGGGATCCAGCGAAGCGGTGGCGTCGATGTACCAGGCTTCCGGCACGGTGAAGCCGGCTCGTAGCAGCCGGATCAACCCCATGGATTTGCCGCCGAGGTGTGCGATGTCGCTGTCGGTGTCCGGGCCAAGCGGTGTGATCCTCACCGGCGTGTCCGTAGCGCGTGTGCCAGTACCGGGGCCAGCCGGGGCGCCCACCGTATCGGCTCGAAACCGCCTGCATGCCAGGTGTGTTCGACGATGCCGGCGCCAGTGAGAAGCTGACCGTCGAGGTGCGTCTCGAACCGGGCGTGGCTCTCGCTGAGCAGCATTCCCGCCTTGAACAGCGCGACGTCACCGATGGCGGCCCCGGTGATGTCGTACTGTTCGCCGTGCACGTCGCGAATCCTCAGCTGCAGGTCGGCCACCCGATGTGGGCTACGCCAGCGTCGTTGCAGATCGAAGGATTCGATGCCCACGCATCGTCGGTCCCGGTAGACGAATCCCGACTGAGTTTGCGAGCCCGGCGCGCCGGTCTGTGAGGCGGTGACCGCGAAGTGCCCGCCGAAGTGGGCGGATATCCAATCCCAGCCGGCGATGGTGGACCAGTCTCGTGGCCCCCATGATTTGTCCCGGGTGCCGAATCCCGAGATCGAGTACCGCTGACCCGAGAACTGCGCCGTTCCGGTGACGGTTCCGGGATGCTCGAAGTGCCGGGCGGCGAGCACGTGAGCGCCGCCGGATTCGGCGAAGTCGAACGGCGGAGACAGCGCGGTCCAGGTGAGGTCGAAATTGTCTCGGCCGGACAGTTCGAGGTGCCACTTGTGGAGTGGCTCGTCCATGCGGAAGGTGAGTCGGCCGACCCGGAATCCCTGGCCCATCGACGGTGTCGTGGCGACCTTCTGGTTGATCGCGGCATAGACGAACTCCCGCCGCCCGGCGCGCATGGTGATCACCACGGCGTCGGCGGAGCCGTCGCCGGCGCGGTAGCCGAGGCGGGCGAACCCGATGCCGTCCGGCGTGATCCAGTTGAAGTAGAAGCTCTCTTGCCAATGGTCCAGCTGGTCGGGCTGGTGGAGCTCTTCGTCACCGCTCGTCAGTGGAGTGATCATGCTCACATTCAAATGCAAGCAATTACTCGCTTTCAACTTGCATCCGGACTAGCGTCGCGACCATGTCGTCCTTGCTGCGCAAACAGCCCCGGCAGCGTCGTGCGGAGGCCACCATCGAGCGCATCGTCGATGCGGGTGCTCGCGTTCTGGTCCAATACGGCTACGACGGCGCCTCCACCAATCGCATCGCCGAGGCGGCGGGACTGAGTCCGGGCTCGGTCTATCAGTACTTCCGCGACAAGGACGCGATCGTGCTGTCGGTGGTCGCGCGCCTCAGCGACGACCTGACCAGCAGAATCACCGCCGCAGTGCCGTTGACTACGGCACTGTCGCTAGAAGAGCTGGCGCGAACCGTGGTGATCTCACTCGTCGACGCCCTGACCGCCCAAGCCGACCTGCTTGCGGCCTTCCTGGACAGGGTGCCTCGGCAGGCCACCGGTGACCTCTTCGGTGACCTGCTCAACCGTGCGGCACAGCTGACGTATCTCCAGCTGGTGGCTAACCGCGACGTAGTGCGGCACGAGGATTTCGAGGTCACCACCTGGTTCGTCGTGCAGGCGACATCGCACCTGGCGTTGCGCTACGTCGTCGACCGGCCGACGATCGCGCGGGAGCGGTTCGTCGACGAACTCACGACATTGTTGCTCGGATACGCCTATCGGTCATCGCAGTGCGAGTCGCGGTGAGATCGGTCAGGGCACCAGCACGATGGAGCCTGTGGTCTTACGGCCCTGTAGATCTTGGTGCGCCCGGGCGGCATCGGCCAGCGGGTAGTGGCCGCCGACCGTGATGGTGATCGACCCGTCGGCGATCGCATCGAGGAGTTCGCCTGCCCGCCAAGCGAATTCGTCTTGCGTGCGGGTGAAGTGCGCGAGGTTCGGCCGGGTCAGGTATACCGATCCGGCGGCGTTGAGTCGTTGTGGGTCGACCGGTGGCACCGGGCCGCTGGAGGCGCCGAACAGCGCCAGTGTGCCCCGGACCGCCAGGCTGGCCAGGCTGGCGTCGAACGTGGTCTTGCCGACCCCGTCGTACACCGCGGCGACCCCGTGGCCATTGGTGAGGTCGCGGACCTTCGCCGCAAACTCAGCAGGATCCTCGGGATAGTCGAGCACCTCGACGGCACCGGCCCGTCGGGACAATTCGGCCTTCTCCGGGTTGGACGCGGTGGTGATCACCCGGGCGCCCAGGCTGGTCGCCCACTGGGTCAGGATCAGCCCGACACCGCCCGCCCCGGCGTGCACGAGCACGAAATCGCGGGCCTGTACCGCGTACACCGACTTGATCAGGTAGTGCGCCGTCATCCCCTTGAGCAGGGCCGAGGCGATTGCGTCGGAGGGCACCGAGTCGGGTACATAAGCGACGAAATCAGCCGGTGCCGTGCAGAATTCGGCATAGGCTCCGGAGGCGGCGGCGGTCACCACCCGGTCGCCCGCCTTGATCGCGGCGACATCGTCCCCGACGGCGGCGACGGTGCCGCACACCTCGGTGCCGAGCACGAAGGGCACCTCCCGCGGGTAGAGGCCGGAGCGGAAGTAGGTGTCGATGTAGTTGACGCCGATCGCATCGGCCTCGATGAGAACCTCGGTGGGGCCGGGCGTCGGTTTCGGCTTCTCGACGTAATTGAGGACCTCGGGACCGCCGGTCTCGGCGACTTCGATTGCGCGCATGTCACTATCATCCCCGCTGTGAGCCCACCCTCGAAGCTGGCGCGTCCCGACGTGTTCCACCCGAGCATCGTGCTGGCCGGTTGCCCGCAGCTGGTCGGGGGTGACGGCGACGACGACGGGCTGATCGGCGCATTGCGTCATCGCGGGCTGCACGCCCGTTGGCTGTCCTGGGACGACCCCCAGACCGAGAAGGCCGACCTGGTGATTCTGCGTGCCGCGTGGGACTACGCCGCCCGTCGGGACGAGTTTCTGGCGTGGACTCACCGGGTGCGCAATCTGTTGAACGCCCCGGAGGTGGTGGCGTGGAACAGCGATAAGCACTATCTGCGGGATCTCGCCGAGTTGGGCGTGCCCACCGTGGCGTCGTATTTCGTCGAACCGGGCGAGAAGATCCGGCTGCCCAAGGGGGAGATCGTGGTCAAGCCCGCGATCGGCGCCGGCTCGATCGACACCGGGCGGTTCGTCGACCATGCCGCCGCCCGCGCACACGTCGCGGCCCTGCAGGACGCTGGGCGAACCGCGCTGGTGCAGCCCTACGACGCCCGGGTCGAGCAGGGGGAGACCGCGCTGGTGTTCCTCGGCGGCCGGCAGTCACATGCCTTCGTCAAGGGCCCCATGCTGCCGCCGGAAGGTGAGCAACCCCGACTCGACGAGTCGGGCACCTACGTCGCCGAGAAGCTCTCGTCGGCCGATCCGGACTTCGCGATGTGGGATGCCGGAGCCGCCGCATTACAGGCCGCCTGCGGACATCTGGGCATCGACACCAGCGATTTGCTGTACGCCCGCGTCGATCTCATCGGCGACGCCGACAGTCCGGTGCTGCTCGAGCTCGAGCTGATCGAGCCGGGACTGGGCTGGGGCCAACTCGACGACGAGACCTGCGAGCAACAGCAGCGCGTCTTCGCCCTCGAAGTGGAGTCAGCGTGTGAGCGTCTTGGGCTCGGCCCGCTGTCGCATCGACGCCCATAGCGCGGCGGTGGCCGCCGTGCATGCCGCGGCACCCCCGACGTGCATGGCCACCAGTGCCGCCGGCACGCCGGTGAAGAACTGCACCACGCCGATCAACCCCTGGGCCACCACCAGAACCACCAGCACCGCCAGCCGCCGCATGATCAGCCGCGGCGCGAACACCGCCTGCAGGCCGGCGGCCAGCCCGACCAGCAGTGCCAGGTAGGCGATCAGCAGCGTCGAGTGCATGTGCACCAGTGTGAGGATCTCCACCTCGAGCCGCGGCACGGTGCGCTGCGGGCTCTTGTCGCCCGCGTGCGGGCCCGCCCCGGTGACCAGGGTCCCGGTCACGAGGGTGGCGGCCAGCGTCAGCGCGCCCAGCAGGGTCAGATGTCGCAGCGGCTTAGGCACCAGAACGGTCGGCAGGCCGTCGTCCGGTTCGCCGATCTTCACATAGAGCAGCGTGGCCAGCCACACCATCGCCATCGAGGCCAACAAGTGAATCGCGACCGTCCACCACGCCAGCCCGGCCAGCACGGTGATACCGCCGAGCACCGCCTGGACCACCGTTGACGCCGGCATCAGCCAGGCATAGACCAGCACCTCGCGACGCCGGCGGGCCCGGGTCACGGCCAGGACGGCCAGGATCGCGGTGATGACCACCAGGAATGTGATCATCCGGTTGCCGAACTCGACGGCCTGATGGATGCGGGGCACCTCGGCATGTGGCACCGGGACGAAACTGCCCGGGAAACACTGCGGCCAGGTCGGGCAGCCCAGCCCGGAGGCGGTCACCCGGACGATCGCGCCGGTGACGGCGATACCGCCCTGAGTCAGGATGACCGCGGCGGCGATGATGCGCTGGGTGCGCAGGCTCGGCAGTGGCAAGAGATCCACCAGCCGCAGGAAAAACCGTCCGACGGGCACCGCCCGATCGTAGAGGACGGCGAACTACGGCCTGTAGTAGGGACTGGTCGCGTGCCTAGGTGAACCGGAACCAGCGCAGGGCGGCCAGCGCCGACACGGCACCCCACGCCGCCAGCACGGCGACCCCGAACCAGTCCACCGACAACGACATCGCCCGGGTCAGGGTCTCGGTCAGTGCTCCCGACGGCGTCAGCCGCGCCACCCAGGCCAGGCCTCGCGGAATCGCGTCCGTCTCCAGGGTCAGCGCGCCCAGTCCGGCGAAGACGAACCACAGCAGGTTGGCGACCGCCAGCACGATCTCGGCGCGCAGTGTTCCACCGAGCAACAGACCCATCGCGGCGAAGCCGGCGGTGCCCAGGGCGATGACGACCGCACCCAGCAGCAGGCCGGCCGGGTTCGGGCGCCAACCCAACGCCAGGCCGATGCCGCCGAGCAGCAGGGCCTGCAAGAACACCACCGTCACCACGGCTAGCGATTTGCCGGCGATGATGCCCCACACCGGAAGCGCGGTGGCGCCCAAACGCTTCAGCGCCCCATAGCGGCGGTCGAAGGCCACGGCGATGGCCTGACCGGTGAACGCGGTGGAGATCACCGCCAGCGCCATGATCGCCGGCACGAACACCGCCACGCGGTGCGGACCGAATGAGCCCAGCGGCAACACGGTGAGCCCGATCAACAGCGTGATCGGGATGAACATCGTCAGCAACAGCTGTTCGCCGTTGCGCAGCAACAGTTTCAGCTCCAGGCCGTACTGCGCGGCCAACATCCGCGGCACCGTGCTGGGCCGCGGGTCGGGGGTGAACGTTCCGGGCGGGAAAAGCTCCGTGGTCATGGCGTCACTCGCAAAATCTGCCGATGGCTCATGGCCGCAACTCCTTGCCGGTGAGCTCGAGGAATACGTCTTCGAGGCTGCGCTGCTCGACCCGCACGTCGGTGGCCAACACGTTCAGGCGTGCGCACCACGCCGTCACCGTCGCCAGCACCTGCGGGTCGACCTGACCTTCGACCAGGTATTCGCCGGGCGAATGTTCCCTGGCCGCATAGCCTTCCGGCAACGCGGCGATCAGCAGTGACAGGTCGAGCCGGCGGGGCGCGGTGAACCGCAACTGGCCTTCGGCCCCGCCCCGCATCAGCTCGGTCGGTGTGCCGGACGCGACAGCCGAACCGTGGTCGATGATGACGATGCGGTCGGCGAGCTCCTCGGCCTCCTTGAGCTGGTGGGTGGTCAACACCACCGTCACGCCGTCGCGGCGCAACGCCTCGATGAGCTCCCACACCACCAGCCGCGCGTGGGCGTCCATACCGGCGGTCGGCTCGTCCAGGAACACCAACTCGGGGCGTCCGACCAGGGCGCACGCCAGCGCGAGTCGCTGCTGCTGGCCACCGGACAGACGGCGATAGGTGGTGCGGGCGGCGTCCGTCAGCCCCAACGTGTCCAGCAACCACGCGGGATCGAGGGGATCGGCGGCGTACGAGGCCACCAGTCGGAGCATCTCGCCGGCCCGCGCGGCCGGGTAGCCGCCGCCGCCCTGCAGCATGACGCCGATCCGCTCGCGGACCCGTGCGTTGTCGGCGACCGGGTCCAGGCCCAGCACCTCGATCGTGCCCTCGTCCGGCCGGACGAATCCTTCGCACATCTCGACCGTGGTCGTCTTGCCCGCCCCGTTGGGGCCCAACAGCGCCAGCACCTCGGCGGCGTGCACCTCGAGGTCGAGGCTCGACACAGCGGTCGTCGTGCCATATCGCTTGGACACCCCGCGCAGTCGCACGGGGATTTCGCGGCCGGAACTCACGGGGACTCAGCGTATGCGCCGGGCGCCGGGCGTGGCGCCGGTGGCTCGGTGGGTGGCTTTGTCGGCGGCTCGCCCGACGGTGGATCGGGCTCCTGGCCGCTGAACGTCTCGCCGGTGCCGGGCACCCTGCGCCACGGCAGCCGGTTGATCGTCACCGCGATCAGCAGCAGCACGATCAGCGTGCTGGCCAGGGTGGCGTCGACGATCTGGAACAGGGCGAACCGGTCGCCGTTGGCGGTGGGCCCGAAGATGCCGACCACCAGCGTCACCGCGATGGTGGCGATCCGGAATCCCGGGCGGGTGGCCCAGGCGGCCAGCGGGATGATCGCCCACAGCAGGTACCAGGGCTGCACGACGGGGAACAGCAGCACGGTCGCGCCGAGTGCGACACCGAGTCCGCCCACCGGGTGCAGCCGACCCCGCAGCACGGCCAGCAGCAGCCAGGTGACCGTGATCGTGATGATCAGCACACCGATCGCACGGGTCAGTGACAGCACGGCAGTGGTGTGATCGCCCAGCCCGAGCAGGATTCCGATCTGCCCGGTTCCGAGTGCCAGCAGGGTCGGCGGTGACATCCAGCTGCGCACCACGTTGGCGGTGCCGAGGGTGAAGATCCAGCCGAACCCCAACCCGCTGGCCCATCCGATGACCGCCATCACCACCAGCGACAGCGTCGTCATCAGTGTGGTTGCCAGCAGGAACGCCTTGATGGTCGCGCCCCAGCGGCGGGCCAGCGCCATGCCGACGAATCCCAACGCCAGTAGGCCGGGGAGTTTGACCTGGGAGGACATCGTGATCAGCACGGCCCCGGCGATCAGCATGGCCAGCGGTAGCCACGCCGCCCACTGCTCGCGGCCTCGGGGCCAGTGCAGCGGCCGGGGCACCAGAGCACCGGCGGCTCGGTCCGATGTCGCCGGCCCAGCGGCTCCGGTCACGCCGCGCAGGGCGAACTCCGTGCCGGTGAGCATCAGGCCGAGCATCAGTGCCTCGTTGTGGATGCCGGCCACCAGGTGCATCAGGAGGAGCGGGTTGGCGGCTCCCAGCCACAGGGCGCTGACCTCGGCGACGCCACAGCGGCGGGCCAGCCGCGGTACCGCCCAGACGATCATTCCGACCCCGATCAGCACCACCACCCGATGGCTGAGGACGGCCGCGACGATGTTCTCGCCGGTCAGCGCCGAGATTCCGCGGCCGACCCACAGGAACAACGGCCCATAGGGCGCCGGCGTGTCGCGCCACAAGCTGGGCACCGAGAGGGTGAACACATGATCCAGGCCGAGACCGGGGGCCGGCCCGACCTTGTACGGGTTGAGGCCGATGCGCGAGATCTGGCTCTGCGCCAGATAGGAGTAAACGTCCTTGCTGTACATCGGCGGTGCGATGAGCAGGGGCACGATCCACAGCAGCAGCGTGTGATCGAGCTGACTGCGCGACATGCGCCGGCTGCCGAGTGCGAAGCGGCCCAGCATCAGCCAGGCCAGGGCCATCATGACCGCGCCGGTGGTGGTCATCGTCAGGGAGACGGTCTGGATGCGCGAGGGCAGATTGAGCAACCGCACCCCGAAGGTGGGATC
Organism: Mycobacterium pinniadriaticum; assembly: GCF_026242045.1. GTDB lineage: Bacteria > Actinomycetota > Actinomycetes > Mycobacteriales > Mycobacteriaceae > Mycobacterium > Mycobacterium pinniadriaticum. The sequence goes on from NZ_JAPJDO010000005.1 coordinate 164,251, forward strand.
CTGGACGACGGGGCGGGCGCCGGCGCCGAGGGCTCCGATCGCCATCAACACGGTTCCGGTCGCGCCGAAGAGCCGGGTCCGGCGCATCGTGCGGAGTTCGGCGCCGTTGAGCGGCGAGCCCACGGTGCGTTCATCGCCGTGCAAGCGGGCGATCGACGAACTCAGCGAGCGTTGGCGGGCTGCCACCACAGCACTCTAACCGCCGGGATTTCGGCCCCCAGCCTGCTAAGGGTGCCCTTGCTAGACCTGTCCGGCGAATTGCGTAACACTGGTGTTGTGAAAATCCCGTCCGATGCGGATCCGGTGCCCGTGATGGGCACTGCGGCGCACGACGGCCAGACCAGACGAGCCATCGTGCAACTGCTGCTGGAGTCGGGATCGATCACCGCGGCCGAGATCGGTCGCCGCCTGGGCATCTCCGCCGCCGGTGTGCGCCGTCACCTCGATGCTCTCATCGACGCCGGCGACGCTCAGGCCAACGCCGCGGCGGCGTGGCAGCAGGCCGGCCGCGGAAGGCCCGCCAAGCGCTACCGGCTGACCGCGGCCGGGCGTGCCAAGCTCGAGCACACCTATGACGACCTGGCCTCCGCGGCGATCCGCCAGCTGCGCGAGATCGGCGGCGAGGAGGCGGTCCAGACGTTCGCCCGGCGCAGGATCGACGCCATCCTGGCGGGAGTAACGCCGGGTCCCGATGACGTTGAATCAACCGCGGAGCGGGTAGCCGATGCGTTGACGAAAGCCGGTTATGCGGCAACGACGACCCGGGTGCACGGTCCAGTTCAGGGCATCGAGATCTGCCAGCACCACTGCCCGGTTTCGCACGTCGCGGAGGAATTCCCGGAGCTGTGCGAGGCCGAGCAACAGGCCATGTCGGAGGTCCTCGGCACTCACGTGCAGAGGTTGGCGACGATCGCCAACGGCGACTGCGCCTGCACCACCCACGTGCCGCTCACCCCGGTACACCGCTAGAGAAGAACCACTTCGGTGCTCAGCTCGCGCCGAAGCCGCCACGATCGATTGAGGAGCGTCGCCATGACACTCACACCGGAAGCCAAGCCGGCCGAGCCACTGACCCAGGACGAGGCGATCGCCTCGCTGGGCAAGTACGGCTACGGCTGGTCGGACTCCGACGTCGCGGGCGCCAGCGCGCAGCGCGGGCTGTCCGAGGCGGTGGTGCGTGACATCTCGGGCAAGAAGAGCGAGCCGCAGTGGATGCTGGACATCCGCCTCAAGGCGCTGCGCACGTTCGACAAGAAGCCGATGCCGAACTGGGGATCGAACCTGGAGGGCATCGACTTCGACAACATCAAGTACTTCGTGCGTTCCAGCGAGAAGCAGGCCGCCACGTGGGACGACCTGCCCGCCGACATCAAGAACACCTACGACCGGCTCGGAATCCCCGAGGCGGAGAAGCAGCGGCTGGTCTCCGGTGTGGCTGCGCAGTACGAGTCCGAGGTGGTTTACCACTCCATCCGTGAGGATCTCGAGGCCCAAGGCGTGATCTTCCTGGACACCGACTCGGGCCTGCGTGAGCACCCGGAGATCTTCAAGCAGTACTTCGGCACGGTGATCCCGGCCGGTGACAACAAGTTCTCCGCGCTCAACACCGCGGTGTGGTCGGGTGGCTCGTTCATCTACGTGCCCAAGGGTGTCCACGTCGACATCCCGCTGCAGGCCTACTTCCGGATCAACACCGAGAACATGGGCCAATTCGAGCGCACGCTGATCATCGTCGACGAGGACGCCTATGTGCACTACGTCGAGGGCTGCACCGCGCCGATCTACAAGAGCGACTCGCTGCACTCGGCGGTGGTGGAGATCATCGTCAAGCCGGGTGGCCGGTGCCGGTACACGACCATCCAGAACTGGTCGAACAATGTCTACAACCTGGTCACCAAGCGGGCCCGGGCCGAAGCCGGCGCCACCATGGAGTGGGTCGACGGCAATATCGGCTCCAAGGTGACGATGAAGTACCCGGCGGTCTGGATGACCGGTGAGCACGCCCAGGGTGAAGTGCTCTCGGTAGCGTTCGCCGGTGAGGGGCAGCACCAGGACACCGGCGCCAAGATGCTGCACCTGGCTCCGAACACGTCGAGCAATATCGTGTCGAAGTCGGTGGCCCGCGGTGGCGGCCGCGCGTCCTATCGGGGCCTCGTCCAGGTGAACAAAGGTGCGCACGGATCGCGTTCGAGCGTGAAATGTGATGCGCTGCTCGTCGATACCGTCAGCCGCAGCGATACCTACCCCTACGTCGACATCCGCGAGGATGACGTCACGATGGGGCACGAGGCCACCGTGTCCAAGGTCAGCGCAGATCAGCTGTTCTACCTGATGAGCCGTGGCATGACCGAGGACGAGGCGATGGCGATGGTGGTGCGCGGCTTCGTCGAGCCGATCGCCAAGGAACTGCCGATGGAGTACGCCCTGGAGCTGAACCGGCTGATCGAGCTGCAGATGGAAGGTGCGGTCGGTTAAGTGAGCAATCTGACTAGGGCGGTGGAGGGTTCGCGCCTCACCGCCGTCAACAAGGGCGAGCAGTTCAGCTCGTTCGACGTCGACGCCTTCGAGGTGCCCGGTGGCCGTGACGAGCTGTGGCGGTTCACCCCGCTCAAGCGGTTACGCGGTCTACACGACGGTTCGGCCCCCGCCACCGGGTCCGCCCAGATCACCGTCACCGAACGGCCCGGCGTCATGGTGGAGACCGTCGGCCGCAAGGACGAGCGGCTCGGCCAGGGCGGTGTCCCGGCCGATCGGGTTGCCGCGCAGGCGTTCTCGTCGTTCAACTCCGCCACCGTGGTCACCGTCGCGCGGGGCACCGAGATCGCCGAGCCCATCGAGATCACCGTCGACGGCCCCGGTGAAGGTGCGGTGGCCTACGGGCACCTGCAGATCCGGGTCGAGGAGCAGGCGCGCGCGATCGTCGTCGTCGACCTCCGCGGCAGCGGAACCTACGCCGACAACGTCGAGATCATCGTCGGCGACGCGGCCGGCCTCGGGGTGATCTGGATCGCCGACTGGGCCGACGACATGGTGAATGTCAGCGCGCACCATGCGCTGCTGGGCCGGGACGCCGTGCTCGGGCATGTCAACGTCACGCTGGGCGGCGACGTCGTCCGCACGACCACGACGGTGCGCTATACCGGTCCCGGTGGCGATGCCCAGCTCCTCGGCACGTACTTCGCCGACGACGGTCAGCACTTCGAGTCGCGGCTGCTGGTCGACCACGCCCACCCGAACTGCAAGTCGGATGTGCTGTACAAGGGTGCGCTGCAAGGTGATCCGGATTCGGCCAAGCCGGACGCGCACACCGTCTGGATCGGCGACGTGCTGATCCGCGCGGCGGCCACCGGCACCGATACCTTCGAGGTCAACCGCAACCTGGTGCTCACCGACGGCGCCCGGGCCGACTCGGTGCCCAACCTGGAGATCGAGACCGGGGAGATCCTGGGTGCCGGGCACGCCAGCGCCACCGGCCGTTTCGACGACGAGCAACTGTTCTATCTACAGGCCCGCGGCATCCCGGAGGAACAGGCCCGCCGGTTGGTGGTGCGCGGCTTCTTCGGCGAGATCATCGCCAAGATCGCCGTCCCCGCCGTCCGCGAACGCCTCACCGAAGCCATCGAACGAGAACTAGCAATCACTGAAGCGAGAGCCACCCAGCCATGAGCACATTGGAAATCAAGGACCTCCACGTCAGCGTCGCCAACGAGGACGGCACCGAGAAGGAGATCCTCAAGGGCGTCGATCTGACCGTGAAGTCGGGGGAGACCCACGCGGTCATGGGGCCCAACGGATCGGGCAAGTCCACCCTGTCGTATTCGATTGCGGGTCATCCCAAGTACCACGTCACCTCCGGCTCGATCACCCTCGACGGTGCCGACGTGCTCGCGATGAGCGTCGACGAACGCGCCCGCGCCGGATTGTTTCTGGCCATGCAATACCCGGTCGAGGTGCCCGGGGTATCGATGTCGAATTTCCTGCGCACGGCGGCGACCGCGGTCCGCGGCGAGGCGCCCAAGCTCCGGCATTGGGTCAAAGAGGTCAAGGCCGCGATGACCGACCTCGAGATCGACCCGCAGTTCGCCGAACGCAGCGTCAACGAAGGCTTCTCGGGTGGCGAGAAGAAGCGCCACGAGATCCTGCAGCTGGGTCTGCTGAAGCCCAAGATCGCGATCCTCGACGAAACCGACTCCGGCCTGGACGTCGACGCGCTGCGCGTGGTCTCCGAGGGCGTGAACCGGTATGCCGAGGCCGAGCACGCGGGTGTCCTGCTCATCACCCACTACACCCGGATCCTGCGCTACATCCACCCGCAGTTCGTCCACGTCTTCGTCGACGGCCGGATCGTGGCATCCGGTGGTCCCGAGCTGGCCGACGAGCTCGAGGAGAACGGCTACGTGCGGTTCACCCAGGCGGCGGCGGGGGCCTGAGATGACCGCCTCGGTGGACCTGGACGTCGTGGGCGTCCGCGCTGACTTCCCGATCCTGAGTCGGGTCATGCGGGGCGGACATCAGCTGGCCTACCTGGATTCCGGGGCCACCTCGCAGAAGCCGCTACAGGTCCTCGACGCCGAGCGCGAGTTTCTGACCACCTCCAACGGCGCCGTGCATCGTGGAGCCCATCAGCTGATGGAGGAGGCCACCGACGCCTACGAGCAGGGTCGCGCGGACATCGCCGCGTTCGTCGGGGCCGCCGACGACGAGCTGGTGTTCACCAAGAACGCCACCGAATCGCTCAACCTGGTGTCCTATGTGTTGGGCGACAACCGGTTCGAACGTTCGGTCGGACCCGGCGACGTCATCGTCACCACCGAACTGGAACACCACGCCAACCTGATCCCATGGCAGGAACTGGCGCGACGCACCGGGGCGACCCTGCGCTGGTACGGAGTCACCGACGACGGCCGCATCGACCTCGATTCGCTGCAACTCGACGACCGGGTGAAAGTCGTCGCCTTCAGCCATCATTCGAACGTCACCGGAGCGGTGGCACCGGTCGACGAAATCGTCAGGCGGGCTCGGTCCGTTGGCGCAATAACCGTTCTGGACGCCTGCCAGTCGGTACCACACCAGCCGGTGGACTTCCACGGCCTGGACGTCGACTATGCCGCGTTCTCCGGTCACAAGATGCTCGGTCCCACCGGTATCGGTGTGCTGTACGGGCGCCGGGAGTTGCTGAATGCGATGCCCCCGTTCCTCACCGGCGGATCGATGATCGAGACCGTCACCATGGAGGCCAGCACGTATGCGCCTCCGCCGCAGCGGTTCGAGGCTGGCACGCCGATGACCTCGCAGGTGGTCGGATTGGCGGCAGCCGCACGGTATCTCGGTGCGCTCGGGATGGCCGCTGTCGAGGCGCACGAGAACGCACTGGTGGCCGCCACCCTCGAGGGGCTGGCCGGGATTCCGCAGGTACGCGTCATCGGGCCGACCACGATGGAGCACCGGGGCTCGCCGGTGAGCTTCGTCGTCGAGGGAGTGCACGCCCACGACGTCGGGCAGGTGCTCGACGACGAGGGCGTCGCCGTGCGGGTCGGGCACCACTGCGCCGCACCGCTGCACCGCCGATTCGGGATCGCCGCCACCGCGCGGGCTTCCTTCGCGGTGTACAACACCGTCGACGAAGTGGAGCGGCTGATCGCCGGCGTCCGCCGGGCCCTCGCATTCTTTGGGCGTGATTGAGTTGAAAATGGAGCAGATGTACCAGGAAGTGATCCTGGACCACTACAAGCACCCGCACCACCGCGGGCTGCGCGAGCCCTTCGGCGCCGAGGTGCACCACGTCAACCCGACGTGCGGGGACGAGGTGACGTTGCGGGTGACCCTGTCCGAGGACGGCGAACAGGTCACCGACGTCTCTTACGACGGCCAGGGCTGCTCCATCAGCCAGGCCGCCACCTCGGTTCTCGCCGATCAGGTGATCGGACAGACGGTGGGTGATGCGCTCAAGACGGTGGCGGCGTTCAGTGAGATGGTGTCGTCGCGAGGAGCCATCGAAGGCGACGAAGACGTGCTGGGCGACGGAGTGGCGTTTGCCGGCGTGGCGAAGTACCCGGCCCGGGTGAAATGCGCGTTGCTGGGCTGGCTGGCTTTCAAAGACGCGGTGGCCCAGGCCTCGCATCGAAAGGACTTGGAGGAGAAGCGATGAGCGACAGCGACATTGCCGCACCGTCGGACGAGCTGCTGGCCGATATCGAGGAAGCCATGCGCGACGTGGTCGACCCCGAACTGGGCATCAACGTCGTCGACCTCGGACTGGTCTACGGCCTCGACGTTGAGAAGGTCGAGACCGGCACAGTCGCGCGCATCGACATGACGTTGACCTCGGCCGCCTGCCCGCTGACCGACGTGATCGAGGACCAGACCATGACCGCGCTGGTCGGCGCCGGCCTGGTCAACGAGGCCAAGATCAACTGGGTGTGGAATCCACCGTGGGGTCCGGACAAGATCACCGAAGACGGCCGCGAACAGCTGCGGGCGCTCGGCTTCACGGTCTAGCCTTTCGAGAATGCTCACCGTCCCCGCTTTCGTCTGGCGGGGAGGCGCGCTGGCCCGAGCGGGAATGGTGGGCCTGGGCGCCGGGGTGTTCCTCGGTGCACTGGCCTGGCTGGATTCGGGGATGTGGTTTCCCGCCCTGCTGGTGCTGGTCGTTGTCACGCTGATCTGCGGCGGCTGGATGGGCTGGTGGATGGCGCGGTTCTGGCCGGGAGCTTCGGCGCTCAGCGGCGAGCAACGGGCGCGGGTCGCCGGGGTCACCCACTGGGGCGGTCGGATGGGCGACCCGGCGCTGGCGCAGCCGGTGGTGGATTTCGCCGATGGGATGCACAGATCCGCGGACAGCGGGCGGCCGTTTCGCTGGGTGCTGCCGCTGGTCCTTGTCCTCGCCCTGGGGGTTGCGGTGTGGGAGGTGGTGGCCGGATCGCCGCGCGGCTTGGTGGCGTCCTGCCTCTGTCTCGTGCTGCTGGGGTTCGTGCTGTTCTGGTGGCCCGATCGGCGAGAGCGATTGCTGGCCAACGCCGATCGCGCCAGAGATCGGGCGCTCGAGCTCATCGAGAGCACCGAAAGGAAGGCTGGGTGACCGAGGGCGCCACCGTGGTGACGACCCGCCGCCAGCTGCACGGCATCGCCGAGAGTTTCATCGCCGGACCGCAGTACCGCGCGACGGGAACGATCCGGCTGGCGGTCCGTCCGGACGGCTTCTGCGGAACAACACTCGGGATCGAGGTGCACGGGACGACGCTGGTATGGCCGCACGGCAGCGTTCGGCTCGCCGGCCCGGTCAGCGCTCTGATCGAGGCCACCGGGCTCGACGTCGGCCCACCGGCCACGGTGTACGACCCTGTGGCGGCACTGGCTCCCGAGGCCGTCATCGAGCTGGACGCCGACGCCGCCGAGGCGATCCACCGAAGCCTTTACGCCGGCGGCGTCGCGATCAACACCGTTCTCCCGGACGGGCATCCGGTTCTGTGGCCGGAACACTTCGACGTCGCCGCCAGCGCCGACGAGGTCAACTACGGCGTCTCGGCCGGCGACGACTTCCACCCGCTGCCCTATGCCTACGTCGGGCCTTGGGATTACCGCGCCTCGCCACGTACGGGGCCGCTGTGGAACGCCCCGTTCGGTGCGGTGCGCGGTCTCGATCTCGCCGCCGACCTCGACGCACTGGCCGCCGACGTCGCCGGCTTCTTCGGCCAGGTGTTGGCGCAGCTGTAATCACTGGAATCACAACGCCGCACGGCGGTGTTGGACACCGTCATGGATGATGCACCCGGAGGGCAGGAGCGTGGCGACGTGGGAAAGGAAACCGTGCAGGAGCTGTTTACGCCGCTGACCGTCGGGTCGTTGACCGTGCGCAACCGGTTCGCGATGGCGCCGATGACCCGGGCGGCCTCGCCGGGCGGAATCCCGGGACCGGACGTCGCCGCCTATTACGCCCGCCGCGCGGCGGGTGGTACCGGGCTGGTGATTACCGAGGGCATCCGCATCCCACATCCGGCGGCAGGTTGGCCCGACCGGATCCCCAACCTCGACGGTGCCGATGTTCTGGCCGGCTGGCGTGCGGTCACCGACGCCGTGCACGCAGAGGGCGGGGCCATCGCCGCACAGCTGTGGCATCAGGGCGCCGCGCGTGGCGTACACGACGGCGACGGTCCCGACGATGTGCCGGTCAGTCCGTCGGGAATCGATCTCGCGGGCGTGGCGATCGGGCGGGCATTGAGCGTCGAGGAGCTGTCCGGGCTCGCGCAGGCGTATGCGCTGGCCGCGACCAACGCGCGCGCCGCCGGTTTCGACGCTGTCGAAATCCACGGCGCCCACGGTTACCTGCTGGACCAATTCCTCTGGGACCACACCAATCGCCGCACCGACGGTTATGGCGGTTCGCTGGCGGCGCGCACCAGGTTTCCGGCTGAGGTGGTCGCGACCGTCCGCGCCGCACTGGGACCCGGTTTCCCGATCATCTACCGGTTCTCGCAGTGGAAGACGAACCACTACGACGCGCAGATCGCCGGCAGCGCCGTCGAACTGGAACAACTGCTGGCGCCGTTGGTGGAGTCCGGGGTCGACGTGCTGCATCCGTCCACACGACGGCACTACCTGCCGGGCTTCCCCGCTGAGGACCCGCAATTGAGTCTGGCGGGCTGGACCAAGAAGATGACCGGCCTGCCCGTCATCGCGGTCGGATCGGTGGGTCTGCAGACCGAATTCCGGCCCGGCGCGGGCGCCGGGCTGATACCGCCGTCGTCTCTCGACCGGCTGCTCGATCAGTTCGATGCGGGTGAGTTCGACATCGTCGCGGTCGGCCGGGCCCTGCTGGCCGATCCCGGGTGGGTAAACCGGGTGCGCGACGGCAAGCTCGACGAGTTCAGTGGTTTCGATGCGGCCAGTGCCCTGGGCCGTTTGTATTGACGTCGACAGGGAACACACAGCGGAGACCGGACGTTAGGACTGACGTGGCTACCCAAGACCTCACCGCACAGAATTTCAACGACACCATCACCGGCAACGAGATCGTGCTGGTCGACTTCTGGGCGTCGTGGTGCGGACCGTGCCGCGCGTTTGCCCCGACCTTCTCGGCGTCCTCGGAGAAGCACCCCGACGTCGTCTACGGCAAGGTCGACACCGAGGCCGAGCAGGAGCTGGCCGCTGCCGCCGAGATCCGCTCCATCCCGACACTGATGGCATTCAAGAAGGGCAAGCTGATCTTCAACCAGGCCGGTGCGCTGCCGCCCGCCGCGCTGGAGGATCTCATCACCCAGGTCAAGGACTTCGACGTCGACGCAGCGATCGCGTCCCAGTCGCAAACCGAGTGACCTACACACGGGTTACCGTGCAACGGTGATTCGTGACTCTGGTTTCGTCCTCGTTGACAACCCTGCGCCCGGCGTCGCCCTGGTGACCCTGAACCGGCCCGAGCGGATGAACTCCATGGCCTTCGACGTTATGGTGCCGCTCAGGGAAGTCCTCGCCGAACTCAACTACGACAACTCGGTGCGGGCGGTCGTATTGACCGGCGCCGGTCGCGGCTTCTCCTCGGGCGCGGACCACAAGTCCGCCGGCTCGGTACCGAATGTCGCCGGGTTGACCCGTCCGTCGTTCGGGCTGCGGTCCATGGCCGTGCTGGACGATGTGATCCTCGCCATGCGCAAGCTGCACCAACCGATCATCGCCGCGGTCAACGGCGCCGCGATCGGGGGCGGGCTGTGCCTTGCGCTAGCCGCCGATATCCGGGTCGCAGCCAGCGGCGCCTACTTCCGCGCCGCCGGCATCAACAACGGGCTGACCGCCAGTGAGCTGGGATTGAGCTACCTGCTGCCGCGCGCGATCGGATCATCGCGGGCCTTCGAGATCATGCTGACCGGCCGGGACGTGGACGCGCAGGAGGCCGAACGGATCGGGCTGGTATCCCGGCAGGTACCCGATGAGGAGTTGTTGCCGGCCTGCTACGAGATTGCCGCCCGGATCGCGGCGTTCTCCCGCCCGGGAACCGAGTTGACCAAGCGGACGCTATGGAGTGGACTGGACGCCGGTAGCCTGGAAGGGCATATGCAGGCCGAGGGTCTTGGGCAACTCTATGTGCGCCTGCTCACCGCCAACTTCGAAGAGGCGGTTGCTGCGCGCGCCGAGAACCGCGCCCCCGTCTTCACCGATGAGAAGTAGTCCCGCAATCACCTAGGAGCAGCGCCCATGATCCGCGGCGGCGACGATGCAGAGCGCAGCGATGAGGAGGAGCGCCGCAGATGATTACCGCAACGGACCTCGAGGTCCGCGCCGGGGCGCGCACGTTGCTGCTGGCGGAGGGCCCGGCGCTGCGGGTGCAGCCCGGCGACCGCATCGGCCTGGTCGGGCGCAACGGTGCGGGGAAGACCACCACCATGCGGATCCTGGCGGGGGAGGGCGAGCCCTACGCGGGCACCGTCGTGCGCACCGGTGATATCGGATATCTGCCGCAGGACCCCCGCGAGGGTGATCTCGACGTCCTGGCTCGCGATCGCGTGTTGTCGGCCCGCGGCCTGGACACGCTGCTGTCCGATCTGGAGAAGCAGCAGGCGCTGATGGCCGAGGTGGTCGACGACGCCGCGCGCGACAAGGCGGTGCGTCGTTACGGCCAACTGGAGGAACGGTTCGCGGCGCTGGGCGGATACGCCGCCGAGAGCGAAGCGGGTCGCATCTGCGCCAGCCTGGGCCTGCCGGAACGGATCCTCACCCAGCCGCTGCGGACCCTGTCCGGCGGCCAGCGCAGGCGCGTCGAGCTGTCCCGGATTCTCTTCGCGGCAGCGGAAGGCGGGGCTGCCGGAGCGAATTCGGCCACCACGCTGCTGCTCGACGAGCCGACCAACCACCTCGACGCGGATTCCATCGGCTGGCTGCGCGATTTCCTCAAGGCGCACACCGGCGGGCTGGTGATCATCAGCCACAACGTCGAACTGCTGGCCGAGGTAGTCAACCGGGTGTGGTTCCTCGACGCGGTGCGCGGCGAGGTCGACGTCTACAACATGGGCTGGCAGAAGTACCTCGACGCCCGGGCGACCGACGAGCAGCGCCGGCGCCGGGAACGGGCCAACGCCGAGCGCAAAGCGGCCGCGTTGCGCACCCAGGCCGCCAAGATGGGAGCGAAGGCCACCAAAGCCGTTGCGGCACAGAATATGTTGCGGCGCGCCGACCGGATGATGTCCGCCCTCGACGCGGAGCGCGTCGCCGACAAGGTCGCCCGGATCAAGTTCCCGACTCCAGCGCCGTGCGGGCGCACCCCACTGGTGGTCAAGGGACTGACCAAGAACTACGGCTCGCTGGAGGTGTTCACCGGGGTCGACTTGGCCATCGACCGCGGCTCGCGGGTCGTGGTGCTCGGCCTCAACGGGGCCGGCAAGACCACCCTGCTGCGCCTGCTGGCCGGTGTCGAGACTCCGGACTCCGGCGGGCTGGAACCCGGGCACGGGCTCAAGATCGGTTATTTCGCACAGGAACACGACACCCTGGACAACAACTCCACGGTGTGGGAGAACATCCGCCACGCCGCGCCCGACACCGGCGAACAGGAGTTGCGCGGCCTGCTCGGTGCGTTCATGTTCAGCGGCGCGCAGCTCGACCAACCCGCCGGCACCCTGTCAGGTGGCGAGAAGACGCGGCTCGCACTGGCGGGGCTGGTCGCCTCGACGGCCAACGTGCTGCTGCTCGACGAGCCGACCAACAACCTCGATCCCGCTTCCCGCGAACAGGTTCTCGACGCACTGCGCAGTTATCTGGGAGCGGTGGTGCTGGTGACCCACGACCCGGGCGCCGCCGAAGCGCTCGACCCGCAGCGGGTGGTCCTGCTTCCAGACGGCACCGAGGACTTCTGGTCCGACGACTATCGGGACCTCATCGAGCTCGCCTGACAACTGGGAAAACCATTTCGGTGATTCCGGCCACGTCATCGAATAGCGCTCCTACTCTGTGGGCTAACGGCGCCGAATCGACCGGGGAGGGTCATCATGAGGAAGCCCAACGAAGCTCGTGATCAGCTGTTGAACAATCTGCGGAGCGCCTACGAGGGCGGTGCGAGCATTCGCACGCTGGTGGCGTCGACGGGCCGGTCGTACGGCTCGATCCACGCGCTGCTGCGCGAATCGGGAACCACCATGCGCAGCCGCGGTGGCCCCAACCACGTCACCCGTCGCTAGCGATTCTCGACTCTCTCGCGAACAGACATAAGCGGTCCGGAACTCACGGCGTGTCGGAGTCTTTTGCGTCTGCTCACGGTGATTCGGGTTCGGCCCGCACCGAATCCTCGACCAGATCCAGCACCGCTGAGAGTCGCTGGGGGTCTTCGCCCGCGGCCAGCCGCGCGACCAGCCCGTCGAGCACCAGGTCCAGGTAACACTGCAGCACGTCGGGCGCCACGTCCTCGCGCAGCCGGCCTGCCTGCTTCTGCCGGCGCAGCCGATCGCTGGTCGCCGCCGCCAACTCGGCGGAGCGCTCCGTCCAACCCCGGTGAAACACCGGGTCGTTGCGCAGTTTGCGGGCGATCTCCAATCGTGTGGCCAGCCAATCGAATTGATCGGGTGCGGCCAGCATGTCCCGCATCACCTGGATGAGACCCTGCCTCGAGGCGACCTCGGCCATCCGCTCGGCGTCCTCACGCGCCAAGGCGAAGAACAGGGTGTCCTTATCGCGGAAGTGGTGGAATATCGCACCTCGCGACAGGCCGATGGTCTGCTCCAGGCGGCGCACGGTTGCCTTGTCGTAGCCGTACTCGGCAAAGCAACGCCGAGCGCCGTCGAGGATCTGGCGACGGCGGGCCGCCAGATGGTCCTCGCTGACCCGGGGCATGATCTTGGTGACCGCGCTCGGCTAATCGGCCTGCAGCATGTTGCGCAGCACGTACTGCAGGATGCCGCCGTTGCGGTAGTAGTCGGCCTCGCCGGGGGTGTCGATGCGGACCACGGCGTCGAACTCGACAGTCCCGCCATCGGCCTTGGTGGCCTTGACGCGCACGGTCTTCGGTGTCTTGCCGTTGTTGAGTTCTTCGATCCCGGTGATGTCAAAGACCTCGGTGCCGTCCAGCTTGAGTGACGCCGCGGATTCTCCGGCGGGGAACTGCAGCGGGATCACGCCCATGCCGATCAGGTTGGACCGGTGGATGCGCTCGAAGGACTCGGTGATGACGGCGCGGACGCCCAACAGGCTGGTGCCCTTGGCCGCCCAGTCCCGCGAGGAACCGGAGCCGTATTCCTTGCCGCCCAGCACCACCAGCGGAGTGCCGGCTGCCTGGTAGTTCATCGAGGCGTCGTAGATGAACGCCTGCGGACCACCTTCCTGGGTGAAGTCGCGGGTGTAGCCGCCGGAGACATCGTCGAGCAGCTGGTTGCGCAACCGGATGTTGGCGAATGTGCCGCGGATCATCACCTCGTGGTTGCCGCGGCGCGAGCCCAGCGAGTTGAAGTCCTTGGGCTCGACGCCGTTGGCTTCCAGGTACTGCGCCGCCGGGGTGCCCTTCTTGATGCTGCCGGCCGGGCTGATGTGATCGGTGGTGACCGAATCGCCAAGCAGGGCAAGCACTCTGGCGCCTGTGATGTCCTTCACCGGATCAGGCGTGGCTGGCATGCCGTCGAAATAGGGCGCCTTGCGTACGTAGGTCGAAGCATCGTCCCACTCGAAGGTGTTGCCCTCCGGGGTGGGCAGCGCGCGCCAGCGGTCGTCGCCCTTGAAGACGTCGGCGTAGCTGGCGGTGAACATGTCCCGGTTGATCGAGGACGCGATGGTCTCTTGGATCTCGGCCGTTGTGGGCCAGATGTCCTTCAGGAACACGTCGTTGCCATCTTTGTCGGTACCCAGCGGATCCGATTCGAAGTCGAAGTCCATGGTGCCCGCGATCCCGTAGGCGATCACCAGCGGCGGGGACGCCAGGTAGTTCATCTTGACGTCGGGGGAGATGCGGCCCTCGAAGTTGCGGTTGCCCGAAAGCACCGCGGTGACCGACAGATCGTTGTCGTTGATGGCCTTGCTGATCTCATCGGGCAGCGGCCCGGTGTTGCCGATGCACGTGGTGCAGCCGTAGCCGCCCAGGTAGTACCCCAGCTTCTCCAGGTAGGGCCACAGCCCCGCCTTGTTGTAGTAGTCGGTGACCACCTGTGAACCGGGCGCCATGTTGGTCTTGACCCACGGCTTGGAGGTCAGCCCCTTCTCGACGGCCTTCTTCGCGAGCAACGCGGCGCCGAGCATCACCGACGGGTTGGAGGTGTTGGTGCACGAGGTGATACCGGCGACCACGACGGCACCGTGATCGAGCACGAATTCGCCGCGGTCCGCCGACTTGACGGTGACCGGCTTGCTCGGCCGGCCCTCGGCCCCGTTGGCCGCAGACGGGCGCGCGTCGACCGCACCGTCGTCGGCGAACGACAGCGACACCGGGTCGCTGGCCGGGAACGACTCCTCGACGGCTTCGTCGAGTTTGGTCTCGGGTGCCGGGTGGTTCTCTTCGACGTAGTTGTGGATGTCCTTGCGGAACGCGTTCTTGGCATCCGAGAGTTCGATGCGGTCCTGCGGGCGCTTCGGGCCGGCGATCGACGGCACGACCGTGGACAGGTCGAGTTCGAGGTACTCGGAAAACTTGGGCTCGTGCTTGGGGTCGTGCCACATGCCCTGTGCCTTGGCGTAGGCCTCGACGAGCGCGAGCTGCTCGTCGGTGCGCCCGGTCAGCCGCAGATAGCTGATGGTCTCCTCGTCGATCGGGAAAATCGCCGCGGTGGAACCGAACTCGGGGCTCATATTGCCCAGCGTGGCGCGGTTGGCCAGCGGCACCTCCGCGACGCCGTTGCCGTAGAACTCGACGAACTTGCCCACCACGCCGTGCTTGCGCAGCATGTCGGTGACGGTGAGCACCACGTCGGTCGCGGTCACGCCGGGTTTGATCTCACCGGTCAGCTTGAAACCGACGACGCGGGGGATGAGCATCGAGACCGGCTGGCCCAGCATCGCGGCCTCGGCCTCGATACCGCCGACGCCCCAGCCGAGTACGCCAAGGCCGTTTTCCATCGTGGTGTGGCTGTCGGTGCCGACGCAGGTGTCCGGGTACGCGACACCATTACGGGTCATCACCACGCGGGCCAGGTACTCGATGTTGACCTGGTGCACGATACCGGTGCCCGGCGGGACGACCTTGAAGTCGTCGAAGGCGCCCTGTCCCCAGCGCAGGAACTGGTAGCGCTCGCCGTTTCGCTCATATTCGAGCGCAACGTTCCTTTCGAACGCATCGGCTGTGCCGAAGACGTCCAGGATCACCGAGTGGTCGATCACCATCTCGGCGGGGGAGAGCGGGTTGACCTTGTCGGGGTCACCGCCCAGCGCGGACACGGCTTCCCGCATGGTGGCCAGGTCGACGATGCACGGGACGCCGGTGAAGTCCTGCATCAGCACACGGGCCGGGGTGAACTGGATCTCGATGCTGGGCTCGGCCGACGGATCCCAGTTGGCGATCGCCTGGATGTGGTCTTTGGTGATGTTCGCGCCGTCCTCGGTGCGCAACAGATTCTCGGCGAGCACCTTGAGGCTGTACGGAAGTTTGTCGGTGCCGGCGACCGCGTCGAGGCGGTAGATCTGGTAGCTGTTGTCGCCGACCTTCAGGGTGTCGCGCGCTCCAAACGAATTTAGTGAATCGCTCACATCAACTCCCGGCGTTGTCATCAATGTCGGCGGGCTGTGCCGACATTCGTCTCGGATACTAACAGTACGCTTGTCCTGCTATGCGGGCGGATCGGCGTCCGCGCGCGGCCAACGGTCCTGTGCTTCAGTCTTATCTCCTCCGGCGCGTGGTGCCACCCCGGGGTGGCGCGGCGAGGTACGGTTTTCGATTGTGACGATCCCGCCCGCGCCGACCTACATTCCGGTGGACGTGTGCAGCAGCGTCGGACTGGCGCCGTCGACTCCGCTCGATCAGTGCATGGCCGCGGTCAAGGCGGACGTCGCCGACGATGGCGTCGCCGCGCCTGCCGCCGACGCCGCCGGTCTGCAGAAGGTGGTCGCCGCGGCCCAGGGGCACGGGATCGACCTCAAGGTCGTCGTGATGCAGACCAGTCCGCCGATCGACACCCCCCTTCGTGATGTCGCCACCGAGATCGGTCAGGCCCATCCCGATGCCACGGTGTTGGTGCTCAGCCCGGGCTGGGCGGGGACGTACAGCACGGCCTATGACCGGGTGACGCTGGAGGCCGGCCAGGATGTGGCCAAGACGGCGGCCAATCCGGTGGTGGGTGCACAGGCTTTTGTCGACCAGTTGCAAACACCCGACTTTCCCTGGATGGGATTAACGATCACGCTTGTGATCGGAGTGGCCGTCGCGGCTGTTTTGACCCGAGTTCTGCAGCTTCGGGCCAAGCGCTCGCAAAATACCCAAACCCCGTCTGAGCAGGCATAACTGCCTTATCTGGCAAATCAATAAGATTACTTTTCGGCAACATCCCGTAAATGACAAACATGTAATTCTTGCCGGAAGTTTCCTCTGCGACAAATGTGACGTACGGTGCAACTGTCGCCATTGTTAATGATGTGACTGAAGTGACATCTGTTACTGGCGTGACTGCACGTGAAGCAGAGGAGACCAGGGTCACATGAGGGGTTCCCATCGCGGCTCTCTTACCCGGCCGGCCATCCGCATCGCCAAGCCGGTGGGTCCGTTGGCGCTCAGCATCGCCATGACGCTGAGCATTCCCGGATTCGCCCAGGCCGAGCCCGGGCCCGGCCCCAACACGATCGCCGGGCTGATCGCCGATGTCGCCGACGCCAACCAGCGGCTGCAGGACATCGGCGCCAAGGTGCAGGCCGAGCAGGAAAGCGTCAACAAAGCACTCGTCGACGTCCAGACCGCGCGCGACGCGGCGGCGGCGGCCCAGGACCAGGTCGATGCCAGCGCACAGGCGGTCTCCGACGCCAACGCGGCGATCGCCGACGCCCAGAAACGATTCGACGTCTTCGCCGCGGCGACCTACGTCAACGGGCCGTCGGCGTCGCTGGTGATGGCGACCAATCCCGAGGACATCATCTCCACCGCATCGGCGGGCCAGACGCTGGCGGCCAGCGCTGCGCAGGTGATGACCGACCTGCAGCGGGCCCGCACCGAGCAGATCAACAAGGAGTCGGCCGCCCGGCTGGCCAAGGAGAAGGCCGATCAGGCCGTCGCCGACGCCGAGGCCAGTCAGCAGTCGGCGGTCTCGGCGCTGACCGATGCGCAGAAGACCTTCGCCGACCAGCAGACCGAGATCGACCGGCTCGCCGCCGAACGCAAAACGGCTCAGGAGAAGCTCGACGCCGCCCGCCAGTCGTCGGTACCGGCGAATTCGCCTGCCGCCGTGCCGCAGTCGGCGGCGACCGGGCCCGCGACACCGGGGGATCGGTGGGATCCGGCCGCGCCGGGATCGTCGTCGGCGCCGTCGTCGGTGAAGGTGCCCTACGGCAAGGCCTCCGAATGGGATCTGACCCTGCCGGCGGTGCCCAGCGCCTTCGTCTCCGGCGACCCGATTCAGATCGTCAACGCCGTCCTGCAGATCGCGTCGTCCTCGCTGGACGCGACCAAGCAGATGGGCAAGAGCTTCCTGCAGAAGCTGGGCATCCTGAAGCCTGACGACACCGGAATCACCAACGGCGCGATTCCCTACGTGTACGGCTCGCAGGCCTCCGAGTACGTCATTCGCAGGGCCATGACCCAGATGGGTGTGCCCTATTCCTGGGGCGGTGGGACCGCCAACGGCCCCAGCAACGGAATCGACAGCGGCGCCGGAACGGTCGGATTCGACTGCTCCGGGCTGATTCTGTACGCGTTCGCCGGAGTTGGGATCAAACTGCCGCACTACTCGGGCTCGCAGTACAACATGGGCCGCAAGATCCCGTCGTCGCAGATGCGTCGCGGTGACGTGATCTTCTACGGCCCGGGCGGCAGCCAGCACGTGACGCTCTACCTGGGCCAGGGTCAGATGCTCGAGGCCCCCTACACCGGCTCGTCGGTGAAGATCTCGCCGGTGCGCACCAGCGGCATGACCCCCTACGTCGTGCGCTACATCGAATACTGACCCAGTTGTTCAGGAGCTTCTTCTAATGTCTCGCAACACTTCTCGACGACTCTTCGTCGGGACGGTCCTGACGGCACTGGCTCTGGGGCTGGGCGTGGCCAGCCCGGCGAATGCCGATCCGGGCCAGTGGGATCCGACGCTGCCCAAGATCCTGAGCGCGGGCGCCCCCGGTGACCCGGTCGCCATCGCCAACGCCTCGCTGCAAGCCACCCAGCAGGCCGCCCAGGCGACCATGGACCTGGGCCGCAGGTTCCTGGCCGGCCTGGGCTTCGGCGGATCGCCGTCGGCGCTGGCCGGTGGCCGGGTCCGCGGGCCGCAGGCCATCGAGTACGTGATCGCCCGGGGTGCCTCACAACGCGGCGTGCCCTACTCGTGGGGTGGTGGCGCGATCAACGGGCCCAGCACCGGCGTGGACGAGGACGCGGGCAAGGTCGGCTACGACTGCTCCGGTTTCACCCGCTATGCCTTCGCCGGCGTGGGGGTGCAGATCCCCAAGTACTCCGGGGACCAGTACAACGCCGGCCGACACATCCCGCCGTCGCAGGCCAAGCGCGGCGACCTGATCTTCTACGGACCGGGCGGCTCCCAGCACGTGGCGCTCTACCTGGGCAACGGTCAGATGCTCGAGGCGTCCTCGGCGGCCGGTCAGGTGACCGTCAGTCCGGTGCGCACCGCCGGCATGACGCCGTATCTGACGCGCATCATCGAGACCTAGCCGCTGCTCGACGCGGCCCACTGCTCGACGCGCCAGCGAAGGGGCACGTCGACGGATCACAGAACGCCTGGAATAGTTGTGTGCGGGTGTCAAGGTGCCCGATAAAACCAACAGCTCGTGGAGGAAGTCGATGACGTCACCAGGTGGGTCGCCCGCAGGCCCCGGATCGTTTGGCGGGCCGAGCGGAGCCCCGGCCTCCCCGCCGCCCGGCGGTAACGGTCTGGCCGGCGAGGTGCACACCCTGGAGCGGGCGATCTTCGAGGTCAAGCGCATCATCGTGGGCCAGGATCAGCTCGTTGAACGCATTCTGGTCGGGCTGCTGGCCAAGGGTCACGTCCTGCTGGAAGGTGTTCCCGGTGTCGCCAAGACGCTGGCCGTGGAGACCTTTGCCAAGGTGGTCGGCGGTACGTTCGCCCGCATCCAGTTCACCCCCGACCTGGTGCCCACCGACATCATCGGTACCCGGATCTACCGGCAGGGCCGCGAGGAGTTCGACATCGAACTCGGGCCCGTCGTGGTGAACTTCCTGCTCGCCGACGAGATCAACCGTGCCCCGGCAAAGGTGCAGTCGGCGCTACTGGAGGTCATGGCCGAGCGCAAGATCTCCATCGGCGGCAAGACCTATGAGCTGCCCAAGCCGTTCCTGGTGATGGCGACCCAGAACCCGATCGAGAACGAGGGCGTCTACCCGCTGCCGGAAGCGCAGCGTGACCGCTTCCTGTTCAAGATCAATGTGGACTACCCGTCGCCGGAGGAAGAACGCGAGATCATCTACCGGATGGGCGTCACCCCACCGGAGCCCAAGCAGATTCTCGAGACCGGCGACCTGCTGCGGCTGCAGAGTGTTGCCGCCAACAACTTCGTCCACCACGCGCTGGTGGACTATGTGGTCCGGGTGGTCACCGCCACCCGTCGCCCCGAGCAGTTCGGCATGAACGACGTCAAGGCCTGGGTGGCCTTCGGTGCCTCGCCGCGTGCGTCGCTGGGCATCATCGCCGCCGCGCGCGCCCTGGCGCTGGTCCGCGGCCGCGACTATGTCATCCCGCAGGATGCCATCGACGTCATCCCCGACGTGCTGCGTCACCGGCTGGTGCTGACCTACGACGCCCTCGCCGATGACATCAAGGCCGAGACGGTGATCAATCGGATCCTGCAGACGGTTGCGCTGCCCCAGGTCAATGCTGTTCCGCAGCAAGGGCATTCGGCCCCGCCGGTGGTTCCCGCCGGGGCAGGTGCCAACGCTCGGTGAGCGAGTCCGAAACTGTCCACCCGCCGTCGTTTCAGCGCGGTGAGATCGGTGACGCCAAGCTGTCGGCGGCGCTGCGCACGCTCGAACTCACGGTCAAGCGCAAGCTCGACGGGGTGCTGCACGGCAACCATCTCGGCCTGATCCCCGGCCCCGGATCCGAACCGGGGGAGTCGCGGCTCTACCAGCCCGGCGACGACGTGCGCCGGATGGACTGGTCGGTGACCGCCCGTACCACCCATCCGCACGTTCGGCAGATGATCGCCGACCGCGAGTTGGAGACCTGGCTGGTGGTCGACATGTCGGCCAGCCTGGACTTCGGCACCACCGGTTGCGAGAAACGCGATCTGGCCGTCGCCGCCGCGGCCGCCATTACCTACCTCAACAGCGGTGGCGGCAACCGGATCGGCGCGCTGGTGGCCAACGGGGACTCGATCGTGCGGGTGCCCGCGCGGTCCGGACGCCAGCACGAACAGAGTCTGCTGCGTGCCATCGCGACGGCGCCGCGGGCGCCGCAGGGAGTGCGCGGCGATCTGGCCGCCGCCATCGACGCCCTGCGCCGGCCCGAACGCCGCCGTGGGATGGCCGTCGTGATCAGCGACTTCCTCGGCCCGATCAACTGGATGCGTCCGCTGCGGGCCATCGCCGCCCGACACGAGGTTCTGGGTATCGAGGTGCTCGACCCCCGTGACATCGAACTGCCGCCGGTCGGCGACGTGATCCTGCAGGACACCGAGTCCGGGGTCACCCGCGAGTTCACCATCGACGCGCAGTTGCGCGACGACTTCGCCCGCGCCGCCGCGGCGCACCGCGAGGAGGTCGCGCGCACCCTTCGCCGCTGCGACGCTCCGTTGATGACCCTGCGCACCGACCGCGACTGGATCGCCGACATCGTGCGATTCGTCGCGTCCCGTCGCCGCGGCGCCCTGGCGGGCAGCCAATAAGCAACACCGATATGACAGGTCTGCTATGACATTGCCGTTGCTGGGGCCGATGACGCTGTCCGGCTTCACCCATCCGTGGTTCTTCCTGTTCCTGCTCGTCATCGCGGGACTGGTCGGGCTCTACATCGTCGTGCAGTACGCGCGCGAGAAGCGCATCCTGCGGTTCGCCAACATGGAACTGCTGGAAAGTGTTGCGCCCAAACGGCCCACCCGCTGGCGGCATCTGTCGGCGATTCTGTTGGTCGCCTCACTGGTCTTGTTGACCATCGCGATGGCCGGCCCGACCCACGACGTGCGCATCCCGCGCAATCGCGCGGTGGTCATGCTGACCATCGACGTCTCCCAGTCGATGCGTGCCACCGACGTCGAGCCCAGCCGGCTGGCGGCTGCGCAAGAGGCCGCCAAGCAGTTCGCCGATCAACTCACTCCCGGGATCAACCTGGGCCTGATCGCCTATGCGGGCACGGCCACGGTCCTGGTGTCGCCGACTACCAACCGTGAAGCGACCAAGAACGCGATCGATAAATTGCAGCTGGCAGACCGCACCGCCACCGGTGAGGCGATCTTCACCGCGTTGCAGGCCATTGCGACCGTCGGCGCCGTGATCGGGGGCGGGGACGCCCCGCCGCCGGCCCGGATCGTGCTGATGTCGGACGGTAAAGAAACCGTGCCGTCCAACCCGGACAACCCCAAGGGGGCTTTCACCGCTGCCCGCACGGCCAAGGACCAGGGGGTGCCCATCTCGACGGTGTCCTTCGGCACCCCGTACGGCTATGTCGAGATCAACGACCAGCGCCAACCGGTTCCGGTGGACGACGACATGCTGAAGAAGATCGCGGACCTCTCCGGCGGCAATGCCTACACCGCATCGAGCCTGCAGCAGCTCAAGGAGGTCTTCACCTCCCTGCAGGACCAGATCGGCTACGAGACCATCAGGGGCGAGGCCAGCACCGGCTGGCTGCGGCTGGGCGCGTTGGTGTTGGCCGTCGCGGCGCTGGCCGCGCTGCTGATCAACCGTCGCCTGCCCGGCTGATCTCTCTTCCATTGCGCCCAAACCGACAAACCGTTGCGAAAGTGCGAGAAACCGCCGACAAAACGTCGAACTCGGCGCGCGGGCGACACCGGCGATTTCGGTGCGGCCGACGGCAGACAGTAAGTTGACCGACATGACCGATACCGACATCGCTGAATCGGCCGGCGTCGCAGCGGCCGTGAAACCCCCGTTTGTCCCCCGTTCGGTGCTGGTCACCGGTGGAAACCGGGGCATCGGGCTGGCGATCGCCCGGCGGCTGGCCGCCGACGGTCACAAGGTGGCCGTCACCCACCGCGGCTCGGGTGCGCCCGAGGGGCTGTTCGGCGTCGTGTGTGATGTCACCGACAGTGCGGCCGTTGACCGGGCCTTCAAAGAGGTCGAGGAACATCAGGGTCCGGTCGAGGTGCTGGTGTCCAACGCGGGCATCTCTCAGGACGCGTTCCTCATCCGGATGACCGAGGAGCGATTCGAGAACGTCATCAACGCCAACCTCACCGGGGCGTTCCGGGTAGCCCAGCGTGCGTCACGCAGCATGCAGCGCAAGCGGTTCGGCCGGATCATCTTCATCGGATCGGTCTCGGGCATGTGGGGCATCGGCAACCAGTCCAACTATGCGGCCGCCAAGGCGGGCCTGATCGGCATGGCCCGCTCGATCTCCCGGGAACTGTCCAAGGCCGGGGTCACCGCGAACGTGGTGGCGCCGGGCTATATCGACACCGAGATGACCCGAGCGCTCGACGAGCGGATCCAGGAGGGTGCTCTGGACTTCATCCCCGCCAAGCGGGTCGGGACCGCCGAGGAAGTCGCCGGGGCGGTCAGCTTTCTGGCATCCGAGGATGCCAGCTACATCGCCGGTGCGGTCATCCCGGTCGACGGCGGCATGGGTATGGGGCACTAGGGAAAAGGACGAGAGGGCTTCACATGACACTTTTGCAAGGCAAACGAATCCTCGTCACGGGGATCATCACCGACAGCTCGATCGCGTTCCACATCGCCAAGGTCGCGCAGGAGGCCGGCGCCGAACTGGTGCTCACCGGATTCGATCGGATGAAGCTGATCCAGCGGATCGCCGACCGGCTGCCCAACCCGGCACCTCTGATCGAACTCGACGTCCAGAACGAAAAGCATTTGGACACCCTGGCCGACCGGATCGCCGCCGAAATCGGCGAGGGCAACAAGCTCGACGGTGTGGTGCACTCCATCGGTTTCATGCCGCAGACCGGGATGGGCGTCAACCCCTTCTTCGACGCGCCGTACGAGGATGTCGCCAAGGGCATCCACATCTCGGCCTTCTCCTACGCCTCACTGGCCAAGGCCGTACTGCCCATCATGAACCCCGGTGGCGGCATCGTCGGTATGGACTTCGACCCCACCCGCGCGATGCCGGCCTACAACTGGATGACCGTCGCCAAGAGTGCGCTGGAGTCGGTCAACCGGTTCGTCGCGCGCGAAGCGGGCAAGGTCGGCGTCCGGTCGAATCTCGTTGCCGCCGGCCCGATCCGAACCCTGGCGATGAGCGCGATCGTCGGCGGAGCGCTCGGCGAGGAGGCCGGTGCGCAGATGCAGCTGCTCGAAGAGGGCTGGGACCAGCGCGCGCCGCTGGGCTGGAATATGAAGGACCCGACGCCGGTCGCCAAGACCGTGTGCGCCCTGCTGTCGGACTGGCTACCGGCTACCACCGGCACCATCATCTTTGCCGACGGTGGCGCCAGCACGCAGTTGCTCTAGAAGGACTTCGTGCCCACCTCGTTTGATGCGCTCCTGGTGCTCTCCTTCGGCGGGCCGGAGGGCCCCGACCAGGTGATGCCGTTCCTGGAGAACGTCACTCGCGGTCGCGGCATCCCACCGGAGCGGTTGGCGGCCGTCGCCGAGCATTACCTGCATTTCGGCGGGGTATCCCCGATCAACGGGATCAACCGCGCCCTGATCGACGAGATCCGCGCCGAGCTCGCCGACCGCGGCGAGCACCTACCGGTCTACTTCGGCAACCGAAACTGGCATCCGCTCGTCGAAGACACCGTCGCCACAATGGCTTCCGACGGTGTGCGGCGCGCCGCGGTGTTCGCCACCTCGGCGTGGGGCGGCTACTCCGGCTGCGCGCAGTACCAGGAGGATATCGTCCGCGCCCGAGCCGCCGTCGGAGACGGTGCCCCCGAATTGGTGAAGCTGCGCCAGTTCTTCGACCATCCGTTGCTGGTGGCTATGTTTGCCGACGCCATCGCGGCCGCCGCCGCGGCCCTGCCGGAACCGTTGCGCGCTGACGCCAGGCTGGTTTTCACCGCCCATTCGATACCGGTGCGCGCCGCGGACCGGTGCGGACCTGGCCTGTACGCCCGCCAGGTTCGATACGCCGCAGGCCTGGTCGCCGCCGCGGCCGGCTACTCCGACTATGACGTGGTCTGGCAGTCCCGATCTGGTCCGCCTCAGGTTCCGTGGCTGGAACCCGATGTCGCAGAACATCTCTCGGCCCTAGCTGAATCGGGATGTGAGGCCGTGCTGGTTTGTCCGGTCGGGTTCGTCTCGGATCACATCGAGGTGGTGTGGGATCTGGACAACGAACTGCGTGAGCAGGCCGACCAACTCGGTATCGCGCTGGCCCGTGCGTCGACGCTCAACGCCCAGCGTCGCTTCGCCCAGTTGGTCCTCGACCTCCTCGACGCGGCGCGCGACGGTCGCGATCCCGCGAAGATGGTTGGTGCCCAGCCGGTTCCGGGTTACGGGTCGAGCGTCAACGGCCAGCTGTGCACCACCGAATGTGTGGTCAGTGCCAGGCCGAGTGCAGGATCGCGATGACCGCGGCGACCCGTGCCGAGCGCACGACCGACGCGAGCGGCCGTAACGCGTCGTTGGCGATCTGAGCCTCCGACGCGCTCTGTGTGCCGATCGGCATCAGTCCCGAGCTCACCGAGATGATCGCGTCCACGTGTGCGGCGTTTTCCAGTACCCGAAGCGCGCGGGTTGGGGCGTGATCGGGGGCGCGGTGGTGCCTGCCGGTTTCGAGCAGCTGCTCGACGAGCCCCCGTGGATCGTCGATACCGCCCGCGGCGCCGAGTTGCAGGGCGCCCAGCGCCTCGGCGGCCGACCGCACCGCCGAACGCAGGGTGTATTCGGCGTCGCCGAGGTCGGTGTGGTCGATGACCGGGCCGGTCGGAAGGGAATACACCGTCCACGACAGCGCGTACAGCTCCGGCACCCGGTCGCCGTCGGGCAACTCGTCGTCGGCATCGTCGTATTCGAAGTCGGGAACCAGGCCGATGGTGTCCCCGGCGGGGCTGGTGACGATGATCGCCTCGCCCGAGGCCAGGGCGTCGCGCTGAAACTGGGTTCCGGCAGCCAGGCCGCGAACGTCGCCGGGAACCGGCAGCGCGACGCTGATCGCGGGGGGCCGGGCATCGTTCGATCGGCCGGCAACGGTCCGCAGCGTCTGCAGCAGCGACACCGCGCCCGCGTCGTCGACGTCCGGCCAGGGCAGGCCGGTGTGTCCGGCTGCCACGGCATCATAGGCGGTCACCGAATGCGTTGGCGCCCAGGTCGATAACGCGTCAAGGACGTCGTCGGGCGCGGCTTGGCCGGCGAGCCAGGCGTTGGCCCACACGGCCAGCGAAACACTTGGGCACCACATGATGCACGCAGTGTAGTGGTTCCACCTCGAACCGGCTTTCTGCGACCGCCCCGCGGTTTGCCGCGATATCCTGATCTCATGCCCGCGGCGCTGATCTGGCTCGTGTTCGCGCTGGGCCTTGCCGGTGCCGAGGCACTGACCGGCGACATGTTCCTGTTGATGCTGTCCGGCGGTGCGCTGGCCGCCGCCGGTTCCAGTTGGCTGCTGGACCTGCCGGTGTGGGCCGACGGGGCGGTATTCCTGGTGGTTTCGGTGCTGCTACTGGCGCTGGTGCGCCCGGCGCTGCGTCGCAAGTTCGCCGCGGGTAAGGGATTGCCCGAGCCGGTCAAAGCGCTGGAGGGCAAGAATGCGCTGGTGCTGGACCGGGTGTCCCAGCATGAAGGCCAGGTGAAACTCGACGGCGAAATCTGGACGGCTCGCCCCTACAACGACCACGATGTTTATGAGCCGGGCGACCACGTGACCGTCATGCACATCGATGGCGCCACCGCCGTCGTCTGGAAGAACGGCTAAGGAGAACAGTCATGGACGGTGCCATCGCCGGTTTGGTCCTACTCGCGGTGCTGGTGATCTTCGCGATCATCGTCGTCGCCAAGTCGGTCGCCCTGATCCCACAGGCCGAGGCGGCCGTCATCGAAAGGCTGGGGCGCTACAGCAAGACCGTCTCCGGGCAGCTCACCCTGCTGATCCCGTTCATCGACAAGGTCCGTGCCCGGGTAGACCTGCGTGAGCGGGTGGTGTCCTTTCCGCCGCAACCGGTGATCACCGAGGACAACCTGACGGTCAACATCGACACGGTGGTGTACTTCCAGGTCACCAATCCGCAGGCCGCGGTCTATCAGATCAGCAATTACATCGTCGGTGTGGAGCAGCTGACCACCACCACGCTGCGCAACGTGGTCGGCGGTATGACTCTCGAGCAGACCCTGACAAGTCGTGACCAGATCAACGGGCAGCTGCGCGGTGTGCTCGATGAAGCCACCGGCCGCTGGGGACTTCGGGTAGCCCGGGTGGAGCTGCGCAGTATCGACCCGCCGCCGTCCATCCAGGACTCGATGGAAAAGCAGATGCGCGCCGACCGGGAGAAGCGCGCGATGATCCTCACCGCCGAAGGCAGCAGGGAGGCCTCGATCAAGCAGGCCGAAGGCCAGAAGCAGGCACAGATTCTGGCCGCCGAAGGCGCCAAGCAAGCGGCGATCCTGGCTGCCGAGGCGGACCGGCAATCCCGGATTCTGCGGGCCCAGGGCGAGCGTGCCGCCTCCTACCTGCAGGCCCAGGGTCAGGCGAAGGCCATCGAGAAGACCTTCGCCGCGATCAAGGCGGGCCGGCCGACGCCGGAGATGCTGGCGTATCAGTACCTGCAGACGCTGCCGCAGATGGCCAGAGGCGAGGCCAACAAGGTGTGGTTGGTACCCAGCGACTTCGGCTCGGCCCTGCAGGGATTCACCAAGCTGCTCGGCGCCCCGGGCGAGGACGGGGTGTTCCGGTACACACCGTCGCCCGTCGACGAAACGCCACCCAAAGCCGATGACGACGCCGATGAGGTTGCCGACTGGTTCGACACCAAGACCGACCCGGCGATCGCCGAGGCGGTGGCCGACGCACGCACATCGGTTGACGACCTTGCCCCGCCGGCCCAACCGAGCCTGGCGCCCAGGCGTGAATACCCGCCGTTGTCCGAGCAGCAGGCCCCGCCGTCGCAGTACGCCCCGGAGCCGCCCGGCGCCCACCGCGCCACCTAGCCGGTCCGGTGGTGCCGCCGGTGCACCCGCACCTCGTAGACCAGCCCGGCGACGCCCACGGCCGCGGTGCACACCGACACCAGCACCAGCAGCGGACTGATGTTGCCGGTGAGCGCGTCGCCGAGAAACACCACGGCGGAGGTGCCGGGTATCAGACCGGCCAGTGTCGCCCACAGGTAGGGCAGGACTCGGACGGCCGATGCTCCGGCGGCGTAGTTGAGCACCGAGAACGGCACGGCGGGAATCATCCGGAGCGAGAAGATCGCCTGCCAGCCGCGCGCCCGCAACCGGGCGTCGACCGACGCCACCGCCGGATGGCTGATCAGCTTGCTGACCTGCCATCCCAGCGCCCGGACCAGCAGCAGCGCGATGAGTGCGCTCAGGGTGCTCGCGACCACGGCGATCGCCACGCCCAGGGCGGGGCCGAACAGCAGGCCGGCCGCCAGCGTGAACGCGGTGCGGGGGAATGGGAACACCGTGACCACGGTGTGTGCTCCGAGGAATGCCAGTGGGAACCAGGCTCCCAGTGATGTCGCCCAGTCCCGAAGCTGTACGGCGGTCGGTAGTGGCACCAGCAGCACGACTGCGACGAGAATCACACTGGCGATCGCGGTGACGACGATGCGCGTCCGGGATACCTGGCGCGCTGTGGAGACCACCGCTGAGCTCACGCTGCGCAACGTGCTGCGGGTCTTCGACGTCACGTTTAGCAAGATTACGGGCAGGTTGTGACGCTCCCCGGGACGAGAGGCGAATTCCGGGGTCGGCGCGCGCACTCGGCGACGTCAGGCCCGAGGCCATCATTTAGCCTGATGGTTTGATGGCGTTTCCGGTTGAGGGCGCCCGCAAGCTGTGACAACAGGAGTTGCCGGTGTCGGTGGAGATGGAGACAGGCCGCGCCCGCTGGCGCACCGCGGTGGCCGGCGTGCTGGCCAAGAGCAGCCGGCGCGATCCGGCGGATCTGCCCGCCGAGCCTGAGACGCTGCTGGATTCGCCCACCTATGAGGGCTTTCCGATTCGGCCGCTCTACACCTCGCTGGACGAACTTCCGGAAGCGCCGCTGCCAGGCAGTTGGCCGTTTGTCCGTGGTGCCGATGCGCACCGCGATGTCGTTTCGGGCTGGAAGGTTGCCGAGGTGTTCGGCGCCGCCGACGTCACCGGCGACGGCAACGACGCGGTGCTGGGAGCCCTCGCCGACGGGGTCAGCGCGCTGGTGCTGCGCGTCGGGGACGGCGGCGTGGCCCCCGCCGATCTGGACCGGCTGTTGGAGGGGGTCTACCTGGAACTCGCGCCGGTGATCATCGACGCCGGGGCGCAGTTCGGTGCCGCCTCCGAAGCGGTGCTGGCACTGGTGGCCGGCGCCGGTGACGCCCAGCGCGCGACATCGGCGGGCAGGAGCGAAGCGACCCGGGGAACTCCGGGACTGTCCATCGACCTGGGCGCCGACCCACTCACCGCTCCGCTCAGTGGCCGCAGCGCCCCAACGGTCGAGGAGGTGGCGCAGGTCGCCGCGACCGTGGCCGGACGCGGCGGGGTGCGTGCCATCACCATCGACGGGCCGGCGTTCCACAACCGCGGCGCGAATGCGGCGTGGGAGCTCGCCGGTGTGCTGGGCGCGGCCGTCGAGTATGTGCGGGATCTGGTCGACAACGGCATTGGGGTCGCCGACGCGGTGCGCCAGATCAGCTTTCGCCTGGTGGCCGATGACGACCAGTTCATGGCGATCGCCAAATTCCGTGCGGTCCGTCAACTGTGGGCCAGGGTTGCCGACGTGCTCGGCGAGCCCGACAGCGCGGCGGCAACGGTGCACGCGGTCACCTCGCTGCCGATGATGACCCAGCGCGATCCGTGGGTGAACATGCTTCGTACCACGCTGGCCGTGTTCGGCGCCGGCGTCGGCGGAGCGGACACGGTGGCGGTGCTGCCGTTCGACGTGGCGATCCCGAGTGGGTTCCCCGGGATCAGTGCGGGCTTCGCCCGCCGTATCGCCCGAAACACCCAGCTGTTGCTGCTCGAGGAGTCGCACGTGGGGCGGGTGCTGGACCCAGGGGGCGGCTCGTGGTATGTCGAGGATCTCACCGAAAGCCTTGCCGCCCAGGCGTGGTCGCACTTCCAGGACATCGAGTCCCGGGGCGGCTTCGTGGCGGCGCGCGATCACGTGGCCGAACAGATCGAGCAGGTGCGGGCGCGTCGCGCCGACGACATCGCCCACAGACGGACACCGGTGACGGGAATCAATGAATTCCCGAACCTGTCCGAACCGCCGTTGCCCCATTACGATTCGTCGGACACGGTGCGCCCCTACGCCGCCGGCTTCGAAGCCCTCCGAGACCGCTCCGACGCTCATCTCCAACGCACCGGTTCACGGCCCCTCGTGCTGCTGTTGCCGCTGGGTCCGCTGGCCGAGAACAACATCCGGGCCACGTTCGCGGCCAACCTGCTCGCCTCCGGCGGGATCGAAACGGTCAACCCAGGCACCGTCGACGCCGCCGGGACGGCCGCCGCGGTCGCCGAGGCCGGCGCATCGGTGGCGGTGATCTGCGGCACCGACGCCCGCTACGGCACCGATGCCGCCGATGTGGTGGCGGCCGCCCGTGCGGCCGGACTGGACCAAATCCTGCTCGCCGGCCCGGAGAAGGCGGTCTCCGACATTCCTGCCGCCGCTCGTCCCGACGGTTACCTGACCGCCAAAATCGATGCGGTCGAAGCGCTTTCGTCCCTGCTCACCCGATTGGGGGCCTGATGACCACCACCACCGGCACCGGCACCGTACCCAGCTTCGCCGACGTCCCGCTGCACGGTGAGCGCCCCGTGCCTGCGCCCACCGAGGCCGCCGTCGCCGACCACGTCGCCGCCGCCGCGTCGGCGAACGGTTACACCGCCGAGCAACTGGAGTGGCAGACCCCCGAGGGCATCGCCGTCAAGCCGGTGTACGTCGGCGCCGACCGTGACGCCGTCGTCGCGGCGGGATATCCGCTGGACAGCTTCCCCGGCGAACCGCCGTTCATCCGCGGCCCGTACCCGACCATGTACGTCAACCAGCCGTGGACCATCCGCCAATACGCCGGGTTCTCCACCGCTGCCGAATCCAATGCCTTCTACCGGCGCAACCTGGCGGCCGGCCAGAAGGGCCTCTCGGTGGCGTTCGACCTGGCCACCCACCGCGGTTACGACTCCGACCATCCGCGGGTGGCCGGCGACGTCGGTATGGCCGGGGTGGCCATCGACTCGATTCTGGACATGCGCCAGCTCTTCGACGGGATCGACCTGGGCACGGTCAGCGTGTCGATGACCATGAACGGCGCGGTGCTGCCGATCCTGGCGCTGTACGTGGTGGCCGCCGAGGAGCAGGGGGTACCCCCGGAGAAACTGGCCGGGACCATCCAGAACGACATCCTCAAAGAGTTCATGGTCCGCAACACCTACATCTATCCGCCGAAGCCGTCGATGCGGATCATCTCGGACATCTTCGCCTACACCAGCGCCAAGATGCCGAAGTTCAACTCCATCTCGATCTCCGGCTATCACATCCAGGAGGCAGGCGCCACAGCCGATCTGGAACTGGCCTACACGCTGGCCGACGGGGTGGAATACCTCAAGGCCGGGCGGGACGCCGGGCTTGACGTCGACAAGTTCGCGCCTCGGCTGTCGTTCTTCTGGGGCATCGGGATGAACTTCTTCATGGAGGTTGCCAAGCTGCGCGCGGGCCGTCTGCTGTGGAGTGAACTGGTGGCCGAGTTCGGCGCCAAGAATCCGAAATCCCTTTCTCTGCGCACCCATTCACAGACCTCAGGCTGGTCGCTGACCGCCCAGGACGTGTTCAACAATGTCGCTCGGACCTGCGTGGAAGCGATGGCCGCAACACAGGGTCACACCCAGTCGCTGCACACCAACGCTCTCGATGAGGCGCTGGCGCTGCCCACCGACTTCTCCGCGCGCATCGCCCGCAACACCCAGCTGCTGCTGCAGCAGGAGTCCGGGACCACCCGACCGATCGACCCGTGGGCCGGTTCCTACTACGTCGAATGGCTGACGTACCAGCTGGCGGAGAAGGCCCGGGCGCACATCGCCGAGGTGGCCGAGCACGGTGGCATGGCGCAGGCCATCAGCGAGGGCATCCCGAAGCTGCGCATCGAGGAAGCCGCGGCGCGCACCCAGGCGCGGATCGATTCCGGCGCACAGCCGCTGATCGGGGTGAACAAGTACCAGGTCGACTCCGACGAGGACATCGAAGTCCTCAAAGTCGAGAACAGCCGGGTGCGCGCCGAGCAGCTGGCCAAGCTGGAGAAGCTGCGCGCCGACCGCGACGAGGCGGCCTGCCAGGCGGCGCTGGCCGAACTCTCCCGGGCGGCAGGCGCTAATCCGTGCGGGCGCGCGGAAGACCCAGACGGCCTGGGCAACAACCTGCTGGCGCTGGCCATCGATGCCGCGCGTGCCATGGCGACTCTCGGTGAGATCTCCGATGCCCTGGAGAAGGTGTACGGCAGGCATCAGGCTGAGATCCGCACCATCGCGGGGGTGTACCGAGACGAGGTCGGGAAGGCCCAAAACGTGAGTGCCGCAACCGAATTGGTAGACAAGTTCGCCGAGGCCGACGGCCGCAGGCCCCGCATCCTGGTCGCGAAGATGGGCCAGGACGGCCACGACCGCGGGCAGAAGGTCATCGCGACCGCGTTCGCCGACATCGGTTTCGACGTCGATGTGGGCTCGCTGTTCTCCACTCCGGAGGAAGTCGCGCAACAGGCCGCCGACAACGACGTTCATGTGGTCGGAGTGTCCTCGCTGGCCGCCGGTCACCTGACACTGGTGCCGGCGTTGCGTGACGCACTCGCCGAGGTCGGGCGACCCGACATCATGGTGGTCGTCGGTGGTGTCATCCCGCCGGGTGATTTCGACGAGCTGTACGCCGCGGGCGCCACCGCGATCTTCCCGCCCGGCACGGTCATCGCCGATGCGGCGGTCGATCTGTTGCACAAGCTCGCCGAGCGGCTCGGCTACGACCTCACCTGATGCCTCCCGACGTGGCAGCACTGGCCGAGGCGATCCGCAGTGGTGATCGTGCGGCGCTGTCGCGGGCGATCACCCTGGTCGAGTCGACCCGCGCCGACCACCGCGATCAGGCGCAACGCCTGCTGCTGGAGCTGATGCCGGATGCGGGCAACGCCCTGCACGTCGGCATCACCGGCGTGCCGGGGGTGGGGAAGTCGACCACCATCGAGGCGCTCGGGATGTACCTCATCGAGCAGGGCCACCGGGTCGCGGTGCTGGCGGTCGATCCCTCGTCGACGCGCACCGGTGGCTCGATCCTGGGGGACAAGACCCGGATGGCGAAGCTTGCCGTACACCCGGATGCGTACATCCGTCCATCGCCGACATCGGGGACACTCGGTGGGGTGGCAAAGGCGACTCGGGAGACGATCGTGCTCGCCGAGGCCGCCGGATTCGACGTGATCCTGGTGGAAACCGTCGGGGTCGGGCAGTCCGAGGTGACGGTCGCCAACATGGTGGACACCTTCGTATTCCTCACCCTGGCCCGCACCGGTGACCAGCTTCAGGGCATCAAGAAAGGGGTGCTGGAGCTCGCGGACATTATCGTGGTCAACAAGGCCGACGGTTCGCACGCCACCGAGGCGAAGGCATGCGCACGCGAATTGGCGGCGGCGATCAGACTGATCCACCCTCACGAAACGCTTTGGCGCCCACCGGTTTTGACAATGAGTGCGATCGAAGGTATGGGGCTGCGGGAACTGTGGGAGACGATCCTGCGCCATCGCGATGTGTTGACCAAGGCAGGCGAGTTCGACGCGCGCCGGCGCGCCCAGCAGGTGGACTGGACTTGGTCGATGGTGCGCGATGCCGTCCTCGACCGGGTGCTGAACCACCCGGTCGTCCGGGCCCAGCGACCGGAGATCGAACGCCAGGTTCGCGACGGCGAGCTCACGCCCGCGCTGGCGGCCCAGCGAATCCTCGATGCGACCGAACAGTCAATGTGACGGTCCGCGTGTCAAGTTAACATTTTGGCAACAATTTGCTGCAGATGTGCTTAGGCCGATTAAATTCCTCTGTGTGACTCAGGCGCGTGAACGCGACACCCTGCCCCACGGGCTGCAGGGTGCCGCCGACCCGAACTTCGCCTGCGCGCTGCGGAACTTCGCCGCGATGTTCGGCCATCCGCGCTTCGGCGGCGGAGCGCTGGCGGTCTACCTCGACGGGCAGCCCGTCGTCGACGTGTGGACCGGCTGGTCGGATCGTCGCGGGCGGCAGCGCTGGTCGGCCGACACCGGAGCCATGGTGTTCTCGGCGACCAAGGGCGTGGCCTCGACCGTCATCCACCGGCTCGTCGACCGTGGCCTGATCGACTACGACGCCCCGGTCGCCGAATACTGGCCGGAGTTCGGCGCCAGCGGCAAGGCGGACATCACCGTTCGCGATGTGATGCACCACCGTGCCGGGCTGGCGCATCTGCGCGGAGTTCGACGACGCGACCTGCTCGACCACTACGTCATGGAGGAACGGATCGCCGCGGCACCGGTCGGCCGATACTTCGGCAAGCCTGCCTACCACGCGCTCACCTACGGCTGGCTGCTCTCCGGGCTGGCCCGTGCGGTCACCGGAAGGGGGATGCGCGAGCTGATCCGCACCGAGGTGGCCGAGCCGCTCGATACCGACGGGATTCACCTGGGGCGGCCGCCGGCGGGCGCGCCGACGCGGGCAGCCAGCATCATCGGCCCGCAGCTCAACATCCCCAACCCGATCTTCAACGCCGTCGCCCCCCGGATCGCGGCACTTGAGATGTCGGCGATCTTCGGCTCGATGTACTTCCCCGGCATGCGGTCGACGGTCCAAGGCGCGATGCCGCTGCTCGACAGCGAGTTGCCCTCGGCCAACGGCATCGCCACTGCGCGCGGTCTGGCCCGCATGTACGGCGCTATCGCCAACGGGGGTGAGATCGACGGCCGGCGTTACCTGTCGTCGGCGCTGGTCGCCGGTCTGACCGGTCGGCGAAACCTGACCCCGGACCGCAACCTGATCCTGCCGCTGGGCTTCCATCTCGGCTATCACTCGCTGCCGATACCCGGCGTGCTGCCGGGCTTCGGTCATGTAGGGCTGGGTGGTTCGCTGGGCTGGGCGATCCCCGAGTCCGGCCTGTCGTTCAGCTTCGTTCACAATCGCTTGCTGACGCCATTCGTGGTTATCGACCAGGCCGGTTTCGTCGCCACCGCGGCGCTCATCCGGCGCGGTGCCGCGGCGGCTCGCCGGCACGGCTTCGAACCCGTCGAGGAGTTCGGCGCGTCATTCGGGCCGACGTCCTCGGGGGTTGTCGCTGGCTGATCGGGCACCTGACCGCCCCCGTCAGCACGTTGCTGATGTGCCCACTTTGGCGGCATGTTGCCTGGTCGCAGACTTCGATGCGGTGGTCGCTGACCTCACCAGATGCCTGTCTGAACCCCCTCCAGCAAACTTTCACAGGTACTTCACAAGGCCTGGCTAAAGGGGTGACAAATGTCACGGAGCGCCGCATGAACCATCTCGAAGTTCGCTTTCATGCAAAAGTTCGCCAATGGTCCGCAAATAGCCGGTCATTTATCCTGTTGCGTTTGCTGACCCGCTCAGGCAAATACCGGGGAACCGGTAATCGACCGCTTCATGCTCCCAGGAATGTGGTAGGCCTCACGGTTGGGAGATTCCCGATCTTGAAATCTCAGGCTACTCTCAGGTTAATAGCCATATCCTGTGCCTGTCGTGGATAATCACAGGTCAAAGGGTTTTCAGAACCTGAGCCAAGGTTGCGGAATCTCTCAGGATGGTCCGACCATGAGAGCTCGGCTCAGCGCCGGCGCCGGCGGAATTCACTAATGAATAACGGTGGTGGAACCATAATTGACATTGGTCGACGACGCTAATTCGGCGATCGCAATACCGAAATTTGCTATAACGGCATCGAAACTAATTTGTGTTGAAATTGCGACAGTAAACACTCTGCAACTTCGCCCCAGGCCCCGAGAGTGTGCCGTCCGAAGCTGTCCGGGTGGCTGACCGGCGGCTGAACGGTCACTAAAAGTGATGGTCAGAGTGATTTTTCGACATCGTCTCAAGATGGTAACGACGCTCTTGCGGATGCCCGGCGTGGCGGGCACAGCTATCGGATATGCACCGGACTCGCAAGAACGACACCGAAGTACCGCCACATTGTCCAATCTCTAATCAAAAACATGAAACATTTCTCGCAGTCGTAACGAAAAACGGCTAAGCTACCGAGCACATTGGCAACTTCGGCTTGGGCGGCTAACGCCAGGTGGTCGGGATGGTTGTCTTGCCCAGCGTGAAGAAGTGAGGTGTGAGCGGACGTGCGTCAGACATCTGTCACCCCCATCGCCGTCGTCGGCATGGCATGCCGGCTGCCGGGTGGTATCGACTCGCCGCACAAGCTGTGGGCGGCGTTGCTCGAGGGCGCCGATCTGGTCACCGAGATCCCCGCCGACCGGTGGGACGGCGACGACCTCTACGACCCCGAGCCGGGTGTGCCCGGCCGTTCGGTGTCGAAGTGGGGTGCCTTCATCGACGACGCCACCGGCTTCGACCCCGATTTCTTCGGCATCAACGAGCGCGAGGCGACAGCGATGGACCCGCAGCACCGCGTGCTGCTGGAGACCTGCTGGGAAGCCACCGAACAGGCGGGCTTCACGCCGTCGTCCCTGTCCGGTACGTCGACCGGTGTCTTCATCGGGATGTCCCATGACGACTACGCGATGGTGACCAGCGACGCCG
This sequence comes from Mycobacterium pinniadriaticum, assembly GCF_026242045.1. Taxonomy (GTDB): domain Bacteria; phylum Actinomycetota; class Actinomycetes; order Mycobacteriales; family Mycobacteriaceae; genus Mycobacterium; species Mycobacterium pinniadriaticum. Next base: position 200,363 of record NZ_JAPJDO010000005.1, read on the forward strand.
GTGCCTTCGATCAAGCCTACGCGTTCACCGGCAACCCGTTCAGCATGGCGTCGGGCCGGATCTCGCATGCCCTCGGTCTGCACGGCCCGGCACTGACCACCGATACGGCCTGCTCCTCGAGCCTGGTCGCGGTGCACCAGGCGTGTCGAAGCCTGCACGAGGGTGAAAGCGACATGGCACTGGCCGGCGGCGTGATGCTGATGCTCGATCAGCGCCTCTATGCCTCGTCGTCGGGGCAGGGCATGCTGTCGCCGACCGGGCGTTGCCACTCGTTCGACGTCGCCGCCGACGGCTTCGTCCGCGCCGAGGGCTGCGGGGTCGTCGTCCTCAAGCGTCTCGACGACGCCCAGCGCGACGGTGACCGTGTCCTGGCGGTGATCAAGAGCACCGCGTCCAACCAAGATGGCCGCACCGACAACATCCTGACCCCGTCGAAGGACGCCCAGGTGTCGGTGTTCCAGGCCGCGCTGTCCGCGGCCGGTGTCGACCCCGACACCGTCGGCATGGTCGAAGGGCACGGCACCGGCACCCCGGTGGGCGACACGATCGAGTTCAACAGCATCTCCAGCGTTTACGGAAAAGAGGGCCCATGCGCCCTCACGTCCGTCAAGAGCAACTTCGGACATGCCGAATCCGCGGCGGGTGTCCTGGGCCTGATGAAGGCCGTCCTCGCGGTGCACCACGGGGTGATTCCCCAGAACCTGCACTTCAATCAGCTGCCCGAGAAGCTGTCCAAGATCAAGACCGGGATGTTCATCCCGACCGAGACGACCGCGTGGCCCAAGGACGGGGGTCCGCGCCGCGCGGGCGTGTCGTCCTACGGCATGTCCGGGACCAATGTGCACGCCGTCCTGGAGCAGGCCCCCGAGTCTCCCGTCGTCATCGACGCGGACTCGGCGCCGGCTGCCAAGGACCTGCTGTTCTTCCCGGTGAGCTCGACCTCGGTGGATGGGCTCCGGAACACCGCGGCCCGGCTGGCGGACTGGGTCGACGGCGCGGGCGAGGAACTGTCGCTCACGGATCTCGGTTACACGCTTAGCCGCCGGCGTGGACACCGCTCCCTGCGCACCGCGGTGATCGCCGAGGACCGTGCCGGACTGATCGAGCAGCTGCGCCAGGTCGCCGACGGCGACGAGCCCTACCAGGCCGCCGCCGGCCACGACGATCGCGGACCGGTATGGATCTTCTCCGGGCAGGGCTCGCAATGGGCATCGATGGGCAGCGGGTTGCTGGCCACCGAGCCGGTTTTCGCCGCCAAGATCGCCGAGATCGAGCCCTTGATCGCCGCCGAATCGGGCTTCTCGGTCACCGAGGCGATGACGGCTCCCGAAACCGTCGAGGGCATCCACCGGGTCCAGCCGACCATCTTCGCCGTGCAGGTCGCGATGGCGGCCACGATGCGTGCCTACGGGGTACAGCCCGGCGCGGTGATCGGCCATTCACTGGGTGAGGTCGCCGCCGCCGTCGTCTCGGGTGCCCTGTCCCTGGAAGACGGTGTCAAAGTCATCTGCCGCCGCTCGCTGCTGTGCCTGCGGCTGGCCGGCGGGGGAGCGATGGCATCGGTCGAGATGCCCGCCCAGCAGGTGCGCGAGGAGCTCGAGCAGCAAGGCATCGAGGATGTGGTCGTCGCCGTCGTGGCATCGCCGAAGTCGACCGTGATCGGTGGCGCCACCGAGACCGTCCGCAAGATCGTGGCCGGCTGGGAGGCCCGCGAGATCATGGCCCGCGAGGTCAACGTCGACGTGGCGTCGCACTCGCCGCAGGTCGATCCGATTCTCGACGAGCTCGCCGAGATGCTCGACGACATCACGCCGATGGCCCCCGAGGTGCCGTACTACTCGGCGACCTCGTTCGATCCTCGCGAGCAGCCGTACTGCGATGCCGACTACTGGGTGGACAACCTGCGCCACACGGTTCGGTTCTCGGCCGCCGTGCAGACCGCGCTGGAGGACGGCTTCCGCGTCTTCGGTGAGCTCGCCCCGCACCCGCTGCTGATTCGTGCCATCGATCAGACGGCCGGCACGCTGGACATCACCGTCGCCGCGCTGGCCGGCATGCGGCGCGGTCAGGAAGTTCCGAACGGCCTGGGTGATTTCCTGGGCGACCTGTACGCCGCCGGCGCTCAGATCGACTTCTCGGTGCTGTACCCGGCCGGCCGGCTGGTGGACGCCCCGCTGTCCACCTGGACGCACCGCAGTCTGGTGCTGGTCACCGACGGCACCGACCATCAGGCGCGTGGCGCCCATCTGGTTGCCGCCCACCCCCTGCTGGGCTCGCACGTCCGGCTGCTGGAGGAGCCCGAGCGGCACGCCTGGGCGGCCGAGGTCGGCACCGCCGCGCACCCTTGGCTGGTCGACCACCAGATCAACAATGTGGCGGCGCTGCCCGGCGCGGCCTATTGCGAGATGGCGCTGGCCGCCGCGCGCACCGTTTTCGGTGACGACGCCGAGGTCCGCGATGTCACCTTCGAGCGGATGTTGCTGCTCAAGGATGAGACCCCGGTCAGCGCGGTCGCCTCGGCGGAGGCCTCCGGCGCCCTCGATTTCGTCGTGGAGACCGATACCGACGGCGAGCGTGAGCGCCGCGCCGGTGCGACGCTGTGTGCCGCTGAGTCCGTCGACCGGGCCCAGCCCTACGACATGGACGCGCTGCGCGAGGCCCACCCGAACCACGCGGACGGCGAGGGTGTCCGGCAGTGGTTCGACGGCCGCGGTGTGCAGTTCGGTCCGGCGTTCACCGCGCTGCTGGCCGTGAATGCCGCCGATGAATCCACCGACACCGTGCTCGCCGAGATCGGCCTGCACACGTCGATTCGTAACCAGCAGAGCAGCTATGGCGTCCATCCGGCGCTGTTGGACGCCTGCTTCCAGTCGGTCGCGGCCCATCCGGGCGTGCAGGCCTCCGGTACCGGCGGGCTGTTGTTGCCGCTGGGCGTCGACCGCCTCCGGGTGCACGGCCCGACCCGTAACGCCCGTTACTGCCTGACCCGCGTGACCTCGCTCGACGGTTCTTCCGTGCAGGCCGACATCGACCTCCTCGACGACTACGGCACAGTGCTGTTCACTGTTGAGGGTCTGCGGATGGGCAGCGGGATGTCCGAGGACCACGAAGGCGACCGGGTGCTCAACGAGCGCCTGCTGGGCATCGAGTGGCGCCAGCATCAGGTCGCCGAAATCGCCCACACCGTTGCCGCCACCTGGCTGGTGATCAGCACATCGGACGCCGCCGATCTGCTGTCCTCGGCGCTCACCGACGCGCTGAAACTCAACGACGCCGACGTGACCACGATGTCGTGGCCGCAGCAGGGCGACCACACCGGCAACGCCGAGCGGCTCGGGTCGTTCTTCTCCGAGGGCGGTTTCCACAACGTCGTCGTCGTCAGTGCCGCGCGTAACGGCTGCCCCGAAGAGCAGCTGCCGCACCGCGGAGGAGAGCATGTGCGCCATCTGGTGCGCATCTCCCGCGAACTCGCCGACGCCGCCGGCGAGCCACCCCGGCTCTACGTGATCACCCGCAACGCACAGTCGGTGCTGGCCGATGACCGGCCCAACCTCGAACAGGCCGGCCTTCGCGGTCTGCTGCGGGTGATCGGCGCCGAGTATCCGCAGCTGCGGCCCAGCCAGATCGATGTCGACGACGATGTCGACTCCAAGCTGCTGGCCCGGGTGCTCCTGAGCGGCTCGGAGGAAGACGAGACGGCGTTCCGCAATGGTGAGTGGTACACCGCGCACCTGTATCCGAGCCCGCTGCGCCCCGACGAGCGCTACACCACGGTCGTCGATCATGCCCGCGACGGCATGCGCCTGGAGATCCGCACCCCGGGCGACATGCAGACCCTGGAACTGGCCGCGTTCGACCGGATCCCACCGGGGCCGGGCCAGATCGAGGTCGCGGTCACCGCGTCCAGCCTCAACTTCGCCGACGTCCTGCTCGCCTTCGGCCGCTACCCGAGCTTCGAGGGACTGAACCCGCAGCTTGGTATCGACTTCGCCGGTGTCGTCACCGCTGTCGGCCCGCAGGTCACCTCGCACCGGGTGGGCGATCATGTCGGTGGCATGTCGCCCAACGGGTGCTGGGGGACCTTCGTGACCTGCGACGCCGACGTCGCTGTGACGCTGCCGCCCGGACTGCGCGACGATCAGGCCGCCGCGGTGTCCACCGCGGCGGCGACGGCCTGGCACAGCCTGCATGACCTGGCCCGGATCTCCTCCGGTGACAAGGTGTTGATCCACTCCGCCACCGGTGGTGTGGGGCAGGCCGCGATCGCGATCACCCGCGCCGCCGGGGCGGAGGTCTTCGCCACCGCCGGTACCGAGGAGCGCCGGGACATCCTGCGCGATATGGGTATCACGCATGTCTACGATTCGCGCAGCACCGCCTTCGCCGAGGAGATCCGCCGCGACACCGACGGCTACGGCGTCGACATCGTTCTCAACTCGTTGACCGGCGCGGCCCAGCGGGCCGGCGTCGACCTGCTGGCCTTCGGCGGACGCTTCGTCGAGATCGGCAAGAAGGACATCTACGGCGACACCCGGCTGGGGCTGTTCCCGTTCCGGCGCAATCTGTCCTTCTACGGGGTCGACCTGGCGCTGATGAGCACCACGCACCCCGAGCAGATCCGCGAGCTGCTGAACACCGTGTACCGGTTGACCGCCGAGGGAGTGCTGCCGCAGCCGGAGACGACGCACTACCCGCTGGCCGATGCGGCCACCGCCATCCGGGTGATGGGTGCGGCCGAGCACACCGGCAAGCTGTTGCTGTCGGTGCCGAAGGTGGGTCACAGCACTGTCGTCGTGCCGCCGGAGCAGGCCAAGGTCTTCCGCCGCGACGGCTCGTACATCATCACCGGTGGTCTGGGCGGCCTGGGCTTGTTCCTCGCGTCGAAGATGGCGGCCGCCGGTTGCGGTCGGCTCGTGCTGAACTCCCGCTCGGAACCGAGGGCCGACGCGCTCGCGGAGATCGCCCGGATGCGGGCGGCCGGCACCGAGGTCGAGGTCGTCAGCGGCGACATCGCGCTCTCGGAGACCGTCGACCGTCTGGTGGAGGTGGCCACCGCCACCGGCCTGGCCGTGCGCGGTGTCCTGCACGCCGCCGCGGTGGTCGAGGACGCGATCCTGACCAATATCAGCGACGAGCTGATCGACCGGGACTGGGCTCCGAAGGTCTACGGTGCCTGGCACCTGCACCGGGCCACCACGGCTCAACCGCTGGACTGGTTCTGCTCGTTCTCCTCGGCGGCGGCCCTGATGGGCTCGCCGGGCCAGGGCGCGTACGCCGCGGCCAACAGCTGGCTCGACGGGTTCACCCACTGGCGCCGTTCGCAGGGGCTGCCCGCCACCGCGATCGCGTGGGCCGCGTGGGACGAGATCGGTGCGGGCAAGCACCTGGCCGCCTCCGGCGAAACCACGATGATCAGCCCGGACGAGGGCGCGCATGCCTTCGAGGCGCTGCTGCGCCACGATCGCGCCTACAGCGGCTACGCACCGATTATCGGTACGCCGTGGCTGACCGATCTGGCCGCCCGCAGCCCGTTCGCCGAGGCGTTCCTGGCCAGTGGTGACCGGCTGGCGGACACCAGTACCTTCCGCGCGGAACTGCATGAACTGCCCCGCGACGAGTGGCCGACGAGGATCCGGCGGCTGGTATCCGAGCAGCTCAGCCTGATCCTGCGCCGCTCCATCGACCCAGACCGGCCGATTTCGGAGTACGGTTTGGACTCGTTGGGCAACCTCGAGCTGCGTACCCGTATCGAAACTGAAACGGGAATACGTGTCCGATCGATGGATATAACGACTGTCCGGTCGCTGGCGGAGAGCTTGTGCGAAACGCTGGCCGGCGTCATCACGGCAGCACGTTGATTAATTGGGTCGATAGGGGAATCTGACTGTGGTTGCACTTACCGCAATCCATGACTGGGTTGACGCGCCGGGCACGGTTGTGTCGTGGAGCCCGTCGCCGGCGTGCCTGAAGAAGGTTGCCGAAGCGCCGGTCAGCGAGGTACCTGCCAGCTATCAGCAGGGCCAGCACATCCGCACCTACCGCAATCACACGGCCAACGGGCTGGAGATGGCGCGGCTGCTGATCCCGGCGTGGAACATGCCGGGCAAGTGCGATGTGCGGGCGATGACCTTCGTCATCAACGCCTACCTGCGCCGGCACGACACGTACCACAGCTGGTTCGAGTTCGACGACACCGACGAGCTGCTCCGCCACACGGTCGAGAATCCCAATGACATCCAGTTCGTGGCCACCAAGCACGGTGAGATGAACTCGACGCAGTGGCGCAAGCACGTGCTCGACACCCCGAGCCCGCTGGAATGGGACTGCTTCCGGTTCGGAGTGATCCAGCGCGCGGACCACTTCACGTTCTACGTGAGCGTCGACCACCTGCACGCCGATGCGATGTTGATGATGGCGCTGTTCGTGGAGATGCACATGAACTACGAGGCGCTGGCCGGCGGTGGCGCGCCGCTGCGGTTGCCGGATGCCGGCAGCTACCACGACTACTGCGTGCGTCAGCGTGACTACACCGAAGAGTTGACCATGGAATCGCCGGATGTCCGCGGCTGGCTGGAATTCCTCGGGAACAACGGCGGAACCATGCCGACGTTCGCGCTGCCGCTGGGTGATCCGTCGGTGCCCTGCAGCGGTGATCTGCTCACCGTGCAACTCATGGACGAGCACGAGTCGGACCGTTTCGAGTCGGCCTGCACCGCGGCCGGTGTCCGCTTCATCGGCGGCGTGTTCGCCGCCGCGGCGATCGCCCACCGGCAGCTGACCGGTGACGACGACTACTACGTCATCACGCCGACGACCACCCGCAGCACGCCCGCCGAGTTCATGACGACCGGGTGGTTCACCGGTGTGGTCCCGTTGTCGGTGCCCGTTGCGGCCCGCTCCTTCGCCGAGGTCGCCCGCGCCGCCCAGGAGTCGTTCGACTCAGGAATGCCGTTGGCGAACGTGCCGATCGAACGGGTCTACGAACTGGCGGAGTCCTCGCCGGGCATCCGGCCAGCCGGCCCCGGTGTTCCGATGTTGTCCTATCTCGACGTCGGTCTGCCGCCGCTGAACCCGGTGATCATGTCCCAGTGGTATGCGCTCAACGGACATATCTACACCGATCTGGGCGCCGCCAATCAGGTCGGCATGTGGGTGAACCGGCGTACCGAGGGCACGATCATCACGGTGGCCTATCCCGACAACCCGATCGCGCGGGAGTCGGTCGCCGAATTCGTGGAACTGATGAAGTGCGTGTACCTGCGGGTGGCCGACGGCCGTTCCGAACTGGTGTCGTCGTCTCGCTTGCCCATCGCGACGGCCTGACACCGGTGGGGGAGGATCGCCACCCCGCACCCGATAATGTGGTGCCGTATGCCGACCAGGCGTTGCTGCTGGCATTGCGGGGTGCGGGTCAAGAGGCCGTCATGCAGGTCCTGTGGATCTATGAGCACCCCGTGGACCTCGACGGTGTGCGCCGGTTCCACCAGAACTTCGGCCACGGACTGGTCGGGCGGCTGATCGAACGATCGCCGCTGCCCTTCGGTCGGCATCGCTGGGTTTCGGTGCCGGGCCCGCAGGCGCCGCTGGACGTCGCCGAGCAGCCGCGACCGCGGGAGGAGCTGTACGACTGGGCGCACGAGCAGGTGGAACTGCCGCTCGACCCCGAGTACGGTCCGGCCTGGCGGCTGGGTGTGCAGTCCTTCACCGACGGAACCAGCGCGGTGGGCCTGGTCCTTTCGCACACCGTCGTCGACGGTGGCGGTACCGTCGCGTCGATCGTCGCGGCGATCAACGACAGCGGTAAGGACCTCGGCTATCCACCGAGACATTCCCGCAGCCGCTCGCGTGCGGTCGTCGAGGATCTCCGCCAGCTGGGCAAGGACCTGCCGGAGATCGGCCGAACTCTGCGGAAGGCAGTCAAGGTCGCGACGCGCCGCAAGGAGGAATTGGTGCGCCCCGGTGCGCCGGCGCCCCACTCCGCCGTCGCCGCCGGTGACTCCGTGATGACGGCGTTCAGCACGGCGGTCATCGACCTGGGCGAGTGGGATAGCCGAGCGAAAAGCCTTGGTGGCAATCACTTTTCGTTGGTCGCCGGGTTTGCCGGCAAGCTGGCGCAGAACATCGGCCGGACGCGAGCCACCGACGGTGTGGTGACCTTGATGATCCCGGTCAGTGAGCGCGACAGCCCGGGTGACACCGGCGGCAACGTCGTGACGATCGCCAACGTGCAGTTCGACCCGGGCCCGGTCGCCAACGACCTCTCCACCGCGCGTGCGGCGATCAAGCAGGGGTTGACCGTTGCGCGGCAAACGCCGGACGAGATGGTGGAGCTGTTGCCGCTGATCCCGTTTCTGCCGAGGCGGGCCATGGGCCGCATCGCCGATATGGCGTTCGGCTTCTCCGCCGATGTGCCGGTGTCGTGCTCGAACATGGGCGACGTTCCCGATGACATGCTCCGCCTCGACGGCACCGCCGCCGAGCGGGTGTACTTCGGCGGTGTGGACCGCAATCTCGGCGCGGATGTTCTCGAGAAGCGGCGCGGACTGATGACGGTGGCATCCGCGCGCCTTGCCGGTAAGGTGATCGTTCCGGTCATGAGTTATCAACCGGGCGCCGACAACTCGCGGGCGCGGCTGCGTGAGGTGATCGCCCAAACCCTTTCGGAATTCGACCTGTCCGGCGTTATCGAGTGAGGGTGCAGCAGTGACGACTGATGCTCAGGGACATCGACTCGAATACTTCGACCAGACCGCGTTCGAGATGATGCGGGCCACCGGTCGTGGCCAGCTGATGCAGTGCGTCTGGGTGTACGAGCATCCGGTCGACTTCGAGGGGCTGCGCCGGTTTCACCGCAACTTCGCCGAATCGCACGGCGGACGACACATCGAGCGGTCGCCACTGCCGTTCGGCCGGCCGAGGTGGGTCAAGCCCGGCCGGGCGCCCTCGGAGATCCAGATCAACGAAACGCCCCGTCCGCGCACCGAACTCATGGACTGGGCCGACGAACTCGCCGGCCTGCCGATCGACCCCGAGCACGGCCCGACGTGGTACCTCGTCGTCCAGCCGCTCACCGACGGTTCCACCGCGATCAGCATGGTCGGCTCGCATGTGATCGGCGACGGCACCGCCGCGGGGCTGGCGATCTTCGAAGCGGTCACCGATACCGTTCGCGACGCGGGATATGACCGGCCCGGGGCCCGCACCCGCAGGCAGGCGTTGGCCGACGACGCGCGCCAGGTCTTGCGTGACCTGCCCGAGACCCGCCGGGCGCTGGTCAAAGGCGCGAAGCTGTTGTGGGGAAAGCGCAAAGAACTCGCCGAATCCAGAAAGGCCCGCGCTGGCAGCCAGCCCGACGAACAGTTCGTCACGGTACCGTCGGTGGCGGTCATCATCGACATCCCGGAGTGGGATTCGCGCGCGGAAAGCCTTGGCGGAAACAGCTATTCACTTCTGGTCGGGGTCACTGCGAAGCTCGCGGAGCGACTTGGCCGACGCCGGCGCTCCGACGGAGCCGTGACACTGGTCATCGCGATCAACCTGCGCGAGAGTCTGGAAGACGACCGTGCCCTGGCGATGGCCTTCGCCAACGCCACCGTCGACCCGGACAAGGTGACCGTCGACCTGACCGAGTCGCGCGCGGTGGTTCGCGAGGCCCGGCAGTCGGCCAAGAACCAGACCGACCCCACCATGGAACTGTTTCCGTTGATGCCATGGTTACCCAAGGCCGCGGTCAAAGGGGTGGCCGAGTTGCTGTTCTCCTACTCCGAGGATCTGCCGGTGTCCTGCTCGAACCTCGGCGATCTGCCGCCGCAGATCGCGCAGGTCGACGGCACGACTGCGGAGGTGGTGATTCTGCGCGCCCTGGACCAGAACGTGACCCTGCGGGAGATGGAGCGGTCGCATGGCCAGCTCGTCGTGGTGTCCGCACGGGTCAACGGCAAGGTCGTGATCTCGGTCGAGGCCTATGAGATCGGCGCGGAGAACAGCAAGCAGCGGTTGCGCGAGCTGGCCGAGGCGACCCTGACCGATTTCGGGCTCACCGCCGTCATCGAGTGACGGGCGGTCACAGGCCGTGCAGGCCGACCCCGATCAGGATGAGGCCGACCACCGCCACGAACGCACCGGCGTGCCTGCGGGTGCGGGTGCGGATCCACTCGTTGAAGCGCTGCACCCAGACGCGGGTCTTGCCCGGAGCCACCAGGAAGCTCAGCAGGGGGAGCACCGCCGCCCAACTGGCCAGCAGCAGGAAGGTGACAAGGGCAACGGCCTGCTCGATCGGCGCGACCTTCGACGCGATGATCAGCGCCAGCAGCGCCATGTAGTCGACGCTGGGCATCGCCAGGGCGGCTCCGATCGAGCCGGAGAACCAGGAGGATTCACCCCGCGCGAATTCGCGCACCCGGGTGGTCAGCCGCTTGAACCTGCTCGGCGGCCCGGCGGCCTGCACGACAACCGCGCCGTCACCGGCGCCGCCGGCGGGCACCTCGGCCATCTCGCGCCGGGAGAACTTGCCCAGCGGGATGTTGGAGGCCAATACCGCTCCCAGCAGCAGGGCCACGACGCCGATGCCGATCTGGATCAGTGCGGGATCGGCGCTGGCCTTGCCCAGGAAGCTGTGATGGAAGATGAACAGGACGGCAAATCCCACACTGAGGCTGACGGTCAAGCCGGTGCAGAGGAACACGAACAAGTGCCGGATGGGACGCGGGCGAGTCAGCAGCAGGGCGATCAGTCCGACGCGGGCGGGCTCTATGCTCACCGCGAGGCCGAGAAGCACCACGGTTGTCCACACGAGCCGCCAGCTTACCTTGCCGGGCTGTCGCAGGTGGTGTGGACGTCACCCGGTGCGGCGGTTGCGGGCGGTCTCTTCGAGTAGGTCGGCGGCCGTCGCGACGCTGGTGGCCACCGGGCTCATCCGAGCCGCGAGCAAACGCGCTCGCTCTGCCATTTCCGGAGCCAGCACGGCTCGCAGGTCGTCCAGCAGCGAATCCGCGGTGGAGGCCGAGAATCGTCGGGACCTGCCGACACCCAGCCGATCGACCTGTTTGCCCCACAGCGGCTGCTCGGCCGCCACCCACAGCACCAGGGTGGGCACTCCGGCGCGCAGCCCGGCCGCGGTCGTGCCCGCCCCGCCGTGGTGCACGACGGCCCGGCAGGAACCGAACACGGCGGCATGGTTCACCGACGCCACGAGCTTGACGTGGCCAGCGGTCGCGGTGTCGTCGAACTCGGAGAACCCGGCGCAGATCAGGGCACGCTCGCCGAGTTCGTCGCACACGTCGGTGATCATGCGCACCGCGTCACCGGGGGAGTCCAGCGGCATACTGCCGAAGCCGAAGTAGATGGGCGGCGAGCCCGCCGCGATCCATGACGACACCTCACCGTCGACCTCGGTGGGCAGCTGCAGCGTGAGGGACCCGACGAGTGGCCGCCGGTCACCCCATTCGTCGGCCAGCCCGGGGAAGAACACCTTGTCGTAGGCCTGGATCTCCAGCGCGCCGGCGGCCACGATCCGGGCTACCGGCCGGGTGGTGGCCGCCGGTAGGCCCAGCGCGCGCCGCTGCTCGGTCTCGGCGGGTTTCAACAGCCGCCAGTGCAGCCATTCACCCACCGCATACGCGGCCTTGACCGCCGCTGCCGGCAGTCGCAGTGGCAGAACCGCAGTGTTGGCCCGGACCGGGAAGTAGTGCACCTCGGCCAGTGGGAGGCCGCGCAGCTCGGCGACATTGGCCGCGATCTCCTGATAGGCCGTCCCGGTGACGATCAGGTCGGCACCGTCGGTCAGGGTCACCAGCGTGTCGCTCATCTCGGCCCAGCCCCGGGTGGCCGCCGCCCTGGCCTTGCGCAGGGCGATCAGCGGGTTGCCCAGCCGCACCCAGTCCCCGGGGCTCGCGGCGGTCAGGGCATCCGGTCGTTCGAAGACGTCGCCCTGCAATTGTTTCTGCGAGTCGGGACCATAACCGACGGTGGCCGGCAGGCCCGCGGATTCGACGAACCCGACCAAGTTGGGGGGCACGGCCATCCGCACATCGTGGCCCCGCCGTTGCAGTTCGAGGGCGACCGCTGCACAGGGTTCGACATCACCACGCGTGCCGTGGATGCTCACTGCGAACTTCATCGACACCCATTATCGGGATCGGCCGGTGGCCGCGCGCCGTCAGCTCGCCGCCCGGGTGAACCACCTGGTCTTGATGCGCCACGAATGTGCCGACGCCAGTGCGAAACCGGCACCGCAGGTGCACGCGAAGAACCAGATCAGCGTGCCGCCCTCGAGCTCCTGCAACGGGGGGACGTAGGCGGTGATGATGCGGATGGTGCAGGCGATGACACCGCTGGCCGAGGCCATTAGGTACACGGTGGCGATGCGCCGCGACCGGGGATCGCGGCGCAGGATGAGCAGCGCCCGTGAACCGTAGCCCAGCAGGTAGATCAGGGTTCCGCACAGCAGCAGCCAGTAGGCGGACAGCCAGAAGTCGGTGGGCACGGTGAAGAAGTCGCTGCGGTAGATCGTCGCGCCGTTGCCCATCGAGAACGCGACCAGGAGCAGCGGGATGCACAAGGTCGCGGGACGTTCGACGTACTGCTTGAACGCGGTTTGCATGGCGTTGTCGTCCTGCAGCCGGCCCAGGGCGTTGTAGACGATCGCCGAGGCCGCCACCACATAACAGTCGTGGCCGATGTAGTCCTCGAGATTCCAGATTCCGGTCAATGAGTGCAGCCACCGCCCGAGGGTTTCCGACGCCAGCGGCGACATCAGGAGCACCGCCGCGGCTTGCAGGGCAATGTTCAATGTGGCGGCGATTTCCCATCGACAACCCCACGTGACTCGCCGAATCCACAGGCTCCAGGCCATGCATACCAGCGTGACCGTGATTAGTGCACCGAGCCCCATGCCTTCGTCGCCTTACGCCCCCGAATAACTTCAGCAAATACTACAGCGGAGGTGCGTCGAGTCGAGGCCTTAATTCTGATAGTTTCGCCGGAATTTGTGTCGCAGTTACAGAATTAATTGTCGTCACCGTAAATGGGGCCGATTCGACATATTGCTGGAGCTCGTGGCGGCTCATGAGTCCGAACCGCACCTGCAGGTCTGGGTAGCTCAACCCGAATCGCGTTGCTACCAAGCGCAACTCTTCGGCGTTGGGGTAGTCGCGCTCCTTCACTCGCCGGTAATAAGTGCTGCTTGAGGTCCTAAGTGCATCGTAGATGTCCTTGGCGTCGATATCTCCATCGAGGAGGTAGTCGAGAAGAGCTTTTAGCTGGCGTCCGTTTTCATCGGTCCGTGGCACGCCTCAGAATAACCCGGAACTCCCGGTAGTGGGTATCCAGAACTGTATTCAGGACAATTTTGAATTTATTGACATCGACGTCACGATTGCGGGATCGCTCTCCCATTCATGGGACATGGCCGCTACATTGGGGGGCATGGTTGCTCCTGTGACCTACCCGTCTAGCAATGTGCGGGTAGTTGACGATGAGATTCCCGGCCGGCCAGGACCGCAAGATTTGGTCCGACTGTCGGCACCGCTGTCCCCCGAATTGACCGCTGAACTCGACGGAGCCACTGAGGCCACCGGACTCGGTGTCGAGGACGTGCTCTTGGCCGCATTGGGCCGGGCGATCGCCCGGACCATCGGCGTCGGTTTCGTGACGGTGAGCGGTTTGACCACGGTGCAGCCGGTTCGGCTGTGCTGTGCCGATGAACGAGGTCTGGACGCCGACGCGCTGTTGGCCGATGTCCGCGCGGCGCTGACCCCCGCCCGCCAGCTAGGCACTTCGGCCGCGGACGTGATGTTCTCGTTCCTGGGTCTGCCCCCCGATCCGTCGCTCGGACCGCTGCAGCTCGCTGACGGGCCAGCCCTCGGTGTCCTCGCGTACCGAACTAACGGGGTGCTGTGGATGGATTGGTGGTTCGACGACCGCCGGCTGGATCGCTGCACGGTCGAGGAACTGACCGCCCAGTTCCGGCTCGGCCTCATCGGTCTGACCTCCGAGGCCAGCTCGGTCGCAGGCACGGCTAGAATCTTCTGATCGGCATCGATCCGGCCATCACCGGGGAGCCTTCGGAAGAACGGCCACGCGCGTTGCGTGAACCGGCCGAGTAGAACCGAACGGGTCGGCCCGTCACAGCCTGTACAGAGCGACGCACCCCCGGGTGCGTAAGCGGGGTGGTACCGCGGTGCTCGCGCATTCCGCGCGTCGTCGTCCCCGTGCCCAGGCAGCTGGCACAGGAGACGAACGCACGTGACCGAGAATGGCTACCCGAAGCCGGCCGGTGGCTCACCGAACTTTCCCGCCCTCGAACGCGAGGTGCTCGACTATTGGGCGGCCGACGACACCTTCCGAGCCAGTATCGCCCGTCGTGACGGCGCGCAGGAGTACGTCTTCTACGACGGTCCGCCGTTCGCCAATGGGCTGCCGCACTACGGTCACCTGTTGACCGGGTACGTCAAGGACATCGTGCCGCGGTACCGCACGATGCGCGGCTACAAGGTGGAGCGTCGCTTCGGCTGGGACACTCACGGCCTGCCCGCCGAGCTCGAGGTGCAGCGTCAGCTCGGCATCACCGACAAGGCCCAGATCGAAGAGATGGGTATCGAGAAGTTCAACGACGCCTGCCGCGCGTCGGTGCTCAAGTACACCGGCGAATGGCGTGACTACGTGACCCGTCAGGCGCGCTGGGTCGACTTCGACAACGACTACAAGACGCTCGACCTGTCGTTCATGGAGTCGGTCATCTGGGCATTCAAACAGCTGTGGGACAAGGGTCTGGCCTATGAAGGCGTCCGGGTGCTGCCGTACTGCTGGAACGACGAGACCCCGCTGTCCAGCCATGAGCTGCGGATGGACGACGACGTCTACCAGAGCCGGCAGGACCCGGCCATCACCGTCGGGTTCGGGGTTCACGAGCCCGGGTCGGATCTGGATGGCGCCTATCTGCTGATCTGGACCACCACGCCCTGGACGCTGCCGTCCAATCAGGCCGTGGCGGTGAACCCCGCGGTCACCTACGTCGTGGTGCGGGTCGATGGCCGGCGTCTGGTCCTGGCGCAGGCCCGGCTGGCCGCGTACGGCCGCGAGCTGGGGGAGGACCCGGAGGTCGTGGCCACTCTGTCCGGGGAACAGTTGATCGGACTGCACTACCTGCCGCCGTTCCCGTATTTCCTGGACTCGCCCAACGCTTTCCAGGTCCTTCGCGGCGACTTCGTCACCACCGAGGACGGCACCGGGATCGTACATATGGCGCCGGCCTACGGCGAGGACGACAAGGCCACCACCGACACCGTCGGTATCGTGCCCGTCACTCCGGTGGACTCCAAGGGCCGTTTCGATGTGACGGTGCCGGACTATCACGGCCAACATGTGTTCGACGCCAACCCGCAGATCATCCGCGACCTGAAGAACGGCACCGGATCCGCGGCCGTCAACGCTGCGGTGCTCCTCCGCCACGAAACCTACGAGCACTCCTACCCGCACTGCTGGCGCTGCCGCAATCCGTTGATCTACCGCGCGGTGTCGTCCTGGTTTGTCAAGGTCACCGAGTTCCGCGACCGGATGGTCGAACTCAACCAACAGATCACCTGGTATCCCGAACACGTCAAGGACGGCCAGTTCGGCAAGTGGCTCTCCGGCGCCAGGGACTGGTCGATCTCGCGGAACCGATACTGGGGCACCCCTATTCCGGTGTGGGTCTCCGACGACCCGGCCCACCCGCGCATCGATGTCTACGGCAGCCTCGACGAACTCGAGCGTGACTTCGGGGTGCGGCCGGACAACTTGCACCGGCCCTATATCGACGAGCTGACTCGGCCCAACCCCGATGATCCGTCCGGCAACTCGACGATGCGCCGTATCGAGGACGTCTTCGACGTGTGGTTCGACTCGGGGTCGATGCCCTACGCCCAGGTGCACTACCCCTTCGAGAACCAGGATTGGTACGCGAGTCACTTCCCCGGCGACTTCATCGTCGAATACATCGGTCAGACCCGCGGCTGGTTCTACACACTGCACGTGCTCGCCACCGCGCTGTTCGACAAGCCGGCGTTCAAAACCTGTGTGTCCCATGGCATCGTTCTCGGCAACGACGGCGCCAAGATGAGCAAATCGCTGCGCAACTATCCCGACGTCAACGAGGTTTTCGACCGTGACGGCTCGGATGCCATGCGATGGTTCCTGATGGCCTCGCCGATCCTGCGCGGTGGCAACTTGATCGTCACCGAGCAGGGCATCCGCGAAGGCGTCCGCCAGGTGCTGCTCCCGCTGTGGAATGCCTACAGCTTCCTGGCGCTGTACGCGCCGAAAGTCGGTATGTGGCGCACCGATTCACCCCATGTGCTGGACCGTTACATCCTGGCCAAGCTCGCCGAGCTACGCGACGGACTGACCGTGGCGATGGATGTCTGCGACATTTCGGGCGCCTGCGAGCAGTTGCGCCAATTCACCGAGGCGCTGACGAATTGGTATGTGCGCCGGTCTCGGTCGCGGTTCTGGGAGGAGGACCCCGACGCCATCGACACCCTGCACACCGTGCTCGAGGTGACCACCCGGCTGGCGGCTCCGTTACTGCCGATGGCCGCCGAGGTGATCTGGCGCGGCCTGACCGGCGAGCGCTCGGTGCATCTGACCGACTGGCCGCAGGCCGGTATCGTCCCGGCCGATCCTGGCTTGGTCGCGGCCATGGACCAGGTGCGTGAGGTGTGTTCGACCGGCTCGTCGCTGCGCAAGGCCAACAAACTGCGAGTGCGCCTGCCGCTACCGAAACTGACTGTCGCGGTCGATAGCCCGGCCGCGCTCGCGCCATTCACGGATTTGATCGCCGACGAGCTGAACGTGAAGACCGTCGAGCTCACCGACGATATCCCCGCCTACGGCCGCTTCGAGCTCGCGGTCAATGCCCGCGCTGCCGGACCGCGGATCGGCAAGGACGTGCAGGCTGCGATCAAAGCCGTCAAGGCCGGGGATTATGCGCTCAACGACGACGGCACGCTGACCGCGGGCCCGGCGGTCCTTCTCCCCGAGGAGTTCACGTCCAAACTGGTGGCCGTCGAGCCTCGGGAGACGGAGCGGAGCGGAGCTCGACCATCGGTCCAGTGGACCGCGCCGCTGCCGGACGGCGCGGGACTGGTGGTGCTGGACGGCACCGTCACCCCGGAGTTGGAGGCCGAAGGCTGGGCGCGCGACGTGATCCGGGAGATTCAGGAAGTTCGCCGACAGGGCGGACTCGACATCAGCGACCGTATTGTGCTGACGCTGACCGTTCCTGAGCTGCCGCCGGGATGGAGCGAGCCTCTCGAGAACCTGATTGCCGGCGAGGTGTTGGCGGTGGACTTCGAACTGTCCGCCGACCCGCGGATGAAGCTACGGTCGGAGGCGCCCTCCGATGCCGATACCCAGGGCGGTGCCATCGCTTGGAGCGATGACGTGCTGACGGGGCGTATCGGCCGAGGCTATTTGATTTCGCTCAAGCGGGCTGCCAGGGCCTGATTCCGTCCGCCGACTGGCCAGTTATGCACGCAAACAAGGCGGCAATTGGCGTACAACAAGTGGCCACTCGGCGGGCTCACCAAGGCGTAGAAATCGTGATGGGCGGGAACTGACGGACGAACTCTGCGATCCACGCGGGTACAACGAGTACGGCCGGCAGGACATAGAACGTCAGGATGATCACACCGAAGTATCCGGCGAGCAGTGCGGCCGGCAGGAGGACTGCGCCGAGCGGTGTACGGAAGAACGCGGCCAGGTCCAACCCAAACGGCGGGCGGGGGCTGCTGCCGCGACGTTCGCTGCCGCCAATGGCCGAAGCAGGCCGGCGGTCCTCCGCCGGGTGTCTCTTACACCGGATGCGGCCACCAGCAGTGTCGTCGAGGACGTCGGCGCGTCGACGTTGCGCGCTGGCGTAGGTTTCGTCGCGGTGAGCGCGTTCGTGTGGTGCGACGCCCTCGCGGATCTGGCTGTGCCGGAGGACGGGCCGTGCGACGACGCCGACGACGAATCGGCCGACGCCGTCGGCATGACCCCCCACATCGCCGCACCGACCCCCAGTGTGACCGCCAACCCACCCACATAGCCGACGACATGGTCACCGTTCATACCGCCGATCGTGCGCCGCGCCCGGTCGGCGGGATGCAGTAGGCAGGTACTGCATTCCAGGTCTGCCCCTAGCATCGAGGCGTGGAGCGTTGGGTCCTGCATTTCGACATGGACGCGTTTTTCGCCTCCGTCGAGCAGCTGACCCGTCCGACACTGCGCGGCCGGCCGGTGCTGGTCGGCGGTCTCGGCGGCCGGGGTGTGGTGGCCGGGGCCAGCTACGAGGCCAGGGTGTTCGGCGCCCGGTCGGCGATGCCGATGCATCAGGCCCGCCGGATGGTCGGGGTCGCCGCGGTGGTGTTGCCGCCGCGCGGGGTGGTCTACGGCGTGGCCAGCCGCCGCGTGCTGGACACGGTGCGGACCATGGTGCCGGTCCTCGAGCAGCTGTCCTTCGACGAGGCCTTCGGTGAGCCAGCCGAACTGGCCGGGGCCGGTGCTGAAGACGTCGAGGAGTTCGCGGTGCGGCTGCGTCGGCGCGTCCGCGAAGAGACCGGCCTGGTGGCTTCGGTCGGCGCCGGGTCGGGCAAGCAGATCGCCAAGATCGCCTCGGAATTGGCCAAACCCGACGGTCTGCGGGTGGTCCGCCGCGACGAGGAGCGTCGGTTGCTCGACGGGCTGCCGGTGCGCCGGCTGTGGGGGATCGGCCCGGTGGCCGAGGAGAAGCTGCACCGGCTCGGCATCGAGACCGTCGGGCAGCTGGCCGCCCTGTCCGATGCCGAGGCGGCCAGCATCCTGGGCGCCACGGTCGGCCCCGCGCTGCACCGGCTCGCCCGCGGTATCGATGACCGACCGGTGGCCGAACGTGCGGAGGCCAAGCAGATCAGCGCCGAGTCGACGTTCCCCGCCGACCTGACCACCATCGAGCAGCTGCGCGAGGCCATCGGCCCGATCGCCGAGCACGCCCACCGGCGCCTGGAGCGTGATGGCCGCGGCGCGCGCACCGTCACCGTCAAACTCAAGCGGTCGGACATGACCACGCTGACCCGCTCGGCGACGCTGCCATACGCCACCGGAAATGCGGGCACCCTGTCGGCGACCGCGCACCGGCTGCTGCTCGATCCCCGCGAGATCGGCCCGATTCGGCTTCTCGGCGTTGGTTTTTCGGGACTGTCCGACGTCCGTCAAGAGTCGCTGTTCCCCGACCTCGAACACATGGGGGGAGCGGTGGCCGACACGTTGGACACCCACATGCCGGTGCCCGATCCGGCGCCCGACGCCGGCGGCTGGCGCATCGGCGACGACGTCAGTCACCCCGAACTCGGCCACGGCTGGGTACAGGGAGCCGGTCACGGTGTTGTCAGCGTGCGGTTCGAGACCCGTGGCAGCGGTCCCGGCGTGATGCGGACGTTCGCCGGCGACAATCCCGAACTGCGCACAGCCAACCCGGTGGACAGCCTCGACTGGGGCCAGTACCTCGACGACCTCGCCGGCTCAGCCCCACCGGGCGATGACGTCGACGACCGATAGTTTCAACGCCAGCGCGACCATCAGCAGCACCCGGGCCTGACTGCTGCGCAGCGCCGGCACCAGCACCGCCCCGGCGCCCGCCAGGTCGTGCCCCGGCCCGTACACCGCGGCGGTACGGCCCCGCGGCACGCGGGTGGTCACCGCGACCGCCACCCCGCGGGCGCAGGCCTGCCGCACGGCCTCGACCACCGCGGTGCCGGCATTGCCCGCGCCCGTCGCCTCGACGATCAGGCCGGCCGCACCGGCCTGGACGAACGCCTCGATCGCCGTCTCGTCGGCGCCCGGGTATGCCGCCGCGATGTCCACCCGTGGGATCTCGGTGACCGACCCCAGAAAGGCCCGCCGCTTGGTGCCCGCCACCCGAAAGGTGCCCTCGGCGACCGCGCCCACCGGCGGCGGCCCGCCGAACACCCCGGGGCCGCCGACCTTCGTGGTGCCCAGCGCGGGCAGCACCGCCCCGGCGAAACAGATCAGCACGCCCTGATTCCGTGCCTGCGGACTGGCCGCCACCGCCAGGGCGTCGCGCAGATTGCCCGGGCCGTCGGCATCGGGGGCGTCGGCCGGCAGCGCCGCCCCGGTCACGACCACCGGCGCCGTGCCGTCGTAGGTGAGCTCGAGCCACAGCGCGGTCTCTTCCATCGTGTCGGTGCCGTGCGTGACGACGATGCCGTCGGCGCCCTGCGCCGCCCGGCTGACGGCGGCACCGATGTGCAGCCACTCGGCGGGCGTCAGCTGCGAGCTGTCCATGGTGAACAGGTCGATCACCCGCGCGTCGTGCCCCGAGACCAGCTCCTCGCCGGTGTGCACCGGCCTCAGGACACCCTCGCCGTCGGCGCTGGTGGAGATGGTCCCGCCGGTGGCGACGACGACAAGTCGGGGCATGCCCGCCATCATGGCGCACCGGCCGACATGCAGCCCGCGCAACCAGGGAACGCAACTAGGGAATGATGGTGGGGTGACCGACGAACCCAGGGGCAGCGCAGAGCCCGCGACCAACGCCGCTGACCAGCAGGTCGGTGCGCAATCGTCGCGGCGGCGGCTGCGGCTGCTGCTGTCGGTGGCGGGCGTGGTGCTGGCGCTCGACGTGATCACCAAGGTGCTGGCGGTGAAGTTGCTCACCCCCGGACAGCCGGTCTCGATCATCGGCGACACGGTCACCTGGACGCTGGTCCGCAATTCCGGGGCGGCGTTCTCCATGGCCACCGGATACACCTGGGTGCTGACGCTGGTCGCGACGGGCGTGGTGGTGGGGATTTTCTGGATGGGCCGACGGTTGGTGTCACCGTGGTGGGCCGTGGGGCTCGGGATGATCCTCGGCGGCGCGCTGGGCAATCTGGTCGACCGGTTCTTCCGCTCGCCCGGTCCGCTGCGCGGACACGTCGTCGATTTCCTGTCCATCGGGTGGTGGCCGGTTTTCAACGTGGCCGATCCGGCGGTGGTCGGCGGCGCCATCCTGCTGGTGGCGCTTTCGGTGTTCGGCTACGACTTCGACAGCACCGGTCGGCGCAGATCCGAGCCGTCGGACAGCGACGACGAGGCCGAGACCGCCTGATGGCGGAGCGGTCGATGCCGGTCCCCGAGGGGTTGGCCGGCATGCGCGTCGACGCCGGTCTGGCGCGGCTGCTGGGCCTGTCCCGAACGGCCGCGGCCGCCATCGCCGAGGACGGTGGCGTCGAGCTCGACGGCGTGTGCGCCGGAAAGGCCGACCGGCTCGAGGCCGGTGCGTGGCTGCACGTACAGATCCCCGAGGAAGCCCCGCCGCCGGAGAACACGCCGGTCGAGATCGAGGGCATGACGATCCTGTACTCCGACGCCGACATCGTTGCCGTCGACAAACCGCCCGGCGTGGCCGCTCACGCGACAGTCGGCTGGCACGGGCCCACGGTTCTCGGCGGGCTGGCCGCCGCGGGCTTCCGGATCAGTACCTCGGGGATCCACGAACGCCAGGGCATCGTGCACCGCCTCGACGTCGGCACATCCGGGGTCATGGTGGTCGCCCTGTCCGAGCGGGCCTACACCCTGCTCAAGCGGGCCTTCAAGCAGCGCACCGTCGACAAGCGCTATCACGCAGTGGTGCAAGGACATCCGGATCCCTCCAGTGGGACCATCGACGCGCCGATCGGCCGACATCGGGGCCATGACTGGAAATTCGCCGTCACCGAAACCGGACGGCACAGCATCACCCACTATGACACCCTGGAAATGTTCCGGGCGGCAAGCCTTCTCGACATCCATCTGGAAACCGGTCGTACCCATCAGATTCGCGTGCATTTCGCCGCGCTGCACCACCCGTGCGCCGGCGACTTGACCTACGGTGCCGATCCGGTGCTGGCCAAGCGGCTCGGCCTGGAACGGCAGTGGCTGCACGCGCGGTCGCTGGCGTTCGCGCACCCGGCCGACGGCCGGCATATTGAGATCACCAGTCCGTACCCCGCCGATCTGCAGCATGCCCTCGACTTGCTGCGGGTCGAATCGTGACGACCACCCAACAAGAGCCCAAGACCGGCGGGCTGCTCTACGGCGTCGGCGCGTACGGATCCTGGGGGCTGTTCCCGGCGTTCTTCCCATTGCTCAAACCCGCTGGCGCGCTGGAGGTTCTGGCCCACCGCATTGTCTGGACACTGGTGTTGATGGCGGGTGTCCTGGTGGCCGTGCGCAAGCTGTCCGCCCTGCGGGAGATCACCGGCCGGACCTGGCTGTTGTTGGTCTGCGCTTCGGCGCTGGTGTCGGCCAACTGGGTGATCTACGTATACGCCGTCAACAACGGTCACGTGGTTGACGCCGCGCTCGGTTACTTCATCAATCCGCTGGTCAGCGTGCTGCTCGGGGTACTGATCTTCCGAGAGCGGCTCAACCGGGCTCAGGCGATGGCCCTGTTGGTAGCGCTCGCGGCGGTGGTGCTGCTCGGCGTCGAGGTCGGCGGGCCGCCGTTCATTTCCCTCGGGCTGGCCTTCAGCTTCGGCCTCTACGGCGCGGTCAAGAAGGTGGTGCCCACCGACCCGCGGGTGAGTGTCGGCGTGGAGGCCGCGATCGCCGCACCGTTCGCCATCGCCTACATCGCCGCGCTACAGCTGTCCGGGCACGGCCAGTTCACCAACAACGGGCCGGGCCACATCGCGTTGATGATCTTGGCCGGTCCGGTCACCGCAATCCCGCTGCTGCTCTTCGCGGCCGCGGCCCAGCGGCTGCCACTGGTGACTCTCGGGCTGTTGATGTACCTCACCCCGGCCATGCAGTTGACCTGGGGCGTGGTGATGGGCCACGAGCCGATGCCACCGGTCCGCTGGGTCGGCTTCGCGCTGATCTGGGTAGCGCTGCTGGTGTTCAGCGGTGACGCCCTGCGGCGCGCTCGTCAGTCGGCGGCCACACCGAGCTGACGGCGCAGCGCGCTGTATTCGGTGTGTAGTTGGGTGCGGAGCCGGTCGACGGCGGCGCGCTTGGCCGCCCTGATGGTCCCGGCGTCGGCGAGCGCGCCGAGTGCCCGGTCGACGACGCCGGCACCGGTCACCTGGTCGGTGCGGATCAGTGACCGCTCGTCGTCGATTGACAGCGCGAAGTCCCGGCATTTCGGTTGGTACTCAAGCGAAACCACCGGAGTATCGGACAACGCCGCCAGAATCCCGGCGTGCAGCCGGCAGACGATGGCCGCCGAACAGCGGGCGAACTCCCGCGCGGCCGCCGTGGCGTCGGCCGGCAGCAGGATATCGGCTCCGACATCTCGGAACGCCACTTCCAGCCACCGGCGATCACCGGGATTCATCAGGATCCCGACGAATCGGTGGCCCCGTCTCGACAATTCCTTGACGGCGATGGCGATCTGGTCGGCGACGCCGGCCGGATCATGCCCCCACAGATCGTCGCCGTAGCCGAGGTTCACCCCGATCAAGCCGTCCTCGACCGGCACCTCGGGGCGCGGCAGGATCAGCGCCGGATCGCCGGTCACCTTGGCCGCCAATCCGATGTCGGCGAGCAGCTCGACGCTGCGCGGTCCGCGCACCGACACCGAGTCGAAGCCGGCGAGGATGGACGCCCATTTGGTGAGCTCACCGCGTGCCGAGCCGCTGCCGCGTCCGACGTAGCCGGGGTCCTGGACCCCGACACCGATCGCGTACTTGCCGTTGTTCTTGGTCACCGCCAGGCCCAACTTGACCAGCTGCCGAAAGTAGCGCACGCCGACCAGCGTTCCGCCGCCCATCACCAGTGTGCTGGGCCGGCGCGCCCGCTCCCACGCCGCCGCGGGCGGGAGGACGAACTCGTGCGGCAGCCGCGGGATGTCGTTGAATGTCACGCCGGGAAGCTGCGACTTGACCGCGTCGTAGATCGCGTCGTCGCCGAGATTGTCCTTCTCGTGGAACCCCAGATAGGCGACCGTCGCGGCGTGGCTCACGCACACCGACCCTATACTCATCGTCGCGGCCAGGCCGCGCCCGGCGGCACGGGCCGCCGAAAGCCACTGGGGGTTTGATGCCGAGCACCGCGGTCGAGACGGGGCGCAGGCGCGGCTTCTTCGTCACGTTCACGGTGCTGCTGGTGGTGTGGGCGGCGGTGCTCCTGACGATCGCGCTGACCGTGATCCCCGATGGCTACTGGTACTCCTACTTCGTCATCGACTACTCGGTCGGTTTCATCCGGCGTGGGCTGGCCGGCGAGATCCTGGGCCTGTTTCCCAGGGAGCACTACTTCGGTGCGTTGGCCGTGCTGCGCTGGATTCCCACGGTGGCCTTCGCCCTCGGCCTGGCCGCCGTGGCGTGGTCGGTGGCTGTCTCCTCCGGGCGTTCGCAGCGACGGCGGCTGTTGGCACTGTTGATTCCCGTGCTGCCGTTCGGGTTCGCCTTCGGTTTGTTCTCGGCACGCACCGATCTGCTGGGAGGTGCGGCGCTGATCGGCTTGGCGGTCGCGTTGACCAGGGTCAGCACCGCCCGCGCGACCGTCATCTCCAGTGCGGTCTACGGCTCGGTGCTGGCCGTGCTCACCCTGATCCACGAGGCGACCCCGTTCCTGTTCGGGCTCGGCGTGCTAGCTGCTCTGACGGTGCTGGCGGACCGGCTGGACGCCAGGGCGTTTCGGGCCAGCGCCGCGCTGGCGCTGGGCCCCGGCATCGTCGTCGCGATGACGCTGGCCGCGTTCGGTAAGCAGGGCGTTTCGGCCCAGCTCTGCCAGCTGGTTCAGCACGGGCCGATGGATCATCCGCTGGCGGGCAAACCCTCCATCGGCCAGCTGCTGAGCGGGTTCCACTACTACGTCGACTACCACGACTGGTTCTGCCGGGCCTTCTTGCCGCTGTTCGACATGACCTTCGTCGAGGGTCTGCGATTCGTCGGCAGCATCGGTGTCGTCGCACTGGCCGGTTCGACGGTCTACGGGATCGCCACCCTGGTGATCAGCATGCTGGCCATCGGCCATGTCGCCGGTGTTCCGGTCCGGCGGTTCCGGGATGCCCTGCGCAGACGGCCGCTGGCCATGCTCATCGGGCTGGTGCTGATCCTGCCGGTGTTCGCCACCGGTGTGGACTGGGTCCGCTGGTGGGTCATCATCGCCTTCGATGTCGGCATCGTGTTTCTGCTGTACACCCGCAATCAGCCCGAGGTCGACCAGCCGCCCACCCGGCGCACCCTGGCCGTGTTCGCTGTCGGCGCGATCCTGCTGGCGGTGATCCCGATCGGCATCATCCCCGGTTTCGGCGCGCCGGTTCCGATGTAAGGCCCGAGAACACAGATCGAGGAGCGCATGCCCGACTATTCCCGCCGCAACCGACGGATCGTCATCGCGGTGGTCGCCGCGCTGGCGGCGGCGGCGATCGTGGTACCGGTCCTCGGCGTGCTGTTGACCCCCGGTGTGCTCAAGAAGCAGACGGACACCGCGATGCTGACCACGACGACGACCACCCCGCCGCCGTTGACGATCAAGCCACTGGCGCTGCGGCCGGTGGATGGCCCCGCTTACGTTCCGCAAGGCGACGACTGCGCGCCGCCGCCGCCGACCCCGCCGGAGGCGCCGCTGCGCACCTGCGACATCCTCAAGTCCGCGGTGTACCAACTCGGGCCCGAGGTACTGCGGCTGCAGCCGGTCGACGTCGACTCGTTCCTGAACCCACTGACCGCCAAGCAAGTCGTTCAGGTCACCATGACCCAAGAATCGGCGCGGGCCTTCGCCGATTACACCGCCAGCCATATCGGCGAACAGGTCGCCTTCGTGCGTGCGGACATCGTCGTCTGGGCGCCGAAGATCACCGAGAAGATCGACGGCGAGGTGCTGCAGCTGTCCGGTGAGGTGACGGCCGAGCAGGCGGGCGAGATCGCCAGAATGCTGCGCGACGAGGCCTGAGGCGTCAAGACCGGGCGTACTCGAACATCACGCCCGCGGCGACACCGAGAATGACCACGACCATGAACACGGTGGCGCCGGGCACCAGGTAGCGCGACAGTGGCGTCTGCCCGTTGACCACGGTGTCGCGCACCCGCTCATAGCGGCGGCCGACCAGGAACAGGCTGGCCAGCGCCACCAGCACCGTGACGCCGATGCCCGGACCGAGTGGGAAGCGTTCGGTCACGCTCCACCGGGTCACCAGCGCACCGACGGCCAGCGCCCCGATGATCGTGCGTTGCCAGGCCAGCGCCGTGCGCTCGGCCACCGCCTGGGCGTCCAGGAGCGTTGATTCCCGATCGTCCATCAACGGCCGAACTCGGCGAGGTAGATCAGCACGGCCGCGGCCACGATGATGATCGCGACCCCCGACACGATGAGTTGCGGCAATCGATCGATCGGTAGCGGCCGCTCCTCCCGCAACGCTCGTTCGGTTCGGTCCCATCGCGCGTAGGCCCCGACGCTGACCGCCAGCGACAGGATCAGCAGCAGCGCGGTGATGACGATCCGGAACGGTCGTGGGCCGAAATCGTGCACCAGGCTGGCCAGCGCGACCGCACCGGCCAACAGCGCCAGGGCGGTGCGCAGCCAGGCCAGAAACGTCCGCTCGTTGGCCAGCGTGAACCGGTAGTCGGGATCGGTGCCCACGCTGCGCAGCGGAGGTTTGCGGCCGAACATACGCATCTCCCTATCAGGACCGGCGGGTCAAAGGAAAGCGAATCAGCTTCGCCCGCCAGACACGTACCGCGACACGCCGAAGCCTGTCGGTCGGCGGCCCTAGACTGACGGGCCTATGGGTACCTCGGGAACTCCTGCCGGATCTTTTGTGCACCTGCACAACCACACCGAGTACTCGATGCTCGACGGCGCCGCGAAGATCACGCCCATGCTGGCCGAGGCGCAGCGCCTGGAGATGCCGGCGATCGGCATGACCGACCACGGAAACATGTTCGGGGCCAGCGAGTTCTACAACGCGGCCACCAAGGTCGGCATCAAGCCGATCATCGGGGTGGAGGCCTATATCGCGCCCGGTTCGCGATTCGACACCCGCCGGATCCTGTGGGGTGATCCCGGCCAGAAAAGCGACGACGTCTCCGGCAGCGGCTCCTACACCCACATGACGATGATGGCCGAGAACGCCACCGGCCTGCGCAATCTGTTCAGGCTCTCCTCGCTGGCCTCGTTCGAGGGGCAGTTGGGCAAGTGGTCGCGGATGGATGCCGAGATCATCGCCGAGCACGCCGAGGGCATCATCGCGACCACCGGCTGCCCATCCGGCGAGGTGCAGACCCGGCTTCGGCTGGGCCACGAGCGCGAGGCGCTGGAATCGGCCGCCAAGTGGCGGGAGATCTTCGGACCGGAGAACTACTTCCTGGAGCTGATGGATCACGGGTTGTCGATCGAGCGCCGGGTCCGTGAGGGCCTGCTCGAGGTCGGCCGCAAGCTGGGCATCCGTCCGTTGGCCACCAACGACTGCCACTATGTCACCCGCGACGCCGCGCACAACCACGAGGCGCTGCTGTGTGTGCAGACCGGCAAGACACTCTCGGACCCCAACCGGTTCAAGTTCGATGGCGACGGCTACTTCCTGAAGTCGGCCGCCGAGATGCGGGCATTGTGGGATGCGGAAGTTCCGGAGGCCTGCGATTCGACCCTGCTCATCGCCGAGCGGGTGCAGTCCTACGCCGACGTGTGGGCGCCGGTGGACCGGATGCCGATCTTCCCGGTGCCCGACGGGCACGACCAGGGCTCCTGGCTGCGCAGCGAAGTCGATGCGGGGCTGCGCCGGCGGTTCCCGCACGGCGTCCCGCCGGAGTACACCGAGCGGGCCCGCTACGAGATCGACGTCATCTGCGGCAAGGGGTTCCCGTCCTACTTCCTGATCGTCGCCGACCTGATCAACTACGCCCGGTCCATCGACATCCGGGTCGGGCCGGGCCGCGGATCGGCCGCGGGCTCGCTGGTCGCCTACGCCCTCGGCATCACCAATATCGACCCCATCCCGCACGGCCTGCTGTTCGAACGATTCCTCAACCCGGAGCGTCCGTCAGCACCTGATATCGACATCGATTTCGACGACCGTCGTCGCGGCGAGATGGTGCGCTACGCCGCGGAGAAGTGGGGGAGTGACCGGGTCGCCCAGGTCATCACCTTCGGCACCATCAAGACCAAAGCGGCGCTGAAGGATTCGGCTCGGGTGCATTACGGCCAGCCCGGGTTCGCGATCGCCGACCGGATCACCAAGGCGCTCCCGCCGCCGATCATGGCCAAGGACATCCCGCTGTCGGGCATCACCGACCCGAACCACGAGCGGTTCAAGGAGGCCGCCGAGGTTCGCGGCCTCATCGACACCGATCCCGATGTGCGCACCATCTACGAAACCGCCCGCGGACTGGAGGGCCTGGTCCGCAACGCCGGGGTGCACGCGTGTGCGGTGATCATGAGCTCCCAACCGCTCATCGAGGCGATTCCGCTGTGGCGCCGGCCGCAGGACGGCGCGGTCATCACCGGCTGGGACTACCCGTCGTGTGAGGCCATCGGCCTGCTGAAGATGGACTTCCTGGGCCTGCGGAACCTGACGATCATCGGTGACTGCATCGAGAACATCAAGGCCAACCGCGGCATCGACCTGGATCTGGAATCGCTGCCGCTCGACGACCCCAAGGCCTATGAGCTGCTCGGGCGCGGCGACACCCTCGGGGTGTTCCAGCTCGACGGCGGTCCGATGCGGGATCTGTTGCGGCGCATGCAACCCACCGAATTCAACGACATCGTCGCCGTGCTGGCCCTGTACCGGCCCGGCCCGATGGGCATGAACGCCCACAACGACTACGCCGACCGTAAGAACAACCGACAGGCCATCAAGCCGATCCACCCTGAACTGGAGGAGCCGCTCAAGGAGATCCTGTCCGAGACCTACGGTCTGATCGTCTACCAAGAGCAGATCATGTTCATCGCGCAGAAGGTCGCCTCCTACACCATGGGTAAGGCCGACGCGCTGCGAAAGGCGATGGGCAAGAAGAAGCTCGAGGTTCTCGAAGCCGAGTACAAGGGCTTCTACGAAGGCATGACGGCCAACGGGTTCTCCGAGCGCGCCGTCAAAGCGTTGTGGGACACCATCCTGCCGTTCGCCGGCTACGCGTTCAACAAATCGCACGCCGCCGGATACGGGCTGGTGTCGTACTGGACCGCCTACCTCAAGGCGAACTTCCCGGCCGAATACATGGCCGGGTTGCTCACCTCGGTCGGTGACGACAAGGACAAGGCAGCCGTCTACCTGGCGGACTGCCGGCGCTTGGGCATCACGGTGCTGCCGCCCGACGTCAACGAGTCGGTGCAGAACTTCGCCTCGGTCGGCAACGACATCCGGTTCGGGCTGGGCGCCATCCGCAACGTCGGCGCCAACGTGGTCAGCTCGCTCATCGCGACC
The DNA here is from genome assembly GCF_026242045.1 of Mycobacterium pinniadriaticum. Taxonomy (GTDB): domain Bacteria; phylum Actinomycetota; class Actinomycetes; order Mycobacteriales; family Mycobacteriaceae; genus Mycobacterium; species Mycobacterium pinniadriaticum. Next base: position 229,710 of record NZ_JAPJDO010000005.1, read on the forward strand.
CGAACCGACAAGGGGAAGTTCACCGACTTCTCGGACTACCTGAACAAGATCGACATCGCCGCCTGCAACAAGAAGGTCACGGAATCTCTGGTCAAGGCAGGGGCTTTCGACTCACTGGACCATCCCCGCAAGGGCTTGTTCCTGATCCACACCGATGCGGTGGATTCGGTGCTGGGCACCAAGAAGGCCGAGGCGATGGGGCAGTTCGACCTGTTCGGCGGCGCCGATAGTGACGGCGATACTGGGGACTCTGCGTTCACCATCCGGGTGCCCGACGAGGAATGGGACGACAAGCACAAGCTCGCCCTCGAGCGCGAGATGCTGGGCCTTTACGTCTCCGGGCATCCACTCAACGGGGTGGCGCACCTGCTGGCGGCTCAGGTCGATACCCAGATCCCGGCCATCCTGGACGGCGATGTGGCCAACGACACCCAGGTGCGGGTGGGTGGCATCCTGGCCGCCGTCAACCGGCGAGTCAACAAGAACGGAATGCCCTGGGCCTCAGCTCAGTTGGAAGATCTCACCGGTGGTATCGAGGTGATGTTCTTTCCGCAGACCTACTCGCTGTTCGGTGCCGAGATCGCCGACGACGCGGTGGTGCTCGTCGGCGGCAAGGTTCGCATCCAGGATGACCGAATCTCGTTGATCGCCAACGAGCTTGTGGTGCCGGACTTTTCGAACGCACAGGTGGATCGACCCGTGGCGGTGAGCCTGCCCACCCGGCAGTGCACTATCGACAAGGTCACCGCACTCAAGCAGGTCCTGGCCCGCCATCCCGGTACCTCACAGGTGCACTTGCGGCTGATCAGTGGTGATCGCATCACCACACTGGAACTCGACCAGTCATTGCGGGTGACCCCGTCGTCAGCGCTGATGGGAGATCTCAAGGCGCTGCTGGGGCCCGGCTGCCTGGGCGGGTAGGTTTGGGCCATGGACGGTGACACCGTGGGCGCGTCCCGGCATATCAGCGCGTGGATCAATCGCTCGGCGATCGACGTGTACCGCTACGCGGCCGACCCGGCGCATCTGTCGCAGTGGGCGGCCGGACTGGCCCAGGGCGAGGTGACCAGGGTCGGGGATACCTGGGTGGCGCAGTCGCCGATGGGGGAGATCACCATCGAATTCACCCCGGCCAACGATCTCGGGGTGCTCGACCACGTCGTGACCATGCCGTCGGGCGAGCCGGTGTTCAATCCGCTGCGGGTGGTCCCCGCCGGTCCGCAGTGGTGCGAGGTGGTGTTCACGCTGCGGCGCAGATCCGGGATGTCCGATGAGGACTACGCGGCCGACGCGGCGGCGGTGGCTGCCGACCTGGCCACCCTGAAGCGGATCCTGGAGAGTTAGCGCCGGCGCAGCCCGAACACCAGCCACACCACCGTGGAGGTCCCGGCGGCCAGCAGCACGGCCGGCGCGGCATTCGCCGTCGCGACGCCGACCACGGCGAACACGATCAGGCCAAGGGCCAGGGCGACGAGCTTGTAGCGCGGCCACGGAACTCCCGCGATCTGCACCTGACGCATGCTCGTCATGGTTTCACGATAGCTCGTATCTTTTGTTTCGGGTACCCGAAACCATCAGGCCGATGCGCGGGGGTGGGCCGGCAGCACGGCCAGCACGATCACCGCCCCCGCCACGCAGACCGTGGCGGCGGTCAGGCAGCCGGCCTGCAGGCCGACCAGGAACGCGTTGTCGACGGCGCTGCGCACTGCCCCGGCGATCGGCGCGGGCGCCTGGGCGGACACCGCGAGTCCTTGGGCCAGCCCTTCGCGGGCCACGGACTGCACGGGCGACGGCAGCAGGGCCAGTGGCTGGCTATCGGCCAGATGCCGGATATAGAGGGTGGAGAAAATGCTGCCGATGACCGCCACTCCCAAGGTGCCGCCGACCTGGCGGGTGGCATCGTTGACCGCCGATCCGGCTCCGGCCTGCTCGGGGCGCACCACGCCCATGATCGAATCGGTGGCCGGTGCCGTGGTGAGTCCCAGCCCGCCGCCGAGCAGCGCCATCTGTGCGGCCATCGTCGGATAGGTGATGCCCAGATCGCTGGCCGCAATCCAGAAGAACGACCCGGCCAGCAGCAGAAGGCCGGCGAACACAACGACTTTGGTGCCGACGCGGGTCACCGCCAATCGGGTGCCGAGGATCGATCCCACGGCGATGGACAGTGCCACGGGCAGGATGCGCACCCCGGTTTCCAGAGGGCTGTAACCCTGGAGCAGCTGCATGAATTGGGTGATCAGGAAGATGAAGCCGAACAGGGCGAAGAACGCGATGGTCACCGCGCCGCTGGCGGCGCTGAACCGCAGGTTGGTGAACAGGGAGACATCGAGCAGCGGATCGCGTTGTCGGCGTTCCCACCACGCGAAGCCCACCGCGGCGACGAGTGCGACGGCGAACCCGGTCAGGGTCGCGCCGCTCGCCCAGCCCCGGTCCGGGGCCTCGATGATCGTGTAGACGAGAGCGCCGAGCATGATCACCGACAGCACGACGCCGCCACGGTCCAGTCGGTGCTGCCGGCCGGGCGACGCGCCTGGAATGACGATGGGGGCCGCCAGCGCCGCGGCCAGGGCGATCGGGGCCAGTGCCAGAAACAGGCTGCCCCACCAGAAGTTTTCCAGCAGTGCGCCGCCGAGAATGGGTCCGATGGCCACGCCAAGACCGGTGACCGCGCCCCAGACGCCGATCGCGGCCGCCCGCTGCCGAGCCTCGCGGAAGGTGTCGGTGATGATCGCCAGCGTCGTGGGAAAGATCAGCGCCGAGGCCACGCCCATTACCAGCCGCATGCCGATCAGTGGTCCGGTCGAGGTGCACAACGCGGCGCCCACGCTGCCGACCGCGAACAGCAGCAGGCCGGCGATCAGGGTGCCGCGGCGGCCGAACCGGTCGCCGACGGTGCCGCCGGCCAGGACCAGTGCGGCGAAGGCCAGGTTGTAGGCGTCGACGATCCATTGCAGCGCCTTGGTGGAGGCACCGAGGGCCGAATTCAGGGTCGGCAGAGCGACATTGACAATCGTGGTCTCGACGTTGATGGCCAAGGCGGCCACCAGGACCACCGTGAGGATGGCGACGGGCCGGCCGCGCCGGGATGCCCCGCGCAGGGACTCCGGTGAGCGGGTTTCGACGGACATGGGCGGACGACCTTCATGTTGACGGCGATAACATTCGTGAGCATGCCAGCGTAAGTTATCGCTGTCAACATCAGGGCCTAGCTCAGGCCTTCGCCGAAGGCATCGAGCAGGCGGTCGGTGATCAGCTGCTGGCGTTCGGTACCGGCCATCCCCAACGGACCGTCGAGGAACAGCGTCGCCGCGCCGTGTACGGCCGCCCAGGCCGCTTCGTCGAAACCGTCCCTGCGGCCTTCGGCGAGCAGGCCGGCGGCCACCAGGTCGTCGACGCAGCCGCGCAGGATCTGGAACGGATGGCGGTCGGCGGGCACCACCTCGTCGCCCGGTTCGGCACCGTCCGGCGCGAACGCGGTCCGGAACAGGCCCGGCTCGGCGACGGCGAAGTCGATGTAGGCCTGACCGGTGGCGCGGAACCTGGCCAGCGCCCGGGCCGACCGTGCGCCCCGGGAGGGCACCCGATCCAATGCCTCCACCATCGCCGCTCCCATCTGCGCCATCACGTTGGCCTTCACCGCCGTCAGCAGTGCCTGCCGGTCGGCGTAGTGGCGGTAGGCCGCCGAGTTACTCACCCCGGCCAGGCGCTGCACGTCGCGCAACACCACCGCGTCGGGGCCACCCGCGCGGGCGAGTTCGACTCCGTGCTCGAGCAGCGCCTGCCGCAAGTTGCCATGGTGGTAGGAGGCGGTCGCCATGTTGACAAGTGTTACATCGCGGCAGGAATGCGTACCGGTAAAGTGCGGCGTGCAGTCGCAGGGGAATCCGGTGCGAATCCGGAGCTGTCCCGCAACGGTATGCGCGGCGTGTGCGCCCGCGAGTCCGACTACCTGCCGGCTGTGCCGGGCGCGCGGCGCCCGGGGGTTTGTCGCCACGTGGATTGGGGAGCTGCCATGCATATCGAGCCAGGGATCGTCGAAGGTCCCAAGATCGTCCTGAGTTATGTCACCGCCGCCGGGGCGGGCGCCTTTGGGGCCTACGCCACCTGGCAGCTGATCAAGGAGCGCGGAATCGCCGCCCTCCTGGCGCGCAGCGCCGCCAGCACGGCGCTGGTGTTCGTGTTCTTTCAGGTGTTCCCGCACTATCCGGTCGGGATCTCCGAGGTCCACCTGATCCTGGGCTCGACCCTGTTCCTGCTGTTCGGTGCCGCCCCGGCCGCGATCGGGCTGGCCGGCGGTCTGCTGATTCAGGGGTTGTTCTTCGCCCCGTTCGACCTGCCGCAATACGGCATGAACGTCACCACGCTGCTGGTGCCGCTGTTCGCGTTGCGGTTGGTCGCCAATCGGGTCATCGCCCCGCGGACACCCTATGTGCAGCTGCAATATCGCCAGGCTCTCGCCCTGTCGGCCACCTACCAGGCCGGCATCGTGTCGTGGGTGGCCTTCTGGGCGCTCTACGGTGAGGGGTTCGCCGCCCAGGCGATCACCGACATTGCGACGTTCGGTGCTGCGTATATGACGGTGATCATCGTCGAGCCGCTCGCCGATCTCGGCGTGTTGGCCGCCGCCAAGGGTTGGCACCGGCGCAAGGACTCGCCCTTTCTGGAACGTCGTCTGCTCAACCCTGCCTGAGCTCACAACGCCGTCGCGGCAGATGTGAGCGGGCGTTATCGCAGCTATAACGCCTCTCGGCTCCGCCCGTAATTTTTTCCATGCAGGGTGAAGCGGTGACCGGTGGGGACGATCGCGATGAGGAGACCCACCGCGGAAAGCTTCCCGTAACAGTCGTGAAACAACGCCGCCCTATCAAGGCGTGTAGGGGCTTGAGAACAACGTCAGGGTGGTCGATGGATTCATCGAGAGCAGAAGTCGCCGACCCACTCGCCGGCTTCACCGTGGGGGTGACGGCAGCTCGCCGCGCCGAGGAACTGATCATGCTCCTGGAGCGCCGGGGGGCCGCGGTCGTCCACGCGCCGGCGATCCGGATCGTGCCCCTGGTCGACGACCTGGAGTTGCGCCGGGTGACGGCACAGCTGATCGAGGAACCACCGGACCTCGTCGTGGTCACCACCGGGATCGGGTTTCGTGGCTGGATCGAGGCCACTCACGGCTGGGACGTCTCCGATGACCTGATCGCCGCGCTCGAGTCGACGCGCATCCTGGCCCGCGGCCCCAAAGCCCGCGGCGCGGTCCGTCAGGCCGGGCTGTGCGAAGAGTGGAGCCCCGAATCGGAATCCTCCGTGGAGGTGTTGGAGCGGCTGTTGTCCGACGGGGTCGATCAGCTGCGCATCGCGGTCCAGCTGCACGGCGCGGCCAGCGAATGGGAGCCCGATACCGATATCTGCGAGGCGCTGGCGCGGGCCGGGGCCCACGTGGTCAAAGTGCCGGTGTATCGCTGGGAACCGCCCGCCGATACCCGGCGAATCGACCAGCTGATCTCGGCGATTGTCGATGCCGATGTGGACGCGGTGAGCTTCACCAGCGCACCCGCCGTCGCGGCGTTGCTGGAGCGCGCGAAAGCCCTTGGCGCCCTGGAATGTCTGGTCAACGCGCTGCGCAACGACGTCGCGGTGTTCTGTGTCGGGCCGGTGACGGCCACCCCGCTGACCCGACTCGGAATCGAGGCCCGCTTCCCGCAGCGGTACCGGCTCGGCGCGTTGGCCCGGCTGATCACCGATGAATTGCCATGCCTGGCAAAGCAGTACAGTGCGGGCGGGCACGACATCAGTGTCCGCAGCGCCAGCGTCGAGGTGGATGGCCAGCTGAAGGTGCTGCCACCGGCCGCCATGGCACTCTTGCGTCGGCTGCTGGTGGCACCCGGGCTGGTGGTGTCGCGCGAGGAGTTGCTCGCGGAGCTGCCCGGCGGTGGCGACGACACCCATGCGGTGGAGACGGCGGTGGCCCGGCTGCGTTCGGCACTGGCCGCGCCCCGCGTCGTCCAGACTGTCGTCAAACGTGGTTACCGCCTGGCGCTGGACCCGGCCGCGACATGACGCAAGAACTGGTCCTGGTCGCTCACGGCACCCGAAATCCGCTGGGGCTGGCCACCATCACCGAGATCGCGTCGGCCGTTGCAGCGCACGTCGGTGCGGTCCGAACCGCGTTCGTCGACGTACTCGGGCCCAATCCCCGTGAGGTGCTGGCGGATTCGACAACCCGGGCGGTCGTGGTTCCCGCGTTTCTGGCCTCGGGCTACCACGTCAACACCGACCTTCCGGCCCGGGTCGCCGAGAGCGGCCACCCCGACGTCACCGTCACTCGTGCGTTGGGACCCGACCCGGTGCTCGCCGAGATCATGCACGGCCGACTGCTCGAGGTCGGCTGGTCACCCGGTGACGCGGTGGTGATGGCGGCCGCCGGCTCGTCGGATCCGGCCGCACGACGCGAACTGGCGCAGGCCGCGGCGCTGCTGGGCGAGCTGGTGGGGGAGGTTCACCTCGGATTCGTGGCCACCGGAGTGCCGACCGTCGCCGATATCGTGCGCCGGCTGAGGAAATCCGGCCGCCGGGCGTTCATCGCCTCCTACCTGCTGGCGCCCGGGGTGTTCCACACCAAGCTCGGCCATTGCGGTGCGCACGCGGTGACCGAGCCGCTGGGCGCGCACCCCGATCTGGTGGCGCTGCTGGCACGTCGCTTCACCACGCCGGTCGGCATACGCTGGACCCCATGCCACTGACCGGAGATTACGAACCCAGCACTTCGGACTGGGCGCGCGAGAACGCCGAGTTGATCATGTCGTCGGGTGGAACGGAAGGCACCGAGCTCAAGGGGAAGGCAGTCATCCTGTTGACCACCGTCGGAGCCAAGACCGGCAAGATCCGCAAGACGCCGTTGATGAGGGTCGAGCACAACGGTGAGTACGCCGTCGTCGCCTCGCTCGGCGGCGCCCCGAAGAACCCGGTCTGGTACTACAACGTCAAGGCCCATCCGCGGGTCGAGTTGCAGGACGGCACAACCACCGGCGAGTACGAAGCCCGCGAGATCTTCGGCGACGAGAAGGCGACTTGGTGGCAGCGCGCGGTCCAGGCGTGGCCCGACTATGCCGAATACCAGCAGAAAACCGACCGTCAGATCCCGCTGTTCGTGCTGAGCCCGATTCACTGATTCGCCGTGGAAGGTGGCACCATTGAGCGGTGACCGCCGAACTGAGCCAGCACCGATTGTCAGCGCCGCTAACCGCGGCTGACATCGATGAGGCCGCGCGGCGAATTTCCGGTGTGGTCAGCCAGAGCCCGCTGCAGCACAGCGACCGGCTCTCGCAGGCCACCGGCGCCGAGGTGTATCTCAAGCGCGAGGATCTGCAGAGCGTGCGGTCCTACAAGCTGCGCGGGGCATACAACCTGCTCAAGCAACTCTCCGATGCCGAACTCGCCGCCGGGGTGGTGTGCTCCTCGGCCGGTAACCATGCGCAGGGATTTGCGCTGGCCTGCCGCTCGATGGGTGTGCACGGCAGGGTCTACGTGCCGGCCAAAACCCCGAAGCAGAAGCGTGACCGCATCCGCTATCACGGCGGGGACTACATCGACCTGATCGTCGGTGGGAACACCTACGATCTGGCGGCCGCCGCGGCGTTGGACGACGTCGCGCGCACCGGTGCCACCCTGGTCCCGCCGTTCGACGATCCGCGCACCATGGCCGGGCAGGGCACGATCGCCGTCGAGATCCTCGATCAGCTCCAGGCCGAGCCGGACCTGGTGGTCGTTCCGGTCGGTGGCGGCGGGTGCATCGCCGGGATCACCACCTACCTGGCCGAGCGGACCACGAGCACCGCGGTGCTCGGCATCGAGCCCGCGGGCGCGGCATCGATGATCGCGGCACTTGCCGCCGGCGGTCCGGTCGCGCTGGATCACGTCGACCAGTTCGTCGACGGCGCGGCGGTCAAGCAGGTCGGTGCGCTGACCTATCAGGCACTGGCCGCGGCCGGTGACATGGTGTCGGTCACCACGGTCGACGAGGGCGCGGTCTGCACCGCCATGCTGGACCTGTATCAGAACGAGGGCATCATCGCCGAGCCCGCCGGGGCGCTGTCGGTGGCGGGGTTGCTGGAGGCCGATGTCGCACCGGGGTCGACGGTGGTGTGCCTGATCTCCGGAGGCAACAACGACGTGTCTCGCTATGGCGAGGTGCTCGAGCGGTCGCTGGTGCACCTGGGCCTCAAGCACTACTTCCTGGTCGACTTCCCGCAGGAGCCCGGCGCGCTGCGCCGGTTCCTCGACGAGGTGCTCGGCGCAGGCGACGACATCACGCTGTTCGAGTACGTCAAGCGCAACAACCGCGAGACCGGGGAGGCGTTGGTCGGTGTCGAGCTTGGCTCGGCCACTGGACTCGACGGGCTGCGGGCACGGATGGACGCCTCCGGCATCCATGTCGAGGCACTGGAACCCGGTTCGCCGGCCTACCGCTACCTGACCTGACCCGCCCGCGTCACCACCACCGAATGCCCGGGCAGGTGGGTGCCGTGTGCACCCACTTCCGGCTCACCCCAGGCCAGCACCACTTCGCCGGCGGCCGGAACAGTGACCGGTTGCTCGCTGAGGTTGCAGGCGATCGCGATTGCACCGCGGCGCATCACGATCCAGCGCTCGTCCTCGTCGTAGTCGACCACCAGGTCGGTCAACCACGGGTCGGCCATGTCGGGGTCGGTGGCGCGCAGCGCGATCAGGGCCCGGTAGAAGGTCAGCAGCCTGGCGTGCTCGCCGGAGTGGATCTCGTCCCAGTCCAGCTTGGAACGCAGGAAGGTCTGTGGGTCCTGGGGGTCGGGGACGTCGTCGGCGTCCCAGCCGTGGTCGGCGAATTCGGCCTTGCGCCCTTCGGCCGTCGCCACGCCCAGTTCGGGTTCGGGGTGCGAGCTGAAGAACTGGAACGGGCTCGATGAACCCCACTCTTCGCCCATGAAAAGCATTGCGGTGTAGGGCGACCCGATGGCCAGCGCGGCTTTGACCGCGAGCTGCCCGTAGTCCAGGTTCTGCGATGGCCGGTCGCCGAGTGCCCGGTTGCCGACCTGGTCGTGGTCGGTGGTGTAGGCCATCAGCCGAGTCGCCGGGATCAGGGAGGTGTCCAACGGCCTGCCGTGTCTGCGTTGCCGGAACGACGAGTAGGTGCCGGCATGGAAATACCCGTTCTGCAGGGTGGCGGCCAGCGTGGCCATCGAGCCGAAATCGGAGTAATAGCCTTGCCGTTCGCCGGACACCGCGGTGTGGATGGCGTGGTGGATGTCGTCGTCCCACTGGGCGGTCAGCCCGTAGCCGCCGCGGTCGCGGGGAGTGATCAGCCGGGGGTCGTTGAGATCGCTTTCGGCGATCAGGGACAGCGGCCGGCCCAGAACCGCTGACAGCGCGTCAGTCTCGATGGCCAGCTCCTCCAGAAGATGGATCGCGGTGCTGTCGACGAGGGCGTGCACCGCGTCCAGTCGCAGGCCGTCGACGTGGAAATCGCGCATCCAGCGCAGCGCGCAGTCGATGATGTAGCGGCGCACCTCGTCGGCGTCCGGTCCGGACAGGTTGATGCCCTCGCCCCACGGGTTGCTCACCGCGGACAGGTACGGCCCGAACTTGGGCAGATAGTTTCCCGACGGGCCCAGATGGTTGAACACCGCGTCGATCAGTACCCCGAGTCCGCGGGTGTGACAGGCCTCGACAAAGCGCACCAAACCGTCGGGGCCGCCATAAGGTTCATGCACGGCGTACCACAGCACCCCGTCGTAACCCCAGCCGTGGATGCCGTTGAAGGCGTTGACAGGCATCAGCTCGACGAAATCGACACCCAGATCCACCAGGTAGTCCAGCTTCTCGACGGCGGAATCGAAGGTGCCGTCGGCGGTGAACGTCCCGGTGTGCAGTTCGTAGATCACCGCGCCCTCGATCGACCGGCCCGCCCACTGCTGATCTGCCCACCGCACCGCCGAGGCATCCCACAGTTGGGATCGCTCGTGTACTCCGTCGGGCTGGCGAGGGGAACGCGGATCGGGAAGTACGACCGGATCATCGTCCAGGACAAAGCCGTAGCGGGCATCCGGGGCGCAGTCCACATCGGCGCGCCACCAGTCGTCGTCGCCGGCCGTCATATCGTGCAGCTGGCCATCGACATCGAGGCGCACCAGATCGGGCACCGGCGCCCACACCGCGAATTCAGGCATCCGACCTCTCCAACAGCACGACGGGCAGATCACCGAACAACACGCCGGCCGGCGTGGGGCCGCAGAAGCGCGCACCGGTGAGCCGGTCGGTCCAGACGCCGTCCGGCAACGGCACAACGGTGTCGCCCCAGCCGTCGTGCTGCAGTCGAACCGTCCAGCGGGTGACCGCGACCAGCACGTCGGCACCACGCCCGAACGCCACGATGTGGTGGGCGGCGCCTCCGGCTGCCAACACCGGCCGATAGTCGCCGGACAGGAACGTGTCGGGGCGATCACGCCGGGCCTGCAGGGCGGCCCGCACCACCCGAATCTTCGGATGCGACAGGTGTTCGAGCTCGACTCCACGCAGGGCATAGTCGACCGGCCTGCGGTTGTCGGGGTCGACCAGGCTGTCCTCCCACAACTCGGTGCCCTGGTAGACGTCCGGGACCCCGGGGACGGTGAGGGCCAGGAGTTTCTGGCCCAGCGCGTCACTGTGTGCGTGGGGCTGGAGCTGGACCACCAGTCCGGTGAGCTCGGCGGCGGCCGGGCCATCGAGGATCGCATCCAGCCAGGCATGCACGGCGTTCTCGAATTCGGTGTCCGGATCCGTCCACGAGGTGCGCCACGCGGCTTCCCGGATCGCCTTCTCGGTGTACGCGTGCAATCGGTCGCGCAACTGGGTCGTGACCTGTCCATCCGCCGGCCACACCCCGAAGATGTTCTGCAATAAGAACAATGCGGTCGCAGGATCGGGCGCGGGTGAGGTGATCTGCCAGCTGGCGACGAATTCGGCCCACAGCGACGGCACCTGTGACAGCACGCCGATGCGCGCCCGCACATCCTCGCCGCGCTTGGTGTCATGCGTGGACAGCGTCATCATCGTGTGCGGCCACAGCCGACCGCGGACGGCGGCACTGCGGTGGAACTCCGCGGCGCTGATACCGAAGCAGGCCGGCTCACCGCCGACCTCGTTGAGCGAGACCAGCCGGGCATCGCGGTAGAAATAGCAGTCCTCCACCGCTTTTGCCGTCATCGCCCCGCACAGTTGCTGCAGGCGGGCCGCCGGTTCGGCGCAGACCATCGAGGCCGAAACCAGTGCCAGCGGCGCGGCCAACTCCGGCTCCGCCTCGACGGTGTGGGCGATGGCCACCGACAGCACCGCCGACAGGTTCTGATAGTCGCAGCGGTAGACGCCGACGTTCGTCAGCAGGGCAACCACCGCGTCGGGCAGCTGTGGGTGATCGGTGCCGACCGCGGCCACGATCGAACGGGACAGCCTGGCCAGTTCACTGGCCAAGGTGGTGGTGGCCGCACCGACCTTCAACTGGCGCAGCAGATTCGGAATGCCCGCGTAGTCGAACCCATTGACATCAACGAGTTCGGTCAGCGCTTCGGCCCCGGTGGGGTCGACAAAGATGCCACCGACCTCCCGCAGGACGTCATAACCGGTGGTGCCGTCGATCGGCAGTGAGGGATCCAGCGGCTCACCGACGCCGAGGATCTTCTCGATCACGATCCAGGCCCGTGGTCCGATCAATTCCCGCAGCCGGAGCAGGTATCCGGTCGGATCGGTCAGGCCGTCGGGGTGGTCGATGCGCACCCCGTCCACCAATCCGTCGCGAAACCAGCGGGCCACTTCGGCGTGGGAGGCCTCGAACACGGCCGGGTCCTCCTGGCGCAGACCGGCCAGCGACGTGATGGAGAAAAACCTGCGGTACCCGCACACACCGTTGCGCCAGCCGATCAGCCGGTAGTGCTGGCGGTCGTGCACCTCGGCGCCGGTTCCGTCCCCGGTGCCGGGCGCGATCGGGAAGGAGAGATCGCCGAGTCGGAGCCGGTCGCCGTCCACCCTCAGATCCGCCGTGTCTGCGTCAGAACCCAATACCGGCAACAGGATTCGGCTGTCCGGATCCGCCGACCAGTCGATGTCGAAGTACGTCGCGTAGGCCGACTGTCGGCCGTGCCGCAGCACATCCCACCACCAGGGGTTGCGCTCGGGCTGGTCCACTCCGACGTGGTTGGGGACGATGTCGACGACCAGACCCAGCCCGCGCGCCCGGGCCGCCTCGGCCAGCCGGGCCAGCCCCCCGGGGCCGCCCAGTTCGGCGGACACCGTGGTGGGGTCGGTAACGTCGTACCCGTGGCTGGACCCTGGTGCCGCGGTCAGAACGGGGGACAGGTAGAGATGGGTGACGCCGAGTCCGTCGAGATAGTCGAGGAGCTTCTCGGCGTCGGCAAAGGTGAAGGCGTCACCCGCCGAGGCGCCACGTAGCTGCAGGCGGTAGGTGGACAGCACCGGGTAGGCCATAGCTGTGACTGTTCCCGCTAGCCGGTCTTTTGAAGCACCAGAACCGATCGAGATGGCACGGTGATCGATTCGCCCGCCTTCACCACCACCTCGGTGGCGCCGGTGGCATCCCAGGTGTCCAGGACGGCGGTCCACTGCTCGGCGTAGTCGCCGTCGGGAGTGACGAACTCGATCGGCTTTCTGTGCGCGTTGAAGCACAGCAGGAATGAGTCGTCCACGACGCGTTCTCCGCGCGAATTGGGTTCGGGGATGGCGTCACCGTTGAGGAACACCCCCACAAACTTGAAGCCCGAGCCCCAGTCGTCGTGCGTCATCTCCTGGCCGGCCGGGGTGAGCCAGGCGATGTCACGGACCTGGTCGCCGGTGCGAAGCGGCTCTCCGTCGAAGAAGCGGCGCCGCCGAAAGACGGGGTGCGCCTTGCGCAGAGCGGTCGCTCTCTTGGTGAACTCGAGCAGATCGGCGTTGGTTTCCTTCAATGTCCAGTCCATCCAGGACAGCGGGGAGTCCTGGCAGTAGACGTTGTTGTTCCCCAGTTGGGTGCGGCCGATCTCGTCGCCGTGAGCGATCATCGGGGTGCCCTGCGACAGGAGCAGGGTCGCGATGATGTTGCGCATCTGTTGATGGCGAAGGGCCATGATCTGCGGATCGTCGGTCGGACCCTCCACCCCGCAGTTCCACGACCGGTTATGGCTCTCGCCGTCGCGGTTGTGCTCGCCGTTGGCTTCGTTGTGTTTCTCGTTGTAGGACACCAGGTCTGCCAGGGTGAAGCCGTCGTGGCAGGTGACGAAATTGATGCTGGCACCCGGGCGCCGGCCGGTGGCCTCGTAGAGATCCGACGATCCGGTCAACCGGGACGCGAATTCGCCGAGGGTGGCCGGCTCGCCGCGCCAGTAGTCCCGCACGGTATCGCGGTATTTGCCGTTCCACTCCGTCCACAGCCCGGGGAAGTTGCCGACCTGGTAGCCGCCCTCGCCGATGTCCCACGGCTCGGCGATCAGTTTCACCTGGCTGATCACCGGGTCCTGCTGCACCAGGTCGAAGAACGCCGACAGGCGGTCGACGTCGTAGAACTCGCGGGCCAGGGTCGAGGCTAGGTCGAAACGGAATCCGTCGACGTGCATTTCCAGCACCCAGTACCGCAGCGAGTCCATGATCAGCTGCAAGGTGTGCGGATGCCTGGCGTTGAGGCTGTTGCCGGTGCCGGTGAAATCCTTGTACAGCCGCTTGTCGTCATCGAGCAGCCGGTAGTAGGCAGCATTGTCGATGCCACGGAAGTTGATCGTCGGGCCCAGATGATTGCCTTCGGCGGTGTGGTTGTAGACCACGTCGAGGATCACCTCGATGCCGGCTTCGTGGAACGAGCGCACCATCGATTTGAACTCGGCCACCGCGCCCCCGGCGTGCTGGGTGGCGGCGTATTGGTAGTGCGGGGCGAAGAACCCGAAAGTGTTGTACCCCCAATAGTTCCGCAGTCCGAGGTCGAGCAGACGGTGGTCGTGCAAGAACTGGTGCACCGGCATCAGTTCGATCGCGGTCACGTTGAGGGTCTTGAGATGGTCGATCACCGCCGGGTGGCCCAGCCCCGCGTAGGTGCCGCGCAACTCCTCGGGTATGCCGGGATGGGTTTGGGTCATCCCCTTCACGTGGGCTTCGTAGATGATCGTCTCGTGGTAGGGGGTCCGCGGCAGGTGGTCGGATCCCCAATGGAAGAACGGGTTGATCACCACGCTGGTCATCGTGTGACCCAGGGAGTCGATCATCGGCGGAGTCCCGCCTGAGGCCGGGTCGTCGGCGTCGAGGTCATAGGAATACAACGCCTGGCTGAAGTCGAAGTCGCCGTGGAAGGACTTGCCGTAGGGGTCGAGCAGCAGCTTGCTGGGATCACACCGGTGCCCGGCCGCCGGATCCCACGGGCCGTGCACGCGGAAGCCGTAGCGTTGCCCCGGGGTGATGGTGGGCAGGTAGGCGTGCCAGACGAAGCCGTCGACTTCGTCGAGTTCGATGCGGGTTTCGGTGCCGTCCTTGGCGATCAGGCAGAGCTCCACCCGGTCGGCCACTTCGGAGAACAACGAGAAATTCGTTCCGGCACCGTCGTACTCGGCACCCAGCGGGTAGGAGGCCCCAGGCCACACGGTGGTCAGCGTGGGTTCGCTCGACGACATCTCTCGACCTTATCGACGTGGGGCGCAGGATGCGCGGGTTGTCACCACCAGCCGGTGGCCGCACCCAGCTGTCTGCCCAGTTCAGGGATCATGGTGCGCATATAGGTCGCGGAGATGTGATGAGAATCGTGGTAGATCAGCACATTTCCCTCGACAGCCCGGCACACGTCGGGCCGGCACACGGCGTCGGTCATGTCGAGGATCCTCATCTGAGGAAACCGGGCCAGAAAATCCAGGGTCTGGTTGCGGTCGGACAGTACCTTGGAACGCTTGATCCCGCAGGACACCGCGTCGCCGCCCTTGGCCAGACAATCTGCCGGGAAGAAGGGCTGTCCGTTGCGGACCAACCAGGGCGTGTCGCGCATCGCCAGGATCGGAATATTGTTGTCCGACAAGGTTTGCCAGATACCGATGTAGGTTGCCGGCATCACGTCGCCGGGCTTGATGTTCCATGGCCGGGTCGATGTGGTGAACACGAAGTCGGGATGGTCTTTGATCAGTTTGGCCATCACTCGCTGGTTCCACAGATGGCACTTCGGGTAGGGGCGGTTGTCACCCATCACCCGTGGAACTTCCTCCGTGGTCAGCGGGCAGCCCATCTTCAGATAGGTGACGATCTTGAAGTCGTGCATCTTGCCCAGCGCGTCCAGCGCGGTGATCCAGTGCTCGGCGTGTGACCCCCCGGCCAGCGCGATCGTCCGATGCGCCGCCGGGTCGCCGTAGGTGCAGTTGATGACGCCGGTGTTGTTGAAATCACTGATGCAGCCGTCGTTGGTCGACTCGGGCAGGTCGTCTTTGGCCTCCAACACGGTGGGCCGCATCGGCAGCTTCGGCACCCGGGCGTGCTCGGTCAGGGCCTGTGCACCGGGGTAGCCGGTCGTCGACAGCAAGGCCAGTTCCTTGCCGCTGGCGCGCTGGATGGTGACGTGCTCGCGCCAGGTGAACGACGTCGCCGTCAGTGCCACCCCGAGCAGTGCCACGGTGGTGCCCAGCGCGATGGTGGGCCGACGCAGACGGGTACGCCACGGAATGACGATCGGCTGCGGCGCAACCGCGGACGCCGACCTGCCGGGGGACCGCAGCGGCTCCTCGACGAACCGCATCGTCAGGTAGGCCAGTACTCCCGAGATCGCCAGGAGGATCGCACCGTCGAGGAAGCCGGCGTGGCTCCGGCCGCTGTAGGCGAGCCAGAAGATCAACAGCGGCCAATGCCACAGGTACAGCGAGTAGGCCATCGCACCGAGGGTCACCAGCGGCGCCGCGGACAGCAGCCGGTTGGGTAGTGGCAGCCGGTCACGCGTGGACGGACTGGCGTGGCGGTTGGACGCCGCCAGGATCATCAGCAGGGTCGCGCCCACGGGCACCAGCGCCCACGGTCCGGGGAACTCTTTGACCCCGTTGATGAGGGCGCCGCACGAGACGATCGCGGCCAGCCCGAGGGTGGCCAGCGCGGTGCGCAGCCACATCGGCCACCTGACATACGGCACCAGCGCACCGACGAGGGCGCCCAGCAGCAACTCCCAGGCGCGGGCGAAGCTGTTGTAGTAGGCGGCGGTCTGGTCGGAGACATGGATGACGGCGGCAAAGCTGAATGACGCGATGGTGAGCGTGGCCAGCAATGTCACAAACGTCACGCGCAGCCACCTGCCCAGGCGCCGGCGCAGCAGATAGGCAAACCCGAAAATAAAGACTAGGAACGAGATGTAGAACTGGCCCTGAACGGACATCGACCAGATGTGCTGCAGCGGACTGACCGCCTCACCGGCGCGGAGATAGTTCGACGCAGTCGCCGACAACTCCCAGTTCTGGAAGTAGCCCAGACTGGCCAGGCTCTGGTCAGCAAATGTCTCCCAGCGGGTCTGCGGCTGCACCAGGATGGTCAGCACCGCGCCCGCGGCAAGCACGACGACGAGCGCGGGCAACAGCCGCCGCACCAGTCGGAGGATCTCTGGCCAAGGCGACAGCGACGAACCCGGATTCAGGGCGGTGCGCAACAGCGAACCGCCGAAGAAGAAACCGGACAGCACCAGGAAGACGTCGACCCCGCCCGACACCCGACCGAACCACACGTGGAACAACGCCACCAAGGCGATCGCGACACCACGAAGGCCGTCGAGGTCGTGGCGGTAGAAACCCGACTTCCGCGAGCCCGTCGCGGCGCGTTGAGGGGAACCCGCGTCCGCCGCTGCCGCCGGCGGGTTGGGGGTGAGGGTCAACATGATCGGGTCTCAATGTACCCAACCGGACGGTGTGTCTCATCTGCAGCGAATCGCCGGGCCGCCGCTGTGTTGCCATGGAGCAAACGCCACCTCCGGGCCCGCATCGTCGCCCGACTAGGCTCTTCCAGCGTGTCGGCGTTGACCCCCCAACAGATCAGTGCGATCGATGCCGCGCACATCTGGCACCCCTACAGCACGATCGGCGCCGAGGCGATACCCCCGGTGGTCGCCGTCGGAGCCGACGGCGCCTGGCTGACCCTGATCCGCGATGGCACCCGGGTCCGCGCCCTGGATGCGATGGCCTCCTGGTGGACGGCCGTGCACGGGCACGGCCACCCGGTGCTCGATGCGGCGATCACCCGCCAGCTCTCGGTGCTCAATCACGTCATGTTCGGCGGTTTGACCCATGAGCCCGCCGCACGGCTGGCGCAACTTCTGGTCGACATCACTCCGCAGGGCCTGGACACCGTGTTCTTCTCCGATTCCGGCTCGGTGGCAGTCGAGGTCGCCGCGAAGATGGCGCTGCAGTACTGGCGCAGCGCGGGCCGGTTCGACAAAAGACGGCTGATGACCTGGCGTGGCGGCTATCACGGCGACACCTTCACCCCGATGAGCGTCTGCGACCCCGACGGCGGCATGCACTCGCTGTGGACCGACGTCCTGTTCCCGCAGGTCTTCGCGCCGGCAGTGCCGGCCGCCTACGACCCGGTTTATGTCGGGGCGTTCGAGGCGCAACTGCTCGAACATGCCGACGAACTGGCCGCCGTCATCGTCGAACCGCTGGTGCAGGGCGCCGGCGGTATGCGATTCCATGACCCGCGCTATCTGAGCGATCTGCGGGCCATCTGCGACCGGGCCGGTGTGTTGTTGATCTTCGACGAGATCGCCACCGGGTTCGGGCGCACCGGAGAGCTGTTCGCCGCCGATCACGCCGGGGTGACCCCGGACATCATGTGTGTCGGAAAAGCATTGACGGGTGGCTACGTGACGCTCGCGGCGACGCTGTGCACGCTGGAGATCGCGCGCACCATCAGCGGCAGTGAGGCCGGTGCGCTGATGCACGGTCCCACGTTCATGGCCAACGCGCTGGCGTGCGCCGTGTCGGTCGCCTCGGTCGAACTCCTGCTCGCGCAGGACTGGCGCGGCCGGGTCGCTGAGATCAGCGCGGGGCTGAGCGAGGGGCTGGCGCCGGCGCGCGCCGTGTCCGGCGTCGCCGACGTGCGGGTGTGCGGTGCGATCGGGGTGATCGAGACCGATCGGCCGGTCGACCTGACGGTCGCCACCCCGGTTGCCCTCGACAACGGCGTCTGGCTGCGGCCGTTCCGCAACCTGATCTACGCGATGCCGCCGTTCATCTGCACTCCGGCGGAGATAGGCCAGATCACCTCGGCGATGGTCGCTGTCGCGCGCGCCCTGGCCTGATGGCGCGTCTCCTCACCCCTCGTACCTCGGCGCTCGTCGCCACGCTGGGCCTGATGGCGCGTCTCCTCACCCCTCGTACCTCGGCGCTCGTCGCCACGCTAACCTGAACGGTGTTCAAGACGCCCTCGGAGGAGGATTCGATGACCCGCGCAGGGGTGTCACCGCTGGCCTGGCTCGACACCGTCGAGCAGCAGCGCCGACAGGCCGGCTTGCGTCGCAGCCTGCGGACCCGACCCGCCGTGGCCACCGAGCTCGACCTGGCCTCCAACGACTACCTAGGCCTGTCCCAACACCCCTCGGTCATCGACGGCGGGGTGGCGGCGCTGCGCACGTGGGGGGCCGGGGCCACCGGCTCTCGGCTGGTCACCGGCAACACCGAGCTGCACGAGGAATTCGAAACCGCCCTCGCCGCATTCGTCGGCGCCGACGCGGCACTGGTGTTCTCCTCGGGGTACACCGCCAACATCGGAGCCGCTGTCGCGCTGTCCGGGCCCGGCTCGCTGGTGGTGTCGGATGCCCTCTCGCACGCGTCGCTCGTCGACGCCTGCCGGTTGTCCCGGGCCAGGGTGGTCGTCACCCCGCACTGTGATGTCGAGGCTGTCGAGTCCGCGCTGGCCGGCCGGGACGAGGAACGTGCGCTGGTCATCACCGAGTCGGTGTTCAGCACCGACGGCGGGCTCGCGCCGCTGCCCCAACTTCACGAGGCCTGCCGCAGGCACCGGGCTCTGCTCCTGGTCGACGAGGCGCACGGGTTCGGCGTGCGCGGTGCGGGCGGGCGCGGCCTGATCCACGAGGCCGGCCTGGCCGGTGCCCCCGACGTCGTCATGACGACCACCATGTCCAAGTCGCTGGGCAGCCAGGGCGGCGTGGTGCTCGGACCCGCCGCGGTGCGCGACCACCTGATCGACGCGGCGCGCACGATGATCTTCGACACCGGACTGGCCCCCGCGCCCCTCGGTGCCGCCCTGGCCGCGCTCAGCGTGCTGGCCGCCGAACCCGGGCGCGCCGGTGCCGTCATCGAGCGGGCCCGGCAGCTCGCCGAGATGTGCGACGTCCCCGAAACTCCCGAATCGGCAGTGGTCTCGGTCATCCTCGGCGACCCCGAGATCGCGGTGGCCGCGGCGAGCGCCTGTCTGGATGCCGGGGTACGGGTGGGTTGTTTTCGCCCGCCGACGGTGCCCGCCGGTACCTCACGGCTGCGACTGACCGCGCGGGCGTCGCTGACCGACGACGAGATGGATACAGCCCGCGACGTGCTGACCGCGGTCCTGGCCGCGCATCCGCGATGAGCGTCGTGGTCATCACCGGAACCGGAACCGGTGTCGGAAAGACCGTTGTGACGGCGGCTCTGGCGTGCCACGCCCGGGTCAGCGGTCGCGACGTCGCGGTGTGCAAACCCGTGCAGACCGGCACCGCGGGCGGCGATGACGATCTTGCCGAGGTGGGCCGACTGTCCGGGATCACCCAACTCGTCGGTATCGCGCGCTATCCCGAGCCGCTGGCGCCGGTCGCCGCTGCCGAACGGGCCGGCCTGCCGCTGCCGAGTGCCGAGGAGCTGCTGGCCGCGGTCTGCCAGGTGGACCGCCCCGGCCGGCTGACCCTCGTCGAAGGGGCCGGCGGCTTGCTGGTGGAGCTGGCCGCCGGGGGAGTGACGCTGCGCGATCTTGCGGTGGAACTGGGCGCGCCGGTGCTCGTCGTTGTCGAACCGGGTCTGGGCACTCTGAATCACACCTCGCTGACGCTGGAAGGGATTGGCGCCAAGGGTCTTTCGTGTGCTGGCCTGGTGATCGGCTCGTGGCCGGCGGCGCCTGGGGCGACGGAGAAGTCCAACCGTGACGCGCTGGCCCGGTTGGCGCCGGTCCGGGCCGCGATGCCGGCCGGAGTGGGCGCGGTGTCACCCGATGACTTCGCCTTGGTCAGTGCGCGTGCATTCGATCCGGACTGGGTTGCCGGATTGATCTGACATGGCGCACTCGATCGAACTGCTGCTCGACCAGCGCGCCGACACCACTGTCCGTCAGATGTGGCGGGGACTGGCCGATGCCGGCCTGCCCAGCCAACTGAAGGTCACCTCCGACACCAACCGCCCGCACATCACACTGATCGCCGCCGAGCGGATTGCGCCCGATGTCGATGACCGCCTCGCCGAACTGGGGGATCACTTCCCGCTGCCCGCCGTGATCGGCGCCCCGCTGATTTTCGGCGGCGGCCGAATGACGTTGGCTCGCCTGGTCGTTCCATCGTCAGCGCTGCTGGCGCTGCACGAGCAGGTCTACGACCAATGCCGACGGTCCGTGTCCAACGTGTTCGCGCACAGCGCTCCGGGCCGGTGGACACCGCATGTCACGCTGGGCCGCCGGTTCACTCCGGCGCAGATCGGCGAGGCCATGGCCACGAGCCACGAGATCGCCGCGCCGTGCGCCGTGACCATCACCGGACTACGCCGCTGGGACGGCGATGCCCGGGTCGAGCATGTGCTGATGAGTTGACCTGTGCCCCACCTGCTCGACGGTGATCACACCGGCATGCGCTGTTGTGCGGCGATTCCGTCGACCAGCAGTCGCACGCCGAAGTCGAACTGGCTGCCGAGATCGGCGTCGAGCACGGATTGTCCGTCCGGCAATTCGGCCCCGGCCGCATCCCATTGCAGCCGGGACTGCTCGTCGGCGGTCGCACCGAGCACGTAATGCAGGACCGTACGGGCGGCCTGTACGCGGTGTGCAGTCGCGATCCCCGCCTCGCCGGCCGCTTCGGCGAGTACGCCCAGAATCTGTTCGATGGCGCGGGACTGGCCCGCCGCGAAGCTGGCCGACACCAGTTCGGCTCCGTCGGTGTGGGACAGCAGTGCATCCCGCAGGTCGCGGCACACGGTCTCGATGCGGTCCCGCCACCCCATCCGCGCGGGCGTGGTGCAGGCCGGGGCCAGCACGTGGTCGGCGACGGCGCCGAGGAGTTCCTGCTTGTTGGCGAAATGCCAATACAGCGCGCCGGCCGTGACCTCGAGTTCCCGGGCGAGCCGGCGCATCGTCAGATCGGCGATCCCGTATCCGTCCAGGATCGCCGCCGCCTTGGCGACCACGTCGCGTTTGTGCAGCTGCACACCCGTAGCCTAGCCTGAACACCGTTCAAGTTCGCTGAACTTCAGGAGGACAGCCGGTGACCCAGGCAGCGGTGGACGTGTTGGCACTGGCGCGCGAGCAGGTGCTCGAGCGTGGCGACGGATTGTCCCGCGAGCAGGTGCTCGAGGTCCTGCAACTGCCCGATGACCGGCTGGAGGAGCTGCTGGCCCTGGCCCACGAGGTGCGGATGCGCTGGTGCGGTCCCGAGGTCGAGGTCGAGGGCATCATCAGCCTGAAAACCGGTGGCTGCCCCGAGGATTGCCACTTCTGCTCGCAGTCGGGCCTGTTCGCCTCGCCGGTGCGCAGCGCCTGGCTGGACATTCCCAGTCTGGTCGAGGCGGCCAAGCAGACCGCGAAGTCCGGAGCCACCGAGTTCTGCATCGTGGCCGCGGTTCGCGGACCCGACGAGCGGCTGCTGGCTCAGGTGGCCGCCGGTATCGAGGCCATCCGCGACGAGGTCGAAATCCAGATCGCCTGTTCGTTGGGCATGCTCGACCAGGAGCAGGTGGATCGTCTCAAGGCGATGGGTGTGCACCGCTACAACCACAACCTGGAGACCGCGCAGTCCTACTTCCCGAACGTGGTCACCACCCACACCTGGGAGGAGCGCTGGAGCACCCTGGAGATGGTCCGGGAGGCCGGCATGGAGGTGTGTTGCGGCGGCATTCTCGGTATGGGGGAGACGCTTGAGCAGCGCGCCGAATTCGCGGCCAACCTGGCTGAGCTCGATCCGCACGAGGTGCCGCTGAACTTCCTCAACCCGCGACCGGGCACGCCGTTCGGCGATCTGGAGGTG
This sequence comes from Mycobacterium pinniadriaticum, assembly GCF_026242045.1. Lineage (GTDB taxonomy): Bacteria > Actinomycetota > Actinomycetes > Mycobacteriales > Mycobacteriaceae > Mycobacterium > Mycobacterium pinniadriaticum. Next base: position 251,911 of record NZ_JAPJDO010000005.1, read on the forward strand.
CTGCCCGCGGCGGAGGCGCTCAAGGCGGTGGCGGCATTCCGCCTCGCTCTGCCCCGCACGATGCTGCGGTTCGCCGGCGGCCGCGAGATCACCCTCGGCGACCTGGGGGCCAAGCAGGGCATCCTGGGCGGCATCAACGCCGTGATCGTCGGAAACTACCTGACCACCCTGGGGCGTCCGGCCGAGGCGGATCTGGAGTTGCTCGAAGATCTGCAGATGCCGATCAAGGCACTCAACGCCAGCCTGTAGAAAAGCAGGTGATGGTCGAACAATTGCCCGCGCCGGTCGGAGCGGGAATCTACAACGTCTACACCGGCGGACCGGCCGGCAGCGTAGTGCCCACGGCTGCCCAGCTGGGGCTCGAGCCGCCCCGGTTCTGCGCGGAGTGCGGGCGCCGGATGGTGGTGCAGGTGCGTCCCGACGGCTGGTGGGCCAAGTGTGCGCGGCATGGTCGCGTCGATTCCCACGACATCGAGGTGCAGCGATGAACCCTGAACAGCAGCAGCGATTTTCGCGAGGTCGTGCGGCCGGCATCGTGGTGGTCGGCTTGGCGCTGGCCGGTGCCGCGGTCGGTGTCTTGTGGTCGTGGATGGCGCCGCCGGCGCACGGCGTGATCGCCCTGACCCGGTCCGGCCAGCGGGTGCAGACCTACCTGGGCAGCGAATCCGATCACCTGTTCGTGTCGGCGGCGATGCTGATCGGGTTGCTGACCTCGATGGCGATCGTGGCAGCCGTGCTGGTGTGGCAATGGCGTTCGGTCCGCGGACCGCTGATCGCGACGGCGCTGTGGGTGGGTCTGGTGGTCGCCGCGGGCGCCGCCGCCGCTGTCGGTGCGGCACTCGTGCACTGGCACTACGGCCCGGTGCCGTTCGACACCGCCCCGGTCACACCGCAGAACCGGGTCTTCTACTACTCCGAAGCACCGCCGGTGTTCTTCGCCCGCGGCGCACTGCAGGTGGCGACGACGCTGTTGTTCCCGGCCGCGGTGGGTGCGCTCACCTACGCCCTGATGGCGGTGGCCACGCCGCGCGACGATCTCGGGGCCCTGCCGCCGGTGGAACGCGTACCGGTGGGGATTGCGTCGACCTAGAGCTGGCCCCTCAAAGAGGGCGCAGTGGAACCCGCCCGCCCGACACCACGCGGGCGACGATCCCGCCCAGGCGCCACATGCCGGCATAGGTCATCGGGTTGAGCAGCGTCGGCCACTTGGTGCGCACCGTGTGCTCCTCGAGGGGGCGCTTGTCGAACCGGTCGGTCAGCCAGCGCAGCGTCATCGGGGCCGACATCGGGTGCAGCAGCATGTGCTCGCTGAACATGTCGCGGTGGTAGGTCACCCGGGCGCCGCCCGCGGAATAGGTGTGCGCCAGGGTGTCGATGTCGTCGACGGCGATCACCGAGTCGTGCACCGCCTGCACGATCAGCACCGGCAGGTCGGGCACCGCCTTGCCGAGTTTGATGTTGTCGAAGACGTATTGCACCTCGGGCATCGCCAGGATGTCGTCCAGCGGTGGATGCACCAGGTCGTCCATGTCGGTCCGGAACAGCCGGATGATCGCCTCGGCCGTGGTCATCCGCTCGAGACGCTTCAGCAGCGCCAGGCCGTCGGAGGTGGCGTGTTCCTCGATGACCCGGTTGAGGTCGGGGTAGGTCTTGGCCAGCGCGGACACCACCAGGGCGGGTAGCGCGGCCAGATAGGAGCCGTTGAGCCGGCGAAAGGTGTTGCCCAGGTCGCCGACCGGTGATCCGAGCACCGCGCCGACGATGTTGAGTTCGGGTGCGTACTCGGCGTGCATCTCGGCCGCCCACGCGCTGGCCAGCCCGCCGCCCGAGTAGCCCCACAGCCCGATCTGGGTGTCCGCGCTCAGGCCGAACCGGGTGAAGCCGAGCACGGCCCGCAACCCGTCCAGGACGGTGTAGCCGGGTTCATAGGGGGCGCCCCACATCCCGTCGGGTCCCTCGTGGTCCGGAACGGACACCACCCAGCCTTCGGCCAGTGCGGCCGCGACCAGTAGGTATTCGAGCTGTGCGATGGAGCCGACGGCCTTGGCGCGCCGGCGCATCGCATACGACGGGAAGCAGCGCGAGGCCACCGCGTCGATCGCGCACTGGTAGGACACGACGTTGCGGACCTGGTCGGGAGTGTGCCCGGTGGGGATGAGGACCGTGGTGACGGTGACCTGAGGAAGCCCGTTGTGGTCGGTGGTGCGATACAGCAGCTGGGTGGCGCTGACCCGCTGGGGGATCAGTCCGAGGAAGCCCAGTTCGACCTCGCGCGACCGCAGCACGGTGCCCGGTTCGGCGTGTTCGAAGCCTTCCGGCGGTTCGTAGAACGGGTCCTCGGCCGGCAGCAGGGGATGCGCGCCGCGCTCGAGCTCCTCGTGCGGGGCGCGGCCGATCCATTCGGGGCGTGGCGCCCCGGCGGTGCCAACCGGATGCATTGCCCGTCATTCATACCTTAAGAAGGATCTAAGAATCCAATCCGACTCACCCTGGCGGCCGTAATGCAGCAAACTCGTCGGTCACCCGGATCTGGGAATCGGTGAAGCGATACAGGGCCGCGGGCCGTCCGCCGGTGCGGCCCGGATGGGCGGTGGTGCCGGTCGGCGTGATGACGCCGCGACGGACGAGCACCCGCTGCAGATTGGTGGCGTCGACCTGATAGCCGAGCGCGGCGCCGTAGATGTCGCGCAACGTCGAGAGCGCGAATTCTGTTGGAGCCAGGGCAAATCCGATGTTGGTGTAGGAGAGTTTGGCAACCAGCCGGGTTCGGGCGTACTCCACCATCGGGCCGTGGTCGAAGGCCATCGCCGGCAGCGCGTTCACCGGATGCCAGCGGGTGTCCGGCGGTAGTTCCGGGGTGGCGACCGATGGCACCAGGCCGAGGAACGTCGACGCGATCGTGCGAACCTCGCCCGGCAACCGGCCCGGATCGGAGAAGACGGCGAGTTGCTCCAAGTGGGCGATCTCACGTACGTCGACCTTCTCGGCCAGCTGGCGTCGCACCGAGCTGGTCAGGTCTTCGTCGGTGCGCAGCCTGCCGCCGGGCAGTGACCACTTGCCGCGCTCCGGCTCCAGGGCGCGTTGCCATAACAGCACGTTAAGGGCGGGTTTACGCGAGCTGACGTCGCCAACCTGGAATACGACGGCAAGCACTTCGTGTTCAGTGCTAGTATGGCTCATGTTTTCGATTGTAAGTCGAAAACCTCCAAAGCAAGACAGGAGGCGGAAATGACCGTCCTGGATCGTGCCGACAGTGGCCTCGTCGACCGCATCACCGACGGGCCCGGTGGCTTCGCCGGTGTGGACGGCGACGAGGAATGGGCCGCCGAGGTCCGCCGCCTGGCCGGCTTGCGCAACGCAACCATCCTGGCGCACAACTACCAGCTGCCGGCCATTCAGGATGTCGCCGACCATGTCGGCGACTCGCTGGCGCTGTCCCGGATCGCGGCCGAGGCCGCCGAGGAAACCATCGTGTTCTGCGGTGTGCATTTCATGGCCGAGACCGCCAAGATCCTGTCCCCGGAGAAGACCGTGCTGATCCCCGATCAGCGCGCCGGCTGCTCACTGGCCGACTCCATCACCGCCGAGGAGTTGCAGGCCTGGAAAGACGAGCACCCCGGGGCGGTCGTGGTGTCCTATGTCAACACCACCGCCGCGGTGAAGGCGCTCACCGACATCTGCTGCACCTCGTCCAACGCCGTCGAGGTGGTGGCTTCCATTCCCGCCGACCGTGAGGTGCTGTTCTGCCCCGACCAGTTCCTGGGCGCCCATGTCCGGCGGATGACCGGCCGCGCGAACCTGCACGTCTGGGCCGGCGAATGCCACGTGCATGCGGGTATCAACGGCGACGAGCTGGCCGACCAGGCCCGCAGCCACCCCGATGCCGAATTGTTCGTGCACCCCGAATGCGGTTGCGCCACATCGGCGTTGTACCTCGCCGGTGAAGGCGCCGTTCCGGCCGACCGGGTCAAGATCCTATCCACCGGTGGCATGCTCGACGCTGCCAGAGCCTCGCACGCCAAGCAGGTGCTCGTCGCGACCGAGGTCGGCATGCTGCACCAACTGCGCCGCGCCGCACCGGGTATCGACTTCCAAGCCGTCAACGACCGGGCATCGTGCAAGTACATGAAGATGATCACCCCCGCCGCACTGCTGCGCTGCTTGGTCGACGGGGCCGACGAGGTCGACGTCGATCCGGGCACCGCCCGACTCGCCCGCGCCAGCGTTTCGCGGATGATCGAGATCGGTCAGCCCGGCGGCGGCGAATGACCCGTCGCTTCGCCTGCGGTGCCAACAGCGCCGGGGTGGACTGGCAGCAACGCGCCGACGTGGTCGTCGTCGGAACTGGCGTCGCCGGCCTTGCCGCAGCTCTGGCCGCACACCGAAAAGGCAGTCGCACAGTTGTTTTGAGCAAGGCGCCGGACACCGCGACGTTCTACGCCCAGGGCGGTATCGCGGTGGTGCTGCCCTACACCGACGATTCCGTGGAAGCCCACGTCCAGGACACCCTGAGCGCCGGTGCCGGGCTGTGTGAACCCGATGCGGTGCGCTCGATCGTCGCCGACGGCTATCGCGCGGTGGCAGACCTGGTTGACGACGGAGCCCGATTCGACGAGAGCGGCCCCGGGCAATGGGCGCTCACCAGGGAAGGCGGCCATTCCCGCCGCCGGATCATCCATGCCGGCGGCGACGCCACCGGCGCCGAGGTCCAGCGCGCCCTCGATCACGCCGCCGGCACCCTGGACATCCGCCGCAATCACGTTGCACTGCAGGTCCTTCACGATGGTTCGGCGATCACCGGGGTGCTGGTCCGCAACGGTGACGGCGTGGGGATCGTGCATGCGCCGTCGGTCATCCTCGCCACCGGCGGTTTGGGACACCTGTACCGCGCGACCACGAACCCGGAAGGTTCCACCGGCGACGGCATCGCGCTGGCGCTGTGGGCCGGCGTGGGCGTCGCCGACCTCGAATTCGTCCAGTTCCATCCGACGATGCTGTATGACCGCGACGGTTCCGGCCGCCGCCCGCTGATCACCGAGGCGCTGCGCGGCGAGGGGGCCCTGCTGCGCGATTCCCGGGGCGAGGCGATGACGACGCACCACCCGATGGGCGATCTCGCCCCGCGCGATGTCGTCGCGGCGGCCATCGAGGCGCGCCTGCACGAAACGGGGGACCACTGCGTGTATTTGGACGCACGCGGTGTCAAAGGCCTGGCCGAACGCTTCCCAACGGTGACGGCCGCCTGCCGGGCCGCCGGCATCGACCCCACCCGAGAGCCGATCCCCGTCGTTCCCGGCGCCCACTACAGCTGCGGCGGTGTCGTCACCGATGTGCACGGCCGTACCGATCTGCCGGGGCTGTTCGCCGCGGGTGAGGTGGCTCGCACCGGGATGCACGGCGCCAACCGACTGGCTTCCAACAGCCTGTTGGAAGGCTTGGTGGTGGGTGGTCGCGCCGGCCGGATGGCTGCCGAGCAGGCCCGCGGTGCCGGCGCGCCGGTGGCGAAAATCGAAGAGCGCCAACATACCGCGCTCGACCGGCGGGTATTGCAGACCGCGATGACCCGGTGGGCGTCGGTGGTTCGCGACGGGGCCGGTCTCCAGCGTCTCGCCGACACCCTCGGTGAGGCGACACCGCGGCGCATGACCACCCGGGGCGATGCCGAGGACGTCGCCCTGACGGTGTCCGCGCGCGCGGTGGCGGCGGCGGCGTTGGCCCGCAACGAATCCCGTGGCTGCCACCATCGCCGCGACCATCCCGACACCGATCCGGCCCAGGCCGTCAGCCGCACTCTGTACGGTGACCACGCCGCGGTGTGCGCGCAGTGAAACTCACCGGCGACGAACTGGCGGAAGCCGCCATCACCATCCGCCGCGGTCTCGACGAGGATCTGCGCTACGGTCCCGACGTCACCACACTGGCCACGGTGCCCGAGGACGCCACCACGATCGCGTCGTTGATATCCCGTGAGCCGGGGGTGGCCGCCGGGATCGATGTGGCGCTGCTGGTTCTCGACGAGGTGCTCGGCGCCGACGGCTACCGGATCCTCGACCGTGTCGACGACGGCACCCGGCTGGACGCCGGCGCGGCGCTGTTGCGGGTAGAGGCGCCGACCCGCGGGCTGCTGACCGCCGAACGAACCCTGCTCAACCTGGTGTGCCACCTGTCCGGGATCGCGACCGCCACCGCGGCCTGGGTAGACGCCGTCGAAGGCACCGGAGCCCGGATCCGCGACACCCGCAAGACGCTGCCGGGCCTACGGGCGCTGCAGAAGTACGCGGTCCGGGTCGGCGGTGGCGTCAATCACCGGATGGGGCTGGGCGATGCCGCGCTCATCAAGGACAACCACGTCGCGGCCGCCGGGTCGGTCGTCGCCGCGCTGCGGGCCGTGCGCTCGGCCGCGCCCAGCTTGCCGTGCGAGGTCGAGGTGGACACCCTCGAGCAGCTCGATGAAGTCCTCGCCGAGGATGTCGAATTGATCCTGCTGGACAACTTCCCGATCTGGCAGACCCAGATCGCCGTCCAGCGCCGAGATGCGAACGCGCCGGGGGTGCTGCTGGAATCCTCGGGCGGGCTCAGCCTGGACAGCGCCGCGGAATACGCTGGCACCGGCGTGGATTACCTGGCCGTCGGCGCGTTGACCCACTCGGTGCGGGTCCTCGATGTCGGCCTTGATCTCTAGGAGGCGTTGCGCCGATCCGGTCGCACTCGCCGGGTTCTATCGGGAGACGCTGGGCCTGGAGGAGATGTTCTCCACGCCGGACTTCGTCGCCCTCAAGGGCGCCGCGGTGCTGCTGACCCTGCAGAAAGTCGCCGACCATCGCGCACCGGACTGGCCCGACGGCCCGGTTCCGAAGCAGATCCATCTGGAACTGGCGGTCTCCGATCTCGACGCGGAGGAAGACCGCATCGTCGGGCTCGGGGCGACGAAGGCGCCGGTGCAGCCCCAACCGGACAACTGGCGGGTGCTGATCGACCCCGCGGGTCACCCGTTCTGCATCACGAACCTGATACCGGAGACCTAGGCGTTCGCGTTCAGGCGATATCGGCCACGAAAGCGCCGACGCCGCGCTTGACACCAGCGCGGGCGATCCGGGGCAGCGACGGATCATCGGTGCCCGCGGGCACCACACGCGGATTGACCAGATGCAGGTTGTGGCGGCCCAGGCGGATGTCGGCCTCGCCGGAAGCCAGGATGTTCTTCACCCAGTTGGTCTTGCCGTGGCCCAGCAGGATGGCCAGGGTGTCACCCTGGCGGTAGGCGGAGACCACCGTTTCGTACTGCTTGCCCGACGTGCGGCCGCGGTGGGAGATGACCGACATGCCCGGCATGTACTTGGCCAGCGGCTTCACTGCCGGGTTGAAATACTTGATCTGAAAGTTCTCGAACCACACCGGAAACCTCATCGGCACGCCCGGGGCGTTGTTCGGATGATCCTTGGTCGACATAGTGGCAAATCTATACGACCTGCAGCAGGTCGAGCGCCGCTCGCTGCCGGTACTTGGCGGCTTTTCGGGCGGCGCGGCCACCCGAACGCCCGGCCTCCCGGCGGAGTTGGCGCCGCCCCCGCGCGGACGGCAGTGAATCGAGCAGCCCGGGATCGACCCCGGACAGCCGACCGTCGGTTCTCGCGGCAGCGATGAGGGCGACCAGTCGGCGGCGTTGGTAGCGCATCAACAGTGCGACGGCGACGCCGAACACCGTGATGTTGATCGCGAACTTGCTCAGGATGTCGGGGACCGGGGCGTTCCAGATGAAATGCATGAACGGTCCGGCGGCCAGCAACGGCACGGCCACGCCCACCCGCCGTCGCCAACTCCAGCTCGAACGGTCGGCGAAGGTCGGCAACAACACCAGCACGCCCACGGTCACCAGCCCCGTGTAGGCCCAGTGTGCCGGGATCGCGGTGAGGATCCGCACCATCAGGTTGCCGCCCGCGCCGAGCAGGTCGGAATCCAGGCTGTTCAATGCTTCGTTGGTGGCGTAGGTCAGGTCCTCGACGATGTCGAATCCGAATCCGACGAACATTCCAACCAGCAGAGCCTGCGGAATCCGATTGAAGACCCGGAAGCAGAGCATCAGGATGACCGAGGCGCACAGTGCTTTTGCGGCTTCCTCGATGACCGGCGCCGTGAGCGCGGCCTGCCACGCGCTGAGCGTGCCGGGGTCTATGTAGCGGGCCAGCACCTCGCCCAGCGCGGTGTTGCCGTTGGCGGACATCACCATCGCCGTCGTACCGCCCAGTGCGCTGCCGGCTACCAGGGCCTGCGGGTATCGGCGGACACTGCGGTAGGGGTCGAACTTGTACATCAGCCAGACCAGAAACACGATGAACGCCAACCACACCGGGGCGAGTGCCAGGTGGGCCGCCATCGTCTCGTGGATGGCGCCGCCGTCTCCGACCAGCAGGCCCAGGATCCCGGCGAGCAGGGCGATGACGTAGAGCCAGAACATCGCCGATTCGGGCCGGTAGATCACTGCCGGGCGCAGCTCGGCGGTCATTGTTGTCTCCGGCTGAAAAGCTCGAGAACCTGGCTGATCGGGGGTGCCGGCTGGCCGGGTTCGGCCAGGGACAGCACGGAGACGATGACGTCGTCGTCGTGCAGGAAGGCACAGGTGCCCGTCGCGGATGCCGTGACGACGACGCAGGTGTCTCCGGTCAAGGTGCCGTCCGGCAACTCGATGGTGCCGCCGTCGAGTGCGGAGGTGATGCCCTGGATGCGGTGCTGTCGGATCAGCCGCTCGGCGACGGCATCGGGATCGCGATCACCGCGGTCGTACACGTCGACGTACACGGCGGCGCCGTCGTGGCGGAGCACCGCGCTGTCACCGCCGTCCAGCGCCTCCCAGCCCTGCGGGGTCTCGATGACGACGACGTCTCCGTCCTCGGTGACCGCGGTGAGCTCTTCGGCGCTCGGTTCCGCCGGGTTCCACTGTCGCGGCGGCAGCGTCGCGTCCGCGATCATCGGCACCAGTGGCACGGCGAGCATCAGCGCACCGATGACCAGCGCCGCCGGCTTCTGCGTGAGTGAGCGCCGGGGCACAGGCCTGAGCTCGTCGGTCGGGCTGAAGGACACGGCGTGGTGACCCCTTTCGGGGCAAACACTAGTTCCTCATGCCGCCGCTCCGCGGCGGACCAGCGACAGCACCACCGCGGCGGTGGCGAACAGTCCCGAGAAGGTCCGGTTGAGGGCGGTCTGCTGGCGGGGTGTGCGCAGCCAGCCCAGCAGCCGGGCCGCGAGCCCCGTATAGGCGCCCATCACCACCAGGTCGACGACCACCATGGTGGCGCCGATGGCCAGGTATTGGGGGAGTAGCGGAGCGGTCGGGACGACGAACTGGGGCAGCACCGCGAGCAGGAACACCAAACCCTTGGGGTTGGTCACGTTGACCAGGCAGCCGCGCACCAACAGGTTCAGCCGTCCCGCGCCGGTCTCAGCTTTGACCTGTTGGTCCAGTTCAAAGGGCTTGCTGCGCCACTGGCGGACGGCCAGATACACCAGGTAGACGACCCCGATCCACTTCACCACCGTGAACGCGACCACCGACTGTGCCACCGCCGCGCCCAACCCCACGGCGACCGCCGCCAGCTGCATCATCAGGCCGATCTGAAGCCCGGTGATGCTCCAGTAGCCGCGGCGCAGACCGTACGACAGGCCGGTCGCCATCGACTGGATGGCACCGGCGCCGGGCGAGACACTGATGGCGATCGCGGCGCCCACGAAGGCCAGCCACAGCTCCCATTGCATGACCGCAGTATCCGGGCAGCGGAGACCGCCGCTCAATCGATTTTTATTCGGGTGGACCGATCGGGGACAATTGAACCGATGACCAGCTTCGCCATGAACCGGATCGACCTGCGCGGTCGAATCCTGACCACCGCTGCGCTGCGGGCGGCGCTGCCGCGCGGCGGCGTAGACGTCGACGCCGTGGTGCCCAAGGTCCGGCCGATCGTCGACGAGGTGGCCGAGCGCGGCGCCATCGCGGCGCTGGAATACGGCGAGCAGTTCGACGGGGTACGGCCCCAGACCGTGCGCGTGCCCGCCAAGCGCCTTGCCGCTGCCCTTGCCGAGCTCGATCCGGACGTGCGAGCCGCGCTTGAGGTGGCGATCGATCGCACCCGCGCCGTGCACGCCGACCAGCGTCGCACCGATATCACCACGTTGTTCGATTCCGGCGCCTCGGTCACCGAGCGCTGGGTACCGGTGGAACGGGTGGGCCTGTACGTGCCGGGCGGCAACGCCGTCTATCCGTCCAGCGTGGTGATGAACGTGGTACCCGCTCAGGCCGCCGGGGTCGACTCACTCGTGATCACCAGCCCACCGCAAGCGGAACACGGTGGCCTGCCGCACCCGACGATCCTGGCGGCGGCGGCCCTGCTCGGGGTCGACGAGGTGTGGGCGGTCGGCGGTGCACAGGCCGTGGCGCTGCTCGCCTACGGCGGAACTGACACCGATGGCGCTGAACTGGCGCCGGTCGACATGATCACCGGGCCGGGCAACATCTATGTCACCGCAGCCAAGCGGATCTGCCGTTCACAGGTCGGCATCGACGCCGAGGCCGGCCCCACCGAGATCGCGATACTGGCCGATTACACCGCCGACCCGGTACACGTCGCGGCCGACCTGATCAGCCAGGCCGAGCACGATGTGATGGCCGCCAGCGTGCTGGTGACCGACAGCACGGCGCTGGCCGAGGCCACCGACACCGAACTCGCCGTGCAACTGACCACCACCAAACACCGGGAGCGGGTCACCGAGGCGCTGCGTGGGCGCCAGTCGGGAATCGTGCTGGTCGACGACGTCGACACCGGAGTGCGTGTCGTCAACGCCTATGCCGCCGAGCATCTGGAAATCCAGACCGCCGACGCCAACGAGGTTGCCGGGCGTATCCGTGCTGCCGGGGCGATCTTCGTCGGGCCGTGGTCGCCGGTCAGCCTGGGTGACTACTGCGCGGGGTCCAACCACGTGCTGCCGACCGCGGGCTGCGCGAGGCACTCCAGCGGGTTGTCGGTGCAAACCTTCCTGCGCGGTATCCACGTCGTCGACTACACCGAGGCGGCCCTGAAAGACGTCTCCGGGCACGTGATCACCCTGGCGAAGGCCGAGGACCTGCCGGCGCACGGCGAAGCGGTCCGGCGGAGGTTCGAGAGATGAGCATCCCCGGCGCCCGGATCACACTGGCAGACCTGCCGCTGCGTGCGGACCTGCGCGGGAAATCCCCATACGGCGCACCGCAACTCGACGTGCCGGTGCGGCTGAACACGAACGAGAACCCACACCCGCCGAGCCCGGCGCTGATCGAGGACGTCACGCGGTCGGTCCAGGCCGCCGCCGCCGATCTGCACCGCTACCCCGACCGGGACGCCGTCGAGTTGCGCCGCGACCTGGCGGCGTACCTACGGGCTCAGACCGGTGTCGAAGTGCATACCGAAAATCTCTGGGCGGCGAACGGATCCAATGAGATCCTGCAGCAACTGCTGCAGGCCTTCGGCGGGCCGGGGCGCCGCGCGATCGGCTTCGTGCCGTCGTACTCGATGCACCCGATCATCTCCGACGGCACGCAGACCGAGTGGGTCGAGTCGGTGCGCGCGGCCGATTTCAGCCTTGACGTCGAGACGGCGGTCGCGGCCATCGCCGACCGCGGCCCCGACGTGGTGTTCGTGGCCAGCCCGAACAATCCGTCCGGACAGAGCATTCCGCTGGCCGATCTGCGCCGGCTGCTGGATGCGATGGAACACGGCATCCTGATCGTCGACGAGGCCTACGGCGAGTTCTCCAGCCAGCCCAGTGCGATCGCGCTGATCGACGAGTATCCGAACCGGCTGGTCGTCACCCGCACCATGAGCAAGGCGTTCGCCTTCGCCGGCGGCCGGTTGGGCTATTTGATCGCGGCGCCGGCGATCATCGACGCCGTGCTGCTGGTGCGGTTGCCCTATCACCTCTCGGTGGTCACCCAGGCCGCCGCCCGCGCCGCCCTGCGCCACGCCGACGACACCCTGGCCAGTGTCGCGACGCTGATCGCCGAACGGGAGCGGGTCAGCGCCGCCCTGAGGCAATTGGGGTTCCGGGTGATTCCCAGTGACGCCAACTTCGTCCTGTTCGGCGAGTTCGCCGACGCTCCGGCGGCCTGGCGGCGCTACCTCGACGACGGTGTCCTGATCCGCGATGTCGGGATCGGTGGATACCTTCGCACCACAATCGGATTGGCCGAGGAGAACGACGCCTTCCTGGCCGCCAGTGCACGGCTGGCCGCCGCTGAACCGGTCCACATAGGAGCGACATGACCACTTCGCCCGTTTCGACGGCCACGTCCACCCGCCGGGCCAGGGTCGAGCGCAAGACCCGCGAGTCCGACATCGTCGTCGACCTCGACCTCGACGGCACCGGGGACGTCAGCGTGCACACCGGCGTGCCGTTCTTCGACCATATGCTGACTTCGCTGGGCACGCACGCCAGCTTCGACCTGGCCATCTCGGCCCAAGGTGACGTCGACATCGAGGGCCACCACACGATCGAAGACACCGCGATCGTGCTCGGTACCGCGTTGGGGCAGGCCCTCGGCGACAAGAAGGGCATCCGCCGTTTCGGCGACGCCTTCATTCCGATGGACGAGACGCTGGCCCACGCCGCGGTCGACGTGTCCGGCCGGCCGTACTTCGTGCACACCGGTGAACCGGACTACATGGTCGACTTCACCATCGCCGGTTCCAGCGTGCCTTACCACACGGTGGTCAACCGGCACGTGTTCGAATCGCTGGCCTTCAACGCTCGCATCTCGCTGCATGTGCGCACCATCTACGGCCGCGATCCGCACCACATCACCGAGGCGCAATACAAGGCGGTGGCCCGTGCGCTGCGGCAGGCCGTCGAACCCGACCCCCGGGTGTCGGGCGTGCCATCCACCAAAGGCTCACTGTGACAAAGAGATCGGTCGTGGTCCTGGACTACGGCTCGGGCAATCTGCGCTCCGCGCAGCGGGCGTTGGAGCGAGTCGGGGCCGACGTCGAGGTGACCGCCGACGCGGATCAGGCGCGCAGCGCCGACGGCCTGGTCGTTCCCGGCGTCGGCGCGTTCGAGGCCTGTATGGCCGGACTGCGTGGAATCGGTGGCGAGCGGATCATCGCCGAGCGGGTGGCCGCGGGCCGGCCGGTGCTCGGGGTCTGCGTGGGCATGCAGATCCTGTTCGCCCGGGGCGTGGAGTTCGGGGTGGAATCGACCGGCTGCGGCCAGTGGCCGGGATCGGTCACCCGGCTCGACGCGCCGGTGATCCCGCATATGGGCTGGAACGTCGTCGAAGCCGCGCCGGGCAGCATGCTGTTCAAGGGGTTCGATGCCGACACCCGGTTCTATTTCGTGCATTCCTATGCCGCACAGAAGTGGGAGGGCGCACCCGATGCGCTGCTGACCTGGGCCACCCACCACGTGCGGTTCCTGGCCGCCGTCGAGGACGGTGCATTGTCGGCGACACAATTTCATCCGGAGAAGAGCGGTGACGCCGGGGCGGCGCTGCTCGCGAATTGGGTTGAGGGGCTGTAAGAGTGCCACTGATTCTTCTTCCTGCCGTCGACGTCGTCGACGGCAAGGCGGTGCGTCTGGTGCAGGGTAAGGCCGGCAGCGAGACCGACTACGGCTCGGCGCTGGACGCGGCGCTGACCTGGCAGCGTGACGGTGCCGAATGGATCCATCTGGTGGATCTCGACGCCGCGTTCGGCCGCGGGTCCAACCGTGAGCTGCTCGCCGAAGTGGTCGGCGCGCTCGATGTGAAAGTCGAACTCTCCGGCGGGATCCGCGACGACGATTCGCTCAAGGCGGCCTTGGCCACCGGCTGCGCGCGGGTGAACATCGGCACCGCGGCGCTGGAGAACCCGCTGTGGTGCGCGGCGGCGATCGCCGAGTACGGCGACAAGGTAGCCGTGGGACTTGATGTGCAGATCGTGGAGGGCGAGCACCGGCTGCGCGGCCGGGGCTGGGAGACCGACGGCGGCGACTTGTGGCATGTCCTGGAACGCCTCGACAGCGAAGGCTGCTCGCGGTTCGTCGTCACCGACGTGACTAAGGACGGCACGCTCACCGGCCCGAACCTCGACCTGCTGGAGGGTGTGGCCGAGTGCACCGATGCGCCGGTGATCGCCTCCGGCGGGGTGTCCAGCCTGGATGACCTGCGCGCCATCGCAACCCTGACCGGTAGCGGTGTCGAGGGCGCGATAGTCGGAAAGGCGCTGTACGCGGGACGATTCACGCTGCCGGAGGCGCTGGCCGCGGTGAGCCAGTAACGCCGATGGCCGTGCAGTCTCCGGATTTCGAGGCCCTGGTGGCCCAGGCGGCGGTGATCTTGGACGAGGCGTCCAAACCGTTCATTGCCGGGCATCGCGCCGAGTCCGCGGTGCAGAAGAAGGGCAACGACTTCGCCACCGAGGTGGATCTGTCCATCGAGCGCCAGGTGGTCCAAGCATTGGAGTCGGCCACCGGCATCGGCGTGCACGGAGAGGAATTCGGCGGCGCCGCCATCGATTCACCTTTGGTGTGGGTTCTCGACCCGATCGACGGCACTTTCAATTACGCCGCGGGCTCACCGATGGCCGCGATCCTGCTGGGCCTGCTGTGTGACGGCGAGCCGGTCGCCGGGCTGACCTGGCTGCCGTTCACCGACCAGCGCTACAGCGCCGTGGTCGGTGGACCGGTGTACTACAACGGAGTGGCCCAGCCCCCGATCAGGCGCGGCGAAATCGGGCAGTGCGTCATCGGGATCGGCACGTTCAACGTCGACTGGCGGGGACGGTTCCCGGGCCGCTACCGGTTGGCCGTGTTGGAGAACGTGAGCCGGGTCTGTTCGAAGCTGAGGATGCACGGCGCCACCGGTATCGACATCGCCTACGTGGCAGTCGGGATCATGGGCGCGGCCATCAGCTTCGGCCACCACATCTGGGATCACGCCGCGGGGGTGGCGCTGGTGCGTGCCGCCGGCGGGATCGTCACCGACCTGTCCGGCCAGCCGTGGACACCGGCGTCGCGGTCGGCGCTGGCCGCCGCGCCCGGCGTGCACGACCACCTGATGGAGATCCTGGACAGGGTCGGCTCACCGGAGGACTACCTGTAATGGACGTCGCGGTACGTGTGATTCCCTGCCTGGACGTCGACGCCGGCCGGGTGGTCAAGGGGGTCAACTTCGACAACCTGCGTGACGCGGGCGATCCCGTCGAACTCGCCGCCGCCTACGATGCCGAGGGCGCTGACGAGTTGACCTTCCTGGACGTCACGGCGTCCTCATCGGGGCGGGCCACCATGCTCGACGTCGTGCGCCGCACCGCCGAGCAGGTTTTCATCCCGCTCACCGTGGGCGGCGGCGTACGTTCGGTCGCCGATGTCGACGCCCTGCTGCGCGCGGGCGCGGACAAGGTGTCGGTGAACACCGCCGCGATCGCGCGCCCGGAGCTGCTGGCCGAACTGTCCCGGCAGTTCGGCTCCCAGTGCATCGTGTTGTCGGTGGACGCCCGCACGGTACCGGCCGGAGCGGAGCCCACCCCGTCCGGCTGGGAGGTCACCACCCACGGCGGACGGCAGGGGACCGGCATCGATGCGGTCGAATGGGCAACGCGCGGAGCCGAACTCGGCGTCGGCGAGATCCTGCTGAATTCGATGGACGCCGACGGCACCAAGGCCGGTTTCGATCTGGCGATGTTGCGGGCGGTGCGCAAAGCCGTCACGGTGCCGGTGATCGCCAGCGGCGGCGCGGGTGCGGTGGAGCATTTCGCGCCCGCGGTGGCGGCGGGCGCCGATGCTGTGCTGGCGGCCAGCGTCTTCCACTTCCGCGAACTCAGCATCGGTGAGGTGAAAGCCGCGATGGCCGCCGAGGGGATTACCGTCCGATGAGCCTGGACCCCGGCATCGCCGAGCGGCTCAAGCGCGACACCAACGGGTTGTTCGCGGCGATTGCGCAGGAGCGCGGCACCGGCGCCGTGCTGATGGTGGCCTGGATGGACGACGAGGCGCTGGCCCGCACGCTGGAAACCCGGGAAGCCACCTACTACTCGCGCTCGCGTGGTGAATATTGGGTCAAGGGCGCCACCTCCGGGCACACCCAGCACGTGCATTCGGTGCGGCTGGACTGCGACGGCGATGCGGTGCTGCTGGAGGTCGACCAGGTCGGCGGGGCCTGCCACACCGGCGATCACAGCTGCTTCGACGCCGACCAGTTGCTGGGACCTGAGCCGACGTAGTTCACAAAAACGTATGACCAATACCGAGGACTTACAGATCTTTCCTGGGTATGCTTTGACGTGTCGCGGCGGTGGTCATACACTTGGCGGATAGATGTCCGTAGATTCGCAGCAGCTGGATGTGGAGACTTCGAATGAAGATGACCAATGCCGCCCCGAATGTCTTCGACGCCGGCCTGCCCACGATCCGCTACGGCCTCGACGCCGCACCGAGCGACATCTTCGATGATCTTCGAATTGCGCAATCGCGCTCGCCCATCGCCATCGGGCCTCTGGGCCCGGAAATCCTGTCCTATGATCTGGCTCGGGACATGCTGCGGGACAGCAGATTCTGCCTGCCGCCCGGCATCACACTGGCAGCCCAAGGCATCACGTCAGGCCCGTTATACGACAAGTTGGCCAACAGCCTCCTGGGCCTGGAGGGTGCACCGCACATTCGGTTGCGCAAACTGGTTGCCAAGGCGTTCACTCCGCGCGCGACGTCTCGCCTTTCCGACACCATCCACGAAGTCGTCAACGGCCTGATCGACCGGGTGGCCGACGCCGGACGGTGCGATGTCGTCTCCGACATCGCTCGGCAATATCCCACCCCGATCATCTGCGCGCTGCTGGGTGCACCGCGCGAGGACTGGCAGTTGTTCGCCGACTGGACCGAGGAGGTTTTCAAAGCCCTCAACTTTCAGCCGGATGCCAGCTTCGACGAGGCCGAGATCATGCGCGCATGGGGCGAACTCGACGCCTACGTCGACGACATGGTCGCCGCCCGTCGCGACAATCTGGCCGATGATCTGCTGTCGGAACTCATTCGCGCCGAGAGCGGCGGCGACCGGCTGAATCTTGAGGAACTACGTGGCCTGGTCGCCGGTTTCTTGATGGCGGGAACCGACACCACGCGAAACCAGCTGGCGGCGTCGGTGCAGGTGCTCTGCGAGCATCCCGACCAATGGGCGAAGCTGCGCGACAATCCAGACCTTGCGATGCAGGCGGTCGAGGAGAGCATGCGCCACTCGCCGGCTGCCTGCATCGTGCCGCGCGCCGCGGTTGAAGACGCTGAGTTCGGTGGCTACCTGTTCCCGGCCGGGACCTTTGTACTCGTGAACACCTTTGCAGCCAACCGCGATCCAGCGATCTATGACGACGCTGACCGCTTCGACATCGCGCGCCGCGACGTCCCTCCCATTCTGACCTTCGGTGGCGGCGCGCACTACTGCCTGGGGGCGAATCTCGCCCGCCGAGAACTAGCCGAGGCGCTCGCGGTCCTCACTCGCCGCCTCTCGGCACCTCATCGCGTGGGCCCGGCGCCATGGAAATCTGTGTTGGGGATGACCGGCCCGACAACGCTTCCCATCGAATTCGATGCCGACGTGCTGGTGACGGCGGATGCGTAGTCGCGGCTGGGCAGGATCCACCCCCTCCTCGGACGAGGAGGCGATCGCCCGGATCCTGGACGTGGTGGACGAGGTGGTCGCCGAACACGGATCAGCGTTACGCCTGGCCGATGTTGCCCGTAGGCTCGGGGTCACTCGCCAGACGGTGTACCGCTACTTCCCAAATGCTGATGCGCTGCTGATCGCAAGCTCGATGCGTACGGTCAACGGGTTCATCGATCAGGTCGTGGACCACGTCAGCGGACTCACCGACCCTGTCACCGCCCTCGTGGAAAGTGTGGCGTTCGGGATCGACAACCTCGCCGGCGACCCACAGCTGGAGAGCCTTCTGACCCGCCGTCACGAGGGTGAAGCCGTCACGTCGCTGACGTCCGACACAGCAATCACCTTCTGCTTGTCGGTCTTTCACCGCTTCGACGTGGACTGGCGGCTTCACGGTTTTGATACCGCCGCGCTTCGTGAACTCGCCGAAATGACGCTACGCACCGTGCAATCCCTGCTGACCGATCCCGGGCAGCCCCGGCGGGAGGGAATCGAACTGCGCCGTTTCCTTTCACGGTGGCTCGGTCCGGCGATCCTCTACCCACGACTGATGGCGGTGACCGGTTACCAGCGAGGTCTAGACGTAGATGGCGGTCGTCTTGGCCCGGGCCGTCCAGCGTCCCTCGTGGTAGCCGACCGCGATCGGGTGTGAGAACGCGGCGCTGACGTTGTCGGTCGAGATCGTCTCGCGGGCCGGGCCGCTGGCCACGGTGCGGCCGTCGGCGATCAACAGCGCGTGCGTCGTGGTGGTGGGCAGCTCTTCGAGGTGATGGGTCACCAGGATCGACGCGACGTCGGGATGCGTCTGGTCGAGGGTGTCGATCGTCTCGAGTAGCTGCTCGCGGGCGGCGACGTCCAGCCCGGTCGTCGGCTCGTCGAGCAACAACAGCCTGGGCTGCGAAACCAGTGCTCGGGCAATGAGTGCGCGGCCCCGCTCGCCCTGCGACAGCGTCGGCCACACGTCGTCGGCCTTGCGGGTCATGCCCACCGCGGCGATCATCGCCTGGGCGTGCTCGATCTCGGCCGCACTCGGCGTCCAGCGCATCGGAATGTCGATGGTGGCGGTGATGCCGGTCAGCACAACCTCGCGCACGGTGAGCGAATACTGCAGCCGGTGGCGGGGATTCACGTGTCCGATCGACCGGCGCAGCGCCGCCAGATCCACCCGGCCCATTCGTTCGCCGAGAATCTCGACACAACCCGAGGTCGGGAAGGTGACCGCCGCGCAGAACCCGAGCAGCGTGCTCTTGCCGGCGCCATTGGGCCCCAGTAGCGCCCAGTGTTCGCCGCTCTGGACGGTCAGTGAGACGCCATCGATGATCTGCTTGCCGTCCCGGCGGAACGTCACATCCGCCAGTCGCAGAACAGGTTCCAAGATCTGCGCCCGTCAGGCCGACTGCCGCTGGCGCAGCACCTCCAGCGCCTTGTCGGCATGGGTGTCCATGTTGACTTCGCTGGAAATGACCTCGAGCACGGTGCGGTCGGTGTCGATGACGAACGTCGTGCGCTTGACCGGGATGAGCTTGCCGAGCAGCCCGCGCTTGACGCCGAACTGGGTGGCCACCGCACCGTCGGCGTCGGACAGCAGCGGATAATCGAAACTCTGCGAGTCGGCGAACCGGGCCTGCTTGTCGACCGGGTCGGTGCTGATGCCGACCCGGCTGGCACCCACCGCGGCGAACTCCGCACCCAGGTCGCGGAAGTGGCAGGCCTCTTTGGTGCAGCCGGGCGTCATCGCGGCGGGGTAGAAGAACAGCGCGATCGGCCCGTCGGCCAGCAGGTGAGTCAGCGAGCGCACAGTGTCGGTCTGGTCCGGCAGTTCGAAGTCCGCAACCCGGTCTCCACGTTTCATGGGTGACCAGGCTACGCCGGTCAGACCGGGCCGAGGGGTCTGGGAGGATGTATCCGTGCATTCCAACCTGGCCGCTACCACCACGCGCGAGGAGTTCCGCGCACTGGCCGCCGACCATCGGGTGGTGCCGGTGACCCGCAAGGTGCTCGCCGACAGCGAGACGCCCTTGTCGGCCTACCGGAAACTGGCCGCCGACCGGCCCGGAACATTCCTGCTCGAATCGGCCGAGAACGGACGCTCGTGGTCGCGCTGGTCGTTCATCGGGGCCGGGGCGCCATCGGCACTGACCGTCCGCGACGGTGAGGCGGTCTGGCTGGGAGCCACCCCGCGCGATGCCCCGACCGGCGGCGACCCACTGCAGGCGCTGCGCGAGACCATGGAGCTGCTGTCCACCGGCCCGCTCGCCGGGGTACCCCCGCTGTCGGGCGGCATGGTCGGCTTCTTCGCCTACGACTTCGTCCGGCGCCTTGAGCGGCTGCCTCAGCTGGCCGTCGACGACCTCGGTCTGCCCGACATGCTGCTGCTACTGGCCACCGATCTGGCCGCCGTCGACCACCACGAGGGCACCATCACCCTGATCGCCAACGCGGTGAACTGGAACGGCACCGACGAGCGGGTGGACTGGGCGTACGACGACGCCGTCGCCCGCCTCGACGTGATGACCGAGGCGCTCAGTCAGCCGCAGCCATCGAGTGTGGCAACATTCTCCCGGCCGCAACCCCGGCACCGATCGCAGCGCACTCCCGAGGAGTACAGCGCGATCGTGGAACGGCTGGTCAAGGAGATAGAGGCCGGTGAGGCCTTCCAGGTGGTGCCCTCGCAGCGTTTCGAGATGGACACCGCGGTGGACCCGATCGACGTGTACCGGATGCTGCGGGTCACCAACCCCAGCCCGTACATGTATCTGCTGCACATCCCCGATGAGGTTGGCGGAACGGCGTTTTCGATCGTCGGCTCCAGCCCGGAGGCGCTGGTGACGGTCCAGGACGGCTGGGCCACGACGCACCCCATCGCCGGGACCCGGTGGCGCGGTCACACCGAGGAGGAAGACCAGCTGCTGGAGAAGGAGTTGCTGGCCGACGAGAAAGAACGCGCCGAGCATCTGATGCTGGTCGACCTGGGCCGCAACGACCTGGGGCGGGTCTGTGTGCCGGGCACCGTGCGCGTCGAGGACTACAGCCACATCGAGCGCTACAGCCACGTGATGCACCTGGTGTCGACGGTCACCGGCCTGCTGGCCGAGGGGCGCACGGCGCTGGATGCGGTCACCGCGTGCTTCCCGGCCGGCACCCTGACCGGAGCGCCGAAGGTGCGGGCGATGGAACTGATCGAAGAGGTCGAGAAGACCCGCCGCGGCCTCTACGGCGGTGTGGTCGGCTATTTGGATTTCGCCGGCAATGCCGACTTCGCGATCGCCATCCGCACCGCCCTGATCAGCAAGGGCACCGCCTACGTGCAGGCCGGCGGTGGGGTGGTGGCCGACTCCAACGGTCCTTACGAGTACACCGAGGCGTCCAACAAGGCCAAGGCCGTGCTGAACGCGATCGCCGCGGCGGAAACGCTGGGCGCGCCGTGATCCGCATCGGGCAGCTGCTCCTGGTCGTCGCCGCAGTGCTGCTGTGGGTGGCGTCGCGGCTGACGTGGGTGTCGGTGACGTCGTTCGACGGCCTGGGCCAGCCCAAGACCCTGACGCTGTCGGGTGCCGGCTGGTCCAACGCCCTGCTGCCGCTGGCGGTGCTGCTACTGGCGGCGGCGGCCGCGGGACTGGCCGTGCGCGGATGGAGTCTGCGGGTGGTCGCGGTTCTGGTCGCCGTGGTGACCCTATTGCTGGGCTATCTCGGCGTGAGCCTGATCGTCACACCCGATGTCGGTCCGCGAGGCGCCGCGCTGGTCGGCGTTCCGCTGGCATCGCTGGTGGCCAGCGACCGGCAGTACCTCGGTGCCGGGCTGACTGTCGCCGCGGCGGTGTGTGCGCTGGTCGCCGCGGTGTTGATGATGCGCGCCGCGGCATCCGGGCGGGGCGCGACGGCCAAATACGCCGCACCGGCGGCGCGCCGCGGCACCGCCCGCAGCGCGGAGGCCGACCCGGCCATGTCGGAGCGCGGCATGTGGGACGCCCTCGACGAGGGCGTCGATCCCACCGAGCGACACATCGACACCGAGGGTCGGTGACGTATGTGCGGCGTAGTACGACTACCCTTCCTTAGGACATAAGCGAGATCGCCAGGGCGCTAGAAGGGATCGACGTTCGCATGAGTTCGGCAACCGTGCTCGACTCCATCATCGAGGGAGTACGCGAAGACGTTGCCGCCCGTGAGGCGATGATTCCCCTTGCCGAGGTGAAGGCGGCGGCCAAGGCCGCGCCGGCCCCGTTGAATGTGCTGGCCGCGCTGCGCGCGCCGGGTATCGCCGTCATCGCCGAAGTGAAGCGCGCCAGCCCCTCCCGCGGGCAACTCGCCAACATCGCCGACCCCGCCGAATTGGCCGGCGCCTACGAGAGCGGCGGCGCACGGGTGATCAGTGTGCTGACCGAGGAACGTCGCTTCCACGGCTCGCTGGCCGATCTCGACGCGGTGCGTGCCGCCGTCAAGATCCCGGTGCTGCGCAAGGACTTCATCGTCCGGCCCTACCAGATCCACGAGGCCCGGGCACACGGCGCGGACATGCTACTGCTGATCGTGGCCGCCCTCGAGCAGCCGGCTCTGGAGTCCATGCTGGAGCGCACCGAGTCACTGGGTATGACCGCCCTGGTCGAGGTGCACACCGAGGAAGAAGCCAGCCGGGCGCTGGAGGCCGGTGCGAAGGTGATCGGCGTCAACGCCCGCAATCTCAAGACGTTGGAGGTCGACCGGGACTGCTTCGCGCGGATAGCACCGGGGCTGCCGTCCGACATCATCCGGGTCGCCGAATCGGGTGTGCGTGGCACCGGAGATCTGCTGGCGTACGCGGGCGCCGGGGCGGACGCTGTGCTGGTCGGTGAGGGCCTGGTCACCAGTGGAGATCCGCGCAGCGCCGTAGCCGACCTGGTGACCGCGGGAGCCCACCCGTCCTGCCCGAAACCCGCTCGCTGAGTCGTGGCTGATACCTCCACCCCGAACGTGCCGCGCACCAGCGCGGCCGTCGCCGAACCGACCTCCCACGATCCCGATGTCCGCGGGCACTTCGGGGTGTTCGGCGGACGGTATGTACCCGAGGCGCTGATGGCGGTCATCGAGGAGGTGACGGCCGCATACGAAAAGGCCCGCACCGACTCCGAATTCCTCGACCGGCTCGACAATCTGCAGACCCACTACGCCGGGCGCCCGTCGCCGCTGTACGAAGCGGTCCGGCTCAGCGAGCACCTCGGTGGGGCGCGGGTGTTCCTGAAGCGCGAAGACCTCAATCACACCGGATCGCACAAGATCAACAACGTGCTGGGCCAGGCGCTGCTGGCCAAGCAGATGGGCAAAACCCGGGTGATCGCCGAGACCGGTGCCGGACAGCACGGGGTGGCGACCGCGACGGCGTGCGCACTGCTCGGTCTGGAGTGTGTGATCTACATGGGTGCGGTGGACACCGCGCGGCAGGCGCTCAATGTGGCCCGGATGCGGCTGCTGGGTGCCGAAGTGGTGTCCGTGGAGTCCGGGTCCAAGACGCTCAAGGACGCGATCAACGACGCCTTCCGCGACTGGGTCACCAATGCCGAGCGCACCTACTACTGCTTCGGGACCGCCGCCGGGCCGCATCCGTTCCCCACGATGGTGCGCGACTTCCAGCGCATCATCGGACTGGAGGCCAGGGCGCAGATCCTGTCCCAGGCCGGTCGACTGCCCGACGCGGTGGCCGCGTGTGTGGGGGGCGGTTCGAACGCCATCGGCATCTTCCATCCGTTCATCGACGACACTTCTGTGCGTCTCGTCGGCTTCGAGGCGGCTGGTGATGGTGTCGAAACCGGCAGGCATGCAGCGACATTCACCGGCGGGTCACCGGGCGCTTTTCAGGGTTCGTACTCCTACCTGTTGCAGGACGAGGACGGGCAGACCATCGAATCGCACTCGATCTCAGCGGGGTTGGACTACCCGGGCGTCGGCCCCGAGCATGCGTTCCTCAAGGACATCGGCCGCACCGAGTACCGACCGATCACCGATGTCGAGGCGATGGACGCGTTTCGGCTGTTGTGCCGGCTGGAAGGCATCATCCCGGCCATCGAATCGGCACACGCGGTGGCCGGAGCGGTGAAACTGGCGGCGGAGTTGGGGCCCGGTTCGATCATTCTGGTCAACTTGTCGGGCCGGGGTGACAAGGACGTCGAGACGGCGGCCAACTGGTTCGGGTTGTTCGACAAGTCCGGCCCGGGAGCCCCATGACGCTGCAGCACAGCCAGCCGGGCCGGCTGGGGTCGATCTTCGCCGCGTGTCACGACCAGGGCCGGGCGGCCCTGATCGGATACCTGCCGACCGGGTATCCCGCTGTCGGCACCTCGATCGACGCGATGGTGGCGCTGGTCGAATCCGGTTGCGACATCATTGAAGTCGGCGTTCCGTACTCCGATCCGGGTATGGACGGCCCGGTGATCGCGACCGCGACGGAGGCCGCGCTACAAGGCGGAGTGCGCGTCCGCGACACGCTGCGTGCGGTCGAGGCGATCAGTGCGGCCGGCGGCAATGCCGTGGTGATGACGTACTGGAATCTTGTGCTGCACTACGGGATTGACGCGTGGTCGCGTGATCTGGCGGCGGCTGGGGGATTGGGGATGGTCACCCCCGACCTGATTCCGGACGAGGCCGACGAATGGATGGCCGCCTCCGAAGCACA
The DNA here is from genome assembly GCF_026242045.1 of Mycobacterium pinniadriaticum. Taxonomy (GTDB): domain Bacteria; phylum Actinomycetota; class Actinomycetes; order Mycobacteriales; family Mycobacteriaceae; genus Mycobacterium; species Mycobacterium pinniadriaticum. The sequence goes on from NZ_JAPJDO010000005.1 coordinate 276,207, forward strand.
CGACCTGGACCGAATCTTCCTGGTGGCACCGTCGTCGACTCCGGAGCGGTTGACCAAGACCGTGGAGGCCTCGCGGGGCTTCGTCTACGCGGCATCGACCATGGGCGTCACGGGTGCCCGCGACGTGGTGTCGAGCGCGGCCCCGGAACTGGTGCGGCGGGTCAAGGAAGTCTCAGACATTCCGGTGGGGGTCGGGCTGGGTGTTCGCTCACGCGAACAGGCTGCCGAGATCGCGGCGTTCGCCGACGGGGTGATCGTGGGGTCGGCGTTGGTGTCGGCCCTGACCGACGGGTTGGCGGCGGTGCGGACGCTGACCGAAGAGCTGGCTGTGGGTGTGCGACAGAAGGTGCCTGCCTCGTGACGACGACTGTCTTGGCTTATTTCCCGAGTCCGCCGCAGGGTGTCTGGCATTTGGGTCCGATTCCGATCCGGGCCTACGCGCTGTGCATCATCACCGGCATCATCGCCGCGCTGGTGATCGGCGATCGCCGCTGGGCGGCTCGCGGCGGCGAGCGGGGTGTCATTTACGACATCGCGTTGTGGGCGGTGCCGTTCGGTTTGATCGGCGGCCGGCTCTACCACCTGATGACCGACTGGAGAACGTATTTCGGTGAGGGCGGCGCAGGTATCGGCGCGGCGCTGCGGATCTGGGACGGCGGCCTGGGCATCTGGGGTGCGGTAGCCCTCGGCGGGGTCGGCGCCTGGATTGCCTGCCGGCGCAGGGGGATTCCGCTGCCGGCATTCGGCGACGCCATCGCTCCGGGCATCATCCTGGCGCAGGCGATCGGGCGGCTCGGCAACTACTTCAACCAGGAGTTGTACGGCCGGGAGACGACGGTGCCGTGGGGGATGGAGATCTTCTACCGGCGCGACGCGTCCGGGATGGTCGACGTGCACTCCCTCGACGGGGTGTCCACGGGACAGGTCGCCGCGGTGGTCCAGCCGACGTTCCTCTACGAATTGTTGTGGAACCTGCTGGTGTTCGCATTCCTGATCTACATCGACCGGCGGTTCAAGATCGGTCACGGTCGCCTGTTCGCGGCGTATGTGGCGGCATACTGCGTCGGAAGGTTCTGGGTGGAGTTGTTGCGCGACGACACCGCGACCCATATCGCCGGGATCCGGGTGAACTCGTTCACATCGGTGTTCGTGTTCATCGGCGCGATCGTGTACATCATGCTGGCTCCCAAGGGCCGCGAAGATCCGGCCACGCTGGGCGGTAAACAGGCCGCCGGTGAACCCGACGAAGAGTCGCCCGCCGAGCACATGGTCGAGGACTTGGTCGCCGTCGCGACCAATGGCGGTATCGCCGCCGCCGCGAGCGTCGCGGCGGAGCACGACAGCGAAGATGCCGCCGCCGTCGGCGACGTCGAGGAGCCCGAGGCCGAGCCGGAACCCGAGGCCGAAGCCGAGCCCGAGCCCGAGGCCGAAGCCGAGCCCGAGCCCGCCGCGGAAGCGGAAGCGGAACCAGAGGCGGCAGCCGAGCCGGAGCCCGAGGTTGAAGCCGAGCCCGAGCCCGCCGCGGAAGCGGAAGCGGAACCAGAGGCCGAAGCCGAGCCGGAGCCCGAGGTTGAAGCCGAGCCGGAACCGGAGCCCGCTCCCGCACCCCAGCGCCGCGAATTCCGTGCGGTCGTCCGACGCGTGCTGTGGGGCGTCGAAGTCCATCGCGACTGAGCTGCCGGATCTAGGTCTGCACACTTTGCAGTCGAAAGACTTGTCGCCCGCCTATGGCATACTCGAACACATGTTCGATCACTGGCCCGGCGAGTACTTCGAGCCATCCGAGACGGACCAGTCGCGCGACCTGATCAACCGGCTCGCCAACGTGTCGCGACTGGAGAATCGGGCCGCCGCGCAGCGCCTGCGGGTGATCGCAGATCTCTTCGAGCTGCGTCGCCACCAACGGGGTGAGCGTGAGGACTGGGCGGTGGACACCTGGGCCGCCGTCGGCGCCGAAGTCGCCGCCGCGCTGCGCCTGAGCCTCAGTAAGGCCAACAGTCACATGAACTACGCGCTGGCCATGCTCCGGCTACCCGCAGTCGCCGCCGTTTTCGAGGCGGGTGACATTGACTGCCGGTTGTTCAAGACGATCGTCTACCGCACCCATCTGATCACCGATTCCGACGCCATGGCCGAGGTCGATGCCGAGTTGTCCGCCATCGTCGCCCGTTGGCCCTCGATGACCCGCGGGAAGCTCGCCACCGAGATCGACGACATCGTGGTTCGGCACGACCCCGACGCGGTACGACGGGTGCAGGATCGCAGCAGTGACTGTGATGTCACATTCTGGGAGTCATCCGAGGGCCACGTGGAGATGACGGCCCGGCTGACGGTCACCGATGGGGCGGCTCTGGGCAAACGGCTGAACGCGATGGCGAAATCGGTCTGCCCGGACGACCCGCGGACGGTGGGGCAACGCCGCTCTGCCGCGCTCGGCGCGCTGGGCTCCGGTGTTGAGCGGGTTGCCTGCAAGTGCGGGCAATCCGATTGTCCGGCAACCGAAACACCGACCGGTTCGGTCGTCATCCATGTCGTCGCCGATCAGGCGACGCTCGATGGCGCCGCCAGCAAGCCGGCTTATCTGCTCGATACCGGGGCGCTGATCTCACCGGAACTGTTGGCCGAGCTCAAGGCGACGGCACGCCAGCGCCCAGTGATCGTTCCCGTCGAGGAGCCGCCGGGTTCCGGCTACCACCCGTCCCGGGCGCTTGCCGATTACGTGCGGTCCCGCGACCTCACCTGCCGCGCTCCCGGTTGCGACAAGCCCGCCACCCACTGCGACATCGACCACACCGTTCCGTGGCCCTACGGTGAGACGGATGCCTCCAACCTCAAATGTCTGTGCCGCGATCATCACATCCTGAAGACGTTCTGGGGCTGGAAGGACAAGCAGCTCGCCGACGGCACAGTGATCTGGACGCTTCCCGACGGCGAGACCTATGTGACGACTCCCGGGAGCGTCTTGCTGTTCCCCGCACTGATGACACCCACCGGCCCGCCGGCCACCCCGCCTCCAGCAGTCCACCGCTGCGGCGACCGCTCGGCGATGATGCCCAGACGGTCGACGACCCGAAGGCAGAACCGCGCCCACCGCATCGCCAACGAACGCGCCCGCAATCGCGCGGAACGCGCACCCGCAGCGGCGGGCCCCGCCCCACCAGGCCCAGACGCCGACGCGCCACCCTTCTAGGTTCGGGCCCGCTCTGGCATGCTGTGTGGCATGACCGAGCCGCAGTACGGAGGCACCGAGGGCGCTCCGCCGCCCAACTATCCGCCGCCGTCCAACTACCCGATGCCGCCGCAGTACCCGGCCCCGGGTGGCTACGTCGATCCCTCGGCGCCGTTCGGCCGACATCCGATCACCGGTGAGCCATTGTCGGACAAATCGAAGATCGTCGCCGGGCTGCTGCAGTTGCTGGGCTTGTTCGGGCTCGTCGGCATCGGCCGCATCTATCTGGGCTATACCGGCCTCGGGATCGCGCAGTTGCTCGTCGGCCTCGTCACCTGTGGGCTGGGTGCGGTCATCTGGGGCATTGTCGACGCGGTCCTTATCCTCACCGACAAGGTGCGCGACCCGCAGGGACACCCCCTGCGCGATGGATAGCAGCCAGCACCTCAAGACCCGGCGCTCGGTCACGATCGGTACTGGCGCCGCTCTGATCGGTGCCGTCACCTACGTCGGCCTCGTCGACCCACACCGGGCCGGCTCGCTGTTCCCGCCCTGTCCGTTCCGGCTGCTCACCGGCTTGAACTGTCCGGCCTGCGGCGGCCTGCGGATGACCCACGACCTGCTCCACGGCGACTTGGGCGCCGCCGTCGTCGACAACGTGTTCCTCCTGGTGGGTCTACCTCTCCTGGCCCTTTGGCTGCTGTGGCGGATCGGGCGAGGGGAGCGACCCCTACCGAAGCCCGCGATTGTGCTGATCGTGGTCGCGGCGATCGGCTGGACGATCGTTCGTAACCTGCCCGGCTTCCCGCTGGTCCCCACAATTTTCACCCAGTAGCGACCCGCCTGCGCTGATACACTCGGAATTCGGCGCGACGCGATTTCGCGCCGGATCATCGGGCCGGCGAAGTCCCAGACATCTCATGTCAGACTGCGGCAAGGCCTCAGCGCAAGCGCGTGGCGCGTATACCAGCTTCCCGCCGCAAATACCGACCGCGGAGGAGCGTGAATGCTGTTCTCAGCACTTCCCGAAGCGCAGGGTCTCTACGATCCCCAGCACGAGTCCGACTCGTGTGGCGTAGCGATGGTGGCCGACATCCAAGGCCGACGCTCGCACCAGATCGTTGCCGATGGCCTGACCGCGCTGGAACACCTCGAACACCGTGGTGCGGCGGGAGCGGAGCCGAACAGCGGAGACGGTGCCGGGATTCTGCTGCAGCTACCCGTCGAATTGCTTCGTGCGGTCGTCGACTTCGATCTGCCCGCACCCACCGCCGATGGTGCCAACACCTTCGCGGCGGGCATCTGCTTCCTGCCCCAGGACCCCGTCGCACGCCGGGCCGCCGTCGAGAAGATCGAGGCCATCGCCGAGGAGGAAGGCCTGCAGGTGCTCGGCTGGCGCGCGGTGCCGGTCGACCCGAACGGAGCCGAGGTCGGTGCGACGGCACTGGGCTGTATGCCGTACATGTCAATGCTTTTCGTCGCCGCACCGGAACGAAACGGCGGCCGTGCCGGCGGCATCGACCTCGACCGCCTGGTCTACCCGATGCGCAAGCGCTCCGGGCACCTTCCCGAGGGGGTCTACTTCCCGTCGCTGTCCAGCCGCACGATTGCCTACAAGGGCATGCTCACCACGATGCAGCTGCCCAAGTACTTCGCCGACCTACGAGACGAGCGCTGCATGAGCGCGATCGCGATCGTGCACAGCCGATTCTCCACCAACACCTTCCCGTCCTGGCCGCTGGCGCACCCGTTCCGCTTCGTCGCCCACAACGGCGAGATCAACACCGTGCGCGGTAACCGCAACCGCATGCATGCGCGCGAGGCCATGCTGGCCAGCTCCCTGATCCCCGGCGACTTGAGCCGGCTCTCGCCGATCTGCACCCCGGATTCTTCCGACTCGGCATCCTTCGACCAGGTTCTCGAACTGTTGCACCTCGGCGGTCGCAGCCTGCCGCACGCGGTGATGATGATGATCCCCGAGGCCTGGGAGAACAACGCCACCCTCACTCCGGCCCGCCGCGCCTTCTGCCAGTACCACGCCTCGATCATGGAACCGTGGGACGGCCCGGCCTGCGTGACCTTTACCGACGGCACTGTGGTCGGAGCGGTATTGGACCGCAACGGATTACGACCTGGTCGGTGGTGGCGCACCATCGACGACCGGGTGATCCTCGCCAGTGAGAGCGGTGTGCTGGACATCCCGCCGGGAGAGGTCGTCGCCAAGGGGCGCCTCGAGCCGGGGAAGATGTTCCTGATCGACACCGCGGCGGGCCGCATCATCTCCGACGACGAGATCAAGGACGAACTGGCCGCCGAACGTCCCTACTCCGAATGGCTGCACGCGGGGCTGCTCGACCTGACGGCCCTGCCCGCCCGAGCCCGGGTCTCGCCGAATCACGAATCGGTGGTCCGTCGCCAGATCGCCTTCGGCTACACCGAGGAAGACCTGCGGATCATGCTCACCCCGATGGCGGCCTCCGGGCAGGAGCCCCTCGGATCGATGGGCACCGACACCCCGGTCGCGGTTCTGTCCCAGCGCCCCAAGCTCATTTACGACTATTTCGTCGAACTGTTCGCTCAGGTCACCAACCCGCCGCTGGACGCCATCCGCGAGGAAATCGTCACCTCGATGGCCCGCGTCATGGGTCCCGAGCAGAATCTGTTGGAACCCACCGCCGCCTCGTGCCGCCAGATTCTTTTGCACTGGCCGGTCCTCGACAACGACGAATTGAACCGGATCGTCCATATCAACGACGACGGCGAGCAGCCCGGCCTCAAGACCGCGGTCCTGCGCTCGCTCTACGACGTCGAGCGGGGCGGGGAAGGCCTGGCCGAGGCGATCGAGGAGCTGCGCCTCAAGGCCTGCGAGGCCATCGCCAAAGGCGCACGTACGCTGGTGATCTCGGACCGCGACTCCGATCACACCCGCGCACCCATTCCGTCGCTGCTGGCCGTCGCCGCGGTCCACCACCACCTGGTGCGCACCAAACAGCGCACCATGGTCGCGCTGGTCGTGGAGAGCGGTGATGCTCGCGAGGTCCACCACATCGCCCTGCTCATCGGCTACGGCGCGGCCGCGGTCAATCCGTATCTGGCCTTCGAGTCGATCGAGGACCTGATCCGGGAGGGTGAACTCACCGGAATCGATGCCGGTGCCGCGGTACGCAACTACCTCAAGGCGCTGGGTAAGGGCGTCATGAAGGTGATGAGCAAGATGGGCATCTCGACCGTCGGGTCCTACACGGCCGCACAGGCTTTCGAGGCGGTCGGCCTGTCAAAGGAAGTGGTCGACGAGTATCTGACCGGAACGGTCAGCCAGCTCGGCGGGGTCGGACTCGACGTGCTGGCCGAGGAAGTCAAGCAGCGGCATCGTCGCGCCTACCCGGAGAATCCCACCGAGCGGGTGCATCGCCGTTTGGAGGTCGGCGGCGAATACCAGTTCCGTCGTGAGGGCGAGCTGCACCTGTTCACCCCGGAAACCGTTTTTCTGCTTCAGCATTCGACACGTACCGGACAGGGCGAAGTGTTCGCCAAGTACTCTGAGGAAGTCAACCGCCTCTCCCGCGAGGGCGGCACACTGCGCGGGCTGTTCGCCTTCAAGAAGGGTGTGCGCCCGCCGATCCCACTACACGAGGTGGAGTCCGTCGACGCCATCTGCAGCCGATTCAACACCGGCGCCATGAGTTACGGCTCGATCTCCCAGGAAGCCCACGAGACCATGGCGATCGCCATGAACAACCTCGGCGGGCGGTCGAACAGTGGCGAGGGCGGGGAAGACGTGGAGCGCCTCTACGACCCCCGCCGGCGCAGTGCGGTCAAGCAGGTGGCCTCCGGCCGGTTCGGTGTCACCAGCGATTACCTGGTCAACGCGTCGGACATCCAGATCAAGATGGCTCAGGGCGCCAAGCCCGGCGAGGGCGGGCAGCTGCCCGGCTTCAAGGTGTACCCCAACATCGCCAAGACCCGGCACTCCACGCCCGGCGTCGGACTGATCTCACCGCCGCCGCACCACGACATCTATTCCATCGAGGACCTGGCGCAGCTGATCCACGACCTCAAAAACGCGAACTCCGATGCCCGGATTCACGTCAAGCTGGTCAGCTCGGTCGGTGTCGGCACGGTGGCGGCGGGCGTGTCCAAGGCGCACGCCGACGTCGTCCTGATTTCCGGCTACGACGGCGGCACCGGCGCCGCCCCGCTGACCAGTCTCAAACACGCGGGCGCGCCCTGGGAGATCGGCCTGGCCGACACTCAGCAGACGTTGGTGCTCAACGGCCTTCGTGATCGCATCACCGTGCAGTGCGACGGAGGGCTGCGCACCGCGCGTGATGTCGTGGTCGCCGCGCTGCTCGGTGCCGAGGAGTTCGGTTTCTCCACCGCCCCGCTGGTGGTCGCCGGCTGCATCATGATGCGGGTCTGCCACCTCGATACCTGTCCCGTCGGTGTGGCCACCCAGAACCCGGAACTGCGCGCGCGCTTCAACGGCAAACCGGAGTTCGTCGAGAACTTCTTCCGGTTCATCGCCGAGGACGTTCGCCACATGCTGGCCGAGCTGGGCTTCCGCAGTATCGACGAGGCCGTCGGCCGCGCCGAGATGCTCGACACCGACGACGGTGTGGCGCACTGGAAGTCCAAGGGCTTGGACCTCAGTCCGATCTTCGCGGTGCCCACCGATGCTCACGGCGGCCCGCTGCCGCAGCGGCGGCGGCTGCGCGACCAGGACCACGGCCTGGATCAAGCACTCGACCAGACGCTGATCGCCCTGGCTGAGGGTGCATTGGAGGACGCCCACCCCGTGCGACTGGAACTGCCGGTTCGCAACGTCAACCGGACGGTGGGCACACTGCTGGGCTCGGAGGTCACCCGCCGCTACGGCGCCGCGGGTCTGCCCGACGACACCATCCACATCACGTTGACCGGCTCGGCGGGTCAGTCCATCGGTGCGTTCCTGCCGCCGGGCATCACCCTGGAACTCATCGGTGACGCCAACGACTATGTGGGCAAAGGGCTCTCCGGCGGCCGGGTGATCGTCCGCCCGCCCGAGGATGTGCTGTTCCTCCCCGAGGACAACGTGATCGCCGGCAACACCCTGCTGTACGGGGCGACCTCAGGGGAGGTGTACCTACGCGGCCGGGTCGGGGAGCGGTTCGCCGCGCGTAATTCCGGGGCGCTGGCGGTGACCGAGGGTGTTGGTGATCACGCCTGTGAGTACATGACCGGTGGGCGGGTCGTCGTACTGGGCCGCACCGGGCGCAACATCGCGGCGGGGATGTCCGGCGGTATCGCCTATGTACTGGGCCTGAATCCGGCCAAGGTCAACACCTCGATGGTCGAGTTGCAGCGCCTGGACCCCGACGACCTGGACTGGTTGCACGAGGTCGTCGCCCACCACGTCCACTACACCGGCAGCACGCTGGCGAAATCGGTACTCTCCGACTGGCCAAGGCGCAGTGCGCAATTCACCAAGATCATGCCCACCGATTACCAGAAGGTGCTCGAGGCGACCCGGATGGCCAAGGCGGAGGGACGCGACGTGGACATCGCGATCATGGAGGCAACTCGTGGCTGACCCCACCGGGTTTCTGAAGGTTCCCAAGGTCGAGGCCGCCAAGCGGGCTGTCGACGAGCGGGTCGGCGACTGGCGCGAGGTGTACGAGCGGCAGGACCCGGCAGAACGTGCCGGCGAGGTTTCCCAGCAGGCCCGCCGTTGCATGGACTGTGGAATCCCGTTCTGTCACTCAGGAACTGCAGGTTGCCCATTGGGCAACCTGATCCCGGAGTGGAATGACCTGGTCCGCCGCGGCCGCTGGGATGCCGCCAGCGAGCGCCTGCACGCCACCAACAACTTCCCGGAGTTCACCGGCCGTCTCTGTCCGGCACCGTGCGAGGCGGCCTGTGTGCTGTCGATCGCCGATGAGCAGACCGGTGGCAGCGTGACGATCAAGCGCATCGAGAACACCATCGCCGACCAAGCCTGGCGGATGGGCATCGTCGAGGCGCAGCCGGCGGCGATCGGCACCGGCAGGAGTGTGGCCGTGGTTGGCTCGGGCCCTGCGGGACTGGCGGCCGCTCAGCAGTTGACCCGTGCCGGGCACCACGTCACCGTGTACGAACGCGATGACCGCCTCGGTGGACTGCTGCGGTACGGCATCCCCGAGTACAAGTTGGAGAAGGCCACCCTCAACCAGCGGTTGGCCCAGATGCGCGCGGAGGGAACACGGTTCGTCACCGACTGTGAGGTCGGAGTGGACGTGTCGGTGGAGGAGTTGCGCAACCGGTTCGACGCCGTTGTGCTGGCGGTGGGCGCATTGCGCGCCCGCGACAACAACGTCGAGGGCCGCCACCTCAAGGGTGTGCACCTGGCGATGGAGCACCTGGTCCCGGCCAACCGTGAGTGCGAAGGCGACGGGCCGTCCGACATCTCGGCCAAAGGCAAGCATGTGGTGATCATCGGCGGCGGCGACACCGGCGCCGACTGCCTCGGCACCGCGCACCGGCAGGGTGCGGCCTCGGTCACCCAGCTGGACTACAACCCACAGCCACCGGACGTCCGCAACGACGAACTGTCCCCGTGGCCGACCTGGCCGCTGGTGCTTCGGACCTCGCCGGCCCACGCCGAGGGAGGCACCGTCCACTATCAGGTCGCGGTGCAGCGCTTCGTCGGTGACGAGGATGGCAATCTGCGTGCGATGCAGATCGCCGAGGTGAAGGTCGAGCGCGTCGACGGCCGCCGGGTCATCACCCCGGTTGGTGAATCACTGGAGATCCCTTGCGATCTGGCGCTGCTGGCCATCGGTTTCGAAGGCGTGGAACACATGACGTTGCTCGATGATCTCGGTATCACACTGAGCCCGCGCGGGTCGATCAGCTGCGGATCGGATTGGCAGACCGACGCGCCCGGCGTGTTCGTCTGCGGTGACGCCCACCGGGGAGCATCGCTGGTGGTCTGGGCAATCGCCGAGGGACGCGCCGCCGCCCACGCGGTGGATGCGTTCCTCATGGGGGATTCCGACCTGCCCGAACCGGTACGGCCGCACCAATTGCCATTGGCTGTCGGCTGAGTGAATAGCCAGCCACCGCGATCTGTATCGGTCGAGATGCCGACCAAGCGCGACTATGCTGAGGCGTCGTGACTAGACGCGGCAAGATCGTCTGTACCCTCGGCCCAGCCACCAGCACCGACGACTCCGTCCGGGCACTGGTCGACGCGGGCATGGATGTCGCGCGCCTGAACTTCAGCCACGGCGACTACGTCGACCACGAGGCCGCCTACAAGCGCGTTCGCAAAGCCTCCGACATCACGGGTCGCGCCGTCGGCATCCTCGCCGACCTGCAGGGACCCAAGATCCGGCTCGGCCGCTTCGCGGACGGCCCGACCTACTGGGCCAACGGGGAGACGGTGCGGATCACCGTCGAGGACTGCGAGGGTAACCACGACCGGGTGTCGACCACCTACAAGCATCTGGCCAAGGACGCTGCGCCCGGCGACCGGCTGCTGGTCGACGACGGCAAGGTGGCGCTGATCGTCGAACACATCGATGGCGACGACGTGGTGTGCATGGTCACCGAGGGCGGCCCGGTCAGCAACAACAAGGGACTCTCGCTGCCGGGTATGAACGTCTCGGTGCCGGCGCTGTCGGAGAAGGACATCGAGGACCTGGAGTTCGCGCTGCGCCTCGGGGTGGACCTGGTGGCCTTGTCCTTCGTCCGCTCACCGGCCGATGTCGAGCTGGTGCACGAGGTGATGGACCGGGTCGGCCACCGCGTTCCGGTGATCGCGAAACTGGAGAAGCCCGAAGCCATCGACAACCTCGAGGCGATCGTGCTGGCCTTCGATGCGGTGATGGTGGCCCGCGGTGACCTGGGTGTGGAGCTTCCCCTCGAGGAGGTCCCGCTGGTTCAGAAGCGGGCGATCCAGATGGCCCGGGAGAACGCCAAGCCGGTGATCGTGGCGACCCAGATGCTGGAGTCGATGATCGAGAACTCCCGACCGACCCGCGCCGAGGCTTCCGACGTCGCGAACGCCGTGCTCGACGGCGCCGACGCGGTGATGCTCTCCGGGGAGACCTCGGTCGGCAAGTATCCGCTGGAGGCCGTGCGGACGATGGCGCGGATCATCCGCGCCGTCGAGGAGAACTCGACGGCCGCGCCGCCGCTGACCCACGTGCCGCGCACCAAGCGAGGCGTCATCTCCTACGCCGCCCGCGATATCGGGGAACGGCTCGACGCCAAGGCTCTGGTCGCGTTCACGCAATCCGGCGACACCGTCAAACGGCTCGCTCGGCTGCACACCCCGCTGCCGCTGCTGGCGTTCACCGCACTGCCCGAGGTGCGCAGCCAGCTGGCACTGACCTGGGGTACCGAGACGTTCATCGTTCCGCACATGAAACAGACCGACGACATGATCCGGCAGGTCGACCACTCGCTGCTGGAGCTCGGCCGTTACAAGCGGGGCGACCTGGTGGTCATCGTCGCAGGCGCGCCGCCGGGCACAGTAGGCTCGACCAACCTGATCCACGTGCACCGGATCGGGGAGGACGACCACTAGACCCCCGGGAGTTTTGCCACGTGGCCAGCACGGACCTCGACGACCTGTTGGCCATCCTTGATCTCTCCCGGATCGGCGACGACGTCTTCGCCGGGGTTCACCCCCGCAAGAACCCGCCCCGCACGTTCGGCGGGCAGCTGATGGCCCAGGCGTTCGTGGCGGCCGGCCGGACCCTGGTCCACGACATCGTGCCCAGCGCGCTGTCGGTGCACTTCATCGCCGGCGGCGACCCGGGCGCCGATATCGAGTACCACGTGGTGCGGCTGCGCGACGAGCGGCGCTTCGCCAACCGGCGTGTCGACGCGATGCAGGACGGCAAGCTCCTGGCCACTGCGCTGGTGTCCTACCTGTCCGCGGGGAGCGGGTTGGAGCACAACGTCGCGATGCCCGATCTTCCCGCGCCGGAGACGCTGCCCACGATCGACCAGCTGCTGATCGGATACGAGAAGGTGGTGCCCGGATTCGTCGACGCGCTGCGTCCGATCGAATGGCGCTACACCAACGACCCGTCCTGGATCATGCGCGAGAAGGGCGGCATGCTCACGGCCAACCAGGTGTGGCTCAAGGCCGACGGGGTGATGCCCGACGAGCCCCTGCTGCACACGGCGGCGATGGTGTATTCCTCGGACACCACGGTGCTGGATTCGATCATCACCACTCACGGTCTGTCCTGGGGCTGGGACCGGATCTTCGCGGTGACCGTCAACCATTCGGTGTGGTTCCACCGGCAGGTCGACTTCTCCGACTGGGTGCTCTATTCGACGAGTTCACCGGTCGCCGCCGAATCGCGCGGCCTGGGCACCGGTCATTTCTTCAACCCGGCCGGGGACGTGGTGGCCACCGTCGTCCAGGAAGGCATCGTCAAGCACTTTCCGGGAAACGCCTGATAGAGGGCGTATCGTTTTCCCCGTGACCGAACCACCGGTCCAGGTAGCGCTGAGGCTACGTGCCAGGGAACGGGTTGTCGTGCATGTCGACACCCTCGCCGCCCGCTGGGTGGGTGCGCTGGCGTTGCTCATCGCGGCCAGCTGGCTGGCCGTCCTGGTGGTCCGCACCCACGATCACGCCAACTGGCAGGCCGACGGGCGCCTGGCCTGGTCGCTGACCATCCTCGCGGGGGTCGCGCTGATCGCCCGGGGCATCTTCCTGGGGCGACCGGTGACCGCCGCACACGCGATCGCGGCCGCCGCGGCGGTCTTGGCGGGTTTCGCGGCCCACCTCCTGGCCTTCGACTTCTTCGGCAATGTTCTGATCGCGTCGTCCGGGCTGGTGCTGATGTGGCCGACGACGGCGCGACCGGAGCCGGGTGAGCTGGCGCGGGTATGGGCGCTGGTGAATGCGACCAGCGGCGATCCGGTGGCGCCGTTCGCGATGCAGATGTTGAAGAGCTACTTCTTCAGTGCCGACGGCACCGCGGCGATCGCGTACCGCACCCGCCTGGGTTACGCCGTGGTCAGCGGTGACCCGATCGGTGACGAGGACCGCTTCGACGAGCTGGTCGCCGACTTCGTCGGGATGTGTCATGCCCACGGCTGGCGGGTCGTGATACTCGGCTGCAGCGAGCGACGGCTCGGGTTGTGGCGGGATCCGGCGGTGATCGGCCAGACCCTGCGGCCGGTGCCGATCGGTCGGGACGTCGTCATCGACATCCCGGTGTTCGACATGGTGGGCCGCCGCTTCCGCAATCTGCGCCAGGCGGTACAGCGCACCCACAACTTCGGCATCACCACCGAGATCGTCGCCGAGCAAGAGATCGACGACGGCCGGCTCGCCGACCTGACCGACGTGCTGCTGTCCTCGCCGAAGGGTGCGCGCACCGAGCGCGGCTTCTCGATGATCCTGGACGGGGCACTGACGGGTCGGTACCCCGGCATCGTGCTGATCATCGCGCGCGACGCGGCCGGGCGGGTACAGGGGTTCCACCGCTACGCGCTCGCCGGTGGTGGTAGCGACATCACCCTCGACGTCCCGTGGCGGCGTCGCGGCGCCCCCAACGGCATCGACGAGCGGCTGTCGGTGGACATGATCAATGCGATGAGAGAAGTTGGGGCGCAGCGTCTCTCACTGGCCTTCGCGGCGTTTCCGGAGATCTTCAGGGACAAGCAACGCGGACCACTCAGCAGTTTCTTCTACGCGGCGATCCACCTGGGGGACTCGCTGATCGTCCTCGAGTCGCTCTACCGCTACCTGCGCAAGTTCCACGCGCTCGGTGACCGCCGGTACGTGCTGCTCCCACTGGCTCAGGTGCTGCCGCTGCTGGTGGTGTTGTTGTCGCTGGAGTTCCTGCCGCGGCGGCGGCAGCTGCCTGGCGCTACGGGGCCGGCGTCAGGGTGACGCTGAACCGGTTCTCCACCGACTGCCGGAATTCGTCGGCGCATTGCTGCACCTTGGACTGATCCTGGCCGGCTTTCTGTAGGCAGTCGATGTAATCGGTGGCGCCGACTTCGTTGAAAACCCCGACCCAGACGGCGATGAAGGCCAGCCCGACGATGATGGCGAGGAATCCGAGGATGACGCCGGCGAGTGCGACGCCGCCGTTGTTGGCCTCGCCGCGCTTGGCTCGACTGCGCCCGGCGAAGCCGATGATCACCGCGACGATGCCGAGAATGATGCCGCCGACCACCGAGAACGACGACAGCAGCGCGACGATCGCGATCACCAGTGCGGTGATGCCCAACCCGTTGCGCGGGCCGGTGGGCGGTGGGGCGTAGCCCGCATACGGCTGCGGCGGAGCGGGTGGGTAGGCGCCGGGATAGGGGCCCGCCGCATACGGGTTCGGGTACGGCGGCGGGGGAGGCGGCGGGGTGGGCTGCTGAGGTGCCTGCTCTGGGGGCTCAGTCATGGAGTGCACGTTACCCGTCGTTGCCGATCGATAGTCGTGGACAGGCGATGTCGTTGCCAAGTTGATGGGTGGCGACGACCACGGTGCGGGCCGGCGACAGCAGCCCCTGCCGATCGTCGAGCAGGGCCCGCAGTATCCGTTGTCCGTCGGCGGCGTCGAGGTGCTCGGTCGGCTCGTCGAGCAGCACGACCGGTGCGGGGCACAACAACACCCGCGCCAACAGCAGTCGCCGGCGCTGCCCGGCCGACACCGCGCCGGCGCCGCCGGCCAGCACGGTGGCCAGTCCGTCGGGCAGGCTGGCCAGCCAGTCCCGCAGGCCGACCACGGCCAGCGTGTGGGCGAGTTCTTCGTCCGTGCAATCGCCGCGCGCCACCAACAGGTTGTCCCGCACGGTGGTGCTGAACAGATGGGCATCCTCGGCGAAATAGCAGACCACACTCCGCAATTGCGATTCGGTGAGGGCGGTGGTCGGGACACCGTCGAGGGTCACCGTGCCAGTGGCCGGCGGGATCAGGCCCGCCAGGCTCATCAGCAGTGCGGTCTTGCCGGCACCGCTGCGTCCGGTGATCGCCAGCCGGGCGCCGGGCTGCAGGGTCACCTCGATGGGCTGGCCGGCGGGGCCGCCGGGGTAGCCGGCGCGCAGTTGGGCTCGCACCGTCGGTGTGGTGGCATGGGTAGCGATGACGACGGGCTCAGTCGTGTCGGTCGTGGCCGGTAGCAGGTCGTGCAGTCGCGCGGCCGCGATGCGTGCGCGGGTCAGGGCAACGGCGGCCGCCGGCAGCATCGCGGTGGCCTCGAACGCGGAGAGCGGCAACAACATCAGCACCGCCAGCGTGGTCGGTGCGGTGTGGGCCGCGATACCGATGCCGATGGTGACCGCCCCGAGGACACTGGTGCCGATGGCCAGGATCGGCACCGCGGCGGCCGCCGCGGCCGGTGCGGCCGCCCGGTCGATCGCTGACCCCCAATCACGCTGCCGTTGTTCGGCTTCGGCGATCACGGCGGGCAGCCGGCCGGCCACCCGCAATTCCGCGGCATACTCGAGTGCGGTGACCGCGGCGACATCGCGGCCGGATTGTTGTTGGCGGGCAACAGCTTCCTGCGCATGAACCGCGCGCGCGGACAGTCCCGGCGCCAGCACGCCCGCGACCAGCAGGCACACCGCGAGGACGACGGCCACCGCGGGGGAGATCATCGCGATGACCGCGGTGGCCGAGACGCCGAGGACCCCGGCGACCCCGATCGGGACCAGCGCGCGGACCAGGACGTCAGCGAGGGTGTCGACATCGGCCCCCACCCGGGCCAGCAGGTCACCGCTGTGCAGCCGGGCAGTGATGTCGGCGGGGCCGCGAGCCAGCCGGCGGTAGATCTCGCTGCGGGCACTGGCGGCCGCCCGCAACGCGGTGTCGTGCGAGGCCAGCCGCTCGCAGTAGCCCAGGACGCCGCGGGAGATACCGAAGGTCCGTACGGCCACGACGGCAACCGACAGGTCGAGCACGGGCGGCATCTGCCAGGCCCGGGTGATCAGCCAGGCCGACACTCCGGCCAGGGCCAGCGCGCTGCCCAACGCCAGAGAGCCGAGCGCGATCGCCAGCAGCAGCCGGGGCAGGCGCGGCCGCAACAATGGCAGCGCCGAGCGCAGTTCAGACGGCGGCATGGTGATCGGCTTCCACGGCGATGACATGATCGGCGATCCCCACCACGCTGTCGCGGTGGGCGACCAGTACAACGGTGGCCCCTTCGGCCGCCCGCCGTGTGATCGCCTGCAGCACGGTCTTTTCCGTCGCCTCGTCCAGGTGTGAGGTGGGTTCGTCGAGGAGTAGCACCGGAGCGGGGGAGCCCAGTGCTCGGGCCAGGCCGAGGCGCTGACGTTGCCCGAGCGAGAGCCCGGTGCCGCCGCGGCCCACGACGGTGTCGATACCGTTCGGCAGTTCGTCGAGCACTTCGGTGAATCCCGCTGCTCGGCATGCTGGGTCAAGCTCGCTCAGCGGTCCGAAGAGAGCGAGGTTCTCGGCGATGGTGCCGGGGATGATCACCGGACGCTGGGCCAGCCACGCCAGCTGCCGCCACCAGGCCGGCCGGTCTACCTCGGCGACATCGACACCGCCGATGGTGATGCGGCCGCGGGTGGGGGTGACGAGTCCGGCGATCGCGAGCAGGGCCGTCGTCTTGCCGGCGCCGTTGGCCCCGGTCAGGACGGTGACCTGACCGGGCGGCAGCCGGCCGGACAACTCGTGCGGCGACATCCCGTCCCGTCCGGCCACGCACAGCCCGTCGAGCACGATCGCGGCGCCGGCGGCGGTAATCGTACGGGTGCCGGCCGGCGGTTCGGGATGGTGCTCGATCAACGCGAACGCCTTGTCGGCGGCGGCCTTTCCGTTCTGCGCCGCGTGGAACTCGACGCCGACGCGGCGCAGCGGCCAGAACACGTCCGGGGCCAGCAACAGCACGGTCAACCCGGCGGCCAGGCTCATCTCGCCGAATACCAGCCGAAGCCCGATGCTGACCGCGACCAAAGCCACGCCGAGCGTGGCGATGAGCTCGAGCACCAGTGCTGAGAGGAATGCGATGCGCAGGGTAGCCATCGCCGAACGGCGATGGGCCGCACTGAGTTTAGCGATCCGCTCGGCCGGACCGTCAGCCCGGCCGAGTGCGCGCAGCGTGGGGATGCCGGCGATCAGGTCCATCAGTCGCGCCTGCAGTGTGGTCATCGCCTCCAGGGCGGCGGCCGACCGCTCGGCGGTGGCCAAGCCGATCAGCACCATGAACACCGGGATCAGTGGCAGCGCGACGAGCACGATCAGGGCCGATTCGACATCGTTGAGCGCGATGACCGCGACGGTGGCCGGCGTCAGAATCGCGGCCAGGAACAACGCCGGGAGATACGCGGTGAAGTAGGGCCGCAGACCGTCGAGCCCGGTGGTGATCACCGTCGCGGCGTCGTCGCGACGAGTAGTGCCGACATCGGGCGGCAGTGCGGTGACCGCACGCAACACCTGGCCGCCGAGGTCGGCGATCACGGCGCTGGCCCCCCGCTGGCCGAGCCGGCCCTGAAGCCAACCGACCAGCGCCCGAGCCAGCCAGAGCCCCGCCAGGATGATCAGGTCGCTGCGCCAGTAACCGATGCTGCGGGTGGCCGGTTCGGTGATGACGCCCGCCACCAGGTGGCCGAGGATGACGGCACCGGCGATGGCGCACGCCGCGATGACCGTGTCGCAGCCGACCGTCGCGACCAGATAGCGGCGCACCGCCGCCGAGGCCCGCCACAGACGTGGGTCCAACGGGCCCGTACGGCGCTGGCCGCCGGCGCTCAGGGCACGCGCCTCAATGGCAGGCCGATGGACTCCGGGATCGACTCGGCGAAGATCCGCTTACGGAAGATCCAGTATGTCCAGGCCTGGTAGACCAGGACGATCGGGGTGAATATCAATGCCGCCCAGGTCATCACCTTCAGCGTGTACGGGCTGGACGACCCGTTGTAGATCGTCAGGTTGTAGGCCGGATCGATGGTCGAGGGCACCAGGTTCGGGTAGAGCGAGCCGAACAGCAGGGTCACCACGGCGGCGACGACGATCGTCGTCGCCAGGAACGCCCAGCCTTCGCGGACGCCCCACGCGGCCGCGACCGCGGCCAGTTGGGCCACCACCGCCAGGGCCAGTACCGCCCAGGTCCACGGCTTGCCGTGCGCCAGTTGGGTCCACAGACCGAACGCGGCGACCAGCACCGTGGCGGGCACGCTCAGTTGGCGGGCCAACCCGGTCGCGTCGGTGCGCACGGCGCCACCGGACTTCAGCGCCAGGAACACCGCGCCGTGGAACAGGAACAGGGAGCAGGTGGCCAACCCGCCGAGCAGGGTGTACGGGTTCAGAACATCGGTGACCGACAGTCCGACGACGTTCTTGTCGGGTCCGACGGGCAGTCCGTTGACCAGGATGGCGAACGCCACGCCCCAGAGGATCGCGGGCAGCCACGAACCGGCGGCGATTCCGATGTCGCACCAGGTGCGCCATTTCGGATCGTTGATCTTGCCCCGCCACTCGATCGCCACGATGCGCGCGATCATCGACAGCAGGATGACCAGCAACGGCAGGTACAGCGCCGAGAACACCGTGGCATACCAGTTCGGGAAGGCGGCGAACATGGCACCACCCGCGGTGATCAGCCACACCTCGTTGCCGTCCCAGACCGGCCCGATGGTGTTGAGCACCGCCCTGCGGTGACTTTCGTTATCGCCCTTGCCGATCCGTCCCAGCCACGCCATCACCATGCCGACGCCGAAGTCGAACCCCTCCAGGACGAAGAAGCCGAGGAACAGCACCGCCACGATGATGAACCAGAACTGTTGCAGTCCCATGATGTAACTCCTCGGGTCCGGCAGGCTCAGTAGGCGAACGACAGCGGGGCGACCTCGTCATCCCCGGGTGGGGCCGGTGGCGCGGGTTCGGAGTCGTGTTCCAGCGGCCCGGCGGTGACGTAGCGCCGGAGCAGGTAGAACCAGATCACCGCGAGTACCGCGTAGATCAACGTGAACGAGATCAACGACACCCACACCAGCCCCGGCCCGTGCAGTGACACTCCTTGCCGAACGGTCAGCCGAACCAGCTGATCGCCATCGGGGTTGGGGGCGACCACCCAGGGTTGTCGGCCCATTTCGGTGAACACCCAGCCGGCGATCGAGGCCAGGAACGGCGTCGGAAGCGTCACCAGCGCAAAGTTGGAGAACCACCTTCCTTCGGGCACCCGGCCGCCACGGGTGAGCCACAGCGTGGCGAGCGCGAACAGCAGCGGTACCGCCAGGAGCCCGATCATCGCGCGGAACGACCAGTAGGTGACGAACAGGTTCGGCACGTACCACTCCGGGCCGAACTTCTGCTCGTATTGCTGCTGAAGGTCTTTGGCGCCCTCCAGGGTGACGCCGCTCAACTTGCCCTTGGCCAGGAACGGCAGAACGTAGGGCACCTCGATGACCCTGGTGATGCTGTCGCAGTTGTTGTGCGTGCCGAGGGTCAGCAGGGAGAAGCCCGGATCCGTTTCGGTGTGGCACAGCGACTCCGCAGCCGCCATCTTCATCGGCTGCTGGTGGAACATCAGCTTGCCCTGTACGTCGCCGGTGAAGAACAGTCCGACGCAGGCGACCAGCGCCACCAGTGAGCCCAGGATGGCGCCCGGACGATAGAGGGCGGTCGCGTCCGGGCTGCCCTTGGCCCGGACCATCCACCATGCGCACACGGCCGCGACGAAGGTCGCCGCGGTCAGGAACGACGCCGCCACGGCGTGCCAGAACGCCGCCACACCGGTGTTGTTGGTGAACAGCTCGGCGATGCTCTGAAGTTCGGCGCGGCCGGTCGCCGGATTGAACCGGGCCCCGACGGGGTGCTGCATGAACGAGTTCGCCGTGATGATGAAGAACGCCGACAGATTGACCGCGAACGCCACCAGCCAGATCGAGGTCAGGTGCAGCCACTTGGGCAGCCGGCTCCAGCCGAAGATCCACAGCCCGATGAAGGTCGACTCCAGGAAGAACGCGACCAGGCCCTCCAGCGCGAGCGGCGCGCCGAAGATGTCGCCCACGAACCGGGAGTACTCGCTCCAGTTCATCCCGAACTGAAATTCCTGCACGATGCCCGTCGCGACGCCGATCGCGAAGTTGATCAGGAAGATCTTCCCGAAGAACTTGGTCATCCGGTACCAGGCCGGGTTGTCGGTCACCACCCAGATCGTCTGCATCACGGCGATCAGCGGCGCGAGGCCGATGGTCAGTGGAACGAAAATGAAGTGGTAGACGGTCGTGATTCCGAACTGCCAGCGGGACACGTCAAGAGCACTCATACCGGAATTCTCCATGAAATGCGAAAGGCGCGGATCGCCTATCTACGACGAAGTGTAGTAGGAATCCGCGCCGTCCGCGCTAGGAGGCCGCTGAACAAGGCGGTTCTGGGGCTGAGCTGTGGCACGGGTCGGGGCGTGGATTGGTGGGCGGTCGGCCGGCGAGCGCGGATCGTGGCGGTGGGGGCCTGT
>NZ_JAPJDO010000006.1 GCF_026242045.1 Mycobacterium pinniadriaticum
ACACCCCTTCATGGTTGACCCCGCCCGTCTGCGACGCAAGCACCTCACCAGGCCGAACACCACGGCCAAATTTTCATCCTCCACCACCGGGCGCAGCCCCCCAGACAGCTGTTCGGCAGGAAACTAGAATCGCCGTATGACCGCTGCAGCCCAGGCCGACCTGCTTGATTACGACGATGTCGTCGCCCGCTTCGACCCGGTGCTCGGCTTGGAGGTGCACGTCGAGCTGTCGACGGCGACCAAGATGTTCTGCCCGTGTTCGACGACCTTCGGGGCCGATCCCAACACCCAGGTGTGTCCGGTGTGCCTCGGCCTGCCGGGCGCGCTGCCGGTGCTCAACGAGGCCGCCGTCGAGTCGGCCATCCGGATCGGCCTGGCGCTGAACTGCGAGATCGTGCCGTGGTGCCGCTTCGCCCGCAAGAACTACTTCTATCCGGACATGCCCAAGAACTACCAGATCTCGCAGTACGACGAGCCGATCGCGATCAACGGCTACCTCGATGTGCCCCTGGACGACGGCAGCACGTTCCGCGTCGAGATCGAGCGGGCGCACATGGAGGAGGACACCGGCAAGGCCACCCATATCGGCAGCGCGACGGGCCGCATTCACGGCGCGACGATGTCGCTGCTGGACTTCAACCGTGCCGGGGTACCGCTGATCGAGATCGTCACCAAGCCGATCGAAGGTGCCGGGGAGCGCGCCCCGGAGGTCGCCCGCGCCTATGTGACCGCGCTGCGCGATCTGCTGCGCACGCTCGGCGTCTCCGATGTGCGGATGGACCAGGGCTCGCTGCGTTGTGACGCCAACGCATCGCTGCGGCCTCATGGACAAGTCGAGTTCGGCACCCGCACCGAGACCAAGAACGTCAACTCGCTGAAGAGTGTCGAGGTTGCGGTCCGCTACGAAATGCGCCGCCAGGCAGCAATTCTCGTCGGGGGTGGCAAGATCCACCAGGAGACCCGGCATTTCCACGAGGACGGCTACACCTCACCCGGTCGCGACAAGGAGACCGCCGAGGACTACCGGTACTTCCCGGAGCCCGATCTGGAACCGGTGGCGCCGAGCGCGGAGCTGGTGGCGCGGTTACGCACCACCATCCCCGAGCTTCCGTGGTTGTCGCGCAAGCGAATTCAGCAGGACTGGGGGATCTCCGACGAAGTGATGCGTGACCTGGTCAACGCCGGCGCGATCGATCTGGTGGCCGCCACCGTCGAGGCGGGCGCCGCCAGCGAGGCCGCCCGGGCGTGGTGGGGGAACTTCCTGGTGCAGAAGGCCAATGAAAGTGGGCGAGTGGTGTCCGATTTGGCAATCACGCCGGCTCAGGTCGCCGCGGTGATCGCTCTGGTCGACGAGGGCAAGCTGTCGAACAAGCTGGCCCGGCAGGTCATCGAGGGCGTGCTGGCCGGCGAGGGTGAGCCCGAGCAGGTGATGAGCGATCGCGGCCTGGCGCTCGTCCGCGACGACTCACTGATCCAGTCCGCCGTCGACGAGGCCCTGGCCGCCAACCCCGACATCGCCGAGAAGATCCGCGGCGGCAAGGTGCAAGCGGCCGGCGCGATCGTGGGCGCGGTGATGAAGGCGACCAAGGGGCAAGCCGACGCCGCGAGGGTGCGGGAACTCGTCATGGCCGCGTGCGGGCAGGGCTGAGTACCTGAACGCGTCCAGTCAGACCTGAGAGCGATGTTGAGCGACGAGTCTTCGCTCTGTGTTCTGCCTCGTTGCGGGTGAACGCGCGGCTACGCGCTGAGCCGGGACCGGTTGATCCACCACTGTTCGTGCAGCCGCCGACAGCGGCCGGCTGACAACGGTTCGGCGCAGTCGTACCGATCCAGGACGGCCGCCGCGCCGACGAAGTCCAGGGTGCGAGTGCCCAGGGTGGTGACGACGATCGTTGCCAGCCCCACCGATCGCGCCGTGTGGAACCCGGCCGTGGAGTGCTCCACGGCCATCGCGGCGTCCGGCCTGACGCCCAGCTCGTACAGCGCCCGCTGGTAGACCTCCGGATCGGGTTTGGGGCGCACCACGTCGTCGCTGGTGATCATCACCTCGACCACGCCGTCCCCGATGAGTTCCCGCACCAGCGGCTCGATTCGCTGGCGTGGGGCGGCCGCGGTGATGCCGACCCGGATGTCGCCGCAATGCAGGCTCCAGATCAGGTCCCGGAACATGTGGGCGTCGCGTTCGGTGGCCGCCAGCGGGGCGTCGAAGTCGAAAATGACGGCTTCGAGCACGGGGGCGTCAGCGTAGGCGCAGCGTGCGCGATCCCACCAGAAGGATCGACCCGGGCTGATCGTGTCCATGTGCATCGTGGCCACGTGCGAAGTATCACCCGGCCGATCAGCCGTGGGCATCCCCCGATCAGGGGAGACGAGGGTGGAGCCCTCGCCTGCGTTCAACCGTCGACCCGGCCGCGTCGTTGTGCGATTGTGCGTGTAATCATCTGTGGCCGTGGTGTTTACGCGGGATTGACAGGTGTCGAATGGGATTGTGGTCCGATCAGCCCGGTTGCGGCATTACGGTGAAGCTCATGATGGTGCGGGTGGTGCTGGTCGACGACCACGAAATGGTCATCGAGGGCCTCAAGGCGATGCTTGCGCCGTTCTCCGATCGCGTCGAGGTGGTGGGGGAGGCGGTCGGAGCGGAGAAGGCCATGTCCGTTATCGCCGACCTCAAGCCGGACATCGTATTGTGCGACGTGCGGATGCAGGGTGCCAGCGGACTTGATCTGTGTCGCGAGATCCGGGAGCGCGACCCGGCCCGGAAGGTCATCCTGTTGTCGGTCTACGACGACGAGCAGTACCTGTTCCAGGCTATGCGGGTCGGGGCGTCGGGATACCTGCTCAAGGGCATCAGCAGCGATGAACTCGTGCGCCAGTTGGAGGGGGTCCACGCCGGTTCGACGGCGATCGACGCCGGCCTTGCCGCCCGTGCGGCGGAGACCGCGGCGCGGCTGCAGAGTGATCAATTCTGGCCGGGCGCCCGGCACGGTCTCACCCAGCGGGAAAGTGAGATCTTGTCGCTGGTGGTGACCGGCCTGTCGAACCGGGGCATTGCCGCCAAGCTGGTGATCGGGGAGGAGACGGTCAAGACGCACCTCAGTTCCATCTATCGCAAGCTCGGCGTGAGCGACCGTACGAGTGCCGCCGCAACCGCCCTGCGGGAAGGCATCTTTCAATGAATCGATCGAAGGGTGTCAGCCCACACGCCGTGCACGGACTCGTCGACGCCGACCGGGAAGTCGCCCTGCTGCTCGACATCATCGCCGCGACGTCGACCGGCCCGGGTGTCGAGCCGATGGCTGCCGCTGTCGCGCGGATGATCACCGCGGCAACCGCGTCCGACGTGTGCTTCGTGCACGTCCTCGACGACACCGACCAGTCGTTGACGTTGGCCGGTGCCACACCGCCGTTCGACGAACAGGTCGGCCTCATCCGGATGCCGTTGGGATCCGGGGTGTCCGGTTGGGTGGCCAGTCATCGCCAGCCGGTGGTCATCGTCAGCGACAAGGAGGCTGATCCGCGATACGTGCCGATTGCGGCGTTGCGCGGCCGGGACTTCGCCTCGATGGCGTCGGTACCGATGGAGACCGAGCCGGGTGGCCTGGTGGGTGTGCTCAACGTGCACACCATCGAGCGACGAGATTTCACGCCACGCGACATCGAACTCCTGCTGGTCATCGGCCGGCTCATCGCCGGCGCGTTGCATCAGGCCCGGCTGCACCGTCAGCTTTCCGCCCGCGAACGCGCACACGAGGACTTCGCCGAGCAGGTGATCGCCGCGCAGGAGAGCGAGCGCCGCCGCCTCGCCGGGGACATCCACGACGGGATCTCTCAGCGGTTGGTCGGCTTGACCTACCGGCTCGACGCCGCCGCCCGCGCGGTCGACGACGCCGACCAGGCCTCAGCCGCCGTGCAGCTTGAAAAAGCCCGGGACCTGGTGGATCTCACGTTGGCCGAGGCGAGGTCTGCGATCAGTGGCTTGCGTCCGCCGGTCCTCGACGACCTCGGCCTGGCCGGTGGCCTGGCCAGCTTGGCCACGTCGATCCCGGAAGTGGATCTCGAGCTCGATCTCGTGGACAAGCGACTGCCCGAGCACATCGAGGTGGCGTTGTATCGGATTGCGCAGGAGGGACTTCAGAACGTTGTCAAGCACTCCCGCGCGATGGTCGCCACGGTCAGGTTTGCCGTCGACGACGGCGTGGCCGCACTGGAGGTCGCCGACAACGGAGTGGGGTTCGAGTCGCTGCCGGGCACCCCGTCATCGGCCGGGTACGGCATGTTGTCGATGGCCGAACGGGCCGAACTCGTGGGTGGGACATTGACCGTCAACTCCGCCCCCGGCTCCGGCACGCGGGTCACCGTCACGATTCCGCTGGAGCCCTAACCGCCGAGATCGACGTTTTGCGGGGATCTACTCGCGATTGTTCGGCGGTTTGTCGGTTTGGGCGAGAGGTGGTTCAGCGCCGCAGGGTTTCCGAGGGCGTCTCACCCCAGCGCTTGCGGTACTCCACGGCGAAGTTGCCCAGGTGGTGAAAGCCCCAGCGCTCGGCGACGTGGGTCACCGTGACTCCGTCGGAGAGCAGGGCGTCGGTGAGTTCTTCATGGACACGTTCCAGCCGGCGTTCGCGGACGAAACTCATCGGGCTCACACCGAGTTCTTCGCGGAACCCCTGCTGGATCGAGCGCACGCTCATGTGTACGGCCTTGGCGACGGCATCCATCGTGATCCGCTCGGCCAAGTGGTCGTCGATATAGTTCATCGCGTTCCGCACCACCGCTCGGCGCTGGTCGGCGGGTGGCGGCGCGAGGAATTCTTCGTGGTAATTCGATGGCTGCAGGTTCAGCAGGCTGCTGATGACGAAGTCCTCCACCGCACCGATGCCCTGGCCGCGTTGGATCAGCGATCCCTCGTGGAACACCTCGGTATGGATCAGCTGCACGGCCGAATGCCAGCGCATCGCCGCCTCGGTGGCCATGTTGAAATCCGGTTCGAAGATCAATGGCCGGTCCAGGCGACGGCCGAGCAGCCGGGTCAGGTGTGCGGCCAACGCCCGTTCCTCGATGCGGATGATCAGCTGGGGGGAGTCGTGGTCGAATGTCATCCGCAGGGACGCGCCGGGGCTGCTGACCACCGACCGGATGGTGTTGGCCTCGAAGGTGCGGCCACGGTGTTCGACGAGCGCACGCCCGTTCATCGGCATGTGCACCGAATACTGTGGCCCCAGCATGGGGATCTCCACGGTAGAAGCGACGTGCAAGTCGAGGTAGAGCAGGCTCACGTTGCGCAGCCGCACACCGTGCATGGTGGCCGCGAAACCAGGCGCCTCGTCGGCTCCGACCGTCAGGTGCAGCGGGCCCAGGGTCTTGGCGATCAACCTCGAGGCGGTCTTGGTGTCCTCGGTGTAGAAGATCTCGTTGTTTGCCAGAGCGGGCGGAACGCCGCGCGACCGCACCTTGCGGCGAACCGGATTGCTCGTCCGGCGGACATCGATGTAACCGAGCCTGGCGAGCCGGGACATCAGTGTCGACCATCGGCGACGTGCAAGGATAGGCCAACCGACCGGGAGTGGGTCACGCTCCGCACGCCAGCCTCCCCACGATCGAGCGCGCCTCAGCGCGGGTAATTGTTCGCAATTTTGACAGCCGCTGCGTGAAAGCGATAGGCAGACGGGCTCCATAAGACTACTTTTGTGACTGAGGCCACATTTGCCAGGGAGGGTGTGCATGACGGCTAACGGGCAGACGGTAGCGGCAACTCCCCTGGATACGGTCCGGGATCGGCTCGATGACCCTCAGGTCGCGGCGGCGCTGAACACCTTGCTCGATCACGCCGACGTGCTGGCAGTCCTCGTCAGTGGCTTGGATGGACTCGTCCGCCGCGGTGACGTCATCGCCGACTCCATGTCCGCGACGATCACCGAGTTCCGGGGAGCCGCGCCCGGCGCAATCCCCGGTGCCGACACCCTCAAGGCCGTCGACCTGCAAAGCCTGGCCGCGAGTCTGGCGACCCTGTCCGGCGCGATGGTCTCCGCGACGCCGGCGCTGAGCACCCTGCTGTCCTCCAAGCTCACCGACCCCGCGGCGGCGGAGGTGTTGGCGCAGCTGGGCGACGCCCTCGTCGAGGGTCAGTCCGGCGCGGACCGCCCGCCGAAGGGACTCTACGGCTTGTTCAAGGCGGCCAAGGACCCCGACGTAGTCCGCGGTCTCGGCTTCCTGCTGCAGGTGGCCAAGTCCTTCGGCCGCCGGGTGGGCCGGTAGTGCCCCCCGCCTGCTTGACGCAACGTCACACAGTCGTTTCAGCCCAACCGATTTCGGCCGCGCCCTCGGCCGTGTGAGAGGAGTTCATCCATGGCTTCCGTCTTGTGGTTTCAGGGAGGGGCATGCAGTGGCAACACGATGTCGTTCCTCAACGCCGAGGAACCCAACGTCGTCGACCTGATCGTCGATTTCGGTCTGGATCTGATCTGGCACCCGTCGCTGGGCCTGGAGCTGGGCGCGAACGCGCAGAAGGTTTTCTGGGATTGCGCCAAGGGTGAACGCCCGCTGGACATCTTCGTCTTCGAGGGCAGCGTCATCGAAGCGCCCAATGGCACCGGACGGATGGACATGTTCGCCGACCGGCCGATGAAAGACTGGGTCACCGACCTGGCCGGCGCGGCACAGATCGTCGTCGCGATCGGTGACTGCGCCTGCTGGGGCGGTATTCCCGCGATGGAACCCAATCCGTCGGCGTCGACCGGTCTGCAATTCCACAAGCGGGACAAGGGTGGATTCCTCGGGCCGGACTTCCGCTCCAAGATGGGACTGCCTGTCATCAACATCCCCGGCTGTCCGGCGCACCCGGACTGGATCACCCAGATCATCGTCGCGCTGGCCACCGGCCGAGCGGGCGACATCGCGCTCGACGAGTTGCACCGGCCGGAGACGTTCTTCAAGACCTTCACCCAAACCGGTTGCACCCGTGTGCAGTTCTTCGAGTACAAGCAGTCGACGATGTCCTTCGGCGAGGGCACGCGTACCGGTTGCCTGTTCTACGAGTTCGGCTGCCGCGGCCCGATGACGCACTCGCCGTGCAACCGCATCCTGTGGAACCGGCAGTCCTCGAAGACGCGCGCGGGCATGCCCTGCATCGGCTGCACCGAGCCGGAGTTCCCGCACTTCGACCTGGCGCCGGGAACGCTGTTCAAGACTCAGAAGGTCGGCGGAGTGATCCCCAAGGAAGTGCCGGAGGGATCCGACCACCTGACGTACATGGCTCACGCGGCGGCGGCACGCATCGCCGCACCGCAGTGGTCGAAGGAAGACATGTTCGTGGTCTAGCCACGCCGAAATCACCAAATCCGCTTCAGCCCAAATCTTTTGGAGGACCTTCTCATGACCGCACTCGACATCCACGTCAGCCCGTTGGGCCGGGTCGAGGGTGACCTGGATGTCCGGGTCACCGTCGACAACGGTGTTGTCACCTCGGCTTGGACCGAAGCCGCCATGTTCCGCGGCTTCGAGATCATCCTGCGGGGTAAGGACCCGCAGTCGGGCCTGGTCGTGTGCCCCCGCATCTGCGGTATCTGCGGCGGCAGTCACCTGTACAAGTCCGCGTACGCACTGGACACCGCGTGGCGCACGCACATGCCACCGAATGCCACACTGATCCGCAACATCGCGCAGGCCTGCGAAACGCTGCAATCGATTCCGCGCTATTTCTATGCGCTGTTCGCCATCGACCTGACCAACAAGAACTACGCCAAGTCGACGATGTACGACGAGGCGGTGCGCCGCTTCGCCCCGTACGTCGGCACCAGCTACCAGAAGGGTGTGGTGCTGTCGAACAAGCCGGTCGAGGTTTATGCGATCTTCGGTGGTCAGTGGCCGCACTCGAGTTTCATGGTGCCCGGCGGCGTGATGTCGGCTCCCACGCTGTCTGATGTGACACGCTCGATCGCAATCCTCGAGCACTGGAAGGACAACTGGCTGGAGTCCGACTGGCTGGGCTGCAGCGTCGATCGCTGGCTGGAGAACAAGACCTGGGAAGACGTACTGGCCTGGGTGGACGAGAACGAGTCGCAGTACAACAGCGATTGCGGTTTCTTCATCCGCTACTGCCTCGACATCGGGCTGGACAAGTACGGCCAGGGGGTGGGCAACTACATCTCCACCGGCACCTACTTCGACCCCACGTTGTACGAAAACCCCACCATCGACGGCCGCAACGCCGCACTGATCGGTCGCGGCGGTGTCTACGCCAAGGGGCAGTGGTACGACTTCGATCAGGCCAACGTCCGCGAGGACGTCACCCACTCGTTCTATGAGGGCAGCACGCCACTGCATCCGTTCGACGGTGAGACCATCCCGATCGATCCCCAGGAGGGAAAGAAACAGGGCAAGTACAGCTGGGCGAAATCGCCTCGATACGTGGTCGGCGACCTCGGTGCCATCCCGCTGGAGACTGGTCCGCTGGCGCGCCGGGTGGCGGCCGCCGGCCCGAATGCCGCACCGCACCAGGACAATGACCCGTTGTTCAACGACATCCTCACCAAGATCGGCCCGAGCGTGATGGTGCGTCAGTTGGCCCGCATGCACGAGGGCCCGAAGTACTACAAGTGGGTTAGGGGTTGGCTCGATCAGCTCGACCTCAAGGAGAGCTTCTACAGCAAGCCCACCGAGTACGCCCAGGGTAAGGGTTTCGGTGCCACCGAGGCGGCCCGCGGCGCGCTGGCCGACTGGATCGTCATCGAGGACAACAAGATCAAGAACTATCAGGTGGTGACTCCGACGGCCTGGAACATCGGTCCGCGCGATGGATCCGATGTTCTGGGTCCGATGGAGAAGGCCCTGGTCGGCTCGCCGATCGTGGATCCGGAGGATCCCGTCGAGCTCGGCCACGTGGCACGCAGCTTCGACTCCTGTCTGGTGTGCACCGTGCATGCCTACGACGGCAAGACCGGCAAGGAGCTGTCGAAGTTCGTCATAAACGGAATGGTGTGATCCCGGCGATCGAGCCTGGGGCACACGACTCCCGCAGCAACCCAGGCGGTTCCGATGCCGGCCCCCCTTCGCCGGATATCGGGCCGCCTGGGTGTGCGGTCTTGGTGGTGGGATGCGGCAACCTGCTGCGCGGCGACGACGGTGTCGGGCCGGTTCTGGTCCGGCACCTGTGGGAGCGCGGCGTGCCCGCCGGGGCACGGCTGGTCGACGGTGGCACCGCGGGCATGGACGTCGCCTTCCAGATGCGCGGCGCCGAGCGCGTCGTCATCGTCGATGCATCCGCCACCGGCGCCGATCCCGGCACGATCTACCGGGTCCCGGCCGACGAGCTGGCCGACCTGCCCCCGTTGGAGGGCCTGCACACCCACTCGTTCCGGTGGGATCATGCGATTGCGTTCGCCCGCTGGGCGCTGGCCGACGCCTGCCCGAGCGACATCACGGTGTTCCTGATCGAGGCGGCCGGCGTCGAGCTGGGTGCTGACCTCTCCGCGCCGGCGCAGGCCGCGATGGAACAGGTGATCGATCTCGTCGAACGCGACTATCTGGGTCCGCTCCGGCCGGATGTCGGCGACGACATCTCGGTGAGCTTCACCGACGACGGGTATGTGCGGCTCGATGCGGCGCTGGCGGCCAGCCGGTTTCCGTCGGATGCGGTGGCCGCGATGGTGCGTGAGGACGACCTGTGGCTCATCCCGCTGCGCGGCCCGCGTAGCGGAGGCCTGCTGCTCAAACAGCGCAACCCCGCCGGGGATCGGTCGCTGCTGGTCCGCGAGGTGCTCGCGGACCGCCCCGTGACCGGCGTCCATCAGGCATTCTGGGACGATGCACAACACGCCTTGCGGATTCCGCTGGGGTCGGACCGGTGATCGTCATGTGTGACGAATCACGGCCCAAGACCTCCGTCCGCAAGGACAGTTCGACCGACGAGGCATTGGACGTGCAGACCGTCGTGGTGGAGGAGCGCGGCCGGTGGGCCGTGGACATCGTCGTGGTGTTCGCCGACGGTGTGGTGCGCAAGCGTATCGACACTCACAACAGCAAGGCCCGCGCCGAGTTGTCGGCCCGATTGATCAAACGCGCCGCCGAGCGCGATATCCGCGGACCCATCCACGGATGAGGGGAGAGATGCCGTGACCGCACTGGCCAACACCGAATCGGTGGATACCGACGTCCTCGCGGTTCGGCCGCAGCCGCTGGGCGCATTCCCACTTCCGCTGGGCTACATGCTGATTCCGGCGTCTCCGGACACCGAAGAGGCGCGTACGGCGCTGCTCGCCGGGAACGTCGTGCAGTGGCCGGAGGCGCTGCGCGCACACCAGCTGGCTCTGGCCGGAGACCGTGACGGTGCGCTGGCGCTGTTGTCTGGTGATGATCCCGTCAGCCGATACAACCGGTTCGTGATGGACCCAGACTCCGCCGATCCTGACGAATTGCGCTCGCTTCTGGGTGAATTCGGTGTGTTGGTCGATGTCGTGCTGTTCGCCGTCGGTCGGTGCGACACTCCGCCGCCGCTGGGATCGGCCCGCGCCGAGCTCGCCGCGCTGGTGCTGTCGGCACAGGCCAGCCGGGCGTTCCAGGATGGGGAGGCAGCGGAGGCCGTCGCACTTCTCGACCGTGCCGCCGACGAAGCCGCGGCCGTGTCGTCTCCACTTCGAGGCGTACTACTCGGTGCGTCGGCGTCGATCGCCGTCGACTCCGCCGACGCGGTGCGCCGGTTCGAGGCGGCGCTCAAAGCACTCGAGGGCGCCGACGGGCTGCGCGTCTCTCGCGCCGAATTGCATCTGCAGCTGGCCGGCCTGCTGCACGAGCAGGCGCCGGAACGGCCCGAGCTGCTGGCGGCCGTTGTGCCGCACTACCATTCGGCGCTGCAGCTGGTTCTACGGGAGGAGGCTCCACTGCTGTGGGCCTCGGCGCACGCCAACCTGGCGACCGCGTACTTGACGATGCCGATGACGGAGGCCTCCGGTCAGCTGAGGCTGGGCATTGCGGCGCAGTCGTTGCGGTCGGCGCTGAAGGTGTACACCCGCGACGACTATCCCGAGCAGTGGGCCAGTGTGCAGTTGAATCTCGCCAACTCGCTGGTCTACACCCCATCGAAACACCAGGCCGACAACCTGGTGGAAGCGGTCGAGCTCTACGAGGCCGTCCTGGATGCCCGCGACCGTGACAGCGACCCGATGGGCCGGGCCAGGGTGCTGGCCAACCAGGGCAACGTGCTGGCTCATCTTGGCGCTTTCGACCAGGCGAAAGCCAAACTGTACGAAGCCCGGTTCCTGTTCGAGGAACTCGGCGACGACGACTCGGTGCGCACCGTGCGCGGCGTGCTCGACGAGATCGCCCGGCAGACCACGCTGGGCCGGACGGATGGCAGCGATGTCGACAACCACTGAAAGGCCGATCACCGTGCCGAGTTTCGAGGAACTCGCCAAACGTGTCGACGACGCCGTGGCCGCGCTGGACGGTCTGGACCCTGCCGCCCGGGAGGTGGCCGAAGAGCTCAAGTCGGCGATCGAGGCGATCCACCGCGCCGGGTTGGTGACGATGGTGCGCCGGATGCGCGCCGATGACGCCGCCCGGGAGGCGCTGTTCGATCTGGTGGACGATCCAGGCGTCCATCTGCTGCTGTCACTGCACGGGATCGTGCGGCCCGACCCGGTCACGCACGCCAACCAGGTGCTGGTCTCGGTCCGACCGCAATTGAACAGCCACGGCGGCGATGTGACGCTGGTGCGGGTGGAGGACGGCACGGCGTTCGTCCGCCTGGAAGGTGCCTGTAACGGCTGTTCGATGTCATCGGTGACATTGCGGAATCTCGTCGAAGAGGCCTTGGTGCAGGGAGTTCCGGCGATATCGGCCGTGGAGGTGTTGCCGAACGAGCCGACACCCACGTTGATCCCGGTTGAGGCGCTGCGGATCGGGCGCGATCCGGCCAGCGAGGGTTGGGTCGAGGTCGGGCCGGCGTCGGACGTGGTCGTCGACGATCTGTCGCCGCTGAGCCTCACGACGACCACCGGCGAGCACGCCGAGATCATCGTCGTCAATGCCGGCCAGCGACTGTCGGCGTATCGCAACGAATGTGCGCACGAAGCACTGCCGTTGAACAACGCGGTGCTGGACCTGGGCAGCAACACCCTGACCTGTCCGTGGCACGGCTTCTGTTACGACGCGACGTCGGGGGAGTGCCTCAGCGCACCGGGCGCCCAGCTGGAGCAGCTTCCGCTGCGCGTTGACGACGGTGTCGTCTGGGTCCGCGTCGGCAGATGAGCCGCTACACCGTCCGTCACAACATCAGCGGAGTCGGTACTCGCCCGGATGTCAGGCCGGATATCGACCTCACCGACGGCTGGTCACCGAGCAGGTGGCTGGGTGCGCCCGCGCCGGGCGGTTTGGCGCTTCCGCCGGCGAAACCCTCCATGGCGTGGATGTATTCACCCCGCGGGGTGTTCCTCGGCGATCAACAGGTGGTGGTGGCCGACTCCGGCAACCATCGTGTGCTGATCTGGCACGGGATGCCCGACCGCGATGAGCAGCCCGCCGATGTCGTCCTCGGCCAACCTGACGGCGAGTCGGAAGGCCGCGCGGCCGGTGGCCGGGGTCCGGAGCGCGGGATGAATCTCCCGACCGGGGTGCTGGTCCACGACGGTCGGTTGATCGTCGCGGACGCCTGGCACCACCGGATCCTGGTGTGGAACACCGTGCCGCAAGCCAACGATGTGGCGCCCGATCTCGTGCTGGGCCAGCCGGATGCCAGCTCGGTCACCGAGAACCGGGGCGGTGAATGCTCGGCGTCGACGCTGTACTGGCCGTTCGGTATCGCCGTCATCGGCTCGGCCTTCTGGGTCGCCGACACCGGCAATCGTCGGGTCCTCGGGTGGCGCAACGGTCTTCCCGAACCCGATCAGCCCGCCGACGTCGTGCTCGGCCAGCCCGATGCCGCCGCGCGTGAGGAAAACCGTGGCGGTGCCGTCGGGCCGGCCAGCTTCCGCTGGCCCCACGACATCACCGGCCACGAAAACCTGCTGCTGATCGCCGACGCCGGCGATCACCGCCTGCTCGGGTGGTCGCCCCCGCCGGACGCCGACCGCGCCGCCGACTCGGTGCTCGGCCAGCCCGACTTCACCAGCGCACTCGAATGGCCCTATGGGCCGCATACCTGCGACCGCTTCCGCTTCCCCTACTCGGCGAGTCTCGACAACGAACGGCTGGCGGTCGCCGACACCGCCAATAACCGAATCCTGTTGTGGGACGGCATACCGACCGACGGGCGCGGCGCGGATCATGTTCTGGCGCAACCCGACTTCGGCTCCAACGGCGAGAATCGCTGGACCTCGGTGCAGCGCGACACGCTGTGCTGGCCATACGGACTGTCGCTGCGCGGTGACACGATGGCCGTCGCCGACTCGGGCAACAATCGAGTGATGATCTGGCGGCGGGAGCCGTGAGGCCTCGAATCGTCCAGGCCGACGACCAGATCGGCTTCTACTGGGCAACGCCGGCGGGTGACCCCACCTCGTTGCAGGCACTGGTGGCCGTGGACGACGAGCCGGACCGACTGGTGGCGACCCATCTCGAAGCGCTCGACGATGCGCTGATCATCGCCGCGGGCCGGTTCGGCGAGGTTCTCGGTGGTGGCCGGTCACCCCAGGGCAGCGACGAGCGGGACAGCCTGGCGGAGTTGTATCGCACTCTGGACCGGCTGTGCTTCGAATACGCCGCGGCACTCGAACACGCCGGCTTGTCCGCCGATCTGCGAGCCGGGAAGATCATCGGGACGGCGGCGTTGTTCTCGATCCGGGCGCGTCTGCCGCTGGGTCTGCTTGGTCCGGCGCCGTTCGACGGTGAACTCGACGACCCGTCGATCGGTGTCATCGGCGGGTTCGGCGAATTCCACCAGGTCGACCCGGACAAGCCGTGGAAGGGCGGCCGTTGGGTGGTGCGCACCGAAGCGGGCCAGCGGTTTCCGCTGACCTTGGCGATGATGTTCTTCGACAGCTCGGGGGTGAACAAGGATGCGGCCCGCAAGGAGCATCGCGACGCCCTGCAGGCGGTGGTGTCCGCGGCGCGGGCACCGGACGCCGATCCGCTGGCGGTGACCTGTGCGGTGGACTGGCTGCTCTACGACTGGCTGATGGCGCATCGGGAGAACCCCGACAGTGCCGAGATCGTCTTTCCCAAGGGCTATGAAACTGACGCTGCCCTGGTGGTTTCCGCCGCGGCCGCGTCGGTGGCCGCCCGGGCGACCTTCGATCCCGGCTTGGTGGGTCTGATCGCCTGAGTATTGCCAGTGCTCGCCGTGTTCGTCTCAGTAAGGTAGCCGTTTTCGTAGTGACGATGTCTGGCCTCACGGCGGCGTCTGCTGATTTCAGGGCAACAGATCGACCAGTGTCGTCGAGGCGGCGCGGGCCATGGTGCGTGCGAGGAATTGCATGTGGGCTCGCCAGTGTTTTTCGGCTCCGTCGGCGTCGCCGGTACGGAGGAGTTCGACGAGTCGCTGTTGTGATCGAAGGTCTCGACGTCGGGTCGCGGTCGAGGTGAGGTCCTTGTCGGCTCGGGTGACCGCGATGAGCGCGCTGGCCAGGACTGTGTCGAGTATCCCGGCCACAATGCTCAGCGTCTGATTGCCGGACAGTGATAACAACGCTTCATGAAACGCATGGTTGGCCAGGCCAAACGCCTCGTGGTCGTCGATTGCGTCTTCTTCGCGCGCGATCAGTGATCTGAGTTGATCGATCGCGGCCTGCCGCCCTTTGGAGCGGGTCGCGATCACGCGCGTGGCAGGTGGCTCGAGGAGGTAGCGCGCTTCGAATACGTCTGCGAGTGCGACATTCCGGGCGCGCAGGAGCATAGCGGCGGTCCGCGCCGTCATGCGCGCATCGGGGGACCGAACGAATACTCCGCCGCGGACCCCGCGAACCACGTCGATCAGACCCTCGGTCTCCAGGATCCGTAGCGCTTCGCGCATCGATGGGCGTGACACCGCGAACCTCGCGACCAGATCGGGTTCGCGGCCCAACGGGGTGCCGCCCGCGAGCTCGCCGCTGATGATCCGCGCACGCAACTCGGCTGCGATCTGTTCGGGCTTCTCGACCGTCGCAACAGTTGGGGACCTGCGTGCAGTCACTCCGCCTCGCCGCCTCGAACTCCGATGCAAAATATCTAGATATTTCGAGCATAGCATGCTGAAATACATCTAGATATTTCGATGGGAGAGCCGGTGGCAGAAGCGGGTTCCTTACGGGCGGATCGGCCCGTGAGAAAGTTCCAGTTTGTCAGCGGCGGCGCGGGCGCCGGCCTCGACGCCCGGTCACCGCAGCCGGCGAATTACCTACTGGCGCAGCAGGGGTCGGTTGCTCTGGGTAGCAGTGTCATGGTTGGTCGGCGTTCGCTGGTCGGTGCGGCCCTCAGCGACGCCGGAACCTTTTCCTCTTGCGATCTGGTTGAGCAGGGCCAGACCAAACCCCTGATCCCGCTGGGCATCGACCCGCCGGATCACACGCGATATCGCAGGCTGCTGGAACCGATGTTCTCGCCACGGCGGATGGAGGCACAAGAAGCCGACATCGCCGATCGCGTCAACCGATTCATCGACACCTTTATCGATCGCGGCTCGTGTGACTTCACTTCCGAATTCGCTGAACTGTTCCCGTCCTCGGTGTTCCTCGGGCTGATGGGGCTGCCGTGGGAAGAACTCGGGACCCTGGTCGCCATGCGTGACGGACTTCTGCACCCTGGTTCCGATGAGTCGACCTTCGATGAGAAGTTGGCCATCCAACGCGGGACTGCTCAGAACGTATACGCCTTTTTCGATTCTGTTCTCGACCAGCGGATGACGTCGCCACAGCAGGGCCTGATCACGGAACTGGCTCATGCCCAAATCGACGGTGAGCCGGTATCACGGGACGACCTGTTGTCGATTTGCTTCGTGCTACTCACCGCCGGGCTGGACACTGTGACCGACACTCTGACGTGCTTCTGGGCCTATCTCGCTCAGCATGCCGACCAGCGGCGGCACCTGTCCGTCGACCCTGAGGTCATTCCGCGCGCTGTCGAAGAACTTCTGCGCTGGGAAACGCCGGTGCCATGGGCTGTTCGGTGGGCCCGGGAACAGCGCGCCGTCGGCGAGCACGTGATCACGGCGGGCCACCACCTGTTGGTCAACCTCGGCGCGGCGAACGTCGATCCGGAGGAATTTCCCGATCCGCTGACCGTCGACTTCGACCGGCGAGGCAACCGTCACCTCGCCTTTGGTGCAGGCCCGCACCGCTGCCTGGGCTCACACCTGGCGCGCAGGGAGCTGCGAATCGCGTTGCGCGAATGGCATCGTCGTATTCCCGAATACAGCCTCAGTCCCGGCTACGAGGTGCGGTACCGGCCGCCATTGCGATTCGTGCCGGACCTTCAGCTGTCATGGCCCGGGCCATCGTGACTGGTACCCGGGTGGCCCAGTGGGCCACGGGGGCCACCGGCCGGCTTGCGCTACGGGCGGTCATCGATTCGCCAGATCTCGAACTCGTGGGCGTGCGGGTGTACGACGAGACGAAGATCGGCCGCGATGCCGGCGACCTGGCCGACAGACCACCCACCGGGGTGCGGGCCACCGACAACAACTACCAGATCGTCACGTCAAAGCCCGACATCGTGCTCTACATGGGTAGCGTTGAGCGGCATCCGGATACCTGCTTCCGCGACGTGGCCCATCTGCTGAGTTGCGGTATCGACGTCATCGCCACCGGAAGTTCGTTCATCGACGTGTACGGCTTTGATCCGGACCGTGCGAGCCTGATCGAAGCGGCGTGCGTGGACGGCGGCGCCTCGTTTCTCGGTGTCGGACTTTTCCCGGGGTTCTGGGGCGAAGCGGTGGCGCCGGTGTTGTCCCGGCTGTCCTACCGGTGCGGCGAGATC
This sequence comes from Mycobacterium pinniadriaticum, assembly GCF_026242045.1. Taxonomy (GTDB): domain Bacteria; phylum Actinomycetota; class Actinomycetes; order Mycobacteriales; family Mycobacteriaceae; genus Mycobacterium; species Mycobacterium pinniadriaticum. The sequence continues at coordinate 16,885 of NZ_JAPJDO010000006.1, forward strand.
ACTGTCCGCGAATCCCTCTCATACGCCGGATACCCCAGTCGCGAGATGATGGTCGACGTGATGGGCTACGGCCATCGGCCGGATTCGACGTCACCGATCCTGAGCGATCCTGAGCGGGCCGGCAAGGCGTTCGTCAGTACCGCGTCCATCATCGCAAAGGCGCTCGGACTCGAGGTGTTGGCATGCCAGCCATTTCGGGAGACCGTGGTTGCTGACCGCGAGCTCCATGTCGCATTCGGAGTGATCCCCGCGGGAACAGTCGCGGCCATCAAACTGGGCGTCCGGGCTGACTGTGGCTCGACGTCGATCTGCGTCGAGCACGTGACCTGGATGAGTCCCGACGTAATGCCCGAGTGGTCCAGGGCTGAGGGCTACGAGATCGAATTCGGGGGAGCGCCCACCATGCGCTGCAACCTGGTGCTGGGCACCAGAGGTGAGGACCACACCGAAATGGGTTGTTTGGCAACGGCGATGCACGCCATCCATGCCATACCTGCTGTTCGCCGGGCAGGGTCGGGCGTTTTCGACCTTGCCGATCTGGATTTCAGGGGAGCTCTACGATGACCTCGAAGTTGGCGCCCGCGCGGATCGGCCTCCTCATCGACTATCTCGACGAGGATGGAAACTTCGATGAGAACATCATGCCGTCCCTGCAACTCGTCGCCGACGAGTATGTCGAACAAGGCCTGCTGGATCGACCGGTCGAATTTGTCGTGCGTGCGGTACAGGGGCTGCCCAACGGCTCGTTCCGTGCGGTGCGGGACGCATTCTTCGAGTTGGTCGCCGAGGACGCTCACGTTATCTTCGGCCCGTGGGTGTCCGAGAACGGCGCGGCACTGCGCCGGTACGTCGAAGACCTCGGCGACGTCGCGTGTATCACGATGGGTGCGAGCGAAACAATGTTGGGGGAGTGGGTCTTCGGACTACCGGCCGGCTCGATGGAGGAAGAGCCGATCATCATCGCGACCGTGGCTGCCCTGGACGGTTGCCGGTCGGTCGGCGTCGCCTACGAGGACTCACTGATCGGAACCGAGTATCTGCGCACCACCCGGGTCGCGTGCGCAGACGCCGGGCTGACCATCACCACCGAAGTGCCGATTCCGCAAGTCCAGTCCGAAAAACGTGCAGCGATGGCCGTGTTAGCCGCCCACCGGCCGGACGGGATCATCCACGTCGGCTTCGGCCTGGGCATCCCCGGGATGAACGAGGCCCTCGCCGACATCGACTGGATGCCGCCCCGATACACCACCACCGCCTTTGAATTCGCGTCAACGAGTTCGTGGTGGCGCAACCAGCTTGCCGGTTGGATCGGCTTGGATCAGTACGACGAGAGAAACCAGACGGGACAAGAGTTTCTGGATCGGTTCGAAGAGCGTCACGCCCGACGGCCCGAGTACTTCTTTCCCGTGTATTGCTACGACGTTGGTCGGCTGATGATGATCGCGCTCGCCGACGCGCGACCGCTGACCGGCATCGGCGTCAAACAGGCGCTCGAGCGGATCAAGATGGTTCCGGCGGCGACCGGCGCTCCCGGTACCCGATTGCGGTTCGGGAAGTACATTCGCCACGGCTGGATGGGCAGCGAGTTTCTGGTGGCGCGACGCGTGTTGCCCGACGCCAGCGGAATCGTCATCCACGGCACCATCGAGGGTCTGCTCGAGCGGCCCGAGCTGTCATGACCGTTCGCGTTGTGCAGTGGGCGACGGGGCCGGTGGGCAAGGCGCAACTTCGTGAGGTCATCGATCGTCCCGATCTCGAACTCGTCGGCCTCTATGTCTACAGCGAATCGAAGGTCGGCACCGACGCCGGCGACATGGTCGGTCGCCCGCCGACCGGCATCACCGCGACCAACGACACGTCAGCGATCCTCGCATTGGACGCCGATCTCGTTCTGCATGCGGCCAGCAAGGCTTTCCCCGGTAACACCAACACCGAGGACATCGTGGCATTGCTGACTTCCGGCAAGACCGTCATCACGACGACCTCGTACAACCATTTGGCGACGTACGACTCCAACGTCGAGACACGCATCAAACAGGCCTGCGCTCATTCGGGTGCACGGTTCCACGCCGCCGGTGAGCATCCCGGCTTCATGTTCGAACGCCTCGCAACCTCGCTCACCGCGCTATCCCGGCGAGTCGACAGGATCACTGTGCAGGAATTCGTCGACTGCCGGGCCATCAGCGCACGCGAGATGCTTGTCGACCTGATGGGCATGGGCAAACCGCCCCACGAAATATCGCCGGAATCGCCTCTGTTCCAGTCGGTCTCGATTCAGTACGAACAGTCATTGGCAGCGGCGGCAGACGTGCTCGGGCTGCGCTTCGACGAGATCCGCAAGGAAGTCCGGACCGCGACACTGCCGTACGACGTCGATGTGGCGTGCGCGACACTGCCCGCAGGATCGGTGATCGGTCAGATCATGTCATGGTCCGCGTGCAGCGCCGGCGTACCGGTTCTGGTTGCCGAAGAGCATTGGACTGCTGTTGCGGAGATTCCAAGCTGGAATCTCGCCCTCGACGGTCAGTTCCTGATCCGAGTTGTCATCGACGGATCGCCGCCGATTCGGCTCGAACTCACGATCGACAACCAAGAAATCGATCTGGACGGTGTAGCGGGTGGCCAGCTTGCGGTGGCGATGACGGCCGTCCGGGCCATTCCCTATGTACTCGCAGCCGCGCCAGGAGTCGTGGTACCGAACATATTCGGTGCCTATCGCTGGCCCGACACGACCGCAGAGAAGGGCACTACAGATGAGTAATCCGCGCGAGTTGTTCGACCTCTCCGGGGAGGTGGCAATCGTCACCGGTGCGACACGGGGTCTGGGACGCGCGATCGCCGAGGGGCTCGCCCGCGCAGGCGCTTCGGTGGTCGTAACCGGCCGAAAGCAGGACCGCTGTGACGAGGTCGCCACCGAGATCCACCAAGCGACCGGTGCAGTGGCGATCGGACTGGCGTGCCACGTCGGTAACTGGAATGACATACCGACCTTCGTTGATCGCGTGGTAGACACGTTCGGCCACATCGACGTGCTGGTGAACAATGCCGGTATCAACCCGGCACTGCAGAGTGCCAGTACGGTCGAGCTCGGTCTGTGGCGCAAGATCTTCAATGTGAATGTGGAAGGCGCGCTGCGAATGAGCCAGTGCGTCGCCCCGATCATGCGCGACGGGGGCGGTGGAAGCATCGTCAACATCGGATCGATGGAAGCTTATGCCTCAACCCCCATTTCGGTCGCCTACGGCGCCGCAAAAGCGGCACTTCGCCATTTGACAGTCTCCATGGCCAACGAGTGGGCCCCCTGGGGAGTCCGGGTCAATATCCTCAGCCCGGGCCCTTTCGCTACCGAGATGATCACCGTCGCCGAGCAATATCAGCCGGGAACCCTGGCGATGCTGGCCGAGGGCAACGCACAAAAGCGAATCGCCGACATCGACGAAATCATCGGTCCGGTGCTGTACCTGGCCAGCCGGGCCTCCACCTACGTGACCGGCGACGACCTCACCGTCAGCGGCGGCATGCGCAAGTAGTCGCGTGTCGCCGGCCGCACCCCCGGCACCATCGCGACGATCTCGTCGGTCAGCTGCGACATCGGTTCGGTGTTCCAGTCGACAACACAGACCCGATCGCCGATCGCCACCGGAACAATGTCATGTGGTTCTCCGGCTGATCGTCGACAGCGCCGTCGCGGTACGCCGAGCGCAGCAGTGCCCGGGTCATGCCGGTCCACCCCCGGGGCATAGCGCTGAATGCAGTCATGAATGTCTATCGGTACCGGTCTTTTTCAGCCGTTCCGAGGAACCGAACCCCCAGATCGACATCGGTGGCCTGAGCGCGCAGCGCCCCCACGGTGAGCTGCTCGGCGGGGATGTGGGAGAACATGTCGAACGAGTACGGTCGCATCGCGTTCTGCTGGGTGATCCGGTTGATCTCGTCGTCGGCCAACCCATCCAGGTAGAGCGACAGCGTTTCGGGTGCGCCCCGCCACCCGGCGCCGCTGGCCCAACGGCAGCATGGTCAGCTCTTTCACTTGTGTGGTTCGGGGAATTCGACTTCGGCACCGCCTGGCATGGCGCTCACGCCGAGGCGATCGCAGACTTCGAGGACCTCATCGACGATCGAGGTTGGCACGATGAAGCTCTCGGTGGCCGATATCTGGCCAAGGTGTTCGTCGATGTCCTCGGCTGCCGGTGCGGCGTCGTGGTCGGCGAGCCAGCCTTCGCTGAGCCCGATGAAAGCACGGGCGTAGCGTCCCGCGCAGGCCGAGTAGGTGCGATGACTGAACGTGCACGACGTGCTTGCCAGGTACACCACCAGGGGCACCACCAGTTCGGGGCGGATGGCGCGCATGAAACCGGATTCGGTGAGGAACTTCTCGTCGCCGACCGTCTCGGTCACCATCCGGGAAAATCCGGTCGGTAGAACGGAATTAGCGAGAATCCCGTGCGCTTCACCCTCGATCGCAATGACATTCGTCAACCCGATGAGGCCGGCTTTGGCGGCCGCGTAGTGCGCTTCCATCGGCTGACCGAAGACACCCGCCGAGGACGAGATGAACACGAACCGGCCACCGCCGTTGGCCTTCATCACCCGATAGGCCGGCTGGGACACATGAAACCCGCCGTCGAGATGGACCCGCAGCATTCGCGTCCAGGCATCGTGCGAAAGGTCCTCGAAGGCAACGCTGCCGAAAATTCCCGCGTTGCTGACGACGGCATCGAGGCGGCCGAAGGAACCCACGGCAGCGTCGACGATCGCCGCGCCGCCCTCGGCGGTGTCGACCGAATCATAGGAAGCAACAGCACGGCCCCCGGCGTTCGTGATCTCACGGACCACCGAATCGGCCACCCCGGTATCGACCCCGTCGCCGCGCATCGTCGACCCGACATCGTTGACGACGACCGCGGCACCCCGCCTGGCGAAATCGAGTGCATAGAGCCGTCCGAGTCCGCGGCCGGCGCCGGTCACGATAGCGACTTGGTCGGTGAAGTCGATCATCTGGTCACCCTTGTGATTTCGGTGCTGATGCGAGCCGACGTCGTGAAGAGGTCGGTTGACTGCCGTGCGGCCGAACTCTACGGTGGAACAGATATTTGGTCAACATTGCCGGTGGCGGGGAGGTGGACGTGGACGACACCGTCGATGACCGGATGCCCGCCCTGGGGATGCTGGCATCGGTGTTGGCGGGCAAGCCGATGGCGGTCTCACCGGTCGGCGACGGGCAGCCCGCGTGGACCGATGGTCAGACGGTCTTCATCGATCCTTCGGCGCCCGTCGGCACGACGCTTGCGGCGGTCGCGGTGCAGGCGTCGCTGGTGGCGGCGGGCAGTCTGGCGGACGGGATCATCCGATCGGTTGCCGGTCACCCGCGGCTGACCCGGCGCTATCTGGCGGTCGAAGGGCATCGCGCGCTGGCCGCCAACGACCACCTGCTGCCCGCGGTGCTGCGGTCGTTGGCGGACCCAGATGTGGCCGGCCGCAGCGATGGCGCGCAGACCTCGCTGGCCATCGCGGTGGCCAAGGAAGGACCGGCCGAGGCGCCCGCGGAGTTCGGAGTCATCCGAGCCGGCAAGATCCGGGCCGCGGCAGAGCGTGCCTCGGCGGACCAACAGTCGGCAGGACACCTGCCGAGAAGTCGCGACCCCCGGCGTGAACTGGCCGAACTCGATGACGGCGAGGCGGACGGCACGGCCGATATGAGCTCGCTCGTGAGCCCGGTGGGTGGCGGGGGATTCGTCGGGAAGTGGTTGGCGAAGATGTTGTCCTCCGCCCGTGGCTCGGGCACCGGCGGTGGGCCGCCGGGCGCCGAGGCGCCAACACACCGCGCGCGCTCTGCCGAGCGGAGCGTGCGCTCGGTGCACTCCTCGACAACCGTCGCCCCGCTCGACGAGATCAAAGACGTCGCACAATCCGGATTCTCCTACCCCGAGTGGGATGTTGGGCACAAGCGGTATCGGAACGATTGGTGCACCGTGCAGGAGGTGCGGCCGCGGGCCCGCTCATCGGCGCCCCACACGATCGAGGCCGGGATCAGCGCGCACCGGCCACTGGCCAGGTTGGGGGTGGGCCTGGACCGTCGTCACCGCCAATACCAGGGTGACGACATCGACATCGATGCGGCAATCGAGGCGCGGGTCGGGGTGCATGCCGGCGCGGTGCCGGACGAGGCCGTGTACCTCGACAGTGTGCGCAGGCGCCGCGACCTGTCCGTGCTGTTGCTGCTCGACGTCTCCGGGTCGGCCGGCGAGCCCGGCAGCCGAGGGCGCACGGTGCATGATCAGCAACGCGCCGCAGCTGCCACGCTCTTGGTGGCGCTGCACGATCTCGGTGACCGGGTGGCACTGTACGGCTACAACTCCCACGGCCGGGGTGCGGTGAGAGTCGTGCCGGTCAAGCTGTTCGACGACCAGCTCGACGCGCGGGTGATCAACCGCCTCAACAGTCTGGAACCCGGGGGGTACTCGCGATTGGGCGCGGCGATTCGGCACGGGGCTGCGGTGGTCGAATCGCGCGGCGGCACGTCACGGCAGCTCTTGGTGGTGATTTCCGACGGTCTGGCCTATGACCACGGCTACGAGCGCAACTACGGGGCTGCGGACGCACGAAGGGCCTTGACCGAGGCCCGTCGCCGGGGCACTGGTTGCGTGTGCCTGACCGTGGGCGCCAGCACCGACGCGGTGTCATTGCGGTCCGTGTTCGGCAGTGCCGCGCATGCGACGGTCGGCGAGGCCGATCAGCTGGTCGGCGTCATCGGGCCGTTGTTCCGCTCGGCGCTGCGATCGGCGGAAGTGCGACGGCGGATTTCGTGACATGCCCTCAGGGAGCAACGTGAACCAAAATTCTGTTCCGCGTTACGCTGCTGCTGCGCAAGGGCCCGGGCGATCGAAGGGACGCCATGGTGATTGAACCCGGTGCGGTGAACGTCAACGGATCGCATGCCGGCTCGACGCGCCCCTATTACCAGCCGGTCGCCGAGGAAGCGGACGTCTTCGAGGCCGCTTACCGCCAGGGTTTGTCCATCGTGCTGAAGGGCCCGACCGGCTGCGGCAAGACCAGGTTCGTCGAGGCGATGGCCCACGACCTGGGCAGGCCGCTGATCACCGTGGCGTGCCACGATGACCTCACCACCGCGGATCTGGTCGGCCGATATCTGCTCCGCGGCGACCAGACCGAGTGGGTCGACGGACCGCTGACGCGGGCGGTCCGCGAAGGCGCCATCTGCTATCTCGACGAAATCGTCGAGGCGCGACAGGACACCACCGTGGTGCTGCATCCGTTGGCCGATCACCGGCGTCAGCTGCCCATCGAGCGTCTCGGCGTGACCCTGGACGCCGCACCCGGATTCGGCCTGGTCGTGTCCTACAACCCCGGCTACCAGAGCGTGCTCAAGGACCTCAAGGACTCCACCCGTCAGCGGATGGTGGCCATCGAGTTCGGTTTCCCCCCGGCGGAGATCGAGGAGGCGATCGTCGCACACGAGGCCGCCGTCGACCCGGCCACCGCCGCGGCGCTGGTGCGGTTCGGGCAGGCGATCCGCCGCCTGGAGACCGGGGGACTGCGCGAGGTGGCGTCGACGCGGGTGCTCGTCGCGGCGGGGCAGTTGATCGCCGAGGGTCTACCGGCTCGCCTGGCCGCCAAGGTGGCCATCGCCGGACCCCTGACCGACGACGTCCATCTGGGCCGCGGTCTGCACGACATGATCGATCTGTACCTCGCGCAGACCCGGTGATTGACCTTACGGGACAGCGCAATTAATATCGGAACAAATATTAGGTATAGCGCCGGTCAGCGCCCGACGGTACGGAGGTCAGATGTCCTACGAGAGCACCGCTGAGCCCATCAAGGTCGGCTACCTGATGGACTTCACCCTCCCGCCGGGATTCCCGGAGGATCTTCTGTCGTCGTTCACCCGCTGCTTCGACCTCGTCTTCGAGGAGGCCATCGCGGACGGCCTCATCGACCGGCCGGTCCAGATGATCTACAAGGAAGTCGAAGGCCTGCCCAAGGGCAGCGTCAAGGCGGTGATCGATGCCTACGACGAACTGGTCGACGAAGGCGCTCTGGTGGTATTCGGACCGAACATCACCGACAACTGTGTGCCGCTCCGCGAGGCGATCGAGGAACGGTTCAAGGTTCCGGCGATCAGCGTCACCGGAACCGACGACTGGCTCGGTGAGTGGACATTCGCGTTTCCCCAGGGCTCGATGACCGACGAGCCGATCTTCCTCGTCGATCTGATCGCGAAGCGCGGTCTGAACCAGATCGGGGTGCTGGCCGAACAGAGCCTGATCGGCGAAAGCTACCTGAAGAATCTCCGAACCGCCTGTCGCCGCAAGGGGATCCGCATCGTCGCCGAAGCGGAGATCGCGCAGACGGCGCAAGACGTCGACGAGGCGGTCCGATCGCTGTACGACGCGAAGGCCGAGGCGATCGCGCACCTGGGCTTCGGCTTCGGGATCGTGTTCGTCAACCCGGCTCTGGAGGCACTCGACTGGGATCCACCGAGGTTCACCACCACCGCATTCCAGAACGCCTGGGTGAACCCGATCATGTGGAACGCCTTCATGGGCTGGATCGGGGTCGACCAATACGACGAGGGCAACCCGATCGGACAGGCGTGGCTGGACCGCTACGCCACGCGCTACGACGGCAGCCGGCCCGAGTACTGCGTGACGGTGGTCAACCACGACGTGGCCGCCACGCTGGTGCGCGCCTTCGCGGACTCGCATCCGCTCAGCCCGCGGGGCGTCAAGGAGGCGCTCGAGCGGGTCAAGATGATGCCCGCGGCCTCCGGGGCGCCAGGAACCCGGGTGTCACTGGGCAAGTGGACCCGGCGCGCCTGGATGGGGTCGGGGTACCTGGTGGCCCGCAGACTCGATCCCGACGGAGTCAATTCGCATCTCGTCGACCGCTTCGGAGAGGAAGGCTGATGACCACGCAAGACGGTGTAACACGAACCGCGGCGCGCGAATCAGTCGGCGGTGCAGGCAAACCACGATCAGGCTGGGGACTCTGGGCCTGTGTACTGGCCTCCCTGGCCTTTGCCGGGCTGTTCATCGCCGTCTGCCGAACCGCGCTCGATCCGCGAGTGGCCAATCCGAACATCGAGGGCCGGCCGCGCCCCGTCGACTTCCTCTTCGGCTACGACAACTGGATGGCATGGGTCCAGATCGGCACCGCCGTCATGCTGGTCCAGCTGCTGGTGATCTTCGTGGTGGCGTGGCGGCGGCATCCGGGCCACCCGGTGATCCTCATGGGCATCTGCACCACGTTGATCGTCTGGCAGGACCCGATCATGAACTGGGCGCCCTATGCCGTCTACAACCCCGATCTACTGCACTGGCCCGAGTCGTGGCCGCTGGTCATGATGTCACCCACCGTCGAACCGTTCATCGTGTTCGGTTACGTCACTTTCTATTTCGGTCCGTATTTTCCCGCGGTCTGGATCCTGCGCAAACTGCAGGCCAGGCGCCAGCCGGACGCCTTCGTGTGGAAACATCCGCTCATCAGCCTTGCGCTGTTGATCCTGCCCATCGGCTTCGTCTTCGACGCCATCCTCGAAGTCACGTCCATTCGCACCGGGATGTACATCTATTCGCAGGTCATCCCCTTCGGGTCGATATTCGCCGGTACGACATTCCAATTCCCGCTGATCTGGGAGTCCTTCTCGGTCACGTTCGTCATGATTCCCGCCGGGATCCTGTGTTATCGCGATGACACCGGTAAGTCGGTGGCGGAGAAGCTCGCCGCCAGGGCGAAGCTGTTCCCGACCAAGCCCGTTCTCGGCACCTTCTTGGTCATGTTCGCAATCATCAACGTCGCATACTTCGCCTACGGCGCCTGGTTCTGGGCGATCAAAGCAAGCGGGCTGGCCACGTCCGTCGCCTGCCCGTGGCCCTATCCGGAGGCCAAAGTGTTCGACCCCCAAGGGTATTACGAAGAAGCCGGTGCCCAGGGCCCGTTCTCGGTCGGCAAGTGGTCCACCTGGCAGTACGCTCTGCCGGACGGACGACCCGACGTGCAGCCCCCGCCACCGGGACAGGGCGCCTGCGCACCCGGGACCGCCAATGGGTGAGCCCCGCACCGTGGTTATCACCGGCGCGGCCCGCGGTCTGGGGTTCGCCTCGGCGGTCCGGCTGTACCGCGACGGCTGGCGGGTGGTGGCCGCCATGCGCACCCCCGATCGCGGCATGCTGCTGCTCCGGGAAGCGACCGGTGCCGGCGAGGACGACGACCGATTGATCGGTGTGCGGCTCGACCTGACGGACAACGCGTCGGTGTCTTCCGCTGCCAAAGCCATTGAGGAACGAGTCGGCGCACCGTACGCCGTGATCCACAACGCCGGAATCTCCTCGGCCGGGATGGCCGAGGAGACCGACGTGGAGCTGTGGCAGCGCATGTTCGCCACCCACGTGATCGGTCCGGTAGCGCTGACCAACGCCCTGATGCCATCGATGAGGGCCGCGGGGGAGGGTCGGATCGTTCTGGTGTGCAGCTCGGCCGGAGTACGAGGCCAGCCGGCCACCGCCCCCTACTCGGCCAGCAAAGGCGCGATGGAACGCTGGGGCGAATCGTTGGCCGCCGAGATCGCGCCTTTCGGTCTCGGCGTGACGGTCCTGATCACCGGCACATATGACACCGAGATCATCACCGATACCGGCACCACCGATGACCGGGACTTCAACGGTCCCTACGCTCGGCTTCATCAGACGATGAACGCCCGTGGCCGCTTCGCGATGAAACTCGCCAGGTCGCCGGAACGGTTCGCCGACGGGCTGGTCAAGGCGCTGGCCGACCGCGCCCCGTTCCGCCGGAAGCCGGTCGGACCGGATGCGTCGATGCTGTTGGTGTCCAACAGACTTCTGCCGTCCTCAGGTATGCACCACATGTCACGAATCGTGCTGGGCATCCCCAGGCAGGGCTCGATGCGCGACGGCGCGTATCCGCTGACCGTGGCCCAGAAGGCGATGGTGCTCGCCATGAAAGTCGTGCCCCAACCGGTGATGCAACGCATCGTCGCGGCCGCGGCCAAGCGTGCCGCTGCGAAACAGCCACCGCAGCAACAGAAGGAGCAGTAATGGAACAACTTTTCGACGACCTCGAGGACTTCGGCTCGTTCGACGACGTCGTGTCCGGCAATGTGCGCGATCCGTTCCCGGAGCTGGCGCGGTTGCGCCGAGAGGAGCCGGTCCAACGCATCGAGGGGTCGGCGATGCCCGGCGAAGAGGGGCTGCCGGTCTTTATCGTGTACCGGTTCGAGGAGGCCCAGCAGATGTTGCGCGACAACGAGACGTTCTCGTCGTCGGGTGTCATCGCCGCCTTCGGCCCGGTGCTGGGGGAGCGGGTGATGCTGGGCATGGACGAGCCGGTGCACGGCCGGTTGCGGGCGCTGATCTCGAAAGCGTTCTCGCAGAAGTCGCTTGCACGCTTCCAGGACGAGCTGGTCGCGCGGGTGGGCAACGAGCTGATCGACTCGTTTATCGCCAACGGCAGGGCCGATCTGGTGAAGGAATTCACGTTCACCTATCCGAGCCGGATCATCGCCGGGTTGCTCGGCCTGCCCGAGGAGGACTACCCGCAATTCCAGCGCTGGTCGATCTCGCTGCTGAGCTGGATCATGAATCCCGAACGTGGCCTGGCGGCGTCGGCCGCACTGGTCGAGTATTACCGGCCGATCCTGGAGGCGCGCCGGGCCGAGCCGCGCGATGACCTGATCAGTCTGCTGGCCGCCGCGGAGATCGACGGCGAGAAGCTGGCGGATGAGGAGATCTTCTCGTTCCTGCGACTGCTGCTCCCCGCCGGGGTCGAAACGACCTACCGATCGTTGGGGAACCTCCTGTTTGCGATGCTCTCGGATCCGGCTCAGCTGGCTGCGGTTCGCGACGACCGCTCACTGCTGCCGCAGGCCATCGAGGAAGGCGTGCGGTGGAATCCGCCGCTGCTGACCATCACCCGGGTCGCCACGCGCGATACCGAACTGGCCGGCGTGCCGATCCCGGCGGGCGCGTCGGTGATGCCGATGCTGGGTGCGGCGAACCGCCAGGAGGACCGCTTCCCGGATCCCGACACCTTCGACCTCTTCCGCGAAGCGCGCAGCAACCTCGGCTGGGGTTACGGCGTGCACATATGCCTCGGCATGCATCTGGCGCGTCTCGAGATGCGGACCGCGGTCAACCTGTTGCTCGACCGCCTGCCCAACCTGCGGATGGACCCCGATGGGGACGATCCACACATCCGCGGACAGGTGTTCCGGTCGCCGACGTCGCTGCCGGTGCTGTTCGACCCTCGGTAGCGGATCGTCACTTCACGACGACACCGCGGAGCATGGTGTCGCGGACACACAACTGCGCTGTGCGGGTACCCAACTCACGCAGGATGCTCTCGGGGATCCAGCCGACGCCGATCACCGCACGCGCCAACAAGTCGTTGGAAGGGTTGTCGATGCTGATCTCACCGGACTTGATGCCTTCAGCGAGAAGGCTTTTCATCTGTCGTACGCGTTTGGTGAACAACCATCCGGGGTTGGGTGTGTCCGGGGGGGACTGACGCATCCAGGCCAGCTGAATCCGGAACTCGTCGGCGAAGCGATCCAGCGCGTTGGTGTTGATCCAGCTCAGCGCATCCAGTTTCTCGACGACCGAGGAGTCCGACCGCAGCACTTCGGACCATCCCATGGCGACCTTCTCGCCGAAAGACTGCATGATCGACGCCAGCAGTTGATCTTTCGACCCGATCACCCGGTATACGGTGCCCGTTCCCATCCCGGCGGCCGACGCGATATCACGAATCGTCGTGACCTCGTATCCCTTCTTGCCGAATTCGGCTCGGGCAACCGCCCGTACGTGGGCGGCCTTGTCGTTAGGTTCGGCGTCGGCGTCGTCGGTCCACGAGCGGACGACGGCGTCGGCGGCGTGGAAGGCCGCCGATCGGTCGAGCTGCTCGTCGGTGGGGGCATCGGCGGCCAGGCCCTCGAGCAGGATCCGGCACAGCAACGCCGCTGACTTGTCGGGGCCGGCGTTGCCCCGGATGGGATCGAGTCCGATCTGCAACATCGTTTGCACGATCCGGTCGGCCAGCACGGTCAGGTCGACATCGGACCGCAGATAGCCGCTCCAGCGTGCCGCGCGAAGCGTCTCCAGCATCGACTGAATCAACGCCGACGGGCGCCGCGCCGCCAGGGCGGTGAGCTCGTGGTTCGAGCTCGGTCCCTCATAGAAGGACATCTGCAGGGCGGCGCGATGGGTGACGGCGCATTCCGCTATCGCCGTGGCCAATTCGGCGATCTGGTCGAAGGCGGGGTGGAAGTCCGGATCGTTGAGCCTGTTCTGCGCCTCACCGGCAATACGGTCCAGATCCTCGTGATAGCGGTGGAGCAACTCCACGAGGATCGCTTCTTTCGAATCGAAGTGGTGGTAGAGGCTGCCGGGCAGAATGCCTGCCGCGTCGGCGATCTCCTGCAGTGAGGTGCGCAGGCCCGACGTCGCGATGACCGTCGCCGCCGTCTGCAGTATCTCGGTTCGCCGCGTGCCGTCGTCATGGGCGAGGCCGCCGCGGGGCTTCGGCGTCGCGCGCGGACGCGCCATGACTCCTCCAAAGGTTCGATTGCCGGTCCCCGACTGACCCGATATTTGGCAGACGCTACCAGAGGCAGGGCGACCGGCAGGCCTTCCACCTGCGAATGTCGGTTGCCAACGACCGGCGCCGAGACACAGGTTTGGTAACGGTCAGGTGTTGTCGGCGTTGCTGCGCGGGAACCCACCGCCCTGCGGGAAGAGCGGGAAGACGACATCGTCGAGCTTCTCGGCATCACCGGCGGTCCGGTTGACCGTTGCGCCCCAGATATTTCCGTCCGGGGCCACCTGCAGTGCCCAGGCGTGGCCATGGGTGTCCTGGCGAACGACCTCGGGCTCGCCGGTCACCGCGCCGGTGCCCTGCGCAAGCCGAACCGCCACGGTCTGCTTGGCGTTGACCAGGTTGACGAGCACCGTGCCGTCCAGTGCCGCGCAGCCCGCGACACCCGGCTTGTCCGGCCACGTCCAGACGGTCGAGGTCTTCGCGTCCGGCGCGATGCGCTGCAAACGGTCACCGGCCGGAGTGCGGTCGGTGATGTAGAGCGACTTGTCGGTCGGGTCGATACACATGCCGCCGGCCGATCCCATCCCGGACAACGCCGTGGTGGGTGGCGCCGGGTTTACCGTCGTCGGTTGTTCCAAGCGGATAACCTTGCCCGCCAGTGAATTCGGATCTGCGGCCAGCGCGGGATTGCCGGCGTCGCCGGTCTGTACGACCAGAGTCGTGGGGCTGGTGAAGATCAGCGAGCCGCTGTTGCCGGTGGCGCCTTTGGGTATCCCGGTCAAGATGTCCTTGGGGATGTCGCCGTCGGCCACCCGGATCACCCGGTTGTCGGTGGGCGTACTGATGTAGGCGTACATCAGCCGGTCCTGGGAGTAGGTGGGCGAGAGCACGATGTCCATCAGCCCGCCGTCGCCGCTCGGGTCGACGGGGATGACGGTGCGGATTCTCGGCTCCGCGCTGACGGACACCTCCTTCACCGCGCCGGTGGTGCGCTCGGCGACCAGGGCCGTCTTGCTGTCCGGCCCCATGATGAGCCCGCTGGTGCTTTCCAGACAGCCCTGCATCACCCCGGGTGCGGGACAGGCTTTCGGGAACGGCTTGGGCGGCAGCGGCGGCGGCGGTGGCGGCGTCGACGACGGTCCGGGGGCCAGCTGCGGAGCGGTGGTGAAGGGCTGCGAGATGTCGTTGTTGAACTTCGCGCAGCCGGCCGAAGCGCCTGCCGCGACCGTCGCTGCGCAGAGCGCGGCCAGCACTCCGCGGACCGACCGGCGTACCTGCATGCCCGCCAGGTTACGGATACCGCGCCGATGTTCGCCACGACGGCCTGCCCCCGACGCGAAATCCAGGCAATATTCGCCGCCAGAAGCGCCGCTCAAATCCCCGATTTGCGCCGAGTTGCACTTACTCTGACTTTCGTGACGAGTCAAGGCCCCGATCCGCACTGGCAGCGACCCGACGAGTCCTCGGTTCGGCCGGTGTCGGCCCAGTTGGTCGACCCGGAAGACGACCTGCCCTCGGCGACCTATGGTGGCGACTTCGAGACCACCACCATTCCCCATTACGGCTCGGGGCTTCCGGGCTCCGCGCCGTCGACGGGCTACGGCCTGCTGCATGACCCCGAACCACTGCCGTATGTGCAGCCTCATGTCGATCCGACGCCCTCGCAGGCCGCCCCGATGGAGATCGAACCCTTCGACGCCGAGGAACGGGCCAAGGTCGCCGGCCGCCGAGGCACCCAGGACCTGGGCCTGCTGTTGTTGCGGATCGTCGTCGGCGCGATATTCATCGGCCACGGACTGCAGAAGGCATTCGGCTGGTGGGGCGGCCAAGGCCTGGACGGCTTCAAGACCGCACTGGCGGATGCCGGCTACCAGCATGCGGGGGTGCTGACCTACGTCGGTGCCGGTGCCCAGATCCTGGTGGGTGTGCTGTTGGTGCTCGGCCTGTTCACGCCGCTGGCCGCGGCGGGCGGGCTGGCCTATCTGGTGAACAGCCTGCTGACGGTCATCTCGGCCCAGCGCCAGGATGGTTACCTCGCGGTCTTCGGTCCCGACGGCATGGAATACCTGCTGGTGCTGATCGTCGCGGCGTCGGCGGTCATCCTGGTCGGCCCCGGCCGCTACGGATTCGACGGCGGGCGAGGCTGGGCCCGTCGACCCTTTATCGGGTCGTTCGTCGCACTGCTGCTCGGTATCGGCGGCGGTGTCGCCGCGTGGTTCTTCCTACACGGGAACAATCCGCTGGGTTAGCGCCCCAGCCGCTATTCGTACGGGTTGGGCACCCGCCCGCCGCTGGCCTGCGCCAGCAGTGGCAACGTGGCGAATGTGACCGCGGGCATCAGGATCTCCGAACCGTCCCGCAGCCGCGCCCGCGCCCACGATGTGCGGTCGAAGCGCAGCCCGTCGACCTCGTCCCAGCTCACGTTGCGGCTGCTCAGCAGCGTGCGCACCGTCAATGTGTCTGCGTCGGCCACCGTGCGCAGCCGCACGATCGCGACCGAGGCCAGGACCGGAATAACCATGAAGACCGCACCCCAGGTGGGGAACACCGTGATCATCACCAGCAGGCCCAGCGCCAGGAACCCCGAGGCGAAGTGCGCCATCGGCGATATCCGGATCACCACCGGCCTGGTGGTGGACTGGTCTGCGGCGCGACGGGAGGACATGGCTGCATCATCCCACTGCCGCGGCCGCCCCGGCGCGGACCCTGACCGGGATTTGACGCTTGACCAGTGCGGAGGCTACGGTCGCAGGTTATGAAGACCGGCGGAATGCTCGTAGTAATTGGCCAGCGCGTTGGTGCCGCGCTTGCCCCGACCCGGGCATAGCCACACGCACCAGCGCGCAACCCTCGTACAGCCGCCGAAGCTGACGGGGGTTTTTTCTTGCCCGAAGAAATGAACAGGACCGAAAAGGACGACATCGTGAGCGCACCCACCACGCGACCACCCGAGTCATCGGCGCCCGCCGACGGCGGAGGCACAGCACAATCCAGCGCCAAGACCGGCGCGACCACCGCCAAGCGTGTCGCCCCGCAGCAGCTCACGGGCGCCCAGGCGGTAGTCCGCTCGCTGGAGGAACTCGGCGTCGACACCATCTTCGGCATCCCCGGCGGTGCGGTGCTGCCGGTCTACGACCCGCTGTTCGATTCGAAGAAACTGCGCCACGTTCTGGTTCGCCACGAGCAGGGCGCCGGACACGCGGCCAGCGGCTACGCCCACGCGACCGGCAAGGTCGGCGTGATGATGGCCACTTCCGGCCCCGGTGCCACCAACCTGGTGACTCCGCTGGCCGACGCGCAGATGGATTCCATCCCGGTGGTCGCCATCACCGGCCAGGTGGGACGCACCCTGATCGGGACCGACGCATTCCAGGAAGCCGACATTTCCGGCATCACGATGCCGATCACGAAGCACAATTTTCTGGTGCGCAATGGCGACGACATCCCGCGGGTGATCGCGGAAGCGTTCCACATCGCCGCCACCGGTCGTCCCGGCGCGGTGCTCGTCGACATCCCCAAGGACATCCTGCAGGGTCAGTGCACCTTCGCCTGGCCGCCGCAGATCGACCTGCCTGGTTACAAGCCCAACACCAAGCCGCACAGCCGCCAGATCCGTGAGGCCGCCAAGCTGATCGCCGCGGCGCGCAGGCCGGTGCTCTACGTCGGCGGCGGCGTGATCCGCGGCGAGGCCACCGAGGAGTTGCTGGACCTTGCCGAACTGACCGGCGCTCCGGTGGTCACCACGCTGATGGCGCGTGGGGCCTTCCCGGACAGCCACCCGCAGAACCTGGGCATGCCGGGCATGCACGGCACGGTCGCCGCGGTGGCGGCCCTGCAGAAAAGTGATCTGCTGATCGCGCTGGGCGCGCGATTCGATGACCGGGTGACCGGCAAGCTGTCCTCCTTCGCCCCTGAGGCCAAGGTGATTCATGTTGACATCGACCCGGCCGAGATCGGCAAGAACCGCAACGCCGACGTGCCGATCGTGGGCGACGTCAAGCTGGCGATCACCGAAATCATCGAGGCACTGCGCAGGATGGTCGGAGGGCAGGAGCGAAGCGACTCGGGATATGTTCCCGGTTCGCCGCGGGCCAATCAGGACAACTGGTGGGAGTACCTGTCCGGGATCCGGGCTACCTACCCGCTGAGCTACGACCCGCAGCATGACGGCAGCCTCAGCCCCGAGTACGTCATCGAGCAGTTGGGCAAGATTGCCGGACCGGACGCCATCTATGTCGCCGGTGTGGGCCAGCACCAGATGTGGGCCGCACAGTTCGTCTCCTACGAGAAGCCGCGGACCTGGCTGAATTCCGGTGGTCTGGGCACCATGGGCTTCGCCGTCCCGGCGGCCATGGGCGCCAAGATGGCCCGACCCGACGCCGAGGTGTGGGCGATCGACGGTGACGGCTGCTTCCAGATGACCAATCAGGAACTGGCCACCTGCGCGGTCGAAGGAGTGCCGATCAAGGTCGCGCTGATCAACAACGGCAACCTGGGCATGGTGCGCCAGTGGCAGACGCTGTTCTACGAAGAGCGGTACAGCCAAACCGATCTGGCCACGCACAGCCACCGCATCCCGGACTTCGTCAAGCTGGCTGAGGCCTACGGCTGTGTCGGTTTGCGGTGCGAGCGTGAAGAAGACGTGATCGATGTGATCAACGAGGCCCGGGCGATCAACGACCGCCCGGTGGTGATCGACTTCATCGTCGGTGCCGACGCCCAGGTGTGGCCGATGGTGGCCGCGGGGTGCGGCAATGACGAGATCATGGCCGCCCGCAATATCCGCCCACTGTTCGACGACAACGAGGAGGGGCGAGCCTGATGGCCGGAAACACTGTCACCCATACCCTTTCGGTGCTCGTCGAAGACAAGCCGGGTGTGCTGGCCCGGGTTGCCGCGCTGTTCTCCCGGCGCGGCTTCAACATCGAGTCACTGGCGGTCGGCGCCACCGAGCAGAAGAACATGTCGCGGATGACGATCGTGGTCACCGCCGAGGAGACACCGCTCGAGCAGATCACCAAGCAGCTGAACAAGCTGATCAATGTGATCAAGATCGTCGAGCAGGACTCCGAGAACTCCGTTGCGCGCGAGCTCGCACTGATCAAGATCCGTGCCGATGCGGGCACCCGTAGCCAGGTCATCGAAGCGGTGAACCTGTTCCGCGCCAAGGTGATCGACGTGTCCACCGAGTCGCTGACCATCGAAGCGACCGGCACGCAGGAGAAGATCGAGGCGCTGCTGCGGGTGCTGGAACCCTACGGAATCCGCGAGATCGTGCAATCCGGTGTGGTGTCACTGTCGCGCGGACCGCGCGGGATGACGACCACCAAGTAAGACCCAGTAGTAACCAAAGAAAGGTAAAGGCCACCGTGGCTTCAAATTCCATCGAGATGTTCTACGACGACGATGCCGACCTGTCGATCATTCAGGGACGCAAGGTCGGTGTGATCGGCTACGGCAGCCAGGGCCACGCCCATTCGTTGAGCCTGCGTGACTCCGGTGTGCAGGTGAAGGTCGGCCTCAAAGAGGGCTCCAAGTCCCGTGACAAGGTCACCGAGCAGGGCCTCGAGGTCGACACTCCCGCGAATGTGGCCGCCTGGGCTGATGTGATCATGCTGCTCGCACCTGACACCGCGCAGGCCGAGATCTTCCGCAACGACATCGAGCCGAACCTGGAGGCCGGCAACGCGCTGTTCTTCGGGCACGGTCTGAACATCCACTTCGGCCTGATCAAGCCGCCGGCCAACGTCACCATCGGCATGGTCGCCCCGAAGGGCCCCGGCCACCTGGTGCGCCGCCAGTTCGTGGACGGCAAGGGCGTTCCCTGCCTGATCGCCATCGATCAGGATCCGACCGGTGAGGGCCAGGCGCTGGCGCTGAGCTACGCCAAGGGTATCGGCGGCACCCGGGCCGGCGTCATCAAGACCACCTTCAAGGACGAGACCGAGACCGACCTGTTCGGTGAGCAGGCCGTGCTGTGCGGCGGGACAGAGGAACTGGTCAAGACCGGGTTCGACGTGATGGTCGAGGCGGGTTACGCCCCGGAGCTGGCCTATTTCGAGGTGCTGCACGAGCTCAAGCTGATCGTCGATTTGATGTACGAGGGCGGCATCGCCCGGATGAACTATTCGGTGTCCGATACCGCGGAGTTCGGCGGTTACCTGTCGGGTCCGCGCGTCATCGACGCCGACACCAAGAAGCGGATGAAGGACATCCTCTCCGACATCCAGGACGGCACCTTCGTCAAGCGGCTGGTCGCCAATGTCGAGGGCGGCAACAAGGAGCTCGAGGGCCTGCGCAAGAAGAACGCCGAGCACCCGATCGAGGTCACCGGCAAGAAGCTGCGCGACCTGATGAGCTGGGTTGACCGGCCCATCACCGAGACCGCCTAGCCCTAACCGATTTCGGCGCGTTAACTCCTCGCTGAGCTAACGCGCCGAAATCGCGTTCAGGGGCGGGTGAACGGATGCGGACACCACATCCGTGCGGTCAGCAGTATCGGCACGATGATGTAGGGCAGGTTGTAGGCCAGCGCCTTGGGCACGTTGGTGAAGGTGTAGTCGTAGGCCGTATTGCAGACCGCCTGGAAAAGTGGTGCGTCACCGGTGAATCCGACCATCACGACGATGAAGGTGGTTTGGACCACCATTCCCGTGTAGATGAACGAGGGAATCCGGATCCACTCCCGTCCCTTGACGAAGGCGTAGACGAGCAGCACGTAGAACGTTCCGAAGACCACCGCGGACACACTCGCGCCGACCTGGAGGAAGCGGGGGTTGGCGATCAAGAGCGGATCGGTAGCGTCGGCGTACACGTGATAGACGACTCGCGCGAAGAAGAAATCGGAGTCCGGGTCGGGGCGGCCCACCATGTTGACGATGTCCCCGGTGAACGACGATCCGATGAACACCGTGAACACCACGATGAAGAACCAGTCGTAGCGACGGTCGCGCAAGGGGATCGGACGGCGAACGGCGGCAGCATCGGTGCTGGCTGTGGCTGGGGACGTGGTCATGGGCGCTGATGCTAGGGGCCTCACTGCACCTGGGAGACAAATTACCGCAATTCCAACAGTAAGACCTTCTGTACCCATCGGGGATGGGTCACCGCGCGACGGGGTACTTCGCCGTGTGTCACGCTTCAGGTGATTCAACAGCGACGGCAGATAGGGGTTCGACCATGACGTTCAGAGGGACCGCGCTCGGCGCGCTGTTGACCTGCACACTCGGTGTGGCAGCCGCCGCTGCCATGCCGAGTGCGGCCGCCGCGCCGTGCAGTGCCAGCGGCCTGGCCGCCACATCCAGCACTGTGCTGGCCGCCGCGGGCGGATATCTGGCCGACCACCCCGGGGCCGACGACGTACTGACCACCGCGGCCAATCAGTCACCCGAGGACGCGAAGGCTTCGGTGCGTTCGTACTTCATCGGGCATCCGGGCGAGTTGCTCGATCTGCAGAGCATCGCGGGCCCGTTGCGGGACCTGCGCAACCAGTGCGGAGTGACCGTGTCCCCGAGCCAGCTAGCGTTGTTGTTCGAGCAGGTTTCCTAGGGATTTCGGCGCGTTTTCGTTCGCTCAGCGGCGGTTTCCGCGCCGAAATCGCGGCCGCCTACGGGGCCAGCGACGGTAGGGGCAGTCCGAATTCGCGCTTGAGTACGGTGCGGGCGGCGTAGTAACCGGACATGCCGTGCACGCCGGTTCCCGGTGGAGTCGCCGACGAGCACAGGTAGGCCTTCGGGATCGGCGTCGTCCAAGGATTCCAGCGGAGGGTGGGGCCGACCATCGCGGCGAACAGCGTGGCGCCGCCCACGATGATGTCGCCGCCGACGTAGTTGGCGTTGTGGGCCGCCATCTGGGCGGCCGTCACGCAGCGCGACGCCAGCACCAGATCTCGGAATCCCGGAGCGGCCTTCTCGAAGAGGCCGATGATCGTGTCGGTGAGATCCACAGTCGAATTCGCCGGGACGTGAGCGTAGGTCCACAGCGGTCGCCGCCCCGCGGAATCGATGCGAGACGGATCGGACAGGTGCGGCAGCGCCGCCAGTGTCATCGGCGCTTTGGCGTGGCGCCCCTGGGTGATCTCTTTCTCGGAGTACGCCATCTGCGCCCTGGTGCCACCCATGTGCACGGTGGGGGAGGTCGCCATGCGTGGATCGCGCCACGGAATGTCACCGGAGAGCACGAAGTCCACCTTGCACACGCCGGGTCCAAACCGGTAGCGCCGGAGAGCTTTTGCGTAGCGATCCGGCACCGCCGAGCCGTAGATGTCGAGCAGGGCCGTCGGCGCGGTGTCATAGATGACCACCCCGGGCGGAGGGGAGGTCACCGGCTCGCCGACCACCAGTTCGCCCCCGTGGGCCTGAAGATCGGCCAGCAGGGCGTCGACGATCGCCTGGCTGCCGCCGACCGGCACCGGCCAGCCCGCGGTGTGGGCCACCGTGCCGAGCATGATGCCGGCACCGCTGTTGACCGGCGACGGCATCGTCGAAATCGCGTGTGTGCCAACACCGGTGAACAACGCCCGCGCGTCTTCGCCGCGCAACACACCCCATGCCGGGCTGCCCTGGGCGAGCACCCGCAGCCCAGACCGAACCGTGGTGAGCAGATCGGGCGGCAGTGAGCGCTTGTCCCCGAGGAAGAAGCCGAGGACACCGTCGGGATGGCCGGCGAGGGGCCCGAACAGGTGACGCCAGGAGCTGCCGTGCTCGAGCTCGGCGCAGGTGCGCTCCAGTGAGTGGTAGGCGATCGCGGCGGGGCGGTTCGGCAACGGATTGGCATAGGAGATCTCAGGCACCGCCAACTGCACCCCGCGGGCGGCGAGATCGAACTCGGCGAAAAACGGCGAGGCCACCGCCAGCGGGTGGACGGCCGAGCAGACGTCGTGCCGTACGTCGGGGTACTCGGGGTCGGCCGCGGTGCGGGCACCGCCGCCGAAGGTCGGCTGGCCCTCCACGACGCGTACCTTCAAACCGGCCCGTGCGCAGATGACGGCGGCCGCCAACCCGTTGGGGCCACTGCCGACGACGGTCACGTCCACACCTCAAGTAGACCGTACGAGGGTCGCCGGGCGGCACACAGGGCCGCATCGTCGCCACGCTAGGCTGACCGGCGTGAATCTGCCCGTTGTACTGATCGCAGACAAACTTGCCGAGTCGACCGTCGCCGCCCTGGGCGACCAGGTCGAAGTCCGCTGGGTCGATGGCCCGGACCGGCCGAAACTCCTGGCCGCCGTCGTCGACGCCGACGCGCTGCTGGTGCGGTCGGCCACCACGGTCGATTCCGAGGTGATCGCCGCTGCTCCCAAGCTCAAGATCGTCGCCCGCGCCGGCGTCGGCCTGGACAACGTCGACGTCGAGGCCGCCACCGCGGCGGGGGTGCTGGTCGTCAATGCACCAACGTCCAATATCCACAGCGCCGCTGAGCACGCACTGGCGCTGATGCTGTCGGCCGCGCGGCAGATCCCCGCCGCCGACGCCACGCTGCGCGAGCACACCTGGAAGCGCTCGTCGTTCTCGGGCACCGAGATCTTCGGCAAGACCGTCGGCGTGGTCGGCCTGGGCCGCATCGGGCAGTTGGTGGCCCAGCGGCTGGCCGCGTTCGGCACCCATGTCATCGCCTACGACCCCTATGTCCCGCCTGCGCGCGCAGCCCAGCTGGGTATCGAACTCCTGAGCCTCGACGAGGTACTGGCCCGAGCCGACTTCATCTCGGTTCACCTGCCCAAGACCAAGGAGACAGCCGGGCTGATCAACGCCGAGGCGTTGGCGAAGACCAAACCCGGTGTGATCATCGTCAACGCGGCCCGCGGTGGCTTGATCGACGAGAGCGCGCTGGCTGACGCGGTCAAGAGCGGACATGTGCGTGGCGCGGGCCTCGACGTGTTCGGCACCGAACCGTGCACCGACAGCCCGCTGTTCGAGCTGCCACAGGTTGTGGTCACCCCGCACCTGGGCGCCTCGACCGCCGAGGCCCAGGACCGCGCCGGCACCGATGTCGCCGAGAGTGTGCGGCTGGCGCTGGCCGGCGAGTTCGTTCCGGACGCGGTCAACGTGGGCGCCGGCGCGGTCAGCGAAGAAGTGGCGCCGTGGCTGGAGCTCGTCCGCAAACTCGGTCTGCTCGTGGGTGTGCTGGCCACCGAACCGCCGAACAGCCTGTCGGTGCGGGTGTCTGGTGAGTTGTCCTCCGAAGATGTTGAAGTGTTGAAACTTTCGGCGCTGCGCGGCTACTTCTCGACGGTGACCGATCAGCCGGTGACATTCGTGAATGCGCCGGCGCTGGCGGCCGAGCGGGGACTGGACGTCGAATTGAGCACCGCCAGTGAGAGTGTCAACCACCGCAGCGTGGTGGACGTGCGGGTGGTGTCACCCGACGGTTCGGCGACCAACGTGTCCGGGACGCTGTCCGGTCCGCAGGAGGTGCAGAAGGTTGTGCAGATCAACGGGCGCAACTTCGACCTGCGCGCCGAAGGGGTGAACCTGATCCTGCACTACACCGATCAGCCCGGGGCGCTCGGCAAGATCGGCACGCTGCTCGGCGCCGCCGAGGTCAACATTCTGGCCGCCCAGCTGAGCCAAGACACCTCCGGCAAGGCCGCGACGGTGATGCTGCGCCTGGATCGTGATGTGCCGACCGATGTCCGCGCCGAGATCGGAACCGCTGTGGACGCAGTGACCCTGGAAGTGGTGGATCTGTCGTGAAGCCCGCCGGTGACGATGCAGAGCGGAGCGATGAGGAGGAGCGGCGCAGATGAAGCCCGCCGGTGACGATGCAGAGCGGAGCGATGAGGAGGAGCGGCGCAGATGAAGTTAGCGGTGATCGCGGGTGACGGTATCGGCCCGGAGGTGATCGGCGAAGCGCTGCAGGTGCTCGACGCGGTGCTGCCCGGTGTGCAGCGCACCGAGTACGACCTGGGCGCGCGGCGCTACCACGCGACCGGCGAGCTGCTCACCGCTGAGACCATCGAGGAACTCCGACGCCACGACGCGATCCTGCTCGGCGCGATCGGCGATCCGTCGGTACCCAGCGGCGTGCTGGAGCGCGGGCTGCTGCTCAAACTCCGTTTCGCACTGGACCATCACGTCAACCTGCGGCCGGGTCGGCTGTACCCGGGGGTCGCCAGCCCGCTGTCCGGGGTGAGCGCTATCGACTTCGTCGTGGTGCGTGAGGGCACCGAAGGGCCCTACACCGGCAACGGCGGCGCGCTGCGCGTCGGAACCCCGCACGAGGTGGCCACCGAGGTGAGCGTGAACACCGCTTTCGGCGTCGAGCGGGTGGTGCGTGACGCGTTCACCCGCGCGCAGGCTCGACGCAAGCACCTGACCCTGGTGCACAAGACCAACGTGTTGACCTTCGCCGGTGGCCTGTGGAAGCGGGTAGTCGATGAAGTGGGGCGGGAGTTTCCTAATGTCGAGGTCGCCTATCAACACATCGACGCCGCCACCATCTACATGGTCACCGATCCGGGACGCTACGACGTCATCGTCACCGACAACCTGTTCGGCGACATCATCACCGACCTGGCCGGCGCCGTCTGCGGCGGAATCGGCCTGGCCGCAAGTGGCAACATCGACGCCACCCGGACCAATCCATCGATGTTCGAACCGGTCCACGGCAGTGCACCCGATATCGCCGGCCAGGGCATCGCGGATCCAACGGCCGCGGTGATGTCCGTCGCGCTGCTGTTGCGCCACCTCGGTGAGGACGACGCGGCCGCCCGCGTCGACGGCGCGGTGGCCTCGCATCTCACCACCCGCGGCGATGCGAGGTTGTCGACCAGTGAGGTCGGTGACCGGATCCGCGCGGCGCTTTAGTCGAGTCGACGATGCCGCCGAGTTGCGAGGCGGCGGAGGCGCGAGAAACTCAGGGCTAGTCCCTGATCGGCTGGTCGGCCGGGACCAGCGGCAGCGCGGCGACCGGGAACAGCGCGCACACCGCGAACGCCACCGGATAGCCCAGCACGCCGATCAGCGCGCCGAACAGTGGCGGAGTGAGCCCCGCGGTGAGCAACTGGCTGGTGTTCTGCGCACCCAGTGCCCGTCCGCTCCAGAACGGCCCGGCGATCTCGGCGATCGCGGTGAACGCCAAACCGTTGTCGACGACGGTGACCACCGAGGCCGCGACCATCACCGCGACACTCAGCGGGGAACCCAGTGCATCGGTCAACGCCAGCAGCAGCATGGCGGCCGCCGCGGCGACCGCGATCATCCGGATCGGGCGCAGCCGTGAACCCATCCGGTCCGACCAGCGCCCGGCGGCGATGCGGCCCAGCGCGCCGAGCACCTGGGCGAACATCACCAGCACGCCCGCGGCTTCCGCCGACCAGCCGCGATCGGTGATCAGCCAGACCAGGGTGAACGTCCACACCACGCATTGCGGCACCACCAGCAGCACCGACACCGCGTGGATCCGCCACAGCACGGGCGAACCGCGGTACGGGTTGGCCAGGTGCTCGGCCGGCGCGTCGGCACGCGGGGGACGCGGTGGATTGGCCACGCCGACAGCGCACACCAGGGCCGCCACCCCGCACACGATCGCCGGGAACAACAGCGCCAGCCCAACCCCGTGGGTCTGGGCCAGGCGTGGGATGACCAGTGCGCCGAGGGCCACGCCCAGCGGTTGGGCGGTCTGGCGAATGCCCATCACCAGCCCTCGCTGATGCGGTGGGAACCATCCGACCACCAGCCGTCCGCTCGCCGAATTGCTGCTGGCCGCCGCCATTCCGCCGAGGAACAGGAAGGCGCCCACCATGATCAGCGAATGCGCGGAGGCGGCTGCCAGCGCTGCCGCCGCGGTCAATGCGGAGCCGATCGTCAAGACGAAGCGTTCACCGATCCGGTCGACCACATAGCCCCAGGCGATCAGGGTGACCACCATCCCGAAGCTCGGCATCGCCGACACCAATCCGGCCTTGGCCAGGTCGAGGCCCATCGTGCTGTGCAGGGTGGGGATGAGGAAGGCGGCCCCGTTGATGAAGACGTTGGCGGACAACGTCGCGAACAACGCGATCACCAACATCGCCCAGCGCCGCAGGCTGCTGATCGTGTCGACGGCCATGAGGCCATGATTCCACGACGTGTCCCACAATGCTGAATTACTTTCTCATTATATGAGAAGCGTATGGAGTTGAGTACTCGCGCACAGGCGGTACGAGTGACGCCCTGCGTGACTACTCACCCAACGCTGGTCCCGGGGCGTTTCGGCCCCGCGCCGTCACCCCACTAGGCTGTGACGAATGCGCCTGGGTCGAATCGCCAGTCCCGACGGGGTCGCCTTCGTCAGCATCGAAGGGGACTCGGGGAGTGAAATCGTTCATGAGATCGCCGAGCATCCCTTCGGCACGCCCACGTTCACCGGCCGCACCTGGCCGCTTGCCGATGTGCGCCTGCTGGCGCCGATCCTGGCCAGCAAGGTCGTCTGTATGGGCAAGAACTACGCCGCTCACATCGAGGAAATGGGCGGCGATGCGCCGGAGGACCCGGTCATCTTCCTCAAGCCCAACACCGCGATCATCGGCCCGGGTGTGCCAATTCAATTGCCCACGAACGCTTCACCGGTCCACCACGAGGGCGAGCTGGCAGCGGTGATCGGCCGGCCCTGCAAGGACGTCCCTGCGGCGCGCGCCGCCGAGAACATCCTGGGCTACACCATCGCCAACGACGTGTCCGCCCGTGACCAGCAGAAGGCGGACGGTCAGTGGATGCGCGCCAAGGGGCACGACACGTTCTGCCCGGTCGGTCCGTGGATCGTCACCGACCTCGATCCGGCCGATCTGGAGATCCGCACCGAGGTCAACGGGCAGGTGCGCCAGCTGAGCCGGACCTCGTTGATGATCCACGACATCGGGGCCATCATCGAGTGGATCTCTGCTGTGATGACGCTGCTGCCCGGCGACCTCATCCTCACCGGAACGCCGGAGGGGGTCGGGCCTCTGGAGCACGGTGACACGGTCAGCGTCAGCATCGAGGGTATCGGGACATTGACCAATCCGGTGATCCGGAAAGGCCACTGATGACCGCGGCGGCCAATGATGTAGTGCGCGTGCGGTTCTGCCCGTCACCGACCGGTATCCCGCACGTCGGCATGGTGCGCACCGCGTTGTTCAACTGGGCCTACGCCCGCCATACCGGTGGCACGTTCGTGTTTCGCATCGAGGACACCGACGCCGCGCGTGATTCCGAGGAGAGCTACGCCGCACTGCTGGACGCGCTGCGATGGCTGGGCCTGGACTGGGACGAGGGGCCGGAAGTCGGTGGTCCCTACCAGCCCTACCGGCAGTCCCAGCGCTTGGATATCTATCGCGACGTGCTGACCCGGCTACTCGACTCTGGCGAGGCCTACCTCGCGTACTCCACCCCCGAGGAGGTGGAGGCCCGACACCTCGCTGCCGGGCGCAATCCCAAACTGGGCTATGACAATTACGACCGCGACCTGACCGACGAGCAGCGCGCCGCCTTCGCGGCCGAGGGACGTAACGCGGTGCTGCGGCTGCGGATGCCCGATGAGGACATCAGCTGGCACGACCTGGTTCGGGGCACGACGACCTTCGCCGCCGGCACCGTTCCGGACTTCGCCCTGACCCGGGCGACCGGGGAACCGTTGTACACCTTGGTCAATCCCGTCGACGACGCACTGATGAAGATCACGCACGTGCTGCGCGGTGAGGATCTGCTTCCCTCCACGCCTCGGCAGATCGCGCTGTACCAGGCGCTCATTCGCATCGGTGTTGCCGAGCGCGTGCCCGAATTCGCGCACCTGCCACCCGTTCTGGGGGAAGGCACCAAGAAGCTCTCCAAGCGCGACCCGGAGTCCAACCTGTTCCTGCACCGCGACCGCGGCTTCCTACCCGAGGGCCTGCTGAACTATCTGGCGCTGCTGGGCTGGGGGATCGCCGAGGATCGCGACATCTTCAGTCTCGACGAGATGGTCACCGCCTTCGACGTCGTCGACGTCAACTCCAACCCGGCACGCTTCGACCAGAAGAAGGCCGACGCCATCAACGCCGAACACATCCGCCGTCTCGACGAAGCGGAGTTCGCCACCCGGCTACGCGCGTACTTCGAGGCCCACAACCATGACACCGGGCTCGATGACGCGGGCTTCGCCGTCGCCGCGCAGCTGGTGCAGACGCGCATCGTGGTGCTGTCCGACGGGTGGGCGCTGCTGAAATTCTTCAACGACGACGTCTACGAACTGGACCCCAAGGCCGCTGCCAAAGAACTCGGCCCCGATGCGGTACCAGTGCTCGACGCGGCGATCGCCGCGCTCGAGGTGACCCCGGAGTGGACGGCGCAGGAGATCGAGGAGGCCCTCAAGGCCGCGCTGCTGGAGCGGCTCGAGCTCAAGCCCCGCAAGGCGTTCGGGCCGATCCGGGTGGCGGCGACCGGAGCCACGATCAGCCCGCCGCTGTTCGAGTCGCTGGAGTTGCTGGGCAGTGACCGCAGCCTGCGGCGACTGCGTGCGGCCCGCGACCTAGCCGGGGGGCTGGAATAAAGAGGCCGAAATCTTTGATAGTGTGCTCGTCGGCTCGCAAACCTTGGCACAGCGCCCGCAATCCCTCGCTACACTGGGAAAAAGGCATCTGAGCAGCGGTTATAGGCAGCCAATGGGGTATGGTGTAATTGGCAACACAGCTGATTCTGGTTCAGCCATTCTAGGTTCGAGTCCTGGTACCCCAGCAATTATGTCGGCAACCGGCTCTGAGCTATGCTGGCAACCCGGTGCGTCACAAGGCGCGCCAGAGATTTGGTTCTGGCCCCGTCGTCTAGCGGCCTAGGACGCCGCCCTCTCACGGCGGTAGCGTGGGTTCGAATCCCATCGGGGCTACCAAACGAAATCGCCCGGTCATCGAGACCGGGCGATTCGTCGTTTCGATACCGCCGCCTGTCGTGGCCAGCAAATGGGTGCGCTGCCGCGAGGCTTGCTGTCGGATTATTAGCTGTGGAATCATTTCGGGCATCAGAGTGAGGTTCGCCACTTCGCGATTACCAGCCGGCGATACCGCACTTGTCGAGTACAGAGAAGGCTTCTCGTGATGGATGGGCGTGGCTCCGAGGGTCGCCGGTCCGGCGTTGCGGACGCCGAGGTGCTGTCTGCGGCTGCGGTAATCCAGGCCGGTATCGGCGACGCACAATGTGCGCGCGCGTCGGCCGCTGAACGATGAGGGTGCGTTTCCGGCCCGGGCTGATCCTCGCGACGACGCTGCTGGTGGCGGTGGCAGCGGTGGGGCCGGCGCCGTGGCGCGCCGGGTCCGGCGCCGAGCGCATCACGGGTCCGTACGCGTCGCTGCTGGCGGCGTCGACCAACCTCGGGTCGTCCCGGGCCGGCGATGCTCAGCTCACCGTCACGCTTTCTGCCCCCGAACGCCCCACGGCACTGACTGATTGGGCCCAAGCCCGAGAGCTTGCGGTGCGCTGGCGCCCCGGCCAGGACTGGGCGATCGTCACAGGCGGTGCCGATCGCATCGCGGCCGCGTTCGGCGTCCCGGTCAACGACTACCGTGGCCGGCGCGGACAGGTGTTCTATGCCTCACCCCGGCAACCGGCGCTCCCACCCGCGCTGCGCGGTGATGTCACCGCTGTGGGGCGGGTCCTCAGCTATCTGCCGCATCGAATGGCCCGCCCGGTCCTGCCGCTGGACGTGCCCAGACCTGGTTTGACACCTCAGCATCTGCTCACCACCTACAACGCGGCGCCGTTGGCCGCGGCCGGGTACACCGGCAAGGGCCAGACCCTCGTGGTCTTCGCGTTCGACGGTTACGACCAGCATGATCTCGACCTGTTTGCCGACTCCTCGGGGCTACCGAGGTTCACCCCCGAAGTGGTCGGTGGTCCGCTGGGGGCGGCCCACGGCGAGACGGTGATGGATCTGCAAGTGGCGCATGCCATCGCACCCGATGCCCGACTCGTGGTCGTCAACGCGCTGCCGACGGTCGACGGTGGTGGGCATTTTGAGAAGATCGGCCGGATGTTCGACAATGCTGCTCAGCGGTATCCGGGCTCGGTCTGGAGTCTGTCGATCGGATGGGGTTGTGAGGCATTGGTCACCGCGGCCGACGTCGCCCCGGTGCGTTCCGCCCTGACCCGTGCGCACCGTCGCGGGATCACGGTTTTCGACGCCAGCGGCGATAACGCGGGCCTGGAATGCAAGGGCGGCGAAGACTGGTCAGCTCCGCCCGGTCCCGACGACGTCGGCGTGGACACGATCGCATCGCTCCCCGAGATCACCTCGGTCGGCGGAACCACCCTCTCGACCGATATGGACGGCAGGTGGCTCGGGGAGCAGGCGTGGATCGACGTGCCGATGTCCCAGGGCACCAGCGGCGGTGCGTCGCGGTTGTTCGCCCGCCCCGATTACCAACGTGGGCTGGTCGCCGGGCGGGGTGCCGAACAGCGACTGGTTCCCGATGTCTCCGCGGTGGCCGACCCGTTCACCGGAGTGCGCATCGTATTCGAGCAGACCCCGCGGATCGGCGGCGGGACCTCTCAGGCCGCGCCGATCTGGGCGGGCATGACGGCGTTGATGAATCAGTACGTGATCGCCCATGGCGGGAGGCCGCTCGGCGATATCAACCCGCTGCTCTACGAGGTTGCGCGGGGGTCGTCGCGGCCGGGATTTCGCGACGTCACCGATGGCGGCAATGCCGTCGACAATCCCGTTCCCGGTTACGACCTGGTGACCGGACTGGGGACCCCCAACGTCGACAACCTCGCCCGGAATCTACTCGAAGCGCAGAAGGAACAGTCTGTCGTCGCCGGCTTTGCGCCGGGCTAAGGGGTAGCGGAGTTGGCCACCTCTTGCCCGGTGTGCGGAAACGATGTCGTGTCAGGCGATTTCTGTGGATCCTGCGGTGTCCGGCGGTCGACCGGCGGTGCCGGAAGTCGGCTTAGGCCCAGCGCATACGCCGCGGCACCCGGGGAGCACGTTCTCTTTCCGTGGATGACGAGTTCGCTTTTTCCGCGACTGCCGCGAAGCTCGCGCAATCGTTTTCGCGCCGCGCTGATCCTGCTGGTGGTGGCATTGGGAGGCTTGGCGCTGTCGCGGTGGCAGGCGGCGATGATCGCGACCGCGGCCTTCGGGCTGCCGATCCTGTTCGTCATCTATCTGCGCCAGATCGATATTCGCCGCACGGTCGGTGTGCGCAACGCCGTCGTATCCGCCGCCACGGGCTTGGGGCTGGGTGTCGGGTGGGCACTTGTCGCGGGGCCGATCGTCGCCAAGGCCTACGACGCTGCCCTCGGGGCGCACACGGATGCCGCCCAGGTGGTGTTGTACGGAATCGTCGTCCCGCTCAGCGAGGCCTTCGTCATGATCCTGCCCGCGGTGGTGGTGCGGGTGCTGGACCGCTCGACGCGAGAAATACTCGGCGGATTCGCAATCGGTGCGCTGGGCGCGACGGCCTGCACCGCTGCCGCCACCCTGACGCTGTTGCTGCCACAGCTGGCAATGGGAGTGCGCGCACCCTATCTACCGGTCGGCAGCCTTCTGGTGGAAGCGGCGGTCGAGGGGCTGGCCTGGCCTCTGGTCGGTGTCGCGGTGGGCGGCATCGTCGGCGTCGCACTGTGGTCCACCAGCCTTCCCACGATGTCTTGCCGATACCGCGGGGTGGTGCCGGGGGCCGTGCTGGTGACCGTGATCGTGGTCGCCGCGATGGGAGTGGTGGATGTCATCCCGGTTCCGTCGGAACTGTACGGGGTGCTGCATCTACTGATCGCCGGCTTGGCGGTGGTCGTGTTGCGGATCGTCATTTCAGCGGCCCTGATCCACGAGGCGCGGGGAAACACCCGCGCCAACGGGACATCGACGTGTGCGGAGTGCCAACATCTCGCGGCCCACGCGGCGTTCTGTAGCGAGTGCGGGGTCGTCTTCCGCGCGCCGTCGCAGACGACGGGCGGCTACGGCGGCGTCTTGGGTCCGCTGGCCGGCGGTCTGGCCGCGGTGGTGGCTGCGGGGGTGGTCGCCTCGGTGCTGATCACGCCCGCACCGAAGGCTGTTGTGTGCCCGCCTGATTGCGGCAGACCCCCGCTCGGCACCCCGGTCGAGACCAATCCGCGGTTCAGCGGTGACGACGGCGCCTTCTCCGTGTCCTACCCCGAGGAGGGTTCCGCCTACGAGGTCACCTTCGACCCGCCCGGACTGCACGGGGTCGAGTTGACGTACCTGGGTGGGGATACCGGCACGTTGACACTGTTCGGTGAGCCCGCCGCGGGCCGCACACCCGAGCAGATCGCACAGCGACTCATCAGCAGCACCTACCCCGGGGTCGCGGTCGACTACGAGATCCCCAACGCGTCAGTCGGTTACCAACCGGGGTACGGCGTCGTCGCCGACGTGTACCCGCAGGATTCGGCGGCCACTTACACCAGGCTGCGGGTGATCGTGATGGTGGCGGTCAAGCATGACTACGCCCTCATCGCCGCTGCGGTCGGCCCCTACCACCAGTTCAGTCCCGACTACGGGACCGGCCACCCGTCGGGCGCCAACCTCGAACTTGCCATGGACATGGGCAAATACGTCAACAGTTTCAGGTGGGGCGGCGACCGTTACCGCCGCCCGTCCTGATCATTCGGCAGGCGCGGTGGATCCGGCCAGCGGCATCGGGGGCATGCCGAGCTTGCCGTGATCCCACGATCGGATGCGGTTGACCGCGATGCGTACCGCGACCCGCTTGTTCATCATCATGTCGACGGCCGGCCTGAGATCGTCGGTGTAGGGCCCGTTGTAGCGCTCCCAGACGCTGACGCCGACCTTGAAAATGGTGTCGGGGTCCTCGATGATCTCGGCCACACCTTCGAACGCGACGCCCCGCAGCGTGTCGTACGTCATGCCGTCCTCGATGAGAAAGCTCACCCGCGGGTCGCGCCGCAGGTTGACCGCCTTCTGGGACTTGGCTTTCGTCTCGACCCAGATCTCGCCGTCGAGCACGCCGTACCACATCGCGACGAGATGGGGCTGGCCGTCGGGCCCGATGGTCGCCATGGTGCCGGTGCGGCAGCGCGCCACGAAATCGGCGATCTCGGCCTCCGACATGACGATCTGGTTGCGTTGGTTGGTTCCCATGGCGTCAGTGTGTCAGGCGATCTCACGTGGCTGTCGCGGGGATCACAGTCTGCGGGTGAGGGCATCGGCCGCGGCCACCAGGTCGGCAGCCCAGCGAGCACCGGGGCGACGGCCCATCCGGTCGATCGGACCGGACACCGACACCGCCGCGACCACCGCGCCGCTGCGGTCGCGGACCGGGGCCGACACACTGGCCACTCCCGGTTCGCGCTCGGCGGCGCTTTGTGCCCAGCCGCGCCGGCGGACCTCGGCCAGGGTTCGTTCGGTGAACTTCGCCGTCGGCAGCACGGATTGCTGCGTGGCGGAATCGCTGAACGCCAGGAGCACCTTGGCGCCAGAACCGGCCGTCATCGGCAGACGTGCCCCGACGGGCACGGTATCGCGAAGCCCGGCAGGGGGTTCCAGTGCGGCCACGCAGATCCGGGTGGTGCCTTCGCGGCGATAGAGCTGCACGCTCTCACCGGTGATCTCCCGCAGCCGGGGCAACACCGTCGCGCCTGCCGCCAGCAGCGGATCGTTGACCTGGGCCGCCAGTTCACTGATGGCCGGTCCCAGTCGCCACCGCCCGGCGCTGTCCCGGGCCAACAGCCGGTGGACCTCCAAGCCGGCGGCGAGCCGGTGCGCGGTGGCGCGCGGGAGGCCGGTCCGATCACAGAGTTCGGCCAGCCCACACGGCGAATCGGCGATCGAGTGAAGTACACCCACGGCTTTGTCGAGCACCCCGATGCCGCTATCCTGTCTCATATCGAGATACTAGCGTCCCGAAATATGAGATATCCAGACTTATGTTTCGGATATCGGAAAGTGAATTGAGAAGTCATGGCTCAGTCCGACAGGCCCAGGACCCTGCCCGAGAAGGTGTGGGACGACCACGTCGTGGTCGCCGGCGCCGGGACCGGCGCATCGCGCGAACCCGATTTGATCTACATCGATCTCCATCTCATCCACGAGGTGACCAGCCCGCAGGCCTTCGACGGACTGCGGCTGGCCGGCAGGCCGCTGCGCCGTCCCGACCTGAC
Organism: Mycobacterium pinniadriaticum; assembly: GCF_026242045.1. Taxonomy (GTDB): domain Bacteria; phylum Actinomycetota; class Actinomycetes; order Mycobacteriales; family Mycobacteriaceae; genus Mycobacterium; species Mycobacterium pinniadriaticum. The sequence goes on from NZ_JAPJDO010000006.1 coordinate 51,531, forward strand.
CATCGCGACCGAGGATCACAACGTGCCGACGGTCGACATCGACAAGCCGATCGCCGACCCGATCTCCCGTACCCAGGTCGAGACGTTGCGGCACAACTGCGCCGAGTTCGGTGTCCGGCTGCACCCGATGGGTGACGCCGAGCAGGGGATCGTCCACGTGATGGGCCCGCAGCTGGGGCTGACTCAGCCGGGGATGACGATCGTGTGCGGCGACAGCCACACCTCCACGCACGGAGCCTTCGGTGCGATCGCGATGGGTATCGGGACCTCGGAAGTCGAGCATGTTCTTGCCACCCAGACACTTCCGCTGCGGCCGTTCAAGACGATGGCGGTCAACGTGGACGGCCCGCTGCCACCCGGGGTGAGTGCCAAGGACATCATCTTGGCGGTCATCGCCAAGATCGGCACCGGCGGCGGCCAGGGCTATGTCATCGAATACCGGGGCAGCACCATCGAATCGCTGTCGATGGAAAGCCGGATGACCGTCTGCAATATGAGCATCGAGGCCGGAGCCCGGGCCGGGATGGTGGCGCCGGATGAGACGACGTACGAATTCCTGCGGGGTCGCCCCTACGCGCCCTCGGGTGCGGACTGGGACGCGGCGGTGGCCGCGTGGGAGGGGCTCAAGACCGACGAGGGTGCCGAATTCGACACCGAGGTCTACATCGACGCGACGACACTGAGTCCCTTTGTGACGTGGGGTACCAACCCCGGCCAGGGGGTTCCGCTGGCCGAAGCGGTGCCCGATCCGGAACTCATGACCAGTGATTCCGAGCGGCAGGCCGCTGAGAAGGCGTTGGCATACATGGACCTCCGGGCGGGCACTCCGATGCGCGATGTGGCGGTCGACGCGGTGTTCGTCGGTTCGTGCACCAACGGACGCATCGAGGACCTTCGGGTGGTGGCCGACGTGCTGCGTGGGCGCGCCGTCGCCGACGGTGTACGGATGCTGATCGTGCCGGGATCGATGCGGGTGCGTGCGCAGGCCGAATCTGAAGGGCTGGGCGAGATCTTCGCCGCGGCCGGTGCCCAGTGGCGCCAGCCGGGCTGCTCGATGTGCCTCGGGATGAATCCCGACCAGCTATCGCCGGGGGAGCGCTGTGCGTCGACATCCAACCGGAATTTCGAAGGCCGGCAGGGCAAGGGCGGCCGCACGCACCTGGTATCGCCGGCAGTCGCCGCCGCGACCGCGGTGCGCGGAACGCTGTCCTCACCCGCCGATCTCACAAACTAGACCCGCTAAGGAGAACACGATGGAGGCATTTCACACCCACACCGGCATCGGGGTTCCGCTGCGCCGGTCCAATGTCGACACCGATCAGATCATTCCCGCGGTGTATTTGAAGCGGGTCACCCGAACGGGATTCGAGGACGGATTGTTCGCCGCGTGGCGCACCGATCCCTCATTCATTCTCAATCTGAGTCCCTTCGACCGGGGTTCGGTTCTGGTGGCCGGACCCGATTTCGGCACCGGATCGTCGCGCGAACATGCGGTCTGGGCGCTCATGGACTTCGGATTCCGGGTCGTCATCTCGTCACGCTTCGCCGACATCTTTCGCGGCAACGCGGGCAAGGCGGGGCTGTTGGCGGCTGAAGTAACTCAGGATGATGTCGAACTTCTCTGGAAGCTCATCGAGCAGAATCCAGGGCTGGAAATCGCTGTCAATCTTCAAGATCGAAATATCACCGCCGGAACAGCCGTGGTGCCGTTCACGATTGACGATTACACCGCGTGGCGGCTGCTGGAAGGGCTCGACGATATAGGCCTTACGCTGCGGAAACTCAGTGAAATCGAAGCTTTCGAGGCGAACCGGCCGAGCTGGAAGCCGCGCATTTCGACGCCCTCCTGAAGGGGCCGGGACGCCGAATTCCCGTTCCCAAGCCGGGGGTTCGGCCCCCCGGATTCACCGCCCTAGGGCGGCAAGCGGATTGCTGAAATCCTCCTAAGTAGTGCCTGAAATTGGGCGTGGCTCTTGGAAATCTGCAGGCCTTGGGTTTACCGTGTTCTGCAGTCGGTCCAAAGTGGACCACTGGCTTCGGAGGAATTGAATGAACAAAGCAGAGCTCATCGACGTACTCACGGAGAAATTGGGCTCAGATCGTCGGCAAGCAACTCTGGCGGTGGAAAACGTCGTCGACACCATTGTGCGCGCGGTGCACAAGGGCGACAGCGTGACCATCACCGGTTTCGGCGTTTTCGAGCAGCGGCGTCGTGCCGCCCGTGTGGCGCGCAATCCGCGCACCGGCGAAACCGTCAAGGTTAAGCCGACTTCCGTTCCCGCTTTCCGTCCCGGCGCTCAATTCAAGGCTGTCGTCTCCGGTGCTCAGAAGCTTCCGGCCGAAGGTCCGGCCGTCAAGCGCGGTGCTGTCGCCGGCCCGGTCAAGAAGGCCGCCGCCAAGAAGGCCGTCCGCAAGGCGGTCGTGAAGAAGGCTGCTCCGGCTAAGAAGGCTCCGGCTAAGAAGGCCCCGGCTAAGAAGGCTCCGGCTAAGAAGGCTCCGGCCAAGAAGGCTCCGGCTAAGAAGGCTCCGGCCAAGAAGGCTCCGGCCAAGAAGGCTCCGGCCAAGAAGGCTCCGGCCAAGAAGGCTCCGGCCAAGAAGGCTCCGGCCAAGAAGGCTCCGGCCAAGAAGGCCCCGGCCAAGAAGGGTCGCCGCTAAGTTCAGACGTTGGATACGCCGCGGGCGCAATGCCCGCGGCGTATTCGCGTGTCAGGGTCTCGTCGCCAGCGGACTATCGATGTAGTCAGCGGCGACGATGCGGTCGCCGTTCAACGACAGCACCCACGTGCTGCCTTTTCGATTGCGCGACTTGTCCGGCTTGTCATTGCCCCGCCACCACGCCAGCAGATAGGGAATCACCTTGCCCTGTGTGCAGATGACCGGTGTTCCGCCGCGGGCGGCGATCTCGACGATGCGTTTGTGCGCGGCTTCGGGGTCGGCGGCGTAGGCCTCCTCGGTGAGGCTGGCTTCGGCGGCGACCTTGACGCCGAGCTCCTGCGCCAGCGGCTCGACGGTCTGGATGCAGCGGGCGCGATCGGCGGCGTAGATGTCGGTGGCCCCGAACGCCATCAGTTGCCCGACCAACGACTCGGCTTGTGCGCGGCCGTTCTTGTCCAGCGGCCGACCGCGGTCGTCGCTCTTGTACCGGGATTTGATTCCCGCGGTGCCGTGCCGAACGATCAGCACCGTCTCGGTCGCGGCGGGCTGTTTGGTGAAGGCCGTGAGCACATCTCGATCGTGCGGGTAGGTGAGTCGTTGCGCCGCTTCGTCGACCGGCATCCACTCCATTCGATCGACCTCGGGTCCCGGAATGAATTCACCACCAAGCGCCCGCGCCACCCAGTAGTGAACGACCTTGGAGCCCTGCGGGACCTGATAGCGGGTCTGGATCAGGCGCCGGCCCAGCTGTGATCGCTGACCGGTCTCCTCCCAGATCTCGCGCACCGCGGCGATCGGTTCGTTCTCACCGGGGTCGACTTTGCCCTTCGGCAACGACCAATCGTCGTAACGGGGCCGATGAATCAGCGCGACGTGCGGTTCGCCGGTGGCGGGGTCGGGCCGCCACAGTGCCGCGCCGGCCGCGAGGATCACCCGCCGGGATGGCTTCCCTTTTTTCGCCGCTGCTTTCTTGGTCGATTTGGTCCTCGAGCTGTCGCGTGACGCTCTTTTGGCCACCTCAACTCCCGCAAATCAATTCGGGTCCCAGCCGGGACCGGACTTGGTGGGTTGCATCGGAGGACGCACTCAAGGTTGCCGATGGCGTTCCATCAGCCACACCTGGTGGTCGCGGACTTGGCGCCCGTCTTGCGGCGCCGCCGTCCAGTGGCCGTCGGGGCCAAGCTCCCAGCACCGCGTCGAGGGATCCATCGCCGACTCGAATATCTCGTCGAGATATCCGGTGAGGCGGGGGTCTTTGACCTGGGCCAGCACCTCGACGCGGCGATCCAGATTGCGGTGCATCATGTCGGCGCTGCCGATGAAGAACTCGTTGATCGCCCTGAAGTGGAAGATCCGCGAATGTTCCAGGAAGCGGCCCAGGATCGAGCGTACGACGATGTTCTCCGAAAAGCCCTCGGCCCCGGGCCGCAGTGCGCAGATGCCGCGAACGACGACCTCGACGCGAACCCCGGCCTGTGATGCCCGGTACAGCGCGTCGATGACCTGTTCGTCGACAAGGGCGTTGGCTTTGAGGCGGATCCGGCCCTGTCCGCCATGCCGATGCGCCTCGATTTCGCGTTCGACGCGTTCGATGATGCCCTTGCGGACCCCATGCGGGGCCACCAGCAGATTGCGGTAGCTGACCTTGCGTGAGTAGCCGGTCAGCGAATTGAACAGGTCGGTCAGGTCGGCGCCGATATCGGGCGCGGCGGTGATCAGACCGACGTCCTCATAGAGCCGTGCGGTTTTGGGGTTGTAGTTGCCGGTGCCGATATGGCAGTAGCGACGGATCGTCGAACCCTCGCGACGCACCACCAGACAGGTCTTGCAGTGCGTCTTCAGCCCGATCAACCCGTAGACGACGTGCACGCCGGCGTCTTCCAGTGTGCGGGCCCATTTGATGTTGGCCTGCTCGTCGAAGCGGGCCTTCAACTCGACGAGGGCCACCACCTGCTTGCCCGCCTGGGCGGCGTCGATGAGCGCGTTGACGATCGGGGAGTCGCCGGAGGTCCGGTACAGCGTCTGCTTGATGGCCAACACATTCGGGTCGGCGGCGGCCTGTTCGATGAAGCGCTGCACGCTCGTCGAGAACGAATCATAGGGATGGTGCACCAGCACATCGCCGTCGCGCAGGGTGGCGAAAATGCTCTTCGGCGTCTCGCGTTCACCGAACGCGGGGTGGGTGGCAGGCACGAACGGGCGATCCTTGAGCGCCGGGCGATCGACGCCGTAGATCTGCCACAGCGACGAAAGATCCAGCAGCCCCGGCACCTGGACCACATCGCTGGGATCGACGTCCAGTTCGCGCAGGAGGAGTTCGAGCATGTGCTCGGTCATGTCGTCGGCGACTTCCAGGCGAACTGGGGATCCGAACCGCCGCCGTGCCAGTTCCCGCTCCAGCGCCTGGAGCAGATCTTCGTCGCGGTCTTCCTCGACCTGCATGTCGGCGTTGCGGGTGATGCGGAAGACATGGTGCTCGACGATTTCCATGCCGGGGAACAGCACCGGCAGGAAAGCCGCGATGAGTTCCTCGGTGGGCAGGAATCGGACGATATCGCTTTCCCCGTTGGCGCCGATGAGTTCGACGAACCGGTCGACGTTGTCGGGAACCTTGATGCGGGCGAAGTGTTCGCCGCCGTCGTCGGGTGACTTGACCGTGATCGCCAGATTCAGGCTCAAACCGCTGACGAACGGGAACGGATGTGCCGGGTCGACGGCGAGCGGGGTGAGAACGGGGAACACCTGCTCGTGGAAATAGGTCGAGAGCTCACTGCGTTCGTCGTCGGTCAGCTCGGCCCATGTGACGATGCGGATGCCTTCCTCGGCCAGCGCGGGACGCACCGACTCGATGAAAACCTCGGCCTGGCGCAACGAGATCTGGCGGGTCCGCTCGCCGATGCGGCGCAGCTGCTCCCGTGGGGAGAGGCCGTCGGCCGAACGCACCGACAGTCCCATCTCGTCGCGACGTTTCAGCCCGGCCACCCGGACCATGTAGAACTCGTCGAGGTTGGAAGCGAAGATCGCCAGGAACTTCGCCCGCTCCAGCAGAGGCAGTGAGGTGTCGGCCGCCAAGGCCAACACTCTGGCATTGAAATCCAGCCAGCTCAGCTCGCGATTGAGGTACCGGTTGTCGGGCAGCTCGTTGTCGTCCGTGATGTCGGTGGCCGCCGGCGGGGCCTCCGGTGCCTCACCGGGCTGCCAGTCGTCGTCCGTGGAGCGGGCTTCGGTTTCCGTCTCGGTCACAGTTGCGATCATCCCTCATCGGCGGGGAGTGTGGACGGCGGCGGCCGAAAGTCGATGTCCGTTCAGGGGCTGTTAACCGTCATCGGTGCGCGATTGCCCTGGTCGTCGCCGCCCCGACACCCAGCAGCCGGGCGGCCTGCAGGTCCTCGACGGTATCGATGTCGCAGCGCAGCCCCGGCCACGTGCCGGTCAGTTCGACAGCCCCGGAGTCGCGGTGCCGGCGGGCTGAATCACGGCCGAGCAGCGGGTCCAGCGGAGCACCGAAGGCGAAAAGCGCCGCGGTCCCGCTGCCGTGGCGGTCGGCGACGAAACTGCGCCGATGCGATCGTGCCTGCGACAGCGCCTCGGCCAGCTCGTCGGTCTGCAATGCCGGCAAATCTCCCTGGAGCACAACAGTATTGGCGGTCTGCTCGGCGACGCTGGTCCAGGCCAGCCGGACGGCGGTGTTCAGCGGGTCAGGATCAGATGGTGGCGTGGTGTCGACGAGCACCGCCGCGCCCAGTTCCCGCGCGGCCGACGCCGCCGTGTCGTCGGGGGTGACGACGGTGATCGACCCGACGGCGCTGACCGCACGGGCTGCCGTGATGGTGTCGACGAGCATCGCGAGCACGACCCGCTCGCGAGTGCCCGTAGCGAACACCGGGCTCAGCCTGGTCTTGGCGGCCGCGAGGCGCTTGACCGCGATGATCACGCCGGTATCGGCTCCGCCGCTCATGTTCACCATCCTTCCAGCGTCGTCTCGACCGACCGCATTCCTGCCAGGCGGTCGCCGCAGTGGCGTGGGCTACGTTAATGAGCATGACCAGCACGGTGGGCACCGCGGCGGTGATGGGCGCCGGCGCATGGGGAACTGCCCTGGCCAAGGTGCTGGCCGAGGCCGGCTCGGAGGTTCGGTTGTGGGCGCGTCGCGCCGAGGTCGCCGAGGAGATCAACACCGCGCGCACCAATACGCCCTACCTCCCCGGAATCGAGCTTCCACCTGCCATCCGCGCCACCACCGACGCCGGCGAGGCTCTTGACGGGCTGACCACCGTGTTGCTCGCCGTTCCATCCCAGACGCTGCGCGCCAACCTCGAACAATGGCGCGGACTGATCGCCGAAGACGCCACCCTGGTCAGCCTCGCCAAGGGCATCGAGCTGGGCAGCCTGATGCGGATGAGTCAGGTCATTGTGCAGGTCACCGGGGTCGACCCCAGCCAGGTGGCGGTGGTCTCGGGCCCCAACCTGGCCGATGAGATCGCGGTGCAGCAACCTGCGGCGACGGTGGTCGCCTCGACTGATTCCGGCCGTGCCGTCGCCCTTCAGCGAGCACTGAGCACCGGCTATTTCCGTCCGTACACCAACGCCGACGTCATCGGCACCGAGATCGGCGGGGCCTGCAAGAACGTCATCGCGCTGGCCTGCGGTATGGCGGCCGGAGTGGGGCTGGGGGAGAACACCGCGGCCGCGATCATCACCCGTGGGCTGGCCGAGATCATGCGGTTGGGTATTGCCGTGGGCGCCAAGTCGGCGACGTTGGCGGGTCTGGCCGGGGTCGGCGACCTGGTGGCGACCTGCACGTCGCCGCATTCGCGTAACCGGAGCTTCGGCGAACGCCTCGGCCGGGGCGGGACGATCCAGGCCGCGCAACTCGCCGCCGGCGGTCACGTCGCCGAGGGCGTCACCTCATGCGAATCGATCTTGGCCCTGGCATCCAGTTATGACGTCGAGATGCCACTGACGGACGCGGTTCACCAGGTGTGCCACAAGGGGCTTTCGGTCGACCAGGCGGTGGCGCTGCTGTTGGGCCGCAGCACCAAACCGGAGTGATCCGTCGATGAGCGACCGCTACGGCGATTCGACCCGCGCCGTCAAAGCCGTGAGCTCCCAGCCGATTCCGGGTGAGCCTGTCGGCCCCGGCCCGGTGCTGGCAGCGGCCTTCCACCTCTCCGACGACGAGGGCAGCGAGCCGAACACCTACGGCCGCGGCTCCAATCCGACCTGGCGCCAGCTCGAGTCGGCGCTGGCGGAGCTGGAAGGCGCCACCGCTGCGCTGAGCTTCGGGTCGGGAATGGCGGCGATCACCGCGGCCCTGCGGGTGACGGCTAAACCCGGTTCGGTGCTGGTCGTTCCGGCCGACGGTTACTACCAGGTGCGGCGTTATGCCACCGAAAGCCTTGCCCCACTGGGGGTGACGGTCCGTGAATCGGCCGCCCAGCAGATGTGCCAGGCCGCCGAGGAGGCCGACGTGGTTCTGGCCGAGTCGCCGACCAACCCGGCCCTGGACGTGGTGGATCTGCACCGGCTGGCACAGACCTGCCGCCGCCGGGGCGCGCGGCTGCTGGTGGACAACACCACCGCAACTCCGCTGGGACAGCAACCGCTGTCGCTGGGCGCCGATCTCGTGATCGCCAGCGCCACCAAGGGGTTGTCCGGACACAGTGATCTGCTCGCGGGCTACGCGGCCGGTAGCCACCCCGAGCTGATGGCGAGCCTGGAACACGAGCGGCTCCTGGCCGGTGCCATCCTCGGCTCGTTCGAAGCCTGGCTGGCATTGCGCAGCCTCGGCAGTGTCGGACTGCGCTTCGAGCGGCAGTGCCAGAACGCGCTGGCGCTGGCGACCGCGCTGCGCTCCCACCCGCGAGTACGGTCGGTGCGCTACCCGGGCTTGCCCGACGACCCGTCGTACCGGGTCGCCGCGGCGCAGATGCGCCGCTTCGGTGGACTGGTTGGCATCGAGCTCGCCGACGCGGAGTCGGTGCACGCCTTGGTGCGACGCAGCGAGCTGCTCGTCGCGTCGACCAGCTTCGGCGGCATCCACACCTCGGTGGACCGGCGTGCTCGCTGGGGCGACGCAGTGGCCGACGGGTTCGCCCGGATCTCGGCCGGCATCGAGGACACCGACGACCTCGTCGCCGATGTGCTGTCCGCCCTTGATGTCTGAAATACCTGTTCACGGCGTCGGATCGTGCCGATAACACCCGGGCTGTAGCCTCTCTAGGTTGTGAGTTCCCGTCTGCCCTCCGACCGGCCGTCCCGTATCCGTGTCGCTGTCGTCTACGGGGGCCGCAGCTCCGAGCACGCGATCTCCTGCGTGTCGGCGGGCAGCATCTTGCGAAATCTGGACCCGCAGCGCTTCGAGGTCGTCGCGGTCGGCATCACCCCCGAAGGTTCGTGGGTGCTGACCGACGGCCGTCCGGAGACCTTGGCCATCGCCGACCGGCAACTGCCCGAGGTCAGCGGCGAGTCCGGAACCGCGCTGGCGCTGTCGGCCGACCCGCTGCGTCGCGGGGAGCTGGTGTCGTTGGGCGAGGCCGCCGGCGAGGTGCTGACATCGGTCGACGTGGTCTTTCCCATCCTGCACGGACCCTACGGCGAGGATGGCACCATTCAGGGCCTACTGGAATTGGCGGGAGTGCCCTACGTGGGCGCCGGAGTGTTCGCCAGCGCGGCGGGCATGGACAAGGAATTTACCAAGAAGCTGTTGGCCGCCGCCGGACTGCCAATCGGCGATCACGTCGTCCTGCGAGCGCACCAGGAGGCGCCGACACTGGATGATGTTGAGCGACTCGGCTTTCCGATGTTCGTGAAACCGGCGCGCGGCGGCTCGTCGATCGGGGTCAGCCGGGTCGACAGTCCCGACGAACTTCCGGCGGCCATCGCCGCTGCCCGCCGCCACGACCCCAAGGTGATCGTCGAGGCCGCCGTCGCGGGCCGTGAGCTCGAATGCGGGGTCCTCGAATTCCCCGACGGCTCAGTGCAAGCCAGCGTCATCGGCGAGATCCGGGTGGCCGGAGTGCGCGGTCGCGAGGACGGTTTCTATGACTTCGCCACCAAGTACCTCGACGACGGCGCCGAACTCGACGTGCCCGCCAAGGTCGACGACGATGTGGCGGACGAGTTGCGGCGTCTGGCGATCAAGACTTTCACGGCGCTGGACTGCCAGGGTCTGGCGCGGGTGGACTTCTTCCTGACCGACGACGGTCCGGTGGTCAACGAGATCAACACGATGCCGGGATTCACGACGATCTCGATGTATCCGCGGATGTGGGCCGCCACCGGCATCGACTATCCGACGCTGGTACGAACGATGGTCGAGACCGCGCTGGCCCGGGGGACCGGGCTGCGCTGACTCAGCGCGCCGGGTTGGGATCGATCGGCACGGCCGGCATGGTGCGGGCGATCAGATCCGACAACGCCTGAATGGGTGTCGGCCCCGACCGTGTCGGCAGGGTGAGCGCCACATAGACCGGGCGGTCGACGGTGACCCAGGTGCTGTGGTCGCTGGCGGGATCGTCCAGCCGGAACCACTGGACCGCGTCGACCATCTGGATGGGGGAGCCGACGACGAATTCCGCCGGCCGGCCGATGCCGCAGCGCATGATGACCGGGTCGCTGTCCGCCGTGGCACGCCACGCTGCCGCGCCCGGCGGCACCGGGTCGACGGCGGCCACCCGCTGGAATTCACCGAGGGCGGCGGGCAGGGCATCGAGCAGGGCCCGGCAGGCCGAGGAGTCCGCCTCCGGCGCGGGCGCGGACGCGATGGCCACCGGCCGGATCGGAGCGCGGCGGGTGGCGGCGATACCCAGGACGGCGCCGATGGCGACGACGGCGACCACTACCGCCGCGATCAGGACGGCGCGGGGTGGACCGTCCGGTGTGCGTTCCTCGGTGGCAGCGGGGGCAGGCTCAGTCGGCATCGGCGATGGGGCAGGTCAGGGTTCTGGTGATCCCCGCGATCTGCTGAATGCTGGGCACAATGGTGGCGGTGAGCTCGGCCTCGCTGGCCGAGCCGATCCGCACGACCACGTCATAGGGTCCGGTGACGTATTCCGACAACAGCACACCGGGCAGTGCGGCGACCTGCTTGGCGACGACCTCGGCGCGGCCGACCTCGGTCTGGATCAGCATGTAGGCCTCCACCACCCGTCGTCTCCTCGTCTCGATGTTCGCCCGTGTGCGGCTGCCGCCCTAGACTGACGTGTCCCGGTATCGGCAGGGCCCAAACGTACCGCAGGTTGCCGCACCGATCAGCGTGTGCGACGGCAGGAGGGGAGGCACAGTGGCCGACGGTGGCGAACCCACCTTGCGCCAGCTGGGCGAGTTTCCGATGATCGACCGGCTGGTGGCGAGTCGTCGTCAGCCCGTCGGGGTGTCGGTCGGACCCGGCGACGATGCGGCGGTGGTGGCCACCCCGGACGGCCGGGTTGTCGTCACCACCGACATGCTGGTGGAGGGCCGTCATTTCCGGCTGGACTGGTCGACTCCCCATGACGTCGGCCGAAAGGCCATCGCGCAGAACGCCGCCGACATCGAGTCGATGGGCGCACGGTGTACCGCCTTGGTGGTGGCGTTCGGCGCTCCGCCGGACACCGCCGTGGCGCGGGTGCAGGAACTGGCCGACGGGATGTGGCAGGAGGTCACGGGTTTTGGTGCCGGGATCGTCGGCGGTGACCTGGTCGCCAGCCCGCAGTGGGTGGTGTCGGTGACAGCGCTGGGGGATCTGGATGGACGTGCGCCGGTGCTGCGCGCTGGCGCACGGGCCGGATCGGTGGTCGCCGTCGCCGGTGATCTCGGACGTTCGGCCGCCGGGCACCTGTTGTGGCACAAGGGGATCGAAGGATTCGACGCTCTGCGGCAGCGGCATCTGGTTCCCCGCCCACCCTACGGGCAGGGACTCGTGGCGGCCCAGGCCGGCGCCCAGGCCATGACCGACGTATCCGACGGGCTGCTCGCCGATCTCGGCCATATCGCCGAAGGATCCGGCGTGGCCATCGATCTCGCCGCTGATGCCCTGGAGCCCGACGTCGCGGCGGTCACCGCCGCGGCGACCGCCGCCGGCACCGAACCGCTGTCGCTGGTGCTCTCCGGTGGTGAAGATCACGCGCTCGTCGCGTGTTTTCCCGATGACGTCCCCTCGGGTTGGCGGGTGATCGGCTCCGTGGTCGGCGGCGCGCCCGCGGTCCGGGTGGACGGGCGGGCCTGGGCCGGCTCGGCGGGTTGGCAGTCCTTCGACTGACGTCCTCCGTTAGGTTGACCTTCGTGACAACCACCGCCCGGCCGCTGAGCGAACTCGTCGACGACGGCTGGGCGCAGGCGCTGTCCCCGGTCGGCGAGCAGGTCGCGCAGATGGGCCAGTTCCTGCGGGCCGAGATCGCCGCCGGCCGGCGTTATCTGCCCGCCGGGCCGAACGTACTGCGCGCCTTCACCTTCCCCTTCTCCGAGGTGCGGGTGCTGATCGTCGGCCAGGATCCATACCCGACGCCGGGGCATGCGGTGGGCCTGAGTTTCTCGGTCGCTCCGGACGTGCGACCGTTACCGCGCAGCCTGGCCAACATCTTCACCGAGTACAGCGCCGATCTCGGATATCCGCAGCCGTCCAACGGTGATCTCACACCGTGGTCGCAGCGCGGGGTCATGCTGCTGAACAGGGTGCTGACCGTGCGGCCGGGCAATCCGGCGTCGCACCGGGGCAAGGGGTGGGAAGCGGTCACCGAATGCGCCATCCGCGCGCTGGTCGCGCGGGATCAGCCGATGGTGGCGATCCTGTGGGGCCGTGATGCGTCGACGCTCAAGCCGATGCTGGACGGGAGCGGCGGGCAGGAGCGAAGCGACCCGGGGGGAGGCAGTCGCTGCGTGGCGATCGAGTCGCCGCACCCCTCGCCGCTTTCGGCGTCTCGGGGATTCTTCGGCTCACGCCCGTTCAGTCGGGCCAACGAACTGCTGACCGGGATGGGCGCAGAGCCGATCGACTGGCGTCTGCCCTAGTCAGCAGCGTCGCCCAGACGGGCGGGTACGCCGGACGGGCCGCCAAGGTGGGCACTGACCGTTGGAGTGAGTCGTTCGATGAGTCCATCCATCGGCTCTGACGCGATCGGCTCGATTTTGAGGATGTAGCGCAGGAGTGCGACGCCGAGGAGCTGAGCTATGGCCAGGTCGATCCGCAATGTGGCGTCGGGGTGGGCGAGCGGTTCGGCGAGCTGAGGGTAGAGATGGCCGGCGATGAACTGCCGGACCAGCGTGGCGGATTCCTCGTGGGTGGTAGCGCCACGCAGGATCGCCAGTAGGGGTGTCCGGGTGTCGGGTTGCTCCCACATCGTGAGGAACATCAGGGTCAGCCTGGCCGCGATCTCGTCGGGGCCGCCACCGGTGATGTACGCGCCGAGCTGTGCAGGTTCGAAAGGCCATCCCATCGTGGCTCGGAACAGACCGGCCTTGTTGCCGAAATAGTGCCGGACCAGCGCCGGATCCACCTGGGCAGCGGACGCGATGTCCCGGATCGAAGTCTTGTCGTAGCCGCCCTCGGCGAACAAGCGACGTGCGGTGACCACGAGCGTGTTCCGGGTATCGGGATTGCCCGGGCGTCGTCCCATCGGTGGCATAAGTCCAGAATTCTACAGTCGTTGACTTATCTCGGTGCGCGGCGCTAGCCTGAACCGAAGAAAGTCAACAGGTGAGGAGTTATGCGATGCCAGCTCCACGATGGGTCGCCAAGTTCAACAAGGCTGCGCTCAACAAGGTCACCAGGTTCGTGGCTCCGTGGGCCCCTGGGTGGGCCGTCGTCATCCATCGGGGTCGCAAGTCGGGTCGGGTCTTCCGAACTCCGTTGTGGGCGTTTCGCCGCGGCGACGGCTACGTCATCGCGCTGACCTACGGTCCGAGCACGGACTGGGTGCGTAATGTCATCGCGGCCGGCGGCTGCCAAATTCAAAGCCGGGGGCGCCACTACGAACTGGTCAACCCGCAGGTCTACCGTGACGACAGCGCCGAGGACATGCCGGCGTTCATTCGGTTCATGCTGACCCGGGTGATCAAGGCTCCCGAGTTTTTGCGGCTTGACATCGCCTCGGCGGCGGCATGAAAACCATTGGAAAATAGGGGATTAGACTCTCGCCATTGTGGATGCCCGGCTACTCGTGCGTCACCCTTCCGGGATATGACGTGTCGGGCGATGGCCGACAACAACACACGACCACGGCACGCGGATGGCGCGGCTCGGTGCCTGCCTGCTCGAAAGGTGCTTTGACCTGAACCGGAGCGATTCCGGCCGTCAAACGTCGGTGTAGGCGCCGAAGAAGAACTAGCCGCGCGAGACCTTGCCGGCCTTCAGGCAGGACGTGCACACGTTGACGCGCTGCTTGTTGCCGCCGGGACGGGTCACGGCGTGCACAGTCTGGATGTTCGGGTTCCACCGACGGCTGGTCCGGCGATGGGAATGCGACACCGACTTGCCGAAGCCGGGGCCCTTTCCGCAGACGTCGCACACGGCAGCCATGTAGAACTCCTCTAGATCAGTAGTCAGGTGGGGGCCAACGACCGCCGCGACGGGTGACCCGACAACCTGACTAGGATAGCCGTCCGGTGAACCGAACGCCAAAATGCGCCGGAACGCCGCCCACGTGAATCCCCGTAGGGCCCTCTGAGCTGCGGCGATCCTAACTCCACACCCTGGCGGGCGGCAGCGACGTCGAACTGTCGGGTGGACTGGATAGGCTGGCGCGATCAAGCCGTGTGGTGTGTCAGGGATCGCGAGGAGGTGCCGATGCCGGACCGGCGGCTGGACGCATCGGCCCTGCGCGATTGGGCTCACACCGCCGTCGGCGATCTGATCACCCACACCGACGAGATCAACCGGCTCAACGTGTTCCCGGTCGCCGATTCCGACACCGGAACGAACCTGCTGTTCACCATGCGTTCGGCGCTGGCCGCGGCGAAGGCGGCCGGTTCGGGTGACGTCAGCCAGATGGCGGCGGCGCTGTCCGAGGGAGCGCTGCACGGCGCCCGCGGCAATTCCGGGGTGATCCTGTCGCAGATCCTGCGCGGACTGGCCGACGTGACGGCGTCGGCTGCCGAGGACACCGACGGTGCGCTCGCCGACATCGACGCGGTCCTGCTGGGTGCGGCCCTGCGGCACGCCGTCGGGCTGGTGGTGTCGTCGATGGGCGGTGAGCTGGTCGCCGGCACGATCGTCTCGGTATTGCAAGCGGTTGCCGAAGCGATTCAGCACTGGGCCGCCGAGGGTGCCGAGCTGGCCGAGGCGCTGGCGGCCGGCGGCGACGCGGCGGTCGTGGCGCTGGAGCGCACGCCCGAGCAGCTGGATGTGCTGGCCGAGGCGGGTGTGGTCGACGCCGGGGGGCGCGGACTGCTGGTCCTGGTGGACGCGCTGATCGCCACCGTCACCGGGCACGCGCCGCATCGTCACGCCTATGAGCCGGGGCCGCCGCGGACTGACAGCGCCGCCGCCGAAGCGGCTCCGCCACAGTTCGAGGTGATGTATCTACTCGCCGGCTGCGGCACGGCCGCGCTGGGCCCGCTGCGCGAGCGGTTGGAGCAGCTCGGCGAGTCGGTGGCGATCGCCGCGTCGGCGGCTGGGGCAGACCGTCTCTCGGTGCACGTCCACACCGATGACGCCGGTGCCGCGGTGGAAGCCGGGCTGGCCGTCGGTGTGGTCAGCCGCATCCAGATCTCGGTGCTGAGTGCCGGCTCGGCCCGGGTCTCACCGGGCAGCTGGAGTCGAGAACGCGCGGTGCTGGCCGTCGTCGACGGTGACGGTGCCGCTGAGCTCTTCGAGCAGGAGGGCGCCTGCATACTGCGTCCGGATGCCGCGCTCGCCGACCCGGTCAACGCTGTCACCGCCCGCGAGTTGCTGCGCGCCCTCGTCGACACCGGGGCCGCCCAGGTGATGGTGCTGCCCAACGGCTACGTGGCGGCCGAGGAGCTGGTCGCAGGCTGCACGGCCGGAATCGGCTGGGGCGTCGACGTCGTCGCCCTGCCCACCGGGTCGATGGTGCAGGGACTCGCCGCGCTCGCCGTCCACGACGAGGGCAGGCAGGCCGTCGACGACGGATTCACGATGGCCAGGGCGGCCGCCGCGGCCCGGCACGGCTCGGTGCGCACCGCCACCGAGCAGGCGCTCACCTGGGCCGGGGCCTGCGAACCCGGTGATGGCCTGGGCCTCGCCGGTGACGAGGTCGTGGTCGTTGCCGACGATGTGGCCGGTGCGGCGAGCGGGCTGATCGACCTGCTGCTGGTGGCCGGGGGTGAGCTGGTGACGGTGCTGACCGGCCGGGGAGCCGACCCCGCGGTCGCCGAGGTGCTCGCCGAGCACGTGCACCGCCGCCACCCCGGTATCGAATTCGCGACGTATCCGACCGGCCATCGCGGCGACGCACTGCTGATCGGGGTGGAGTAGTCGTGGTCGGCCTCACCGATCGGTTGGACGGGATCGTAGGCGGCAAGGCCGCCGGGCTGCTCGACGATGTGTTCGGCATCCGCACCGTCGACGATCTGCTGCGGCACTACCCCCGCAAGTACATCCACGGCATGTCGGTCTGGGGAGAGGACGAGGTGCCGCCGGAGGAAGGTGAGCACATCACCCTGGTCGGTGAGATCGACAAGGCCGAGGTGCGCTGGACCAATCGTCAACCCAAGCGCGAATACCTGGTGATCACCCTGGGCTCGGGCCGGCGGAAGGTCACTGCGACGTTCTTCAACGCCAAGTGGCTCAAGAAGGAATTGATCGAGGGTGTGCGGCTGATGCTGTCCGGGGAGGTGGGCTTCTTCAAGGGCACTATGCAGCTGACTCATCCGGATTTCCTGGCCCTGAATTCGCCGAGGGGGCGGGTGTTCGGCAGCAAGTCGCTCAAGACGATCGCCGACACCTCGACGTCGCAGGGCGGTGAGCTGTCGATGGCGGCCTTCGAGCGCGACTTCTTCCCGATCTATCCGGCCAGTTCCAAGCTGCAGAGCTGGGACATCTACGCGTGCGTGCAGCAGGTGCTGGCTGTGCTCGATCCGATCGCGGATCCATTGCCGAAAACCGTTGTGGATCAACGTGGTCTGATATCCGAGGACGCCGCGTTACGCGCGATCCACGTCGCCGAAAGGGAGCCGGAACGGGAAGCTGCCCGCGAGCGGCTGAGGTTCGACGAGGCCGTCGGGATGCAGTGGGCGCTGGCCCAGCGTCGGCACGGGGAGCTCGGCGAATCCGGGCCGCCCGCGCCGCATCGTGACGACGGGCTGGCTGCGGCGTTGCTGCACCGGTTGCCGTTCGAACTGACGGCGGGACAGCGCGAGGTGCTCGATGTCGTCACCGCCGAGTTGGCCGCGACCAAACCGATGAACCGGCTGTTGCAGGGTGAGGTCGGCTCCGGCAAGACGATCGTGTCGGTGCTTGCCATGTTGCAGATGGTCGACGCCGGCTACCAATGCGCGCTGCTGGCTCCGACGGAAGTCCTCGCCGCCCAACACGCCCAGTCGATCCGTGATGTTCTCGGGCCGCTGGCGATGGCCGGCCAGCTCGGCGGTGAGGACGGTGCGACCCGGGTCGCCCTGTTGACCGGCTCGATGTCGGCGGCCCAGAAACGTCAGGTCCGCGACGAGGTGGCCACGGGCGAGGCGGGCATCGTCATCGGAACACATGCCCTGCTGCAAGATGCGGTCGAGTTCCAGCGACTGGGCTTCGTCGTCGTCGACGAGCAGCACCGGTTCGGCGTGGAACAGCGAGACCGATTGCGCGCCAAGGCTCCTGACGGTTTGACGCCGCATCTGCTGGTGATGACGGCGACGCCGATCCCGCGCACGGTAGCGTTGACGGTATACGGCGACTTGGAAACCTCGACGATGCGCGAACTTCCGCGCGGGCGCCAGCCGATCACCACGAACACCATCTTCATCAAGGACAAGCCGCAATGGCTGGCCCGGGCGTGGCAACGGATCATCGAGGAGGTCGGCGAGGGCCGGCAGGCCTACGTCGTCGCGTCCCGTATCGACGAGGACGACAAGACCGGTGCGGCGCAGGACGGCCCGCCCGCCGAGACCGTCCTCACGTTGTTCAAACACCTGGGTCACGGGCCGCTGGCCGGGCTGCGGCTGGGCCTGATGCACGGACGGCTGCCCGCCGACGAGAAGGACGCGGTGATGGCCGCGTTCCGGGCCGGTGACATCGACGTCCTGGTGTGCACCACCGTCATCGAGGTCGGTGTGGATGTGCCCAACGCGACGGTGATGGTGGTGATGGACGCTGACCGGTTCGGCATCAGCCAGCTGCACCAGCTGCGCGGGCGGATCGGGCGCGGCTCGCACGCCAGCCTCTGCCTGCTGGCAACCAAGTTTCCGGCCGGCTCCCGAGCGGGCGAGCGGTTGACCGCCGTGGCCGGAACCCTGGATGGCTTCGCACTCGCGGATCTGGATCTGCAGGAGCGCCGCGAGGGAGATGTGCTGGGGCTCAACCAGTCCGGCCGGCCGATCACCTTGCGATTCCTGTCACTGGCCGAACACCTCGACGTCATCGTGGACGCGCGGGACGTAGCCCAGTCGATGTACGCCGCCGACCCCGACAACGCAGGGATGGGGGTTCTGGCCGGGCAGTTCACCGGCGGTGACCGGATCGACTACCTGGACAAGGCATGAGGCGCCGCCCGCTGATCTGGCTGACGGTGATCGCCGCGTTGTCGGTACTGACGGCGGTGCAGGTGATGTCCTCGTCCGGTGAACCGGATCGGATGGTCGCGCGCGCCGATGTGCCGACGGTGGCGCCGGGAACCGATGTGCTCGACGGCGTCGTGATCGTCCCGGAGCGGCCGCGCGGCTACGACTACCGGCGCGCGGCATTCGGGGATGCCTGGGACGACGACAATTCCGCTCCCGGTGGACACAACGGGTGTGACACCCGAAACGACATCCTCGACCGAGATCTCGTCGACAAGACCTACGTCTCGATCACGCGGTGTCCACGGGCGGTGGCCACCGGCGTGCTGCACGATCCCTACACCAGTGCCACGATTCCATTCACCCGCGGTGCGCAGGTGGGAGCCGCGGTGCAGATCGACCACCTGGTACCGCTGGCCTATGCGTGGGACATGGGTGCGCGAAACTGGCCGGACGACTTACGGATTCGGTTCGCCAACGACCCGGCCAACCTGTTGGCGGTGGCCGGTCGGGTGAACCAGGACAAGGGCGACCAACAGCCGGGTGCCTGGATGCCGCCCAATCACGCGTTCTGGTGCCAGTACGCGGTGCAGTTCATCGCGGTGCTGCGGGGTTACTCCCTGCCGGTGGATCAGGCGTCGGCCGACGAGCTGCGTGAGGCGGCGGGCACCTGCCCGAAGAGTTGACCTTCGCAACGCAACGCCGCAGGTCAAAAATCCGCACGAAATCGTGTATTCAAGGCCACACGGTTTAAATGCGCATCTGAGATGCGGAATAAACTAGCGTCGCATTCATGCAGCTCACCCGCTTCACCGATCTGGGACTTCGGGCCGTCATGCTGCTCGCCACCGGTCACGCCGAGGAGCAGCGGATCACCACCAGAACGGTCGCGGCCGCCGCCGGCGCATCGGAGAACCACGTCGCCAAGGCGGTTTCGCGACTGGCCGAGCTGGGGTTGGTGGAGTCCCGGCGCGGCCGTTCCGGGGGCCTGGAACTCACCGCTGCCGGTCGGGACGCGTCGCTGGGCTGGCTCGTGCGCCGTCTCGAAGGCGATCGCGAAGTCGTCGACTGCACCGGGCAGCCCGCCTGCCCGTTGATCGCCGGCTGCCGGCTGCGGCGGGTACTCGCCGACGCCAAGGAAGCGTTCTACGCCGAACTAGATCGCTACACGATCGCCGATCTCGCCGGGAGTCAGATGCTGCCGGTCGTTCTGCAACTCACAACGGAAGGAAAAATCAGATGAGCACCACCGAACTGACGGCGGCTCACGCGGAGATCGTCACGGCGACACTGCCGCTCGTCGGTGCGCATGTCGACGAGATCACGGTGGCGTTCTATCGTCGAATGTTCGAGGCGCACCCCGAACTGCTGCGCACCCTGTTCAACCGCGGGAACCAGGCGCAGGGATCCCAGCAGCGCGCGCTGGCCGCGTCGATCGCGACCTTCGCCACGCACCTGGTCAACCCGGACTTGCCGCACCCGAGCGAACTGCTGTCCCGCATCGGCCACAAGCACGCATCGTTGGGGGTGACCGCCGACCAATATCCGATCGTGCACGAGCATCTGTTCGCCGCGATCGTCGAGGTCCTTGGTGCCGAGACCGTGACCGCGGAGGTGGCGACGGCCTGGGATCGGGTGTACTGGATGATGGCCGACACCCTGATTGCGTTGGAGCGCGATCTCTACCGCGGCGCCGGTGTCGACGACGGGGATGTCTTCCGCCGACTGCGGGTCACCGCTCGTGAAGACGATCCCTCCGGCGCCGTGTTGCTCACGGTCAGCGCCGACGGGTTGTCCAACATGATTCCGGCACAATATGTTTCGGTGGGTGTGACGTTGCCGGACGGCGCCCGCCAGCTGCGCCAGTACAGCTTGGTGAACGCTCCTGGCGCTGCCGAGCTGACGTTCGCGGTCAAGCCGCTGGAAGCCGACGGTGCGCACCCGGCGGGGGAGGTGTCCAATTGGATCCGCACCAACGTCCGCGTGGGTGATCTGCTCGACGTCACGGTTCCGTTCGGCGACCTTCCGGAGCCGCGCAGCGGGTCGCCGCTGGTTCTGATTTCCGCCGGCATCGGCATCACTCCGATGATCGGCATCCTGGAGTATCTTGTCGAAAACGCCTACCAGGCAACGGTGCAGGTGCTGCATGCCGACCGCAGCGAGTTCACTCATCCGCTGCGCAAGCGGCACCGCGAACTGGTCGACATCCTGCCCGACGCCAGTCTGCAGCTGTGGTACACCGACGATGTCGACGGCGGCAGCGCGGGCATTCACCAGGGGCTGATGGACCTCGAGGGCGTCGACATCGCCGACAGCGCCGAGATCTACCTCTGCGGCAATGACGGATTCGTCCAGGCGGTGCGCGCTCAGCTGACCGCCCGCGGTATCGCCGCCAGCCGCGTGCACTGCGAGTTGTTCAGCCCGAACGACTGGCTGCTCGACTAGCGCGGCACCCGCTCTGCGGTGAGCGCGTGTTTCGCAGGAGGTGTCACGCTCTCACCGCAGAATCGGCGCAGCGGCCGCAGAGTCGGGCGAAACCTACGCGCCCGTTCAGGTTGCCGGATTCGGCAGGAACCGGGTCCCGTCGTCGAGCCCGTTGAGATTCTCGACCTGCTCGGCGGTGAGCTCGAAGTCGAACACGTCGGCGTTCTCGGCGATCTGTGCCGGATCAGTCGAGCGGGGGATGACGATATCGCCCTGTTGCAGGCTCCAGCGGATCAGCACCTGTGCCGGTGACTTGCCGTGCGCCGCAGCCACTTCAGCGACCGCCGGAAGTTCGAGAAGCTTGCCCTCACCCAGCGGGATGTACGCGCCGGTGATGATCGAATGCTCGGCGTGCACCGCGCGCAACTCGGTCTGGCTGAGCAGCGGGTGCAGTTCAACCTGATTGACCACCGGCGGGAAGTAGCTCAGGTCGATGATGTCCGACAGGTTTTCGGGAGTGAAGTTCGCGACACCGATCGACCTGATCAGGCCGTCCTGGCGGGAGCGCATCATGCCGCCCCAGGCGTCGATGTACTTGCCGTTCGCCTCGGCGGGCCAGTCCACCAGATAGAGATCCACATACTCCAGGCCGAGGCGTTCAAGGCTGGCCTTGATGGCGTCCTGGGAGGACTGGAAACCCTGATCCTCGGTGGCGAGCTTGGTGGTGATGAACAGTTCGTCGCGGGCGATGCCCGACGCGGCGATGGCGCGCCCGACGGCCTCTTCATTGCCTTTGGCAGTGTCGATCATCCGGTAACCGGCCTCCAGGGCGCTGGCCACCGCGCTCTCCGTGTCGGCGGCGGACATCTCGGCGACGCCGAGGCCCAGTGCCGGGATGGTGTTGTCGTCGTTGAGCGTGACGGTGGGGATCTGCGCCGTCGGCGTCATGTCACCTGCCTGTGGAATCGGAGTTTGCCCAGGTCGGCGCCCGGGCATCATCGGTTGGGGGGTCACCGACTTCGGGTTGACGATAGTACCCAGGTCGATATGTCGGCTGAGCAGGCCCGGCGCGCCGCTCCCGGCGCAGGCGTCAATTTGCGGCATCGTCAGCCGACAGCTCTGGCCGGAGCCTGACAGACCACTTCCAGCGCGGGTCCCGTACGCTGCGTCGATGCCGACCGCACACCAGAAGTGAGGGGAGCAGTGATGGCCGGAAGTCGATGGTCCAAACGTGCGCTCGCGCTGACCAGCCGGGCGGGAGTCAAGGTCATCCCCCGGCTGCCCGGCGGCCTCAAGCGATTGATGTCGGGGGGACGGGCCATCACGATCGACGGGAACACGCTCGATCCGTCGATCCAGATGATGCTGGTCGCCCAGCGGGCGCTCGGGATCAGCAGCCTGGCGGTTCGCGGCGATCCGATTGCCACCCGCCGGCAGAACCAGGAGGCCACCGCCAGCCTCGACGAGGCCGATGTCCACGCCGCCGGCATCGGGTCCGTCGCCATTCCCGGGCCGGCGGGGACCATCCTTGCCCGGCACTATCGCCCGGCCGTCGACGGTCACGCGCCGTTGCTGGTCTTCTACCACGGGGGCGGATTCGTCTTCGGCGACCTGGAAACCCATGATGCGGCGTGCCGGCTGATCTGCCGCGATGGCGCTGTGCACGTCCTGGCCATCGACTATCGGCTGGCCCCTGAACACAAGGCACCCGCCGCCGTCGATGACGCCTACGCCGCCTATCTGTGGGCCCGCGAGCACGCTGCGGAACTCGGCGCCGACCCCGAGCGGATCGCCGTCGGTGGGGACAGCGCCGGCGGCTGCTTGGCGGCCGTCGTGACCCGGTTGGCCCGCGACCGCGGGGCCGCCCTGCCCACCCTGCAGTGGCTGATTTATCCGGCCACCGACCTGCGCGGAGGCACCACGTCGCGCACGTTGTTCGCCGAGGGTTTCCTGTTGACCAAGGCCGACATGGACTGGTTCACCGATGCCTATGTCGACGGGTCAGGTCTCGAACTGGCCGATCCGCTGGTCTCCCCGTTGCTGGCCGACGACCTCAGCGGCTTGTCGCCGGCGTTGGTGGTCACGGCCGGGTTCGACCCGCTGCGTGACGAGGGCGAGCAGTACGCGGACAAGCTGCGGGCGGCGGGGGTGACCGTCGACGCGCGGCAGATGGGTCCGATGACCCATGCGTTCCTCAACATGAACGCGCTGGGCGGCCAGGTCAGCCGGTGCAACGCTGAGATGATTTCGGCGCTGCGCGCGCACCTGGCCCGCGGCTGACCTTCCCGGCGGGCTGGAGCGAAGCGACCTGGGGAATGATCGGGCCCGAACACGCCGCCGGTACTCTAGAGGCGCCAACACCGAGTCTCGACAGCGAGGATCAGCCGACCCGTGGCCACGAACAAGAAAAGCGCCCCCCGCTACGACCTGAAAGCCCAGGACCGCAGGCGCAACCTCATCATCCAGCTGGGGCTTACCGCGATCGTCGTCATCTTCGCCGTGGCTCTGGTCCTCTACATCGTGATGGGTCACGACAAGAAGGTCGCGAGCGGCGACGCGCAAGCCGTACGGATCACGTCTCCCGCGCTGATCAAGAAGGACGGCACCGACGAGCCCAAGGCAGTTCTGTCCCTCTACGAGGACTTCCAGTGCCCGCACTGCAAGGAATTCGAGAAGGACTACGGCCCGACCATCACCAAGCTGGTCGACGCCGGAGCGGTGGCCACCGATTACTACATGGTCGCCATCCTGAACTCACCGGTCAACAAGAACTACTCGACGCGCGCTGCCAACGCCGCCTACTGCGTCGCCGACGAGAACAAAGAGGCCTTCCTGCGGTTCCACGGCGCGTTGTTCGCCCAGCAGCCTGAGGAGGGCTCGGCCAACGTGCCGGACAACAACGCGCTGATCGAGACCGCCCGTCAGGCCGGTGTTGTCGGCGGCGTTCCGCAGTGCATCAACAGCGGGAAGTACGACGACATGGTCAACGGCCTGGCCGCGGCCGCCAAGATCTCCGCGACACCGACCGTCCGGCTCAACGGCGAGGACATCAGTCCCGCCTCCCCCGAGGATCTGGTCGCCAAGGTGAAGGCCGTCGTCGGCAACGTGCCGGGTTTGGACGGCGCGTCGACCCCGGCCCCGGCGGCTCCCGCTCCGGCTACTCCGGCCCCCGTGGCGCCGTGAGCGTGGCGACCCCGGCGCCGGTGGAGCCGACGGAACCCGCCGCCGAGGCGGGGGCCGCGCCGGGCGGAGTCGCGGTGCGTGCGGCCAGTGCCTGGTGGGTGCTGATCGCCGGTGTCGTGGGTCTGGTCGCGTCGGCGACCCTGGCGATCGAGAAGATCGAGATCCTGATCAACCCGGCCTACGTGCCGACCTGCAGCATCAACCCGGTGCTCTCCTGCGGGTCGGTGATGGTCACCCCGCAGGCGTCGCTGTTCGGCTTCCCCAACCCGTTGCTCGGCATCGCCGGGTTCTCCGTCGTCGTGGTCACCGGAGTGCTGGCGGTCGCCAAGGTCCGGCTGCCCCGGTGGTACTGGCTGGGCCTGACGGCCGGCACGGCGTTGGCCGTGGTGTTCATCCACTGGCTGATCTTCCAGACGCTGTACCGCATCGGTGCGCTGTGCCCCTACTGCATGGTGGTGTGGTCGGTCACGATCCCGCTGTTGGTGGTGGTGTCCTCGATCGCGCTTCGCCCGTTCGCCGGTAACGCGGTGGCCCGGGTGCTCTACACGTGGCGCTGGTCGCTGGTGACGCTGTGGTTCACCGCGGTTATCCTGCTGATTCTGGTCCGGTTCTGGAACTATTGGTCGACACTCATCTAGTCGCGCCGCGTCGGCACGGGGGGTAGGGTCCGCACGTGATCTCCAAAGTCCTTGTTGCTAACCGTGGTGAGATCGCGATTCGCGCCTTCCGCGCCGCCTACGAGATGGGCATCGGCACGGTTGCGATCTATCCCTATGAGGACCGCAATTCGCTGCATCGGCTGAAGGCCGATGAGTCGTATCAGATCGGCGACATCGGGCATCCGGTGCGTGCGTATTTGTCGGTCGACGAGATCGTTGCCACCGCACAGGCGGCCGGCGCCGACGCGATCTACCCGGGTTACGGCTTCTTGTCGGAGAATCCCGAACTGGCGTCGTCCTGCGCGGCGGCGGGCATCACTTTCATCGGGCCCGACGCGGCGATCCTGGAGCTCACCGGAAACAAGGCCCGCGCGATCGCGGCGGCCGCGGCGGCGGGGCTGCCGGTACTCGCGTCGTCAGTGCCCTCGTCGTCGGTGGATGAACTGGTCGAAGCCGCGACCGCCATGGAGTTCCCGTTGTTCGTCAAGGCGGTCGCAGGCGGCGGCGGACGCGGTATGCGCCGGGTGACTGATCCGTCGGGGCTGCCGGAGGCGATCGAGGCGGCCAGTCGCGAGGCCGAGTCCGCGTTCGGGGATCCCACGGTGTTCCTCGAGCAGGCCGTGGTCAATCCGCGCCATATCGAGGTCCAGATCCTGGCCGACACCTACGGCAATGTGATCCATCTGTTCGAACGGGACTGCAGTGTGCAGCGCCGCCATCAGAAGGTCATCGAGCTGGCTCCGGCGCCCAACCTGGATCCGGTTCTACGTGACCAGATCTGTGCCGACGCGGTCGCGTTCGCCCGGCACATCGGCTACAGCTGCGCGGGCACCGTCGAATTCCTGCTCGACGAGCGCGGCCGGCATGTGTTCATCGAGATGAATCCCCGGATCCAGGTCGAGCACACCGTGACCGAGGAGATCACCGATGTCGATCTGGTGTCGGCGCAGTTACGGATCGCCGCGGGGGAGACGCTGGCCGACCTGGGGCTGACCCAGCAGTCGATCCGGCCCCACGGCGCGGCGCTGCAATGCCGGATCACCACCGAGGACCCGGCTAACGGTTTCCGGCCCGACACCGGGCGGATCACCACGTACCGGTCACCGGGTGGGGCGGGAATCCGACTCGACGGCGGAACGCATCTGGGCGCCGAGGTCGCGGCACACTTCGATTCGATGCTGGTGAAACTCACCTGCCGGGGCCGTGATTTTCCGGCCGCGGTGGCCCGGGCCAGGCGTGCGGTCGCCGAATTCCGAATCCGCGGGGTGTCGACGAATATCCCGTTCCTGCAAGCTGTTCTGGACGACCCGGACTTCCGGGCCGGACGCATCACCACGTCGTTCATCGACGAGCGTCCGCAGCTGCTGACGGCACGTACCTCGGCCGACCGCGGCACCAAGATGCTCAAATTCCTGGCCGAGGTGACGGTCAACTCGCCCTACCGCGACCGTCCCCGCGTCTACCCCCAGGACAAGCTGCCCGAGATCGACATCGCCTCGACCACCCCGCCGCCGGGCAGCAAGCAACGCCTGGTCGAATTGGGCCCCGAGGGATTCGCCCAGTGGCTCAGGGATTCCCCGGCCGTCGGCGTGACCGATACGACGTTCCGCGATGCGCATCAGTCGCTGCTGGCGACACGGGTGCGTTCATCGGGATTACTGGCGGTGGCTCCCTACATTGCGCGGCTGACTCCGCAGCTGTTGTCGATCGAATGCTGGGGTGGCGCCACTTACGATGTGGCGCTTCGCTTCCTCAAGGAAGACCCGTGGGAGCGGCTGGCGTCGATTCGGGAGGCGATGCCCAACATCTGCCTGCAGATGTTGCTGCGCGGGCGCAACACCGTGGGGTACACGCCGTACCCGGAGGCGGTGACTCATGCGTTCGTCGACGAGGCCGCCCGCACCGGTGTCGACATCTTCCGCATCTTCGATGCACTCAACAATGTCGAGTCGATGCGACCCGCGATCGACGCGGTGCGCCAAACCGGTTCGGCCGTTGCCGAAGTCGCGATGAGCTATACCGGTGACCTGTCCGACCCGGCCGAGACTCTCTACACGCTCGATTATTGGCTGCGGTTGGCCGAGCAGATCGTCGACGCGGGCGCGCACGTGCTGGGGATCAAGGACATGGCCGGCCTGCTGCGTCCGCCGGCGGCGGCCACCCTGGTGTCGGCGCTGCGCAGTCGCTTCGACCTGCCGGTGCACGTGCACACCCACGACACCCCCGGCGGCCAGCTGGCCACCTATGTCGCGGCCTGGCAGGCGGGCGCGAGTGCGGTCGACGGGGCGGCGGCGCCGTTGTCGGGCACCACCAGCCAGCCGCCGCTGTCGGCGATCGTCGCCGCCGCGGCGCACACCACCTTCGACACCGGTCTGGACCTGGGTGCGGTGTGCGATCTGGAGCCGTACTGGGAGCTGCTGCGGCGGGCATATGCCCCGTTCGAGGCGGGCTTGCCCGCACCGACCGGGCGGGTCTACACCCACGAGATCCCCGGCGGCCAGCTTTCCAACCTGCGCACCCAAGCCATCGCGCTGGGGCTGGGCGACCGGTTCGAGGACATCGAAGACGCCTATGCCGGAGCCGATGCGATCCTGGGCCGCCTGGTCAAGGTCACCCCGTCGAGCAAGGTGGTCGGAGATTTGGCGTTGGCATTGGTCGGTGCGGGCATCACCGCGAAAGAATTCGCTGAGGACCCCGCGCGTCACGACATCCCCGATTCGGTGATCGGCTTCCTGCGCGGCGAACTGGGTGACCCGCCCGGCGGCTGGCCGGAACCGTTGCGCACCAAGGCATTGGAGGGCCGCGGGCCGGCCAAACCCGAGCAGCCGCTGTCGGTCGAGGACGAGAAGGTGCTCGGCGAGCCCGGAGTGCTGCGCCAGGCCGCACTGAACCGGCTGCTGTTCCCCGGCCCCACAAGGGAATTCGAAGCCCACCGGGAGGAATACGGGGACACGTCGGGGTTGAGTGCCAACCAGTTCTTCTGCGGGCTACGTCACGGTGACGAGCATCGTATCGTGCTCGAGCGCGGTGTCGACCTCATCGTCGGGCTGGAGGCGATCTCCGACGCCGATGAGCGGGGGATGCGCACGGTCATGTGCATCATCAACGGCCAGTTGCGCCCGGTGCTGGTGCGCGACACCAGCATCGCCGAGACGGTGCCGACGGCGGAGAAGGCCGACCGCGCCAACCCCGACCATATCGCCGCCCCGTTCGCCGGGGTGGTCACCGTCGGGGTGGCCGTGGGTGACGAGGTCGCCGCCGGCCAGACCATCGCCACCATCGAGGCGATGAAGATGGAGGCCGCCATCACCGCGCCCAAGGCCGGCACCGTCCACCGCGTCGCCGTCGCCAGCACCGCCCAGGTCGAAGGCGGGGACCTGCTGGCGGTGATCGGGGGCTCGGCCTGACCCGGATCGTCGGAGGCAGCGCCGGTGGCCGGCGCATCGATGTGCCGGCGCGCGGAACACGCCCGACCACCGACCGGGTCCGAGAGGCGCTGTTCAATGTCCTCGCCGCGCGCCGGGATTTCGACGGGCTGCGGGTGTTGGACCTCTATGCGGGGTCGGGCGCGCTCGGGCTCGAGGCACTGTCGCGTGGCGCGGTCTCGGCGCTATTCGTCGAAAGTGATTCGCGCGCAGTAGCGGTCATCAAACGCAATATCGCGACCCTGGGGCTGGACGGTGCGACCGTGCGGCGCGGCACGGTCACCGCGGTGTTGGGGGCGGGCGCGGACGGTCCGGTGGATCTTGTGCTGGCCGACCCGCCCTATGAGGTGCCGACCGCGGAGATCGAAGCGCTGCTCGACAGTCTGGACCGCAATGGCTGGCTCGGGCCGGGCACCGTCGTCGTGATCGAACGGCCGGCCGCCTCGGCCGAACTCACCTGGCCGGCGGGCTGGACCGGGTGGCCGGTGCGTCGGTACGGGGACACCAGGGTTGAGCTGGGGGAGTGCTAACGCGAGCCTGATAGCGTTTCCGGAATGAGTGGCGCGGTATGTCCGGGATCGTTCGATCCGGTGACGCTGGGCCATGTCGACATCTTCGAGCGCGCCGCCGCGCAATTCGACGAGGTGATCGTCGCCGTGCTGATCAACCCCAACAAGTCGGGGATGTTCGACATCGATGAGCGGATCGCCATGATCTCCGAAGCCACCGCACACCTGCCGAACCTGCGCGCCGAGTCGGGGCAGGGCCTGGTTGTCGACTTCGTCAAGCAGCGCGGTTTCACCGCGATCGTCAAGGGCCTGCGCACCGGAACCGACTTCGAATACGAGCTGCAGATGGCTCAGATGAACAAGCACATCGCCGGGGTGGACACGTTCTTCGTGGCCACCACACCGCAGTATTCGTTCGTGTCGTCGTCGCTGGCCAAAGAGGTGGCGACGCTGGGCGGTGACGTCTCGGCGTTGCTGCCGGAGTCGGTGAACCGCCGCCTGCGGGCCAAACTGTCCGGTCGCTGAGCTCGAGCCGCGAACGGGGTCGTGGATTACCCACCCATCCGCACCCCAGCCCGACATAATCTCCCACCAGACGCCGCTGACCGGTGCGGTTGCCGGAAACGTCTTTCCGACACACCGGGCCCGCCACCACTGTCACAGGCGTAACACCAGGCACACTGGTCACTACCAACTACGCCAGGAGGGCGGCGCCGTGTACCGAGTTTTTGAAGCGCTCGACGAGCTGAGCGCAATCGTCGAAGAGGCCCGCGGCGTTCCGATGACGGCTGGATGCGTGGTCCCTCGCGGTGACGTGCTCGAACTCATCGATGACATCAAGGACGCGATCCCCGGCGAGCTCGACGACGCCCAGGATGTGCTGGACGCCCGCGATTCGCTGCTGCGGGAGGCCAAAGAGCACAGCGAATCGATGGTGTCGAACTCCACCGCCGAGGCTGACTCGCTGCTCAGCCATTCCCGCGCCGAGGCGGACCGCCTGCTGGCCGAAGCAAAGTCACAGGCCGACCGGATGGTGGCCGAGGCCCGCCAGCACAGCGAACGCATGGTCCACGAAGCGCGCGAGGAGTCCGCCCGCCTCGCCGCGACCGCCAAACGGGAGTACGAGGCCGCCAGCAGCAGGGCCAAGGCCGAGGCCGACCGGCTGGTGGAGAACGGCAATATCTCCTACGAGAAGGCCGTGCAGGAAGGCATCAAGGAGCAGCAGCGGTTGATCTCGCAGACGGAGGTCGTGCAGGCGGCCAACGCTGAGTCGGCCCGGCTGATCGACACCGCACACGCCGAGGCCGACCGGCTGCGCGGCGAGTGCGACATCTACGTCGACAACAAACTCGCCCAGTTCGAGGACTACCTGAACGGCACCTTGCGGTCGGTGAGCCGGGGCCGTCACCAGCTGCGGACCGCGGCGGGCACCCACGACTACGCGCAGCGCTGAGCGGCAGACCCGCGACTACCGCCTGAGTCGGGTAGCGCCGGGTTTTAAGATCGGATTCATGGCGACGCCACACAGTGCCCGACGTCGGCGCGGAT
This sequence comes from Mycobacterium pinniadriaticum, assembly GCF_026242045.1. Classification (GTDB taxonomy): domain Bacteria; phylum Actinomycetota; class Actinomycetes; order Mycobacteriales; family Mycobacteriaceae; genus Mycobacterium; species Mycobacterium pinniadriaticum. The sequence goes on from NZ_JAPJDO010000006.1 coordinate 81,585, forward strand.
CGGGGTCGCCGCTCGTGTTCGACATCTCCCGGTTGGGGCGGCGCCCCGGTGCGATGCTGGAGCTGCACGAGACGGTGCCCAGCCCGTCCCGAATCGGATTGGACCTGGCCGCGATCGAACGTGGCGCGGAACTGACCCTGGACTTGCGGCTGGAATCGGTGTCCGAGGGCGTCCTGGTCACCGGCACGATGCGCGCCCCCACTCGGGGCGAGTGCTCCCGGTGCCTTACCCCGGTCACCGGTGACGTCGAGATCGCGCTGACCGAACTGTTCGCCTATCCCGACAGCGCGACCGAATCCACCACCGAGTCCGACGAGGTCGGTCACGTCGTCGACCAGACCGTCGACCTCGAGCAGTCGATCGTCGACGCCGTCGGCCTGGCCTTGCCGTTCGCGCCGCTGTGCACCGAGGACTGCCCCGGGTTGTGCCCGCAGTGCGGTGTGCCGCTGGCCACCGCCGAGCCGGGCCACCAGCACGATCGGATCGATCCGCGCTTTGCCAAGCTGGCGGATATGTTTCCCGCCGCGAACGAGGAGAACGTCCCCGAGCGGGGGGCCGGCGCTTCGTGAGCCCCTCACGAGAAAAGCTGCTGGACGCGCTCGGTGTCGAGATGCCCGAAGAATTGCTGACGTTGGCGCTGACACACCGCAGTTACGCCTACGAACACGGCGGACTGCCCACTAATGAGCGGCTGGAATTCCTCGGCGACGCGGTTCTGGGCCTCACGGTGACCGACGAGCTGTTCCACCGCCACCCCGACCGCTCCGAGGGCGACCTGGCCAAGCTGCGGGCCAGCATCGTCAACACCCAGGCGCTGGCCGACGTGGGACGCGGCCTGACCGACGAGGGTCTGGGGGCGCATCTGCTGCTGGGTCGTGGCGAGGTCAACACCGGCGGGGCGGACAAGTCCAGCATCCTCGCCGACGGCATGGAATCGCTGCTGGGCGCGGTCTACCTCCAGCACGGCATCGACACCGCGCGCGTGGTCATCCTGCGGCTGTTCGGCAAGCTGTTGGACACCGCCCCGACGCTGGGCGCCGGCCTGGATTGGAAGACCAGCCTGCAAGAGCTCACCGCCGCACGCAATCTCGGCCCGCCGTCCTACGTCGTCACCTCGACGGGTCCCGACCACGACAAGGAGTTCACCGCCGTGGTGATGGTGATGGACACCGAGCACGGGCGCGGAGTGGGCCGCTCGAAGAAGGAAGCCGAACAGAAGGCGGCCGCAGCGGCCTGGAACGCGTTGGAAAACGCTTGAGCCACCATCTCCTTCGACGTCATGCCTGAGCTGCCCGAGGTCGAGGTCGTCCGGCGCGGGCTGCAAGCCCACGTCGCCGGTAGGTCGATCAGCGCGGTGCGGGTGCACCATCCGCGCGCGGTGCGCCGACATGAGGCCGGCGCCGCCGATCTGACCGCGCGGTTGCTCGGCGCACAGGTCATCGGAACGGACCGGCGCGGAAAGTACTTATGGCTCAATCTCTCCGATGAGTCAGCCCTGGTGGTGCACCTCGGGATGAGTGGGCAGATGCTGCTCGGTCCGGTCCCGAACACCGAACACCTGCGGATCGCGACGCTGCTCGACGACGGCACCGCACTGAGTTTCGTCGACCAGCGCACGTTCGGCGGGTGGCAGCTGGCCGAACTGGTCGACGTCGACGGCAGTCGTGTTCCGGCGCCGGTGGCCCACATCGCCCGCGACCCGCTGGACCCGCTGTTCGACCGCGATACCGTCGTTACGGTCTTGCGCCGCAAGCACTCCGAGATCAAACGGCAGCTGCTCGACCAGACCGTCGTGTCGGGGATCGGCAACATCTACGCCGACGAGGCGCTGTGGCGGGCCAAGATCAACGGTGCCCGTCTGGCCGCCAACCTGACCCGCCGCCAGCTCGGCGAACTGCTGGATGCGGCCACCGAGGTGATGCGCGAGGCGCTGGGCCAGGGTGGGACCTCCTTCGACTCGCTCTACGTCAACGTCAATGGCCAGTCCGGCTACTTCGATCGGTCGCTGAACGTCTACGGTCGCGAGGATTTACCCTGCCCGCGCTGCGGGACGGCGATCCGGCGGGAGAAGTTCATGAACCGCTCGTCGTTCTACTGCCCGAAGTGTCAGCCAAGACCCAGGCGTTGACCTTCGTCGAGATCGACGTAATGGCGTGATTTACTCGCACTTTCCCGCCCAAATGTCGGTTTGGGCGCAAAGGAAGGCGACATGACTGATCTGTGGGTGGAACGCACCGGCGTCCGGCGCTACACCGGGCGCAGCAGCCGCGGCGCGGAGGTGCTGATCGGCTCGGAGACCGACGAGGGCGTGTTCACCCCCGGTGAGCTGCTCAAGATCGCGCTGGCCGGCTGCAGCGGCCTGAGCAGCGACCAGCCCCTGCGCCGCCGGCTGGGCGACGACTACCCGGCGGTGATCAAGGTTTCCGGACCGGCCGACCGGGACCAGGAGCGCTACCCGCTGCTGGAGGAGACACTCGAGATCGACCTGTCCGGGCTGTCGGCCGAGGAGATCGAACGCCTGGTCATGGTGGTCAGTCGCGCCATCGACCAGGTGTGCACGGTGGGGCGCACCCTGAAATCCGGCGCCGAGGTTCGATTCGAGGTGACCGACGTTGGCCGGGCCTGACACCCGGCTGACCGCCTGGGTGCACGGCTACGTCCAGGGCGTGGGTTTCCGCTGGTGGACGCGGTCCCGGGCGCTGGAATTGGGGCTCACCGGCTATGCCAGCAACCAGCCCGACGGCCGGGTGCTGGTCGTGGCGCAGGGACCCCGCGCCGACTGTGAGCGGCTGCTGGAACTGTTGCGGGGCGGAACCACTCCCGGATCGGTGGACAAAGTGGTCGCCGACTTCACCGAACCCGGCGAGCCGTTGCGGGGCTTTGTCGAAAAGTAAACCACTGAAGTAACATTCGTCACTTCAGTCCCGCCTGTGTGCACGCAACGGCCGGGCGATGAACGTCCGGCAGGACACCCGTTAACCACGCAGCACGGTTGCGCTACCAGGCCCTCATCCGCCGGTAAGGTGGCACCCCGTGTACCTCAAGAGTCTGACGCTGAAGGGCTTCAAATCCTTCGCGTCGCCGACGACTCTGCGCTTCGAGCCCGGCATCACCTGCGTGGTCGGTCCCAACGGCTCCGGTAAGTCCAACGTCGTCGACGCGCTGGCGTGGGTAATGGGCGAGCAGGGCGCCAAGACGCTGCGCGGCGGCAAGATGGAGGACGTCATCTTCGCCGGCACCTCGTCACGCGCGCCGCTCGGGCGTGCCGAGGTGACATTGACCATCGACAACTCCGACAACCTGCTGCCCATCGAGTACTCCGAGGTGTCGATCACCCGGCGGATGTTCCGCGACGGTGCCGGAGAGTACGAGATCAACGGCAGCAGCTGCCGGCTGATGGACGTCCAGGAACTGCTATCCGACTCCGGCATCGGGCGCGAGATGCACGTCATCGTCGGTCAGGGCCGGCTTTCCCAGATCCTGGAATCTCGCCCCGAGGACCGCCGAGCCTTCATCGAAGAGGCCGCCGGCGTGCTCAAGCACCGCAAACGCAAGGAAAAGGCGGTCCGCAAGCTCGAGTCGATGTCGGCCAATCTGGCCCGGCTCACCGACCTCACCACCGAGCTGCGCCGCCAGCTCAAGCCGCTGGGCCGGCAGGCCGAGATGGCGCGCCGGGCTCAGACCATTCAGGCCGACCTGCGCGACGCACGGTTGCGGCTGGCCGCCGACGACCTGGTGACGCGCCGCGCCGAGTTCGCCGGGGCCGACGACACCGAGACCACACTGCGCCGCGAGCACGACGAGGCCGCCACCCGTCTGGACGTCGCCAGCCAGGCGTTGGCGAGCCACGAGGCCGCCGTCGCCACCCTCTCCGAACGCACCGACGCCGCCCAGCAGGCCTGGTTCCGGCTCTCCGCGCTGGCCGAGCGGGTCGGCGCGACCGTCCGCATCGCCAGCGAGCGAGCCCAATACCTGGACGCCGAGCCGACTGCGAGCACCGGCCCGGACCCCGACGCCCTGGACGCCGAGGCCGACGAGGTCGCCGCGCGGGAACAGGAGCTGCTGGCCGAGCTGGCCGAAGCCCAGTCCCGGCTGGAGGTCGCCCGCGCCGAACTCGGCGAACGCGAACGGGCGGCCGCCGAGGCCGAACGCGAACACATGGCGGCCGTGCGTGCCGAGGCAGACCGCCGCGAAGGGCTGGCGCGCCTGGCCGGTCAGGTGGACACCCTGCGCGCCCGGGTCGAATCCATCGATGACGGGGTGGCCCGGCTGACCACCGCGATCGAGGAGGCCGCGGCCCGCACCCAACAGGCCAGGGCCGAGTTCGAGACCGTGCAGGGCCGGGTCGGCGAGCTCGATCAGGGCGAGGTCGGGCTCGACGAGCACCACGACCGGTCGATCACCGCGCTACGGCTGGCCGACGAGCGGGTGGCCGAATTGCAGTCCGCCGAGCGCGCCGCGGAGCGGCAGGTGGCCTCGCTGCGGGCCCGCATCGATGCACTGGCGGTCGGGTTGGAGCGCAAGGACGGCTCGGCGTGGTTGACGCAAAACCGTAGCGAAGCAGGACTTTTCGGCACAATCGCCAAGCTGGTCAAGGTGCGGCCCGGCTACCAGGTGGCGTTGGCGGCGGTGCTCGGCGCCGCCGCTGACGCCGTGGCCGCCGACAACTTCGACGCCGCCCGCTCGGCAGTCCGGGCGCTGAAGGAGGCCGACGGCGGCCGTGCCGCAATCGTGTTGGGGGACTGGCCTATTGCGCCGCGTCAGCACGGCTCGCTGCCCGATCGGGTGGTATGGGCGCTGGATCTGATCGAGGCGCCGGCCCGGCTGCAGGGCGCGATGAGCGCGATGCTTGCCGACGTCGCCGTCGTCGATGACCTGGGAGCCGCACTCGATCTGGTCGCCGCGCGGCCCACCCTGCGCGCGGTCACCCTCGAGGGTGACCTGGTCGGCGCCGGATGGGTCAGCGGCGGCTCGGATCGCAAGCCCAGCACCCTGGAGATCGCCGGCGAAATCGACAAGGCCAGAACGGAACTCGCCGCTGCCGAGACTCAGGTCGCCGAATTGTCGGCCGCGCTGGTCGGCGCGCTCACCGAGCAGGGCAACCGCCAGGACGCCGCCGAGCAGGCCCTCGCCGCGCTCAACGAATCCGATGCCGCCATCTCGGCGATCTACGAACAGCTCGGTCGGCTCGGGCAGGAAGCCCGAGCCGCCGAGGAAGAGTGGCGCCGTCAGCAGGGCCAGCGCGACGAACTCGAGGCCAGCCGGCTGCAGACGGTCGAAGAGCTCACCGAGCTGGAGAACCGGCTGGCCGCCGCGCAGGACACCCAGACCGTCGTCGACGATGAGCCGGTGGACCGGCAATTCATGCAGGCCGCCGCGGAGGAAGCCCGGGCCGTTGAGGTCGAGGTGCGGCTGGCGGTGCGTACCGCCGAGGAACGTGCGAATGCCGTTCGCGGACGCGCGGATTCGCTGCGGCGCGCGGCCGCGACCGAGCGGGAGGCGCGGATCCGCGCGCAGCGCGCCCGCGCCGCCCGTGAGCACGCCGCCGCGGTGGCCGCGGCGGTGGCCGAGGCCGGCCGGCGCGTCGCCGAGCAGCTGTCCGGTGTGGTCGCGGCGGCCTCCCGCCGCCGTGACGGCTTGGCCGCTGAACGTCACGAGCGGGCGACGGCCATGGCCGCTGCCCGCGAGGAGGTTGGCGCACTGAACAGCCGGATCGCCGCGCTGACCGACTCGCTGCACCGCGACGAGGTGGCCAAGGCGCAGGCCGCGTTGCGCATCGAACAGCTCGAACAGATGGTGCTCGAACAGTTCGGCATGGCCGCCGACGATCTGATCGCCGAGTACGGGCCCGATGTCACGCTGCCGCCCTCGGAGCTGGAGATGGCCGAATACGAACAGGCCAAGGAGCGCGGCGAACAGGTCACCGCGCCCGCGCCGCTGGTGTTCGACCGGCCGACCCAGGAGCGGCGCGCCAAACGGGCCGAACGCGAGCTGGCCGAACTCGGCCGGGTGAACCCGCTGGCGCTGGAGGAGTTCGCGGCACTGGAAGAGCGCTACAACTTCCTGGCCACTCAGCTCGAGGACGTCAAGGCGGCCCGCAAGGACCTGCTCGACGTGATCGCCGACGTCGACACCCGGATCCTGCAGGTGTTCGCCGAGGCCTACGCCGACGTCGAGCGCGAGTTCGGGCAGGTCTTCTCGGCGTTGTTCCCCGGTGGTGAAGGCCGGCTGTTGTTGACCGACCCCAACGATCTGCTGACCACCGGTGTCGAGGTGGAGGCCCGCCCGCCGGGTAAGAAGGTCAAGCGGCTCTCGCTGCTGTCCGGTGGCGAGAAGTCGCTGACCGCGGTCGCGATGCTGGTGGCGATCTTCCGGGCCCGCCCGTCGCCGTTCTACGTCATGGACGAGGTCGAGGCCGCGCTCGACGATGTCAACCTGCGCCGCCTGATCGGGTTGTTCGAGCAGCTGCGGGCGCAGTCGCAGCTGATCGTGATCACCCACCAGAAGCCGACGATGGAGATCGCCGACGCACTCTATGGGGTCACCATGCAAGGTGACGGCATCACGACGGTGATCTCGCAACGGATGCGCGGCGAGGAGCTGGTGTCAGCCGGGAACTGAGCGTCGAGATCGACGAAATGGCTTGATCTACTCGTACTTTCGCGTCGATTTGTCGGTTTGGGCGTTGAGAGGGAGGCTGCGCAGCGCGTCCACGTCGGTCACCCCGCAGCCGTGCAGGCAGATCCGCAACTCCTCGACGAAACCGTGCAGCACGTCCAGCGCCGCGGCGGGTGACTCGATGGCGGGAGCCAGCAACGGTCGGGCCAGCGCCACCACGTCGGCGCCCATCATCAGTGCCTTGGCGGCGTCCATCCCGGTGCGGATGCCGCCGGATGCCACCAGTGGCATACCCGGCAGCGTCGCCCGCACTTCGGTGAGCGCCTGCGCGGTCGGCACACCCCATTCGGCGATCGCCGGGAAGCGCACCTCTCCGTAGCGCACCAGCTGCTCCACCCGCGCCCAGGAAGTCCCACCCGCGCCGGCGACGTCGACCGCGGCGATCGGCACGCCGCGCAGCCGCTCGGCGGCCGCCGCGCCGATCCCGTGACCGACCTCCTTGAGTAGCACCGGGTAGGGGAATTCCGCGGCCAGCCGGTGCAATCGCTCCAGCGAGCCGCTGAAGTCGGTGTCGCCGTTGTCCTGCATCGCCTCCTGCAGGGGGTTGGCGTGCACCGCCAGGGCATCGGCACCGATGCGGCCCAGGGCCGCAGCCAGTTTGGGCACCAGCGTGCCGGAGACCTGAGCCAGGCCGATATTGCCGATCAGCAAGATGTCGGGTGCCAGCTCGCGGACGTCGAAGCTGGCGGTGGCCACGTCGTCGTCGAGCATGATGCGCTGCGAACCGAGCATCATGCCGATGCCCAGCTTCTGAGCGGCCTCGGCCAGGTTGCGGTTGATCGTGCGGGACAGTTCGGCCCCGCCGGTCATCGCCCCGACCAGTACCGGCGCGCGTAGCCGGGCACCCAGGAACGTCGTGCCCAGATCGACACTGCCGAGGCTGGTCTGCGTCAGCGCGTTGTAGGGCAGCCGGTAGCGCTCGAAGCCGGTGGTCACCGTCTCGTAGGAAACGGGACCGTGCAGGCAGGCATCGATGTGGCGCAGCTTTCGGCTCGCCATCGATGAAACCGTCCCCCGGTCGCTGCGCTGATCCATCGTCAATGGATACCCCGTTCTCCGGGGGTGGCGCGGCCCCGCTTCGCGCCCTGAAACAATGGCACGGTGTCAGAGGGTCTCTGGATCGCTATCGCGGTCATCGCCGTCCTGGTCATCGCTGCGCTCGTCGTCGGTCTGGTGCGGTTCCGGCGGCGTCAGATCAGTCTGCGCCCCAGCTCAGAGGGTCCCACACCGATCGACCGATCCGGCGGTTATACCGCCTCGTCCGGCATTTCCTTCACCCAGTCGTCCACCACGACAGCCCCTGCGCCACCCACCGTCGATGCCACGGGCCTGCCGGGTGTCGGAGACGACGCGACTCTGCCCCGCGACTCGGTCAAGCGGCCGATCGCCGATGTGCGGCTACCCGAGCCGCCGGTGGTCGAGGAGGCCGACACGTCATCGGCCCCCGACACCGATGCCCTCACGCCCGTCGTCGAAGAGCCGCAGGCCCCTGCCGCGCCCGAGGTCGAGGCCGGGGATATCGCCCCTGCCGCGACCGAGGTCGAGGACATCGCCCCTGCCGCGCCCGCTGTCGAGTCCATCGCCCCTCCGGAAGGCCGCCTGGAGCGACTTCGCGGGCGGCTTGCCAAATCGCAGAACGCGTTGGGCCGCAGCATGCTCGGTTTGCTCGGCGGCGGTGACCTCGACGAGGCGTCCTGGGAGGAGGTCGAGGACACCCTGCTGATCGCCGACCTCGGGCCGGTGGTGACCGCCTCGGTCATCGAGCAGTTGCGCAGCAGCCTGGCCAGCAGCACCGTTCGTACCGAGGCCGACGCCCGTGCGGTATTGCGCGACGTGCTGATCGCCGAGCTGAACCCCGGCCTGGACCGCTCGATCAAGGCGCTGCCGCATGCCGACAAGCCGTCGGTGCTGCTGGTCGTCGGGGTGAACGGGACCGGCAAGACCACCACCGTCGGCAAGCTGGCCCGCGTCCTGGTGGCCGACGGGCGCCGGGTCGTCCTCGGTGCGGCCGACACCTTCCGCGCCGCCGCCGCCGATCAACTGCAGAGTTGGGCGTCGCGGGTCGGTGCCGAGGTGATCCGCGGAGCCGAAGGTGCCGATCCGGCCTCGGTGGCTTTCGATGCGGTCGACAAGGGCATCGCCGTCGGCGCCGATGTCGTGGTGATCGACACGGCCGGAAGGCTGCACACCAAGACCGGGCTGATGGACGAGCTGGGAAAGGTCAAGCGGGTGGTGAGCAAGCGGGCGGCGGTCGACGAGGTGCTGCTGGTGCTGGACGCGACGATCGGCCAGAACGGTCTGGCACAGGCCCGGGTGTTCGCCGAGGTCGTCGACGTCACCGGGGTTGTGCTCACCAAGCTCGACGGCACGGCCAAGGGCGGCATCGTCTTCCGCGTCCAGCAAGAACTCGGTGTGCCGGTCAAGCTGGTCGGTCTGGGCGAGGGACCCGACGATCTGGCGCCGTTCGAACCGGCCGCTTTCGTCGACGCGTTGCTGGGCTGAGGATGCGCAACGGGGCAGAATACCGGGCTCTGCTGTGTCCAAAAAATCACGTTATGCCTGGTGAAACACGAGCGTAACACCTCTGTGGCGTCCGTTCACATCGACGAAACGAAACAGAATCCTCGACGAAACCGCTGCACACGAACCTTCTCGTGATGCCGACTAGTCGGCGCACTTCCCAAAGGAGGTTCACACAAAGTGCTCTTCGCACCCCTTGGATTACCCGATGACGTGTTCAAGCCATTTGGACCGGATGGCCTGAGCGCGGGCGATACGGCGTGGGTGATCGCCGCAACGGCCATGGTGTTGTTCATGACACCGGGCCTGGCGTTCTTCTACGGCGGTCTTTCGCGCCAGAAGTCTGTCCTCAACATGATGATGATGTCGTTCGGCTCGATGGGCCTGGTCTCCATCATCTACGTGCTGTGGGGCTACTCGATGTCGTTCTCGTCCGGACATACCGGGGAAAAGGACATCGCCGGAATCTTCGACAATCCGTTCTCGCTATTCGGTGTCTATCAGCTGATGGAGACCAAGGATCTCGGGGATGACACGACCGGCTATGTGTCCGGCGGTTTCGGCACGGTTCCGGCCATCATCTGGGTCGCCTTCCAGCTGACATTCGCCGTTATCACCGTCGCCCTGATCAGCGGCTCGGTGGCCGAGCGGATGAAGTTCGGCACTTGGTTGGTCTTCGGCGGGCTCTGGGCCACTATTGTGTATTTCCCGTTGTCCCACATGGTTTGGGGCGGCGGCCTGCTGTCGGGCTCGGGTGAGGGCATTGCCGCCAAGGTCTTCGGTGTCAATGAAGAAGGCTCGGCCAACGTCGCGCCCATCGACTTCGCCGGTGGCACCGTCGTTCACATCAACGCCGGTATGGCGGGCCTGGTCCTGGCAATCCTGTTGGGCAAGCGCATGGGCTTCGGCAAGACCGCTTACCGTCCGCACAACGTGCCGTTCGTCTTGTTGGGCGCCGCCATTCTGTGGTTCGGCTGGTATGGCTTCAACGTCGGTTCCGAAGGCGCCGCGGACACATTGGCGGGCCTGGTGTTCGTCAACACCACCGCGGCCACCGCCGCGGCCATGATGGCGTGGCTCCTGGTGGAGCGGATCCGCGACGGACATGCGACCAGCGTCGGCGCCGCATCGGGCATCGTCGCCGGCCTGGTGGCCATCACTCCCGCCTGTGGCGCTCTGTCCCCGATCGGATCGATCATCCTCGGCGCGGTCGCCGGCATTCTCTCGGCACTGGCCATCGGCCTGAAGTACAAGTTCGGCTATGACGATTCGCTCGACGTGGTCGGCGTGCACCTCGTGTCGGGTCTGTGGGGCACCGTCGGTATCGGGTTCCTCGCGGTCGACAGCGGTCTGTTCTACGGCCACGATTACAAGCAACTCGTGGTCCAGATCATCATCGCGCTCTCGGCGTTGATCTTCACCGGGGTTCTCACGGCGGTCCTCGCCTTCGTCGTGAAGCCGCTGGGCTGGCGAATCAGTGCCGAGGAGGAAGACACCGGCATTGATTCAACTGAACATGCCGAAACCGCTTATGAACTCGTCTGATCGGCAACAATCGACAGTGTCTTGGAAGGGAACGAAATGAAACTGATCACTGCGATCATCAAGCCGTTCACGCTGGAAGACGTCAAAACTGGACTCGAGCAGGCGGGTATCCTTGGGATGACGGTCAGCGAGGTTCAGGGGTACGGACGTCAGAAGGGCCACACCGAGGTCTACCGCGGCGCCGAGTACTCCGTCGATTTCGTCCCAAAGGTCCGCGTCGAGGTCGTAGTCGATGACTCGGCCGTCGACAAGGTCGTGGACGTGATCGTGCAGGCCGCACGGACCGGCAAGATCGGCGATGGCAAGGTTTGGGTCAGCCCGGTGGAGACCGTTGTTCGGGTCCGCACGGGTGAGCGGGGGTCTGACGCCCTCTGACGCATCCGATGTGACGTCTTCTCGCGGCCACACCGAATAAGCGTTAGTTGGGGTCGGCTGTGGGAGGACTGAGATGACAAAGCAATCAAGAGATTCCGCCGCCGGCGCTTCCCGATGGGAGGCACCGGCGGCGCCTCATGTCGCCGGCCCAGCGGCTCCGGCGGGCTCTTTGAAACCGGCCAAAGATCTGGCGATGGCGTGTCAACAGCTGCTGAAAGGCGGCCAGCGTCAGCTCGATTCGTCCGCACTGCGCGATGCCCTGCTGGACCTGCATGAGTTCTGGTTGTCCACGAAGGCCACCGAGATCGGTATCACCGCCACCAGCGGGTTCGCCATCGTCGCGACCGGCGGCCTGGGCCGCCGGGAGTTCGTGCCCTACTCCGACCTCGACCTCATGTTGCTGCACGACAACATGCCCACCGATATCCTCACCCAGGTAGCCGAGCTGCTGTGGTACCCGTTGTGGGATGCCAACATTCGCCTGGATCACAGTGTGCGCACGGTGCCCGAGGCACTCTCGGTGGCCGGTGAGGACATCGCGGCCGGGTTGGCGATGCTCGAGGCGCGGCACATCGCCGGCGACGCCGAACTGTCCCAATTGCTGATCGGCGGGGCGCGCAGGCAGTGGCGTACCGGGATCGCCTCCCGTTTCGACGAACTCGTCGAACACACCCAGGCCCGCTGGCAGCGCAGCGGGCAGATCGCGCACCGTGCCGAGCCCGACCTGAAATGCGGCCGGGGTGGCCTGCGAGACGTCCAATTGCTCAACGCCCTGGCCATCGCTCAGCTAGCCGACGTCTACCCGAACCACTCGCTGGCCTCGCCGACCGGATCGCTGGGCGGGGCGCATCTGGCTCTGCTGAACGTCCGCACCGAATTGCACCGGGTCTCCAATCGCGGTCGGGACCAGTTGCTCGCCCAGTTCGCCGACGAAGTCGGCGCAGCGCTGCGCGTCGGCGACCGTTTCGATCTGGCCAGGGTGCTCTCCGACGCGGCGCGGACCATCAGCTACTACGTCGACGCCGGGTTGCGCACGGCTGCCAACGCCCTTCCCAAGCGCGGACTCTCGGCGCTGCGCCGGCCGACACGCCGTCCGCTCGACGAGGGCGTGGTCGAGTTCGCCGGGGAGGTCATCCTGGCCCGCGACGCTCGTCCGGAGCGTGATCCGGGTCTGATCCTTCGTGTGGCCGCCGCTTCGGCGACCACCGGCCTGCCGATTTCGGGTTCGACGTTGAGCCGGCTGGCGGCCTCGGCGCCCGAGTTGCGCACGCCCTGGCCCCGCGACGCCCTCAAGGACCTGCTGGTGCTGCTGGCCGCCGGCCCGACGACGGTGGCCACGGTTGAGGCGCTGGACCGCACCGGCCTGTGGGGACGGCTCTTCCCGGAGTGGGGAGCAGTCCGCGACCTTCCGCCCCGCGATGTCATCCACATCTGGACCGTCGACCGGCACCTGGTCGAGACCGTATCGCGGGCAAGCGCTTTGACTACCCGGGTATCGCGTCCCGATCTTCTGGTGCTGGGTGCCCTGCTGCACGACATCGGAAAGGGTCGCGGCGGGGACCATAGCGTGATCGGTGCCGATTTGGCGGTACAGGTCGGAACCCGGCTGGGTCTGTGGCCCTCCGATGTCGACCTGCTCTCGGCGATCGTTCGCTATCACCTGTTGCTGCCCGACACCGCGACGCGCCGCGATCTGCAAGATCCCCAGACCATCTCCCGTGTCGTCGAGGCACTCGGCGGAGACGCGGTACTGCTCGAACTGCTGGATGCGCTGTCCGAGGCGGACTCGTTGGCCACCGGCCCGGGAGTGTGGGGTGACTGGAAGGCCTCGCTGATCGGTGACCTGGTCCGGCGCTGCCGGCTGATGCTGGCCGGCGAGCCGCTACCGAAGGCGGATCCGATTGACCCGCATCATCTTTCACTTGCCGCCGATCACGGCGTCCATGTCGAGATGACGCCGGGGGAGAGCGCGCACACCTACAACGTCGCCATGATCGCGCCCGACCGGCGTGGCCTGCTGTCCAAGGCGGCAGGCGTGCTGGCGCTGAACTCGCTGCGGGTGCATTCGGCATCGGTCAACAGTTCAGACGGTGTGGCGATCAATACCTTCGTGGTATCCCCGCATTTTGGCGCCCCGCCGGCGGCGGAGCTACTGCGCCAGCAGTTCATCCTTGCGCTGGAGGGCGAGCTCGATGTCATCGCCGCCCTGGAGAAGCGTGACCGGGAGTCAGCGCAGTACGGGAACGGCCTGGCCGGCGAGACGAAACCGGCCGTGCCGATCAATGCCGTGCCGGCCCCGCCGCGCATTCTGTGGCATCCCGGCAGTGGGGCGGGCCAACTGATCGTCGAGATCCGCACCATCGACCGCACCGGGCTGCTCGCGATGCTCACCCGCGTGTTCGAAGGCGCGGCCGCCGATATCGCCTGGGCCAAGATCACCACATTGGGTTCGTCGGTCGTTGACGTGTTCGGTATCGCGGTGCAGGCGCCGAGCGCCGTCGAGGAGGTTCGTCAGCAGCTCGAGCGTGAGCTGTACGCGGTGTTGCCGACTCCGCCACCGGCCAAACCCGTCGAGGAAGCCAGCTGACGGGGCGTCGAAGGTACCCGGCGCTCGAGGTTTGGCTGCTGTACGTCACTGTCCCACCGACTCCGTCACGAGTTCGCCACAGCTTCACGTAGATGAACGGAACCCATGTGGTGATGGAACACAGCCTTGCTGTTCTCGTGTCGTATTCGGCGGGTTCACCCTCTGGTTGGTCGGGGTCTGCGCCCACGGCAAACCTCCCCGCGATGGGCGACCCGGTGCGCGTGTTCTTGCGAACATCACGAAAAACGCTGTGTACGTGGCTATTCCATCCCATCGAGCGCATCGGATGACCTGACGCGCGATGGCGCTTCGCGGGGCGGTTGGTAACGCCCGCGCCGCAGCGCGTTGGCAGCGTGGGTCGTGGTCGGCTGAGTCCGATCGACAGTTCATTGAAGGCGGGTTTGACCGAGGCGATCGTTTGAACGACCATTCGAACGCCGTGTACTGTCCTGCTGTCCGGAAAAGGCGCACGACTACGAGTTGGAATCGAATGTTGCTAGAGCCCAATGTGTTCGAGCGGTCGGGGCAGTGGCTGCGCTGTGCTCTGCACGCGCATTCCACCGTCAGCGACGGTGATCTGGCGCCGAAGGCGCTGGCCCGTCAGTATGCGACAGCCGGCTTCGACGTACTGGCGATCACCGATCATTGGCGGTTGGCCACGGTGGACGATGACCAGGGAATTTTGATGGTCCCAGGCGCCGAGCTCACCGCTGACCTGGGTCGGGTCGGCTGGACGGCCGATGTGCTGGTGTACGGAATCCATGATATTCCAGACGATCCCGGTGGTGACCGGCGCAATTGGATGGTCGACACCGAGGAGCATTGGGAACAGCGCACCTTTCCGTCAGTCGAGGACTGCGCGGCCTGGGCGCATCAACAGGGGGGCGTGGCCTACGTCGCTCACCCCTACTGGACGGGAGCGGGCTCGGACGCCTTCGATGACGCTCCACACCTGGCCGGCATAGAGATCTTCAACGGAAGCGGCGAATACGAAGGTGGAAGGGGTGACTCGTCGTTGTTGTGGGATGAAGCGCTGCAACGTGGTCTTCGGTTGCACGGAATCGCGACAGACGATACGCACATGCCATTGCTCGATATCGGGTTGGCGTGGACGTGGGTGAAGGTTGCCGAACGTACGCCCGAGGCAATTGTCGGGGCTCTTCGAAACGGGGATTCCTACGGTTCGACCGGGCCGAGTATCTTCGAGGTGCACAGTGTCGACAACGGCATCGAGGTCCGATGCTCACCTGCGCGGTCGGTCCATGTGACCACCAGTCGCGAGGAGGGCGCCAGCGTCACCGCCGGACGTGCGGGCAGGCGAACCGGCAAGATCCTGGATTCCGACGGAACAGGGCTCATTACCCGGGCATTGGTCGAATTCGATTGGGCCAAAGTGGACTACGCGCGAGTCCGCGTCGTGGATGCCGCAGGTCACCAGGCATGGACGAACGTCCTGTGAGCGCGCGCGTGAAAACCACCGGGCGGCGATTCGTCGCGGTGCTTGCCGCGACGACGGTCTTGGCCGCCGGATGTTCGGCCACCGGCAGCAAGGGCACCGACGACGTCTTGACCATCGGCACGACCTACTACATCTCGACGTTGAATCCCTTCGTCGGCATCGAAACCCAGGACAGCACCGCCTACTCGATGCTGTATCCCCAGTTGGTGCAGTATGGTCCAGGGCTCAAGCTCGAAGGTGATTGGGCCACGGAGTGGACGGAGTCGCCCGACGGGCACACCATCACCTTCAAGCTGCGGGACGGCAAGTGGTCGGACGGCCAGCCGTTGACCGCCGACGACGCCGTGTGGACGATCGACACGATCCGCAAATACGCCGAGGGCGCCACGGCGTCGATGGCCAAGGTGCTTGCCGGGGTCGCCTCGGCCGAGGCCCCCGATCCGCACACGCTGGTCATCCACTACGACCAGCCGACGGGCCCGGCGATGGCCAACCTCGAGCAGATGTACATAGTGCCCAAGCATGTCTGGGAGGCACACGCCACGGGCGACGACGGATCCGGACTCACCGATTTCAAGCCCGAGCAACAGTTGCCCGTGGTCGCCGGCGGTCCGTTCACGATCACCAAGTTCGAGGACAAGGGCACCACGGTGTTCACGCCCAACCCGGACTTCTACGGCCCTAAACCAAACGCCTCAGCGGTCGCTTTGACCTACTACACCAATCCCACGGCCCTCATCGCCGACCTCAAGGCGGGCCGACTCGGATTCGTCGACAACATCCCGTTCAAAGACGCCGCGCAACTGAAGTCCGTTCCGGGCATCACGTTGGCAAGCCAGCCTGGAAACGAGGTGACCAACTTCGGGTTCAACTCCAGCGACGCCAAGAAGCTGAACCGGGAACTGCTCGATCCGAAGCTTCGAGAGGCATTCGAATACGCGCTGCCTCGCGAACAGATCGTCGGTACCGTTTTCGGCGGCGAGGCCAAGCCGTGGGCCAACATCCTGTCCGGATGGTCCGGTGACTGGGTGAACCCCGAGGTGAAGCCGCTGCCCAACGATGTCGGCAAAGCCAATCAGATTCTGGACTCACTCGGTTACCAACGCGGGCCCGACGGCCTGCGCATTGTGCCGGCCACCACCGGTGAGAAGGCCCAACCAGCTCACCCGATGCGCTACAGCGTCATCGTGCCCAACGACACCGACTACGACGGCCACCTGCAATTCACGTTGTTGAAGAGCGCGTTCGAGAAGGTCGGTGTCGAGCTCACCGAGCAGGCCGGCGGCGACGGCACCCAGGCTTACGAGTTGATCACCGCGCCGGACGGCGAGTACGAGGACGCCGACATGTTCACCTGGTACTGGCATCCCTACATCGACCCGGACTTCAACCTCGGTGTCGTCACCACCAGTGAGCTGGGCAACAACAGCGATACCGGGTGGAGCAACCCGGCCTACGACGAGCTGTACGAACGGCAGCGGGATACCGTGGACCCGGCGGCGCGGCGCGCTCTCGTCTGGCAGGCCGAGGCCGAGATCGCCACGGCCAGGCCCTATATCCAGATCGTGGAGACCAATCTGGTCACCGCCAGTTCCGACGCCTGGACCGGGTTCGAACCGGAGTTGTTCACCCTGGGCAAGGCCTACTACACCAGTCCGAAACGAGCTTGATGGCTGCACTGGGCCGAATCTGGTTCGCGTTGGTCACTGTGTTCGTCGCCGCCACGATCAACTTCTTCTTGTTCCGGGTGATACCGGGTAACGCGGTGTCGGCTCTGCGCTGCCGCAGCTGCACCCCGCAGCTGCGGCAGGCGCTGCTGGAGCGGTATGGTCTGGACGATCCGCTGCCGGTGCAGTATCTGCACTATCTCGCACAGCTCGCCCGCGGTGACCTGGGAATCAGCCTGGCGACCGGAAAGCCGGTGTGGCAGGCCATCATCGGGCCGCTGATCAACACTCTGCCAATGCTGCTGGCGGGCACGCTGATCGCGCTGGTCCTCGGCGTCGCCAGCGGTGTGGTGTCGGCGTGGCGGCGCGGAACAGCCGTCGACGCCGCGTCGCAGTGGACCAGCCTGGCGTGCTACGCGATGCCCACGCAGTGGATTGGATTGCTCGTGGTGTTCTACGTGGCTTCCGCTGTCGGACTGCCAGCGGTCGGCATCCAGAGCCCGACCCTCGGCGTCTTGGGCGCGCCCGCGACGTGGGAACTGCTGGTGGATCGCACACAACACCTGATCCTGCCCGCGCTCACCCTGGGGATCGGTTGCTACGGCCAATATGCCATTGTCGTTCGCTCCGCGATGCTCGAAACCCTCGGTGAGGATTACGTTCTCACCGCGCGGGCCAAGGGCTTGCGCGATTGTACGATCGTGCGCCGACATGCCTTCGGCAACGCCATGTTGCCCCTGGTGACGATCGTCGCGTTGTCTGCCGGTTCAGTCGTCGCCGGCGCGATTGTGGTGGAAGACGTCTTCAGTTACCCCGGAATCGGTTTCGCGGCCGTCGATGCCATCAACAAGCGCGACTACCCGGTGCTGCAGGGAATCTTCCTGCTGTTGACGGTGGCGGTCGTTCTGGCGAACCTGGCCGCCGACCTCATCTACGTCCGCATCGACCCGAGGATCAGCCATGGTCGCGTCGCTGCCGGCTGAGTCCGCCGGGGACCTGCCCGCACGGGCCTCGGTGCTGCGGCGGCTGGTGGCCGGGAATCGCCAGACGCTGTTGGGTCTGTGCGTGCTCGGGGTGTTCGCCGCCATAGCGGTGCTGGCGCCGGTGATCGCCACGGCAGGCATCAACACCCAGTTTGCCAATGGATTCGCCGCTCCGAGCGCCGCACATCCTCTGGGCCTGGACGGCGGTGGTTTCGACGTGCTGACCCGACTGGTGCACGGAGCTCGGACCTCGTTGTTGGTCGGCTCGGTCGCCGCGCTCGTCGGAATGGTGATCGGTGGCGTGATCGGGGTTCTCGCAGGATATTTCGGCGGGCGCACCGATGGACTGCTGATGCGCACCACCGACTACTTCCTGGTGATCCCCGATATTCCGCTGATGATCGTCGCCGCGGCCGTCTTCGGTCAGAATCTGACCAATATCGTCATCGTCATCGGCCTGGTCTACTGGGCCTCGACCGCACGGCTCATCCGCGCCCAGGTGTTGTCGGTTCGCCAACGGACCTTCGTCCATCGGGTGGAGGCGATGGGGGCCGCGCCGCTGTGGGTACTGGCCCGCCACGTGGTGCCGCACGTGATGCCGCTTCTGGTAGCCAACACCGTCCTCATGGTCGCCAACGCGATCTTCGCCGAGACCTACATCAGCTTCCTGGGGCTCGGCGACCCGTCGGTGACCTCGTGGGGCCGGATGATTCAGGAGGCGCTCGATCAGGGCGCCGTACTTGCCGGCGCATGGTGGGTGGTGCTACCGCCCGGTTTGGCGGTGACGATCGTGGTGCTCGCCGCGACGGTTGCCGGACAGGGCATGGAGGACACTCTCAACCCGCGGCTCAAGGTGGGTCATCTGGCTGTCCGGCGATTCCGGGTGCGACCGCTGCACGGCCGGCTGGAGCGCGCGTGAACCCGCCACTGCTGCAGGTGGATGACTTGCACGTCGACTTCTATTCGGGGGCAAAGCAAGTCAGTGCCGTCCGCGGAGTCTCGTTTACCCTGCATCCGCGAAGCCGGTTGGGAATCGTCGGTGAGTCCGGATGCGGCAAGTCGACGGCGATCCTCGCGGTCATGGGTCTGCTGCCCGCGAACGCCGTGGTGTCCGGACAGGTCCGACTCCAAGGAATCGACATCCTTGCCGGCGGGGACGCCGGGATGCGCCGGCACCGATGGCGCGACATCGCGATGGTGTTTCAGGGTGCGATGAACGCGTTCAATCCGGTACGGACCGTCGGTGAGCAGATCGCCGAGCCGATTCGGTTGCACCAGAACGTCACCCGACGGCAGGCCCGCCAGCGGGTAGTCGAGCTGCTCGGTCTGGTCGGCATTCCGGCACGCCGGGCAGGGCACTATCCACACGAGTTCTCCGGCGGTATGCGGCAGCGGGCAGCACTGGCGATGGCGCTGGCGTGCGGGCCGAAGGTTCTCCTCGCCGACGAACCGACGACCGCGTTGGATGTGATCGTCCAAGCCGAGATCCTCGAGTTGCTGCGCACCGTCACCGACGAACTCGGGGTTGCTCTGGTTTTCATCAGTCATGACCTGCCCGCCGTGGCCCAGGTCGCCGAGCGAGTTGCCGTCATGTACGCGGGGCGCATCGTGGAGGAGGGCCCGGCGGAAGTCCTGCTGTCGTCGCCGCGCCACCCGTACACCACGGCGTTGGTGTCGGCGATACCCAACGTCATGTCGGACGCGGCGATGCGATCCATACCCGGAGAACCGCCCCGGCTGGACGTGGCCATCGATGGATGTTCCTTCGCGCCCCGTTGCCCTTCGGGGATCGATGCGTGTCGAATCCAGGAGCCGCCCAACGTATCCGGCGTCACCGGAACCGTCGCTTGCCACCTCGCCTCGGCCGGTGGAGCGCTGCGATGACCGCGTCACTGCTCCAGGTTTCCGAGCTCACGGTGCATTATCCGGCCGGGTCAGCCGGGCTGCTCGGCCGCCGTCGTTCGGTGGTGCACGCCGTCGAGCAGGTATCGCTGACCGTCGCCCCCGGGGAAATCGTCGCGCTGGTGGGCGAGTCCGGTTGCGGCAAGAGTACCGTCGCGCGTGCGATCGCCGGGGTTCAGCGTGCGAGCGGTGGCAGCGTCTGTTTCGAGGACACCGACCTGATCGGACTGCGCGGCTCGGCGCTGCAGCCCTATCGTCGGGCCATCCAATTGATCCATCAGGATCCCTACGACTCTCTCGACCCGCGGATGACGGTGCGGTCGATCGTCGACGAGGGGCTCCGCATCCACCGCATCCCGCGTCGCGAACGCGCCGTCATGGTGCGCGGCGCCCTGGAGCGGGTAGGCCTGGCGGGGGACTGGGTGCTCGACCGATTTCCCCACGAA
Source organism: Mycobacterium pinniadriaticum (assembly GCF_026242045.1). Lineage (GTDB taxonomy): Bacteria > Actinomycetota > Actinomycetes > Mycobacteriales > Mycobacteriaceae > Mycobacterium > Mycobacterium pinniadriaticum. Next base: position 101,747 of record NZ_JAPJDO010000006.1, read on the forward strand.
CTGTCCGGTGGGCAGCGTCAGCGGGTTGCCATCGCGGCAGCGGTGGCGCTGACCCCGCGGTTGTTGATCGCCGACGAACCGGTGTCCATGCTCGATGTATCGGTTCGGGCCAGCGTGCTCAATCTCATCGGTGATCTGCGTGGCGACGGTTTGGCGGTGTTGTTGATCACCCACGACCTGGCCAGTGCGGTGGTGCTGGCCGATCACATCGCGGTGATGTACTTCGGGCGGATCGTGGAGGAGGGCCCGGCCCGCGAGCTGCTGCGCCGGCCCGCCCACCCCTATACCCGTGCTCTGCTGTCGGCGATGCCGTCGGCGGATCCGGCCGTACGAACCGACCCACAGGTCGTCCACGGTGAACTCCCGGATGTTCTGCACCCGCCGCAGGGGTGCGCATTCGCCTCGCGTTGTCCGGTGGCCGAACCGGCGTGCGGCGAGCAGATCCCCGTCCTGTCGACGGTCGGCGAGGGCCGCCGCGCGGCCTGCTTGCGGGTGGCCCGGTCGGCCGGTCCGGCCGGCGACGATACGAGCCCAGCAGAGCAGCCGTGGATCTTCCAGTGAGCCGGTGGGTAAGTCACCGTCGAGCCGGTCGACCAGCAATCTATAGGCCAAAATTCACCCGGTGTTCGCCGCGCCGAGCCGTACCGGATGGGTGCGGGTCGGCTGTGATCGTTACATCCTTCGGGATCCCTGTTCGTTTGCTTGCAAGGAGTCCCATGCGTATCGCCGTAGTGTGTGCCGCAGGCGCCGTGATCGCCGCCGCAGTGGCCCCAGTGCCCGTGGCCGGCGCCGATCCAGGAGCCTTGGCCTGCGCTCCGGCCAACCAGCGCTACTGCGCCGCGCAGGCGGGCGATCTGGTCGAGACCTCGCTGGTCGAACTGCATCCGACCCAGCCGTCGCTGGGCTACGACGAGGTGTTCTACAAGCTCGGGCGGTACACGGCCGGCAAGGACAAGATCAACAAGAAGTTCGCCGACTGGTGTGAGGCCAACGGACAGGGCGACGTCGAGTCGGCCAAGCCCGACGCCACCCTCGCCGACCCGGCCTCGTTCACCTGCTCGGTGCCGCTTGGTGCCGAAACCCCGGAGACCATCGCCCCGATGAAGACGGCGGTCGTGGGTCCGGCGGGTCAGCTGTACCTGACCGACGGACACCACACCTTCACCTCGTTCTGGGAGGTGCCCGGGGGCGGTCCGGACACTCACGTCCGGGTGAAGATCACCGGCAACCTCTCGGACATGGCTCCCGAGGCCTTCTGGGACATGATGCGCGCCAACGCCTGGACCTGGCTCGAGGATGCGGCGGGCAACCCGGTCACGCCCGAACAGTTGCCCGCGTCGTTGGGCCTTTCGCAGTTCCAGAACGATATCTATCGCGGGGTGCTCTACTTCGTCCGCGATGTCGGCTACACCCAGGACGAGAACAGCCCGGCGTTCCAGGAGTTCTACTGGGGACAGTGGTTGCGCGGCCAGTCTCAGCCGGCGCTGCGGCCCGCCGATACCGATCTCAGCGCAGAGGAGCCCTACCTGAACCTGGTTCGCAATATCGCAGCGGCGATTGTCGCGCTACCCGGCGATGCCGACGTCGCCCGCGGGCGCACGGCCGATGACCTCGGGAAGCTCGACAAGGTCGATGAGGAGGCGTTTCAGGAGTTGGCAGTGCCTTACAGCGGGAAGAAACCGGGCAAGCTCGCCTACGCCCTGCTGTACAAGAACTCGCACTGAGCCAACCGGCATGCGTTGGGTGGCTACTTGGGGCACAGGTCCGGGTCGGCTGCGTAGGTCAACCGGCCCCTCGAGCGGTGAGACCGCGTCGGGCGCCTAACGATAGGCTTGCTCCGTGTTTGAATCCCTGTCCGACCGGTTGACCGGTGCGCTGGCCGGCCTGCGTGGCAAGGGCCGTCTGACCGACGCCGATATCGATGCCACCACCCGTGAGATCCGCCTGGCGCTGCTGGAGGCCGACGTCTCGCTGCCGGTCGTGCGCACCTTCGTCAATCGCATCAAGGAACGGGCGCGCGGCGCCGAGGTGTCCGGCGCGCTCAACCCGGCCCAACAAGTCGTCAAGATCGTCAACGAGGAGCTCATCGGCATCCTCGGCGGCGAGACCCGCCAGCTGGCGTTCGCCAAGAACCCGCCGACGGTGATCATGCTGGCCGGCCTGCAGGGCGCCGGTAAGACCACGCTGGCCGGCAAGCTCGCCAGCTGGCTCAAGGGTCAGGGCCACACCCCGCTGCTGGTGGCCTGCGATCTGCAGCGCCCCGGCGCGGTCAACCAGCTCAAGATCGTCGGCGAACGCGCCGGGGTCAACGTCTTTGCGCCGCATCCCGGAACCGCGCCCGACGCCGCCGACACCGAAGGGGCCGGTCCGGGCGACCCCGTCGCTGTCGCGGCCGCCGGCCTGGCCGAAGCGCAGACCAAACATTTCGACGTGATGATCGTCGACACCGCGGGCCGACTGGGCATCGACGACGTGTTGATGGCCCAGGCAGCCGCCATCCGCGACGCCGTCCACCCCGACGAGACACTGTTCGTCCTCGACGCCATGATCGGCCAGGACGCCGTGGCCACGGCCGAAGCGTTCGGCAGCGGTGTCGGCTTCACCGGCGTCGTGCTGACCAAGCTGGACGGTGACGCCCGTGGTGGCGCGGCGCTCTCGGTGCGCGAGGTCACCGGTGTGCCGATCCTGTTCGCCTCGACCGGGGAGAAGCTCGAGGACTTCGACGTCTTCCATCCCGACCGGATGGCCAGCCGCATCCTTGGCATGGGCGACGTGCTGTCCCTCATCGAGCAGGCCGAGCAGGTCTTCGATCAGCAGAAGGCCGAGGAAGCCGCCGCCAAGATCGGCTCGGGTGAGCTGACGCTGGAGGACTTCCTCGAGCAGATGCTGGCCATCCGCAAGATGGGCCCGATCGGCAACCTGTTGGGCATGTTGCCCGGGGCGGGTCAGATGAAGGACGCGCTGGCCGCCGTCGACGACAAGCAGCTCGACCGGTTGCAGGCCATCATCCGCGGCATGACGCCCGCGGAGCGGGCCGACCCGAAGATCATCAACGCCTCCCGCCGGCTGCGCATCGCCAACGGTTCGGGTGTCACGGTGTCGGAGGTCAATCAGCTCGTCGACCGTTTCTTCGAAGCGCGCAAGATGATGTCGCAGATGGCCGGTGCGATGGGCATGCCGTTCGGGCGGCGCTCGTCGAAGAAGGCGGCCAAGGGCAAGAACAAACAGGCGGGCAAGAAGAAGGGCGGCAGGGGTCCGACACCTCCGAAGCGCAATCCGCTGCTCGCCGGCGGGATGCCCGGTGGTTTCCCCGATCTGTCGGGGATGCCGGAAGGCCTCGACGAGCTGCCGCCCGGGCTGGCCGACTTCGACCTGTCCAAGCTGAAATTCCCGGGCAAGAACTAGTGCCGCCGAGCACGGCCCTTCACGTTCGAGGCCGCGGCCTGCCCGACGGCGAGGCCGTCGAGTGGTGGATCGCCGAGGGTGTGCTGCACGCCGAACCGGTCGCCGGCGCCGAGACGGTCTTCGACGGCGGCTGGATTCTGCCGGGCCTGGTCGACGCACACTGTCACGTCGGACTGGGCGAGCACGGCGAGATCCCATTGGCAGAAGCGATCACCCAGGCCGAGGCCGAACGCGATGTCGGCGCCCTTCTGCTGCGCGACTGCGGATCGCCGACCGATACCCGAAGCCTTGACGATCATCACGACCTGCCGCGGATCATCCGGGCGGGCCGGCACCTGGCCCGGCCCAAGCGGTACTCGCGGGGCTTTGCGATCGAGCTCGAGGACGAATGGCAGCTGCCCACGGTGCTCGCCGAGCAGGCGCGACTCGGTGACGGCTGGGTGAAGCTGGTCGGGGACTGGATCGATCGCTCGGTGGGAGACCTGGCACCGCTGTGGTCCGATGACGTCCTGCGGGCGGCGATCGCCGCCGTCCACGACGAGGGGGCCCGCGTCACCGCGCACGTGTTCAGCGAGGACGCGCTGCCCGGCCTGATCGGCGCCGGCATCGACTGCATCGAGCACGGCACCGGACTTACCGACGACACCATCGCGATGATGGTCGAGCACGGCACCGCTCTGGTGCCCACCCTGATCAACATCGAGAACTTTCCCGCATTCGCCGACGCGGCAAGCAAATTCCCGACATACGCCGCGCATATGCGCGACCTGTACGCCACCTGCTATCCGAGGCTTGCCGCCGCCCGGGAGGCCGGTGTGCCGATCTACGCCGGCAGCGACGCGGGCAGCACGATCGTGCACGGCCGGATCGCCGACGAGGTCGACGCTCTCAAGCGGGTGGGAATGAGCCCGACCGACGCGCTGGGTGCGGCGTGCTGGGACGCGCGACGGTGGTTGGGTCGCCCCGTCCTGGACGAGGGCGCGCCGGCGGACCTGGTGTGTTTCGCCGAGGACCCGCGCGGCGGCGCGGCTGTGCTGTCCAACCCCGACCGGGTGATCCTGCGGGGACACGTCTTCCCGCGTTGAGACAGAACTGAGAGCGAAGATCCCGTGGCGGCGTCAAAAAGTCGCTCTCGGTTCTGTCTCAACGACAGCTAATCACTGGCCGTAGTGGCTGAAGCCCCAGTCGAGCAACTTGGCGGCCTGGCCCCACAGATCGTCGCTGCCATACATCTGCACCACGATCAACCGCCGGCCGTAGCGCTGGGCCATGCCGACATAGGTTTCGCGCGCCAGGTTGGTGTATCCGCTCTTGCCGCCGATGAAGCCCGGATAGCTGCGCAGTAGGCGGTCCTGGTTCTTGATCTCCTTGTACCCGGTCCGGTCGGGGAACAGCGCCGAGGGCTGGTGGACGATCTGCGCGAACAGGGGATAACGCAGTGCCTCCCGGTAGATCACCGCCAGGTCGTGCGGTGAGGTCACCGATTCCCAGCCCGGCCCGTCGAGGCCCGACGGGGATCCGGCCCTGGTGTTGCGGGCGCCGAGCCGGTAGGCCTTGGTGTTCATCTTCAGCACCGCCGCCTGATATCCGCCGAGCATGTCGGCCAGCAGATTGGCGGCGTCGTTGCCCGACACCATCAACAACCCGTCGAGCAGCTGGCGCGCGGTGTAGACCTGGCCCGGCACCAAACCGACGCAGGAGCATTCGACCTGGGTGTGTGCCGCACCCGCCCGGACGGCGGCACCCGGCGCGAGCTCGTCGAGCACCGCCATCGCCAGCAGTGCCTTGATGGTGCTGGCCGGTGCGTGGGCGCTGTAGGGGTCGCGTCCGCCGAGGATCTGGCCGGTGTCGAGGTCGGCGACCAGCCAGGCCTGCGCGGGACCGTCGGGCGGGGCGAGGACCCCGGCGGGTTCTGGGCCGGGCTGCGCGGCCGCCGGTGCGGCCAGCAATAGGGACATCGCGACGCCCAGCAGCGCGATGATCGGGCGGGCCGGCATGGCTGCCGAGGTTAACCAGCACGCACGGCGGAAACGACGCGATCGAATCTCGAAAGCGTCGCGATTTTCTAGAGCGCGGCGACGCTATCCGAGCGGTTCTGGGCGAAGCCCCAATCGAGCAGCATCGCCGCCTGATCCCAGTAGGTGGGCCCGCCTTCGCGGATCAGTCCGAACATCATGGCGATCACCAGCCGGCGCCCGTCGCGGTCGGCCGCGCCGACGAAGGTTTTGCGGGCGGCGTCGGTGAACCCCGTCTTGCCGCCGATCGCCCCCGGGTAGCGCACCAGCAGTTCGTCCTGATTGACCAGCGGCTTGTCGCCGGAGGGGGTGGGAAACATGGCCACCGGTTGCGCGGTGATCTCCGCGAATACCGGATTGGCCATGGCGGCGCGGAAGATCACGGCCAGGTCGTGCGGAGTGGTCCACCCCGAGCCGCCCGGCCCGTCCAGCCCGGACGGGGTGGTCGCGTGGGTGTTGGTCGCGCCGATCGCGACGGCCTTGGCGTTCATCTTGTCCACCGCGGCGTCGAAGCCGCCGAGCATGTCGGCCAGGGTGTTGGCGGCGTCGTTGCCCGACACCAGCAGCACCCCGTCGAGCAGCTGGCGTGCGGTATAGGTGCGGCCGGGCCGAATGCCCGCGCAGTTGCATTCCACGAGAGCGTCGGTGTTGCTGGCCACCACGGTGGCGTTCAGGTCGGGCAGCTCGTCGAGCGCGGTGAGCGCGAGCAGCGTCTTTATCGTGCTGGCCGGCGGGTGGGCAGCGTACATATCGCGACCGGCCAGCACCTGGCCGGTGTCCATGTCGGCGATGATCCACGCCGGGGCGGGCCCGTCGGGAATCGGCACCGAGCCCGGGGGCTGGTCAGTGTCGGCGTTGGCGACTCCCGCGGTGCAGGCCAGCAGGGTCAGCGCCGTCGTCACGCTCACGAGAAGTCTGCGCATGGCCTCCGAGCCTAACGCGGACGCGGCGCTGCGACACTGGCCCGTCATCCCGTCCGATCACATCTGTCCCGCCTGTATGGACCTCTGCGCTGGGACCGCTCGCGAGCGTGTTGAATCACCCGAATGCTGAGTCTTGACGAGATTTCGGACCGGATGGAGATCCAGCAGCTGCTGGTGGACTACTCGACGGCGATCGACAGCCGCCGATTCGACGACCTGGATCGCGTCTTCACACCCGACGCCCACATCGACTACACCGAGCTGGGCGGGATCGCGGGCACCTATCCCGACGTCAAGGCCTGGCTGGCCGAGGTATTACCCAACTTTCCGGCCTACTTCCACATGCTCGGCAACTTCGACATCCGCCTCGACGGCGACAAAGCCACCTCGCGCACCATCCTGTTCAACCCGATGGCGCTCGGCGACAACGGTCAGGTCATGTTCTGCGGGCTGTGGTACGACGACGCGTTCATCCGCACCCCCCAGGGCTGGCGGATGACGCGACGCGTGGAATCGAAGTGCATCCAGAAGATCGTCTGAGCACTTCGACCGGCCGGCGTTGACCACTGCGGCCGGAACCCTGCGGTCGGGGCGGCTGGATCCCGAAACCCGTTGGTGGCCAGGCGCCGAGCGCTCGTTATGCGGGTCGCGCAACGGCTGATGCCGGCGCCGCAGGGATTCTCGGGCGCGACGGCGGCGTCGTCCTGTGCCGCCATCCGCGCTCCGGCCCGATTCCCTGCGACGCCGTCAGGATCAGCTGGCCGGCGGGGTCAGCACGGTGTCGATCAGGTACACCGTCGCGTTGGCGGTGCGGACGCCGCCGCACACCACCGAGGCGCCGTCTACCTTGAGGTCATTGCCCGAGCCGGTCACGGTCACCGGTGCGCCTTGCACCGTTGGATGCGAGCCGTCCACGTCCGCCGGGCTCAGCTGACCGGGCACGACATGGTAAGTCAGGATGTCGGTCAAGGCGGCGGAGTCGGACTTCAGCGCGTCGATGGTGGACGGCGGCAGCTTGGCGAACGCGGCGTCCGTCGGCGCGAACACGGTGAATTGTCCGCCGTCCAGCGTGTCGACGAGGTTCACGTTCGGATTGAGCTTGCCGGACACCGCAGCAGTCAACGTGGTCAACAGCGGGTTGTTCGACGCGGCAACCGTGACCGGGTCGTGGGCCATACCGGCGACCGAGCCCGGACCGGTGGGCACCTGCATGGCGTACCCCGCGCACCCCGGGCCGACCAGGTCGCTGGTCATCTCGGCGCCGGCAACGCCGGTCGAGATCGTCATGACGGCAGCCGCACCCAGGGCCGTCGTCGCCACCGCCACCGCGAGTTCGCGTTGAATGTTCATTGACGTATTTCTCCTCCGTGTCGTCGACGGCGAGGTGCCGCCTTCGTGATGTACGACTGGGATTCGGAGGCGGACGCGCCGCGGATTGGTCGGCAGCCAGATTTGGTCGAAAATCGAGGCCTCGACGGCCGTGAACCCCAGCCATCCACGGCCTCGCCGGTTTCGAATCCCTTGTGTGTCAGGAAGCCGGGCTCAGTGTCAGCTGCTCGCCTGCCCCCGGGACGTCGACAGCCGTCGCCGGCGGATCGGTCAACTCGGGGCGGATGAGCGACCCGACCCACTACGCTTCGCTTCGATGAGTGCACCGCCGCAATCCGGCAGCGACCTCGATGCGTTGCTGTGCCTGGTCGGCCGTGGTGATACCGACGCCTTCGCCGCCTTCTACGACCGGACCCGTACACGGGTGTACGGGCTGATCCTGCGGCTCCTTCGCGACCCGGGCTACAGCGAGGAGACCACCCAGGAGGTTTATCTTCAGGTGTGGCGCAGCGCCGCACAGTTCGATCCCGCCGCGGGTTCGGCGCTGGCGTGGCTCATGACGCTTGCCCATCGTCGCGCGGTGGACAGGGTGCGCAGCGAGGAAGCGGCCACCCGGCGAGACCTGCACTATGGCGCCGCCAGCGGTGAACCGTCGGCCGATGTCGTGGTCGAAACCGCGATCCAGCGCGAGGAGGCCCGGCGGGTGGCAGACTGCCTGCAGTCACTGACCGACCTTCAGCGCGAATGCATCGAATTGGCCTATTACCGCGGCTTGACCTATGCCGAGGTATCCCAGCAGTTGGCCGCGACCCTGCCGACAGTCAAGTCGCGGATGCGTGACGCGCTGCGCGGCTTGCGCACGTGTTTGGGGGTGTCATGACCGGTCCTGCGGACTTCGAATTGTTGGCGTTGGCCACCCCGTATGCCCTCGACGCCGTGTCCGACGCTGAGCGTGCGGATATCGAGCGGCGTCTCGACGCTGCGTCCGTTGCCCTGGCCGAACAGTTCCACGACGAAGTGCGAGCAGTGCGCGAGACGATGGCCGCGTTGTCGGCCAGCACGAGCGCCGAGCCGCCACCGGAGTTGCGCGAGCGGCTACTGGCCGCGGTCGCACCGGTGCCGAACATCGAAAAACGTAGGCGCACAACCCTGTTGTTGGCAGCAGCGAGCGTATTGGTGGTGGCCCTGGCCGCGGTCAGTGTGGGGTTGGCATTGCGGCCGCCGCCGCAACGGTCGACTGCCGAACAGGTGATCAACGCGCCTGACATCCATACGGTCAGCGCGCCCATCCCGTCCGGCGGCGTCGCGACTGTCGTGTATTCGCGCGACAAGAACGCGGCGGTTCTGGTGATGAACGACGTCAATCCGCCCCCTCCGGGCAGCGTCTACCAGATGTGGTTGCTCGGCGGCCAGGAGCCCCGCTCGGCAGGCACGATGGGGCGCGACGATGTCGGCGCGTCGACCACTGCGGTATTGCCCGATCTTCGGAGCGCACGCGCGCTGGCGTTCACCGTCGAGCCGGGCACCGGTTCGTCGCAGCCGACCACCCGGCCGTTCGCCGAACTGCCACTGACCTGAGCCGCGAGCACCACCAACGTCCGACGAGCACCGATCCGTTCCCTCGCCGGCTCCGAATTCCTTGAGTAACCGCTGTCCGCAAGCGGCGTACCGAGGGTGGAAGGGGCCAACATGGACGGTCTGCGAGTCACGGTGCGAGTTCTCACCCGCGCAGTGATGACGACGACTGCGGTATGCAGGGCCGTCGGGGCGGGTGGCCGCAACCTGTGCGTTGACCACGGCGGGACGGCACGCCCCGACACCCCCACAACCACCTCAGCCGCGGAATCCGTGCGGCCTGCCGGCCTGAACCGCTCGATTAACACCTGACCAGCGCAATCTGGCACAATGAGCGGCTGTCCGACCCGCGACCACGGTCGTCGGCTGGTCACGCACGCGAGGCAAAACCGGATCCGGCAATCCGCCGGTATCGCTGAATTGCAGCGTGATTACCCACAGGAGTTAGTTCATGGCTGTCAAGATCAAGCTCACCCGGCTTGGCAAGATCCGCAACCCCCAGTACCGCATCGCTGTCGCCGACGCGCGCACCCGCCGTGACGGCCGCTCGATCGAGGTCATCGGCCGCTACCACCCCAAGGAAGAGCCGAGCCTGATCGAGATCGACTCCGAGCGTGCCCAGTACTGGTTGTCCGTCGGGGCCCAGCCCACCGAGCCGGTTCTCAATCTGCTGAAGATCACCGGTGACTGGCAGAAGTTCAAAGGCCTGCCGGGTGCTGAGGGCACGCTGAAGGTCAAGGAGCCCAAGCCCAGCAAGCTCGACCTGTTCAACGCCGCGCTGGCCGAGGCCGATGGTGCGCCGTCCGGCGAGGCCGCTCAGCCCAAGAAGAAGAAGGCGCCCGCCAAGAAGGCCGAGGCAGCCGAGGCCGAGCCGGCCGCCGCCGAGGCTGAGCCGGCTGCCGAAGCTGAGGCCGCCGCAGAATGAGCTCGGTCGTCGTTGACGCCGTCGAGCATCTGGTCCGCGGGATCGTCGACAATCCCGACGACGTTCGCGTCGACATGGTCACCAACCGGCGCGGACGCACCGTTGAGGTCCACGTTCACCCCGATGATCTCGGCAAGGTGATCGGCCGCGGCGGTCGCACCGCGACCGCGTTGCGCACCTTGGTGGCCGGTATCGGCGGCCGGGGTATCCGCGTCGACGTGGTGGACACCGACCAGTAGGCCCTGGACTGAGCATGGAGCTCGTCGTCGGGCGCGTGGCCAAAGCTCACGGGATCACCGGCGAACTGGTGGTCGACGTCCGCACGGACGACCCCGACGAGCGGTTCGCCCCGGGTAATCGGTTGCACCTCAAGCCTTCCCGGGGTGCCGGTGGCCAGGACGTCGTCGTCGAGGCGGCCCGCCCGCACGGCGGCCGCCTGCTGGTGCGGCTGCGCGGGGTGTCCGATCGCACAGCGGCTGACGCGTTGCGGGGCAACCTGTTCGTCGTCGACTCCGCCGACCTGCCCCCGATCGCGGACCCCGACGAGTTCTATGACCATCAGCTCGAAGGGCTGGCGGTACGCACCGTCGACGGTCGTGCCGTCGGCGAGGTCGCCGAGGTGCTGCACACCGCCGGCGGTGAGTTGTTGGCGATCCGCGGCGCGGACGGTGGCGAAGTCTTGGTGCCGTTCGTCGGCGCGATCGTGACATCGGTGTCGCTGGCCGATCGGGTCGTCGAAATCGATCCGCCCGATGGGCTTTTGGACCTGGACGGCGCGCACTGACATGCGCGTGGACGTCGTCACGATCTTTCCCGACTACCTCGACCCGCTGCGACAGTCGCTACCCGGCAAGGCCATCGAGGCGGGCATCGTGGATTTCGCGGTACACGATCTGCGCCGATGGACCCACGATGTCCACCACTCCGTCGACGATTCCCCGTACGGGGGCGGACCCGGCATGGTGATGAAAGCCCCGGTCTGGGGTGAGGCGATCGACGAGATCTGCACTGCGGAGACACTCCTCGTCATCCCCACGCCGGCGGGCCGACTGTTCACCCAAAGTGATGCCCAGCGCTGGACGGGGGAGTCGCACCTGGTGTTCGCCTGCGGCCGTTACGAAGGCATCGACCAGCGGGTCGCCGACGACGCGCGCAGGCGAATGCGGGTCGAAGAGGTGTCCATCGGTGACTACGTGCTGGCCGGCGGTGAGGCGGCGGCGCTGGTGATGATCGAGGCGGTGGTCCGGCTGCTGCCCAACGTGATGGGCAATCCACGCTCCCACCAAGATGATTCACACTCGCCGGACAACGCCGGTCTGCTGGAGGGCCCCAGCTACACCCGGCCGCCGGTCTGGCGCGACCTGCCGGTACCAGAGGTGCTGCTCTCCGGTGACCACGCCAAGGTCGCCGCCTGGCGCCACGAGCAGGCACTGCAGCGCACCCGCGAGCGCAGGTCCGACCTGCTGGATGAGTGACGCTGCTAGATCCGCCCGCCGGGGAACATCGTCTTGACGGCCTGGGTCATGGTGTTACGCGCGGTGGCGTCATCGACCGGCTGCAATGAGGCCATCGCCATCACGAAGCGATGGTCGGGCCCGATCACCCCGGTGGACATGTGCAACCAGTTGCCGCCGTTCCAGCAGCACATCCAACCCTGTTTGACCGCAACGGGTTCCGCGAACAGCCCGTCGGGAATGCCGAACCGCTGTGGATAGCCGTCGGTGCCGGTGGGGGTCGATCGCGACAGGTCGCCCAGGATGACGGCGGCCTGAGCGGCCGGCAGCCCACCCGCGCCGTCGAGCAGCATGTCGTAGTAATGCACCAGATCCGCGGTGGTGCTCATGGTGTTCCACCAGTTGCCGTCGTAGGGCGTGCTGGTTGATGCCAATCCGTACCGCGCGGTCACCCGTTTGATGATCGAACTGCCGCCGCTCTCGCTCCAGAACACCTGGGCGGCGCTGTCGTCGGAGGACTTCAACATCACATCGAAGGACTGCTGCTCGTCGGGGGAGAGTTGACGCTGTCCCGTCGCGACCTGCAGCAGCAGATCGTCGGCGATGAACAGTTTGCTGACCGATGCGATCGGGAAGGGCGCGCCGTCCCCGCCGGACACGGTCTGCCCGGTTTTGCGGTCGAGCACCGTGAAGCTGATGTCGGCACCGCTGTTGGCGGCGTCGGAGGCGGCGGCCTTGGCGCGCACATCCAGGCCGATCGTCGGATCCGGTGGCGCCTCGGGCAGCGGAGCCAGCGCGGGCGCCTGCGGGATGCCGTTCGGGTCAGCAGAGAGCAGGTTGACCGGAGGGTCATACTCGCTCGGGCCGGCGTTCACCTGGCCGGAGGATGCCGCGACGAGCACGCCGGTCACTACCGCCGCGGTGCCGGTGACCAGCATCGACATACGCCGTCGCATGACGATCTCCTCGAAGGACTGGTGGAACGCAGTTTTGTGGGCCTGCCGCGTCGCCGCCCGACGTATTCAGGTTAACCGTACCTTTTCTACACCGCGCGGTTAGCTGGCCGATACACCAGCGTGACCTCGGCGGGTCGCGCGATTTCACTGCTCGCGGTGCATCTGGCACAATTGAGCAGTTGCCGCGCGGGCCGGTCCCTTTCCGCCTGCTGCGCCAAACACCACGTGCCCGAAATCCATCGGCCCGGCGACTGCCAGCGCGTTTGCGCAGGTAAGTTGGCTGCGCCGCGAACTACAAGGAAGTGTCACCGATGAACACGCTGGACTTCGTCGACCAGGCGTCGCTGCGCGACGACATCCCGACCTTCAGCCCCGGGGACACCATCAATGTCCACGTGAAGGTCATCGAGGGCAACAAGCACCGCATCCAGGTCTTCAAGGGTGTCGTGCTGCGTCGCTCCGGCGGCGGCATCCGCGAGACCTTCACCGTGCGCAAGGAAAGCTACGGCGTCGGCGTCGAGCGGACCTTCCCGGTGCACTCGCCCAACATCGACCACATCGAGGTCGTGACCCGCGGTGACGTGCGCCGCGCGAAGCTGTACTACCTGCGCGAGCTGCGGGGCAAGAAGGCCAAGATCAAGGAGAAGCGCTGAGCTTCGACATGTGGGTGGCAGTGAGCAGTCAGCTGGGCTGGCTACGCTAGCCACGTGACCGACAACAGGGACTCGGACGACGCCACACCGGAATCCGTCACCGCGACGGACGCTCCGGACGACACCACCGCTGAAGGCGCCCCCACGCAGGATCAATCTGGCGCTGACGCGGCGGGCGGCGAAAAGAAGCGGTCGGCGCTGCGCGAGGGCGCGATCCTCGTCGGTATCGCACTGGTCCTCTACTACGTGATGTTGACCTTCATCGCTCGTCCGTACCTGATCCCGTCGGAATCGATGGAGCCCACCCTGCACGGCTGCGCCGGATGTGTCGGCGACCGGATCATGGTCGACAAGGTCACCTACCGCTTCGGCGACCCGCGGCCCGGCGACGTCGTCGTCTTCAAAGGCCCCCCGAACTGGAACGTGGGATACAAGTCCATCCGCTCGGACAACCCCGTGATCCGGTTCATGGAGAACACGCTGTCTTATGTCGGATTCGTCCCGCCGGACGAGAACGATCTGGTGAAGCGGGTCATCGCGGTCGGCGGTCAAACGGTGGAGTGTCGCGCGGACACCGGGTTGACGGTCGACGGCAAGCCGCTCAAGGAGCCCTACCTCAACGCGCAGGTCATGAACGCCGACCCGCTGGTCTACCCGTGCCTGGGCAACGAGTTCGGTCCGGTCAAGGTGCCCGAGGGCCGGCTGTGGGTGATGGGTGACAACCGCACCCATTCGGCGGACTCGCGCGCCCACTGCACCAGCACGCCCGAGGACGCCCAGAAGGGCATTCTGTGCACCGGTGACCCGATGGCCGGCACTGTGCCGGTGGGCAACGTCATCGGTAAGGCGCGGTTCATCGCGTGGCCGCCGTCTCGGTGGGGTGGTGTGTCCTCGTACGATCCGCAGCAAGGCTGACCGTGCCCGCGATGACGTGGCCACCGCGGACGGTGATCCGCAAGTCATCCGGTTTGCGCACACTCGAATCCGCCTTATACCGAGGCGGTTTGGGCCCGGTGGCGGGGGTCGACGAGGTCGGCCGCGGTGCTTGCGCCGGTCCGCTGGTGGTGGCGGCGTGCGTACTCGGGCCGAATCGATTCGAAAGCCTGTCCGCACTCGACGACTCCAAGAAGCTGACCGAGAAGAGCCGCGAGGAACTGTTTCCGCTGATCCGCCGCTATGCCCTGGCCTATCACGTGGTGTTCATCCCGGCCCCCGAGGTCGACCGCCGGGGCGTGCACGTGGCCAACATCGAGGGCATGCGCCGGGCGGTGGCGGGTTTGTCGGTGCGCCCCGGCTATGTGCTGTCCGACGGTTTCCGGGTGCCGGGGCTGCCGATGCCGTCGCTGCCCGTCATAGGCGGCGATGCGGCGGCGGCCTGCATCGCAGCGGCCAGCGTGCTGGCCAAGGTCAGCCGCGATCGCCTGATGGTGGCGATGGACGACGAACACCCGGGCTACGGGTTCGCCGATCACAAGGGATACAGCACCCCCGCGCACAGCGCGGCGCTCAGCGACCTCGGCCCGTGCCGCCAGCACCGGTTTTCCTACATCAATGTCCGGCGGGTCGCCCGTGTGGGTGGTACGGAGATGGTGGTCGAGTGCCCACCACCGCGGCGCGGTGATGAGGTGCCAGTCGCACGCGACGATCACGTGTGAGTCAAGATGGATAACATCCCGAAGAGACGACAAAGAGGACCGCTGAGCCGATGAGTGCCGAAGATCTCGAAAAGTACGAGACCGAGATGGAGCTCTCGCTGTACCGCGAATACAAGGACATCGTGGGGCAGTTCAGCTACGTCGTGGAAACCGAGCGTCGCTTCTACTTGGCCAACAGTGTCGAGCTCGTGCCGCGCAACACCGACGGCGAGGTCTACTTCGAACTGCGGCTCACCGATGCCTGGGTATGGGACATGTATCGGCCCGCCCGGTTCGTCAAGCAGGTCCGGGTGATCACCTTCAAGGACGTCAACATCGAAGAGGTGGAGAAGCCCGAACTGCGGCTGCCCGAGTAGCTCAGCGCAGCGCGGCGTCGATGGCGTCGGCGGACAGGATCTGCTCCAACACCAGCGCCGCACTGCCGATGTTGCCGGCCTTGTCGCCATAGGTGGACGGGACGACCTGAAGGTGGCGGGTGGCCAACGCGGTTGCGTTGCCGTACAACGTTTCTCGCAGCCCGGCCACGAAGACGTCGTAGGCGCCGGACATGTCGCCGCCGACGACGAGGACCTCGGGGTTCAGCAGGTTCACCGCGGCGGCGATGACCTCGCCGACGTGACGGCCGCTTTCGCGCAGCAGTCGGCGGACCTCGCTGTCGCCGTGGTTGGCCAGTTCCACCACATCGCGGATGTGGGTGACGTCGCGGCCCTGCTCCTGCAGAGTGCGCACCAGCGCCCACCCGCCGGCGATGGCCTCCAGGCAGCCGGTGTCGCCGCAGCGGCACGGTATGCCAGCCGCCGCCGCGGTCCTGTTGTGGCCGAATTCGCCGGCGGCGCCGAGCGCCCCGCGCTGCAGGATGCCACCGGCCACGATCCCGGCCCCCAGTCCCGTCGATGCCTTGATCAGCAGCAGGTCGTTGTGGACCTTCAGCGGGCTGCGGCGTTCGGAGAGCGCCAGCACATTGGTGTCGTTGTCGAGCACGATCGGCGCCGAGGTCAGCTTGCGGAAGTAGGGCTCCAGCGGAACCCCGTCCCAACCGCTCATCACCGGCGACGCCAGGCTGCAGCCGCGCTGCTGGTCGACGGTGCCGGGCAGCGATACCCCGACGCCTAGGACGTCGCGCGTGGGCCGGCCGGTCTCGTCGAGCAGCACTTCGAGCCGTTTGACCAGGTCGGGCATCAGGTCGTCGGGGCCGATGCGGATCTCGGAGTCCATGTCGGTCAGGGCGTGGATATCGCCGGCGAGGTTGCACACCGCCAGCCGGGTGCGGCTGCGGCCGATCGCCGCAGAGAGCACAACTCCGGCTTCGGCGTTGAATCGGACCAGCGCGGGCGGCCGGCCACCCGTCGACGGGCCCTCTTCGCCTTCGGAGACCAGTCCGCGGCGGGCCAGCGCTGAAATCCGGCTGCCGACGGCCGTCCTGGACAGCCCGGTCAGTTCGCGAATCTCGGCGCGCGTGGTGGCCACCCCGTCGCGAATCAGCGCGAAAACTTCCCCTGCCGTAGCGGGGGCGGCAGAACGCCTGGTGACCGGCACCTTTCCATTGAACCAAGATCCATCGATGACTGAAAGCGGTAGAGACGCCCGTCACTTTTGCCGCATTAGGACATAAGTGGGTTGGAAGGGCGATGAAAGCGGCGGTAGGGTCGGTACCGGGATCGAGCGCTGCAGCGCGGCAGCAACCGCCACCGCACAGAAAGTCGATAGCTCCCGTGACTGTCACTTCCCGGCCCGCCGCACTTGCGGTGCCTCCCACCCCGCGCGCACCGCACTCGCGGGTGGCCATCCTGGCCCTGGCGCTCGGTGGATTCGGTATCGGCACCAACGAGTTCGTCGCGATGGGGTTGTTGCCCGAGATCGCCGGTGGACTGCACATCTCCGAGCCCACCGCGGGCCACGTCATCTCCGCCTACGCCCTCGGTGTGGTGGTCGGGGCGCCGGTGCTCGCCGCCATGACCGCGCGGTTCAACCGCAAGGTCGTGCTGCTGAGCCTGATGGCACTGTTCGTCATCGGCAACGTGCTCACCGTCCTGGCACCGACCTACGGAATCCTGATCGGGGCGCGGTTCCTCGCCGGTCTCCCGCACGGGGCCTTCTTCGGGGTCGCGGCACTGGTCGCCGCCCAGCTGCTGGGCCCACAACAACGGGCGAAGGCGGTTGCCCAGGTGATGACCGGGCTGACGGTGGCGACGGTGGTCGGTGTGCCACTCGCGTCCTGGCTCGGCCAATTGTTCGGCTGGCGAAGCGCATTCGCGTTGGTGGTCGTCATCGGATTGGTGACGTTGGTCGCCATCTGGACCTGGCTGCCCGACCTCACCGCGGCGCCCACCGCCAGCACCCGCACCGAACTGGGGGCGCTGCGGCGCCCGCAGGTGTGGTTCGCGTTGGTGATCGGGATGGTCGGCTTCGGCGGCATGTTCGCCGTCTACACCTACGTGGCGACCACCCTGACCGACGTTTCGGGCGTGTCGCGCTCCTGGGTTCCGGTGGGACTGATGGTCTTCGGGATCGGGATGGTGGTCGGCAATTTCGCAGGCGGCCGGATGGCCGACCGGTCGGTGGTCCGCGGCCTGTACGTGTCGATGGCATCGCTGGCGGCGGTGCTGGCGGTCTTCGTCGCGGCCGCGCACAACCCGTTCACCGCCATGTTGCTGCTGTTCGGCATCGGCGCCAGCGGAGCGGGGCTCGCGCCCGCGCTGCAGACCCGCCTGATGGACGTCGCGGCCGAGGCCCAGACGCTGGCCGCCGCGCTCAATCACTCCGCTCTTAACATCGCCAACGCATCGGGGGCCTGGATCGGCGGACTGGTGATCGCGGTCGGCTATGGCTACACCGCGCCGGCCGCGGCAGGCGCCGCGCTGGCCGTCATCGGCCTCGTGGTACTGACCGTATCGGTGGCACTGCAGCGTCGTTCCGCGGTGGTCCCGGCATGATCCGGGCAGTGGCGGCGTTGCTCCGGCGACCGCGTGGGCCGGTGCGCGTGGAACTGTATCTGCCTGCGCGGCAACGTGTCACGATCACGATGGGGGAACGAACACCCAGAAGGGAGGCGAGCTGAGATGACCGATCATGTGATCTTTCGCTACGACCCTGACAACCGGCCCCAGATCACTTTCCGGGGCGTTCCGAGCGGATGCGCCGGCGGTGCCGGCACTATGGCCGAAGCCCGCGGGGCTTACCGGACGTGCCTGTCCGCGCGGCTTCATGTGGACCGGCGTGCGCTGCCGCCTGTCGTCGAGCATCTCGAGGGCCTGGTGCGGGGCATGTGGGTCCGCACCAAAGTCGGTGCGGTACATCGGGACAGGTCCAGCGACAAGATGCTGCTGCAGATTCTGCTGGCGGCCGGCGACGAGCAGGCCGGGCTGCGCGAGCGTGTCACCCGGTTGACCGAGGCGGGAGCCGAGCCGGTGGTCGTGCTTACCGAGCCCGATTACGCGCTCGAGACATTGCTCGACCAGATGTCAGCGGGGGACACGCTGGTGGTCGCCCATTCCGAGGACAACGAGTCAGTCGGATGGAGTGTCCTGTACGGGGTGGAATCGGGTGCCGGCCAGGATGTCCCGTCTGTCGGTGACGACGGCGGATTCAGGGCGACTCCGGTGGCGACGTTCACGCGGACGTGTGCGGCCGTCGGGCGGGTGGTGCATCGCCGACCCGCGGCCCACTTGGCGTCGTGACCGCGTAAGTCAGTCCAGGCGCCGGTCGAGATCCATCCGTTGGTGGAGTATGCGCACGACATCGATCACGTTGCCCCCGAAACGGTAGTAGAGCGTGTGGGATGCAACGGGGTGCTTTCGGTAGCCGGGGCGTACGTCATCGCAGGCCCGTCCGATCAGCGGGTTGTCCACAATGCGTTCAACGGCACGCTGAATTTCGCGTACGTACTCCTCAGCCTGATCCGCACCCCAGCGCTCACTGGTGTAATCCCAGATCTCTTCCAGGTCCGCACGGGCTGCCGGCGACAGCACGTAGGACCTCACCGGTGGCGGGGTTCCTCAGCGCGTTTTCGTGCGATGAATTCGTCGAAGTCCAGCGCTGCCGAATCGCCGCTTTGTTCGCCGGCGATGAGTTCTCGGCGCAATGCGAGCAGACGTGTCTCGCGATCCTCGAGCAACCTCAGTGCGGTGCGTATGACATCGCTGGCTGACCGGTAGCGGCCAGATGCGACCTCCGCCTCGATGAATGCGCTGTAGTGCGCGTCGAGGCTGAACGACGTGTTCTTACCCACGGCCCAGACGATACCAACTATTGGTATCCGTGCCCGGGATCCAAGGCTGGCTTGTGGATGAGCGCAGGTCTGGGGACAAGTGGACCATGTTGCAGGCCTTCAGGCCGATGAGTGTCGATGTGTGTCGGCCGCTGCGGAGAGGCTGCACCCATGACGACGTTGACGCGCAACCAGCTCGGTGCGCTGGGGGAGCAGCTGGCAGTCGAGCACCTGGGCTCGCTGGGCTTGCGGATCGTGGCCCGCAACTGGCGTTGCCGGTATGGCGAACTCGACGTGATCGCCGTCGCGGATGAGCGCGCGGTGGTGTTCGTGGAGGTGAAGACCCGCACCGGCGACGGGTTCGGCGGTTGGGAGCAGGCCGTCACGCCGACGAAGGTCCGCCGCATCCGCCGACTCGCCGGGATCTGGCTGGCTGCGCAGGACCAGCATTGGGCGGTGATCCGCATCGACGTGATCGGTGTACGCATCGGTCGGCAGCGCACCCCGGAGATCACCCACCTGCGCGGGGTCGGCTGATGGCACTGGGACGGGCCTACTCCGTCGCCGTGCGCGGCTTGGACGGCGAAATCGTTGAGATCGAGACCGACATCAGCTCGGGGCTGCCCGGCGTGTACCTGGTCGGGCTGCCCGACGCCGCATTGCGGGAGTCCCGCGACCGGGTCCGTGCGGCAATCACCAACTGCGGCAACGACTGGCCGCAATCGCGGCTGACCCTGGCGCTGTCCCCGGCAACCCTGCCCAAGACGGGCTCGCTCTATGACATCGCCATCGCCGCGGCTGTGCTGTCGGCGAGCCGCAAGACCCCGTGGGATCGCCTCGAGAAGACCGTGCTGTTGGGAGAGTTGGCCCTGGATGGGCGCATCCGGCCGGTGCGCGGCGTGCTGCCTGCGGTGCTGGCCGCCAAGAAACAGGGCTGGCCGACCGTCGTGGTGCCGTTCGTTAATCTGCCCGAAGCCAGCCTCGTCGACGGCATCGAGGTCCTTGGAGTCCACACGTTGCGGCAACTGCAGGGCTGGCTCGCGGGGAAGGCCGCGCTCGACGAGCGCGTCCATGCGCCGATGCCGCAGCCCGCACCCATCGCCGACCTCGCTGATGTGGTCGGGCAGACCCATGCCCGCTTCGCCGTCGAGGTGGCTGCCGCCGGGGCGCATCACCTGATGCTGACCGGGCCGCCCGGAGTCGGGAAAACGATGCTGGCCCAGCGCCTTCCGGGGCTGTTGCCGGAACTGAACGAAAGTGAGGCGCTGGAGGTGACCGCGATCCATTCCGTCGTGGGCCTGCTCTCGGAGGCGACGCCGCTGATCACCGTGCCGCCGTTCATCGCCCCGCACCACTCGTCGAGCGTGGCGGCGCTGGTCGGCGGTGGGTCGGGGATGGCCCGTCCTGGTGCGGTGAGCCGCGCGCATCGCGGCGTGCTCTTTCTCGACGAGTGTGCCGAGATCCGGGTCAGCGTTCTGGAATCCTTACGAACACCGTTGGAAGACGGCGAGATTCGACTCGCGCGACGCGACGGTGTGGCGCGATATCCGGCGCGCTTCCAGCTGGTGTTGGCCGCCAATCCCTGCGCCTGCGCGAAAACCGACCCCAAAGACTGCATCTGTACATCACTGGAGAAACGTCGCTATCTCGGCAAGCTGTCGGGTCCACTCATGGATCGGGTGGACCTGCGGGTGCAGATGCACACCGTGCGGGCGGGGGCCTTTGCATCGGAGGCGCCGGAAAACACGGCGGCGGTGCGCCAACGGGTCGCGCAGGCACGGGCCGCGGCCGCCGAGCGCTGGCGCCAGTACGGGTTCACCACCAACGCCGAGGTGACCGGGTCGGTGCTGCGGCGAAAATTCCGGCTCGACAGCACCGCGATGGCGCCCCTGAAGACGGCATTGGAACGCGGCGTGCTCAGCATCCGAGGCGTGGACCGATCGTTGCGGGTCGCCTGGACGTTGGGCGATCTGGCCGGGCGCACGATGCCGAATGTCGACGACGTGGCGGTGGCATTGAGCTTCCGCCAGGGAGGAGCAAAGCCGTGACCGATGACGTCAGGACGTTGGCATGGGCGTATTTGTCCCGGGTGGCCGAACCGCCGTGCGACGAGATCACCGCTCTGGTCGCCGAGGTGGGACCGGTGGAAGCCTCCTACCGGGTCGCCGGCGGCGAGGTGAGCGACGGGCTGCGCGAACGCACGGCCGCGCGGCGCGATATCGACGCGGCCGAAGCGGATTTGGAGATGTTGGAGCGTCGCGGCGGCCGGCTGATCACCCCGGACGACAACGAGTGGCCCGTGTTGGCCTTCACCGCCTTCGGCGGGGCGGCCGTGCGGGAGCGCCCACAGGGTGGACCGCCGCTGGCGCTGTGGGCGATCGGCCCGGCCCGGCTCGACGAGCTCGCCGAGCGGTCGGCGGCGATCGTGGGCACTCGCGCCGCATCCGGCTACGGCGAGCACGTTGCCGCCGATATTGCCGCTGGACTGGTCGAACACGACGTCGGAGTGATTTCCGGCGGTGCCTACGGGATCGACGGGGCAGCGCACCGCGCGGCGTTGGCGACCGAGGGGCTGACGGCGGCTGTGCTGGCCGGCGGTATCGACATTCTGTATCCGGCGGGGCATTCGTGCCTGTTGCATCGGATCAGCGGTTCGGGCCTGTTGCTGACGGAGTACCCGCCCGGGGTGAGGCCGGCTCGGCACCGATTCCTGACCCGCAACCGCCTGGTCGCCGCGCTGGGCGGGGCGACCGTGGTGATCGAGGCGGGCGTCCGCAGTGGGGCGGCGAACACCGCGGCGTGGGCCAGGGCGCTGGGGCGGGTGGTATGTGCGGTCCCGGGCCCGGTCACCTCGGCCTCGTCGGCGGGCTGCCACATTCTGTTGCGCAGCGGTGCGGAGTTGGTGACCCGTGCCGAGGAGGTCGTCGAATTGGTCGGGCGAGCAGGCGAATTGGCGCAGGAGCAGCCTCGGCCCGTCGGGCCGCTGGATGGTTTGAGCGACGCCGAGAAACAGGTCTACGAGGCGTTGCCGGGCCGCGGTGTGCGCAGTGTCGACGAGCTCGCGGTGGCCTCCGGCCTGCCGCCGACCGCGGTACTGGGACCGCTGGCGATGCTGGAGATCGCGGGTTTGGCCCGCCGTGAGGACGGCTGCTGGCGGCTGGTCCGCAATGCGGCTCCACCGAGGTAGCCGACCTGGCGCCCGGTCCGGAACGTATAGTCGGGGCGGTTGGCTAACGATTCTCGTCGGGAGGCGATGTGGCGGGTCGACCACTTCACACATTTCAGGTCGTCAGCACCGAGCGATTGGCGCCGCATATGGTGCGCGTCGTGCTTGGTGGCACCGGTTTCGACACGTTCACGCCCGGTGAGTTCACCGACTCCTACGTGAAGTTCGTGTTCGTGCGCGACGACGTCGACGTCGCGGCTCTGCCGCGGCCACTGACGCTGGACAGTTTCAAGAAGCTGCCGCCCGAGCAGCAGCCCACCGTGCGCACCTACACGGTGCGCCGGGTCGACCCCGAGGCGCGTCAGATCACCGTCGACTTCGTGGTGCACGGTGACCACGGGGTGGCCGGGCCGTGGGCCTCGGCCGCCCAAGCGGGGGACACCATCTATCTGATGGGTCCCGGCGGTGCGTATTCGCCCGACAAGAGGGCCGACTGGCATCTGTTCGCCGGTGATGAGGCCGGCCTGCCCGCGATCAGCGCGGCCCTGGAAGCGTTGCCGTCCAACGCGATCGGGAAGGCCTTCATCGAGGTCGCCGGGCCAGAGGATGAAATCGATTTGGCCGCACCGGAATCGGTCGAGGTCACCTGGATCTACCGCGGCGGGCGCGCCGATCTCGTGGGTGACGACCGGGCCGGCGACAACGCGCCGCTGGTCGAGGCCGTCACCACCGCCCCGTGGCTGCCGGGCCAGGCCCAGGTGTTCATCCACGGGGAAGCCCAGGCCGTCATGCACAACCTGCGGCCCTACATCCGCAAGGAGCGCGGCGTCGACGCCAGGTGGGCCTCGATCTCCGGCTACTGGCGGCGCGGCCGCACCGAGGAGACCTTCCGCCAGTGGAAGCGTGAACTGGCCGAGACCGAAGCCGGCCAGGACTAGGCTTGGGCCGGCACCTCGGCGTCGTCGCCGGATTCGGGCTCGCTGCTTTCCGGCTTGGGTGAGATTGCGTGCATCCGCTCGCTGTAGGCCGGGCGTTGGCGGACCCTCAGCGGCCACCAGAACCATGGACCGAGGATGGCCGCGATCGACGGTGTCATCAGTGATCGCACGATCAACGTATCGAGCAACAACCCGATTCCGATTGTCATGCCGCCCTGACCGACGTTGAGCAGGTCACCGGAGATCATCGAGCCCATCGTGAAGGCGAACACCAGGCCGGCGGCGGTCACCACGGTTCCGGTGCTGCCCATCGACCGGATGATGCCGGTGTTGATGCCCGCCCCGATCTCCTCCTTGAACCGCGACACCAGCAACAGGTTGTAGTCGCTGCCGACGGCCATCAGGATGATCACGGCGAACGCCAGCACGATCCAGTTCAGTTCGATGCCGACGATCCGTTCGAAGATGAACACCGACAGGCCGAACGCGGCACCCAGTGAGATCACCACCGTACCGACGATCACCATCGACGCCACGAATGCGCGCGTGATGATCAGCATGACGATGAAGATCAGCGTCAGAGCGGCGAAGGCGGCGATCATCGTGTCGTACTTGGCGCCCGCCTGCACGTCGCGGTACGTGGCCGCGGTACCCGTCAGGTAGATGTCCGACCCGGCCAACGCGGTGCCCTTGATGGCCTCGTGCGCCGCCGTGAGCTGATCGTCGACAACCGAGATGCCCTCCTCAGAGGCGGGATTCACGTCGTGGGTAACGATCAGCCGGGCCGCCTTGCCGTCCGGTGACAGGAACAGCTTCAGACCCTTCTGGAAGTCGGGGTTGGAGAACACCTCCGGCGGTAGGTAGAAGTAGTCGTCGCTCTTGGACGCGTCGAAGGCTTCACCCATCGCCGTTGCCGTGTCGGTCATCTGCTGCATCTGCTCGATGAGTCCGTCGAAACTGCTGTGGATGGTCTGCAGGGTGTTCTGCATCGCGGTGGCGGTCGCGATGATCGGCGGGAACTGCGCCACCATCTGGGGAACGAGCGCATCGATGTCGCCCATGCCGTTGACCATCTTGTCCATGCCGTCGACCATCGCGGTCATGTCGGTCTGCAGCGCGCCCATGTTGTCGCTGAACTTGTCGACGCCGTCCATCGCGTCGAACGCCGACCGGATGCCCCAGCACACCGGGATGTTGAAGCAGTGCTCCTCCCAGTAGAAGTAGTTGCGGAACGGGCGGACCTCGTCGTCGAAATTGGCGATGTTGTCCCGCATCTCGTCCAGAGTCGCCTTCATGGCGTTCATATCGTCGACGCTGCGGTGCGCCGAGTCCACCATGCCGTTGGCCGACCCGACGGTGGTGTGCATCGCGTCAGAGAACTTCACCATGAGCGCCTGCATCCGGTTCATCGACGCGATCATCGTGCTCATGTCGTCACTCATCTTGCTGATGTCACCGACCCGTTGCTTCAAGAACTGCAGGTTCTGGGTGATCGGCACCGAGGACATGCTGATCTGGTACGGGATGGAGCTGTGTGCGATGGGGGAGCCCAGCGGTCGGGTGATGCTTTGCACCATCGCGATGCCCTCGATCCGGAACAGTGCCTTGGCGATGCGGTCGAGGACGATCATGTCGGTGGGGTTGCGCATGTCGTGGTCGGACTCGATGGTCATGATGTCCGGATTGAGTCGGGCTGTGCTGAAGTGCTTTTCGGCCGCCGTGTAGCCGACGTTGGAGGGCACGTCCGCAGGGATGTAGCGGCGGTCGTCATAGCTCGTCTTGTAGCCGATCATGGCCAGCAGGCCGAGCAGCACCACACTGGTCGCCGCGGCCAGAATCGGTTTGGGCCAGCGGACCGTCGCGGTGCCGACCTTGCGCCACCCCTTCGTCTTCATCATCCGCTTGGGATCCAGCAGACCGAACCGGCTGGCCACGACCAGGATGGCGGGGGCGACGGTCATCGCGGCCGCGACGACGATGATCAGGGCCATCGCCGACGGGTAGGCCAGCGAGCTGAAGTAGGACAGGCGGGTCAGGCGCAATGTCAGCATGGCACCGGCGATGGTCAGGCCCGAGCCGAGGATGACGTGGCCGACGCCGTGGAATGCGCTGTAGTAAGCCGATTCCGGGTCCTCGCCGTTCTGTCTGGCTTCGTGATACCGGCCGATCAGGAAGATCGCGTAGTCGGTGCCGGCTGCGATCGCCAGGGCCGTCATCAGCGGAACCGAGAACGTCGAGAAGTCCATGATCCCGAGGTGGCCGACCACCGCCACCGCCCCTCGGGCGGAACCCATCTCGATGCCGACGATCGCGAGAATCAACAGCACGGTGCTGACCGATCGGTAGACCAGGGCCAGCATGATGGTGATGACGATCATCGTGGTGACGGTCATCTTGATCATGCTCTTGTCGCCGATCTCCAGCGCGTCTGTGGTCAGCGGTGCCGGGCCGGTGACGTAGGCGTGCAGACCCGCTGGTGGCGGCGTCTCGTCGATGATCTTGCGGACGGCGTCGACCGAGTGGTTGCCCTCGGTGCTGCCCTGGTCGCCGGCGAGGTTGAGCTGGACGTAGGCGGCCTTGCCGTCACTGCTCTGTACCCCTGCGGCGGTGATCATGTCGCCCCAGAAGTCGTGGACGTGCTCCACGTGCTTCTTGTCGGCGTTGAACTTGCCCACCAGAGTGTCGTAGTAGCGATGCGCCTCGTCGCCCAGGGGCTGGTCGCCCACGAGAACGACCATGGCGATGCTGTCGGACGTGGACTCGCCGAACTTCTCGCCCATCCGCTTGGCGGCGATCACCGAGGGCGCGTCCTGCGGCGACATCGACACGGCATTGGCCATACCGACCTTCTCCACCTGGGGGACAAGCAGGTTGACGGCGGCGGTGAAGGCCACCCAGACGAGGATGATCGGGACCGCGAGT
This sequence comes from Mycobacterium pinniadriaticum, assembly GCF_026242045.1. Classification (GTDB taxonomy): domain Bacteria; phylum Actinomycetota; class Actinomycetes; order Mycobacteriales; family Mycobacteriaceae; genus Mycobacterium; species Mycobacterium pinniadriaticum. The sequence continues at coordinate 127,870 of NZ_JAPJDO010000006.1, forward strand.
GCCCGGATAGTGCTGGGGATGCGCGTGCGGGTGTCTGAGTCCGAGCCGTGCGCGCTCATGCGGCCTTGTCCAGACAGAAGGCCTGGGCGTCGCGGCCGTCGGCGAAGTCTTCGGCGACGAGCTTGTCGTCGACCAGGATCCGGCAGCCCAATGCGTCGGTGTCGCCCTGGGCGACCACGTTGGCCAGCACCCCCGGGTCGGTGGTGCTCACGGTCACCGACCACGGCAATTCGGTGAAGCCTGCCTCGATGGTCTTGCCGTTGACGTCGAGGTAACTGACCCGGCCGGAAGCATCTGGGGGTCCGACGATCTCATAGGTCACCCGCTTGACGTTGATCGGCTCGATCACGTCTGCCGGCAGCGGAGCGGCGACGTAGGGCTTGTCCGAGTCGAAGAAGGTTCGAATCCGACTCACGACGGCGATAGCGGCGACCAGGGCCACCACCACCACCACGACCACCCAGAACCGTTTCAAGAACCCGACTATCGAGGGCATCGTCCTCACCTATGTCCTATCTCAGACCTGTACGTCGTCCATCTGCTCCTAGAACATATACCATAGGGGGTATGGTATACAGTAACGAGTGCACCGAGAGGGGTGAGGAAATGGCGATGAACGATGAGCAGCCGTCGTGCGATGCCGCCGTAACGGCGACACTGAACCGCTTGCGCCGCGTTCACGGTCAACTCGGTGGCGTCATCGGGATGATCGAGGACGGCCGCGGATGCAAGGACGTCGTCACCCAACTCGCCGCGGTGTCAAAGGCGTTGCACCGTGCCGGATTCACGATCATCGCCACCGGCCTGCGGGACTGCCTGGATGGATCCGGCGATCAGTCGACTGGTGGAAGCCAACTCACCGTCGAGGAACTGGAAAAACTGTTCTTGAGTCTGGCCTGAGTGCCGACTCGTCGTTGAAAGGGATTGCGATGTGTCGTTCTGTCAAGTGCCGTGAGTGTGGAAAGACCACCTGGGCAGGGTGCGGTATGCATGTCGACGCCGTTCGGCGCAGCGTGCCCGCGGGCCAGTGGTGCGGTGGTCATGCGAGCAGCCAGTCCACGGCATCGCGCTGGAGCCTGTTCAAGCGCAAGAAGTAGAGCGACAGGAAATATCACGATGGCGAGACTGGTCAGCATTGGCCTGGCCGCGGTGGCCTCGATGGCGATTCTGGTTTCGGCGACCGCTGTCGCCGGCGCCGACGCCACCGATGACTACCCGATCCCCAACCGGATCCTGCGCACATCGTGCACCGCCGAACAGATCATGGCGGCGGCGCGTGATGTCGCTCCGGTCTACTACGAGCGCTACATGATCGACTACGGCAACAAGTCACCCGAGTTGCACCAGGCCGTTCAGGACCGGATCCACTGGTTCTTCGCCATGGACTACCCCGGACGCCGGCAATATTCGCAAGACACCGCGACCAACGCCTTCTACGAGCCGCTGTCGTGGCAGTGGCCCAACTGGGCGAAGTTGTTCTTCAACAACAAGGGCGTGGCCGCGCACACCACCGACGTGTGCGCGCTCTACCCGCCCCATGACGAATCAGTCTGGAGCCGTTAGGCGTTGGTACCCGGGCCTTCGATCGCGTAACACGCTAACCTCTGGGGAGATCCTGGAGGAGTGATGTGAGTGGTCTTGCGGTGGTATTCACTGCTGATGGTGTCGGCTCTCGTTTGGCTGGTTGGTATGGCGCCTACGGTCGCACCGCGCGCAGGAGCGCAACCGGGTTCTGACAGCGACCCGCGACAAGTCACCGTCGCAGTCCACACCCTCGAGCCCTTCGTCATGAAGACGAAGGCCGGGGAGTGGACCGGGTTCAGCATCGATCTGTGGACCGAGATCGCCAACCGTCTGGGCTGGAGCACCGAGTATCTCGACACCGGCGACGTCAGGGGCCAATTGGCGGCAGTGACCGACGATCGCGCCGATCTGGCGGTCGGTGCGATCTCGTTGACCGCCCAGCGAGAACAGTCTTTCGACTTCTCCCAGCCGACGCTGGACGCCGGTCTCCAGATCATGGTGCCGGTGCACCACACTCGGGCCTCGGTCCCCGGTCTCGGCGGCTACCTCGATCTGCTGTTCAGCCGAACGATGCTGATCTGGCTCAGCGCGGCGATCGTCGTCAGCGTGATACCCGCGCATGTGTTCTGGCTGATCGAGCGGCGCAGTGCGAACCCAGTGGTCGCGCGGTCCTACTTTCCCGGCATCGTCCAGGCGTTCGGCTGGGGGATCGGGTCGCTGGTCGGAAAGAACAGCAGGCTGCCGACGAGAGTCACGACGCGTGCGCTGGCGATCCTGTGGGGATTCGCGGGCATCGTCTTCGTGTCGTTTTACTCGGCGAACCTCAGCGCCACGTTGACCGTGGCCAAGTTGGAGTCCAAGATCGCCGGCCCGGCGGATCTGTACGGCAAGTCAGTGGCCACGGTCGCCGACACCACTGCCGCGTCGTACCTGCGCGACATGGGCATCGACGCGACCGAAACCCGCACGATCGACGACTGCTACCACCTGTTGGAGACCGAAGGCTACGACGCTGTGGTGTTCGACGCACCGGTGCTCCGGTACTACGCCGCCCACCGCGGCGAAGGGGTCGCTGCGCTGGCCGGGCCGGTGTTCCAGGACGAAAGCCAGGGCTACGTGTTCGCCATCAACAGTCCCTTGCGTAAGCCGATCAACCAAACGCTGTTCCGGATGCGCGAGGACGGCACCTACAACCTGATCAAGGAGAAATGGTTCGGCGACGACGAAGCGGTCTCGGCGAACAACCCGAATTAGGACATCCGCTCGGACACGCCGTGACGTCTCGCGGGAAAGCCGGCGCCATCTGCGACCGTAGGGGAGTGGACCCCGGCGACTACACGGAGATCCTCGACGAGTACGCCGAGCATCTCGCGCTGGAGCGCGCCCGCTCCGAGCACACCCGTCGGGCCTACCTCGCCGACTTGAAGTCACTGTTCGCCTTCCTCGACGAACGCGCTCCCGGCGCCGGGCTGGCGGGCCTGAGCCTGCCGATCCTTCGTTCATGGCTGGCCGCGCAATCGGCTGCCGGGGCGGCCCGCACGACGTTGGCCCGCCGCACCTCGGCGGTCAAGACGTTCACCGCCTGGGCCACCCGGCGCGGCTTGCTCGCCGACGACCCGGCGGCGCGCCTGCAGCTGCCCAAGGCCCGCCGTACCCTGCCCTCGGTCTTGCGTCAGGACCAGGCGCTGGCGGCGATGGCCGCCGCGGATCTTGGCGCCCAAGAGGGGGACCCGCTGGCGCTGCGCGACCGGCTGATCGTCGAACTGCTCTACGCCACCGGGATCCGCGTCAGCGAGCTGTGCGGCCTGGACATCGACGACGTCGACATCGGCCGGCGGTTGCTGCGCGTGCTGGGCAAGGGCAACAAGCAGCGCACCGTCCCGTTCGGGGCGCCGGCACTGGCCGCTCTGGCGGCGTGGCTTGCTGACGGCCGGCCCGAACTGGCCACCGCCGATTCCGGCCCGGCGCTGCTGTTGGGCATCCGGGGCCGGCGGCTGGACCCGCGCCAAGCCCGCACGGTGGTGCACCAGACCATGTCCGCGGTCGACGGCGCGCCCGACATCGGCCCACACGGTCTGCGGCACAGCGCGGCCACGCATCTGCTGGAAGGCGGCGCCGACCTGCGGATCGTCCAGGAGATCCTGGGGCATTCGACGCTGGCCACCACGCAGCTCTACACCCATGTGACCGTCGCGCGCCTGCGCGCCGTCCACGACCAGGCTCACCCCCGAGCGTGAACCTAAGTGCCGCAGAAGGTTTGAAAGCAACGCCCGAACTCGTCGGGGGCGGGTTCGGCGTACCGCTCGCAACCCTCCCGCTCGTCGTATGGCGAACTGATCACCGCCAGTAGCCGGTCGAACGGTTCCATGTCACCCGACGCGGCCGCGGCCAACGCCTCTTCGACCAGGTGATTGCGCGGAATGTAGACGGGGTTGACCCCTTGCATCGCCTCGAGGTCGGGATCAAGGCGGCGCCACCGGGTCGCCCAGGCCTCGAATGGTGGCTCGACTTCGTCGCCCGCGAGCCGGCGGAAGAACGAGGTGTAGTCGATACGCTCGGACCCGAGCAACTCGGACAGTTCGTCGACGAGTTGCTGGGCAACCCCATCGTCGACCGCATCGCCCAAGCCGAGTTTCCGGCGCATGCCCGCCGACCACGCCGCTGTGTACAGCTGCGGAAATTCCTGCACAGACGTGGTTGCCAGCGCGAGCGCCTGCTCCTGATCATCGGCGATCAGCGGGAGCAGCGCTTCGGCGAAACGCGCCAGATTCCATCCGGCAACGGCCGGCTGGTTGCCATATGCGTACCGGCCCCACGAATCGATCGAGCTGAACACGGTCTTGGGGTCGAAGGCGTCCATGAATGCACACGGGCCGTAGTCGATGGTCTCGCCCGAGATCGTCATGTTGTCGGTGTTCATCACGCCGTGGATGAACCCGACGAGCATCCACTGCGCGATGAGGTCTGCTTGGGCGGCCACCACCGAGTCGAGCAGCGCCAGATACGGATTTTCCGCGTGGACGGCGGCAGGGTAGTGCCTGCTGATCGCGTGGTCGGCGAGGCGGCGCAACAACGCGAGATCACCCGCGGCCGCGACATATTGGAAGCTGCCCACGCGTAGATGACTGGCTGCGACGCGGGCGAGCACGGCGCCGTCCAGCAGGGTCTCACGCTGGGCGGGGCGCCCGGTAGCGACGACGGACAGTGCGCGGGTGGTGGGAATGCCCAGCGCGGCCATCGCTTCGCTGATCAGGTATTCGCGCAACATCGGGCCAACCGCCGCCAGACCGTCACCGCCGCGTGCGAACGGCGTCCGCCCCGACCCCTTCAGATGCAGATCGCGCAGCTGGTCTCGGGCGTCGATCAGTTCACCCAACAGCAAGGCGCGACCGTCGCCGAGGCGGGGCACCCAGCCACCGAACTGGTGGCCGGCATACCCCTGCGCGACAGGCTGCGCGTCCGCCGGCACTCGGGTCCCGACCAGCAGACCGATCCCGTCGGAGCTGCGCAGCCACCCAGGATCGAGCCGCAAATCGGCGGCAAGCGATTCGTTGAGTACGAGCAGCCGCGGATCAGGAGTGGATTCGGCCTGCCAACGCACGGCGAGTTCGGGCAGTTCGGTGGCGAATCGATGGTCGAGAACGGCGGTCGAGCCGGGCGCAATGCTCATCACCAGCCAGCGTACGTACGCTCACCGGCGAAGCCCAGCGCAGCTGAAGCGTGCGAGTAGACGCAAAATCGCACGATTTCGCACGCAGTTGTGCGATTTTGCGTCTACTCGCGGAAGGTGCTCAGCCCGCCAGCGGCTTGAGCCGGATCGGCGTACTCGCCAGCAGACCCAGCGGGTCGACGTAGTCGGCCCGTGAGGCCGGGCCCCACATGGCACCCCAATGCAGGCAGGCGGCCGCCGGACAACCCGGATGCCCGGGCCGCAGCTCGCCCAGCACCGTCGACGTGTCAACGAGCTGGCCCACCCGCACTGCCGCATCGACCGGCTCGTAGCTGGTCCGCAACCCGCCGGCGTGGGCGAGTGACACCACCGGGCGCCCGGCCAGCTCACCGGCGAACACCACCGTCGCCGGGCCCGCCGCATAGACCGGCATCCCCGCAATCCCGGCCAGGTCCACCCCGCGATGGCCCCGTTGCCAGTTCGGTGACGGCGCATCGAAGGCCCGGGTCACCGCCGGCGGCGGCCGCAGCGGCCAGTCCAGCCGTCCGGATTCGGCCACGCTGGTCCCCGCGGACAGCAGCACAGCGGCGCAGACCACGGCAATGACGCGCATCACCCCAGTTCAGCGTCCTGCCTGGACTGCGAAAAGGCCCGGAATGCCAGGCTGTGGACCGTCCCCGCGCTGTGGACAAAGCACCCGTTGCGGCGGTGTAAACTTTGATCCGCAACTCGCGCGAGCGGGTTGACTTCGCGCGTCTGTCCCGCAAGTCCGCTACATCGACTTGCACCACGTATGCCGGTTGGTCCCGTCCGCGGGTCGGCATGCCTCAGGCGCCAGGGCTTGGCTTCACCCGAAGCCGGGCGACAACCGACAACATATAGAGGTATAGCCAACATGGCTGTCGTAACCATGAAGCAGCTGCTGGACAGCGGCACGCACTTCGGGCATCAGACCCGACGCTGGAACCCCAAGATGAAGCGGTTCATCTTCACCGACCGCAACGGCATCTACATCATCGATCTTCAGCAGACGCTGACCTACATCGATCAGGCTTACGAGTTCGTCAAGGAGACCGTCGCCCACGGCGGCAGCATCCTGTTCGTCGGCACCAAGAAGCAGGCCCAGGAGTCCATCGCCGACGAGGCCACCCGCGTCGGCATGCCCTACGTGAACCAGCGCTGGCTGGGCGGCATGCTGACCAACTTCTCCACCGTGCACAAGCGTCTGCAGCGCCTCAAGGAACTCGAGGCCATGGAGCAGACCGGTGGCTTCGAGGGTCGCACCAAGAAGGAAATCCTGATGCTGACCCGCGAGAAGAACAAGCTCGAGCGCAGCCTCGGCGGTATTCGCGACATGCAGAAGGTGCCCTCGGCGATCTGGGTCGTCGACACCAACAAGGAACACCTCGCCGTCAGCGAAGCCATCAAGCTGGGCATCCCGGTCATCGCGATCCTGGACACCAACTGCGATCCCGACCAGGTCAACTACCCGATCCCGGGTAACGACGACGCCATCCGCTCGGCGGCCCTGCTGACCAAGGTCATCGCCTCCGCGGTGGCCGAGGGCCTGCAGGCCCGCGCCGGCGTCGGCTCGGGCGACAAGCAAGAGGCCGCAGCCGAGCCGCTCGCCGAGTGGGAGCAGGAGCTGCTGGCCAGTGCAACCGCGTCGGCCCCCAATGACGCTGGGTCGGTCGCGACTGAAACCACAACCGACGCTTCTTGAGTTTTTAGGGAAGGGCTACATGGCTAACTACACCGCTGCCGACGTCAAGCGGCTTCGGGAGCTCACCGGCGCGGGCATGCTCGACTGCAAGAACGCCCTGGCCGACAGTGACGGCGATTTCGACAAGGCGGTCGAGGCGCTTCGGATCAAGGGCGCCAAGGACGTCGGCAAGCGCGCCGAGCGCGCCACCGCCGAAGGCCTGGTCGCCGCCAAGGGCGGCGCGCTGATCGAGCTCAACTCCGAGACCGATTTCGTCGCCAAGAACGCCGAGTTCCAGAAGTTGGCCGACGACGTCGTGGCTGCCGCGCTGGAGTCCAAGGCCGCCGATGTGGAGGCCCTCAAGGCCGCCAAAATCGGTGACAAGACCGTCGAGCAGGTCGTCGCGGAGCTGTCGGCCAAGATCGGCGAGAAGCTCGAGCTTCGCCGTGCGGTGTATTTCGACGGCAACGTCGAGGCCTACCTGCACAAGCGGGCCGCCGACCTGCCGCCCGCGGTGGGTGTGCTGGTCGAGTTCGAAGCCGGTGATGACCAGAAAGGCGCAGCCGCGGCACATGCCGTGGCCCTGCAGATCGCCGCGCTGAAGGCCAAGTACCTGACGCGTGAGGACGTTCCGGAGGACATCGTCGCCAACGAGCGCCGCATCGCCGAGGAGACCGCCAAGAGCGAGGGCAAGCCCGAGCAGGCATTGCCCAAGATCGTGGAGGGCCGCCTGACCGGCTTCTTCAAGGACGTCGTGCTGCTCGATCAGCCGTCGGTTTCCGACAGCAAGAAGAGCGTCAAGGCGCTGCTCGACGAGGCCGGCGTGACCGTGACGCGGTTCGCCCGGTTCGAGGTCGGTCAGCAGTAAGACTTGGGCGGCACACTCACCAAGTCGCTGCTGCCCACTAGGAAAACCCCGCGCCATATCCGGCGATCCCGGAGGCGCGGGGTTTTGCCGTCCTCACCGAAGCTCCCCGGCCGGTGTGCGGTTGGATGAGCCATGCGCATCGGAGTCGTCTTCCCCCAAACCGAACTCGGTGGCGACGCCGGCGCGGTCCGCGCCTACGGCCAGCGGGTCGAGGAATTGGGGTTCACCCACGTCCTTGCCTACGACCATGTGCTGGGCGCCGATCCCGAGGTACATCGGGGCTGGGCCGGGCCCTACGACATCGACACCACCTTTCACGAACCGCTGGTGATGTTCGGCTATCTCGCGGCCGTCACGACGACGCTGGAGCTGGTCACCGGCGTGATCATCCTGCCGCAGCGCCAAAGCGCCCTGGTGGCCAAGCAGGCCGCCGAGGTCGATTTGCTCAGCGGTGGACGGTTGCGACTCGGAGTCGGGTTGGGCTGGAACCCCGTCGAGTACGAGGCGCTCGGCGAGGATTTCTCCACCCGTGGGCGGCGCTGCGAGGAACAGGTCACGGTCATGCGACGGCTGTGGACCGAACGCAGCGTCACGCTTTCGGGCCGCCATCACACGATCACCGGCGCGGGCCTGGCGCCGTTGCCGATCCAGCGGCCGATCCCGGTGTGGTTCGGCGCCGCCTCCGAGCGGGCCTACGAGCGGGCGGGACGGCTGGCCGACGGCTGGTTCCCGATGATGGGGCCCGGCCACGCGCTCGAGAGGGCGCGAGGCGCGGTGGAACGGGCCGCGGTAGCCGCCGGTCGGGATCCCGCTGTCTTGGGTATGGAGGGGCGAATCGACATCGCCCGGAGTCGCGACCGGGTGGCCGAGGAGCTCACGGCCTGGTCGGCAGCCGGCGCCACCCACGTCTCGATCAACACGATGGGCGCCGGATTGGGCGGGGTGGACGGTCACCTGGCCGCCTTGGAAGCGGTGGCGGCCGACCTCACCCGGTGAGCCCGGGCCGTTATTGAACACGTGCCTGCTAGCGTCAGGTGAATGCGGCATGTGCACGCCTTCGGCGACGACGCGCTCGGCGACCTGGATGCGGTGGGGTTGGTGGATGCTCTTCGCACCGGAAAGGTGTCGCGGCCCGAACTCGTCGAGGCCGCGATCGCCCGGACCGAGGCGGTCAACCCGATCCTCAACGGCTTGGCGCACGAAACCTTCGACCGGGCCTTGGCCCGGGCCCATGCCGGATCCCGCGGATTCTTCGACGGTGTGCCGACGTTCATCAAGGACAACGTCGACGTCGAGGGAATGCCCACGATGCAGGGCACCGACGCATGGGCGCCCCGCCCTCAGCCGGCACACGGTGATTTCGCCAGCTTCTTCCTGGCCACCGGCCTGGTGCCGCTGGGCAAGACCCAGCTCTCGGAGTTCGGGTTCAGTGCCTCGGCCGAACATCCCCGCCTCGGCGCGGTGCGCAATCCGTGGGACACCGACTTCACCGCGGGCGCGTCCTCCTCGGGCTCGGGTGCCTTCGTCGCGGCGGGTGTGGTGCCCATCGCGCACGCCAACGACGGTGGCGGCTCGATCCGGATCCCCGCCGCGTGCAACGGACTGGTCGGCCTCAAACCCTCCCGTGGCCGGTTGCCTCTGGACAAGATGTCGCGCCAGATGCCGGTGCGCATCGTCAATGACGGGGTGCTGACCCGCTCTGTGCGCGACACCGCCGCGTTCTACCGTGAAGCCGAACGCATCTGGCGCAACCGCCGATTGGAGCCGATCGGTGCAGTGACCGGTCCGGGTTCTACCCGGCTGCGCGTCGCGGTCGTCACCCAGTCGGTGAATCGACTGGCCGCCCCGAGCATCCGCGGGCACACCTTGCAGACCGCAGAACTCATTGCGGGCCTGGGTCACAGCGTGGAGTACCTGGACCACAACCCGGTGCCGCGCTACTTCGTCGACGACTTCCTCTTGTACTGGGCGCTGCTGGCGATGACCTTGGTGCGCACCGGGCAGCGAGCGTTCGGCGAGAGCTTCGACCGGTCGAAGCTGGACAATCTCACCCTGGGGCTCGACCGTTACGCCACCCGCAACCTGCACCGGATGCCGGTGGCCATCACCCGGCTGCGCCGGTTGCGACGAGTCACCGCCCGGCTCTATCAGACCTACGACGTGCTGCTCACGCCCACGCTGGCCGAGGAAACACCCCGGATCGGCCACTTGGACCCCACCGCGGACTATCAGCAGATCATCGACCGGCTGGTCGACTGGGTGGCGTTCACGCCGCTGCAGAACGCCACCGGTGAGCCGGCGATCTCGCTGCCGTTGGCGCAGTCCGCGTCCGGTATGCCGGTGGGCATGATGTTGTCCGGACCGATCGGTCACGAGCGCAGATTGTTGGAACTGGCCTTCGAGCTGGAGACGGCCAAGCCTTGGCCGCGGATACAAGACTGACCGTCCGAAACACTCGCAGCGTTCTCGGTTCGGGTGCGGAATCCGTGGTTGCTGTGAATTCGCTGGGAGCCGTGACTGTTTCGCTGGTCGACGTCAGCAAACTGGCGAGAATTCGATTACCATCGGAGCGAGAACGAGGCGCTGAAGACGGTCACGGCCAGCCACCCAGCCTGACTGTCAACGAAATCCGTTGCCACAACTTGGTTCCCATCGATACGCGGATTTAACGACGGCACCTTCGAGTTAACCTGTTGGATATCAATCGCGGCGGTGCGTGAAACTTCCCGGCCGCAACATTTCCGTTGTGGAAACCTCTGCCTCCACAACGATTTCGCGGCCGTCGGCGCTCGCCACCTCTTCGGGGAACAACACCTTCGTGTGTCTTCTCCGGTTTGCGTGGGCGAACATCCGGCGACGGCCCGAACGGTTTGTGTTGTCTGTGCTCGGTATCGCCCTGGCGATCACATGTGTGATGGTCGTGCGCACCATCTCGTCGAGCTTCGCCATCACCGGCGCGGACTCGGTGACCGAGGTGCTCGGCGATGCGCAACTGTGGGCCGTGCCCGCCGCCGGCGTTCACTACGACAGCAAGGTGCAGGCTCTGGTTGCCGATGGACCGGCGCCCGTGATCGCCGCCCCTGGGGGGTGGCGAGCGATCGAGACGCTCTCCGGAACCACCACGATCAACGGGACGCTTGTGTCACTGCATGGAAGCAGCGAAACACCGGGTGGCCAAGCGCTTTTGGGATCTGACGTGGCACAGCGGCTGGGCGTGCACGATGGAGACCGGATTGTCGTCGGCGGGCAGGATCTGGGTGTGCGTGTTGGCGCCGCGGGTCAGTCCGTGACGGTGTCGATGCCGCTCGCGCAATCGATTGTGGGTGACAACGGCTGGTGGACCGTCTACGCGCCATCCGGCCAGGAAAAGAATCGCAACCTCGGCAGCACCTTCGGCGGTGCGGTCGGGCTGCCCTCGACCACCGATCCGTCCGTCAAGCCGGACCCCGCCGGTGCCGGACTGATCTATGACACGGTGGGCGGAAACGGCCCGCTGACGTTCGACCAGAAATTCTCGGCGTTGTTCTCGGGCAAGGTCACCAGTTCCACGCTCGGCATCATCTCGATCATCGGTCTGGTGCTCGGCTTCGTCATCGCGGTGTCGTCATTCCTGGCGGCCGTGCAGGAGCGCCGGCGCGAATTCGGCATCATGTCCAGCATCGGCCTCGCCGACGAGGTGCTGTACTTCTTCCTGGTGGAGTCCGCAGTCGTGTTCGTGGCCGCCTACGTGTTCGGCGTGCTCGCCGCGGGAGTCGCTGTCTGGTTGGTGATTCCGGGAATCGCCACACCGATCGCCTGGTTGCAGGCGGCCGGCATGGTTGCCGGATTCGTGCCGGCGATGTCGATCGTCGGGGCGTTGATACCCGTGCATCGGCTACTGCAACACCGTCCCGTCGACCTGCTGGGAGCCCGCTGATGATCAAATTCGGGCTGTCCTACGGCTGGTTGTCCGCGCGCCGGCGGGTCAGGGAGATAGTGCTGCCGATCGTGACGACCGCGACGGGCGCCTTCCTGGTCGTCATCGTCTTCGGGATGTCTGCGGGTATCCAGGCCCAGTCGGCTTCGCTGGGTCACGCCGGCGAAATCGGCCGGGCGGTCATCCTGATCGCCATCACGGTGCTGCTGGTCGGTGTGGTCGAAGTGGCTGTGGCGACCACCCGCACGATTGCGCACCGCACCCGCGAACTCGGTGTGCTCGGGGCCACCGGTGTGCGGCGCGGACCCGTAATCGCCGCGCTTCTGGTGGAACCGGCGGTCGGTGCCACCCTAGGCGCCGTCCTCGGCGTGGTGTTGGCCGTCGTGGCCGCCGTGGTGTTCGGCGTACTCGGACTGGTGCCCACCGGGGTGTCAGCCGCCGGCCTCGGCGTCGGCGCGGTGATCGCCGTCGGAGTCAGCATCGTCGCGGCGCTGGCCACCAGCATTCTGCCCACGTGGAACGCGGCGTCGCGTTCCCCCATTCATTCCCTGTCGACCGGAGGTTAGACATGACCGCAGTCGAAGACGCCATACCTGATGTCACACCGGCAACCGAACCGTCGCCGGTGATCGAGATCAGCGACGTGTGGAAACTCCACAAGCTCGGTGACGAGGTGGTCAAGGCGCTGATTGCCGCCGAATTGACTGTCATGCCAGGCGAATTCGTCTGCCTGATGGGACCGAGCGGTAGCGGAAAGTCGACACTGCTCAACATCATCGGCGGCCTGGACCGGCCGACCAAGGGGTCGGTGACGATCGGCGGGCGCGACACCGGGAAGCTCACCGAGAGCCAGTTTGCGGCATTGCGCCACGACACGATCGGGTTCATCTTCCAGAGCTACAACCTGATCCCGTTCCTGTCGGCGGTCGAGAACGTCGAACTGCCACTGATGTTCGAGCCCTACGACCGCAAGGCGCTGCGCCAGCGGGCGATGGAGCTGCTCGACCTCGTCGGCCTGAGTCACCGAGTTCACCACCAGCCGACCAAGATGTCCGGTGGCGAACAGCAGCGCACGGCGATCGCGCGCTCACTGATCAGCAACCCGACGCTCGTCCTTGCCGACGAGCCGACTGCGAATCTTGACCACCGAACGGGGGAGACGGTGGTGCGCATGCTGCGCGACCTGTGTTCGACGCTGGGCGTCACGGTCGTCGCAAGCACCCACGATCCCACGGTGGCCGACGAAGCGAGCCGTGTCGTCCGTATGAGAGACGGACAAATCATCAACTAATCCAGCGGGATTGAATAGCCCCTAACGGGATTGGGAGTAAATACGTATGACGCAAGAACTCGAGGCTCCAGCGTCGGCTCAGCGGGACAAGCTACTGACCACAGAGCTTGTCCCCGAGCAGATTCTGCCCAAGATCATGACCACGTACGGCTTGGTCGCCACCTACGTCTTCATCATCTGCTGGCTGACCGGATCGTCGGTGATGGCCACGGGCGGCTGGACCGCAATCCCGATGTGGGTGCTCGGCATCCTGACCTTTCTGGTCCCGGCGGGTATGGCCGTTGCCGAGTTGGGCAACCTGTGGCCGGGTCAAGGTGGCGTGTACATCTGGGCCACCCGCACCATGGGTGAAACGTGGGGGTTCATCGGCGGCTACCTGTCGTGGATCCCGGTGATCCTCAACGCGGCATCCTCGCCGGCGATCATCCTGCAATTGGTGTTGCTGGCATTCCACGCCGAACTCGGCCTGACCCTCAGCATCATCCTGCAGGTGGCGATTCTCTGGGCTGTCATCGGTCTGTCGCTGGCCAAGCTGGCCGCCAACCAGCGGGTGATGGGCGTCGTCTTCGTGGTGTACGGAGTGTTGACCGCCGTCATCTTCGTCGCCGGCGTGATCTATGCGCTCCGCAATGGCTCGGGGACACCGTTCAGCCTGCATGACTCCCTGGTACCCGACTTCGCCGGTGCCGGCTTCCTGTACGGCACGGTGCTGCTGTACCTGCTGGGTGTCGAGACGCCGTACAACATGGGCGCGGAATTCCTGTCGGTGCGCAAGAGCGGTCCGAGAATGGTGATCTGGGGTTCGGTGGCGCTCGTCGCGATCTACCTGCTCACCACCCTGGGCACCATGATGGTGCTTCCGTCGGACCAGATCGACCCGGTCACCGGTGTCATCGGCATGCTGGGATCAGCGGCCCCCGCGGGCGTGATGGAGGTCGCGGCCATCGTGTTGGCCGGTATCGTGTTCGTGGCGTTGATGACCTACCAGGTCACCTACTCGCGGCTGATCTTCGTCTCCGGGCTGGAGCGTCACCTGCCGCGGTTGTTCACCCACCTCAACCCGCGTACCCGCAACCCGGTGACCGCGATCCTGATCCAGGGTGTGCTCTCGTCGCTGATCCTGGTCGGGCTGTACTCGCAGAGCAGCATGGCCAACGTCACCGTCTTCCTGCAGGGTGGCCTGTCCACCGTGTGGCTGGTGTCCGGGTTCTTCTTCCTGTTCCCGGTCGTCATCGCCCGCAAGAAGTACGCCGATCGCTATGCGACAGAGAAGTTCTGGCGCATTCCCGGCGGCATGGTCGGAGTGTGGATCGCCGTCGTCGTCGGCACGATCGGCACCATCGGCGGTGTCTACTACTCCTTCGCCAAGTCCTGGATCCAGGACGTTCCCGACAGCACCTGGATGGTCTGGACCGGTGGTATCTCGCTGGGCATGATCGCGCTCGGCGTGGTCGTCTACATCTTCGGCCGGCGTTCGGCGCACAAGATGAACTCCGACGACGCACTGGCCCACCTTGCCGTGCTGGATCTCAAGAAGTCTGAAACAACGAGCCCTGAGGCGGTTTAGCCCGATATGACAATGGACAGCACCGTGCTGAGCACGGCGACGACCGACGACCGTGCCTGTTACCCTCTCGACCCGCTCAGCGGAGCCGAGATCGAGGCAGCCGCGGCCGTGGTCAAGGAGTCCGAATACACCACGCCAACACTGAGATTCGTGATGATTCAGCTCGCGGAGCCGGACAAGAACTCGGAGTTGACGTTCGAGTCGATGAGCGACGTCCCGCGGCGTGCATTCATCACGATGTACGACGCTCCCGCCAAGATGATCTACGAGGCGGTCGTCGACATCGGAGCCCGGGTCATCGAGTCCTGGACCCCGGTGCCGGGTCGGTTCCCGTCCTATCTCGTGGAGCATATGACCGGTGTCGAGGAGGTGGTTCGCGCCGACCCGCGCTGGCAGGAGGCCATGCGCAAGCGTGGTGTCACCGATTTCGGCCTGGCGATGATCGACCCATGGCCGGCCGGCTACTACGGCGCGCAGGACCACTACGACAGCTCGGCGTTGATCTGCCGGCCGTTGACGTTCATGCGCGCCGCACCCTCCGAACACGGGTATGCCCGTCCGGTGGAAGGTCTGATCGTCACCGTCGACCTCGACCAGATGAAGGTGATCGACGTCGAAGACCACGGGGTGGTGCCGTTGCCGCCGAAGGCGGGCAACTACTCGGCTCAGTTCATGTTCGACGAGGACAACCGGCCGGCCTTCACGCAGTTCCGTGACGACGTCAAGACCATCGAGATCACCCAGCCCGACGGCCCGAGCTTCACCGTGGACGGCTGGAAGGTCCAGTGGCAGAAGTGGTCTTTGCGAGTCGGGTTCAATCCGCGTGAAGGTCTGACGCTGCACGAGATCACCTACAACGACCGTGGAACCGTCCGGCCGATCATGTATCGGGCGGCGCTGTCGGAGATGGTGGTGCCCTACGGGGACACTTCGCCCACCCACTGGAACAAGAATGTGTTCGACATGGGCGAGGTCGGCATGGGTTTCTCGGCGAACCCGTTGACTCTCGGGTGTGACTGTCTGGGTGAGATCTACTACTTCGACGGCACGGTGCACGACTCGTCGGGTAACGCGGTCACCATTCCCAACGCGATCTGCATGCATGAAGAGGACTACGGGATTTCGTGGAAGCACACGGATTTCCGCACCGAAGAGGTGGAGGTCCGTCGGTCACGTCGGCTGGTGATCTCGATGATCTGCACCGTGGGCAACTACGAGTACGGATTCTTCTGGTACCTGTACAACGACGCGTCGATCGAGATGGAGGTCAAGCTCTCCGGAGTGCTCACGACCGGGTCGATTCCCGAAGGCGAAACGCCGCGGTGGGGCAAGCTCGTCGCTCCTGGCATCTACGGCCCGAATCACCAGCACTTCTTCAACTTCCGGCTCGACATGAGCATCGACGGTCCGAACAACAGTGTCTACGAGGTCGATTCTGTTGTGGAGCCCGAGCCTGAGCTCAACCCGCACCACAACGCCTGGATCGCCAAGGACACATTGGTGGCCTCGGAGGCCGAGGGTGCGCGCGACTGGAATTGGTCGACCGGACGGTACTGGAAGGTCACCAACCCGTCGAAGAAGAACGAGCTCGGCGCGGCGGTGGGCTACAAGCTGATGCCGCGCGACCCGGTACCAGTGATGGTGCAGGAAGGCTCCTACATCTATGACCGGGCGCGGTTCGTCCAGCACAACTTGTGGGTCACCAAGTACGACCCCGAGGAGAAGTTCGCCGCCGGCAATTACATGTATCAATGCGCCGAGGCGCAGGGTCTGCCGCAGTTCGTCGCCGACGACGCGCCACTGGAAAACACCGACGTCGTGCTGTGGTACACGGTCGGTGCCCATCACATCGTGTGCCCGGAGGACTGGCCGGTGATGCCGTGCCACTACACCGGATTCAAGATGAAGCCGATCGGGTTCTTCGACGGAAATCCGGCGCTGGACCTGCCCCCGTCAGCACCGAAGTGCTGCCACTCCAACCGGATGTAGGCAGACCCGCCTGACCTGACCGTTGTCAGCCGGAGCCGAGCGCGGCGAGAATTCTCCGGAATTCTCGCCGCTGCTCGGCGCTCAGGTTGACCATCAACCGCTGCTCGGCGGCGCGCACCCCGGCCTCGGTGCTGTCCAGCAGTTCCGTGCCGGCGCGGGTCAGCTTGGCCGGCAGCGAGCGCCCCGAGGCCACGCTGCCCGGGCGGCTCACCAGCCCGCGTTCTTCGAGGCTACGCAGCACCATGTTCATCGCCTGCGGGGAGACACCGGTATCGCGAGCCAGTTCGGCATTCGAGCGGTCGGGAAACCGGGACAGGATCCGCATACAGATGTACTGGGGGAAGGACAGGCCCGCCGGCTCGAGTGCGGTGGCGGTCACTTCCGCGCGCAGGGCCGAGGCCACCCGATGCAGCAGATAGCCCAGCGGCTCGTCGTGAGCTCCACTCATGTCAATGATATTGACATATATCAACTCGGTTGATAATCGTGGAGGTATGACCTCACCTGAAGATCTGTTCGACTCGGCATACCGTCGCGCGGCCCCGGAGTTCGAAGGCTTCCGGCCGCCGTGGAGCATCGACGAGCCGCAGCCCGAAATCGCCGCGCTCATCGAGCAGGGCAGGTTCCACGGCGACATCCTCGATGCCGGCTGCGGGGAGGCGGCCGTCTCGCTGTACCTCGCCGAGCGCGGATTCACCACCGTCGGGCTGGATCTCTCGCCGGCGGCGATCGAGTTGGCGCGGGCCGAGGCGGCCCGGCGGGGAATCGCCAATGCCAGCTTCGACGTCGCCGACATCAGCGCCTTCGACGGCTACGACGGTCGATTCGGCACCATCGTCGACTCGACCCTGTTCCATTCGATGCCGGTGGAAGCCCGCGCGGGTTACCAGCGCTCGATCGTGCGAGCCGCCGCTCCGGGGGCGTCCTACTTCGTGCTGGTCTTCGACGCCGGCGCCATGCCCGCCAACGGGCCGGCGCATCCGGTGACCGCCGAGGAGTTGCGCGCCGCGGTCGAGCCGTTCTGGGTGATCGACGAGATCCGCCCCGCGCGCATCCACGCGAACGTGCCCGCTGAGATGGCGACGATGGCGGACTTCGCCGGTGGCGATCTGCGGGACGAGCCCAAGGGCCGCAAGTCGATGCCGGCCTGGCTGCTCTCGGCGCATCTTGGCTGACGACAGCATGTCGTAGGCTGACCGGCATGGAGCTACTACGCAACGTAGTCGTCTTGGTGCACATCGTCGGGTTCGCGGTCACGTTCGGCGCGTGGGTGGCCGAGGCCGCGGCCCGGCGTTTCCGCACCACCCGGGTGATGGACTACGGACTGCTGGTCTCACTGCTGACCGGGATTGTGCTGGCGGCGCCGTGGCCGGCCGGAATCGTGTTGAACTACCCCAAGATCGGCGTCAAGCTGGCGCTGCTAGTGATCATCGGCGGCTTGCTGGGCATGGGTAATGCGCGGCAGCGGCGTACCGGTTCTCCTATCGCACTTCCGGTGTTCGTCTCGGTCGGTGTCTTGTCGCTGGCCGCGGCGGCTGTCGCCGTTCTCTGGTGACGCGGATCAGGCCTAACCCGGGAAATCGCCGGCTTCGCCGATGAGGCAGGATGGAAGTGCCGTCCCGAATGGTGCCGGGATGGCACTCTCATGCCAGGAGCCCGACTAGTCCGAGGAGTCTGATGGGGGAGACGGTCAGTAGCAACGGCGCCGAGGCGACGCAACCGCAGCTGGTGCGTCCGAATTATCGGCGGGTGGTGCTCAAGCTCGGCGGGGAGATGTTCGGCGGCGGGTCGGTCGGGTTGGACCCCGATGTCGTCGCCCAGGTGGCCCGCCAGATCGCCGAGGTGGTGCGCAGCGGCGTGCAGGTCGCCGTCGTCATCGGCGGCGGCAACTTCTTCCGCGGCGCCCAGCTACAGCAGCGCGGCATGGAACGCACCCGCTCCGATTACATGGGCATGCTCGGCACCGTGATGAACAGCCTTGCGCTGCAAGACTTCCTGGAGAAGGAAGGCATCGTCACCCGGGTGCAGACCGCGATCACCATGGGTCAGGTGGCCGAGCCGTACATCCCGCTGCGGGCCGTGCGACACCTGGAGAAGGGTCGCGTGGTGATCTTCGGCGCCGGCATGGGGCTGCCCTATTTCTCCACCGACACCACCGCCGCGCAGCGTGCGCTGGAGATCCGCGCCGACATCGTCCTGATGGCCAAGGCGGTCGACGGTGTCTTCACCGCCGACCCTCGGGAGAACCCGAACGCCGAGATGCTCACCGAGATCAGTCACCGTGAGGTCCTCGACCGAGGGCTGCAGGTGGCCGACGCCACCGCGTTCAGTTTGTGCATGGACAACGGCATGCCGATCCTGGTCTTCAACCTGCTTACCGACGGGAATATCGCCCGGGCGGTCGCAGGTGAGAAGATCGGAACACTGGTCAGCGGTTGAGGAGGAAGGGCGTCAATGATTGAAGAGGCTCTCTTCGATGCCGAAGAGAAGATGGAGAAGGCCGTTGCGGTCGCCCGCGACGACTTGTCGTCCATCCGCACCGGACGGGCCAATCCCGGCATGTTCGCGCGCGTCGTCGTCGACTACTACGGCTCGCCGACGCCGATCACGCAGTTGTCGAGCGTCAACGTGCCCGAGGCGCGGATGGTGGTCATCAAGCCCTACGAGGCCAACCAGCTGCGAGCGATCGAGGACGCCATCCGCAACTCGGACTTGGGTGTCAACCCCACCAACGACGGCACCATCATCCGGGTGTCCATTCCGCAACTGACGGAGGAACGTCGCCGGGATCTGGTCAAGCAGGCCAAGGCCAAGGGTGAGGACGCCAAGGTCTCGGTGCGCAACGTGCGCCGTCGCGCGATGGAGGAATTGCACCGCATCCGCAAGGACGGCGAGGCCGGCGAGGACGAGGTCGGCCGCGCGGAGAAGGATCTGGACAAGGCCACCGCGACCTACGTCGGCCAGATCGACGAGCTGGTCAAGCACAAAGAAGGCGAGTTGCTGGAGGTCTGATGACCGCTCAGCGACCAGTGCCCGTGGCAGATACCGATTCCGGCGCCCCCGGTTCCACGGCGCCGGAACCCAAGGCTTCCCGCGCCGGGCGCAACCTGCCTGCCGCGATCGCGGTCGGCGTGGTGCTCGGTGCCCTGGCGATCGGCAGCCTGCTGTTCGCGCCGAAATGGTGGCTCCCGCTGTTGGCCAGCGCCATCGCGATCGCCACCCACGAGGTGGTTCGCCGACTCCGCGAACATGGGTACGCGATGCCCGTCGTGCCGCTGCTGCTCGGTGGACAGGCGATGATCTGGCTGGCCTGGCCGTGGGGTGTCGCGGGGACGCTGGGTGCCTACGGCGGCACGATCGTGGTCGCCATGGTGTGGCGGCTCGTAGGCCACGGTCTGCGCGAGCAGCCGGTCAACTACCTGCGTGACATCGCCGCCACGGTCCTGCTGGCCACCTGGGTGCCGCTGTTCGCGAGTTTCACCGCACTGCTGATCTTCCAGGACAACGGCGGCGCCCGGGTCTTCACCGTGATCGCCACCGTCGTCTTCGCTGATATCGGCGGCTACACCGCCGGCGTGCTGTTCGGCAAGCACCTGCTGGCCCCGGCGATCAGCCCCAAGAAATCGTGGGAGGGGCTCGGCGGCTCGCTGCTGTTCGGCATTGCCGCGGCCGTGCTGTCGGTGACGTTCCTGCTGCACAAGCCGTTCTGGGTCGGCCTGCCACTCGGGTTGATGCTGGTGATCACCGGTGTGCTCGGCGATCTGGTCGAGTCCCAGGTGAAGCGCGATATGGGCATCAAGGACATGGGAACGCTGCTGCCGGGCCACGGCGGCATCATGGATCGCATCGACGCGATGTTGCCGTCCGCGGTCGCGGGTTGGATCGTCCTGACGCTGCTGGCCTGAGCCGGTTCTCGGCGTCGGCGATACTGGACGGGATGAAACAGGAGCTCGTTTTCGAGGCGCCGCGGCGTGCGCTGCCGCCACGCCATCTCGCCGACCTGGACGCCGAGGGCAGAGCGGCCGCGGTGGCGGAGCTCGGACTGCCCGCGTTTCGGGCCAAGCAGCTGGCACAGCAGTACTACGGCCGGCTGCTCGCCGACCCGCAGCAGATGACCGACCTTCCCGCGGCCGTGCGCGACACGGTCGCCGACGCGCTGTTCCCGCGGCTGCTCTCGGTGGCTCGCGAAATCGAGTGCGACGCGGGGGAGACCCGAAAGACCTTGTGGCGCGCCCACGACGGCACCACCTTCGAGTCGGTGCTGATGCGCTACCCGAACCGCAACACGGTGTGCATCTCCTCGCAGGCCGGCTGCGGCATGGCCTGCCCGTTCTGCGCGACCGGCCAGGGCGGGCTGACCCGCAACCTGAGCACCGCCGAGATCCTCGAGCAGGTGCGGGCCGCGGCGGTGACCTCGCGCGACGAGTTTGGTGAGCGCCTGTCCAATGTGGTGTTCATGGGCATGGGTGAGCCGCTGGCCAACTACGCGCGCGTGCTGGCCGCCGTGCGGCGCATCACCGCGGCGCCACCGGAGGGGTTCGGGATCTCGGCGCGGTCGGTGACGGTGTCGACGGTGGGGCTGGCACCGGCGATCCGCAAGCTCGCCGACGAGCATCTGGGGGTGACGCTGGCGCTGTCGTTGCACACTCCCGACGACGAGCTGCGCGACACCCTGGTGCCGGTGAACAACCGCTGGAAGGTCAGCGAGGTCCTTGATGCGGCCCGGTACTACGCCGATGCGACGGGCCGGCGGGTGTCGATCGAGTACGCCCTGATCCGTGACGTCAACGACCAGCCGTGGCGGGCCGATCTGCTGGGCAAGAAGCTGCACAAGGCGCTCGGCCCGCTGGTCCACGTCAACCTGATCCCGCTCAACCCGACCCCGGGCAGCGAATGGGACGCCAGTCCCAAACCGGTGGAGCGGGAGTTCGTCCGGCGGGTCCGGGCTCAGGGGGTGTCGTGCACGGTCCGCGACACCCGCGGACGGGAAATCGCGGCGGCCTGTGGGCAACTAGCGGCCAGCGGCTAGCCAGCCTTTCGCCGAAACCGACATTTCGCAGACAAAGTGCGAGTGGATCGCGGCAAAACGTCGATCTCGACGCAGAGAATCAGCGGATCCAGCCGCGGCGGCGACCCCACCAGTCGCGCGCGACCACACCGAACACCAGGATCGCGCAGACGATGAGCACCCAGTCCTCGACGTGGCCGACGTGGTTGCCGCGCAGCATCGCCAGCAGGAACAGGCCGATGAAGATACCGAGACCGTGCCAGGTGCGCGGGGTGATCTTGCTCCAACCCCAGGCGGCCGAGGGTACGTCGGCTGGGTCGACGTCGTTGTAGCGCTCCACCTCGGTGCTGACCATTGCGGCTCCTGTCACTCGGCAATTGCCCGTAATTCTGGCACACCAGCCCGGTGCCGGCTCAGCCGATCCGGCCGTAACGCCGCAGCGCCTCCGCGCGTTCGGCGGCGTGCTCGACGATCGGATCCGGATAGTCGGCGGGCCGCCCACCCTTGAGCTTGTGCACGTCGTCGACGTCGGCCAGCTCGAGCACCCAGCGCCGCACGTAATCACCGTCGGGATCGAACTTCTGGCCCTGAGTGGTCGGGTTGAACACCCGGAAGTACGGTGCGGCGTCGGTTCCCGAGCCGGCGCACCACTGCCAGCCGTGCTGATTGTTGGCGATATCACCGTCGACCAATTGCTCGAGAAACCAGCGCGCACCCCACTGCCACGGCAGGTGCAGGTCCTTGACCAGGAATGACGCCACGATCATGCGCACCCGGTTGTGCATGAAGCCGGATTCGCGCAGCTGGCGCATTCCGGCGTCGACGATCGGATAGCCCGTGCGGCCCCGTTTCCATGCGTCGAACAGCTCGGCGGCGCCGTCGTCGGTGTCGACTTCGATGGTGTCGAAGGTGCGGTTCCAGTTCCGCCACGCGCTGTCCGGCCACTGGTGCAGCACCGCGGCATAGAAATCGCGGAACGCCAGCTCGCGCAGATAAGCCCCCGGACCGTCGGCGCGGAAGTCCAGGTCGGCGGCCATGGTCCGGGGATGGATCGTCCCGAATTTCAGGTGCGCCGACATTCGGCTGATACCCGGCCTGTCCGGTCGGTTACGGTCCTCGGCGTAATCGGCCAAACGGGAGTCGACGAACTCCGCCCACCGGTCCAGTGCGGCCGCCTCGCCCGCCTCGATGTCCAGCTCGGCGCCGGGGTCCGGCGCGTCCACCCGGAACTCGGACGGCAGGGCGGCAGGGTCGATCCAGTTCACTGCCGCCGTCGCGGACGGCGCGGGTGCGCGCCAGCCGATCTCCCGCCACCGGGCCAGATACGGGGTGAAGACCTTGTAGGGGGTCCCGTCGTCCTTGGTGACCCGCCCCGGCGACACCAGGTACGGCGAGCCGGTGGCCCGAAGCGCCACGCCCGCGTCGGTCAGCGCGGCGGCGACGGCCTCGTCGCGGCGTACTCCGAAGGGGCTGAAATCGGCCGAGACATGGACCTCGGTGGCCTCGATCTCCCGGCACAGCAGGGGTATTCGTTGCTCGGGCCGGCCGCGGGTGATCAGCAGCCGGCCCGCCAGGGCATCGGAGAGCGCCCGCAGCGAGTCGCCGAGGAACTGCAACCGGCGCGGGCCCGCGGATTTCTCCAGCCGTGGATCCAACACGAAGCAGCCGAGCACCTCGGCGTCATCGGCGGCGGCCTCCAGCAGGGGTGGCAGGTCGTGCAGGCGCAAATCGCGCCGAAACCACAGCAGCGTGGACGGCATGTCTCCATGCTGCCGGAGTCCTGGAAGGCAGGACACCCGGTGTCCGCGTTAGCGTGATGACGGTGGACGGTGACCGACGGTCAGGCCCGCGATGACCGCAGCGCATCAGCCGGGTTTGAAAAAGACGTTGCGGCTGCGGTCAGTCGTCCTGTTCGGCCTGGCCTACATGACGCCGATCATCGTGCTCGGCATCTTCGGGGTCATCGCCGAGAAATCCCACGGCGGCAGCGCCGGCTCCTACCTGCTGGCCACGGTCGCGATGCTGTTCACCGCGATGAGCTACGGCCTGATGGCGAGGCATTACCCGATCGCGGGCTCGGCGTACACCTACGTCCGCAATGCCCTGGACTCCCGGCTCGGATTCTTGATCGGCTGGGCGATCCTGCTCGACTACCTGTTCCTACCGCTGGTGGTCTGGCTGATCGGGAGCACCTATCTCAAGGGACAGTTTCCCGGGATTCCGATTTGGCTTTGGGTCGTCGTGTTCGTCGTGGCGACCACGGCGCTCAACATCGTGGGTCTGAAGGTCGCCGATCGGGCCAACTTCGTGCTGATGTCGTTCCAGCTGCTCATCGTGACACTGTTTGTGGCGCTCACGATCGTGCACCTGGTCGCGAACTCTCAACCTCTGGCGTCGCCGGTCCCGTTCACCGGCACCGGGGGTTTCTCGGCGATCGCCGCCGGGGCCGCGGTCGCCGCGTACTCGTTTCTGGGCTTCGACGCCGTCAGCACCCTCACCGAGGAGACCCACGACGCGCAGCGCACCATTCCCACCGCCATCGTCCTGGTCGCGTTGATCGGCGGCGCCGTGTTCGTTGCGGTGGCCTACTTCGTCAGCCTGGTATCGCCGGGCAGCGTCTTCCCCCATCCGGGGTCGCTGGCCGAGGACATCGCCAGAACAGTGGGGGGCAGTGCGTTCGCCGCGGTCTTCGTCGCCGCTCTGGCGATCGGCCAGTTCACCTCCGGGCTGGCGGCGCAGGCCGCGGTGGCACGACTGCTCTACGCGATGGGCCGCGACGGCGTGCTGCCGCGCCGCGCGTTCGGGATGGTTCTCGAGCGGTTCCGCACCCCCGTGTTCAACATCGCGTTGGCCGGGACGATCGGGCTGGCCGCGATGTTCCTCAACGTCGCGACCTCCACGTCGTTCATCAATTTCGGTGCTTTCACGGCGTTCACGATGGCGAACCTCAGCGTCATCGCGTACTTCGTGCGGCACCGCGACGCGCCGCTGAGCAGATGGCGCTATGTCGCGTTGCCGCTCGTCGGCGCGGGCGTGGATGTCTACCTGCTCGTCCATCTCGATTCGCGGGCCTTGACCGTGGGCTTGAGCTGGCTGGCTCTGGGCATCGGCTATCTGCTGGTCCTCACCCGGGGACTGACCCGCAAGCCGCCGGAGTTGTCCGGGATTGCCGAAGCGGGCTGACAAGGCGGCACAATTGTTCGGGTGAGCTCCGCCAACCGCCTCAAGGTCCTGATCCTGGGCAGCACCGGTTCCATCGGCACCCAGGCGCTCGAGGTCATCGCCGAGAACCCGGACCGCTTCGAAGTCGTCGGGCTGGCCGCCGGTGGCGGAAACCCCGAGCTGCTGGCCCGCCAGCGCGCTGATACCGGTGTGACCGATATCGCCGTCGCCGACCCCAATGCCGCCGATCAGCTCGGTGACGTCCCCTACAGCGGCCCCGACGGGGTGACCCGGCTCGTGGAGAACACCGAGGCGGACGTCGTGCTCAACGCTCTGGTCGGGGCGCTGGGCCTGCAACCGACCCTGGCCGCGCTGGCCAGCGGCGCCCGCTTGGCGCTGGCCAACAAGGAATCGCTGGTCGCCGGCGGGCCGCTGGTGGTCAAGGCCGCGCGTCCCGGCCAGATCGTGCCGGTCGATTCCGAGCATTCGGCGCTGGCCCAGTGCCTGCGCGCCGGCAGTGCGGGTGAGGTCGCCAAACTGGTCCTCACCGCCTCCGGCGGCCCGTTCCGCGGCTGGTCGGCCGCCAAGCTCGAGCCCGTCACGCCCGAACAGGCCGGCGCCCATCCCACCTGGAACATGGGCCCGATGAACACGCTGAACTCGGCGTCGCTGGTCAACAAAGGCCTGGAATTGATCGAGACGCACCTGCTGTTCGGAATCGGGTACGACGACATCGATGTCGTCGTGCATCCGCAGTCGATCGTGCACTCGATGGTGACGTTCACCGACGGCTCCACCATCGCCCAGGCCAGCCCGCCGGACATGAAGCTGCCGATCTCGCTGGCGTTGGGCTGGCCGGACCGGGTGCCGGCGGCGGCCGCCGCCTGCGACTTCACCACCGCTTCCACCTGGGAGTTCGAGCCGCTGGACGCATCGGTTTTCCCGGCCGTCGACCTGGCCCGGTACGCCGGGCGGACCGGCGGTTGCCTGACCGCGGTGTACAACGCCGCCAACGAAGAGGCTGCCGAGGCCTTCCTCGACGGCAAGATCAGGTTCCCTTCCATCGTGCGAACAATTGCCGACGTCCTGCACGCCGCCGACCAGTGGGCCGCCGAACCCGCTACCGTGGAAGAAGTACTTGACGCGCAGCGCTGGGCACGGCAACGCGCCCGCGAGGCCGTCACACAGGAGGTCGCTGCAATCCGATGATGTTCGTTATCGGCATCGTGCTGTTCGCGCTCGCCATCCTGCTCTCGGTGGCGCTGCACGAGTGCGGTCACATGTGGGTGGCCAGGGCCACCGGAATGAAGGTGCGCCGCTACTTCGTGGGATTCGGTCCCACCCTGTGGTCGACACACCGGCCCAACAAGCTCGGCTCCACCGAGTACGGTCTCAAGGCCGTCCCGCTCGGTGGCTTCTGCGATATCGCCGGCATGACGTCGGTCGAGGAGCTCAAGCCCGAAGAGCGGCCCTACGCGATGTTCAAGCAGGACACCTGGAAGCGGGTGGCGGTCCTGTTCGCCGGGCCCGCGATGAACTTCCTGATCGGCCTGGTGCTCATCTATTCGATCGCCGTCATCTGGGGTCTGCCCAACCTGCACGCCCCGACCACCGCCGTCATCGGCGAAACTCAGTGTGTCGCACCAGAGGTCACCCAGGGCAAGCTCGGCGACTGCACCGGGCCCGGCCCGGCCGCGCTGGCCGGCGTCAAGGCCGGTGACGTCGTCGTCAAGGTCGGCGGTACCGACGTGAAGAACTTCGACGAGCTGGTCACCGCCGTACGCAAGGCCGCCGGCCCGACGCCGTTCGTTCTGCAGCGCTCCGAAAACGGCACCACCCGCGAGATCACCACCACCGTCGACGTCACGCCCACCCAGCGGTACGCGGCCAAAGAGAAGGGCGGCGAGCCGGTGCCCACCAGCGTCGGTGCCATCGGTGTCAGCGCGGCGACATTCCCGCCCGCGCAGTACAACCTGCTGACCGCGGTACCGGCCACCTTCACCTTCACCGGTGACCTGGCCGTCGAACTGGGCAAGTCGCTGGCGAAGATCCCCACCAAGGTCGGCGCCCTCGTGCACTCGATCGGCGGCGGCGAGCGGGATCCCGAGACGCCGATCAGCGTGGTGGGGGCCAGCATCATCGGCGGCGATACCGTCGACCACGGCCTGTGGGTCGCGTTCTGGTTCTTCTTGGCTCAGCTCAATTTCGTGCTCGGCGCGATCAACCTGGTGCCGCTGCTGCCGTTCGACGGGGGCCACATCGCGATCGCCGTGTTCGAAAAGATCCGCAACGTCATCAGATCGGCACGCGGCAAGGTTGCCGCGGCGCCGGTGAATTACCTGAAGCTGATGCCGGCCACCTACGTGATCCTCGTCGTGGTGGTCGGCTACATGCTGTTGACCGTCACCGCCGACCTGGTCAACCCGATCCGACTGTTCCAATAGGAGACGACAGTGACCTCCATCGGTCTGGGGATGCCGGCTCCGCCGGCGCCCGTACTCGCACCCCGCCGAAAAACGCGCCAGCTCATGGTGCGCGATGTCGGCGTCGGCAGCGACTACCCGATCTCGGTGCAGTCGATGTGCACCACCAAAACCCATGACGTCAACACCACGCTGCAGCAGATCGCCGAGCTGACCGCGGCCGGTTGCGACATCGTCCGGGTGGCCTGCCCGCGGCAGGAAGACGCCGACGCGCTGGCCGAGATCGCCAAGCACAGCAATATTCCGGTGATCGCCGACATCCATTTCCAGCCCAAGTACATCTTCGCCGCGATCGATGCCGGCTGCGCGGCGGTCCGGGTCAACCCCGGCAACATCAAGGAGTTCGACGGTCGGGTCGGCGAGGTCGCCAAGGCGGCCGGGGCGGCGGGCATCCCGATCCGCATCGGTGTCAACGCCGGATCGCTGGACAAGCGCTTCATGGAGAAGTACGGCAAGGCCACCCCGGAGGCGCTCGTCGAGTCCGCGCTGTGGGAGGCCTCGCTGTTCGAGGAGCACGGCTTCGGCAACATCAAGATCAGTGTGAAGCACAACGATCCGGTCGTGATGGTCGCGGCCTACGAACAACTGGCCGAAAAGTGTGATTACCCATTGCATCTCGGGGTGACCGAGGCCGGACCGGCGTTCCAGGGCACCATCAAGTCGGCGGTCGCATTCGGTGCGTTGCTGTCGCGGGGGATCGGCGACACCATCCGGGTGTCGCTGTCCGCGCCACCGGTGGAAGAGGTCAAGGTCGGCATCCAGATCCTGGAGTCGCTGAACCTGCGGCCGCGCGGGCTGGAGATCGTGTCCTGCCCGTCCTGCGGGCGCGCCCAGGTCGATGTCTACACACTGGCCAACGCGGTGTCCGCGGGTCTCGACGGGCTCGACGTGCCGCTGCGGGTCGCGGTGATGGGCTGCGTCGTCAACGGGCCGGGCGAGGCGCGAGAGGCCGACCTCGGGGTGGCGTCGGGTAACGGCAAGGGCCAGATCTTCGTCAAGGGCGAAGTGATCAAGACCGTTCCCGAGGCGCAGATCGTCGAGACGTTGATCGAGGAGGCGATGCGACTCGCCTCCGAGATTGGTGAGGCTCAGCGTGACACCGGCACATCTGCCAGCGGTTCACCGGTGGTCACCGTAAGCTGATGGCGTAACCCGCTGGGGGTTCACACCCGCAGAAAGTAACTGCCATGTCGGCTCCGCCACTGTTTCGTCTGACCGACGAACGACGGGTGACGGTGGTGCGCGACGTTGTGGCGGTGGGCCGGGTACTCGCCGACGATCCGGTCGGTTCCTGCATGGTGGCCGCTCGGGTCGCCGATCACGGCGTCGAGCCGCAGGCGATCGGCGGTGAGCTGTGGACGCGGCGGCGCACCGAAGAATCGCTGTGCTACGCAGGAGCCAACCTGATCCCGTTGCGCGGTGCCCAATCCGACCTTCATGCGTTCTCCGATAAGGCGATGAGCACCGCGCGGCGCTGTTCGTCTCTGGTCGGTCGGGCCGAGCTGGTGCTGCCGATGTGGGACCGCCTCCAACACGCGTGGGGTCCAGCCCGCGATGTCCGCGACCGGCAACCGTTGATGGCACTGGGTGGACCGCCGGCCTGCCGGGTCGACCCGGCGGTCCGCCGGGTGCGGGTCGATGAACTCGACGCTTATCTGGTGGCCGCCATCGACATGTTCATCGGTGAGGTCGGGATCGACCCGCGGATCGGCGATGGCGGTCGCGGATACCGCCGCCGCGTCGCCAGCCTGATCGCGGCGGGCCGGGCCTATGCCCGCTTCGAGCACGGACAGGTGGTGTTCAAGGCCGAGGTGGGGTCACAGTCCCCGGTGGTCGGCCAGATCCAGGGGGTCTGGGTGCATCCGGAGTGGCGCGGCCACGGGCTGGGTACGGCGGGCACCGCGGCCGTGGCCGCGGCGGTGGTCGACAGCGGGCGGATCGCCAGCTTGTACGTCAACAGTTTCAATGTGGTCGCCCGTGCGGCCTATGCGCGAGTCGGCTTCACCGAGGTCGGGACGTTCGCCACCGTGCTGCTGGACTGAATCTCCGTGCCCGAGCACCGGTGCGCCTCCAACGATCTGGGGTCACGGGCTCATAACATCTGCCCCAATGGCTACTTGCACCCCATTAGCAACACGAGTCACAGGAATCACCTCGATTCTCGCGGTGGTGGCGGCGTCGGCGACGTTGTCGGCGTGCACCCCGCGCCCGG
This sequence comes from Mycobacterium pinniadriaticum, assembly GCF_026242045.1. Classification (GTDB taxonomy): domain Bacteria; phylum Actinomycetota; class Actinomycetes; order Mycobacteriales; family Mycobacteriaceae; genus Mycobacterium; species Mycobacterium pinniadriaticum. Next base: position 157,262 of record NZ_JAPJDO010000006.1, read on the forward strand.
ATGGACCGGGCCCCGCCGCGGCAAAGTTCTTCGCTGACCTGAGCAAGGGTGACACCGCCGCCGCGGCCCAACTCTCCGACCGGCCCGCCGACGCCCAAGCCGCCCTCAACGAGGCGTGGGCCGGTCTGCAGGCCACCCACCTCGAGGCCCAGATCCTCGGCTCGCGCTACACCGAGGACACCGGCAGCGTGAACTACCGCTTCACCTGGCAGTTGCCCAAGAAACGGTCCTGGACCTATGACGGCGTGCTGCAGATGATCCGCGACGAAGGCAGCTGGCACGTGCGGTGGACTCCCGCCGGACTGCATCCCAAGCTTGGTGAGCACCAGCACTTTTCGTTGCGCGCCGACCAGCCGCGGCGAGCCTCCGTCAACGAAGTCGGCGGCACTGACGTGTTGAAGCCGGGCAATCTCTATCGCTATCAGCTCGACGCCGCCAAGGCCGGTAGCGCGCTGATGGCGACCTCGCGGGTGGTGGCCGACCAGCTGCGCCAGTTCGACAACACCCTGGACCCGCAGCGGCTGGCTGAGCAGGCCAGCTCGCAGAGCAACCCGCTGGACCTCATCACGCTGCGGCCGGCAGATCATGACAAGGTCGGCCAGGTGCTGGACGACCTGCCCGGCGTCGTGGTGACCCCGCAGGCCGACCTGCTGCCCACCGACGACCATTTCGCGCCGGCGGTCATCAGCGAGGTCAAGAAGGCGGTGGTCGACGAGCTCGACGGTGAGGCTGGCTGGCGCATCGTCAGCGTGAATCAGAACGGCGCCGACGTCGACGTTCTGCACGAGGTGGCGGCCAAGCCCGCGCCGTCGATCTCGATCACCCTGGACCGGTCGGTGCAGAACGCCGCCCAGCACGCCGTCGACACCCAGGGCCGCAAGGCCATGATGGTCGTGATCAGGCCATCCACCGGCGAGATCCTGGCGGTGGCGCAGAACGCGGCGGCCGACGCCGATGGCCCGGCGGCCACAACGGGCCTCTACCCACCCGGGTCGACGTTCAAGATCGTCACCGCCGGCGCGGCCATCGACCGCGACATGGCCACCCCCAACACGCTGCTGGGCTGCCCGGGCGAGATCGACATCGGCCACCGCACGATCCCGAACTACAACAAGTTCGACCTCGGGACCGTCCCGATGGCCAAGGCGTTCGCCAATTCGTGCAACACCACGTTCGCCGAGTTGGCCAGTCGGATGCCGCCGACCGCGCTGACGGTGGCGGCGTCGCAGTACGGCATCGGCCCGGACTACACCGTCGACGGGCTCACCACCGTGACCGGCACGGTGCCCCCGACGGTGAACCTGGCCGAACGCACCGAGGACGGTTTCGGGCAGGGCAAGGTTCTGGTCACCCCGTTCGGAATGGCGCTGGCCGCCGCGACCGTCGCCGCGGGCAAGACCCCCAGTCCGTACCTGATCGTGGGCAGCCACACGGGGGAGACCGGCGATCACCCGCCGATCACCCCGGCCATGCTCGACGGTCTGCGTCCGATGATGCGGCTGGTGGTGACCAACGGCACCGCGAAGGACATCAACGATGCCGGTGATGTCCGCGGCAAGACCGGTGAAGCCGAGTTCGCCGGCGGCTCGCACGCCTGGTTCGCCGGCTACCGCGGTGACCTCGCGTTCGCGGCGCTGATCGTGGGTGGTGGCAGTTCGGAGTACGCGGTGCGGATGGTCAAGATGATGTTCAGCGAGCTGCCCACCGACTATCTTGCCTGACAACCCACTGGCAACGTTCTGGAAATTGCCCGGCACAGCCGAAATTGACGACTGTGGTAGCGAACGTGGCTAACATCTCCACTTGGCAAGTCATCTCCGGCGGCAAAGATCCGCGCCGGCGCTAACCAACCGTCTCATAAGGAGTGTCGTGTCCGCGTCTGCCGCCCCCGGCCCAAGGCCCGTGCCCAAATCGGTTGTCCCGTACGCATTGGCGGGAACGGCGATCGCGGGAGCCGCGCTGTTCTTGGCCAATGCAGGTGCGGCCCACGCCGCACCCGGTCCGGACACGTCGGCGGGCCTGCAGTGTCTGATGATGAATACGGGGTGTTCGTCCGGCTTGGTCTCCAGCGCCGCGGCACCTGCCCGGCCGGCCGCGCTGGCAACGGCCGCGTTCAACCCGGAGGCCCAGATCAACTCGTTCGTCGACGCCGCCGGCCAGATCCCGATCCTCAACATCTTCATCAGCAATGGCGCCGACGCGACGGTGCCCGGCGGCAACGGGGTCCGCGCCGGATTGTTGATCGGTAATGGGGGCAACGGTGCCGCCGGCGTCGAGGTGGGCCAGAACGGAGGTGGCGGCGGCGCTGCCGGATTGTTCTGGGGCAACGGCGGAAAGGGCGCCGACGGCGGTCTCGCCGCCAACGGGGGCAGTGGCGGCAATGCCGGGATGCTCTCCCTGTTCGGCAACGGCGGTGGCGCCGGCAACGGCGGCGACGGCACCTACGCCGCCGACGGGACGCCACTCGACGGCGGTGACGGCGGCCGCGGCGGCAGCGCCGGCCCCGTGTCGCTGTTCGGCAAGGGCGGCAACGGTGGTAACGGTGGCGCCGGTGTCGACGGTCTACCGGCCACCAACCCAGCCAGCGGCACGGCGGGTACCAATGGCGCGCCCGGTCCCGACGACATCGTCGCCAGCGGAGTCGCCCAGGCCGGAAACGGAATCGCCGGCACCCCGGGGACCGGATTCGGCGTCAACGGCAACGGTGGAGACGGCGGCACCGGTGGTGACGCGGCGACGACCGACAGCGATGCCGCCGCCGGCGACGGTGGCGCGGGAGCCGACGGCACGCCCGGCGGGGCTGCCGGCGGTCAGGGCGGCGGCGGCGGGAACGCGGCCGCAGGCGACGATGCCGATAGCTTCGCCATCGGTGGTGTCGGCGGTGACGGCGGCAACGGTGGCGTCGGTACCGCCGGCGGCAGTGGGAGCAACGGCGGACAGGGCGGCTACGGCGGCCACGGCGGGGTGTTCGCCACCGGGGGCAACGGCGGCGACGGTGGTGACGGCGGCAATGGCGCCGCGGGCGCCGACGGCGGCCCCGGCGGTGACGGTGGTGGCGGCGGAGCCGCGAGTGGAACGGCGGGCAGCGGCGGCCACGGCGGTGTCGGCGGCGACGGTGGCGACGGCGGTGCGGCCGGCAACGGCGGTAACGGCGGCAACGCCGGGCGCGGCGGCTCCACCGGGGTGTTCGGGGTGTTCGGGCGGGGCGGCCTCAACGGCAACCCTGGTGGGGGTGGCAACCCAGGTCTCAACGGCGGCCAGGGCGGCGCCGCGGGCAGCGGCGGTACGGGCGGTGCCGGTCCGAATCCGGAGGACAAGGGTGCCGACGGTCTCGGCGGAAGCCCCGGAGCTCCCGGGGGCGCGGGTCACGCCGGCACGAACGGGAAGGTCGGGCACTGAGCGGCCGGCCGGACTCGACCGGCTCGCCTCAGCACCCGGTCCCGGTATGACGCGCCGGAGCGCGGCGACCGGCGGCGGTGGGCGCTAGCCTCTCTTGCTGCCTCCGGTGTGGCGGGCGGCGTGCCGGGAAGCCTTCTTGCCCGTGTTGGTAGCGCCGGCCGGTCGGGCCGACCGGCCGGTGCCGGGCTTGGCGGTGTGCTGTGCTGCGGCGGTGGTGGTATCGGTTGCGGCAGCTCCGCCGACCTTGATGCCGTTGATGTTGAAGCCGGGGCCGGACTTCGTGACGACCTGCCCGGTTTGCAGGATCGACCCGGCGATCGCCAGCGGACCCGGTCCGGCGGCCACGGTGTTACCGCTGCCGAAGTCGGCGAATGCCGCGTTGCCGTTGCCACCGTTCGCGATGGCTTTGTTGTTGGTCCCGCCGACCGTCCATGCGGTGTTGAGGGTGCCCAGGGCGTAGGCGAGGTGGCCACCACCGGTCCCGTTGCCGAACAGGTTGACGGCGAGGTTGCCCTTGCCAATAGCTTCGACCACGCTGCCGCCGACGACGGTGGTCCCGAGTGAGACGTTGAGGGCGGTATTGAGACCCAGATAGTTCAGCGATGTCGACGCGACCGCGACGGCTACCCCGTTCGAGCCCAGTTGGGTCGCCATTCCCACGATCCCGGTAGCCTGCGCGAGGGCGTTGTTGCCGATCGCCGTGCCGAAGTCGAAGATGTTGGTCTGGACAACATCACCGGCAACAGCGATCGCGGAGTTTCCGACCGCGACGGCACTGGAGAACCACCCGTAGGCCAATGCCTGCGAGCCGGTGCCGATGGCGATGGCGATGCTGGTCGGGGTGCTGACGCAATCGGCGCTGTTGCCGATGCCGAAGAACGAGGCGCAGGTGGCGTTGGCGGATGGAGCTGAGCCCAGCCCCGTGGTGGCGAGTGCACCGGCGGTCAGCGCGCCGACCGCGATCGCGCCGGTGAATTTGTTGATGACAGTTCCTGTGCGTTGGCTCATAGTTACCTCCCGGTGAGCTGTGCGATCGCTATGACAGAAGGTAAAAGTAGCCGCTGCGGAGATGTCGAATGCAAGTAATTCGCTACTCGTTAATTGACGAGAGGCAAGTTGTTGGTTGCCGGGAGGCAACTAATCACGGGGCCTGGTGACGGGCGCTTGCGTCAGCCGGCGACGATCTCGCCGCCGGCGACCTTCACCGCCACCGGGGTCAGCGGCGCCATGGCCGGGCCGCGGAGCACCGCGCCGTCGAGCCCGAACCGGCTGCCGTGACACGGGCAGTCCAGCGTGGCACCGGTGACCGACGGCAGCTTGCAGCCGGCGTGGGTGCAGCGGGCGACAAATCCCTCGAACACCCCGGCCGTCGGCTGGGTGACGACGGTGTCGCCGATCACCTTGCCCGAACCCACCGGGATGTCGGCGACGGGAGCCAGCACCTGGCCCGCTGCCGGGGCTGTCGGGGACGCGACGAGCTCGCCGGTATTGGTGTTGCAGGCGGCAATCGGTGCGACCGCGGCCCCGATCAGGACGGTGCGGCGCGGCAAGGCAAACATCGGGCCAGGTTAGCCGAGGTTGACGGCGGGTCCTTTCACATGGGTGAACGGGTACCGTGGAATGGCCATGACCGGACTCGACCACACCCCCGCGCTGCGGGTGTCCGATGCCGACCGCAACGGGACGCTGCGGCGGCTGCACAATGCCGTCGCGCTGGGCCTGATCGACATCGGCGAATTCGAAGAGCGTTCGGCGCAGGTGTCGGCCGCGCGGATGCAGACCGACCTCGAGATACTGGTCGACGACCTGCCCGGGCCGGGTGCCATCGTCACCTCGGCGGCCGACCGGGTGGAACTGCGCGGTTGGATGGGCTCGCTGAAACGGCATGGCGAGTGGATGGTGCCGACCCGGCTGGCACTGGTGCGCCGGATGGGCTCGGTCGACCTCGACCTCACCAACGCCCGGTTCGCTGGACCCGTCGTCGTCATCGAGCTCGACATGGTGCGCGGTTCGGTGGACCTGCGGCTGCCGATCGGGGCGAGCGCCTCTATCGACGACGTCACCGTCTACGCCGGTAGCGCGCGGGACCGCCGCAAAGACGCGCCGGCGGAGGGCACCCCGCACGTCGTACTCACCGGTCGGGTGGTGCTGGGTTCGGTCAACGTCCGCGGTCCCAAGCGTCCGCTGCTCCGTCGCCATTAAGCTGGCGATATGCCCGTACGCAGTGCACTCCGTCCCGGAGTGGTCTCACCGACTCTTCCGGTTCCGAAATCGATCGAGCGTCCCGAATACGTCGGCAAGTCGACTGTCGCCGAAGGCAGCGAGCCGTGGGTCCAGACGCCCGAGGTCATCGAGAACATGCGCATCGCCGGTCGCATCGCCGCAGGCGCGCTGGCCGAGGCGGGAAAGGCCGTCGAGCCCGGGGTGACCACCGACGAGCTCGACCGGATCGCCCACGACTACATGGTCGATCACGGTGCCTACCCGTCCACCCTGCATTACAAGGGCTTTCCGAAGTCGTGCTGTACGTCGCTCAACGAGATCATCTGCCACGGCATCCCCGACTCGACCGTCGTCGAGGATGGCGACATCGTCAACATCGACGTGACCGCCTTCATTCACGGGGTGCACGGCGACACCAACGCCACGTTCCTCGCCGGTGACGTCAGCGAGGAACACCGCCTCCTGGTCGAGCGGACCCACGAGGCGACGATGCGGGCCATCAAGGCCGTCAAGCCCGGCCGGGCCCTTTCGGTGGTGGGCCGGGTGATCGAGGCATACGCAAACCGGTTCGGCTACAACGTGGTTCGCGACTTCACCGGGCACGGAATCGGCACGACGTTCCACAACGGCCTGGTGGTGCTCCACTACGACCAGCCCAGTGTCGAGACCGTCCTCGAACCGGGGATGACCTTCACCATCGAACCGATGATCAACCTGGGCGCGCTGGACTATGAGATCTGGGACGACGGCTGGACCGTGGCCACCACGGACCGCAAGTGGACCGCGCAGTTCGAGCACACGCTGGTCGTCACCGAGGATGGCGCGGAAATCCTGACCTTGGCGCCGTGAGACCCTCCCCGCGAGCAGTCACAAAAGCACCCGACACGCCGGGAGTTTGGGGACATTTGCGTCTGCTCGGCGCAAGAAAGTGAGGGGCGCGCTGCTCGTTGCCGGCACCACATCGGACGCCGGCAAGTCGATGGTCGTCGCCGGACTCTGCCGGCTGTTGGCGCGCAAGGGGATTCGGGTAGCGCCGTTCAAAGCGCAGAACATGAGCAACAACTCGGTGGTCACCGTCGACGGCGGCGAGATCGGCCGGGCTCAAGGTGTGCAGGCGCGTGCGGCCGGGCTGCAGCCCAGCACCCGGTTCAACCCGGTGCTGCTCAAACCCGGCAGCGACCGAACCTCGCAGCTGGTGGTCAAGGGCCGGCCGGTCGGCTCCGTCGGCGCGGCCGACTACATCCGCCACCGCGACCGGCTGGCCGGGGTGGTCGCCGCCGAACTGGCCTCGCTTCGAGCGGATTTCGATGTGGTGCTGTGCGAGGGGGCCGGATCACCCGCCGAAATAAACTTGCGTGCAACCGATCTGGCGAACATGGGTCTGGCCCGTGCCGCGAACCTGCCCGTCGTGATCGTCGGCGACATCGACCGCGGTGGCCTGCTCGCGCATTTGTTCGGCACCGTCGCCGTGCTGTCGGCGCAGGATCAGGCGCTGGTCGCCGGCTTCATCGTCAACAAGTTCCGCGGTGATCCCGGGCTGCTCGCGCCGGGACTCGACCAGCTGGCCGAACTCACCGGCCGGCCCACCTATGGGATCGTGCCCTACAGCGACGAGCTGTGGTTGGACAGCGAGGACTCGGTATCGGTGGTGGCCGGCCACCTGGTCGGGACGCCGGCCCCGCCGTGCGGGGAGCACTGGCTGCGGGTCGCGGCGATCCGCCTGCCACGGATCTCGAACTCCACCGACGTCGAAGCGCTGGCCTGCGAACCAGGCGTGCTGGTCCGTTGGGCGGTCGACCCCGCGGAGGTGGCCGACGCCGATGTCATCGTGATCCCCGGCAGCAAGGCCACCGTCGCCGACCTGGGCTGGCTGCGTGAGCGCGGCCTGGCCGGCGCGATCGTCGACCATGCCGGTGCCGGCCGTCCCGTGCTCGGCATTTGCGGTGGCTTCCAGATGCTGTGTCGGCGGATCGGCGACACCGTCGAAACCGGCGCGGGTGATGTCGACGGGCTGGGGCTTTTCGATGCCGACATCGATTTCGCACCCGACAAGGTGCTGCGGCACTGGCCGGGCCCGTTGAGCGGCTACGAGATCCATCACGGCCGGGTGACACGCTGCGCCGAGGACGTCTGGTTCTCCGCCGACGGCGCTGCACAGGGCTATGCCCGCGGCGCGGCGTTCGGCACCCATTGGCACGGCCTGCTGGACAACGACGAGTTCCGCCGCGACTGGCTCACCGCGGCCGCGACGGCCGCGGGCCGGCCGGGCTTCCAGGTCGCCACCGATATCAGCGTGCCGGCCCGCCGAGATGCCCAACTCGATGTCATGGCCGACCTACTGGTGGCCCACCTAGACATCGACGCCCTGTTATCGCTGCTGGACGGCGGCACACCGGTGCGCCCCACGGTCAGTACGCGGCTGAATCGGTAGCCTGAAACTCATGTCGAGTCGGACGGTGCTGGTCACCGTGGCGGTTGCCGCCGCGATGCTGGTCGCCGGCTGCGGATCGACCGTCACCGGCACCGCGACGTGGCCGGGTGCCACCCTGGACAAGGTCACCCTGCGGGCGGCGGATTTCCCACCCGGAGTCCACTACGACCGGATCGTCGAGCATCCCGGGCAGCCCGACGGCGCCGGTGCTCCGCCATCGATGCTGTCCCGCCCGGCGGGCTGCGCCAATGCCATGACCAACGTCATCGCCGAGTCGGCCGAACGCGGCCCCGGCAGCGCGGTGAAGTATGCGGCGACCTACGACGGCGCCCGGATCGTGATGACCGTGCTGTCATGGCCGTTGGATCTGGCGAAGCTCGAGGCGGCGGCCACCCGTTGTGCGGAATTCGAAGCGTTCTTCGATCGATCGAGCAGCGGGATTCCCATTACCACAACCGAGCTCTCCGGTGTGGGCGATGGCGTACTGGCCTATCAACAAACCATGCGGTTGATGGGTTCGCCCAGCAGTATTTATATGGCGTTCCAGAACGTCGGCAAATACGGGATGTTCGGAATCGCTTTTCCCACACCCAATCCCAGTGTCGAGGCCAAGGCTTCCTTGCCGGAGACATTCCTGGACGTGTTTGCCAAACAGGCCGTGAAAATCCGTGGCGTGACCTGAGTGGGCTCTGAGAGACAATGTGGAAAACGCGACCCGTAGCGCGGTTTGCCAGTAGCGTTACGAAATGCTTTCGACAATGGTGACTGTCGACGGGTTCCCCGTCCCTGTCAGCATGACCGGCCCCGAGAAGGGGCCCTACGTCGTTGTGCTGGGTGCTGCTCAGCATGCACCCGCCGCCTACGACGGGGTCTGTCAGCGACTGCACACCGCCTCGGTGCGAACGGTCGTTATCGGCGCCGACCCGCGCCTGCACCCCAAAGCGGTAGTGGGCGTCCTCGATGCGCTGGATGTCCGTTGGGGGATCCTGGTGGGCGACCGCGCCGGCGCTGAGCTCGCGTGGGAGCTGGCCGCCACCCGCCTCGACCGCTTCACCGGACTGGTCGTGATCGACCGCGGGCACCCGCGGGTTCCCGACCAGAACGGCGTGGTCCGTGATCAGGACTGCCCTCCGGTCGAGATCAACACGACCGCCTTGGTCAGCACGCCGGCGGCCCGGGCGGTCGCCAGAGCCAGCCAGCGCTACGTCTACAGCGATTTCCGGCTGGTGGAGTTCACCGGACGGCGAAACGCCGCGGAGTCCACCGCACAGCTGGCCGCGGAGATCGTGTTACGTACCAGCACCTGGTGAATTCAGGCCGGCGGCACCTCGGCGGCCTCCTGGGGGGTCCAGGCCTGGGGTAAACCCGGCTGCCCCGGAAACAGGAAGTCGACGAATGCCTGGGCGGTGGGCTGCGGCTCGTGATTGGCCAGCCCGGGACGCTCGTTGGCTTCGATGAACACGTATTCGTCGCGGGTCACGTCGGGGACCAGAAGGTCGATGCCGGTGACTGGGATGCCGATGGCCTCGGCGGCCGCAACGGCGACCCGGCACAGCTCGGGATTCACCTTGGCCGTCACGTCGTGAATGGTGCCGCCCTGGTGCAGGTTGGCCGTCCGGCGTACCCGCAGGCTCTCACCCTCGGGCAGCACAGCGTCGAACGACCAGCCGGCCTCGGCCACCGTCGCCTCGGTGACCGCGTCCAGGGGGATACGCGACTCGCCACCGGTGGCCGCCGCACGGCGCCGGCTCTGCGTCTCGATCAGCTCTCGGACGGTGTGCTTGCCGGTGCCCACGACCTCGGCGGGCTTGCGCAACGCCGCCGCGACCACCTTGCCGTCGATGACCACCAGGCGCAGGTCATCGCCGGCGGCACGTTGCTCGATCAACACCTCGGGATGCTGTTCACGCGCGCGAGCCAGTGCCGAGTCCAGGGCCTCGGGCCCGTCCACCCCGACGGTGATGCCCTTGCCCTGCTCGCCGCGGGTCGGTTTGACGACGACATCGCCGACCTCGGCCAGGAAAGCGTGGTCGTCGGCGTCGAATGTGGCCAGTCGGCCCCGGGGCACCACGATGCCGGCCTCCGACACGATGCGACGGGTGAGCCGCTTGTCGTCGCAGCGGCTCATCGCCACCGCAGAGGTGTACTCGCTCAACGATTCCCGGGTCACCACGCTGCGCCCACCGTGCGACAACCGCATCTCGCCGGTCTCGGCGTCGAGCACTTCGACCCGGATACCTCGACGCATCGCTTCGTCGGCGATGATTCGCGCATACGGATTGAGATCGTCGACGGTTTCCGACGGCGGCGTGAACAGCGGTTCGTTGATCGCGTTCTTGCGTTTGACGGCCAGCACGGGGACGCGTTGAAAGCCGAGCTTCTCGTACAGCGCGATCGCGGCGTCGTTGTCGTAGGCCACCGACAGATCCATGTAGGCGCGGCCCCGGTCGCGGAAGATCCCGGCCAGCGTCCGGGTCAGCGCGGCGCCGACGCCGGGCAGGCCGGCGGCCGGGTCGACGGCCAGCGTCCACAGGCTCGAGCCGTCTTCGGGGTCGTTGAACAGCCGTTTGTGGTCCACACCGGTGACGGTGCCGATGACCGAACCGTCGTCGTCGCGAACCGCCACCAGATACTCGACGGCGTCGCAGCGCAGGTGGTTGTTCCAGATCACCTCGGTCGGGGCGGGCACCATGCCGCAGCGCAGGTAGACCCGGTTCATCTCGTCGGCTTCGGACTTGTCGCGCAACGACCGCACCGAGAATCCCAGCGGGCGCGGACCTTCGGCATCGTCGGCATGCAAACGCCACCGGTAGGTGTGACTGGGGTCGATGAACAGCTCGGCCGGCGACTTGGCCACCAGGACATGCGATTCGCGGGCATAGATGCAGATGTCCCGGCGACCCTGGGCTTCCTGCTGCAACACGGCGGCCAGCTTGTCCGGATCTTGGAACGTTTGACCGAAAATCAGTCGGCCCCAACCGAGTTCGAGCACGGTGTCGTCGGACAACTCGTTGATCAGGTGCTGTGGCGAGGCGTCGTGCAGGCTCATCGTGATGGCTTCGGTGCTGGCGGTGGCGCGCGATGCACCGCCGTCCTCGCCCTGCGTGCTCATGCTGCCGGCCCGGTGATTCCGTGTTGCTGCAACCAGAGCTCGAGAAGTCCGACCTGCCATAGTTCGTTTCCGCGCAGCGGGGTCAGCCGCCCGTTGGGATCGGCCAGCAGTCGCTCGACCCCTTCGGGGCGGAACAGGCCGCGTTCCTTGGCCTGCGGCGCGTACAGGGCGTCACGGACCATGTCCAGATACGGCCCCTCGAGGTGGGTGAGGGCGGGAACCGGGAAGTAGCCTTTGGGGCGGTCGATCACCTCGGCCGGAATCACCTGTCTGGCAGCTTCTTTCAGAACACCCTTGCCCTCGTGTGCGGTCTTGAGTTCGGGTGGGCAGGTTGCCGCCAGTTCGACGAGTTCATGGTCGAGGAACGGCACTCGGCCTTCCAGGCCCCAGGCCATCGTCATGTTGTCGACGCGTTTGACCGGATCGTCGACCAGCATCACCGTGGTGTCCAGCCGCAACGCGCGGTCCACTCCGGTCTGTGCGCCGGCTCGGGCGAAATGTTCGGTGACGAACGCCAGGCTGGGGTCGTCCCGGCAGGCGACCCGCTCGTCGCCGAGCAGGGCCGCCACCCCGTCGTGGTCACGGTCGAAGAACGCCCCGCGGTAGCGGCTGACCGAACCGGCGACGCTGGCCGCATCCGGCTCCGCCATCGGCGGATACCAGTGGTAGCCGGCGAACACCTCGTCGGCACCCTGACCGGATTGCACCACCTTGACGTGCTTGGCCACCTCCTGGCTCAGCAGATAGAACGCCACGCAATCATGGGAGACCATCGGTTCGCTCATCGCGCCGATCGCGCCGGTGAGGGCGGGCAGCATGCGGGCGGTGTCGATGCGGATCTGGTGGTGGTCGGTGTCGAAGCGCTTGGCCACGATGTCGGAGTACATGAACTCGTCACCCTTGACACCGCCGACCGACTCGAAACCGATCGAGAAGGTCGACAGCCCCGTCTGGCCCGCCTCGGCCAGCAGACCCACGATCAGGCTGGAGTCCACCCCGCCGGAGAGCAGGCAGCCGACCGGCACGTCGGCGACCAGACGACGTTTGACGGCAGTGCGCAGGGCGTCGAGAACCGCGTCCTCCCAATCGCGTTCGGTCCAGTCGGAACGCTCTTCGTGGCGAGTGAAGTCGGGTGCCCAGTAGGTGATCTCGCGTCGGCTGCCGTCCGGCTCGATCGCCAGCAGCGTGCCGGGAGGCAGCTTGCGCACCCCGCGCAGGATGGTCAGGGGTGCCGGCACCACCGAATGGAAGCTGAGGTAATGGTGCAGCGCGACCGGGTCGATGCGGGTATCGACGCCGCCACCGGCCAGCAGTGCCGGCAGCGTCGACGCGAACCGGATCCGGCGGGCGTCCTCGGTGACGTAGAGCGGTTTGATACCCAGTCGGTCTCGGCCCAGCAGCACCCGCCCGCTATCGCGTTCGGTGATCGCGAAGGCGAACATTCCGTGTAGACGCTCGACAAATCGGTCGCCCCAATGGTGGTAGGCCTTGACCAGCACCTCGGTGTCGCTGTGGGAGAAGAACCGGTAGCCGTGCCCGGCCAGCTCGTCGCGCAGCGCCTCGTAGTTGTAGATGCAGCCGTTCCAGCAGATGGTCAGGCCGAGGTCGGCGTCGACCATCGGCTGGGCACCGGCCTGCGTCAGATCGATGATCTTGAGTCGACGATGCCCCAGCGCCACCCGGCCTTGCGACCACACGCCCGCGGCATCGGGTCCGCGAGGCGCCATGGTTTCGGCCATGGCGGCCACGGCGGCCACATCGGGTGCCTGGTCGTCGAGACGGACTTCCCCAGCCGCTCCACACATCGCTTCGAACCCTACCCGTGTCCTTTGCCCATCGATACCCGAGTGCTCCCGGCTGTTGGGCCTGGACCGGTGTTTACGCAGGCGAGAGGGCGTTTAATCTCACAGACTTCTCATGTTGAGATCTCGCTACCGGCCTCGCATCACACATGGACCGCGCCCCTCGGCCGGTGGCACGAGGGGCGCGGGACCCTGCCTCACGGCGGGCCTGGGGTGTGGTCTCCCGTGGCGGAGGCTCTCAGTCGGTATGGCCTTTGAGGATCTCGTCCTCGATGGTGCCGCCCAGTCCTTCGGCCTCGGGGTCGTACCCGTGCAGGCCGCCGGTGACCGCGTACTCCTCCTCCGGTGAGAGCACCAGCCGGTGCCGGCCGTAGAGCCCGAAGATCAGCAGGCCGACCACGTAGAAGATCACGATCGTGATCACCGCCGGCCGGTAGGCGGGGTTGATCAGCACCGCGACGAAAGTGACTGCGGCGATGACGAGCGCGACGATCGCACCGGCGTTGCCCGTCGGGCTGACCCATGGACGACGGGCGTTGGGGAATTTGCGGCGCAGCAGCACGAACGAGACCATCTGCAGCATGTAGGCCAGCACCGCGCCCCACACCGCGATGTTGAGCACGACATCGCCGGCACCTTCGTTGAAGTTCACGATCAGCAGTGCGACGAAACCGATGACCGCGCCGGTGATCAGTGCGATGTAGGGCGTCTGGCGGCTGCCGGTCAGCGACAGCACCTTCGGGTAGTAGCCGGCCCGGCTCAGCGAATAGAGGTTGCGGCCGTAGGCGTACATGATGCCCTGCAGGCTGGCCAACAGACCGATGAGTGCGAACGCCGACAGTACCGCGGCCCAGCCACTCGGCAGGAAGGCCCGGAAGCCGTCGAGCAGTGGCTCATCAGCGCTGCCGAGTGCCGCGGCACCGGTGACCGCGGGGTTGAGGAAGTACACGATCGCCGCGCAGACAACCAGCGAGATCATGCCCCAGATACCGGCTTTGGGAATGTCCTTGCTCGGGTTGTGCGCCTCCTCGGCGGCCAGCGGCAACTCTTCGATGCCGAGGAAGAACCACATGGCGAACGGCAGCGCGTAGAGCACGCCCATCACCCCGAACGGCAGGAAGGTACTGGTGCCACCCTTGCTCGGATCCGGTTCGATGTCGAACAGCTTGCTGAAGTCGACGGCCCCGTTGACGATGGCCAGGATCCCGAACAGCACCAGGATGCCCACCGAGATCACCGCGACCACGATCGCGAACTTGAACGAGATCTCCGCGCCCCACGAGTTCAGCCCGACGAAGATGGCGTAGAGGATGATCCACCACACCCAGCCGGGCAGGGACAGCCCGAACAGGTCGCTGGTCACGGCGTCGGCGTAACTGGCCGAGAAGTAGACCACCACGCCGGTGGTGAACACGTACTCGATGGACTCGGCGAATCCGGTGATGAACCCGCCCCACGGTCCCATCGCGGCGCGGGCGAACGAGTAGGCGCCACCGGTGTGTGGCATGGCCGCCGACATCTCCCCGATGGAGAACAGCATGCCGAAGTACATGACGATGATGACGATCGCGGCGATGCCCAGACCGCCCCAGCCGGCTTCGCCGATGCCGAAGTTCCAGCCGGAGAAGTCGCCGGAGATGACCGCTGCTACACCGATGCCCCACAGACCCCAGAATCCGGCCGTGCGCAGCAGTGTCCGTTTCTCGAAATATCCCTCGCCGGCCTGGGTGTAGGTGACACCCCCGGATTTCAGCTGTTCATCGGCCATGGCGGTTGGCTCCTAACGAGTTGTCCGAGTTGTCGCGCAGGGGACCCTGCGAGGACGGCGCCTGTTCTCTAGGGAGAATAGAATGCCAAAGGTCTGTTGTCCTACCTTTGGAGTGACAGTCGTGTTAATCCTGAAGCTGATAGCCGAAGGGTTCGGACGTCCAATGGTTGACTTCTCGGCATACCTGTCACAGACCGAAGGGAGAACATCCGATGAGTCAGAGGTTGCGCCCCGGTCTGCTGGTGCAGGCCGAACTGGAGAGCAAGGTGGCCGCGGGTGAAATCGACACGGTGATCGTGGCGTTCGCCGACATGCAGGGCCGGCTGACCGGCAAGCGGGTCGCGGCACGGTTATTCGTGGAGGAGGTCGCCGCGCACGGCGCCGAGTGCTGCAACTACCTGTTGGCCGTCGACGTCGATATGAACACCGTCGATGGCTACGCGATGTCCAGCTGGGACTCCGGTTACGGCGACATGGTGATGACACCGGATTTCAGCACCTTGCGGGTGCTGCCCTGGTTGCCGGGCACCGCCCTGGTGATGGCCGATCTGTCGTGGGTCGGCGGCGGGCCGGTCACGGCCGCGCCGCGCAGCATTCTGGGTACCCAGCTTGACCGGCTGGCCCAGCGTGGGCTGGAAGCCTTCGTCGGTACCGAGCTGGAGTTCATGGTCTTCGACGACACCTACCGCGACGCCTGGGCGGCTGGTTACCGCGGACTGTCCAAGGCCACCGACTACAACGTCGACTACGCCATCCACGCCTCCACCCGGATGGAGCCGTTGCTACGCGACATCCGCCTGGGCATGGACGGAGCCGGTATGTACTGCGAAGGTGTGAAGGGGGAGTGCAACTTCGGTCAGCAGGAGATCGCGTTTCGCTACGACAGTGCGCTGGTCACCTGCGACAACCACACGATCTACAAGAACGGCGCCAAGGAGATCGCGGACCAACACGGTAAGAGTCTGACGTTCATGGCGAAATACGATGAGCGCGAAGGCAACAGCTGTCACATCCACATCTCGTTGCGCGATACGGAGGGTTCGGCCGTATTTGCTGAAGCCGATGATCCGCTCGGCATGTCGCCGATGTTCCGCAGCTTCATCGCCGGCCAGCTGGCCACCCTGCGCGAGCTGACGCTGTTCTATGCGCCCAACATCAATTCCTACAAGCGATTTGTCGAGGGCAGCTTCGCGCCGACGGCGATCGCCTGGGGGCTGGACAACCGCACCTGTGCTCTGCGGGTGGTGGGCCACGGCCATTCAATGCGGATGGAGTGCCGCGCACCCGGCGGCGACGTCAATCAGTATCTGGCGGTGGCCGCGCTGGTGGCCGGTGGTTTGTACGGGATCGACAACGGTCTGGAGCTACCGGACGCCTACGCCGGCAACGCCTACACCAGCGGAGCGCAGCGACTGCCCACCACCCTGGCCGAGGCTGCCGCGCTGTTCGAAGGTTCGGTGGTGGCCCGTGAGGCGTTCGGCGACGAGGTGGTGGCGCACTACCTGAACAACGCCCGAGTCGAGTTGGCCGCCTTCAATTCCGCGGTGACCGACTGGGAGCGGGTGCGTGGCTTTGAACGCCTCTGATTTTCCGGCGAGCAGACGCAAAAGTCCCTCCGCGACCGGCGTGTCGGAGTCTTTTGCGTCTGCTCGGCCGATCATCGGCTTGACCACCTATCTCCAGCAGGCGCAGACCGGGGTCTGGGACGTGCACGCCAGCTTCCTGCCGGGCATCTACCTCGAGGGCGTCACGCTGGCCGGCGGAATCGCCACCCTGCTGCCCCCGCAGCCCGTCGACGCCGACATCGCGAGCCGGGTGCTTGACGGGCTCGACGGCCTGATCGTCACCGGCGGCAAGGACGTCGACCCGGCCGCCTACGGCCACGACCCGCACCCGACCACCGACGAGCCGGCCCGCGATCGCGACGCCTGGGAGTTCGCCCTGATCGCGGCCGCGCTGCGACGGCATCTGCCGGTGCTCGGGATCTGCCGTGGCGCACAGGTGCTCAACGTCGCGCTGGGCGGCACGCTGCACCAGCATCTGCCTGATCTGCTCGGGCACACCCGCCATCAGCAGGGCAACGCGGTGTTCACCACCTCCAAGATCAGCACCATGGCCGGAAGCTTGCTGGCCTCGTTGATCGGCCCGAACACGAATGCGCAGTGCTACCACCACCAGGCCATCGACCGGCTCGGTGACGGGCTGCTGGTCAGCGCCCTGGATGACGAAGGAGTGATCGAGGCCGTCGAAATGCCCGGCCGCGACTTCGTTCTGGCCGTGCAGTGGCATCCCGAGGAGACCTTGGACGATCTTCGGCTGTTCGCCGGCCTGGTCGAGGCGGCACGGGTGTATACGACAGGGAGGGTGAGCCAGTGACCATCACTGAGCTGGTCAATCCGGCGACCGAACAGGCGCTGCGCACCGTCGAGCTGACCGACACCGCCGGCGTCGACGACGCCGTCGCGCGCGCCAAGGTGGCGCAAAAGTCTTGGGCCGCGGCCGCCCCCGCCGAGCGGGCGGCCGCACTGCGGGCCTTCGCCGCGGTGGTCGACGCCCACGTCGGTGAGCTGGCCGCCCTCGAGGTAGCCAATTCCGGGCATCCGATCGGCGCCGCGGAATGGGAAGCCGGCCACGTGCGCGACGTGCTGCAGTTCTATTCGGCGACCCCGGAACGGTTGTCGGGCAAGCAGATTCCAGTCGCCGGCGGCCTGGACGTCACCTTCAACGAGCCGATGGGCGTGATCGGGGTGATCACGCCGTGGAACTTCCCGATGCCGATCGCGGTGTGGGGCTTCGCGCCCGCATTGGCCGCCGGTAACGCGGTGGTGCTCAAACCGGCCGAGTGGACCCCGCTGACCTCGATGCGGCTCGGTGAACTCGCCGAGCAGGCGGGTCTACCCGAAGACCTGTTCCAGGTGTTGCCCGGTCGGGGTTCGGTGGTCGGCGAGCGGTTCATCAGCCACCCGGACGTGCGCAAGATCGTGTTCACCGGCTCGACCGAAGTCGGCACGAGGGTGATGGCCGGGGCGGCCGCCCAGGTCAAGCGTGTGACGCTGGAGTTGGGCGGCAAGAGCGCCAATATCGTCTTCGCCGACTGCGACCTGGAGCGGGCCGCGGCCACCGCACCGTACGGCGTCTTCGACAATGCCGGGCAGGACTGCTGCGCTCGTAGCCGAATCCTGGTGCAGCGCAATATCTTCGACAAGTTCATGGAATTGCTCGAGCCTGCCGTCAAGGGTCTGGTCGTTGGTGATCCCGCCGCCCGTGATACCGAGATGGGCCCGCTGGTCTCGCGCAAGCACTACGACTCGGTGGCCGCCTACGTGCCCGACGACGCGCCCGTCGCCTTTCGTGGCTCGGCGCCGGGCGGACCCGGGTTCTGGTTCCCGCCCACGGTGCTGACCCCGGAGCGCACCGACCGCACCGTCACCGAGGAGATCTTCGGCCCGGTGGTCACCGTGCTGCCGTTCGAGGACGAGGCCGATGCCATCGCCCTGGCCAATGACACCGAATACGGTCTGTCCGGGTCGATCTGGACCGACAACCTGTCCCGGGCGCTGCGGGTGTCACGCGCAGTCGAGGCCGGCAACCTCAGCGTCAACTCGCATTCGTCGGTGCGCTACAACACCCCCTTCGGTGGGTTCAAGCAGTCCGGTCTGGGCCGTGAACTCGGCCCGGATGCGCCGTTGTCGTTCACCGAGACCAAGAATGTGTTTTTCGCAGTAGAGGAGAGCTAGATGGATCTGACCCAGCGACTCAAGGACAAGGTCGCGGTCGTCACCGGTGGTGCGAGCGGCATCGGACTGGCGGCCGTCAAGCGGATGCGAGACGAAGGCGCCATCGTCGTCATCGGGGATCTCGACGAGGCAACCGGCAAGACCGTCGCCGACGATCTCAACGTGACGTTCGTCCAGGTCGATGTCTCCGATCAGGTCGCGGTGGATCGCTTGTTCGACACCGCTTTCGAGATGCACGGTGGGATCGACATCGCGTTCAACAACGCCGGTATCAGCCCGCCCGACGACGACCTCATCGAGAACACCAGCATCGATGCCTGGGACCGGGTGCAGGACGTCAACCTCAAGTCGGTCTTCTTCTGTTGCAAGGCGGCCCTGCGGCACATGGTGCCCGCGCAGAAGGGCTCGATCATCAACACCGCATCATTCGTCGCGGTCAACGGTTCGGCGACCAGCCAGATCTCCTACACCGCATCCAAGGGCGGCGTGTTGGCCATGTCGCGTGAACTTGGAATCCAATACGCGCGCCAGGGAATTCGGGTCAATGCGCTATGTCCCGGCCCGGTGAACACCCCGCTGTTGCAGGAACTGTTCGCCAAGGACCCCGAGCGGGCGGCGCGTCGGCTGGTGCACGTGCCGATGGGCCGGTTCGCCGAACCCGAGGAGCTGGCCGCCGCGGTGGCGTTCCTGGCCAGTGACGACGCGTCGTTCATCACCGGGTCCACCTTCCTGGTCGACGGCGGCATCACCGGTCACTACGTGACCCCGCTGTAAGGCTTCACCGATGGCTTCGGAGGGCAGGAGCGCAGCGACCCGGGAATCGGCTTCGGAGGGCAGGAGCGCAGCGACCCGGGAATCGTCCCGAGCTCCCGAACCGCAGCAGGCCTCCGAGGCCCTGCTGCGTCCAGTGCGCCTGGGCAATGCCTTCGAGGACACCGTCGGTCGGTTGCTGGAGACGATCAAGCTCGGCGTGCTGGCTCCGGGCGATTCGCTGCCACCCGAGCGTGAACTCGCCACCCGGCTCGGGGTCAGCCGCGACACGGTGCGCGAGGCGATCAAGTCACTGGCCGATGCCGGCTATCTGGTGTCGCGCCGTGGCCGATACGGTGGCACCTTCCTGGCCGAGCCGCTGCCCGCGCCGACTGAGGGCGTCGTGCGGTTCGGCCGGGCCGAGATCGACGATGCGCTGCGGTTGCGGGAGATCCTCGAGGTAGGCGCTGCCCGGATGGCCGCCACACGCACGCTGACCGCGGCCGAACGCGAGGGCCTCTGGTCTCGGCTGGCCGACGTGCGGGGCGCGTCCGCCGATGACTACCGGCGGCTGGACTCACGACTGCATCTGGCGATCGCCGAGGCGGCCGGATCCCCATCACTGGTGCCGTTGGTGGCTGAGAACCGGATGCGGCTCAACACGCTACTTGACCAGATTCCGTTGCTGCGCCGCAACATCACGCACTCCGACGAACAGCACGAGGCGATCGTGATCGCGATCCTGGCAGGCGATCCGAATGCGGCGGCCGTCGCGACGCAGGCCCACATCGCCGGGTCGGCCGCCCTGCTACACGGCTTCCTGGACTGAGATCCGGCGGATGTCGGGCTGGGACTGCCCCAAGGGGGTGAGGGTCAGCCGAAGCCACGTCGCGGTCAGAGCGGTGGCACACACCATTCCGATGACCATCCACGCCGAGGGCCCGGCTGAGAGCGTCTCAGGCGCGGTCTGGTGCCACCAGACGACACCGAGCCCGGCGACCGTCGACACGGCGCCGACACCGGCTGCGGCACAACACCAGCGGAAGCTGTGTCGCCACAGCGCCATCGATGACAAGGCGGACGTCAGCGCGAACATGACGGTGGCTACCCGGGACATCCAGATGCTGTGAACGTCGGTGAGCCAACCGGTCGCCGCGGCGCCGGCCAACAGGGCGGCGGTGATGAGTGCGAAGACCCGTACTCGTGGGCTGATCCACACGTCATCGAGTACGCGCCGTGCGATGCGGCGCAGCACGACTTCGACATTGTCGGTTCGGGGCACGTTCTGTGGTCGCACAGCTACCTCGGGTAGTTCCCCGGCTCAGCCCACCTGGTCGTCGCGGTGGGCCGCGCTGATCAGATCCTCGCGGGCCCGGGCCACCCGGGACCGGATCGTGCCCACCGGGCAGCCGCATACCTCGGCGGCCTCCGCATAGGACAGCCCGAGCACCTGGGTCAGCATCAGCGCGTGGCGACGGTCGGTGTCGAGGCCGTCGAGCAGCATCCTGATCTCGATGATGTCCTCGAACCGGGCCGCGCTGGGCCGGGTGTCGAGGACCTGGTCCAGGTCGATCCCGTAGCCGGTACGTGGCCGGGCCTGGTTGCGGCGGATCTGGTCGATGACGACGCGGCGGGCGATCGTCATCAGCCAGGTGCGGGCCGAGGATCGGCCGGAGAACCGGGGCAGCGCTCCCAGGGCGCGCAGAAAGGTCTCCTGCGTCAGGTCGTCCGCCTGGCCGGGGTCGCCGAGGAAGGCGACGGTGCGCCAGACGTCACGTTGAGTGGCCTTGATGAACGCCTCGAGGGCGGCCGAGTCACCCCGCCCGGCGGCCAGTGCCAGCACGGTCACCTGGTCGTCGTCGCGTTCGCTCACGGAAAGCAGCGTAGGGGATCGTCGCGACCAGCACATCTTCGGGCCACCGCGGAGCGGGGGGCACCGCCCGACGGCGTATTTTGGTGAAGGACGGTCCGCACCGCGAACGCACCGGGAACCTGTCGGCTGCGACAGCCGACTATCACACTCGGGACCGGTGTGCGGTCGCGGCCAACACAGAGCCAAGGAGGGCGATGACGGTATCCGTCGTGGGCGGTTCGTCCGCTGCGGACGCGCCCGGCATCTCCCACCGGGTCGAACTCGACGTCTCCGGGATGTCCTGCGCGGCGTGCGCCGCCCGGGTCGAGACCAAACTCAACAAAATCGACGGCGTCCGGGCCTCGGTCAACTTCGCCACCCGTGTGGCCAGCGTCGATGCCCCCGATTCGGTGGTCGCCGACGACCTGTGCGAGGTGATCCGCAAAGCCGGCTACGACGCCGCTGTCCGGTCGGCGACCCGGACCGAGCCGGCGGATCCCGATGACCGGCTGGCCCGCAACCTGCTGCTCCGGCTCGCCATCGCCGCCGTGCTGTTCGTGCCGCTGGCCGATTTGTCGGTGATGTTCGCCGTCGTCCCCAGTACCCGCTTCACCGGCTGGGCATGGGTGCTGACCGCCCTGGCCGCTCCGATCGTCACCTGGGCGGCCTGGCCGTTCCATCGGGTCGCCCTGCGTAACGCGCGCCACGGCACCGCTTCGATGGAGACGTTGATCTCGGTCGGCGTCACCGCGGCGACCCTGTGGTCGCTGTCCACGATCTTCTTCGGCCACCAGACCCGGCAGGTCCACGGCGTCTGGCAGGCGCTGATGGGCAGCGACGCCATTTATCTGGAGGTCGCCGCCGGCGTCACGGTATTCATCCTGGCCGGTCGCTATTTCGAGGCCAGGGCCAAGTCACGCGCGGGCAGCGCCTTGCGGGCATTGGCGGCGCTGAGCGCCAAGAGCGTGTCGGTGCTGCTGCCCGACGGCAGTGAGATGGTGCTGCCCGCCGACGAGCTCAAAGAACAGCAGCGGTTCGTGGTGCGCCCCGGCGAGACGATCGCCGCCGACGGTCTGGTGGTCGAGGGTGACGCGGCCATCGACATGAGTGCGATGACCGGGGAAGCCAAGCCGTCACGCGCTCATCCCGGCGGGCCGGTGGTCGGCGGGACGGTGGTGCTCGACGGCCGGCTGATCGTCGAAGCCGCCGCCGTCGGGGCCGACACCCAGTTCGCCGGGATGGTGCGCCTCGTCGAGGAGGCGCAGGCGCAGAAGGCCGACGCCCAACGGTTGGCCGACCGGGTCGCCGGGGTCTTCGTGCCGGTGGTGTTCGTCATCGCGGCGCTGACCGCCACCGGGTGGCTGCTCGCCGGGGCCGACGTCGACCGGGCGTTCTCCGCGGCGTTGGCGGTCCTGGTGATCGCCTGCCCGTGCGCACTCGGACTGGCCACCCCGACCGCGATGATGGTGGCTTCCGGACGCGGCGCACAGCTGGGCATCTTCCTGAAGGGCTACCGCGCGCTGGAGGCCATCCGCGCGGTGGACACCGTGGTGTTCGACAAGACCGGCACGCTGACGTCGGGACATCTGGCCATCACGTCGGTGACGGTCGTCGACGGCTGGCAGTCTGCCGAGGTCCTCGCGTTGGCCGGCGCCGTCGAGGACGCTTCCGAGCACGCGGTCGCCGTGGCCATCGCCACCGCCACCGCCACCGAAGACCGTCGCCCGGTGGAGGACTTCCGTGCTCATCCCGGGCGCGGGGTCACCGGTTTGGTGGCCGGACGCCGCGTCGTGGTCGGCCGGCCGTCCTGGGCCTGCGGGCAGTCGGACGCGCCCGAGATCTTGCAGCAGGCCCGGCGATCCGCTGAATCCCGCGGCGAGACCGTCGTTTTCGTTTCCGTGGACGGACAGGTGTGCGGGGCGATCGCGGTGGCTGACGAGGTCAAGGAATCGGCCGCCGATGCCGTTGCGGCCTTGCACCGCAGGGGTTTACGCACGGTGCTGCTCACCGGGGACAACGCCGCGGCTGCGGGTGCGGTGGCCGCCCAGGTCGGTATCGATGAGGTCATCGCCGAAGTGCTTCCGGAGGGCAAGGTCGACCTCATCGAGCAGCTGCGCGAGCAGGGCCGGGTGGTCGCCATGGTCGGCGACGGCATCAACGACGGGCCCGCGCTGGCGTCGGCGGATCTCGGCCTGGCGATCGGGCGCGGCACCGATGTGGCGATCGGCGCCGCCGACATCATCCTGGTGCGCGATGATCTCGATATCGTCCCGCAGGCTCTCGACCTTGCCCGCGCCACCATGCGGACGATCCGGACCAACCTGTTCTGGGCGTTCGGCTACAACGTGGCGGCCATTCCGATCGCTGCGGCCGGGCTGCTCAATCCCCTCATCGCCGGTGCGGCGATGGCGTTCTCGTCGTTCTTCGTCGTGTCGAACAGCCTGCGGCTGCGCAACTTCGACGCCCGCACCCGGTAGTTCCGAAAGGCAGATCACATGTCACAGCAGAATTTCCTGGTCGACGGCCTGCATTGCCAGAGTTGCGTGCGGATCGTCACGGGTGCGTTGACGGCCCTGCCCAGCGTCAGCGCCGTCGAGGTCGACCTCGGGGCGGATGGCCCGTCGACCGTGCGGGTCGACGCGGTCGCCGATCTCAGTGTCGACGAGATTCAGGCCGCGCTGCGCGAAGAGGGCGACTACACCGTCGTGAGCTGAGCTGGGTTATGAACGATGCCGACGAGAACCTGTTGTGGCTGCTCAAGCAGGCCTTCCACTACGCCGGGCACACCGTCAACGAGGCCATCAGCCACCACGGGGTGACCAGCGCCCAGATCGGCCTGCTCCGCCAACTTGCCGACGAGCCCGGGTTGTCTGGAGCGGATCTGGCGCGCAGGCTACTGATCAGCCCACAGGGCGCCCAGCTGGCGCTGGCCCCGCTTGCGCGCAATGGCCTCATTGAGCGCAAACCTGACCCTGAGCACGGTCGCATCCAGCGTGCCTACCTCACCGAGAAGGGGCGTCGCATCCTCGCCATGGCCCATGTCGATGCGATGACCGCCTACGAGTCGCTGTTCTCCGTCCTGACTGCCGGGGAGCGAAAGACGTTGGCAGAGTTACTTGTTCGGATTGTCGTGCAAGGCCACGGCGAGGTGTCGTTCACCTTGCATCCACCCGCCGACTGAACTACCTGATCAGCGTCGGTTCTTGGCCAGCTCGCGCAGCATGGCGTTGTAGGCGTCGAGGTCGTCGTCGTAGTGGGCGTCGGCGTGCCGGTCGGTGCGGGTCGCCGTCCGGCGATCCTGGCTCGCCCACTGATACACCAACGCCACCACCACAACGATGACCGGTAATTCGCTGGACCCCCACGCGATGGCTCCGCCGAGGTGTTGGTCGTCGCTCAGACTGGCCAGCCACGGCAGGCCCAGGTAGCGGTAGAACGTCCCGCCGAGGATCGAGGTCATGGTCATGGTGGCGATACCGAAGAACGCGTGGAACGGCATCACGGCGAACAACATGCCGAGCCGCCCGATGAACGGCAGCCGTTTGGGTCCGGGGTCGATGCCGATGATGCCCCAGAAGAACAGGTAGCCGGTGATCATGAAATGCACGCTCATGAACTCGTGGCCCCAGTGGTAACGCACCAAGGTGTCGAACAGGGGAGTGAAGTACACCGCATACAGCGAGCCGACGAACAGGACGAAAGCCGTTGCGGGATGGGAGAGGAACCGTGATGCCCGTGAGTGCACCAGCCACAGCAGCCATTCCCGCGGTCCCGGTGGGTGCCCGGCCCCCGCCGTCGGCAGCGCCCGCAGTGCCAGGGTGATCGGTGCGCCCAGGACCAGGAACACCGGGATGAACATGTTGAGCGCCATGTGTTCGGACATGTGCACGCTGAACATCGCCGACCCGTACGCGCGTACCCCCGAGCAGGTGGCCAACAGCAAGGCCGCACAGCCGAACAGCCAGGCCGCCAGTCGGCCCGTCGGCCAGCTGTCGCCGCGGCGGCGCAGCCGGATCACGCCGATCACGTAGGCCGACGCCATCACGACGGCCGCCGTCCCTAGCAGGACGTCGAAACGCCATACCGTCAGCAGCCGCAACGCGTTCGGCGCCTGTGGCAGCTCGTAGCCGAGGAACACATCCCACGCGGTGAACTGGTGCGCCAGCAGCCGTGGCGCGGTCTGGATCGCCATCGCCGAGACGGCCGCGACGACGAGGAGGGCCGCGAGTGCGCCCACCGAGGCGGGCAGGCCGCCAGCGTGGCGGCTTCGTAGTCGGTTGACGTCGACCAGCCACATGACCAGCAGCACCACGGCCGCGACGATCCCGAACCGTCCGTAGTCCGAGCCGGTCAGCCCGGGCGGGCCGGTGAGCAGATACAGCAGTAGCGCCCCGTACCCCAGGGCCACGGCCCCGGCGACCACCTCGATCAGCTGCACCCGCCGAAGCAGTTCGGCCTTCGGCGGGGCGATCGCGGCGCTTACCTTCACGCCGGTCAGCACCGCCAGCGCGAGGGCGAACACGATGACGGCGCTGGTCGCATAGTCGTGGTCGGGACCCTGTCCGGCGTTGCCGGTGACCGGCAGCGCGATCACCCCGATGAACGTCGGGATCAGCAGGATCGCGTGCGACACCCATCGCACGGTCAGTCGCAGCGTCACGGTCACCACCGCCGCGAACAACGCGGCCGCGATCCACCCCCGCGCCATCTCCGATGCTCCGAGTGCACTGCCGATGCCGCCATTGGCGATCAGTCGGAGGACGGGAACCCCGGCGGCGTTGGCGGCCTGGACCGCCACCATGGCCAGCGCGGTCACCAGCCAGAGCGGTGCCAGGCGTTCGACGAGCAGGTGCACCCGGAACGAGGCCGCATCCAGCACCCCGCGTTCGTCGGGATCGGCTGTGACGACGATGAACAGCAGACCGCCCAGGCAGATGGCCGCGGCCAGGGTGGCGGTGAAGTAGCCGACCACCTCGCCGACGCTGGTCGGCATGCCGGGGTAGGAGTCCCCGGTTTCGGTGAACCGGCGTTGGCCGGAGACGACGGCATAGCCGATCAGCGCGGCGACCAGGACGAGATAGCCGCCGACGATCCACCGACCTGCGGGCCGGCTGCCCGCCCGGGTCGACTCCGTCGTCGTCGTGGTGTCCACCTTCCACTGAAACTGAACCGCCAGTCTACGACTGTCCGTCGTAGCCGGGTCGCCGCGGTGGGAACTTTCTGGTGCGATGGTTCGACCAATGCTGACGGGTGCAACGAAGGGAGAGACTGACCGGTGATCGGAGACCTCACGCTGCGATGGGTCGTCACCATCCTGTTCGTTCTCAGCGCCGTCGAGTGCCTCGGCGCGCTCGCGGTCGGCAGCCGGCGGTGGACGAATGTGGTGGGCCAGCTGCTGCACGTCGTGATGGCGGTCGCGATGGCGGTGATGGCCTGGCCGTGGGGTGCTGCGTTGCCGACCGTGGCACCGATGGTGTTCTTCCTGTTGGCGACCGGGTGGTTCGTCGCGATCACGGTGAGCCCGATCGGAGCCGGCCATCGGCTCGGCGGCAGCTATCACGCGCTGATGATGCTGGCCATGGCGTGGATGTACGCCGTGATGAACGGACGCTTGCTGCCCGGCCAGGTGTCGCACTCCGGGCACGTGGCGAGCGCGGACTCCCCGGCCGCATCGTCGGGCCATGCCGGGCATGGCGGAATGCAGATGCCGGGCATGGACATGCCGGGCATGGACTTGCCGGCGGATAGCTCTGGCGGCGGATATCCGGCCTACATCGCGACGCTCAATTGGGTGTGGACCCTTCTGTTCGCGGTGGCCGCGGTGGTGTGGCTGTGGCGCTACCTTGCCATCCGGATGAACCGGGAGCCGGCCGACCCGGGCCGCACGCTGGGGATCCTGTGTCAGGCGATGATGGCCGCCGGCATGGCGATCATGTTCGGGGTCATGCTCTAAGAGTGACGAACTGTGGCCCGGCCAGGCCGGGCCACAGCGCCGCCCGTATTGCGCTAGCAGGAACCCTGCGCCCGCAACGCCGTCTTCGCCGTCATCGCGACACACGACCGCAGCGCGGTCGCCGACGCGCTGCTGTGGTCACTGGCGGGGACGTGGTGACCGCTCAGCTGGCGGATCACCGTCGCGGACAGGTCGGCCTCGTCCGGCAATGCCACGCCCTTGGCCTGCATGCCGTCGTAGGTGGTCTTGATCAATCCGCCGTTGAGCAGTCCGGTCACCGTGCCGTTGGAGCCGTGGGTGGGGTGGTCGTAGTCGGGCGTGCCAAAAGCGTTGTGGTAGTTGACGCCGAGGGGGGAGTCGTCAAGTGCCTTGTTGAGGGCGGTGTTCTGGTTGAAAACTCGATCGCCCAGCGCCTGAATGGCGCGCACACCGGGCGCCGGATTGCCCGGGGTGTCCTCGCTGCCGAAGCCGGGCCGGCCGACGGCATCACCCGATGGTGTGCTGTAGCCGTGGGCCTGCGCGGTCCCCGCCGCGGGGCTTGCGGCCGTGAGGACGACGGCGAGGGCGGCGCCGCTCATCGCCGTACCGGTGAGGATGCGCTGATAGGTCGTGCCGAATTGCGTCTTCATCTGGTCAGTGCCTTTCTCTGTGGGTTCAGCGGTTCTGGCCGTCGCACGCCGCGGTGGCGGGGCGCCGGCTGTTGTCGGTGCACGTGATCTTCGAGCCGCTGCCGGCGCTACCTGCCGAACTGCGGCCCGCCCCGGCTCCGCCGCCGGACTTGGCGCCGCCGGCTTTTGCGCTTCCGCTGCTCGAGCCGCTGTTGCTGCCGGAGTCCGAGCCGCCGTGGTCGTGGCCGGGATGTGCGGCGGCGATTCCCGGTGCGGCGACACTCATGGTGAGCGCGCCGGCGGCCAAGAATGCGCCGATGAGTCGTGGTAGCGCATGTGATCGTCTGTGCGTCATTGCCTCTCCCTGTGCTGACAAGCCGTTCTACTACGGTCTGTAGTAATCGAGGGTCCAGTACTGGCCCGCGGTGCTGATCGGCTTGGGTTTCTAGTTCAATCGCGTGTGCGGATCCGAACGCTGGCGGCGACCGTGGTCGTCACAGCGGACGTTCAGGAAATGCACAGACGATTGGTCGTGGGAACTCGCGGAAAGTTCCGCGACTTCGCGGGGTCAGGCCGCCGACCCGTCCGTGGGGTAGAGGTGCCCGCGGCGACGGCCACGGGCGGCGTTGTCGGGCAGGACGAGGTCCTCGGTGCCCGGTGCGGCGGCTGATCGGGGTTCGGGCCCGGATACCCGGGTGTCGCGCCAGACCAGCAGCGCCAGAACCGTTCCCGCCAGCACGGGCACATGGGACAGGATCCGGCCCGGGCTCACCGCACCCGACAGGGCGTCGTGGATGACGTATCCGGTGAGCAGCACCGTGAACACCGAGAGCACCCCGGCCAGGCCGGCGGCCGCGCCCGGCCGCGCCGCCGCGAGGATCATGACCGCACCCAGCGCCGCCGACCATGCTGTCGACTCGTTGAGCAGGTGCCCGCCCATCATCGCGTGGTGGCCGGCCGCCGCCGTGCCGACGTCGGCACCCACGGCCTGGGCGAGTGCGACGAGGAGCTGGGCCGCCCCGATGATCGCGAGCGTCCAGCGTGGCCAGCCGACGGCGGGAAGCCACCGACGCGCCCGCGAGGGTGCCTGTCGTGTCGTGGGCGCGCCGACGGCCGCCACCTGGGACCGGCCGGCCAGCCGCCGAAGCTGCTGGGTTTGCTCGACAGCCTGGCCGTACCACGCGCGGCAGTGGTCACAGGTGGTGAGATGTTCGTCGACGCGGGCGGCGGGAACGGGTTCACGTTCGCCGTCGAGCCGGGCCGACAACGCCTCCCGGGCGACATCGCAGTCCACACTCCAATAGTCGCGTATCCGGCCGGGATTGTTCCAGCGTCCCCGGCTCGGGCGCTGCGGTGGACTAGATTCCTAGACCATGGACGGGCCAGGGGATGAGGGCAAGGTCCAGCGTGCCTCGTCCGCACTGGCCGATGTCGACATCGGCGGCTGGACATTGCGGTTCGATCTGCTCTCCGATCCGCACCGGCTGGAGATCCTTCTCGGCCTGCACCGAGCGCCCGGCATCTGTGTCGGTGACCTCGCCGCGGCGGTAGGCCGATCGGAAAACGCTGTTTCGCAAGCCCTTCGGGTTCTTCGCCAGCAGGGTTGGGTCACCTCGACCCGGGTGGGGCGCCAGGTCACCTACCGCCTCGAGGACCACACCGTGCACGACCTGTTGCACTGGATCGGCGCCGCACACACCGAGTGAGTCGATCGGTCCACTCGAATATCTGTACAGGTAGACAGATATCGAGCTCGCGCACTAGGCTCGGCAAGTGGGCCGGGGGACCCGACCCCACCGGCGAGGAGGCAGGCTTGAGCGTCCAGATCACGGCCATGCACATGAGCGACGGCCTGGTCAACGCGCCGACATCGGTGGTATTCGGGGTGCTGGCGATCGCGGTGGTGGCCTTCTGCGGATGGCGGGCGCGAACCGAGCTCGACGAGCGTACGGTCCCGCTCGCCGGTCTGGTCGCCGCGTTCATCTTCGCGGTCCAGATGATCAACTTCCCGATCCTGCCGGGGGTCAGCGGTCACCTCCTCGGTGGCGCGCTGGCAGCCATCCTGGTCGGTCCGTATACCGGCGTGCTGTGCATCACCATCGTGCTCGTCGTGCAGTCGCTGCTGTTCGCCGACGGCGGGGTGACCGCACTTGGGATGAACATCACCAACATGGCGCTGATCGGTGTGGCCGCCGGATACACCGCCGCCCGCGTTCTCTACGCCTTGGTACGACGGCGGCGCCCGGGTTCGGTACCCGCGCTCGGCGTCGTGGGATTCATCTCGGCGGTCATCGGAACCGTCTGTGCGTCGATGGGTTTCGTCGTCGAGTACGCGCTCGGTGGCGCGACCCCGACGTCGCTGGGCACGGTTGCCGCCTACATGCTCGGCACCCATGTGTTGATCGGCATCGGGGAGGGGCTGATCACCGCGGTGACGGTGATGGCCGTCGCCCGGTCTCGTCCTGACCTCGTCTATCTGCTGCGCGGCGACCGTGAGGCGGTGCCGGCATGAGCGACGCTTGCGGAGCGAATCAACAGCCGGCATGCGGGACCCGAGCCTGCGAGGGAACCGCATGAGTCCCCGGCGCTGGCAGTTCTGGGTCGGCTTCGGGGTCTCGATCCTGTTGATCGCCGGGGTGGTGTCCTACTTCGCCAGCTCGAACCCGGACGGGCTGGACTCGGCCACCCGGCAGGGTTGCCACGTCATCGACACCGCCAATGGTGAACAACTGTCCGGTAATTGCATCGCCCAGCATGCGACTCAGCACGCCATGTCGGCGTCGCCGCTGGCCGACTACACGGTGCTGGGTCATCCCGCCAGCGGTGGGCTGGCCGGGATCATCGGAGCCGCTATCGTGCTGGCCATCGCCGGCGGTGCGTTCTGGCTGATCTCGCGCACCCGCCGCGCGAAGGGCTGATGAGGTGGGTGCCGGACACTCGCATCCGTTGTATCGCGACGGTGAATCGCGGGTGCATCGCGCCCCGGCAGAGGTCAAGATCGCCGGCCTGGTGCTGTTCGTCCTCGCGGTGGTCGCCACGCCTCGCGAAATGATCTGGCCGTTCGCGGTTTACGCGGCGATCGTGCTGGTGGTATGGCGGGTGGCGGGTATCCCGTTGCGGTGGATCCTGCCGCGGATGCTCATCGAGGCGCCCTTCGTCGTGCTCGCGGTGCTGCTGCCCTTCGCCGAGGGGGGTGCCCGGGTCGAGGTGGCGGGCATGGCGCTGTCGGTGACCGGTTTGTGGGCCGCCTGGGGGATCGTCGTCAAGGGAACCCTGGGCGTGGCAGCCTCGCTGACCGTCGCGGCCACCACGTCGGCGCGGGAACTGCCGCTGGCGCTGAGCCGGCTCGGCGTACCGGGTCTGGTGACCTCGATGCTGGTGTTGATGATCCGCTACGTCGACCTGCTGTCGGCCGAGGTGGGACGCATGCGGATGGCGCGGATCTCCCGCGGAGACTCCCCGCGGGCCATCCACCAGGCCGGAGCGATCGCCAAAGGCGTTGGTGCACTGTTTCTTCGGTCCTACGAGCGTGGCGAACGAGTGTACGTGGCGATGACATCGCGCGGGTTCGACGGCAAGGTTCCCGAGCTCGCGATCGTCGGCGCCGGGCCACGAGCATCCGGGGCGCAGTGGGCGTATGCACTGACTCCGGCGGTCGCGGCGGCCGCGGTGGCGGCCTCGGCATGGGTGCTGCGGTGAGCGCGCCGGCGATCCGCGTCGAGAGCCTGCGCTACCGCTACCCCGACGGACACGCCGCCCTCGGCGGTGTCGACCTGAGCATCGACCCCGGCGAACGGGTGGCCATCCTCGGGCCCAACGGAGCGGGCAAGACCACCCTCATGCTGCACCTCAACGGGGTGCTCACCGCCACCTCGGGTTCTGTCGAGATCAGCGGAATCCCGTTGAACCGCAAGACTCTCCGTGATATCCGGCGCCGCGTCGGGCTGGTGTTCCAGGACCCCGACGACCAGCTGTTCATGCCGACCGTCGCCCAGGATGTCGCATTCGGGCCGGCCAACTTCGGTGTGACCGGCGACGAACTCGCTGCGAGGGTGGCGAGCGCGCTGGACGTGGTGTCGATGACCGAGCAGGCCGACCGCAGCCCCGCGCACCTGTCCGGGGGTCAGCGTCGGCGCGCGGCGCTGGCCACGGTGCTGGCCTGCGAACCGGAGATCCTGGTGCTCGACGAACCGTCGGCGAATCTGGATCCGGTGGCGCGCCGCGAACTGGCCGAGACGCTGGCGACCTTGTCCGCCACGATGCTAGTGGTCACCCATGATCTGCCATACGCCGCGCAGTTGTGCGACCGGGCGATCGTCCTCGACGGTGGCGCGGTGGTCGCCGACGACACGATCACCACGGTGCTCGCCGACGCGGAATTGCTTGCCGCCCATCGGCTCGAACTGCCGTGGGGATTCGTCGTTCCGGCCCGCTGACCTCTTCCCGCGGGGGGTGCGGCGATTCCGTTCCACCGCGTATACCGGACAGTAATCGTCCGAATTGTGATTTGATCAGTGCATGAGCATTCGCACGGCATTCACCGATCTCATGGGAATCGAACACCCTCTCGTCGGTTTCAACCGCTCGCCGGCGGTCGTGGCAGAAGTGACCAACGCGGGTGGCTTGGGAGTGCTTGCGGCAACCGCCTACACTCCCGAACAGCTCGACGCACAGCTGACGTGGATCGAGGAACAGACGGATGGCCGGCCCCATGGTGTCGACCTCCTGGTGCCCGAAAAGGTTGCGATCGGCGATGCCGGCGATCTCGTCGCCAGCCTGCGTGCGCAGATTCCCGACGTTCACCTCGAGTTCGTCGAGCGTCTCATGGCCAAGTACGAGATCCCGGCGATACCCGCGGAGGCCACGCCGCTTGTCAACGACGAGATTGCCGCTGCCCTCAATCCCGAAGGTGCACAGGCACTTATCGATGTCGCCCTCGGGCATCCGATCGCGTTGATCGCCAACGCGCTGGGGACGCCACCGGCCTCGCTGGTGGACAACGCACACGAGCGGGGAGTGATCGTCGCGGCGCTGGTGGGCCGTGCCAAGCATGCCCGCCGTCAGGTCGAGGCCGGAGTGGACGTCCTGATCGCGCAGGGTACCGAGGCCGGTGGCCATACCGGGACCATCGCGACGACCGTGCTCACTCCAGAGGTGATATCCGTGGCGCAGGGGCGGCCGGTACTCACGGCAGGAGGCGTCGCATCTGGACAGCAGATGGCGGCCGGCCTGGCTCTCGGAGCTGCCGGAGTCTGGTGTGGATCGGTGTGGCTCAACAGCATCGAGGACATCACACCTGATGCGATCAAACGGAAATTCCTCTCAGCCAGAAGTTCCGACACTCTGCGATCACCGCTTCGCACCGGAAAGCCGGCCCGGCAGCTCCGCAGCGCATATCACGACGAATGGGAGGCCGACGGCCTGCCGGCGTTGCCGATGCCGCTACAGCCGATGCTCGTCAACGAGGCGTTTGGCCGAATCGATGCGGCGGCAGCCGAGGGACATGCCGGCGCGCTGGCGTTGGAGACCTTCTTCATCGGTCAGGTGGTAGGTGCGTTCGCCCGTCTACGGCCAACCAAAGAGATCGTCGAATCGATGGTCAGTGACTGCGACGAGCGGCTGCGCGAACTCGCAGCGCAGCTGCGTTGACCCGCCGGCATCAGTGTGACCTGGTGCCCACGATTGCTGAGGTCAACACCAGATCCACGACGTCTTCGGTGTACTGGTTCGCTTCGCGCGACAGGCGAGCACGACGCGAAGGGGGTGTGGTCAGGCACCGCATGAGCAGCGCACCGAACAACGCGTCGAGGAGCAGTGGGACGCGAGTGCCGGCAGGCAACTCCCCGCGAGAAACCCCGCGGCGAACGATGCGGCGCGTTGACGAGGCGTTCGCGGCCACGAAGACTTCCCACCGCGGGGATAACTCCGGCACCATCCGGGCCTCGGTCGACAGCCGCAGTACGACGTCGCCGTTCTTGCCGGTGAGCAACCGCATGATGCTCCGGGCGAGCACCACGAGATCGCCACGCACGCTGCCGGTGTCGGTGTCGTAGGGGAGGTCGATTGCCGACTCGAGGCTGTCGAGTAGCAGCGTCGTGGCGTCCGACCAGCGAAGGTAGATCGACGACTTGCCGACCCGGGCTTCACGGGCGACTGCGTCGATGTTGAAGCCCGCCCAGCCCACTTGGCCGTACACTCTTGCAGCCGCGGCATGCACACGTTCGTCGAGTTCGGGGTCGCGCGGTCGGCCCGGACTGGCGTTGGTCTGAGTCATCGACACCCTCTCGAGTGGGCGAGTAGTTACCCGCAGCCACATGTCTGCTCTGCGTGGCTCAACCAAGCCTAAATGCAGCTAGCCGTCGATCCGGCTCCCATACCAGGGGCAGTACTCGTGGACGGACATCGCGAAGAACGTGTTCGCCAAGCTGAGGTCCACGGCCAGATACCGCGAGATACGATCCCGGATCTGCTCGGGATCGCGGTTGCGATCCAGGAAGTAGCAGGCTGATCGCGCGGTGCTGATCAAGTTCGGCGATGACTGCACGAACCCGAGGTTCTTCAGGTCGCGGACGAAGCTGTCGTTGTCAGCGTGAGCCAGTGGAGACACGCCCAGGAGTGCGGCCGTGAGGGCGATTCCAACCGAGGTGGCGGTACGCATGCGCGATCTCCTTGCCGAGACCGATACTGCACGGTCATGAACTAGCTCGGACACAGGTAAACCAGAGCCAGTTGTACGACGGCTGGAGTGACCAGCGTTGCCTCGTAGCCGACCAGCCCGTTCCGGCGCTGATCACAGACCAAGCGCCCGAGGCTCAGCAGCTCTCCATCGCTGCGAAACTCGGTCGGATCACGGTATTGCGAGAAGACCTCGCGGACCCGGACGAGGTACTCGTCCTCCGCAGCTGACAACGGCGTCACGGGGTCGGCTGTTGCGTGCGGCGAGATTGGTATCTGGGCCAGCGGCGCGGCGAGTGCGAGAAGCGTGCTCGCTACCAGGTGTCGTCGAACGCTCACGTGCGGTTCCTCTCGTTCGGGCCCGATCGCCGTCGCGCAGCACTCGCGTCGAGGCTTTGCTGGATCCGCTCCTCATCGACGCTGGGCCTCCGCTGGTGTGTTTGCGCTGACGTCGCAGACACGCTTGTGGTCGCAGTCACACTCTGATTTACTAACCTGGTTAGTGTATTGCATAACTTGCGGCCTGTCAGCGACCTGCTTCAGACGGCAATTCCTGGTCCGAGAGGAGATTGAGTGGCCATCCGGGTTGGTGAGCCCGCCCCGCCGCGGCGACTGACATCGGTATCGGCCACTGTGGGCCGGTCGGCGTCCAAGGTTGCGGCCATACCAGTGCGCGCCTCGGGCACCACCGGGCGCGGAATCCGGCTCGCCGTCGACGTTCTCCGCTACGCGGTGTACGACACGCTCACCCTGCGGATGCCCGTCAGTGAGTTCCTCTGGCAGGCCTGGGTGCTGCTCAAAGTCACCGCCACACCGGCCTTGCTGATGGCGATTCCGTTCGGTGCGATGGTCACGGTCGTGACGTCCGGTCTGGTATCGGAGGTCGGTGCGACAGCTCTGCTCGGCGCGGCCAGCGGCGTCGGTGTCGTTCGACAAGGGGCGCCGATCACGGCGGGACTCCTCATGGGAGGTGCCGCGGCGTCGGCGATTGCCTCCGACTTCGGGGCGCGAGCGATGCGAGAGGAGCTCGACGCTTTGCGGGTACTGGGCATCGACCCGGTCCGCAGGTTGGTCGTACCGCGCTTTCTCGCGCTCATCCTCATCGCTCCCATCCTCTGCATGATCATCATCGCGTCGGGCACCGGTGCCGCCTTCCTCCTCTCGGTAACGGTCAACGAGGTCGCACCCGGTTCGTTCTGGAGTTCGTTCGGCACATTCGCCGACATGGTCGACGTCGGCTTCGCGATCGCCAAGAGTGTGGTCTTCGCGGCAATCGTGGCGATCGTCTCCTCGCTGCGAGGTATGGAGGCCAAGGGTGGTCCACGGGGTGTGGCCGATGCGGTCAATGCCGCAGTGGTCATCAACGTGGTTCTCATCGTCTTCGCCAACCTGGCGATCACCCAGATTCAGACCATGTTCTTCCCGATGGCGATCGCGTAATGGCAGCCCCTGCTTCACTTCTGAGCGTGCGGGTGTTCTCGGCACGGACGGCGATGTCGCCGCTTCGGACGATCGGCCAATGGGCGTTGTTCATCGCGCAGACCTTCTTGTACCTGCCGTTGACGGTGCGAAAATACACCCGGCAGACCTTGGCAGCGACGATCAACCTCGCGTGGGGACGCGGCTCACT
This sequence comes from Mycobacterium pinniadriaticum, assembly GCF_026242045.1. GTDB lineage: Bacteria > Actinomycetota > Actinomycetes > Mycobacteriales > Mycobacteriaceae > Mycobacterium > Mycobacterium pinniadriaticum. The sequence continues at coordinate 193,202 of NZ_JAPJDO010000006.1, forward strand.
GATCGTCGATGGCGGCACGATCAGTGTCCTTCTGATCCTCGGCATGGCGGTCGGCGCTTCCCTGGCCATCGAAGCGCTGGCCACCCTCAACATCATCGGGTTCGGCGCGCTGTCGGGACTGATCGGTGGGGTGGGTGCTGTCCGGGTCATCGGACCGCTCGTGGCCGGTATCGCCTTCACCGCACAGGCGGGTACCCGGATGACGGCCGAGATCGGCGCGATGCGGATCTCCGACGAGATCGACGCGGTCGAGGTGATGGGACTCCGGCCGATCCCATTCGTCGTCGGCACCAGGATGATCGGTGGATTGCTTTGCGTCGTACCCGGATACCTCCTCACGATGGTGGCGACGTTTTACATTTTGGAGACCGTCGTCACGACGTTCAGCGGCGAGCCGGCCGGAACCTACGATCATTACTTCATCCAGTTCTTGACACCGATCGACTTGTTGTACTCGCTTATCAAGGCGACGACCTACTGTGTCGCGGCAACCCTGATTCACTGCTACTACGGGTATTTCGCCTCCGGCGGTCCGGTCGGAGTGGGCCAGGCCTCGGGTCGAGCGGTCCGCGCGAGCTTGGTGACCATCATGATCCTGGACTTCGCGACCACTGTGCTCCTGTGGGGGCTCAAGCCTGAGTTCGTGTTCAAGGGATAGCCCGACGTGCTATCGAGAGGCTCTCAGAAACACCAGGACCGGGTGCTGGCGTTGAGTGGTGTGACCGTGCTCGCCGTCATCGCGCTCGTGGTGATCCTGGTCGTCGCGCATCCCTTCCGCGGGCGCGATGACAGCCACTTCTCGATCGTCATCAACACGCCCTACATCGGTCAGGGAGTCGCGGCGGGCACCGCGGTTGTGTTGCACGGCGTGAAGGTCGGCAACGTCGTCGATGTCGCCGGAGTTGCCGGTGGTGGCGTTCGACTCGTGGCGGAACTCGAAAAGGGGCCGGTACGAGGTCTCACGGATGCTATGACGTTGGATTTCCGGCCGATCAACTACTTCGGTGTCGCAGGTGTCAACCTCAGGCCCAATCGCGGCGGACGGGTTCTACACGAGGGAAGCGTGATCAGTTCCGTGCCGGTGGGTAACTTCACCCTCTCCGAGCTGCTGTCCCGGCTCGGAGATGTTTCGGCGGCCTCGCTCACACCGCAGCTCGTGCAGGTGATCGACAAGGTGACGCGTTACACCGATGGCCTCAATCCACTCTTCGAGACCGCGGCAAAAGTGACCCGGGCCGCCGCGGCCATCCAGACGGTTCCCACCGAGCAGCTGCTGACCAACGCGGCATCCATTGTGGGTGCATTCCCCGAGTTCACTGATTCCGCGCTCGAGGCCACCAGGCGGACCACCGATTTCTCCTATTATCCCGGGCTGACCTGCCCACCGCCGCAGACGGTTTCGCAACGCATCACCTATCCCTACCTCGAATGTACGAAGGTGGAGAACCTTGCCGACGAGTCTGAAGAGTATTTCCAGGCCGCACCTGTCGCGTTTGCCAAGATCGCTTCCGACGGTCTGTTCGCGGCGGTGGGACAGCTCGAACGAAGCCACGTCGACGACCTCTACGGGTTGATCGCCGGTATCAAGGCGATAACCGATGTCACGCCGCCGTTGCTGCGTCCGCAGGACCTCGCCCAGAAGCTGGCCGAACTGCGATCCCGGTTCGAGCGCCTGTACGCGGGCAACGGGGATCAGCGCGCCATCTCGGTGCGCGTGGTGCTGGACAGCCTGCCCGGGATCGCCGCTCCCATCGGCATCGTGATGGAGGGATCTCAGTGAAACCCCTTGCAAATCTGTGGCGTATCGGTCTGAGCATCGCGGTTGCCATCGTATTGTTCATCCTGCTGTCGAACACGCTGACCAACCCCGTCGCTGTCGATACACGCAGCTATACAGCCGAGTTCACCGACGCCTCGGGATTGCATCCGCACGGCGACGTCCGCGTTCGTGGCGTTCGGGTGGGCAAGGTCGACGCCGTCGACCTTGTGCGCCGGGACGGCCAGAACGTGGCGAGGGTGTCCTTCACTCTCGACAAGAAGTACGGCATCGTGTCGCTATCCAGGCTCGCCATCAAGTTTCAAGCGCTCACCGGAGTGCGGTACATCGACATCGACGATGCTGTCGAAAGTTATCGGGTGGGTGACCTGATCACTCACATTCCGACAACCATGACGAGACCCTCGTTCGACGTCACGGCGTTGTTCAACGGGCTGCAACCGGTGCTGGCAACGCTGAGCCCCGAAGAGATCAACGACTTCAGCTCGAAGGCCGCCACCCTACTCACAGGTGATGGCGGGGGGCTGGCGCCAGTGCTGGCCAGCCTGCGCAACCTCACCGAGTTCGTGTCGAATCGTCAGCAGGTCGTGTCGGTGTTGATGAACAACCTCACCAATGTGGCCAATGCAATCCAGAGCAAGTCGGCGCAGTACATCCACCTCATCGATCTGTTCAATCAGCCGGTGGATGCCGCACTCACCATCCTCGACGAGTTCCGCAAGTCACTGCTGTACGGAAAGAACTTCTTCGACCCGGTCATCCGGTTGCTCAACAGTGCCGGCCTGAAACCGGGGATAAATATCGACGAGGCATTGGATCGTGCCTTCAGCAATCTCGACAATTTCTTCGACGCGATCAAGCTCGTGCCGGTGATGTACGAGAACATTCGGCCGCCCGGTGAGAACGACGATGTGGTCCAGCCGTGCTCACGTGGCCGCTTCCAACTCCCAGAGACGATGGACGTGCTACTGAACGGTCAGCGGGTGGTCCTGTGCAATCGCTGAATCCGAAGAAAATTCTCGGCAGTCCGACGGTTTGGGGGGCGGGCGGGATTGCCTTTGCACTCATAGTCGCCATGGTGCTCGCGTACATCTACCACCACCCGCCGGGTCAGAACAAGCTTGTCAGCTTCTACACCGACGACGCAGCGTCTATCCGGGTGGGAGACCAGGTCCGCATGGCGGGGATAGCGGTCGGCAAGGTGGACAAGTTGTCGTTGGAGCCGGATCAGGTCAAGGTGATTGCCCGAATCGACAACACCGCGTTCGTCGGCGATCGATCACAAGTGGACGTGCGGATGCTCACGGTTGTCGGTGGTTACTACGTGAACGTGGTGTCGGTCGGCGATACCCCGCTGGGGGATACGGTGATTCCGCGCACTCGAGTGACGATGCCCTACAGTCTGATCCAGACGTTGACGGACACCACCAAGATCACCGAGAAGGTGCGGACCCAGCCGTTCAACGACTCGTTGAATCAACTCCAGCAGGGGCTGTCCGGCACCAACGTCCAGGTTGTGTCGACCATGGTCGATGCGGGCAATGCCATCATGTCGACGGTGGAGCGCCAGCGCGGCCAGATCACACAGATTCTCGGAATGTCGGACGAGTACATCAGAGCGCTCGCCGAATATCGCGACAAGTTCACTCAACTGGTGCGGAAGGTCTCGATCCTGACGCAGACACTGGCGCTCTACAACGGTGGCATGGAGAACACCATCACCGGCTTGGGCACAGTCTTGATGCAACTCAAGACCGTCGGGGACTTCTATGAAGGCCACCGTTTGGAGTTCATCGAGCGGGTGCGCAACTATCTGCACGAGGGACAGTTGTTCGTCGAACGCAACGGGCTGACGATTCGTGCCCTGAAGCGGGTGCAGAATCTGTTCGACCGAATTCTCGACGCGCAGAACGCCAGTCCGGCCCTGCTGGCCACCGACATCTGCATGCCGATCCCGGGGAGTGCGTGCTGATGTCCGGTATTGCGATCGATAACGCGCGCCGCGCGGCGTCGGTATCACTCGCTGTTTCCGTGATGCTGGGGTGTGGATCGTGCGCGCCCCGGGTCAGCGAACACGGCGCCCGGTACTGCGCGATCATGCCCGATAGTATCGGACTCTACGTGGACAATCCGGTCACCCAAATGGGTTACCAGATCGGCAGGGTCGCGAACATCACACCGTCGGCTCAGTCTGTGCGTGTCGAGTTTGTGGTGGACGAGCAGCGAGCCCTGCCGGACAACGTCAAGGCTGTCATCAGGTCGACGTCGATCCTCGCCGATCGGGCATTGGAATTGGTGGGGAACTACAGCGGTGGTGCCACGTTGGCTGCGGGTGCCTGCATTCCGCTGGACCGCTCGTTGACGCCGAAAAGTCTCTCTCAAGTCATCGGCGCATCGACGACGTTCGTCAACTCGATCAGTCCGGAGGGCTCGGACAACATCGCCGGGGTCGTCAAGGGGGTTGACGAGGCGCTCCGGGACCAGGGGCCCAACGCGAACAGGCTACTCAATTCGGCGGCTGCCGCGCTGGATTCGCCCGATCAGGCGATCGGAGATCTGGGGTCGATCGTGACCAATCTCGGTACGTTGACGTCGACACTGGTCGATCTCGAACCGACCCTCAAAGAGGTGTTCCAAGACGCCGTCGTGGTCGCGCCGGAGGTCAATACGACGCTCTGGTCGGCGTCGATGGCCTATGAGGGAATTGTTCCGATCTTGACCTTGGCCTCCGATCTCGAGGTCGAACTGGGGCCCCAGATTCAGCAACTGCTGGATGCGGTCGCGGTGACGATCAGGAAGCTGACGCCGCGCGCTCCGTTCTACGCCAGTTTGCTGAACATCACTCCGCGCCTGATCAATGGACTGGCCAACATCGTCAACACCCATCAGTTCGGAACATTGAGGTACCGACCGCCGCTGTACCGGATCCGGACGCCGGACGGCGTTGCGCAGTGCAACATCATGAATGCATCGGTGCCCGGCAGTTGCGCGAACGTTCAAGGAACCCCCTATGCCGTGGACGTCGCTCTGCTCCAATACGTCCTCACGCTGGCGAGCCGATGATGCCGCGTCTGTGGTGGGCCGCGATCGCTGTCGGTGGCGTCCTGTCGTTGTCCTCCTGTGCGTCGATCAATGTCAACTCGATTCCCCAACCTGGTGCGTCCTATCGCGACGGTTACGACGTCGTGATGCGGTTCGAGAGTGTGCTGAACCTTCCCGCGAGGGCGAAGGTGGTGCTGGACGGTGTGAACGTCGGAGTCGTGTCCGACGTGAAGTTGACTCCTGACGCCGTCGATGTCACAGTGCGCGTCGGTCATGATGTCGTGATTCCGTCGAACGTCCACGCAGTTCTTCAGCAGGCGACTGTCCTCGGTGACATCTACGTCGCTCTCGAGCCACCGCAGGACGGCAGTCCGAGCGGCCCGGGGCTTCGCCCAGGTGCCGTCATTCCTCTCTCGCAGACGACGTCACCTCCGCAACTCGAGGACACGATCGCGAGCCTCGCGAACTTTGTGTCGAGCGGATCGATCCAGCGGGCCCAGAACACGATTGTCCGGCTCAACCGCGTCGTACCGACGACGGACGAGGTCCGACGGCTGACGACTCAGATAGACACCAATTTGATTGCGCTGTCGACGAATATCGACCAGGTCGACAAGCTGCTCGACGGTGCGGCACGGATGGCGGCGACTCTCAACGGCCACGTGCCGGAGTTGAACTACGTCCTTTCGCCGTACGGCCAACTCGGTCTGGAGCGTCTCATCCGTCTCACGAACTCCGTCGCCACTCTCCTTCCCGGCGTCGGCAGCATTGCGTCCGGTGGCTACTGGCTGGTTCCATTCCTCAACTCCGCAGCGAATGCGATGGAGGCTGTGCAGCAGTCCAAAGTGGCCACCGAAGAGGAGATCCCGCGGTATCGCAAGCTGTTCACCGACTACTTTCTCACGGAAGACAAGTACCCGGCGATCAACATCACCTCGATCGTCGGCCCAGACGGTCGAGAGTTGTCGGGCAACGTGCAGGACGTATTGCGGATCTTGGGGGCGATTCCATGAGGTTCGCGTTTCGGGCACGTGATGTCGCGTCCTTCCTCGCATTTGGCGTGATCATCGTCTTCGTCCTCGGCTATCTCGCCATGCTCGGGTTGCGTGTCACCCCGCCGGAGGACAGAACCAACCTGTCCATGGACGTACCCGACGTCAACGGGGTGGTCGTGGGATCGAACGTCCTGCTGCGCGGGGCTCCTGTCGGCAAGGTAACCGGGGTCGCGACATCCCTGAACGCAGCGAGGATCGACTTCTATGTCGAAGGGGGGTACCGGATCCCGGTCGACACCGAAGTACGTCTGGAGAACCTATCCGCGCTCGGGGAGTCCTACCTGGGACTGATGCCACGAAGCCAAAGCGGGCCCATGCTGCAGAATGGCCAGCGGATTGCCACGAGTGAGGTCGTTCAGCCACCGTCGGTCTCCGAGTTGGCCACGAGTGTCACCCGGGTGCTCAGCCAGATGAATCCCGAAGCGCTGAACCGGGTGATCAGCGAAACAGATACGGCGCTCCCGGATCCGACCACGACCCTGCCGAGTTTGTCGCGCGCGAGCCGCATGCTCAACAACACCGTCGACGAGATGAACGGTCGCGGACAACTCCTGCTCGGCAACTTTCAGACTCTGCTGGCCAACGCCGAATGGGTCAGTCCGATCCTTGAGTTCCTGACCCCACACATCCGTGAGATCGGCAGGGGCTCACAAGATTTCTACAAGCACGTGCCGATCCTGAATCATCGTGGTGAGCCGGGTAACGTGACCAACTTGAACAAGCTGGTCGCCCGCATACAGGCGCTGCTCGACGACCGCGGCAGTGACCTCAAGGTGCTGGGTGAGGCGTTCCAACCCAAGCTGAACGCCATCGCCGCGTCGCTGATGAACTTTGATACCGGCCAGCTATTGGACAACTTCCTCGAAACGGTCCCCCCGGATGGGACCATCACGCTGAGGGTGCGGCCGTGAAGTCGAGCTCCATGACGAGGCGATCGGATGCGATCACAGTTTGACGAAAGGTAAAACAATGACGACCAGCACACACCCCGAGAAAATGGTGGCGGCCGAGGACGGCGCGTCGTCTGATGCCGCTGAGGATGTGGTGCGCGCCGAAAAATCCGACCCGCCGGCCGATGAAGGCGCGGAGAAGAACGCACCTCGACCGCAGCGTTCGGTGTCGTTCAGCGTGCGCAGTCTGATGGTTGCCGTCGTCATGGCGGTACTGATCGGCGCTATCGCGACGCTGGGATGGTTGTACCTCGGTGCGCGCCATCAACTGGACGCACAAGCCACCCAGTCGGCCAACAACTCCCATGCCGAGAAGATGGCGCTGGACTATGCCGTCAGTGCGGCAACCATGGACTACAAGAACCTACAGGCGTGGAAAGTCAAGCTTGTCGAGGGCACCAGTCCGGAGTTGAACAAGAAACTCACCGAGGCGGCTACATCGATGGAGCAGGTCCTCACCCCGCTGCAGTGGAGTTCGAGCGCGCGACCACTGGTGGCCAAGGTCCGCACAGACACCAATGGTGTCTACGTCGTCGACAGTTTCGTCAGCGTGAACACGAAGACGATCCAGTCACCCGAACCCCTTCAATCAACGGCGACCTACAGCGTGACGATCGACAGCAATAACAACTGGCAGATCACCGATGTCGGCGGCATCGGTTCCGCCCTGGAAGGCAACTGACGGCGGGGAACCCCAGGAATGGTGCGAATGACGAAGACCACAGGAGCGCAGGGTTTCCCGCGTCGTCTGGCGTGGATCGTGTTCGGTGTCATCGTCGCTGTGACGATGGCCGTTTCCGGCGCGCCGCTGATATCCGCGGTGCCGGGTGATCCACCGTCGCCGCCCAACCCTCCTTCCGACAGCGACCTCATCCGCCCGTTGCCGGTGGTCGTTCCGGTCGCGTCGAATTGGCAGCCCAAGTTCCCGTTCCCCTACGATCAGACCAGGAACAGGGTGACCGACGCCGATATCACTGCGATGCGCGAGATGTGCCAGTGGTACAACGCTCAGTACGCGACGCTGCGCGCGCAGATCGATCGGCTGCAGTTCAACCGGATCGGTCCCGATGGTAAGGATTACGACTATGGCCGGGACGACGTCGGGCAACAGGTCGACATAGTCACCGGTAACATCGGTCAGGCGTTGGACTTTCTCACCCCTCGTGTCCAGGCGCTGACCCAAGCGCCGAATTCCTTCGGCGACAATTACTTTGCGATCTACGAAGGTGAGGCTTTCTACAAGCTCTGGGAGCAGTTGTTCAACGTGAACAACGGCATCTTGGCTCATCAGCCGGACTGGTTCACGGGACCGTCGGTCCAGAAAGCCAAGAGATGGGGCAGCGACATCCACCGATCACACGTCTGCGAATAGGAGGAAGCTGTGATGCGGAGACCGGCCCTGCGTACTCGACCGGGTGGTTCCGAACGGTACCGCAGGCGCGGTGTGGTGGCTGCGACGCTCGCCCTGGCGGCCGCTGGCACGTGCTGTGCGCCGGGGGCGTCAGCGGACTCCGGCGATCTGCTGAGTTCGGCGGTGATCGCTGCGCGCCCGGCATCATGCCCGCCATTGAAGGCGAACCCGCTTGTTCGGGAGGCCGCCGCGGGAATCAACCGATCCAACGACCTGTGGCTGGACTACGCCGCGCGGGCCGAACCCGAGACGGACCCCATGCCGCGATTGAAGGATCTGGGCTACCAGGGAAGCAAAGCGGTGATCATCCACGGCGCCGCGAAGAACGAAGCCGACTCGATCAAGGCGTTGCTGCTGCAGGGCTATGCCGCGATACCCGATTGCACCTATACGGACTTCGGAGTCGATGTGTCGCAAAGTAATTCGGATGGCTGGATCTTGACGGCCCTGGTGTTGGCCGGATAGGCGACGAAAGGAGCTCGATGAAGCGAATCGCGCCGCTGGTCGTTCCGGTACTGGTCGCCATCGCGGGTGTGTCCATGCCGTCGCCGGCGCATGCTCAGGATCTGGTGACCTATCAGATCTTCTCCGATTCCGTACCAGGTCTGGCCGGAGTCGAATACCGGGACACGTCGGGAAAGCATCTGCTGCAAAATGTTCAACTGCCCTGGAGCATTACGGTGCCGGTGGCCGATCCGACGAGCCCCACTGATGACGGGGCCGAGGTGCGCGCGGACTGGCGGCCGAACTTCCGCACAGCGGCGACCGTCGGGCGCGTACTTCTCGGGAAGTTCGTGACGGTCCGCATCTATCGCGGTGACGAGTTGCTTTGCGAGAGCATCTTGGATGTCGGCAACGCCACCTGCTATGGCAGCGTGCCCCATCGCTCCGAGAACGAATCCTCACCGGGGAACCTGCCGTGAGCGGGCAGCACGGACGCCTACCGCGCCGCCGTCTCTTGGCCGCCACGACAATCGCTTTGTGCGTCGGGGTGACGCTGCCGCCGGTGGGGCACGCCGATCCACCCCGCGTGCCCAGCCCTTATCCGGACGACAACCTTGTCCTGAGGCTGTACGAACGGGTCAAGTACGACGACTATTTCACCGCCAGTGCGGGCGGCGTGTGGTTCACGACGCCACTCGGGCTCAACTGTGGCATCTGGGATCGCGGCAGCTTCGGGTGCACTGGCGACATCCGAGGTGCACCGCCGGGCACAACCAATATCGGCTGGGTGAACGGAAACATCGTGACCCGCTACGACTGGCTGCTCGGCGTGCAGTTCCCATCTGGGCGCGGTCAACGTGAACTGCCGGTCCGAAGCTATATCGAGTACAACGGCACGCGGTGCGCAACCATGGCGGACACCAGCACGTTCTGCTCTCGGGGGCCTTTCAAGTTCTTCATCACCCCCACGCAGACATGGCTCAGTCCACCGTAGCCGTGGGATGTTTACATAAAAAGGTAACCTGGTTAGAGTAATTAGTCTGCGATAAAGCCACCGATCGTCGGGCGGCGCCGGTGTCCATCGGCGGAAGGAACCTCGCTAATGCTGAAATCTGGTGCGCGCCTCGAGAGCCAGGTGTGCCAGACACAGGTGATCGTCGTGAAGTCGACGGAAGCCCTCGATGAACTCTGCGCGGGCGGGGCACCGATGATTCCGGTCGGCAGCGCCCCCGACGGTCGCGCTGCGCTCGATCCGGCGCGGTCTTCCGGTACGCAGATGGGGAAGCGATACGTCGCGCCCGGCGGTGCTGAGGTTCTCGTCACGCGTGCGGGCATTGGTTCGCTCACGATCGGCGATGCCGCAATGACTCTCAAAGAGGCCAAACCCCTACCCGCCAGCGACTGAGCCGGCGGAGCCGGCTGATCACCGAACACGAGGAGAGACGACGGTGTCACACGACGAATCACCACTGAGCGGGGTTCGTGTCATTGATATGACGGACGGGGTGGCCGGGGGGACGGGACGCTTCCTGGCGCAGCTGGGTGCCGATGTCATCCTCGTCGAACCACCTCAGGGAGTCGCTTCCCGCCGGCAGGAACCGATGTACGACGGTCACGGGTTGAGATTCGCGACGGCGCACTGCAACAAGCGTGGAGTCGTGATCGACGTGACGGAAGGCCAAGGGCGCGAAGAACTCCTGAAGCTGGTCGAAGGCTCCGACATCGTGCTGGAGTCGCATGCCCCCGGAGTCCTGGAACGCTACGATGCCGGCCCACGACAGATGCTCGCGCGCAACACCCGGCTGGTCGTCGCATCGCTGACCAATTTCGGTCAGCGCGGGCCCCAGCGGGACTGGAAGGCTAGCGAGCCGGTATTCACCGCCATGTCGGCCATGCTGACCCGATCGGGTGCGCCAGGCCGTGAGCCGCTGTTACCGCCGGGTGGGATCGCGTCTGAGACGGCCGCGGTGCATGCGGCGTTCGCCGTGCTTCTCGCGTATTACAACGCCATGAGGACCGGTGTGGGCGACTATGTCGACTGCGCCATTCTCGATCTCGTGCTGCAGGGGCTCGACCCGGGCTTCGGAGTCGGCGGCTCAGCCACGATGGGGCAACCACAGATCAACGCGCCACACGAGCGTCCCGACCGGCGGATGTTGTACCCCATCATCGCGTGCTCCGACGGCCACGTTCGGATGTTCATTGCCTCGGCGAAACAATGGCGAGCACTGTTCGGCTGGCTCGGTGAGCCTTCAGAACTCGCCGACCCCGCGCTCGAGCAGATGTTCAGCCGCCTCATGCACTGGGACAAGATACAAGCGGCGCTCGCCGATATGTTCAAGGATCAGACGCGTGCCGAGATCGTGAGGCGGGGTACCGAATTGGGGATCGCGGTAGCGTCGCTGCACACGGCGCGGGAAGTCCTTGACTCTGATCACGTACGAGTGCGGAATGCGTTCCTGCACACCGAGGTGGCACCGGGTCTGACCGCCGATATCGCCAACGGCTACGTGCAGATCGGCGGGCGCCGGGCCGGCTTCCGGCGCCGGGCGCCCGGTTTGGGCGAACATACCGTGGAGGTCCGTGCGGAGTCCCGGGATGGTGAGGGAGGCGTCCGCGAGGCGGCCACAGTCGACCGCCGTCGTCCGCTCTCCGGACTCAGGGTGCTGGACCTGGGTGTCATCGTGGTGGGCGCGGAAACCGGTCGGCTCCTTGCGGATCAGGGTGCCGAGGTCATCAAGGTCGAGAATCGGTCGTTTCTCGACGGACTGCGTCAGTTCGACCAGCCGACTAGTTGCAGCTACACCGCGGCGCTGGGCAACCGGGGCAAGAGAAGTCTGGGGGTCAATCTCCGAAGCGACTCGGGCAAGGACCTTTTCAAGAAACTGGTCGCCAAGTCCGATGTGGTCCTGAGCAATTTCAAGCCGGGTACCCTCGGGTCCCTCGGTCTGGGCTATGAATCCTTGCGGGCCGTGAACCCACGCATCGTCTGTTTGGAGAGCAGCGCGCTGGGCAGTACCGGCCCGTGGAGCAACCAGATGGGTTACGGCCCTCTGGTCCGAGCGACGGTCGGCCTGACCGAACTGTGGCGTCACCCCGACTCGCCGGAGGCCTTCGGTGACGACATGACCGTCTACCCCGATCATTCCGCGGCGAGGGTGGGCGTCGCGGCCGTGATGGCGGCCCTCATCGGTCGACAGAGGACCGGCAAGGGCTGCAAGATCGAGCTCGCCCAGATGGAGACGGTGTTCAGCCAGCTCGCGACCGGCTACCTACGCGAGTCGTTGCAGCCCGGGACCCTTGTCGCGCGCGGCAATGTGGGTGAATTCGACGCTCCGTCCGACGTCTTCGCGTGCGAGGGGGAGGACGCGTATTGCGCGATCGATATCAATGGTGATGATGAGTGGATCGCACTTGCCAACGTTCTCGGCCGCGCCGATCTGGCCGATGACGCCAGGTTCGCCACTGCGGCGGGCCGGGTCCATCATCGAGCTGAGATCGACGCCGTGGTGGCGCAGTGGACTGCCGGGCTGAGCCCGTGGGAGGTTCAGAGTCGCCTGCAGGCTGTCGGGGTGCCGGCTGGTGCCGCCGCCCACGTGGCAGACCTCTTGAACAACCCGCAGCTGAAGGAAAGGGGGCAGCTCGGGCTACTCGACCAACCCGGGTTCGACGAGCAGCTGGATGTCGACATGGGACCGGCCGTCTTCGACAACATCGCCGCACCGGAACTGCGGCCGGCTCCACTGATGGGCGCCGATACCCGCGACATATGTCATGACGTCCTCGGAATGTCGGGTTCAGAGATCGACGCGCTGCTAGCCGACGGCGTGCTGGAGACGGTCGCCGAGTAGCTCGGTGCGGATCCGCCAACACTTCGCCTCGAACGGGCCGGCGGTGGGCGAGCCGGGACGATCCTGCGGCGCTATCTGACACGGGAACTCAACGACGCGGCAGCCACGAGTCAGCGCCGTCCGCGTCAACCACCGAGCAACGCGGTCGCGATGCTCGCGCGATGCCGCGCGGGTGAGCCGTACGTGGCTTCGAGGGCTTTCGATCGGCGCAGGAACAGGTGCAGATCGCACTCCCAGGTCACTCCGATACCGCCGTGCAACTGGACGGCGTCACTCACCACCGAGATCGCATTCTGAGTGGCGACAGCCTGCGCCAGTGCCGCCGAACGTTCGGTTTGTCCATCCTCGGCCAACGCCCAAGCCGCGCCGTACACCGCGGATCGGGAATTCTCTACGGCCACCAGCATGTCCGCCAGTAGGTGCTTGACCGCTTGGAAGGTGCCAATAGGTACGCCGAATTGATGTCGCTCGGTCGCGTAGCGTGCCGTCCGGTCCAGCGCGGACGATGCGGCTCCGGCCGCCTCCGCGGCGGCCAACGTCCACAACAGGTCGCGTGGCCGGGTGCTCGACCGACTGTCGGCCAACAACTTTGCCTCCGCCCCGGTGAACTCGACGGTGGCGGCCGGTCTCGACCGGTCTACCGTCGGCAGCGCGGTGATGGTAGCGGCCGTGGTGACGAACCACCGTGTCTCGTTATCGACGCGGGCAGCGACGGCGAGCAGAGTAGCCGCGGCAGCGTTGGGCACCAAGGGGACTGTGCCGTCGAGACGCCATTGCGAGCCGTCCCGCCGGGTGGTGACACTGCCGGAACCGGCGAGCACGATGCCGCCCACGGCTTCACCCCTTGCCAGCGGGACCAGCAGTTGTCTGCGCTGGTCGTCAGAACCAAACTGCGCGACGACTGCAGCGGCGGCACTGTGCTCGGTGAAGGGTACGGCGGCGACGGTACGGCCCAATTCCTCGGCGATAACCACCTGCTCGACCGGTCCTGCGCCGCCGCCCTCGTAGGCCTCCGGCACGCCGACCCCCAGTAATCCAAGGTCGCGCAGCGATTCCCACAGTCGGCGGTCGATGACGTCGTCCGAGTCGTAAACCACGCGGCCCATCGTCGCGTCGCCGCGGAGATCGGCGAGGAGTGCGCGTAGCGCCTCGTGTTCCTCGGTGAAGTCGAATTTCATCTACGTGTCGGCCCACGGGTCTCGAGGCTGTCCGAGGATGCGCTCGGCCAGCACGTTGCGTTGTATCTCCGATGTACCTCCGCCGATCGTTGAGGCGCGGGTCCGCAGCCAGCCCAGCGCCCACTTGCCCTTGTTCGGGGCGTCGTCGGCGCCGCGGTCGAGAATGCCGAACTCGCCGCCGAGATCGAGTGCGAGCTCGTGCAGGTGCTGTTCGACGTGCTGTCCGAACAGCTTTGACATCGCGCCCTCGGGGCCCGGCTCCTTCCCGGAGAGCACCTTCGCGAGGTTGCGCATCCCGTTGAGGCGCACCAGCTCGACGTCGATCCACAGTTGTGCGACCTGATCGCGCAGGTGTGGATCATCTGCGGCGCGATCACCGTTGCGGTTCAGGGTCTTAGCCATGGCGACGGCCTTGCTCAGCGTCGCCGTCAACGCCATCTGCTGCCCCATGAAAAGGATCGCCCGCTCGTTGGCCAGCGTGGTCCGGGTGACGTCCCACCCGTGGTTGAGTCGCCCGACGACGTTGGTCAGCGGTACCCGAACTTCGTCGAGGAAGACCTCGTTGAATTCGGCATCGCCGGAGATCTGCCTGATGGGTCGGACATCGACACCGTCGGCGTCGATCGGCACCAGGACAAAGCTGATGCCGTGCCGCTTCGGAGCTTGGGGATCCGTACGCACCAGCGCGAACATCCAGTCGGCGACCTGGGCGCCCGACGTCCAGATCTTCTGTCCGGTGATGACGAGACCGTCGCCGTCGATGACCCCCTTTGTGCGCAAAGAGGCGAGGTCGGAACCGGCGGAGGGCTCCGAGAAACCTTGACACCAGACCTCACGGCCATCGAGCATCGGAGGCAGAAAGCGTCGCTGTTGTTCGGGAGTGCCGTGGGCGATCAAAGTCGGGCCGCAGAGATTGAGGCCGATGCGGCCGGCGAGCGGCGGGACGCGACGCTCGGCGGAGGTCAGGTAGAACAGCAACTGCTGCCGGGCCGTCGCCGACCGACCGCCGAACTCGGGTGGCCAGGTGATCGCCGCCCAGCGCCCCTCGGCCATCTCGGCTTGCCATTGTCTGGCCAGGACGTGCTTCTCGGCCGCGGCCGAGGCTTCGGCGTACTTCCGGTGAACGGCCGGCAGGTGCTCGTCGAGCCATGCCGACCATTCCGCGGCGAACGCGGCATCGCCTTCCGACAGGTCGATGCCGAGGGATTCCAGCCCAGCCGTCGGCGTCGCTGGTGTTCCATCAGACACGACGAATACTATAACCTGGTTGTCGAATTGTCGTTGACGGATGGGTCGGGGTAATCGTGTTCGATGAACGGTGGCCGGCGGAGGCCGAGGAACTCGCCGATGCGCTCGATGCCGTCTTGGCCAAGTACTCCGCGCCGGATGTGCTCCGCTCGCTGGACGACCGACGTTCGGCCGAGCCCGGCGAGGGACTCGATCGGTTGCGGCAGGCGGTAGCGGAGTTCGGGCTCTGGGAGCTGCCCACGGATCCCCTTCTCGTCACGCGCGCCGCGATGTGCATCGGTGCCCACCTGGCACCGGTGCCGTTCGTGTCCGTGACGCCGTGTCGCATCGCGCTCGGCGAGAGCGATGTCGCCAACGGGCTGGACCGTTCGACCGTGCCCGCGGGAGTCCCGCGCATCGCCGTTGCCGCGGGTGCGGGGGTCGGCATCGTCGCCACGTCGGGTTCGGTCCGGATCAGTGCGGCGGGCGAGCCGCTGGTGCTGGTCGACACTGTTGCTGCGCACGTTCGGGAAGTGAGCGGCGATGCCGAGCTACTTCGCGCGTGGGGGTTCCTCCTGGAAGCGGCCCGGCTGGTGGGTGCGGCTCAGATGCTGATCCGGTACGGAGTCGAGTATGTCTCCGAGCGGAAACAGTTCGGAGTTCCGGTGGGCAGTTTCCAGGGAGTGGCCCATCCTCTGGCGGAGGCCGCGACGGCGGTGCAAGCTGCCGACCTGTTGACGAGGCACGCTGCCTATCTGGCCGATTGCGATGGCAACCTACCGCTTTGGGCGGCGGTGATGGCCGCGGCCAAGGCGCGCACCGCATCTCGTCAGACGGCGAGCACGGTGCATCAAGCACTCGGTGGCTACGGGTTCACCATCGAGGCCGACTGCCAGCTGTACTCTCGCAGGATCCGGTCGTGGACGTCCGAGATGCCAGATCCTGTCCATTGGTTGGCGGACATGGCGCGGACCCTTGCCGACCCGATCAGGCGCGACGGAGTCAAGGATCTGTGGCAGTTCGATCGAGGCTTCACCCTGCCCCGGTGGGCGCGCCAAAGCGATTGAGCCTGCGCTTCATCAGTGCAACGCCAGGGCTGTTGCCGTGCGGTCGGGGCCCATCGTGAAACAATTCCTGGATGAGCGCGCGGCGCAGCGCAGCGGCCGGTCCGGGCCGGCCACGAGACGTGAGCATGGATGCCCGGGTACTGAGTGCGGCATTGCAGGTCTACTCGGTCCAGGGGAAGGCCGGATTCACCGTGGACCTCGTCGCCAAGACCGCTGGCTGCAGCCGCCCGGCAGTGTATTCCCGCTGGCCGACGAAGGAAGCGCTGCTACTCGCGGCGGTCCGGTCGTTCGATGCGAATCTGGACGTTCCCGATGAGGGCAGTGCGCACGATCAATTGGTCTCGGTGGCTCAGCAGTTGCTGGAGGGCTTCTCGAGCGTGCAGGGTTTGGCAACGTTTCGGATCGTGCTCGACAGCCGAGACGACGAAGACCTACGAGCCGAGTGGGAGAAGATCAACACCGTTCGATTACGCAGCGCCGCAGAGGTACTCGAACGGGGTGTCGCTCGTGGAGAGTGGCGGTCCGATGTCGCGTCGACCGAATTTCTCCGCAGCCTTACCGGCGCCGCGATGATCGAGGGTCTCTACACTCACATGGCCTTTCCGGAGCGCCTGCAGCGCGCGCGGGGTGAAGCGGAGCGCCTCGTCGATTTCCTTCTCGAAGGAAGGCGTACCTAGCGCCGATCGATCCTTGCCGCAACGGTATTGACGGAGTAGGGTTCAGGCCAATTAACTGCAAAGGATGCATATAATTGCTCGAGAGGACGTCGACGATGGCCGGAAACTTCCCGCGCCGTGGGGACTTCGAGCACCAGGCGCTGGTCGGCTTCTTCCTCCCGGAAGCCGACCAGCATCTGCTGCACCAGTCGTACTTCGGCTTGCCGCTGGAGGGGACGTACTTCTACGGCGTCATGCACACCGATGACGGTGCGGAATACGCCTTCATTCGCAAGGCGATCACCTACACCACCCGCGACATCTCGATAATGGCGGCCGATGGGACGGGTCTGCGGGTCCATCCATCAAGCATTCAGGGCGCCAGGGGATGCAAGGTCGAGCGTGAACTGTTCGAGGGGCGGGAGAGCTTCGTCGGCGGATCTTCTCGCGGAGCGAACTTCCAAGTTCGACTGGGTGACGGCGACTTCACCTGGCGCGAGCAGGGCGCCGGGGAGTGCCTGCTCGACATCGGTGGAACGTTGGCGGCGCCGGGATTTCAGGTCTTTGTCCCGTGGCGTACCAAAGCCGGGGAGGGCGGCGAACCCGGCGCGGTCGGTGCGTGCTTCTACACATCGACGCCCTATCTTGCCGAAGGCACGATGCTCGGCAAGCGGGTTACCGGGTTCTTCGCCGTCGACCACAGCTATCTGCCGAATGGTGTCGGCTGGAACAACAGCGCGATCTGGATGCGGTTGCAGGGCGGGTGGAACGTGTTCGCCAACGAGTATGAGGACGGCTCCATCGAGTGGGGGCACATGAGTATCGGAGCGGATCGCTTTCGCTTTGTCGCGGTGTCCTCGGCAGATTCGGTGCTGGTCAACTCCGCTTCGGTGAATGCCGAGATCACCTGGCGGGATGACGAATTCGTTGATCGAATCACCTTCGATGTGGGCGACGGGCAACCCTGGGAGTTCGTCACCGACCTAAACGGCAAGATGGTGGACTTCTCGGCGGCCCGCCCCGGCTGGTCGGGCCATACCGGGGTGATCCGCCGGGTGGGTGAGACCCGAGTGCTGAAGCGGCACTGGGCGTGGCAGGAAGTGTTTCCGGAGCGAGTGCGCTGATGCGCGTCCTTGTGACGGGCGCGAGTGGCGTATTCGGGCGGGTGATCTGCCGCGACCTCGTACGTCGGGGGGCGGATGTGGTTGCCTTGGCCCGGCGTGCGGTCGACATCCCCGGGGTATCCGCGATCACTGGCGACATCCGGGACGCCGACGCAGTCGAGCGCGCCATGCGGGGTTGTGACAGCGTCATTCACCTGGCGTTTCTGCTGGCACCGCTGAGATCGTCGAAAGGCGTCGAGGATATCAACATAGGCGGGATGCGAAACGTGCTGCAAGCCATGGACTCCACCGGAACCAGCCACCTGGTCTTCACGTCCTCGGCGCTGGCTTACGGGCCGTGGCCGGACAATCCGGAGGCCATTGCGGAAGATCATCCGCTCCGTCCGCACCCCGATGTGTTGTACGCCAGGCACAAGGCGATATGCGAAGAACTCATCCACCGGTCCGGTGTACCGGCCGTCATCACACGTACATGCGTCGTCGCCGGGCGCGACATGGATAACTACGAGTTTCGATTCCTCGCGCATCCACTGCTCGTGGCACCGACCGGCGCGATGCGGCCGTGGCAGTTCCTGCACACTGACGACGTCGGCAGATTCCATGCGCAGGCGGTATTGGGGAATCACACCGGCATCGTGAATGTAGGCCCCCGTGACACCGGGATCACCATCGACGAAATCGCCGACATCCTGGGCAAACCGCTGATCCGGCTCCCGTTCGGTGCGTTGCGGTCCGGCGCCGACGCGGCATGGCGCGCCGATCTGCTCGAGCTCAGCCCGGCAGACCTGGACGGCTTCCGGTACATGCCCACCCTCGATACGACGCGTCTGCTCGACGAGTGGGGCTATACGCCTGTGCATGATTCGCGGTCGGCGCTCGCGGACGCACGCGCCGGGGTTCGAGCGGTCACCTACCTCGGCACCGCGCAGATTCAGGTTCCCTGGCGCACGCCGATGCCCAACCACAGGTGGACGCGCGATCACCGCCCGAACGACGACCACTGCGTCGATCCTGCACCGCCGGGGTTGCGCGGCGAATTCGACGATTACATCGACGATCGCTATCCGACGCTGACCACCGCCAACGTCGGCGAAGCGTTCGGTGGGACGCTCACGCCCATGTCGCTCGTGGTGGGACGTGACGCACTGCGCCTGGCAGGCGCGATCCAGGTAGAGGTTCTGGACATGCGTGACCCCGAAGTGGCGGCAGCACAACGTACTCTGAGCATCGCATCTGTTGGTCATCGGCTCTACACCAACCTTTCGGTGGTTCACGCGATGGCTGCCGCCATGCCCGGGACAAACGCCCGTGAGGTCGATGAGCACATCTTGGGTATTCCGCACGTCCCGGGTGAGAAGGTCAACCGAGGTTCCGCGTTCACCGCGATCAGATCGGCGCTGGGCGTACCAAATGCGGTGATGCGGATGGCGGGTACCAGGGGTCGTATCGCGGAGATCGCCGACCGGGTTCAGGCGATGCGCCTGTCCCATCGTGAACTTCGAGAGCTCGATGCCAACGCTCTCATGACGTTGATCGACGCGGCGCGGGAAACAACCCTGGATGCCTGGGCGTACAGCACCACGACGAATCTCGTCGCGTCCGCGGCACAGGCATTGGTCAGGAAGGTGGCCCCGGACATCGGCCTCGCTTCGATGCGCGGTGGTCCGGACGGTCTCGCGAGTGCAGCGCTCTTGGCAGGTGTTCGACACCTCGTGGGTCTTGCCCGAGCCCGGCCACACGTCGAACTGATACTCCGTACCGAGCCTGCCGAAGACCTGATCAAGCGGCTTGACGACGTCGCCCCGATCTTCGATGCGGCGTTCCGCAAGCTGATCGTCGACGCCGGCCACCGGGGGCCGGGGGAGACCGAGCTGGCCAATTCGATGTACAGCGACCGGCCCGAACAGCTGATTCACGTGGTCCGAAAGGCCCTTGACGTGCCGACGCGTCCCAACAGCCTCCCGCCCGAGCTTTCCGGTGTGGCGCGTCGGGCGGTAGGCCTCCTCAACGGTGCGGTACGTCGACGAGAGCGATCGAAGGACGTCGCGATGCGAAGCACACATCTGCTGCGCTTGGCGCTCCGCGAAATCGGGCGCAGACAGGTCGATGCCGGTGTCTTCGGCGAGGTCGGCGACGTGTTCTACCTGACCCCCGAAGAGATCGCCGTCCCCGAGCTGTTCGCCCATCGCGTCGCCGACCGACGAGCCGAACGCGGTCGACTATCGGCGCTCCAATTGCCACCGATGTTCACGCTGAACTGGGAACCGTTGAACACCATGGATGATTCGGGTTCAGTCGACGGTGTACTGGCCGGAATCGGTGCCTCACCGGGCATTGCCCGCGGACCTGTGCGCGTCGTGCATTCCACTGATGAGGTCGACGACATCGAAGCCGGTGCCGTGCTGGTCGTCCATGTCACCGACGTGGGTTGGACACCGCTCTTCGGTTGTGTTGCCGCAGTGGTGACCGATGTCGGCGGTTTGCACTCGCACGCCGCGATCGTCGCACGCGAATTCGGCGTGCCCTGCGTCGTGGGGACCAGCTCCGCAACACTCGATCTGCACGACGGTGCGGTGGTTGAAGTGGATGGCACGAGGGGAACTGTCACCTACGTCGGTCGTCACAGGTATTCCGAGCCGCCGTCGACGTTGAACAGCACCCCGTTCACGTAGCTCGCACGTTCGGACACCAGGAAGGTGATGGCACTCGCGATATCGTCGGGAACGCCAAGTCGCGTACCCCACGTTGCCTGATGCCAGCGGGCATTGGCTTCGGCGAAGTACTCGTCTTCCGAGCCCCCGGTCTCAGCCATCCACTGCCGCCGCTTCTCGGCGATCTGCTCGTTGACGATCATGCCGGGAAGCACGGCGTTGGCTCGGATGCCCATGGGGCCGTATTCGCGGGCAAGGTTTTTCGTGAAGTGGGCGAGCGCCGCCTTCTGGGCGGAGTAGTGGGCAAGACGTGGAATGAAGTGCCGGATCGACATCGCTGATGTGGTCACGATGGCGCCGCGCCCGGACCTCAGCATCAGCGGCACCCCCGCGCGGCATGCGCGCACCGATGTCATCAGGACTGATTGATACGACCGATCCCACACTTCGTCGGACTCCGTCACGGACTGGCCGAGTTCGCACAGACCCACCGTGTTCACGAGCACATCCAGTCGGCCGTGCTCGGATTCCACGGTGGAAATGAGCTTCTCCGCCTGCCCATTCTCGGTGAGATCTGCCGGTACAGCCAACGCCGACGCCGCACCGGCGGTCCGTGCGTCGCCGGCCACCGCCTCGAGCTCTGGCTTCGCCGTGTAGTCGTAGTCGCCGTCACCGGTGTCGTGGCCGCGCGAACACAGCACGAGATGGGTTCCTTCGGCCGCGAGGCGCATCGCGGTGGCGCGGCCCATGCCCTGGGTGGCGCCCAGAACCAGTGCCACTTTGTCCTTGAGTCCTAGATCCATGGTGTATCCCTTGTGAGTCAGCCGCGGGGCAGCCCGAGCCAGCGGTGGGCGATGATGTTCCGTTGGATTTCACTGGTGCCGCCGATGATCGAGAGCACGGTGGCACCACGAAGAAAGTGTTCGGCGTCTTCGGCGAGTTGGTCGCCGCTGTCGTGCGTATACGCATCCGGACCCAGTTCGTCGACAAGCCACTGCGCCACCCGCTGAGCCACGGCGGGTCCGTGCAGCTTGCTCATCGACGCCTCACCGCTCGCGGCTTCACCGCGTTCGCCGAGTGCGACAACCTGCTGGCCGAGCAGCCTTTCGGCCTGTAGCTCCATCAGGAACTCGCCTATCTGGCGGTAGGCTGCTTCGCTCAGTTGTGTTCCCTCCGAACCGATCCGGTCGAGGTAGCGGGTGAGTAGAAGCCGAGCCTCGCGACCGCCGAAGCTCATCGAGCGCTCCATGTCCAATGCCTGCGACATCATTGTCCACGCCTTGCCCTCTTCACCGATGAGATTGCGGGCCGGTACTGTCACATCGTCGAAGAAGCAGGCGTTCACCCGCCAGCCGCCCATCACCCGGACCGGCTGAATATCGACACCGGGGGCGCGCGCGTCGATCATCAGCAGCGACAGTCCGTGGTGTCTGCTGGTGTCGGGATCGGTGCGAACCAGGGTGAAGATCCAGTCGGCGAGGTGAGCACCCGAGGTCCACATTTTCTGGCCGTTGACGACGAAGTCGCCGTCGGGGTCGCGGGTCGCCTTGGTGCGCAAAGCGAGCATATCGCTGCCGGCTTCGGGTTCGCTGTAGCCACCACCATAGCTCCACGTGGCGTCGAGGATATGTGGAAGGTGCTCTGCGGCCAGGTCTTCGGGGCCGAACGTGGCGAGCATCCAACCCACCGCCTCGGCCTGTTCCAGGCCGTATGTCGGCAGGCCGGCCGAGTCCATCTCCTCGTGCGCGATGAAGCGCTCGGTCTGGGTCGCGGGCCGTCCTGACGGTTCGGGCCACCCGAGACCCACGACGTCCTGACGCACCAGCCACGGATGGAAGACGGTGGGTGCCTGACGATCGCTCTCCAGTTCGGCCATCTCGGCACGCATGGCGGCCATGTCGTCGGCGCTGAACTCGTCGATGCGCGCGCGCAGACTGTCACGCCGGGCGGCTTCGGTGTCGTCAAGGCGAAAACGCATCGCTGAAAAGGCCTTTCGTGGGATATGGTCAGGCGAGCAGGCTGTAGCCACCGTCGACCGGAATCGTCAGACCGGTGACGAACTGGAAGTCGCTCGAGAGCAAACCGATGATCACAGATGCGAGTTCGTCCGGATGGCCAAGTCGGCGTAGCGGCGTCTTCTGCGCCACCGCGGCCTGCATGTCCGCCACACCGGCGATGATGTCCTCGCCACCGTGTCCCGGATTGTCCACCAGCGAGGGCGAGATGCCGTTGACGCGGACACCGCGGGGTCCGAGTTCGGCACCGAAGTAGCGCACCAGGTTCTCCATCGCTGCCTTCGCCGGCCCGATGGCGCCGTAGTAGCGGGCGTAGTGATTGGCGCCAAGACTGCTCACCGCGACGACGGAGCCACCGACTTTCTCGAGTTCGGGCAGCGCGGTGCGGATGGCCTCCCACAGGCCCCACACCTGGACGTCGAACACCCGATCGTACTCGTCGCGGGTCACGCTGAGCGTTCGTCCGGCGAGGATCGGGACCGCCGTGGTGACGAGTCCGCCCAGACCTCCCAGCGCGTCGATGGCTGCGGTGACCATACCGGCGGCGTCCTTGCCCAGATCGCCTCGCACCAAGGCCGGTTCGGGCCCGCCTGTGGCGACGGCGAGGGCTTGGGCTTCTTTCGCGGCGGCGTCGTTCTCGACGTAACCGATCGCGCAGTGAACACCGGCGGCGGTGAGTTGGACCACCGTGGACCGGCCGATGCCCCTGCTGCCGCCGATGACGAGCACCTTGTCCGGCACAGTGCGGCTGTAGTTCTGTGCGGTCACTGCGCAGATCCCGTCCCATAGTGGGTGTCGCGCTTCTTGAATGCCGCGCTGGTGCCGCTCTTCTTGCGCTCCTTCACGAAGTTGAACTCATCTGGTTCGAATCGCAGGTTCGTGCCGTAGCTGTGAAACAGATAGGCGGTGGTCTCCTCCAATCCCAGCGCGGAACTCGCCTCGACGACGCGGTACGCCTCCTTTGCGATGGTGATGCCATCGGCAGGCATCTTCGCCACCTGTGCGGCCAGGGCCTCCGTCTCCGCTGCGACGTCGGCCTCGTCGACGAAGCGGGTGAACAACTTCATCGACTCGAACTCTCCAGCGGTAGCCATGCGTCCGGTCAGCATCAGGTCTCGCATCACCACGGGGCCGAGTCGGTGGAGGAAAAGAGCGACGTTGCCGAGCACGGGGCCGAGGAATCGTGCGGCGGGCATCCCGATCTTCGCCTGCCGGGATGCGACGACAAGATCTGCGGCCAAAGCGAATTCGAGCCCCAAACCCAGTGCATACGCCTCCAGCTGAACGATCGTCACTTTCGAGAAGCCGATGAAGTCATGGAACATTCGCTGCCCTTTACGGTCGACGGAAAGCCGCCGCCGCTGGCTGGGGCGACGGTCATCACCGGGGGTGCTGTACCAACCGTAGGCCCGGTTGAGGTCGACGCCTGTGGTGAACACACCACCGTCGCCGCGCACGATGACGACCTTGATGGCATCGTCATCGGCGATGTCGTCGAGGTAGCGGCCCATGAGCTCGCAGTCCTCGGGAGCCATCGCGTTCTTCTTCTCCGGATTCGAGATGGTGATGCGGGCAATGTGGCTGTCGTGATCCTTCTGCAGGCGCACCCGTTCGGCGTTACCGACCGGTTCCGGCGTCATTTCGGCGGTGGTCATCATCGACTCTTTCTCTAGGTTCCTAGTTGTCGAAGAACTGCTTGCTCGTGACGTCGCGAGCAAGTACCCGCAGCATCACCTCGTCCGCCCCGCCGCCGATCGACAGCAGCCGGGAGTCACGGAAGAACCGTGATGTCCAGGTCTCCGCCATATAGCCCATGCCTCCGTGATACTGGATGCAGGTGTCGGCCACCCGGCGAATCAGTTTTCCGGCCAATAGTTTCGCGCTACTGGTGCGCCGGGTGACGTCAGCGCCCGCAACGATGAGTTCGGCACAGGAATACGCGTACTGCTTGAGCGCATCGACCTCGCAGGCCAGTTCGGCAAGGGTGTACTGCAGATACTGGTTGTCGATCAGCTTGCCGCCGAACGCGGGGCGATTCTGCAGGTAGTCGACCGTGTGCTCAAGCGCGGTCTGCATCTGTCCGACTGCCTGGTACACGGCGCTGATCCGCTCGGTCTGGAACTGCTCCATCTGCTGCTGAAAGCCGCGGCCAACCTCACCGATGGTGTAGCGCACGGGCACCCGCACGGTGTCGAACGTCAGCTCGGCGGTGTCCGAGCACCAGTTGCCGAGTTTCTTCAGTGACCGGCTGACGGTCAAGCCGGGGCTGTCGTTCGGCACGACGATCTGGCTCATACCCCGATATCCACCTTCGTCGGATGTGCGCGCGAGTAGACACAGCCAGTCGCCTTGGACACCATTGGTGATATAGGTCTTGGCTCCGGTGATGAGCCAGTCGTCGCCGTCACGCACCGCCCTGGTGCGGATGCCGGCCACGTCCGAGCCTGCGTCGGGTTCGGTCACCGCGATGGAGCAGACCTGCTCACCGGCGATCGCCGGGGCGAGGAAGTCGCGCTTGAGTTCCTCGCTGCCGTGTGCGTGCAGGGACGGAGTTGCCATGTTTGCCTGCACGTTGTACGCCATGGGGATTCCGTTGCCGGGCAGCCGGCCGAACTCCTCACACGCGATGACGGAGAACCAGTGGTCGGCGCCTTCGCCGCCGAACCGAGGGTCGTACTCGAGTCCGAGGAGGCCCAGCTTCGCGAATTCGGGGAAGAGTTCGTGGGCTGGGAAGTGGCCCTGCTCCTCCCATTGCTCGTAATGGGGCTCGACCGTCTTGGTCAGCATGTCCCGAACGCTCGAACGGAACAGTTGGTGGTCTTCGGTGAACTGCATATCAGCCCTCCCTGGATACGAGGTCGGGAATCAGAGCGACGGGCACTGCGGCGCGGACCGCCCGGAACCGTTCTCCGAGACTCTTGGCTTGCGGGTCCTCGCGCAGCGAGGCTGCCACCCCGTTGCCGAGCAGGCCGATCACCACGATGTTGACGGCGCGGAGATTGGGCAGGGGATAGACCCTGATCTCGTGTCCTTGGAATTCAGGGAACAACCGCGGCAACCGGTCTGGTTCGGTCAGGTAGTCGAGCAGCAGAAGATCCCGATCGTGGCGCACCCACAGGCCCAGATTCGCGTTGCCGCCCTTGTCACCGGACCGGGCGCCGATGTAGTCGCCGATTGTCACGGTCGTGTGTTGCGTGTCGTGCCTGCCGACTTTCCCGGTTCGCCCGCGCGGGTTGTCGAAGGTGACCGGGGCGGTGACGGCAGGCGACGCCACATCGAGTCGATCGGGTCCGATGTGGCATCGGGGGGTAACCCGCGAAGCATCGACCAGAGTGGGCCAGCCGATCATGAACTCGCTGGCCGGACCGGGCGGCGACGTGAGGTACAGGCCCGGGTAACCACCCAGCGCCGTCGCCACCACCGCCGAGGAGAATTTGCGCCCGACCGCGGCAGAATCGTCGCCGGCCACTGAGATGCGCAGATAGCTTTGATCGTTGGGTGCGGTGGAGTCGAGGCCGGCGCCGACCACCTCGACCCGCGACTCGGCGAAACATGCTTGGCCACCGGGGATCTGTGCCCATACGGCACGCTCGCCGAGCTCGGCTTTCGCATGTCGGTCGGTTCCGGTGATGGCGAGGGTCATCGCGTTGCGGTAGCCGCCGGGGAAGGTGAGTAGAACTTTGGCCTGTGCGGGGGCCGGCTCGCCGCGAGCCGCTGAGATCTCGATGCGGTCCGGGCCGAGTTCGCGAAGGTGCACGCTGTCGAACCGGGCGACCACATCGGGCGCCGCATAGCGGGGCCCGATGATCTCGTACAGCAGCTGCGCGGTGACCGTGTCGGTAGTGACTGCGCCGCCGGTTCCGGCAACCTTTGTGATGACGCTGCTTCCATCGAAGGCGATCTCGGCGATCGGGAAGCCGGGCTCGGTGAGGTCGGCCAGGTCGGTGAAGAACGCCAGGTTGCCGCCGGTGACCTGGCAGCCGCACTCGATGGCGTGTCCGGCCACGGTCGCGCCGGCGAGGGCGTCGAAATCGCCGGTACCCCAGCCGTGCCACCACGCGGCGGGGCCGGTGACGACGGCCGCGTCCGCCACCCGTCCGGTGATCACCACATCCGCTCCCGCATTCAGAGCAGCGGTGATCGCGTGACCGCCGAGGTAGGCGTTGGCCGCGACTATCTGCCCGGAGCGCCCGGTCCAGGGTACATCGGTATCGAGATGGCGGAATAGCTCACCGGCAGAACGCAGTTCATCGATGCGATCGGTCAGGTCGTCACCGTCTACGACGGCGACCTTGACGGTGAGGCCCAGCCGCTCGGCGATGTCGATCACCTTGTCGGCGCAACCGTGCTGATCGATGCCGCCCGCGTTGGAGACGACCTTGACGCCGCGTTCATGACACCGTCCCAGAACCTGCTCCATCTGACTGACGAATGTCCCGGCGTAGCCCGCGTGCCCACGCCCGCGACTCTTGGCGAGGATCGACATCGTGAGTTCTGCGAGCCAGTCACCGGTCAGCACGTCGATGGGCTCCGGTGCGTCCAGCAACTGCGCGGCGGCGCTGAGGCGGTCGCCGAAGAAGCCGGAACAGTTCGCGATGCGGACCGGCCGCGTTGTCACGGTCTTTCCTCGAGCTCAACCAGTGCCCGGCCGGCCGTCACGGCCTGGCCGGCCTCGACCAGCACCCTGGCCACGACGGCATCGCGGCCTGCGCGGATGACGTGTTCCATCTTCATTGCTTCGACGACGACGAGTCGGTCGCCCGGTGCGACTTCCTGGCCGACGGTCACGTGGACCGACGCGACGGTGCCGGGCATGGGGGATGTGGGTCCGGCCGAGACGCTGTCGATAGCTGCCTCGGCGAACCGCGGCGCGATGGTGAGATACGTCTGCCCCGTTGGTCCGTTGACCCACACCTGCACTTCGGCGTCCGTCCCGAGTTCGCCATCGGTGCTGACCGTGACGACTTGTGTGATGCCGTCGACCTCGATGCGCCATCGGTCGCCGTCGCGGGCCAGGGTACGGACTGCCGGCTCGGCGTCGTCGATGCGGAACAGTGGGAACGCTTCGCCGATGTGCGCGGCTGGTAGGTAGTGCAGCTCGTGTGCGGTGCCGTGATCGTCGGCCAACGTCCACTGCACGGGCACCCTCGGCGAGTTCGACCACGCCGCGGGCAGGGCGAAGCGGCCGGTGTCGGAGTGTACGGCTGCGGCGACGGCCGCGGCTACCGCATGGATGGAGAGGGGATCGGCCAGAACCAGATCGGGACGGTGTTCGAGCCAGTTGACGTTGATCTCGCCGCGCCGGTATTCCTCGTCGTCCAGGATTGTCAGCAGCGCACGGACATTCGTGGCGGGACCATGCAGCTGCAATGTGGCGAGGGAGTCGCGTAGTACGCTCGCGGCCTGGTCGCGGGTGGCTCCTGTGGCGATGACTTTGGTGATCATCGAGTCGTATAACGGGCTGACGGTGGTGCCGGAGGCGATCCCGTCCTCGTACCGCACACCGTCGTCCGCGGGATGCCAGTACTGCCGCACGTATCCGGCGCTCGGCAGCCAGCCCGTGTGCGGATCCTCCGCGCACACTCGTGCCTGAATCGAGTGTCCGGTCAGCGCCACATCGGACTGGGTCAACGGCAATTCGGCGCCGGCGGCGATGTCGAGTTGCAGAGCAACGAGATCGAGGCCCGTGACCTGCTCGGTGACGGTGTGTTCCACCTGAAGGCGCGTGTTCATTTCCAGGAAGAAGTACTCGTCGCCCTGGACCAGGAACTCGCAGGTTCCGGCGCCGACGTATCCGATCTCCGATGCGAGCCGAACGGCGGCCGCGGCCATCGACGTACGCAATTCTGGATCGACCAGCGAAGCGGGACACTCTTCCAAGATCTTCTGGTGGCGGCGTTGCACGGAGCACTCGCGGTCGCCGAGGTGGATGACGTTGCCGTGGATATCGCCGAGTATCTGGATCTCGATGTGTCGAGGTCCTTCGAGAAAGCGTTCCAGGAAGACGGTTTCGTCGCCGAAGAATGCCTTGGCTTCGCGCTGCGCGGAGGTCACCGCCGAGGTGAGCTTGTCAGGTGAATTGACCGGGCGGATGCCCCGGCCTCCGCCTCCCGCGCTCGCCTTGACCAGCAGGGGGTATCCGACACGGTCGCCGAGCTCAAGTAGATCGGTGGTATCGGGGTCGATGACGGCATCCGGCAGAACCGGGACCGAGGTCTTACGGGCCAGGTCCTTGGCCCGCACCTTGGATCCCATGGCCGCAACGCATTCGGCGGCGGGCCCGACGAAGGTCATGCCGGCCTGAGCGACCGCTTCGGCGAACTCCGCACTCTCAGCGAGGAATCCGTAGCCAGGGTGCACGGCATCACATCCGGTACGGCGGCCGGCATCGAGGACCGCCGCAATGTTGAGGTAGGTATCGGTGGCCGATTCGCCGGGCAGTGACAACGATTCGTCGACGTCGTTCAGGTATGGCAGGGTCGCGTCGGGGTCCGAGTAGAGGGCGACGGTGCGAATACCTCGGGCGCGCGCGGCACGGGCTACCCGGCTGGCCACCTCGCCGCGGTTTGCGATCAACAAGCGTTTCACGGGTTCCTCACTAGAATCTGAAGACGCCGAAACCGCTTGGCGGCCGGGTAACTTGTCGCGAGTCTTCGCGGCACATGGCGAATGCCACGGTCAGTACATGACGGCTGTGCCGCGGATCGATGATGCCGTCGTCCCAGCAGCGGCCGGTGGCGTAGAGCGCGGTGGACTCGGATTCGATGCGGGCTTCGTCTTCGGCCTGCTGGGCTGCGTCAGCCGACTCGTCGAAGTCCGAGTTGCGGGATCGCGCTGAGCGCTTGCGCACGATGGACATGACTCCCGCGAGCTGGCGGCCGCCCATCACCGCAATGCGGTGCGTCGGCCAGGTGAACACCAGACGGGGGCGGTATGCCCGACCGGCCATCGCATAATTGCCCGCGCCATAGCTGACGCCGACCATCAACGTGACGTGGGGGACTTGGGAATTGGCGACGGCGTTGATCAGTTTGGCGCCGTCCTTGATGATGCCGCCCTGCTCTGCCGCTGTGCCTACCATGAATCCGGTGATGTTCTGGATGAACAGGATCGGGGTGGCGACCTGGTTGCACAGTTCGATGAACTGTGCGCCCTTCTGCGATTCGGGGGAGAACAGGATGCCGTTGTTGGCCAGCAGACCGATTGGCATGCCATTGATTTCTGCCCAACCCGCCACCAGATTCGGTCCGTAGAGCGGCTTGAACTCGTCGAAGGCGGAGTCGTCGACGATACGTGCGATCACTTCCCGAATGTCGAAGGGGGTCTTCGAGTCTTCGGGCACGATCCCGAGGAGTTCCTCCGGATCGTGTGCGGGCGCGGGACCGCCTGGCACCGGAGCAGTCAGCTCGAAGCGCGAAATGACGGACCGTGCCTGCCGGATAGCGTCCGCTTCGTCGGCGGCGAGGTAGTCGGCCAGCCCCGAAACCCGTGCGTGCATATCGGCTCCACCGAGTTCCTGCTCGGTGACGTCCTCATCTATGGCCATCTTCACCAGCGGCGGGCCGCCGAGGAATGCGTAGCCGCGGTCCTTGACGAAGATCGTATAGTCGCTCATTCCGGGCAGGTAGGCACCGCCTGCTGTTGATGACCCGAAAACTATTGATACCGTGGGAATTCCGGCAGCAGAGAGTTCGGTGAGGCGGCGGAACTGTTCCCCGCCCGGGACGAAGATGTCTGCTTGCTTGTCGAGGTCGGCACCACCGGATTCGACCAGCGTGATGACGGGCAGCCGGTTGGTCTCGGCGATCTCCATTGCGCGGAGCGTCTTGGTGATCGAGGTGGGTGAGAGTGACCCGCCGCGGACGGTGGGATCGTTGCCGATGACGATGACTGCCCGGCCGTGGATCTCGACCACCGCGGTGACCAGGCCGCCACCCAGCGGATCCGTGGTGCCCCACCCGGCGAGTGGGGAGAGTTCCAGGACGAAGCCGTGCCGGTCGGCAAGCAGCCCGAGACGCTCGCGCACCGGAAGTTTTCCGCGGTCGCGGTGACGCTGGACGGATGCCGGGGAGCCACCCTCGGTGACCGTGCGCTCGAGGTCCTTGACCTCGGCGAGCAGCGCCTGCATCTTCGTGCGCGCGCGCTGATGCGGATCGCTCGACGCGATCACCTCGGTGGCGAGAACCGGCACGCTTCCCCGCTTCCTGTAGCTTCGTCCAAAATTACTAACCTGGTTATACAAAACAACGTACCCTGAGGCAAGCGGCTACGGCGCTCAATCGAGTGCGAACGCCCTCACCGCGTTGTCGTGCCGGAACAGTCGCTCGATCTCTGGCTTGAGTCCCAGTTCATCGAGCCCCTCGACGGCCGCCTCGAAGGTGAGGATCGGCCAGTCGCTGGCCCAAATGCACTTGCTCTTGCCGTAGGTGCGCAGGTAGTGGGTGAACGCGGCGGGGTAGTACTTCGGCAGGTGCGCACTGGTGTCGATGTAGACGTTGGGGTGTTTGGCCGCGATCGCGATCATCTCCTCCGTCCACGGCCACCCGATGTGCCCGGCGACAATGCGCAGTTCGGGGAAGTCGATGGCAATGCGGTCGATGTGGCCGGGCCTGCCGGTTTCCGACGTGTAGGTCGACGGGCCGGTGCCTCCCACCTGAACCTGCAGCGTGATGTCCAACTCGGCACAGGTCGTATACAGCGGATACCACTGGGCCTCGGTGGGGAGCTTGTCGAGAATGAACGGCTCCAGTTTCAGGCCCTTGAAGCCATACTCCGACACCAGTCTCCGAAGTTCGCGAACGGCAGGCATGACCCCGTCCACCGACCACGGGTTGACGTTGGCGACCCCGATAAGGCGATCCGGGTAGCGCTGGACGGCGTCGATCACGTCCGCGTTGGGGATCAGCGGTCCGGCCGAGCACAACGCCTTCGCCACGCCGTTGGCGTCCATCTCATCGATGAGTGTTTCCAGCGGCATCCCGGCACGCAGCCGTGCGCCGTGCGCCATGCGATCGGCGAGGGTGAAGTTGCGCTCCGGCATCTTCGCCACGGTGTCGGGCAGCCACGGCTGCACCCACGCGTCAATGACGACCGGTCGATTCGGGTCGGTGCTCATCGGTCAGCCTCTCGGCAAGCCGAGTACGCGCTCGGCGATCATCGTCTTCACGATCTCGTCGGTACCGCCGGCGATGTGGAACGCGGGCGCGGAGAGCACGACCAATCGCCAGTCGTCGAAGCCGGCACCCGACATCGACAGCGCGTTGCCGAGGCGGCCGGCGACGGCGTCAGCCAGGGTGGACACCACCGATCCGGTGGCGATCTTCGCCAGCGCCGCTTCCGGGCCCGGCGACTGGCCGGCGAGCAGGCGCCGGTGCACGCCGGCTTCGAAAGCCGCCAGCGCGCGCTGGTCGATGATCGCGTCGACGAACCGTTCCCTGGACGCGGTGTCATTCCAGCCGAGTTCGGCCGCCTGCCGCACCAGTCGGCCCAAGGAGCGGCCGAAGCTCGAGAACCGTTCGAAGCCCAGCGTGGTCATCGCCACCGTCCAGCCGCCGCCCACCTCCCCGAGCACCGCATCGGCGGGCAGGGCGACGTCATCGAAGAACACTTCGGAGAACGAGGCGCCGCCGGTCATCTGTTTCAGCGGTCGCACGTCGACTCCGGGCGCCGTCATGTCGACGACGAACGCCGTCAGGCCGCGGTGCCGCGACTGCGACGGGTCGGATCGGGCCAGCAGATAGCCGTACCGCGCGTGCCGGGCTTCGGAGGTCCAAACCTTCTGCCCGTTGATCCGCCACCCGCTCTCGGTGCGCGTGGCCCTGGTTGCCACACCCGCGAGGTCGCTTCCGGCGCCGGGCTCGCTGAACAGCTGACACCACACCTCGTCGCCACGCAGGATCGCTGTGCAGTGCGACTTCTGCTCTCGGGTGCCGACGGCCAGCAGTGTGGGGCCGACCATCTCGAGCGTGACGCCGAACAGGCCGCGTGGCACGTCGTACTCGGATTCCACGTCTGCCCAGGCCAGTGCGTATGCCGAGGGCAGAGCCCGGCCGCCGACGGCGTGCGGCCAGGTGAGGCCGGCGAAGCCGTTGTCGAAGAGCAACCGCTGCCAGGCAACGCAATCTCTGCGGGCTGCTTCGGGGTCGGCGAGGTAGCGGAACTGCGCGAACATCGCGTCCGGGAATCCGTCGGGACGGTGTTCGGCGTGCTCGTCGAGGAAGTTCCTGGCATCAGCCACGAAGGAGTCGATCGAAGGGAGTTGGGGTTCCATCACACTCTCTACTGTGCGCAGCCGAATGCCACTTGGCACGTCAAATACTAACCTGGTTATATGTTAGTGATATCACGTTGCGTTGAGGAGCCCTAAGTGAGTTCTCCGTCGTCCGCCCTGGAGGGTTCTGTGACCGTCGATCGTTTCGATGGGGGTCAGCTGGTCGTGCGCATCGACGGCAGCCACATCTACCCGCGAATGATGGTCGGCGGCAAGGCGCACGGGCTGTCGAAGATTCGGGCGGCCGGACTGCCCACGCCGCCCGCGTTCAATGTCACCGTCGACGCGTGCCGGCAGTACTTCGAGGCGCCCGACCGGCTCATGGAGCGGGTTTGGCCCCAGATCCAAGACGGAATCGGTTGGCTGGAAACGGAGTCCGGCCATATGTTCGGGCGCGGGCCGGTCCCGCTGCTCGTGTCGGTCCGCAGCGGGGCGCCGGCAAGTATGCCCGGAATGATGGACACGGTGCTGAACCTCGGCATCAACGCCGACGTCGAACAACTGTTGGCGCAGAAGTGCGGGCAGCGATTCGCCGCCGACACGCACCACAGATTTCGTGAGCTGTTCCGGCAGGTGGTGAACCCCGCGGACGGCGAGATCCCGGCGGATCCCTTTGGCCAACTGAAATCAGCGGTGACGGCCGTGTTCGAATCGTGGAATTCGCCACGGGCGGTGTCCTACCGGCGCCACCACAACCTCGAGGGAAAAATGGCGGGCACCTCGGTGACGGTGCAGGCGATGGTGTTCGGCAACCTCGACGACGAGTCCGGCACCGGAGTGCTGTTCAGCCGCAACCCGCTCAACGGGGAGAACCGGCCGTATGGCGAGTGGCTGCCACGCGGTCAGGGTGAGGACGTGGTCAGCGGCAAGTTCGACCCACTTCCGTTGATCACGCTGGCAGAAAGCCACCCCGTCATTCACCAGCAGTTGCTCGAGGCCGCGCGGTGGCTGGAGAAGGACGGTGCCGACGTTCAAGACATCGAGTTCACGGTCGAAGCCGGCCGGCTCTACCTGCTGCAGACACGCGCGGCGAAGCGTTCCGCCCAGGCGGCGGTGTCGATCGCGGTGGCGTTGCAGCGCGAGGGTCTGATCGACACTGACGAGGCGCTGTCGCGTGTCACGCCGGCACAACTCGACACACTGCTGACCTCGGTGATCGAACCGTCTGTGCTGGCGACCGCGACGGTGGTGGCCACGGGATTACCAGCCTGTCCCGGAGTCGGCGTGGGACTCGTCGTGACGGATAGCGATTCGGCGGAGGACGCATTCGACGAAGGCGAGGATGTGGTGCTCGCTCGCGAGACCACCAGCCCCGACGACGTCGGCGGGATGATCGCCAGTCGTGCCGTCATCACCGAGCAGGGTGGTTCGACTTCGCACGCCGCGGTTGTCAGCCGCGAGTTGCACACCCCCTGCGTGGTGGGCTGTGGCAAGGGTTCGCTACAGGGGCTCGCGGGCGTCGAGGTCACGGTTGACGGCGCAGCAGGCAAGATCTACGCAGGTGCCCTGCGCCTCACCGAACCCTCGGAGGAGCTCGACCCCGATATGTCGGCGTTACTCGGCTGGGCGCGGGAACGAAGCCCGATCGAGGTCCACCGCGTCGGGACGCCGGCAGCCAAGGGCCTCGCCGTCGTCGATCACCGAGATCCGTCGACCATCGCCGCCGTGTTCAGGTCCGCCACGGCGGTCAGCGCGGAGCATCCCCTTCCGGCGCTGCTCGCTATCATCCAGAGGGCGCGAAACACCCAGGATGGTTTTCGCTAACCAGGATTGCTAATTAGGTGAGACAATCGGTCCGTGTATCCGGACAGTGAGGCCATCTCGCATCCCACTGCGGGCCAACTCGTCGCCGACAACATTCGTCGCAAGATCATCCTGGGCGAGTTTCGTGACGGCGACTTTCTGCCGAACGAGGCGCAGCTTCTCGCCCAATACGGTGTCTCTCGACCCGTCTTACGGGAGGCGATTCGAATTCTTCAATCCGAGTCGCTGCTGACCATTCGACGCGGCAGCAAGGGCGGCGCCCGGGTCAACGCCCCGCGCCCGGAACCGGTGGCGCGTCAGGCGGGTGGGCTGCTGCAGTACGGGCACACCACCGTCTTCGACGTGTTCCGCGCCCGCGCGATCATCGAACCTCCCGCGGTGCGCCTACTCGCCGAGACCGCCGGGCCCACCACGGTGCAACGGCTGCGTGACGCGCTCGAAACCGAAGCCAACGCCATCAACGAGCCTCGGCGATGGGGCAAGGTGCATGCCGACTTCCACACGCTCGTCGTGGAGTTGTCGGGCAGCAATACGCTGGCTCTGTTCGCGCACATCATGTCCGACATCACGACTGCCCACACCCAGGCGGTGTGGCAACATGCCGCCGACGAAGCGCAGAAGCGCGCAAATGCCGAGTTGGCGCACCGGGTGCACCGCAAACTGGTCCGGCTGGTGGAGGATCGGAAAGCCGCTGATGCTGAACAGCTTTGGCGCCGGCACCTGGAAGAAACCACGGAGCAGATGCTGGAGAACCAGGGGCAGCGCGAACTGCTCGATCTCATCGGTTGAGTGCGGGTAGCCTTTACCACTAACCTAGTTATACTATTCTCCGGCGACTGCTGGAGGAGAGTGTCATGAGTTCGGACCTGCTGGAGGACCTGAGAAAAGCCACCCGTCGCGCGATCGAGTCGGGCACCCGTGACGTCGTCGACGAACTCGACCTTGCCGCAATGCTCGTCGATCCGAACCACGGCGGACTGGGTATGGGTGACCGGGAGATAGCGCTGGTCGCCGGCGAACTGGGTGCCGCCGTATCTCCGTCGGCGTTCCTGCCGACAGCCGTCTTGGCTCCCACCCTGCTCGCGTTCGTGGACAACAACGCCTCAGCACTGCTGGTGTCGCTGCCTGATACGCGATATGCGGTGGCTCTCGATGGGCTGAACGGCGCGCGGGCTGACCACGTCGAATCCGTATCGGCGTCTCGTTCGGCTGATGGTGGTTGGCGTCTCAGCGGGACAGCCACCGGCTTGACCGCGTCGGCACACGCCGACGCCGTGCTGGTGCTGGCCAATGGTCAGGACGGAGTCGCGCTGCACCGGCTCGAGGGTGCCGCCGGCACGCTGACCCCCGCCGAGGAGCTCGACTCGGGTCGCGGCTTGGTCGAGATCGCGTTGGACGAGGCGCCGTCGACAATGCTCGCCGGGCCGGCGATGGCCGTGCCCGCCGCGGAGGCGGCCTACCGCCGGGCTCTGATAGCGCTGAGTGCCGAACAGGTCGGAATCGCTCGGTCGTGTCTGCACACGACAGTTGAATATGCCAAGACGAGAACGCAATTCGGCGCTCCGATTGGATCATTCCAGGCTGTCAAGCACCGGTGCACCGATGTCTTGCTCGATACCGAACTTGCGGAATCAGTTGTGCACCAGGCAATCGAGAGCGAAGCACGGCCCGATGCCGAGCTGGCCTTCGTGCTCGGCACGCGAGCGGCAGTGTTGGCGGCCGAGACATGCATCCACGTGCACGGCGGTATCGGATTCACCTGGGAGCATTCGGCGCATCGGTATCTGCGACGCGCACGCGTCAACGCCACATTGCTGGGGCCGCCGGGGCTGCATCGAGATGCGATCGCCGAGTCGGCCGGGATCAACCGAATCTGAGGAGGGACAGAACATGTCCGAAGAGTTGACGATCTTGCGGCTGGTGGCCATCAAGGGGCGGGTGTCCGCCGACACGGTCGCCTCCAGCCTCGGGCGGGATGTCGACATCGTCCAAGCGCAGATCGACGACTTCGTATCGCGTGATCTGTTCAAGCTGACCCCGATGGGGTTCCGCATCACACCGACTGGCCGTCAACGATGCGCCGAACTGATCGACGCCGAGCAGTGCGGCGCCGATCAGGCCGTTGTCAGGGCCATCTACGAGGCCTTCACCGAGCACAACACGGGTCTGAAGCAGATCATCACCGACTGGCAGACACGCGGTCCGGAGCAACCCAATGATCATTCGGACGACGACTACGACCGTGCCGTGCTGGACCGGCTGCAGGCGTTGCACCGTGCGGTATTGCCGCTGCTCGACCGGATCACCGGAGTAGCGCCGCGGTTGAGCCACTACACCCACCGCCTGGTGAATGCCGCCGACGCGGTTGCCGCCGGTGACCTCGGCTACGTCTCCAAACCGATCGTGGACAGCTATCACACGGTGTGGTTCGAACTGCACGAAGATCTGATCGGATTGGCCGGGCTGACCAGGGCCGACGAAGCGGAGGCAGGACGCGGAACGTGAGCGCCGTCGTTCGTGTCGAGCATGTCGGCACCGTTGCCCGGCTGCTGCTCGACTCGCCCGACAATCGCAACGCGTTGTCGATCCAGCTCCGC
Organism: Mycobacterium pinniadriaticum; assembly: GCF_026242045.1. GTDB lineage: Bacteria > Actinomycetota > Actinomycetes > Mycobacteriales > Mycobacteriaceae > Mycobacterium > Mycobacterium pinniadriaticum. Next base: position 230,281 of record NZ_JAPJDO010000006.1, read on the forward strand.
ACCGAATTGTTCGAAGCGCTGCGGGAAGCGGCCGTCGATGACGATGTCCGCAGTATCGTCATCGGGCACACCGGACCCGTGATGTGTGCGGGCGCCGATCTGAAGGAGGCGAGCAGCGGGTCTGCGCCGGTGGGAACTCCAACCGTCCGGGAGATTCTGGTCGAGATCTGGCGCTCACCCAAGCCGGTGGTCGCGGCCCTCGGCGGTGTCGCACGCGCCGGCGGCCTCGGTTTGGTTGCCGCGTGTGACGTCGTTATCGCGGCCGAGCCGGTGACCTTCGCGTGCACCGAGGTGCGGCTCGGGGTGGTGCCCGCGGTCATCTCGGCCGTGATGCTGCCGCGGATGGCGCGGGCGGCGGTTCATCATCTCTTCCTCACGGGTCTGCCGGTGTCGGCACAGTGGGCGCGCGATGCCGGGTTGGTGGATGTGGTCGCGCCGGCCGGCCGTCTCGAAGACGAGGTGCGTCGCATCACCGACGCATTCGCGAAGGCAGCCCCGGGCGCGCTGGCTGCCACAAAGCGACTGACGCGCAGCGAATCCGCGATCGCCGGTTTGGAAGCCGATCTCGGCGAGCTCGAAATGCTTTCGGCCCAGTACTTCTCGGCGGAGGAGGGACGTGAGGGCATCGCGGCATTCATGGAGAAGCGTCCGCCCGCCTGGCTGCGCTGAGCGAAGGTGCCCACTTCGCGCGTCTGCCGCTCGGGCGGCAGGCCTGTCTCAGCCGTCCGGAAGTCGAGACCGGCGACGGATTATCGGCGGGACACAGCGTGCTGGCGCGTCGCGGTCCCGATTTAGGCTGCACGCCGTGTCGATGCAGGCCGTCGTTGATCTGGGTGAAAGAGCCGCCACCACCCGGCAACAGGCTATGCCGCGGTTACGTCGGTTTCGGCAGGCTCTTCGCATGAGCCACCCGTCTTTCCGCCTTCCTCCGCTCCCAGCCCAGGTACGCCTTGAGGCAGCCGGTCAGGCCGGTGGGGTACGGCGGTGTGATCAGCTTGGCGAAGCTGAACGGCAGCTTGCTCGTCGTCACCGTCCGCAGGTGGGTAAAGGTGTCGAAGCCGGTCTTACCGTGATAGGCGCCCGAGCCGCTGTGCCCGACGCCGCCGAACGGGGCTGCCATCACCGCGCAGTGCAGGGCGAAGTCGTTGACCGACACTCCACCGCTGAGCGTTCGTTCGCGAAGCGCGTCGAAACCCCGGCCCAGTGGTCCGAACCAGTAGACGGCCAGCGGCGACGGACGCCGGCTGATGTAGTCACACACCTCGGCGATGTCGTCGTATGGCAATACCGACAGCACCGGCCCGAATACCTCGTCGCCGGCGATGCGCATGTCGTCGGTGACGCCGAGCAGTACCGTCGGTGGCATGCGCCGACGGGCTCTGTCGAGCCGGGTCCCGGTGTCGAGCACCGTCGCACCGTGCGTGCGAGCATCGTCGATCAGGGCCGTCACGCGCTCGAAGTTCTTGTCGTCGACGATGCTGACCATGCCGGCGGGGCCCTCACACGATGCAGCCTTGCGGCCCTGCTCGATTGCCGCAGAGACGAACTCGTCCAATTTTGCCCGCGGAACGAACGCGTAGTCGGGGCAGAGGCAGATTTGGCCGCCGTTGGCGACACGCGCGGCCATGACGCGTTGCGCCATCGCGGGTATGTCGGCCTCCGGCGCGATGACGGCGGGGTTCTTGCCACCCAACTCGAGTGTCACGGGCACCAGGTTGCGTCCCGCGGTGGCAGCCACGAGCGCGCCGACCCGAGGTGATCCGGTGAAGAACAGATGGTCGAAGGGAAGCGCGCTGAACGCGGCCCCCACTTCGGCGCCTCCGGTAACGACCGTCAGTTCGGTTGGGTCGAAATAGGCGGTGACCTTGGCCGCGAACAGGTCCGCCGTGCGCGCGGTCACCTCAGAGAACTTGATCATCACGCGGTTGCCGGCCGCGAACGCCGAGGCAGTGGGCTGAACGACCAGGCTGATCGGGAAGTTCCACGGCCCGATGACACCAACGACTCCCAGTGGCTTCTTCTCGACGACGGTGGGCATTCCCATCAATGTGCTGGAGCGCACGCGCTCGGGGCGCATCCACGACTCCAGCTTCCGTCGCGTGTTGGTCAGGTCGGGCAGGATGCCGGCGATCTCGGACAGCAGATTCACGCCGTGTGGACGATTACCGAAGTCGGCGTTGAGCGCCGCCGAGAATTCGTCAGCGTTCTCCGTCAGCAGCAGGACGAGCCGGTCGATCCGGTCGCGGCGTACCGCGGCCGACGGTGCGTCGGAGGCCAGAAAATCCGACCGCTGCGTGTCGAGAAGGGCCCGCAGCGCGGTGGCATTCCCGTCGGCTGTCGTGGGCAGCGATCGTAGGATGTCACGGGACATGAGACTCCGTCCGCGGGGTGGACAGGCGCTGCGCATCGATTGTTCTGAGCAGCGGCAAGCTGACGGCGGCGCAGGTGAGGACCATCAAGACACCTCCGAGTCGCTGGTCTGCCGCCGCTGAAATACCCAGCGGGATAGGGTGAGTCATGAAAGGCGAAGGAAGGAACAGGGCAGCGAGTCCGAGGATCACGGCGACCTCCTGGCCGATGATCAGCGCGCCGCGCCGGATCCGGTGCGGCACGACCCCCGCGGCCAGCAGGATCGCCGCCCAATAGCTCGTCCCGATGACGAATGCCGCTGCGACGAGCCATTCCGGCACCGCGGCCGCGTGGCCCCCACGGTCGTGCACACCCGGTAGATGCAGGGCGACCAGGAACCCCACGTAGAGGGTGAGGCCAACGAATACTGCTGCGATCCACGGCCCGGAACGCATACGTGTCCGCGGGCGCTCGCCTCGGCGGAGAACGGAGAGCGCCAGTAGCGGTGCCGCAACCAGCACGACCTCGAGCGCTGCCATCGCAACGAGGTGTGAGCGCAGCGCCAGCGCACGTATCGGATCGGACGCGACCACGGCGATCAGGCTGACCACAGCGACCGCCGCGGGTGCCCTGGCGCGGGTAGCCGCCCACCACGCGATCGCGACCGCCGCCACCACGGAAAAGACCGCCAGCATTGTCGTCCAATGAATTTGGGTAGTACTTGGTTGGTGATGCGGCATGTCGTCCATGCCGGGCATGTTGTGCATCGCCGGTGCTGCATGGCCGCTGCGCAACAGAATTACGCCGACGGCCACGGCGACCGCGACCTCGGCACCGGCGGCGCCCCACAGCCCTGGTGACAGCCGCAGCTCTCCATTGGACCTCGCCGGGTAGGGAGTCGTCACGATCACGGGTTCTTGATCAGTGCTGGTAGGCGTCGCTGCGACACCGTGCGGGACAGCAGTGCGGCCAACTTGGATCCCTTGCCCACGAGCGCCTGCGTCTTGCCGGCGGCGAGTGCGTCATACCCCCCGCGGGCGACCTCGGCGGGTGAGCCCGCCTTGTTCTTCTCGAACATATTGTGCAACAGCGACTTCTGGCTGAATGTGTCGATTCCACCGGCCTGGGCGAATTTGGTCTGGGTGGCACCGGGAGTGAGGCAGGTGACCGTCACACCGAAGGGTTTCAACTCGGCGGCCAACGCGTACGTGAACGTGTTGACGTAGGACTTGCTTGCGCAGTATGACGCCATCCGTGTTGACGGCACCATGCCGGCGGTCGAGCCGACATTGAGGATTGCTCCGCGGCGCCGCTCCTTCATCTCGCGCCCGAACAACATCGAGGTCATGGTCAGCGTGGTGATGTTGAGCTCCAGCATGTTCGTGACCCGTTCCGGGGAAAGGTCGACCGCATCCCCGAAGCACGCGAAACCGGCATTGTTGATCAGCGTGTCGGGGAACCAGTCGTCATCACGCGTCCACTGCAGGAGTTGCTGGGCGGCATCGGCTTTGGAGAGGTCCATCTGCAGGGTCTCCAGCCGTGGTGCCGAGAAGGCGAATTCATCTGCGAGTAGATCGAGCTCGTCCTGAACCAGGCTCACTGCGAGCACGCGGGAGCCGTCCTCGAGGAACAGCTTGGTGAACTCCTTGCCGATACCGGACCCGGCGCCGGTCACGATGACCTTTTTCATCGATCCTCCTATCGATACGGATCTGTGGGAATTACGCGTCAGGAACTCAAATCAAAGGCGCCAGTGAGACTTCGGTTCGTCCACCCAGGTCGACTGCGAGCCGAGCTGTTCCGTGGTCATCGGCGGCCACCTCGTCCGTAGTGGCTCCGGTGACGCGGTATCGCCGGTTCGGGACGAGCCGTTCGATGCCGAGCTGCACTCGCGCGAAGTGGTCTCCGGGATGCAGTACCGTACGGAGATCGGAGCCGTCTGTGTGCGCGGCCGCCACCAGCACGTCGGGATAGGCGACGTCCTGGAGTACCGGACCGGTCAACACCGCAGCGCCGGGTCCGTCCGCGATGAGCGCGCGGTGCCCTCCGGGCGGGCTGAAGTGTGCAAGCGCCAGCATTGCGTTCATGTTGGTGGACAGCCCGTCATACCAGCGCGCGCCATGTTCGTCCCGAGGTGGTGACTGGCGGTCCAGCGACCCTGCCAATAGCGTGAACAGTTCGGTGTCACCCATCTCGGCGGCGGCCCACATCACCGGCGCGAATGCACCGAGGTGGGTCTTGTGGTAGTTCCCGGTGTCGATGGCGTCCCACCCACGCAAGACGATTGTCGGCTCTGGGCCGGTCGTGTCGATGAATTCGCGGCGCACGATCGCCCAACAGCGTTGTGCCAGTTCAGGGTCGAACGCATGAAGCATGGTTGCCAGGCCGCAGTCGGCCATTGTCGACGTGAGCATGGGGATGGTAATTCCCAGCCGTGCCGACCGGATGGCGGTGACCCGGCCGTCGGGGGTGATGAACTCGTCGTAGAGCCTGCGTCGGAAGTCGGCGCCGATCGAGTCGACGAACGTCGTGCCGTGCAGTCGGTCTGACAGCATCAAAGTGTTGATCCCGGTCATGTTGCAGGCGCTGTAGATCCAATTCGGTTCGCACGGGAACAGCGTCATTCCGGAGCGCTGCATGTTCCGGTGCACGGCGGCGCTGACCATATCGTGTGTGTAAGGCCACGTGCGCTTGCCGAGTCGGAACGGCAGTGCGCCGCCGCGGCGGTAGCGATCGTCACCGGTGTTGGATTCGTAGGCACCGAGCATGACTCCGAGGTAGCCCGACAGCATGATGTTGTCGCGCTTCATCGGGTCCCAGTCGAGACTCAGATTCCCCCAGGTTTGTTCGAAAGCCCAGTAGCGCCATACTGCGGGCAGCGTCAGTTTCTCGATCAGATTTCGTTGTGCCGCCGACAGGTATCCGTGGAACGACGGCGTGTGATGCAGCTGTGCAATCGCCAGCGCGTACTGGCTGAAGTTGAGTTGATAACGAAGGGCGGATGTCTGAAACTGGTCGATCCGGTCGAACCCGTCGAAGCGATCCAGGGGTTGCAGGGCGCGGTCCAGTAACGAACGCAGCGTGGCGAGTTGGAGCTGTGACAGTTCGGCGTTCACCGATGAGCGGGACCTCGCGTCGACACGTGGAACACGGGCGAGGTACTCGGCGCGGGTGTGCCCCCGATCCTGCGCAGCCCGGAAGGCACGCGTGCGGGCGATGGTTCCGGCCACGGCGGCACCGGCGACCAGTGTGGGAACAGCTGGTAGCGCGCCCCTGCAGGTCTTGCGCCCGTGGTTGGCCTGGCGTCGCGCGTCGAGCGCCGCCACGAGCCAGATCAGTGGTGGACCGATGATGTTGCCGCTCCCGAACCAGGCGACCAGCGAGCCCAGGAAGCCGGTGAGTGTTCCCACGAAGCGCAGCGGGTTCCGGGTGTAGAGATAGCCGGCTCCCGGCGCGAACGCACCGAGCGCGAGAGCGCGCGTGCCGGGGCGCCGCCCGAGGATCACCGTTACGGTGGCGGTGGCGAATGTCAATCCGGCGACGATTCCGGTCCGGCGTAGCAACGCACGCACGGCGGGCCCGTTGGGCCGAGTCGGCACCTCGAGCTGGTAGCCGACGTCGGTGTCGTGGTCATGATCGACATCGGATGCGGTCACTTGAGGCTCCGGTTCGAGTCCGGCAGTCCCCACTGCGCTGTCGCCGGGGCCGTCGGTGCGTTCGCACTGCGTCGGAACCGCCGTAGCACGCTCCCAACGAGCGCCCCGACAAGGACGCAGCACGCCATGTGAGGACCTCCGTGATAGTCGGACCTATGTGGTCCGGGCCAACTCTAATACCGACGCGTGACGTCGGCAATAGCCTTCGCGTGCCGATCGCGGGCCTTAGACTCAGGCCGGCGAAAGGAGGTCGATGGCGATCGAGTCGAACCGAACCGGGGCCGGCGGGCTGGAGACCCGACCGGTGACGCGCAAACCCGGCGCCGGCCGGCGACGTGATCCCGCGATCGACGGACGGTTGCGGCAAGCGGCTCGGATCCTGTACGCGCGCGAGGGTTGGGCTGGGTTCCACTTCGACGGAGTAGCCAAGGCCGCGGGTGTCAGCAAGGACGCGGTGTACCGGCGCTACCCCGATGCGGAGACGCTGTTGTTGGACGCACTGTCCGACGACAGCGTCCCGATGTTGGCCGAGGACATGCCCGTAAAGGAGGCGCTCGTCTCGTTCGCGCGTGAAGTCTTTGTCTACTTCGCCAGCGGCAACGGCCATGCGAACCTGCGGGTGCACGTTGACGGCGCATTGTATCCGAACGTGTTGCAGCAGTATCGAAGTCGGGTCGTTGAACCACAGCTGAGCCAGGCGGTCGGCGTGTTGGAGCGCGGGCGCCAGAGTGGTGAGCTGCACCCCGACGCCGACCCGACCGTGATCATGGAGGCGCTCGGCGGTGCGGTCATGGTGCATGCGCTGGCGACGGCGCATCTTGGTGAGGACGCGGCGCCGAACCCGGAGACCATGAGGGTGCTCGAGGGATTCGTTCACCAGCTCCTCTATGGGCACGTGGCTAGACCTTGAGCAATGCCCCGGCGTCGACGGGGAGTTGCAGGCCCGTCACGTAGCGCGACTCATCCGACGCCAGGTACACGACGGCGTTGGCGATGTCGTCCGGCTCGACATAGGGCACGGGCATCGACTGCATATGGGGGAAGGCCTCTTCCGCGTCGGCGCGCGTCGGCTCGGCGAGGTCCTTGCGGTAGGCCTTGTACATCGGCGGGCTGTGAAGCATGTCGGTGTTGCAGTTGGTCGGATGTACGGCGTTCACCCGGATGCCGAGCGGCGCCACCTGCCGGGCAAGCACGACTACGTACTCGGCGATGAACTGCTTGGCGAGTCCGTAGCCGGCGCCGCCGGGGCCGTTGCCGGGGTTGCTCACCGCGTTGGGCAGCATGGCGGCGACCGAGCCTGTCGCGATGATCGAACCACCCGACGAAATGAAGGGCAGCGCAACGTGAATGGTGTTCAGCACGCCAATCAGGTCGACATCCATCGCGTCAGCGAAGGCCGTGACCGGGTATCCGGCGCCGATGGGGCAGATGCCGGCATTGGCGACGACGATGTCGAGTCCTCCGAGGGACTCGGCCGCGGCGGCGATCGCGGCGTGCATCGCCGGCCGGTCTCGCACGTCGACCACCGCGGGGATGGCACGTCGCTCGAATTTCTCGACCAGGCGCACCGTGTCCGCCAGGTCCTCGCGGCTGGCCATCGAGTACCCCACGCCGGGAATGTCTGCGCAGACGTCGATCAGCACGACGTCGGCACCCTCCTCCGCCAGGCGCACCGCGTGGTGGCGGCCCTGGCCGCGCGCCGCACCGGTAATCAGCGCTCTCTTACCCTCGACCCGTCCCATTGAGACCTCTTCCGCACTGTCGCAGTACCGCTGTCCATAAATCGTATTACGTGGTTAGTCTATTGTGGCCGATGTCGCTGTGGAGGAAAGGGGCAGGATGCCCGGAGTGATGGACGGCGTCCGTGTCGTAGAACTCGCGACATGGGGTTTCATCCCGTCTGCGGGCGTCGCCCTGGCCGACTGGGGTGCTGAGGTGATCAAGGTCGAGCACCCTTCCCATGGCGACCCGATGCGGGGCCTGGTGAGTGCGGCGCTGGCGCCGCCGGGGGAGCAGCCCGTCAGCTTCATGTTTCAAACCTTCAGCCGCAACAAGACCAGCGTCGGCATCGATCTCACTACCGATGCGGGCCAGGAGGTCCTCTATCGATTGGTCGCTACCGCGGACGTGTTCCTCACGAATTACCTGGCACCGGTACGTCGCAAGCTCCGGGTCGATGTGGGCGATCTGCTGAAGGTGAACCCGCGGTTGGTCTACGCCCGCGGCAGCGGTTTGGGCCCGGGGGGTGAGGAAGCCGACACCGGCGGCTTTGACCTGGCGTCGTACTGGTCGCGGGGCGGCGTCGGGTACGTCAGTACCCCGGAAGATGCGGATTTCCCGCCGCCGATGCCCGGAGCGGCTTTCGGGGATCTCCAATCGGGCATGCACGCGGCGGGCGGGGTCGCCGCTGCGTTGTTTGCCCGCGAGCGCACCGGCGAGCCGCAGGTGGTCGACGTCAGCCTGCTGAGCACCGCGGTGTGGGGCACTGCTCCGCACATCGCTGCGTCGTCGCTGTACGACATCGAGGCCATGCCGCGCGGCGACCACTGGAGCCAACACAACCCGCTGAGCAACACCTATCGGACGGCGGACGACCGTTTTGTCGCACTCGTGATGCTCGAATCCGACAGGTTCTGGGCGCCGCTGGTCGAACTGATCGGCCGGCCCGATCTCGCCTCCGATGAACGTTATGTCGATGCCGCCGCGCGGCGCGAGCACAGTAGGGCCTGCATCGAGGATCTGGACGCGATCTTCGCCACCCGGACTGCAGACGAATGGCGAGTGCTGCTGAGCCGACAGCGCGGCGTCTGGGCGATCGTGCAGACACCCGCCGAGGTGCGCCGCGACCCGCAGGTCGTCGCCAACGATTACGTCGCGACGATGCGGATCAACGATATGGCCGCAGTGACGGTCGCGCGGCCGCCGGTGCAGTTCAACGGGAGTCGGGTCGAGGCCCGGCCGGCGCCCGATCTCGGTGCCGATACCGATGAGGTTCTCCTCTCCCTGGGCTACCACTGGGATGAGCTGGTGGAGCTGAAGGTGGCGGGCGCGATCACCTGATCCGATCCCGGTCGACCGATGTGTTGAACGTTCAAAGACGTTGCACGGCAGCAATTTCTATGTGTCATCAGTCGTGGGTTCGTTAGAGTCGGTGACGCCGCCGGACCAGGATCGACGTGCGAACCCCCGCGCCGAGGCCGCTGCAGGCAAGCGGGAGCACACCGTGCCGGTTGCATGCCCCCCCGCTTGTCGGAACCCCGCGTTCGGACCGCCTTGCGCACAGATGCTATAACCTGGTTATATTAATCAGCCCGTTCCTCGGGATGCGGATCACTGCGCGATGAAAGTGCTTGGATGGATCTGATCGAAACGATGCGGCGATGGATGCGCGCCAACGGCGACGACCCACTGCTGTGCTACCGGGATACCTGGTGCAGCCGAGAGCAATTCGCGGCAGCTGCGCGGGCCATCGACGCACATCTGACTGGCGCAGGAATCGGAGCGCGCACCCCGATCGGCATTTTCATGCGGAATCGCCCCGGCGTCGTCGCTGCCCTGGCCGCCGTGCTCGCCACCGAACGGCCGGTGATGGTACTCAATCCCTTCATGCCCGACGACACCGTCGGCACGGACATCCTCGCCCTGCGCCCTGCCGCCGTGCTCGCCGATGCCGAGGACTGGACGCGCAGCGCGGTGAATGGCGCCGTCGCGGCAATCGGCGCGCTCGGCCTCCGGGTCGATGTCGCCACGAACCCGGCGGACTCGGCTACTGAACAGGTGCCGCGGCGGCGGGACGCCGAACACGCCGTACTCGATGGAGGTGTCGCCATCCTGATGCCGACCAGCGGCACGACGGGACCGCCGAAGCGAATTCCGCTGCAATACCGAGAGATCGAGCAAGCACTCGCCGGTGCGCAGGAGCACTATATGGCCGGCAGTGCCCGCGCCGGCAGTGTTCGCGGCGGCGGCGTGCAGATCATCTCGTTGCCGTCGACCAACATCAGCGGCCTGTGGGCGATCATCACCGCGCTGAGCGGCGGCGGCCGCTGTCTGCTGCAGGATAAATTCGAACCGACCGCGTGGTCCGAAGCGGTGGCGGAGTACAAGCCGCGGTCGGTGTCGCTACCTCCGGCCGCATTGCGGATGGTCCTCGACGCCGACATCGAACCCGCGAAACTCGCCAGCCTCAAGGCGGTGTGGGCGGGTGCGGCGCCGACCGGCGCCGACCTCGCCGCGCAGTTCGAGGCCACATATGGCTGCCCGGTACTGCTCAGCTATGGCGCCACCGAGTTCACCGGCGGCATCACCGGATGGTCGTTGAAGGACTGGCAGGCCTGGAAGGACACGAAGCGGGGCAGCGTCGGACGCCCGCACCCGGGTGTCGAGATTTCGGTCGTCGACCAGGCGACCGGCGATCTGCTCGAACCCGGGGAGCCGGGCATTCTGCAGGTCAGGTCTGCGCAGGCGGCGGGTGGCGACAGCAACTGGGTGCGCACGAATGATCTCGGCAGTGTCGACGACGACGGGTTCGTATGGATCCACGGCCGAGCCGACGACATGATCAACCGTGGCGGCTTCAAGATCTTCCCCGTCGAGCTCGAAGACTGCCTCGAATCGCACCCGCGGGTGCGGGAGGCGGTGGCCTTCGGTATCGCCGACCAACGTCTGGGCGAGGTGCCGGTGGCGGTGGTGGTCACGACGGGACTCGTAACAGCCGAGGACTTGATCGCCTGGACCCGCAGCCGGATGCCCGGCTACAAGGTTCCGGTGCGTGTGCAGATCACCGACTCGATCCCACGCAACTCGGCAATGAAGATCCTGCGCCAGCAAGTGCGTGAGGAATTCGAAACGGCCATGGCTGCAACACAATAGCCTCGGATGAATCAAGACAAGGAGCTCGACAGTGCAGTCGGACAGGACTGACCGCGTCGCCGTGATCACTGGTGCCGGAAACGGCCTCGGGCGGGCGCACGCACTCGCCTTCGCGGCTGACGGCGCCGCCGTCGTGGTCAACGATCTCGGTGGCGGCCGGGACGGCAGCGGTGCTTCCGGCGGTCCCGCCCAGCAGGTCGTCGACGAGATAACCGCTGCCGGCGGCCGCGCTGTCGCCAATACCGACGACGTGAGCACGTGGGACGGCGCGAAGTCGCTGATCGATCAGGCGATCGACACATTCGGCGGACTGGACGTCGTCGTCAACAACGCGGGCATCCTGCGCGACCGGATGCTGACGTCGATGTCCGAATCGGAGTGGGACGCCGTCATCGCCGTTCACCTCAAGGGTGCCTTCGGTCCGACCCGGCACGCCGCCGAGTACTGGCGAAATCGTGCCAAGAGCGGTGCGATGAACGACGCACGAGTCATCAACACGACGTCGCCGTCCGGCCTCTTCGGCAGTCATGGACAAACCAATTACGGTGCGGCAAAAGCGGGTATCGCGGGGTTCACGGTGATCGCCGCAATGGAGCTGCAGCGCTACGGCATCACCGTCAATGCCGTCGCGCCGACAGCGCTGACAAGGATGACAGACGACCTCGCCGCCGCGCGGGAGCTGGCGGACAAGGTAGACCTGGCCCCAGAGGGTGTCTCGCCGCTGGTGTTGTGGCTCGCGAGCCCCGCGGCTCGTGACGTCACCGGGCGGGTCTTCGCCAACATCGGCGGCACGATCGCGGTTGTTGAGGGGTGGGCATACGGTCCAGAAGTCCACAGTCCGCAGCGGTGGACGATCGACCGCCTCAACGAGGAGATGCCCGCACTGCTGGCCAAAGCTGCCCCCAACGCAGACATGACCGGACATCGGCCCGTGCAATGAATGCGACCACGCGCCCGACGGCCGCCCACCCCGCGCATCAGTTGATCGGTACGGTGCTGTTCGACTACGAGATGCCCGTCGAACGCGGAAAGATCCGCGAGTTCGCCGCGGCGACAGGTGCCACCGACCCGGCCTATCAAGGGCACAATGCGCCTGTGCCGCCGACCTTCCTGGCTTCGAGCATGCACTGGGAACCTCAGGATCCGCCGCTTGCGGCGCTGTTGGGGCTTGACCTCACTCGCGTGCTGCAGGGCGGCCAGGAGTACACGTTCACCGGTCGCATTCCCAGAGCCGGCGATACGTTGCGTGCGCAGACATCGGTCGAATCGGTCACCGAGAAGCGCAGTAGCCGCGGGGGGACGATGGCAATCATCGTGGTACTGACCCGCTTCACCTATTCCGATGGCGAGCCGGCCGCAGAGAGCCGGGCCACTGTGATCGAGCGGGCGGCATCGTGACCACCCGCCTCTCGTCGGCCGCCGTGACTGTCGGTGCGGCGTTGCCCGACAAGAGCTTCGGTCCACAGAGCCACACCGACATCGTGCGTTACCAGGGAGCCAGCGGAGACTTCAACCCTGTCCACCACGACCCCGAGTTCGCCAAGAAGTCGGGTGCCCCCGGGGTGCTCAGCGTCGGGATGCTGCAGGCGGGATACCTCGGCACCTATTGCGTGGCCCTGTTCGGCCCGGAAAGTGTGCGACGGTTAGCCGTTCGCTTCGCCGAACAAGTGTGGCCCGGTGACGAACTGGTATGCCGCGGCTCGGTCACTGCGGTGGATCGCACCTCTGACCCAGGGACCGCCGAACTCGAACTGTCGATCAGACGAGCGGGCGGGGGAGTGGCGGTATCGGGCACGGCCACGGTCGCGCTCGCAGCGATCGGCACCGACGGAAGGAGTATGACATGACCACCGCCGGTGTGACGTCCGACGTCGTACCCGTCGCCGAGTATCTCGTGCTCGGACCGGAGCCGCATGTGACCGGCTTTCGGTGCCACGGGTGCGGTGCGGTTTATCTGCTTCGACGCTCGGCATGCTCCCGCTGCGGCAGAGCCGAATTCGATCGTCGCGAGAACCTCGGCGATAGCGGTGTCGTCACTGTCGCGACCGTGGTTCACCGCGCGCCACCGGGGGTGGTGACGCCGTTCGTCAGCGGTGTGGTGGCATTGGACGGTGGCGGCTACGTCCGCACCAATCTGACGGGTGCCGTCGAGGATCCGGTGGCGACGATCGGGCGACGAGCCGTCATGCGGACCCGCCCGATCGGGACCGACAGCCGGGGCGTCGCGGCGATTGGCTACGACTTTGAGGTACAGGTGTCATGAGCGAAACCGTGTGGATCGTCGGCGCCGCGATGACGAAGTTCGGCCGTTTCCCCGATTCCGATGTCGTCGATCTCGGTGTCGCGGCGGCGCTGGCGGCACTCGAGGACAGCGCGACCGGAATCGGCCAGATGCAGACGGTGGCGGTCGGCAACGTCTTCGAGGGCATCACCGGTGTGGGACAGCGGATCATGCACCAGATCGGCCAGACCGGCGCGCCGGTGTACAACGTGTCGAATGCGTGCGCCACCGGGGCGACGGCGCTGCGCACCGCATTGCTGACGCTGCGCGCGGGGGAGGCCGATCTGGCGCTCGCGATCGGCTGTGAGCAACTGGGCAAGCGCGGCCTGCTGTCCGCGGGTGAGGACCCGCGTGGCTCGGAGTTCACGCCGCGCGGCCGCGATGGCTCGGTGGTCGAACCCGAGGGTGTCATGGGCAGCTCGCTGATGCCGTCGGTGTTCGCCGAAGCGGGTGTCGCGTACCTCGCCCGAAACACCGAGGTGTCCGTGGAGCACTTTTACAAGGTGGCCCAGAAGAACCACCTGAACTCGACCCTCAACCCGCTGGCGCAATACCGCAAGGAATTCAGCCTGGAACAGATCGCCGGTGGCGATGTGATCGCCTATCCCAACACTGCACTGATGTGCTCGCCGACCGGGGACGGGGCGGCGGCGGTGGTACTGGCCAGCGACTCGATGCTGCAGAAGTTGGATCCTGCGGTTCGTGCGCGTGCAGTCAAAGTCAGCGCGTCCGTTCTGGTCAGTGATCCCTGGGCCGAACAGGCCGAAGCATGTTGGGATGTCGATACGATCACGAAGAACGCGGCCGGCCAGGCATACGAGGCCGCCGGCCTCGGACCCGGCGATCTCGACATGGTGGAACTGCACGACTGTTTTGCCACTGCTGAGTTGGTGCACTACGAGAACCTCGGTTTGTGCGAAGCCGGCGGGGCGGGTGCGTTCCTCGATTCCGGCGCGCCGTGGCGCGGCGGCACGACACCGGTGAACATCTCCGGCGGACTGCTGTCCAAGGGGCATCCGCTGGGTGCAACGGGGATCGCCGGGGTCTTCGAAGTCGTCACCCATCTGCGCGGTGAGGCCGGTGACCGTCAGGTCGAGGGCGCCAGGGTCGGTCTTGCGCACGTCCTTGGTCTGGGCAGCGCATGCGCCGTTCACGTGCTGGAACGGCGTGCCGCGTGAGGGGCGTCCGCGGTTCTTCCCTCTGTCCGCCGCGCACCGACGCGGGTAATCTAATGACTAACCAGGTTATGGAAAAGGAGTGAACGATGCCGCTGCAGGATCATATGCAGTTGATCTCCGTTGACGACCATCTCATCGAACATCCGCGAGTGTGGGCTGATCGCCTTCCCGCGAAGTATCGAGCGCTCGGACCCCGCATCGTCGACGTGGCGCGGGCCAAGGGCGGCCCGCCCAGCCAGGTGTGGGAGTACCAGGGCAAGACCTACCCTCAGATCGGGTTGAACGCCGTCGCGGGAAAGAAGCCGGAGGAGTACGGGATCGATCCCTCCCGCTTCGATGAGATGCTCCCGGGCTGCTACGACCCGGTCCAGCGACTCGCCGATATGGATCTCGACGGCGTGGAGGCCGCGCTGTGCTTCCCGTCGTTCCCCCGGTTCGCGGGCACCGTGTTTCTGGAGGGGGCGGATCGTGAGGTCGCCCTGGCCAGTGTGCAGGCGTTCAACGACTTCATCCTGGACGAATGGTGTGCGGCGGCGCCGCATCGTTACATCCCGCTGGTGATCCTGCCATTGTGGGATGTGTCGTTGGCCGTGGCCGAGGTGCATCGCACCTTCGCCAAGGGCGTGAAGACCATCGCGTTCCCGGAGAACCCCGCACCTCTGGGTCTGCCGTCCATCCACACCGATCACTGGGACCCGCTGTTCAGCGTCGCCGAGGAGTACGACCTTCCGCTGTCCATGCACTTCGGCACATCGGGTCATTCCCCGAAACCCTCGCCGGATGGCCCGATGGCGGTCAGCATCACGTTGTTCGGCACCAATTCGATGTCGGCACTGACGGATCTGCTCTTCTCACCGGTGTTCCACAAACATCCGAAACTGCGGGTCGCGCTCTCCGAGGGAGGTATCGGCTGGGTACCGTACATGCTCGAGCGTGCCGATTATGTGTGGGAGCGACATCGCTTCTACCAGAACGTGAACCAGGAGCGGCGGCCATCCGAACTGTATTTCGAGCACGTGTATTCGTGCTTCATCGAGGATCGGCACGGCTTGCGTAATCGTGCGGACGTCGGCGTCGACAACATCCTGTGGGAGTGCGACTACCCCCATTCGGACTCCAACTGGCCCAACAGCCGCAAGATCGCCGAGGAGGTCTTCACGAAGGTCCCCGACGAGGACGTCCACAAGATCGTCGAGCTGAATGCGCGCCGCCTGTTCAACTTCCCGCGTGCGGATCTTTCGAAATCATGAGTTTCGAACTGGGGCAACCGATTCCGGGCGATGCCATGCGCGGGGCCTCGGACTGGGACGACGAGGATCTGCTGACCGTCGTCGAGGCCTCGGAACGGCTGGTAGGTGAGATCCGGGCGTCGCGGGAACGCATCCGCCAGGCCGAGGAGGTGTTGGCCGACGAGTCCGCCCGACCCGATGCGATTGTGATCGCGGGGCTCGAAGCGGACCGCAAGCGCTTGGAGGAGTTGATGCGCGCCGCCGAGCGGATCAAGGCGGCCCAGGCCGACGCTCCGCATTGATCCCCATGACTCACAGCGGCATCGCAGCGGTGGTGTTCGACATGGGCGGCGTGCTCACGGTCGACCCGTTCGAGGCGTGCCGCGACTACGCCGGCGAGCTAGGGTTGCCGACGTGCGTCTTCGTCGATCAACTGCGCGGTCCCGTCTTCGCCGACGTGGAGACCGGTGACCTGTCGATACGTGACTTCCTCAAGTTCGCCTGCCGTGACGTCACGGCGCGGTTCGGGGTGGCCGTCGACATCCGCCGGCTGGCGGACTGCCTCGCCGCTGGTCAGCGGGTACGGCCCGAGATGGTGACGCTCGTCGAAGACATCGCCGACCGAGGCATTCGCGTCGGTGTGCTGACCAACAACGCGAAAGAGGCGAAGGCCTGGTGGACCAGTGGCGTGCTGCCGGTGGACCGGCTGACCGCGGTGGTGGATTCATCGGAGGTGGGCATGCGTAAACCCGACCGGAGGATCTTCGCGCTCACCGCTGAACGGATGGGCTGCTGCGCCGGTGAATTGCTGTACTTCGACGATCTCGCGGAAAACGTGGCGGGCGCGTCGGCTGCCGGTCTGGTGGCCGAATTGTTCACCGATCCCGTTGCCTGCCGGAATAGTTGTGAGCGGCGCGGGGCATTGTGTTCGGCACCACCACGCAAATAGTATAACCAGGTTAAGTTAAGCGGTCGCCGCGAGATTGAAGGTGAGATGTCAGGTCGGGTTCTCGTCACCGGAGGAACAGGTGCGGCCGGCGCGGCGACTGTCAAGTGGCTGAAGCGGATGGGTGCCGACGTCGTCGTGCTCGCCCGTCGTGCGCCGTCGGTACCCCTGGCCGGGGTCGAGTACGTGGCCGCGGATATCCAGGACTCAAAAGGCGTGTCCCGCGCAGTTGCCGGGTGCGACGCGATCGCTCACTTCGCGTGGACGGTGTCGGCGATGCAGAGCGCGGAAATCGCCGAGGGCATCGATATCGGTGGAACCGCCAACCTGCTTCGCGCCATGGTCGACCACGATTGTCGACGGATGGTCTTCGCTTCGTCGATCACGGTGTACGGCGGGCACGCCGATCATCCGCAGCCGTTCACCGAGGACGAAGCACCGCGCCCGGCGGCGTCGTTCCACTACGAACGCAACAAGGTTCGCGCCGAGAAGATGATCGTGGACTCCGGGGTGCAAGCGGTGAACGTGCGGCCGACTGTCATCGTCGGCCGATCCTCGTGGAGCGCGCCGGCGAACATCTTCCGCCAGCCGGTGGTCGTCACGCCGGGACGTGATGCCCGCATGCAGCTGGTGCATGTCGACGATGTCGGTCGGTTTTGTGCGCAGGCGGCGTTGGGCGGGCCGACCGGCACGGTCAATCTGAACGCCGACGACGCGTTGACGTTCACCGAGATGGCGCAGGTCGTGGGACGCCCGGTCGTCAATTCCGGCAAGCGGTTCTCGCGGATGCTCGCGCGGACGATCGGCCGGGCCGAGAACTTCAGCTCGATCCCGGACCTCATCGAACTGTTCTTGCACTATCCGCTGGGTGATACCCGGAAGCTTCGCGAGGATTTCGGGTTCAGCTGCGCGTACACGTCAGCGGAGGCAGTGGCGGACATGACCGATTGGTCGGCGAGCATGTGGACCGTCGGCACCCGGTCCATTCGTAAACCCGTTCGGCTGGCGGTGCCGGCGATCTACCCGCGTGTGACAGCGGCAGCCGATGGACGTTCGACACAGATCATGCCGCCGGAGTACACCGGCGAATTCGACAGCCGCACCGGCGATCCGGATCTTCCGGAATGGAGCGCGGCCAATCTTTCCGAGGCCTTCCCCGGCCCGATGACGCCGTTATCGCTCGGTTTGGCCAACAAGATCATGTTCAGTGGTGCCAACATGCTCGATCATCTGTTCCCGATGGATCGGGACCTCATCACCACGGTGAGCACCAAACAGGTCGGCACCATTGGTCACCGCCTCTACAACAACATGACGGTGATGAAAATGCTGGCAGATGTCATTCCAGGCCAGACGCCGGAGAGCTTCGAACTGCAGATGAACGGGACCCCGCTGCCGGAGGGATACCGTGCGCCTCGCCTGACAGGGGCCGACGCGGTGGCCGGAATCCGGGCTGCGCTCAAGGGCGGTCCGCAGATCGTTGGGCTGGGCCGCGAGGTATCGGACATGGAGCGGCGCGTGACGAAGCTGATCGAGGACCGGCACGATCTCGCTGATCTCACCGACGAACAGTTGCATTCCCGCATCGAGCTCGTGACAGATCTCGTCGTCCGGTCCTGGGACATCAACAACATGAATACCTTCATGGTGAGTCTGCCGATGAACCTGATCAGGCAACGCTACGGCGAGAAGGCCGCGATGGATGTTCGCGCCGGCACGCAGAACTTGCGCAGCGCGGCGTTACTCAACGGGGTCCGTGAGCTGGCCGACATGTTGGCCGACGATGCGGGTCTACGGCTGCTGATCGAGAACAGCCCCAGGGAAGTCGTGATGGACAAGTTGCGCACGGACGCCCCGCGGTTCGCTGCCAAGTTCGAACGGTTGATCGCGGACTGCGGCCATCGCGGGCCCGGTGAAACCGAATTGAGCAATCCCGTGTACGCCGATGCTCCGGAACTACTGTTGCGGTCGGTGCTGGGCAGCATCCGTCCGGTGGCGCCCGTACCTGAGGCGCCACCACGTTCGAAGGTCGCCCGGGCGCTGACGAGGCTCGCGGTGGGTTCGATGGAGCGCCGCGAGCACGGACGAGATGTGTGCATGCGCGTCACGTACGAGATGCGACTGGTGCTCCGCGAATGGGGGAGGCGCCTGGCCGACCGAGGCACGTTGGCCTCGGCAGACGACGTCCACTATTTGTCGATCGATGAGCTCTATTACCCACCAGTCGATTCGAGGGATCTCGTCGTCCGCCGTCGGGCCGAGCGGACCAGACTCGCAGAACTCGAATTTCCGGTCCACTTCACGCAGCCGTGGATGCCAGACGACGGGGAGACGGCCACCGCGAATGGTGTGGTGACCGGCCAGGCCGCATCGCCCGGTGTGGCGCGCGGAGTCGTACGGATCCTGTCGCACCCGGACGATGATTTCGAACCCGGCGAGGTCCTGGTCGCCAACGTGACGGACACCGGCTGGACGCCGTTTTTCGGGTGTGCGGCGGCCATCGTTACCAACATCGGTGGCCCGATGTCACACGCCGCGATCGTGGCTCGAGAATTCGGAATCCCGGCCGTCGTCAACACGATGACAGCCACTTCACGGTTGAAGAACGGTCAGCTCGTGGAAGTCGACGGCAGTGCCGGGACGGTGCGTGTCGTCGATGAGATCACCGCACCATAGGAAGGGCGGCGCAATGTCATCCAAGGGCGACTACGGACATCGAACACTCGTTGGACCATTCGAACCCGTTGCCGGGGACGGCGATCCGACCAGGACCTACTACGGCTTGTCACTGTCGTGCACGTGGTTCTACCTCAACTTCCGCGATACCGAGGGCAAGCTGCACTTCGCGTACCGGACCGTGCTTGGGTTGGAGGGATCCCTGCACTTCACATGTAACGCTTCATGCGGCGGTGTATTGCGAAAGGTAGTGATGCCCGAGGGGCGCGAGTTCTTCCGAGGGCCCGTCGTCACCTCTGTCGCAGACGATACGTACCGTATGGTGAGCAAGCCCGCCGAGCCGGGTTACGCCACCGGAGAGCCGTTCGAGTTGAGCCGCACTGCAACCGAATTGACCTACTCCGAGGGATCGGAACTGCAGTTCAGTGGCCGCCGCATCGGTCCCGGAATGCAGGTCTACGTGCCGAGTGGGCCGACACCGCTGTTCTACACCTCGCTACAGCACCGCGTTTCGGGGACCGCGTTCGGAAAGCCCGCTGAAGGGTTCCTGTGGCTCGATCAGTGCTACCTGCCACCCGGCGTCACATGGCGCAACAGCGACTTCTTCAAGGGTGTCGAACTCGCATGGACGCCGTTCGGGACAGAGTTCTCCGACGGCTCCATCGAGATGGGACATATCTGCTATGGCGCCAACGGTTTCAACTTCTCATTGATCGCCACCGGAGACGATGAGATACTGCACTGCACCTCCGACGTCGCCGCACGGGACATCAAGTACAAGCCAGACACATTCCCCGAGCACATGTACTACGAGGTCGACGGGGTCGACTGGGAGTGGTCGGCGGTCGATGACGGCGAGTTGCCGGACCAGGCGTCCGGGCACGACTTCTATCGCTCCTCGGAGGGATACCTTCGACGGGCGGGGGAAAGCCGAACTCCGGTGGTATATCACTCGTACAACGAGTTCTTCCCGCCGGCCATCAAGTCCTGGGAGTCAACTGGACGGATTATCGGCCGATGACCGTCGACCCAGGCACCGCGGTGCCGGCCGCAGGCCACCGACTCCGGCCGCTTCCCACGCCGGATGAGGAACCGTTCTGGCGTGCGGGTGCCGACGGCACGCTGTTGATGCAGCGATGCAACACCTGCTCTCGATGGCAACACCCGCCGAATCCCGTTTGCTTCGACTGCCTTTCGCGAGACGTGACTTTCGAGTCGGTGAGTGGGACGGGTTGGGTCTATTCGTTCACCGTCAACCACCAGCCGTGGCTACCGCATCTGGAAGAGCCCTTCGCCGTCATCGTGGTGGAGCTCGACGAACAGCCGGGATTGCGCTTTGTCAGTCGGATCGTGGACACGCCCGTGGACACCGTGGCGGTGGGCATGCGGGTCCGGGTCGTCTTCGACTCCGTCGGCGACGGCCTGTTCGTTCCGCTCTTCACGGCGGAGACGTCATGATCCGACCGGAGCGCGAAGCGGTCATCCGGGGCTTTGGCTCCTCGCAGGTCGGTCGGCGGCTACCCGCCAGTGAGATGTCGCTCACCGTGGATGCGTGTCTGGCCGCACTCGCGGACGCCGGTATCACTCGCGATGAAATCGACGGTCTTGCGACGTTTCCCGGCGGTGGATTCGACACCCCGGGACTGGCGGGGCCCGGCGCCGACGAGGTGCACGCCGCGCTGGGCCTGCGCACCAACTGGAAATACGGTGGCCCCGAGGGGGGTCAGCTGGGCGGGTTCTTTTCGGCTTGCCTAGCCGTGGCCACGGGGCTGGCCAGGCACGTGCTGGTCTACCGAACCGTCGGTGAGGCATCCGCACAGGGGGCGGCCGGTCGTGCCGCGGCCCTGTCGAGCGGTCCAGACACCGCGGTGTCCGGCTTCAGGCGTTGGCTGGCGCCGTTCGACGCCCACTCCCCGGTCAACTGGATCGCCCTGTACGCGCAGCGTCACATGCACGAGTTCGGCACCACCCGAGAGCATCTTGGTGCGATCGCGGTGAACAACCGCCGGAATGCCGGTGGCAACCCGAACGCGGTGTACCGGACGCCGATGACCCTCGATGACTACTTCAACGCGCGCGTCATCTCCACGCCTTTCGGGATGCTCGACTGTGACGTGCCGTGTGACGGTTCGGTGGCGTTTGTCGTGTCGCATGTCGACACCGCCGACGATGGGCCGCACCCTTCTATCGGCATCGAATCGATCGGCTGGGCCATGCGACACCGTCCGTTGTGGGACCAGTGGTCGGACATGACCGAGATGGCGGCCTGGGACGTGGCCGCACACCTGTGGGAGCGAAGCGACCTGAAGTGGTCCGACGTCGATCAAGTCCAGCTCTATGACGGGTTCTCGTTCTTGCCACTGATGTGGCTGGAAGCACTCGGGTTCTGCGACAAAGGCGAGTCGGGCGCGTTCGTCGAGGCCGGCAAACGAATCGCGCTGGACGGCCCGCTGCCGCTCAACACCGGTGGGGGCCAGTTGTCCGGCGGCCGGCTGCACGGCTGCGGTCTGCTGTACGAAGCGTGCGTTCAGCTGGCGGACCGCGGTGGCGATCGGCAGGCGGGCCGCCCGAACACCGTCGCGGTCGGGGTCGGTGGCGGTCCGACTGCGGGCGCAGCCCTGCTGGTGAGGCGATGAGCGCTTGCGTGAAGAGTGTCCTCAAACCCGGCCCGGGGTCAACCGGGAACTTCTCCTACCGCGGAGCCACCGGCATCGTGGCAGACGTCGGCGGGATGTGGAAGCGCAAGACTCACAGCAAATTTCAACACATTGACCAGTTGTCGGCACTTTCAGGAGGAACGCGATGAGTTTTCGCGACGACGGCAAGGTGTACTTGGAAGTCGGAATCAACGAAGTCGTCAGCAAAGACGACAACCCGAACGTGCCGTATGGCGCCGAGGAGACGGCCCGCGACGTCGTCGACTGCATTCAGCACGGTGCGACGGTGGTCCACTTCCACGCCCGTTACGACGACGGCAAGCAGGCATGGATCGATGACGAGGTCTCCCGCACAGTACTGGCAACCGCGGCGACCGAGGTCGACCCGCTGGCCTACCCCAGCTATCACGGCAGTCTCGACCACATCTGGGCACTCGCTGAGCGGCCGCCGGCGGGCACCAAGTTGTTGCTGACTCCCTTCGACCCGGTGCAACATGTCAAGCGTGTGTTGTGGCTGGAGGACGAGAACCGTTTCGGTGTAGTCAGTTTCGGCCCTGACGATCCCAATAACTCCAACCCGCCATACCCGCCGGAGTTGGATCGGTTCGCTGAGCTTGGGCTAGTGCCCAACATCGCGGTGTTCAACGCCGCAGACATGCGCTGGGTCGCGTTGGCCGCACGGATCGGAATCCTACGACAGCCGCTCAACATCAAGCTGTTCTTCTCGGACCGCTGGGTGTCGAACAACGATCCCGACCCCGATGTGATCGACTTCCTGTTGTCGCGGATTCCCGACGGCATCGATCACGAAACCGTGGTTGTGCCGTACGCGATGAGCTCGGCCGAACGGTCAGAACTGTTGTGGGATCGCGCATTGGACCGCGGTCTGGGTATCCGCGTCGGCGTGGGTGACTGTCCGTGGGCGTTCCCGACGGCCACCAACGCCGAGATGGTCGACCGCGCCGTTGACATGATCACTCGCAAGGGCTTGACCCCAGCGACGCAGGCTGACTTGCGGGCGCGTGTCGGCGCGCCTGCCGTCGAGGAGGTCACGTCGTGACCGTCGCGGTCGACCCTGAACGGTGTATGGGCCACGGCCAGTGCTTCGCGTATGGACCCGACGTGTACAAGCCCGACGACGAGGGCTACTGCGTGTTGACCGCATCCATCATCACGAGCACATTGCTGGAACAGGCCGTCGCGGGCGCCCAGGCATGCCCCGAGGCGGCGATCACGGTTGGCGAGGTGACCAATGTCTGACGAGAATGCCGCGAGCTCAGCACAATTCGACCCCTTCACGCCGCAGGCGGACCCGTACACCCCACTCAGTGAAGCCGGCGCCCGCTGCCCTGTGGTATCCGCACCGAACGGCGCGGTGATCGTGACCGGAGCCGCTAACGTGGCCGCAGTCTTCAAGGACTCGGCGTCCTTCCGCAATGAGCTGCGGCCACCCGAACCGGGCACACGGCCAAGCCTTGTGCATCTGGACGGCGACGAGCATGCCCGGATGCGCAAGTTGGTGGTCAAAGCCTTCACGCCGCGCGCGGTGAAGATCCTCGAAGCACCGACGTATGCGATCGCCCACGAGCTCGTCGACCGTTTCATCGAACGCGGTTACGCGAACATGTGCACGGAGTTCGCGTTCCTGCTGCCTGCCATGGTGATTGCGGAATTGGTCGGGATCCCAGAGGGGGATCGGTCGCAGTTCGTGAAATGGGCGGACGATGCGATCACCGCAGCCGGCCCGAACTCGACGGGTTACGCTCAGTCCGATTCCGAGCTGCGCGAGTACGTGTTGGGGATCATCGACCGCCGTCGTGAGGCGCCCGGAGAGGATCTGCTGAGTCAGCTGATCCAGGTGCATGACGGTGCGGACCGCCTGAGCACAGACGAACTCGTCGCTCTGGTGCGAATGTTGATCCTCGCGGGCACGGATACGACAGCTAACCTGATCGGATCGATGCTGCATCAACTGCTTTCGGAGGGCAGCAGGTGGGAACGGCTGCGGACCGATCGAACGCTGATCCCGAACGTCGTCGAGGAGACGCTGCGCTTCGACCCGCCGTTGTACTGGGTACCCCGGAAGGCGGCGACCGACGTGGAGATTGCCGGCGCCACGATCGTGGCCGGCACGTTGGTGTGCAACGCCGTCGGGCATGCGAACCGTCACATTGAAGGCCTCGACCGGCCGAACCAATGGGATATGGATCGGCCTGCCGCCCGTAATCGCACGCACCAGACGTTCGGATTCGGCGAGCACTTCTGCATCGGCTCGTCACTGGCACGTCTGGAGGCGACGATCGTGCTGGAGGTACTCCTCGAGCGGCTTCCGAGCCTCACACTGGCGCCCGACTACGTCTATGAACCACACGGGCCGTTGATGATGCGAGGTGTCAAGAGCATGCCGGTCACCTTCTCTGCTGGCGCCCGGAAGTGACATCCGTGAGCGCACTCGGCACCCGGCTGCTGATCGACGGTGCGTTGGTCGGTGACACCGGCCTGACGTCCGATGTCATCGACCCGTCCACCGGAGCCGTCGTTCGCACGTTGCCGCTGGGTGGGCTCGACGAGCTCGACGCGGCTCTTGCCGCGGCGCGCAGCAGCTTTGACGGGGGCGGTTGGCCCTGTCTCGCCGCGAGTGACCGGGTGCGGATCCTGCTCAGGCTGGCGGATCTCATCGAAGTCCACGCCGACGATTTCGCACGCTTCGTCGAGACGGAGGTGGGCACCTGCCGCCGAGTGGCGGGGCCGGGGCAGGTCGCCCGTCCGATGGATCATTACCGTGACATGGTGGCGAGGGCCGGTGTGGAACTCGGCCGAGCGCTTCCCCAGCTGCCAGGGCCGCCCGTGACCGGGCAGCGGGTGGTGCGGGAGCCCCGCGGCGTGGTCGCGGCGATAACACCCTGGAACGCACCGCACCTGCTCAACTTGTGGAAGGTGGGTCCGGCGTTGGCTACGGGCAACACAATGGTGTTGAAGCCGGCACCTGAGGCGCCCAGTTGCGCGTTGCTGCTGGGCGAGCTGGCCGTCGAGGCGGGGCTGCCCGCCGGCGTACTGAACGTGATAACCGGTGGCGCCGACGTCGGCCGGGCGATGGTCTGCGACCCTCGTGTCGATATGGTCGCCTTCACGGGTTCATCGGCCGTCGGGCGGGCGATCGCACAATCGGCGGGTGCGACGCTCAAGCACACGTTGCTGGAGCTCGGCGGGAAGTCCGCGCTGTTGGCCCTGCCCGACGCCGACGTGCCGTCGCTTGTCGCCGCCGTGATGCGGTTCGTCACGCTAGCGGGGCAGGGATGTGGACTTCTGACCCGCGTCCTGGTACCCGACAGCCTCCACGACATCGTGGTCGCAGGTCTCGTCGATGCTGTGCGCCGTGTCAAGGTCGGACCTGCCGGTGATCCTGAAACGGTTATGGGACCGGTTATTTCGGCCGCCGCACGGGATCGCATCGAGGGGACCATCAGGGCGGCTGTCGCCGAAGGCGCGACCGTAGCGTGCGGGGGCGGGCGTCCCGATGGCGTGCCGGTCGGTGGCTTCTACCTCGAGCCGACGATCCTCACCGGTCTCACCAACAACACGACGATCGCGCGTGAGGAGGTCTTCGGGCCGGTGATTGCGGTAATCCGATACAGCGGAGATCCCGACGAGGGGGTGCGGCTCGCCAACGACAGCCCCTATGGGCTCGTCGGCGCGGTCTGGACGTCCGACACCGCGCTCGGTCTGCAACTGGCGAGCCGCATTCGGGCCGGGCAGGTCCGCGTCAACGCCACCGCGTCTGGAAATGAAGCTCCGTTCGGTGGATACAAGCAGTCCGGTGTCGGCCGGGAGGTCGGGCTCGAAGGCGTACTGGAATACACCACCGTCAAGTACGTCGCCTGGCAGATCCCCGCTACCAACAACAGATCAATATAGAGAGGATGCCTTCTGATGTCGGTACCCATGATCGGCAACCTCGATTTCGCCACGTCCGTCAGTTGTTACCAGCCCAATCTCGCTATGCACCTGCCAACGGCGCGGCCCTTCGGCCTGACAGAGCAATCGACCTACCTCTACGGCGGTTGGCGTGACGGGTCCGGCGCTCTGCACATAGTCGAGCGCAAATTCTGCGGGCCCATGACGGCCGGACTGTGGATGATGTCGAACCGTTCGGGCAAGGTCAGTCTGGCGCCGGAGTCGTTGAACACGGTGCGCGGCGAGGTGAAGCGTGAGTACTCCCAGACCGAGCACCGGTTACACGGATCGCTGCTCGGGAAGGCCGGCGGCGCAACGGAGGAGGGCCTGGACTACCGGCTGGTGTCCGGTGGGATGCATTGGCGCGAGGGCACCATCCTCGAGCTCGACGGTCGTCTCGTGGGTCCGGGAATCCAGATCGGTTCGCTGGACAACGACGAGCCGTTCTTCTACACCAGCGAGCTGTACAAGGTGGCCGGCACCGTCCTCGGCGAAGTGGTGGAGGGGTTCGTGTTCCTCGATCACGGCTACTGGGTCCACGGACAGGACTGGAAGGAATACCGGATCTTCAACGGTACCCAGCTGTCGTGGTCGGCCTTCGCCACCGAATTCGCCGACGGTCACGTGGAGTGGGGGCAGGTGGCTATCGGGCGACAGAAATTCAACTTCGTCGCTGTCGCCGACGGGGACGGTCCGGTGGTCATGGATGTCGGTACCGCCGGCGGTGTGGACCCCGATCCCGAAGACTGGGCACACCGAATCGGCTACCGCTCCAACGACGGTCGCACATGGGTGTTCGAGCTCGAGCCGGGTGGCCAGATGTCGCAGTTCTCGGCGGCACGCTGGGGTGGCTACCGTGCGCAAGCTGGTCGCGTCTCGCGCGCAGGGGACGACCGTGACGTGAAGGTCGCGTTCTCCTGGGGAGAGTCGTTCATGGAGCGCTTCCGCGATGAGGGCATCGGCTCGGTCGACGAGCTGCTGTCGAACTCGTGGTCTGCGCATCCGAAACCGTAACGGGAGGTCCCGCGGTGCCCACTCAGACGATGTCGATGGTGGATCCGACTGCTGATTCGGGTCGTGCTGGCGCACTGGGCCGGCCGCTGACTGAACTACCCGCGTCTCCGGAGGGCCAGTGAGGGTTTCCCGGCGCAGCCGAGCAGTGGCCGCACCCATGAGCAGTGAGCGATCGGTGCGCCTGGCGGTCCAGCTGGCGGTATTGAGTGCGCTCGCTGCCGCCGTCGCCAACTCGACGCTGGCCGACCGGTGTCTGCGGCGGGTGTTGCCCGGTCTGTCATCGGCGGTATCCGTTGTGCCGTTGGCCGTTCTGGGCCTGTTCACCAGTGAGTTTCCGCGGCAGGTGTTCGCGGTGGAGGCCGCGGCGGGACTTGCGCTCGCGCCGTCCGCGCTACGCCGGGGGCGGGGGCGCTGGGCCCTGTTGGCCCTAGCCACGTCGTGGCTAGGGCTCTTGCTCGCGTCACGGCGGGGTCACGTCGCGGGAGTCATCCTCGATGGCGCGTTGAAATCGGCCCTCGGAGTGGACTATCGGTCCGCGCTGCCGGTAGCTGTTCACCAGGACATGTCGACGCGACGGCAGGACAAGTGGATTCCGAAGTTCAGCCAGCGCCCGCGGTATCTGCGGCACGCGGACCTGTCCTACGGCACGGCGCACGTCAGGAACGATCTCGACATCTGGTACCGGAACGATTTGTCTTGCGATGGTCGAGCACCCGTACTCCTTCAGATCCACGGCAGCGCGTGGGTGGCCGGAAGCAAGCGCGGACAGGGCTATCCGCTGATGGCGCATATGACCGAACGCGGATGGGTCTGTGTGGCGATCAACTATTCGTTGGCGCCGGTCGCCCGCTGGCCAGCCCATATCATCGACGTCAAACGCGCCCTGGCATGGGTGAAGCGTGAGATCGCTGAATATGGTGGGGATCCTAATTTCATTGCATTGACCGGTGGTTCGGCGGGTGGTCACTTGACCGCACTCGCTGCGCTCACACCCAACGAGCCGGTGTTCCAACCCGGCTTCGAAGACGTCGATACCGCGGTGGCCGCGGCTGTTCCGTTCTATGGGGTCTACGACTTACTCGACCGCAGCGTGAAGGCACCGCGAGAGCAGCGCGCGTTCCTGACGAGAATTGTGATCGGTGCATCGCCTGAGGTGGCTCCGAAGATATGGACCGAGGGGTCGCCGATGCACTGGATTCGGCCGGACGCACCGCCGTTTTTCGTCCTGCACGGCTCGATTGACACCCTCACCCCGCCCTCGACGGCTCGTAGGTTTGCCGAACAGTTGTCCAAGGTGTCACGCGAACCGGTCGTGTTTGCTGAATTGCCTGGTGCACAACATATGTGGGAAGCGGTGCCCAGTGTCCGGACTGCGGCGACGGTCGCTGCCGTCGATCGGTTCCTGACCACGATCCACCGCAGGCACGGTGGATTGTCGGGACCAGGGTGACTCGCGGCGCCGGGGAACACCATGATCGTGGGACGGCTCAATACACCGACCAGATAAGATGATTGGCGCCGCGCGTCCCATCGTCATCTCAGGGACGATCGGTGTTCTCGAGGGCAAGAGCGACGAAGTGCGCGAGAACCGCGTCAAGATCAGCGCCGGTGAGCGTCGAGGCGCCCAGGTGGGTTGCGCCCGCGTGCTGGCTGTACAGCGCGTGGATCAGCAGGCCCCCGCCGATGGCTTCGAGTGCCGCGACGGCGTCGATCGACTGTCGAAGCTCGCCGTAACGTGACGCATTGTCCAATGCGGCGATGTTCACCTCGAAGTTCGGGTCGATAACACGTTCGCGGTAGGTTTGATACAGATCTGGAAACTGTGCTGCCTCAAGGTGTATGCGCAGGCTGGCGATGCCCTGGGGTGACGTGAAGTATGCGTAGATGTCGCGCGCGTACCGCATGAGTTGATCGCGGATGGTTCCCTGCCCGTCGACGGTCGGCAGCGTCGCGTTGGCGAGGGCATCCAGCAGAAGTGCTTCGCGATCCGAATAGCGCCGATACAAGACGTCGCGGCTCACCTGGGCCGCTCTTGCTACACGGTCGAAATGAAAACCGGACCAACCCAATTCGGCATAGGTTCGGCGAGCCGCGACGAGGACCCGATCGTCGATGTCCGGATCGCGTCTGCGGCCGCCGCCCGGCCGTCGGCGACGTGTCGTGGCGGTGCCTTCGCCGTCGGAATCGGCTCGGGACGATGCGGAGCCTCGCTTACCGGTCATCAGCTCCCTTTCCGGCGGGTTGGTCGAAGTCGACTGAAGTTTAACGCGTTCCACTATTGCCAACACAAAGTGTCGGTAATAATGTCGGTGTGGCTTCCCGCGGTGCCACAACCGGAACCGCCCGAAACCAGGCAGCTGTGCCGGAAAGGCCACCAACATGGCTTCAGACATCGGATCGTTCGGCCATCGCGCACTCACGGCGTCTTACACGCCCGATGTGACCGTTCATCATCCGTACAACACTCCATTCGGGCTGAGCGAGCAGGTCGTCTACTTCTACGGTGGTTGGCGGGAATCCGACGGCACCCTGCACGTCTTCGAACGCAAGTTCATCGGCCCGATGACCGCCGGGCTGTGGCTGATGAACGCCAGGGGTGGCGCCGTGACCATCGAGCCGGCATCCGCGAAAACGGTACGCGGTGAGGTGAAACGGGAGTATTCCGAGGACCGCGTGCTGCTCCATGGCGCCATGATGGAGAAGGTCGGGGATTCGGGTGGAGCGTTCCGATTTCACGGCGCTCCGGGCAAGTTCGAATGGCGGGAGGGGGACTTGCTTGCGCTCGACGGCGCGCTCGTCGGACCCGGCGTGCAGATCCTCTCACCGGACGAAGCCGAGCCGATTCTCTACATCAGCGAGCTGTACAAGGTGGGTGGCACCGTGCTCGGTGACCAGGTCGAGGGATTTGTCTTCTGGGACCACGCCTACTGGCCGTCTGGATACGACTGGAAAGAATTTCGCGTCTTCAAGGACCTTCAGCTCGGTTGGGAGGCGTTCGCCAACGAGTACGACGATGGCAGCATCGAGTGGGGCCATCTCTGCTTCGGGCGTGACGGCTTCAACTTCGCTGGCGTAAGTGACCAAAACGGCGCGGTGGTGATGGACAGCGGCGTCGTCGGCGGAGTCGATCTGGGGGACGAGGACTGGGCGCAACGAGCGCGGTGGCGGGCCTCGACTGGTGAGCAGTGGACGTTCGAGTTGGAACGCGGCGGCAAGCTCTCCGAGTTCACGGCGGCGCGGTGGGGTGGCTACCGTGCTCAGGCGGGCCACACCCGGCGCGTCGGCGACGACCGGACGGTGCGATTGGGATTCAGCTGGCTGGAGACCTTCGGCGACCGGATCCGCGAGAGCGGGATCCCGTCCTTCGACGGATCCACCCGCGGTTGATCTCGGGGCATCGGTGACAACGCACGGCCGGGTGCTGCTGACCGGCGGAACCGGAGCGTTCGGGGCCGCGACCGCCAAGTGGCTGACGCGCGCGGGACACGACGTCGTCGTATTCGCCCGGCACGAACCACGTCATGTCCCCAGGGGGGCGCGCTTCGTGCGCGGGGACATCGCCGATCTCGACTCGGTCCGACAGGGGATGGCGGGATGTGACACCGTGGTCCACTTGGCCTGGGTGCTCAGCGGGTCGATCAGCCACGCAGAAGCAGAACCCGTGAACCTGGGGGGTACTCGCAACGTGCTGCGCGCTATGGGAGAAACAGGTTGCAAACGCCTGGTTTTCGCGTCGTCAGTGACCGCCTATGGCGCACACCCCGATCACCAGCAGGCTTGGCTCGAACACGAACCCCTCGAACCGGCCTATGGGTTGGTGTACGAGTGGCACAAGGCGAAGGCCGAAGCCATGATCATCGAGTCCGGGGTGGAGGCGATCCGCGTGCGTCCCACCGTCGCGGTGGGGCGAGATGCGCACAATGCACCGGCCAACCTATACCGACAGCTGGCCATTCCGAACCTGGGCGGACGAGCTCGGATCCAGATGGTGCACCAGTACGACGTGGGACGGTTCTTCGCCCACGCATGTGACAGCGCCGCTACCGGCGCTGTAAACCTGGCAGCTGACGATGTCCTCACGTGGACGGAGGTAGCACATCTGGCTCGGCGGCCGGCGTTGCCGACACCACCTCGCATTCTGCTGCCGGCCGTTCGTGCACTCAGTCGGATTGCACCAGCCGCCCGCTCGGCGCCCGAACTCGTCGATCTGTTCCTGCATTGGCCACTCGCTGATACGACGCGGCTGAAGGAGGACTTCGGATTCACCGTCGGGTACTCGTCGGCTGACGCCATCGCGGACCAGGGGCGCAATGCCACCAGTCACTTCGTCCTGGGGATGCGCGAAATCCGTCGTCCCTTCAAGCTCGACCGGACGACACCGTGCGATGCGGCGCAGTCCGACGCCGAGGGCCGGTCGATCGACGTCGTAACCGGCGAGGCCAGGGGAGAATTCGATACACCGCGAGCAGACCCCGGTTATCCGGAGTGGACATGTGCAAATCTTGCCGAGGCGTTCCCCGGACCGATGACACCGCTGTCGCTGGAGCTGGTCCGAGAAGCACTTTTCAGCGGTGCCGACCAAGTCGCTCGGCTGCTTCCGCTGGATGACCGAATCAAAGACAACGTCCGACGTCGGCAGATAGGGGTGTTCGGCCACAGGTTCTATCAAAACCTCAGTGTGCTGAGCGAGATGGCCTCGGCGATCCCCGGCCAGACCGCAGAGGACTTCGAACATCAGATCAACGGCAAGCCGTATCCCCCTGGATATGAACGACCACGGCAGAGTCCACGGGATGTGGTCAAGTACGCCGGATTTGCCGTGACTGCCGGCCCTCGGCTGGTTGGTGTACCGAATGCCGTGGCTGCTGTCGAGCGGCGTGCAGACGAGGCAGCGGATTCCCACCGGATTCTGGTCGCATTGACCGACGAGTCCCTCCGCGCACGCATCGAGACTCTATGGGGCGATTGTGTAGATGGCTGGAAGGTCGGACTACTCTGCACCTTCCTGGTGAGCGCACCAACCTCGATCCTGCAGCGGCGTTACGGTCCGATGGCGCCCGGACGCGTTGACGGATCTGATCCGGGACTCGCGAGTTCGCGACTCCTGCAGGGTGTTACGGAGCTGGCCGTTGTCGCTCGTGGCAGACCGGTGGCAGCATCGGTGCTCGCTGGCGTGCCTGACGCCGATAGCTGGGCCGATCTCCGCGGTCGCGATCCACAATTCGCTCAGCAGATCCAGCGCCTCGTCGAGGAGGTCGGGCACCGCGGCCCTGGCGAAACTGAACTCGCGAATGCGGTTTACGCCGATGCGCCATGGCTCCTGCTTCGGGCAATCAACGGCGCCATCGAACGTCGGGACAATGTTGCGATATCGCCACCACGCGGATTCGTCGAACGAGGCCTGAGGGGTCTCAGCCATTCGACGATGGCCCAACGCGAACGGTGCCGCGACGCGGTGATGAAGCTGACGCATCAACTGCGCCTAGGAGGCCGCTGAATAATCGGCGTGTCTCCTCGGTGTAGCGGCTTGAGCTGGGAAAATGGATTCATGCAAGGCATGGAGCGGCCGGATCGGGAACTGTTGGACGCCCGG
>NZ_JAPJDO010000007.1 GCF_026242045.1 Mycobacterium pinniadriaticum
TTCATGGTTGACCCCGCCCGTCTGCGACGCAAGCACCTCACCAGGCCGAACACCACGGCCAAATTTTCATCCTCCACCACCGGGCGCAGCCCCCCAGACAGCTGCTCGCGGAAAGTCCCGCGGCGCGGGAAATCACTCCCGCATGACTAGAACACGTTCTAGTGTTTCGGCATGGGATTTCTGAAGCAAGAAGTGCCCGTCATCGACTTCGAGTCGTGGAGCAAGGGCACCCGTGCCGAGAAGATCAAGCCGATGGCGCGGCACTGGGCCGAGGTCGGCTTCGGCACCCCGGTGGCCCTGCATCTGTTCTATGTCGTCAAGATCCTGCTCTATGTCTTCGTCGGTGCACTGTTCGGACTGGCCACCACCGGCATCGGTGGGCTGACCGACATCGGCTCGTGGTGGTCGGAACCGATCGTCTACGAAAAGGCCGTGCTCTACACGATGCTGTTCGAGGTCGTCGGGCTCGGGTGCGGTTTCGGTCCGCTCAACAATCGGTTCTGGCCGCCGATGGGCTCGATCCTGTACTGGTTGCGCCCCAAGACGATCCGGCTGCCACCATGGCCCAACCTGGTGCCGCTGACGAAGGGTGACAGCCGCGGTCCCGTTGACGTGGTGCTGTATGCGGCGCTGATCGTGATGCTTCTGGTGGCCTTGTTCTCCGACGGCACCGGGCCGATCCCGGAACTGGGGACCACGGTGGGTCTGCTGCCGACCTGGCAGATCGCGACGGTCGTCGCGCTACTGGCGTTGGCGGGGTTGCGCGACAAGGTGATCTTCCTGGCTGCCCGCGGCGAGGTGTACGGCGCGTTCGCGGTCGCCTTCCTGTTCGCCGGCGTCGATGTCATCATCGCGGCCAAGCTGGTGTGCATGGCGATCTGGATCGGCGCGGCG
Source organism: Mycobacterium pinniadriaticum (assembly GCF_026242045.1). Classification (GTDB taxonomy): domain Bacteria; phylum Actinomycetota; class Actinomycetes; order Mycobacteriales; family Mycobacteriaceae; genus Mycobacterium; species Mycobacterium pinniadriaticum. The sequence goes on from NZ_JAPJDO010000007.1 coordinate 895, forward strand.
ACCTCCAAGCTCACCCGGCACTTCCCGTTCGTCATCTCCACGATGATGTCCAACAGCCCGGTGGTGCGGCCGCGGTTCCTCAAGCGGATGTTCTTCAAGAAGTTCCCCGAAGACCTTCGGCCCGGCCCGATGTCGCACATCCTGGCGCATGTCAGCACGGCCATCGAGGGACTGGTGCCGCTGGTGTTGTTCTTCTCCCACGGCGGCTGGCCGACCGCGATCGCCGCGTTCGTCATGGTGTGCTTCCATTTCGGCATCCTGTCGGCCATCCCGATGGGTGTGCCGCTGGAGTGGAACGTCTTCATGATCTTCTCGGTGTTGTCGTTGTTCGTCGCGCATGCCCAGATTGGGATCACCGACATCACCAGCCCGTGGCCGATCCTGCTGTTCCTGGTGCTCGCCGTGACGGTGGTGCTGGGAAACACGGTGCCGCGCAAGGTTTCCTTCCTGCCGGGAATGCGTTACTACGCCGGCAACTGGGATACCACCCTGTGGTGCGTGAAGCCCTCGGCCGAGGCCAAGATCGAGCAGAACCTGGTGACGATCGCCAACATGCCGGCCGCTCAGCTCGAAAAGTTCTACGGCAGCAAGGAAGCCGCGCAGATCCCGATCTTCATGGGGTATGCGTTCCGGGCGTTCAACACCCACGGCAAAGCCCTGTTCACCCTGGCGCACCGGGCCATGGCTTATGGCAACAACGACGTAGACGAAGAGGCCTACTCCATCACCGACGGCGAACGCATCTGCAGCATGGCGATCGGTTGGAATTTCGGCGATGGGCACATGCACAACGAGCAGCTCATCGCCGCGATGCAGAAGCGCTGCCACTTCGAGCCCGGTGAGGTCAGGGTCGTTCTGCTCGACGGCCAGCCGATCCACCGGCAGCGACAGGAGTACCGGCTGGTCGACGCCGCGACCGGCGAGTTCGAGACCGGCTACGTCGAGGTCGCCGACATGGTCACCCGCCAGCCCTGGGACGACACGTTGCCGGTGCACGTCACGTCGGGGAAGTAGGGCACCGGGCGGGCTGACCGAACGGTTGGTTGACCCGCCCGAAGCCTCCCAGAGGGGACGTGTTATTAATCGAAGATCAACCCCTCTGCGTCTAAGGAGTAGGCCGATGGCTGAAGCGGTAATTGTCGAAGCTGTGCGTTCGCCGGTCGGCAAGCGCAACGGTGGATTGTCCGGTGTGCACCCCGCCGAACTGTCGGCCCAGGTGCTCAACGGCCTGGCCGAGCGCGCCGGGATCGATCCCGAGATCGTCGAGGACGTCATCTGGGGCTGTGTCATGCAGGCCGGCGAGCAGGCGCTGGACATCGCCCGCACCGCGGTGCTGACCGCGGGCTGGCCCGAGACGGTTCCCGGGGTGACGGTCGACCGTCAGTGTGGTTCCAGCCAGCAGTCGGTGCACTTCGCCGCAGCCGGTGTAGTGGCCGGCCACTACGACGTCGTCGTCGCCGGTGGCGTCGAGTCGATGTCGCGTACCCCCATGGGCGCATCGCTGGCCAACGGCGGCAACCCCTACTCGGCCGGTTTCAAGGGCCGCTACGACCGCACGCCCAACCAGGGCGTCGGCGCGGAGATGATGGCCACCAAGTGGGGCCTGGACCGCACCGCGCTGGATGAGTTCTCCCTGGGCTCACACGACAAGGCGGCTGCCGCACAGGATTCCGGCGCGTTCGATGATCAGATCGTGGCGATCAAGGATCCCGAGGGCAACGTGGTGCTCAAGGACGAGGGTATCCGCCGCGGCACCACACTGGAGAAGATGGGCCAGCTCAAGCCGGCGTTCTCCGAGGACGGCGTGATCCACGCCGGCAACTCCTCGCAGATCTCCGACGGTTCGGCCGCCCTGCTGTTCATGTCGGCGGAGAAGGCGAAGTCGCTGGGGCTCAAGCCGATCGCCCGGGTGCACACGGCAACGCTGGCCGGTGCCGACCCGGTGATGATGCTGAGCGCTCCGATCCCGGCCACCCAGAAGGCGCTGGCGAAGTCGGGCCTGAGCCTCGACGACATCGGTGTCTTCGAGGTCAACGAGGCCTTCGCGCCCGTTCCGATGGCCTGGCTCAAGGAGTTCGGCGCCGACGAGAAGAAGCTGAACCCCAACGGTGGCGCGATCGCGCTGGGGCACCCGCTCGGCGGCTCCGGTGCGCGGATCATGACCACACTGCTCTACCACATGCGGGACAAGGGAATTCGCTACGGCCTGCAGACCATGTGCGAAGGCGGCGGCCAGGCCAACGCCACCATCCTCGAGCTGCTCTGAGCGTGACCGACGTCGAGACCCCCGCCGCTCTCGGTGAGCGGCGGGGCAACGTCCTGCTCATCACGATTAACCGCCCCGATGCCCGCAACGCCGTCAACGGCGCGGTCAGCACCGCGGTCGGTGACCTGCTGCAGCAAGCTCAGGATGACGCCGGCGTCTGGGCTGTGGTGATCACCGGTGCCGGTGACAAATCGTTCTGCGCGGGCGCGGACCTGAAGGCAATCTCGCGGCGGGAGAACCTGTTTCACCCGCAACACCCGGAGTGGGGGTTCGCCGGATACGTCCGCCACTTCATCGACAAGCCCACCATCGCCGCGGTCAACGGCACCGCGCTCGGTGGCGGCACCGAACTGGCCCTGGCCAGCGACCTGGTGGTCGCCGAATCCAGCGCCAAGTTCGGGCTGCCGGAGGTCAAACGAGGCCTGGTCGCCGCGGCGGGCGGAGTGTTCCGTATCGTCGATCAGCTGCCGCGCAAGGTAGCCATGCAACTGCTGTTCACCGGCGAGCCGATCACCGCGACCGAAGCGCTCGAGTGGGGCCTGATCAACGAGGTCGTACCCGACGGCACGGTCGTCGACGCCGCGCTGGCTCTGGCGCAGCGGATCACCGTCAACGCACCGCTGGCCGTGCAGGCCAGCAAGCGGGTCGCGGTGGGTGTCGACGACGGGACCATCACCGCCGATGAGGCCGGCTGGTCGCGCACCATGCGCGAGATCGGCGCCCTGATGAAATCCGAGGACGCCAAGGAAGGCCCGCTGGCCTTCGCCGAGAAGCGTCAGCCGGTCTGGAAGGCGCGCTGACGGGTTCGGTCCGCTAGGCAGGCTGGGTGGTCGTCGTCGTCGACGTCGTCGACGGCGCCTCGGCCGGTAGTGAGGTCGGAGTCGTGGTGGGGCTCTCCGACTCGGTGGAGCTCGTCGTCGTGGTGGTCGTCGCCACGTCGGGCTCCGGTGCGTCACCGGGGCTGAGCACGGTGTCGATCATGTAGATGTAGGCACCGCGCGCGGTGTAGCTACACACCACCTTGGCGGTGTCGTTGATCTTGATGTCGCCACCCTTGCCGGTCACCGTCACCAGGCTGCCCTGCTGAGTGGGCATGGTGCCCGCCACATCGTCGGGGCCGAGGTAGCCGAGCACCATGTGGTAGAAGAGCGTCGAGGTCAGCAACGCCGGGTCACTCTTGAGCTGCTCCAGTGTCGCCTCGTCCAGCTTGGCGAACGCATCGTTGGTCGGTGCGAAGACCACGTACGGGCCCCCGTCGAGCACGCTGACGATGTCGACCGCCGGGTTGAGCTGGCCGGAGATCGCCGCGCTGAACGTGCTCAGGTCGGGGTTGGCGGCGATGGCCGCGGACGCGGGCTGGTTGCCCATGCTCTTGAACGAGCCGGCTCCGGTGGGAATCCGGTTCTTGTAGGCGTCGCAGCCGGAACCCTGTGGGTCGGGCAGCTGGCTCATGCTGGGCACCGGGATCTCCGATGTCGTCGGCGCCGCCGGAGTGGTGGTCGTCGGCGTCGGTTCGGCGTAGGCCTGGACGGCGGTCGGGATCGCGACGGCGATGGCCGCCAGCGCCGCGACGACGCCCAGGGACTTGGTACGAGTGCTCACTTGGGCTCCTTTGAGTCACTAGTGGAGTCGGCGAAAAGCGGGTCCCCGTTACCGCTGCGCCGTGCAGAATCGTACTGGCAGCAAAGTGTCAGGCTCAAAACGGGCGGTGTATCCGCAGGTCAGAGCCCTAGTCGGGGTGCGTGCGTGCGAAGGCAGCCGAGCGGTCTGCCTACGATGTCGGCCATGGCCGAACCACTGATCATGTCCGTGCGCGGACACACTCCCGACCTGCACGCCGAGTCCTGGATCGCGCCCAACGCGGCGGTGATCGGCCAGGTGCGGCTCGCATCGCGGGTCAGCGTCTGGTACTCGGCGACGTTGCGCGCCGAGGCCGAGTGGATCGACGTCGGTGCGGGCAGCAACATTCAGGACGGTTCCACCGTGCACGTCGACCCCGGGTTCCCGGCGCGGATCGGTGCCGGCGTGACCGTCGGGCACAACGCGGTGTTGCACGGCTGCACGGTGGAGGATGGATCCCTGATCGGGATGGGCGCCATCGTGCTCAACGGCGCGGTCATCGGGGCGGGCTCGATCGTGGCCGCCGGGGCGGTGGTGCCCCAGGGAATGGTCGTGCCGCCGCGGTCGCTGGCCGCCGGGGTGCCGGCCAAGGTCCGGCGCGAGCTGTCCGACGCCGAGCTCGAGGGCAACCGCCACAACGCCGCGGTCTACGAACACCTCATCGACCTGCACCGTGACCCTTCCTAGGTTTGGGTCGGCGCCAGACTGCCGATATTCGTAGTGTGAAGTCGCTGTGGATTGTGGTCACCTGCGCCGCGGTACCGGTGACCAGCGGGCCGGCCGTCGATTTCATCGAATCGCTGGATCATCCGATGACGGCCTCCGACACTGTCCTACGTGACCACGTGCCAGATCCGCCGGGTGGGCTCACCACGATCGCCGATGCCGTCGCCGCCGCGGCGTCCGGCCGATCGCCGCGAGCGGTTGCGACGGTGACGCCTCGACCGGATCTGCTCCTGGCGAAGGCTCGGGCGCTATGACGGTGTTGTCCGAGATCCGCGCCGTGGTCACCAATTCGGCTGTTCGGCAACAGGAATGGCCGTCGATGATTCGGCGCAGGCGCGTCGTCGTGTGCATAGTGCTGGTCCTCGGGGCGGTGTTGCTCGGCTACTCGCTGACCCGAACGCCCGGTGACACGACGTTCTACTGGCTGACGCTGGCGCTTGCGGCGGTATGGGCCCTGGGGGCGCTGTTGTCCGGGCCGCTGCACCTGGGGTGTATCCGCTGGCGCGGGCGCAACCGGCGCCCGGTGCTCACCGGGATCGCGATCGGATTGCTGCTGGGCGGCGTGTTCGTGGTCGGCGGGTTGGTGGCCCGCGAGATCGGGCCGGTGGCCGAGCGCATCACCCGGGTGCTGGAGTACGCCAATCACGGCAGCCTCGCGCTGATCGTCGCGATCACGCTGGTGAACGGTCTTGCCGAGGAATTGTTCTTCCGCGGCGCTGTGTATCCCGCACTGGGTGCGTTTCATCCGGTGGTGATCTCCACGCTGTTGTATGCGGTGGCCACATCGGCCGGCGGCAACCCGATGCTCGGCTTCGCCGCTGTCATCCTGGGCGCGGTGTGTGCCGTCGAACGCCGCGCCACCGGCGGAGTGCTGGCACCGGTCCTGACCCACATGGTGTGGGGGCTGATCATGGTGCTGGCGCTGCCGCCGATGTTCGGCGTGTGGGACTAACTCAGCGGGTGCGCGATCTCATCGCGCGTCATCCGTGCCGCAACGAGCGCGATCGCTGCGAGCAGCACCGGCGCGACACCGGTCACGGCGAAGATGACCTCGATCGGGACCACCTTGGACAGCGGGCCGGCGACGGCCATCGACACCGGCATGAATGCCAGCGAGACGAAGAAGTCCAGGCTGGACACCCGGCCCAGCATGTGCGGCGGTACCCGCCGCTGCAGCAGAGTTCCCCAGATGACGCCGGCGCCTTCGGCGAGACCGATGACGAACAGCGCAATCAGCATCACCGGCAGCGAGGACGTCGTACCGACGATCACGAACGGCAGCGAGCCCACGCCCCACATCGTCATCATCACCGTGAGGTAGCGGCGCGGCAGTGGCCGGGAGGACACGACCATTGCACCGACCGCGCTGCCCACCCCGAACGCGGCAAGCATCAGGCCGTATACCTGCTCGCCGTGGGCGAACCGCTCACGAGCGATGAACGGCAACAGCACCTCGATCGGACCCAGTGCCAGGAACACCCAGGTGCTGGCGAACAACAGCGTCCAGCGCAGCCATGGCGTGTGCACCACGAAGCGCAGACCGTCGCGCAGATCGGTGAGCACGTGCGGCTTCTCGCGGTCGACGGTCAGCACGATGTGCTTGCCTTCGCCTGGGTGCATCGACACCAGAAGGACCAGTCCGGTCACCATCAGCACGGTCACCGTCACCGAGCCGAGCGCGGGGAAGGTGAGCCCGACGAGGACACCGGCCACCGCGGGGCCGACAGCCTGCTGCAAGGTCGGCCGGACCGCGCCCTCGACGCCGTTGGCGGCCAGCAGGTGTTCGGCCGGCAGGATCCGCGGCAGGTACGCGTTGTAGGCCGGGAAGAAGAAGGCCGCGCCGATGCCGAGAACCGTTGCGGCAACGGCCATATGCCAGAGTTGCAGCTCGCCTGCCAGGCCGAGGATGGCAACCGCACCGGTCGCCGCGGCATTGGCGACCTCGACGGCGATGATGATCGCGCGCTGTGGGGCGCGGTCGGCGACGATACCGCCGACCAGCATGAAGGCCAGCATGCCGCCGGCCAGGCAGGCGGCGACCAGGGACAGCGCGGCCGGATCGTCGGCCAGGGCGATGACCTGAAGCGCCATCACCACCGTCCACATGCCTTCGGCGAACAGGAATAGCGACATCGCCGTGATGAGCAAGCGGAATTCGCGGAACTGGAAGGGCGCGAGCACGCGCCAACGGCCGGTGGTCCGCACCGGCTCGTCGGTGTCGCAGTTCGTACTCATGACATCGATGGTCGCTGACCGATCGGCGCCACGTCCAACGATTTTCGGGTCAGTCGAAGAGGTCGTCGATGGACGGCGCGGCGCGGCCGGCGAGTTTGTAACTCACCCACTTGTTCAATGAGATGCCCTGTTCGGCGGCCTCGATGATCAGCCGCTCGTGCAGCACGGGGGAGGTGCGCACCGCGAACTTGCCGCTGTAGTGGTGGTCGGTCAGCGACTCCGGTGGATCGATGCCGAGGTCGGCCAGTTCTTCGAGTTCTCGGGCTATAAGTTTCTCGACCCGCTCGATCGCTTCATGCGGCGTCAGCGCTGTCGCGTAGCGGCCCTTGAACTCCAGGCAGAGCCCAAGGTACTGGCAGTAGTCGTCGGACCACTCGGCTCGGTAGGTGTAGTTCGGCATCGCCTCATGATGGCGAGGACGTCCGACAATTCCGGGTGACCTTCGGCCAGGGGTCAGGGAACATGTGGCTTTCCCGAAACGCGATATCACCGGTGATATCGCGTTTCGGAGAAGAGAGGTGTAGGCCTGCCAGCGACCTAGTCGTCAGTGAAGGTGGGGGAGCGATGCTCCTGAAATGCCTTGGTGCCCTCGCGGAAATCCCTGGTGCCCAACAGGACCAACTGGCCTTCGCTCTCCCGGCCGATCGCTGGCTCGAGCTCGGTCAACGTCGCCGCGTTGATCGCCTGCTTGGTCTTGCGCAGCGCGATCGCCGGCCCGGACGCCAGCCTGTCGATCACCGCGGCCGCCCCGGCCTCCAGCTCGTCGGCCGGGTGCACCGAACTGACCAGACCGCTGTCGAAGGCCTCGGCGGCGGAAACACGTTCGGCGAGAAGCGCCATCTTCATCGCGCGGGCCCGGCCGATGGACGCGGCGACCAACGCCGACGCGCCGCCGTCGGGCATCAGCCCGATCTTGGTGAACGCCAACAGAAAGAACGCCTTCTCCGAAGCCAATACGATGTCGCAGGCCAGCGCCAGCGACACCCCGACCCCGGCCGTCGGGCCCTGCACCACCGCCACCACCGGCTTGGGCAGATTCACGATCGCCCGCACCGCGCGGTTCGCTTCCTGTAGAACTTCGTCCGGTGTATCCGGCCTGCGGTTCGACTGGTCCTCGGCGCTGATGCCCGCGCCCGAGCTGAACCCGCGGCCCGCCCCGCCGAGGCGAACCACCCGCACAGCGGGGTCGTCGGCCGCGTGCGCCAGGACATCGGCCAGCGTGCGCAACATCGCCGCGTTCAGCGAGTTCAGGCTGTCCGGACGATTGAGTGTCACCGTGAGCAGTCCGCCGTCGAGCGACACGGTCAGCTCCGGGATGCCGGCGTAGGCGTCGATGGTCGTCATGGCTGCACCTTAGGCGTCGACGGGGGCGCAGGCCGCGCCGGGTCAGCCCAGGTGTAAATAGTTAAGGCGGCGATCAATCAACTGGAGGGTAGACAGCTATGGCCGGACCACTGCACGGGTTGCGCGTCGTCGAGCTGGCGGGCATCGGCCCCGGTCCGCACGCCGCGATGATCCTCGGCGACCTCGGCGCCGACGTCGTTCGCATCGATCGGCTCGGCAAGGGCACCGGAACCCCCAGCAATGACTACCTTCTGCGTAACCGTCGCTCGGTGGGTGCCAACCTCAAAGACCCCGCCGATCGCGACATGGTGCTCGGGCTCATCGCGAAGGCCGACGTGCTGATCGAAGGCTTCCGGCCCGGCGTCACCGAGCGTCTGGGCCTGGGCCCGGAGGACTGTGCCAAGGTCAACGAGCGGCTGATCTACGCCCGGATGACCGGGTGGGGTCAGACCGGTCCGCGCAGCCAGCAGGCCGGCCACGACATCAACTACATCTCGCTGAACGGTGTGCTGCACGCCGTCGGCCGGGTCAACGAGCGTCCGGTCCCGCCGCTGAACCTGGCCGGTGATTTCGGCGGCGGCTCGATGTTCCTGCTCGTCGGCATCCTGTCGGCGCTGTGGGAGCGGGAGCGGTCCGGCAAGGGCCAGGTCATCGACGCCGCGATGGTCGACGGCTCGAGCGTCCTGGCCACCATGATGTGGGCGTTTCGCCACATGGGCATGTGGAGCGACGTGCGCGGCACCAACATGCTCGACACCGGCGCGCCCTACTACGACACCTACGAATGCGCCGACGGCCGCTACGTCGCGGTCGGCGCGATCGAGCCGCAGTTCTACGCCGAGCTGCTGGAGAAACTGGGCCTGAACGCCGCCGACCTGCCCGACCAGAACGACGTGGCCCGCTGGCCGGAGCTGCGCGCGGTGCTCACCGAGACCTTCGCCGCCCAGGACCGCGACCATTGGGCCAAGGTGTTCGCCACCAGCGACGCCTGCTGTACTCCGGTTCTCTCATTCGCCGAGGTGGACACCGAGGCCCACAACACCGAGCGCGATACCTTCTACACCGAACAAGGTTCGATGTTTCCCGCGCCGGCTCCGCGGTTCTCCCGGACCGAGCTCGATGCGCCGAAGGCGCCCGGCGTCCCGGGGGCCGACAACGACGCGGTGTTGCGGGACTGGGTATAGTCCCCAACCAACCAGTAGGTCGACTTAGCCGAAAGGAAACTCATTCGTGGAGATCAAGGACGCCGTTGCCGTCGTCACCGGCGGTGCCTCGGGCCTGGGCCTGGCAACCACCAAGCGCCTGCTCGACAAGGGCGCTTCCGTGGTGGTGATCGACCTCAAGGGTGAAGAGGTCGTGGCCGAGCTGGGCGAGCGCGCCAAGTTCGTCGCCGCCAACGTCACCGACGAAGAGGCGGTCACCAAGGCGCTGGATGTTGCCGAGTCGATGGGCCCTGTGCGCATCAACGTCAACTGCGCGGGCATCGGCAACGCCATCAAGACCCTGGGCAAGGACGGCCCGTTTCCGCTGGATGCGTTCAAGAAGGTCGTCGAGGTCAACCTGATCGGCACCTTCAACGTGCTGCGCCTGGCCGCTGAGCGGATCGCCAAGCAGGAACCGCTCAAGGGCGAGGAGCGCGGCGTCATCATCAACACCGCGTCGGTCGCCGCCTTCGAGGGCCAGATCGGTCAGGCCGCCTACTCGGCGTCCAAGGGCGGTGTAGTCGGCATGACGCTGCCGATCGCTCGCGACCTGTCGCGCAGCCTGATCCGGGTGTGCACAATCGCGCCGGGCTTGTTCAAGACCCCGTTGCTGGGCTCGCTGCCCGAAGAGGCCCAGCGCTCACTCGGTCAGCAGGTGCCGCACCCGGCCCGCCTCGGTGACCCCGACGAGTACGGCGCGCTGGCCACGCATATCGTCGAGAACCCGATGCTCAACGGCGAAGTGATCCGCCTCGACGGGGCGATCCGGATGGCTCCGAGGTAGACATGACTCTGACGACGAAGTTCACCGAGGCCTTCGGTGTGGAGCACCCGATCGCCCAGGGCGGTATGCAGTGGGTGGGGCGCGCGGAACTTGTTGCAGCGGTGGCGAACGCGGGGGCTCTAGGTTTTATCACCGCCCTCACCCAGCCCACGCCGGCCGACCTGGCCAACGAGATCGCGCGCACCCGCGACATGACCGACAAGCCGTTCGGGGTGAACCTGACGATCCTGCCCACGATCAACCCGCCGCCCTATGACGAGTACCGCCAGGTGATTGTCGACGCCGGCATCAAGATCGTGGAGACCGCCGGGTCCAACCCGGCCCCGCACCTGCCGATGTTCCACGACAACGGCATCAAGGTGCTGCACAAGTGCACGTCGGTGCGCCATGCGGTCAAGGCGCAGAGCCTGGGTGTGGACGGCATCAGCATCGACGGTTTCGAGTGCGCCGGACATCCCGGCGAGGACGACATCCCGGGCCTGGTGCTGATCCCGGCCGCGGCCGACAAGATCGAGATCCCGATGATCGCCTCGGGCGGGTTCGCCGATGCCCGCGGCCTGGTGGCCGCGCTGGCCCTGGGCGCCGACGGCATCAACATGGGCTCACGATTCATGTGCACCGTGGAGTCCTGCATCCACCAGAACGTCAAGGAAGCCATCGTGGCCGGCGACGAGCGCGGCACCGAGCTGATCTTCCGCAGCCTGCACAACACCGCCCGGGTGGCCTCCAACGTCGTCTCGCGCGAAGTCGTGGAGATCCTCGCCGGCGGCGGTCAGTTCGAGGACGTCAAGGACCTGGTCGCCGGCGTGCGTGGCCGCAAGGTGTTCGACGACGGTGATATCGACGCCGGCATCTGGACCGTCGGCACCGCGATGGGCCTGATCAACGACATCCCGACCTGCGGCGAGCTCATCAGCCGGATCGTCAACGAAGCCGAGGACATCATCGCCGGCCGACTGGCTGGAATGGTCGAACCGAGCGAAGACGCGAAAGTGCCCGCCTGAACTCAGGCGGGCACTGCACGCGTATCGAAGCTCCGAGAAGCGCCAAACCGCGGGTTCGCGGTGAGGCGCCGATCGGCGCTGCGCTCAGCTGGCGTTAGCGAGCGGGGGCTTGTCCTCGAACTGCTCCGAGGTGTCACCCTCCACGAGGAAGTCGCCGTGGTAGAGCGCATCAAAATCGATTTTGATGACATCGGCATTGGTGTCGTCGATCCACATACCCAGGACTCTATGAGCCGCTTTTAAGGAATCCTTGAGCCGGGATTCGGAGTTTCATGGCAATTCTTACTCCCGAGTCAGGTCGCTGGTTACTCGTGAGTCAGGTTGGTCACACCCGAGGCCAAAAACCCCTACGACTAGGGTGGGGGCTGAACAGGGAGGACATCACAGACATGACGCCGCAGACCGTCGATCATCCGTTTTTCGCCCGCTGCTGGAAGGTGTTGTCGGCCCACGAGTCGAGGGCCATGCGCGACCTCCGTCGAGACAATCTCGCGGGCCTGTCCGGGCGTGTCCTCGAGGTGGGGGCCGGCACCGGAACCAACTTCGCGTTCTATCCCGACACGGTGAGCGAGGTCGTCGCGCTGGAGCCGGAGACCCGCCTGGCGCCGCTGGCCAAACAGGCCGCCGCGGCCGCCCCGGTCCCGGTTACGGTGATCGAGTCGACGGTCGAGACGATGCCCGCGACTGAACCCTTCGATGCGGTGGTGTGCTCGCTGGTGTTGTGCTCGGTGGCAAACCCGGATGCGGTGCTTCGGCAACTTCACGCGGCGCTGAAGCCGGGCGGCGAGCTGCGCTACTTCGAGCACATCGCCACACCGGGCTGGCGGGGTGGGTTGCAGCGCCTGGCCGACGCCACCATCTGGCCGCGGTTCGCCGGGAACTGCCACACCCACCGCGAGACGGAGAGCTCGATCGCCGGTGCCGGATTCGTCATCGACACCGCCCGCCACGAGGCGACCTTCCCGGCGTGGGTGCCCCTGCCGGTGCAAGAGGTCGCGCTGGGACGGGCGAGCAGGGCCTAATTCTGGAGGAGCTCGGGCAGCTGTTGGAGCAGCCGGGGCAGCGCCGTGCTCGCCGACGCCTGGATCGAAACGGTGGCGTTGGCCGTCAGCGGTGTCGGCTCCGGGTTGATCTCGATCACCGTGACGCCCCGGGCCAGGGCTACGTCGGGCAGTCCGGCCGCCGGGTACACGATCCCCGAGGTGCCGACCACCACCATGACGTCGGCGGTGGCGGTCGCCTCCACTGCCGCCTGCCACGGTTCGTCGGGTAGTTGCTCACCGAACCAGACGATGCCGGGTCGGATCAGTCCACCGCATTCGCAGTGCGGCGGCATCTTCGCCAATTCGGGTTCGGGCATGTCCGGCAGCGGGCCGTGGTAGCGAGAGCCGCAGGTGTCACACCAGAACTCGGACAGGCTGCCGTGCAGGTGATAGACCGGCTTGCTGCCGGCCCGCTCGTGCAGATCATCGACATTCTGCGTGATCACCGTGACGTCGGCGTAGTCCTGCCAGGCCGCCAGTGCGCGGTGACCGTCGTTGGGTGCCACCCGCCCGACCAGGTGATGGCGCCACAGATACCAGGCCCACACCCGTTCCGGATGGCTTTGCCAGCCGTCGGTGCTGGACAACTCATAGGGGTCGTACTTGGCCCACAGGCCGGTCTTGTCGTCGCGAAATGTCGGCACACCGCTCTCGGCGGATATCCCCGCCCCGCTCAGCACCGCGATACGCACATCCCCCAAAATAGCCGGTCTAAGCGATACTTAGCAGGTGTCGGAGTTGGGGGTCTGGTTGCGCATTGACGAACAGGCGGGGCGGCCGCTGTTCGATCAGTTGAGAACACAGGTCATCGCGGGTATCCGCGAAGGGCGGCTGCCACCGGGCACCCGACTGCCGACGGTGCGTGAACTGGCCGGCCAGCTAGGCCTGGCCGTCAACACCGTGGCGCGCGCCTACCGGGAGTTGGAGACCGCCGGGATCGTCGAAACCCGAGGCCGATTCGGGACGTTCGTGGCCCGCGCCGATCCAGCCGATGCCGCGATGGCGGCCGCAGCCAGCGCCTACGTGGAGGCCGCGCGGGCCCTCGGCTTGGGCAAGGTCGAGGCGTTGCAGTATCTGGACGCGGCGTTCGGCTGACACCTCACTCAGCCGAATTCCAGCAGGGTGTAGGCCCCACGGAAGCGTTTCGTCGGACCGAAGTCCCAGAGCGCTGGAAACACCTTGCTGAAGAAGAATCCGCGCCCCCGGGGCATCGGGATGTCGTGGACGGCCTTGATTCCCGGCACCGTGTTGACCAGCTCGGCCAGCTGGTTCGTGCTCAGGCTGAACGGCATCGGCGGCACCCGGTAGTGCCGCGAGGATCGCATACCCTTCGGGGCGAGCTTCTTGACCAGAACCGGCGGCAGATCGAAGAACATCTGCCCACCGGCAAACCGCTTGGCGCACTCGGCGATAAGCCCCATCGCCTCATCCGGCTGCAGGTACATCAGCAGACCCTCGGCGGTGATGAACACGCCATCGCTGCTGTCCACCTGGTCCATCCAACTGAAGTCGAGGGCGGATTGGGCGAGGCTGGTGATCCGCGGCGAGGACGGCAGTAGTCGCTCGCGCAACTCGATCACCGGAGGCAGGTCCACCGACACCCAGTGGAACTGCGGATCTTCGACGGCGTCGCTCAATCGCCAGAAGCTGGTCTGGAAACCCTCGGCCAGCGCAACGACGGTGGCCCTGGGGTGTTGTTTGAGATAGTTGACCGCGCATCTGTCGACGGCCAGTGATCGCAATGCCATCTCCTGGCCCTTGCGGCCGAACTTGTCGAAATCGAAGTCGATCGAGTCGACCAGCTTGATGGCCAGCGGGTCGTGCAGGATCGCGCCGGGCAGACCGGCCTGGTGGGCGCGGCCGTTGAGGGTCAGCAGCGCTGTCTCGGAGACGCCGCGCAGCTGGCCGGCGTCTATCTTCTTCGCTGTCATTTCACCAACTTGGCCAGTGTGCGCAGGTTGCGCGTGGTGGTCGACGACTTGTAGCGCTTCTTGCCCATCGTCTTGCCGATGGTCGAATCCAGGGTGGAGGCCTTGGGTACCTGCCAGTACAGGACGCCATCGCCGCGGGCGATCTTCTCCTCGGGGCCGGCTTCACCGGCCAGCGAGGCGAGTTCGTCGAGAACTTTCGCGTCGCTGACGAACGTCACATACGAGTGGTGGCCGTCGACCTCGGGTTCGAACGGATAGCCGGCGGCGACGGCGCGGACGGCGTCGAGTTCGTAGACCAGCACCCAGGCTTCGTAGCCGAACGAATCACGGAGCGCTGCTTCAGCTTTGGTCCGGACACTCGACGCCGATCCACGGGCATCGAGGACGACGTTGCCACTGGCCAGGACGGTGCGCACGTTGTCGAACCCGGTTGCGGTCAGGGCCGCGGCGACGTCGGCCATCTTCATGTTCACGCCGCCGACATTCACGCCGCGCAGGAAGGCTGCGTAACAGGTCATGCAGCCCATGCTAGGAGTCTGTCCGGCGTGGTGGGGTTCGCCCCTCAAAGATGTTGGGGTTCCCGCTGCGGTGGGCGTTCGGCAACGCTGCAGCCGCCGTCGCCGGGTGTGGCTCGTTCTCGTGCGGGAAGACCCCGCGCACAGGATCGGCCAGGAATACGCACTTGCCGGATTAGTAAGGACCAAAGTCACATATTGCGTAGCAATAGTGGAATAACACTGATGATTCTTGATATACATGGCGGCGGCACGGTCAGGGGTGATCCACGCCTGGCGGCCACGCTCACCGGCATCGATCCAGAGAGGAAATGCCATGACCAGTGGACTCCGCAGAAGTCCCGACGTGATCATCATCGGGGCCGGCTTTGGCGGAATGTCAGTTGCCTTGCAGCTCAAACAATCCGGGATCGACACCTTTACGATCCTGGAGAAGCAGAGCGAGGTGGGCGGCGTCTGGCAGGCCAACGACTACCCCGGGGCGGCGTGCGATGTGCCCAGCGTCATCTATCAGTTCTCCGACCATCTGAAGCCGAACTGGTCCCGGCGGTTCGGAAGCCAGTCCGAGATCCGCGACTACATTCGCGAGGTCTCGATCGAGAGCGGTGTACGGTCGCACATCCGATTCGGTGTCGAGGTCGTCAGCGCGCAGTTCGACGAAGATACGTTGAAGTGGACACTCACTTTGGCCGACGGCGAGAAGTTGACGGCCGACGTGCTGGTCGGGGCCACCGGACAGCTGAGCCGTCCCCGTCTGCCCGACGTGGCCGATCGGGAACGGTTCCGCGGTAAGCAGTTCCATTCCGCGGAATGGGATTGCACCACAAGTTTGCGCGGCAAGAGAGTGGTCGTGGTCGGTGGCGGGGCCAGTAGCATCCAGATCGTTCCAGCCATCGCCAACGAAGTAGCTCATCTCACGGTGATCCAACGGTCACCGAGTTGGGTTGTCGGCAAATACGACTGGTCACCGGGTCTCGTCGAACGCACCCTCTCCAGGAACCCCGCTTTCCTGCGGGTCTACCACTTGGCGATGTGGTGGTGGTTCGAGGTCAAGTACCCCTTCGTGCTTCACCGGCTCGATGGGTTTCGCTCGGTCTACGAACTCGTGTGGCGCAGGCGGATGGCGAAGATTCTGGGCGACGACCAGAAGTACCGGGCCTGCAACCCCGATTACCGAATGGGCTGCGCGCGGCTCCTGCTGTCCAACGAGTGGTATCAGACCCTCGCTCGTCCGGACGTCTCCGTGATCCGCGACAACGTCGTCTCGATGGACGAGTCAGGCGTCGTCGTCTCCGACGGCACGCACATTGACGCCGACGTGGTGATCTGGTCGACCGGATTCACGGCCACCGAATACCTGGCGCCGATCAAGATCACCGGCTACGCCGGTGCGGACCTGCACCAGCGCTGGAAGGACGGCCCGGAGGCCTACCTCGGGGTATCGACACCCGATTTCCCCAACATGTTCATGTCCTACGGACCGAACACCGGGTCGCTGACCAACACCATCACCAGCATGCTGGAATACCAGGCCGGCTACATCCGGCAGGCCGTCGAATACATCGGGCGCACCGGTGGGGCCTACTCCATCTCCCAGTCGGTACACGACGACTTCAACGACGAGATCGAACAACGACTCCAGGGCACGATTTTCACCAGTGGTTGCCCAGGCTGGTACTCGACCCCCGGAGGCAAGGTCACGACGGTCTGGGCCGGATCGCACAGTGAGTACAAGCGTCGGATCGCCGAGTTCGATCCGTCGGTCTATCAGCGGATCGCACCGGCCGAGGATCGTGTTCGGCAGATCGAGGCCTTGGAAGAGGAGGCTTCGCTGTGACATCGGTAACCAACCCCGATGGTCTCGACATCGGTTGGGTGCTCGGGCCGGGCTCGGTGACGTGGACGGTCCTCAAAGATCCGACGACGTTTCTGGTCGGGCTTTTGCGCGAGGCGCTGCTGCTGGCTCTGCATCCGCCGTTCGCGGCCGCCGCGGTCGACCACGACAGCTTCGGGGACGATCCGGTGATGCGGTTCAAGCGCGTTGCCATCTACACCTACGCGGCCGCCTACGGCACCAAGGTCGATGCACACCGAGTCAGTGCCATGGTGCTGCGGTCACACGCGAGAATCGTCGGCAACGAACCGTTGACGCAGCAGCCGTACCGGGCCGATTCCGAGTACGAACTGGCACTCACCCAGGCCATGCTTGCCATGTCCTTCCTCGCAGTGCACGAGCAGCTTTACGGCGAGCTGCCGACGGCGAAACGAGACCAGTTCGTCCTGGAGCAGAAGCTGCCCGGCGCGCTCATAGGGGTGAACCCGCTGCACCTCCCGTCGAGCTACAGCGAACTGACTGGCTTCCTCGGGCAGGCCCGGATGAGATTCGCCACCGGGGCCCAGGCACGGGAGACCATCGGCCCGTTCGCCGCCATGCCGTTCGCACGCGGGACCGTCATCGGTGACCTACCGCCGGCCAAACGGCGACTCGCGAGCTGGGCGGCCCGCGCCGTCGCAGACATGGCGATGCTCACCATGAACGACGAGGAGCGAACCCTCCTCGCAATCGACCGGGCTGCTCGGCTGGGTTCTCGAGCTGCCGTGCGCCGATCGCTGCGTGCTCTGTCGGCATATCTGCGCAGCGACAACGGTATGGCCGCGTTTGGTGCGTTTCTGGGCAGTGGAACGGCCGGGATATTCCACCGTGCGCTGGAGGCCGATCGCGCTCCCGGTCGACGCATCCGGGCGGCAAACTTTCGGGTCCCAGATGCCATGCCGTGGTTTCACGAGCCGGACGATCTGGTGCGGAACTGGCCCGGCTCACCCGGGGCGTACGTGCTGGGACAGGGTGACATCCAGCTCGTCGCGGCGCCGACCCCGGAGGCGGAGGCGATCGGTCTGTGACGACCGCTGGTCGACTGGACGACGTGGTGATGGTGGCGGCGAAGTTACCGCCGCCACCATCACTGCCGGCTCGCTGACGCCCCGAGCAGAGGCACGCACGCACCACCAAAGAATCCGTAGGATAGCCGTCTACATGACATGCAAATTACCGATCAACGTAGGTGCCGGCGGGTATGACCACGGCGCCGCTCTTCCCCTTGGTCGTCGCGTTGTCAGTGGTCAGGGTTTGGTCCCGTCGCCAAAATGGCATGGATCATGAGCGTCAGGAGATCGCGCCGAATTGCAGTCCGACAAATTGGACGCCGTTGACCGAGCGCTCGTCGAGCGGTTGAGAATCGATGGCCGCGAGAGCAATCGAGCACTCGGTGAGGCGCTGGGCATCAGTGAGGTTGCCGTCGCCAATCGGCTTCGCCGATTAGAGGAATGTTCGGTCATGCGGGTGGTGGCCGTCACCGACATGCGCATCTTCGGTCATCGTGAGCTGTCGTTCGCCTTGCTCCGGGTGAGTGGCCGCTCGCCGATCGAGGTGGCACAGGCGATTGAGAAGCTCCCCGATGTCGTTGCCGTGACGGCGGTCATCGGCCGGATCGACTTGGTGGTGCCGATGTTGGGTCGCAATCACCGTCACCTTGCACAGTTGTTCGGAACAACGCTGCCGCGGGTCGCGGGCGTAGATTCTGTGCAGGGCCTGCTTGCGCTTGACGTTCTGAAATTCGAGTCGAAGTGGGGGGTCCTATCCGCCGACTCGGGTACTGCTCCTGACTCATACCCAAGCGAGAGTGTGGACGAACTCGATCTCAGAATACTCAAGCGGTTGCAGGTCGATGCGCGCCGTAGCTTCCGTGGCCTGGCTTCGGAATTGGGGGTTTCGGAGAGAACAGTCAGGGGCCGCGTGAAACGGCTGTCGGTCGAGAACGTCATCAGAATCCAGGCAGTATCCGATGTCAATGCGTTCGGGATGAACGCAAACGCGTACATAGGGATCACGGCCACTCGAGGTTTGACGGATGAGGTTGGTCAAAACCTGATCCAGCGCGACGATGTCGCCCAGTTGACTCGAACCCTGGGCGAGTTCGACTACATCGCGGTGGTGATCGCCCCTGACCGAGAATCTCTGCATCGATCTGTATTCGGTTCTATTGCAACGATTCCCGGTGTCCGAAGAGCGGAACTCTTCGAAGCCTGGGCGAACAGCAAGCACAACTATGCCTGGGGTTGGCTCGTTTGAAGCTGGCCGACCGTTTCCGGAACGATCCGTCGGGCATTGCCTTTCAAGGCGGCGACCATGACGTCCATGGCATCGGCCATGCCGTGGTTCTGTTGTGTCATTGGTGTCCAAATCAAGCTGTAGGTCAGGGATTTAGGCCGTGGGAGCGCGTTTGGTGTTGATTACAACCGGCGCAGGACGCCTTGCTCGGCGAAGCCTGCCCCGCGGGCCTCGGAATTGCCGTCGATCCAGACGTCCACCGAATCGTCATAGGCGCTCATTGTCGGTGGGGGACCTCCGGTCCCCATCGGCAGCCAGAATCCGCCCCGGGCTCGTTGCATACTCAGGTGCGTGTTCCGACCCTGTGCATCGGTGTAGTCAGCGCCGGTGATGAGCCCGCTGGCGTCGCGCGAGTAGACGATGTCATGCACCGGCTCCGTGCGGTCTGCATACATCAGCACTCCGTGGGATCGGACCTTGCCGTCCTTGTCCATGAACTTCGCGAGTGCGACATTGAATTCAGGCATCGCAACCAATACCGCGGCGTACTCGGCGATGGACGCCGACTCATCGCGCAAACCCCAAGTCCTATCGCGATACCCATTTCCCTCAATGCGCGCCGAGATCTCACCGACCCGGATCGCACCCGTGACCGATGCTCCGCGCTCGAAGTGGGACAGCGGATGGTCCACGCTGAGATCGGGGATGATCCCGGCTTCGTAGCCGTGTCCGGCGAGCCGCGGTTGGCTCTCCAGGTCGACGCTGACCTCGGGCGAATCGACCAGAATTCTCGAGGTCTCCAGGTCGAAGTTGATATGTGCCGAGCAGAACGTGCCGGGGCTGAGATCCTCAACGAGGTGTGCCTCGCGACCGGCCACAGCGATGCTGCACCGCGCTCGCCGGCCCCTCGGCGTTCGGCGATGTGGACACGTGGACCGTGCCGAAGACGTCGCTGTCGGTATCCCAGAAGGCGAGGAAGGCATTGTCTCGCCATGGCGCGTTGCCCCCGCGGCCGCATTCCGCCGGGACGTGGGTGTGGACGGGGTGGGCAAGCGGGCCCCAACCCGTCGTGTCCTGAACTGCCGTAGTCACGACGATCCTTCCTGCACTGAAAGCTCCGCGGTCGGGATCGCCGGATCCTCGGCCGTCTGCACCTGAGTCGGCTGTTGTCCGCGCTCGAGTATGTCCACGGTGCCGTGGCCGCCGTCGACTCGAATGAGATCCCCGGTCCGCAGATCCCGGGTTCCGGTGCAGGTGTTGACGACACAGGGGATTTTGAGTTCCCTGGCTACGACGGCAGTGTGGCTGAGTGCCCCGCCGATGTCGACGACCAGAGCGCGGGAGATGAACATCACCGAGGACCAGCTGGGGTCGGTGTGTGGCGCGACAAGAATCTCATCGGGTTCGACGACGGTGAAGTCGGGCTCCATCAGTACTCGCGCGCGCCCCTCGACGACGCCCGGACTGACTCCCACGCCGGTCAGCAGTGTCGCGTCTGAGGATGCCGCCTCGAGTCTTTTGACCTCGGGGATCCCGACCCAGTCGCCGGGCACGACGAGCTTCTTGTGCTGCTCCCAGTAGATTCGGCGGGTGGCAACGCGGGACCGCAGATCGCTCGCGTGCCCGTTGCACAGCTCGTCGATGTCCAGGAAGAACACGTCGTCGATCGCGTCGAGGGCTCCGTCAGCGACCAGGAGCACGCCGAGTCTGCGCGCCGCCGCTCGCGATACATCCAGGCCCTGCAGGAACGAGCGCTTGGCAACGCCACGCAGGGGCAGGCGCCGGCGCCCGAGTTCCATGGCCAGCATGATGACGGGCCGGGACCGAAAGGGAAAGGTGTTCAGCACTTTCCGTGCGATCCTTGTTCGATCGGTAGCGCGGGCGTCTTCCGCCCGTGCTGGGTCCTGATCGTCGGGCCGCTGTGTGTACTGCTCGATCAGCTTGACCAGGGGAGCGTCATCCTCGCGCCACACCTGGCTGGCGATCTCTCCCTCCAGCGGACCGTGGAAGCCATGCCTACGCTTGAACTCGTCGAGAGTGAGTCGGCCACGGGAGACCTCCCACATGTCTGAGATCACGGCAATCTCGGCGTGACCGCTGCCGCTCAATTCCGCTACGTCGCCGAAACCCGCCTTGTCGACGATCTTCTGCAGAATGCCGAACAGCGGTTGAATGACGGCGAGCAGGCCCGTCGTCTGTAGGGTCAGCGCGGCCTCAGTCCGTAGGACGCCCTCGCGAAACAGCGCCGCAGCGCCGTCGGCATCGAGCTCCGGCGCCGTCGCGATCGATTGCGCCCACCACTGGTCATAGTCACGTGCCAGCGCACGGGCTCTACGCGGGTAGCGCAGGAAGACTCCACCCATTTTCCACGCCACGATCGGATAGCGCCGCCGAGTCGGTTGGAAGACCATATCGGCGGGGACCTGGCCCAGGATGGTTGCGACGATCTCCTCGGCGCTCACTCCGGGTAGCCGGTCGCCCATGCGGGCGATGAAGTCGACGTTAGCGGTGTAGCGGCCGTGGAAGACCCGCACGACGTGGTCGTCCGGCCGTTCTGGCATGCGTGATTCCGCTGGGGTCAGGGCGCCTATGGCGCGGCCACTGGCCCGCACGCTGTGCTCCCCGACGCCTGCCCAGATTGACCAGTTCAACGGCGTGAGCACGCCCGGAATTGCCTCGCCGACATTAGTTCTCGTCCAATGCAGGTTGGGTGCACTCGAGCTCATCAGCGGATCTTGAAGCCAGTGAGCGTCGCCGCGATCGGTCACCGAACGCTTGCTCCATACCGTTTCCGCCCGGCACTGAAGCAGGTACACCACGCGATCCTGACCGCGGCCCGGACCGATCGCCCATTCCATTTCCAGGTGCTCGCCGAAGTTGTTCTCCGCGCGGATCGACAGGCCCGACAGCTCGCGAATCTCGTCGTCCGACAGTGCTGAGTGGGCGGCCCGTCCCGGGGAAACCGGCATCATGCGAACCTCGCCACCATCGGTGTCGAATTGGTAGGCAACCGCCTTGGACCCGATGACCTTGGACCGAATACGTTGCCGCGATTTGTCGACCGTGAAGCAATCGGGTGAGACCTCGCCGCGAACCACTGATTCACCCAGGCCGAAAGCGGCCTCGATATAGACCCGATTCGGGTCACCGGTCGTCGGCTCCAATGTCATCATCACACCGGCGCACTCGGCGACCACCATTTCCTGGACCACCACGGCCATCGCCGTGTTCTCCAGGGGCACGCCGAAGCGGCGGCGATAGGCGATGGCGCGGGGAGTGAATACGCTTGCCCAACAGGCGATGACGTGTTCAACCACCTGCTCGGCGCCGGTCACCCACAGGTAGGTGTCCTGCTGGCCGGCGAATGAGGCATCCGCGGTATCCTCTGCCACCGCGCTGGACCGCACTGCCACCGGGATGTTCTCGCCGCTACCGAGATGCAGGTAGGCCTCCCGGATCTCCGCTGATATCTCGGCCGACATGCCGGAGCTGGCCAACAGCGTCTCGATCTGCTCGGACGCGCGAGCGTCGGATTCGGGGGAGTCGGCCAGGCCCACTATCGTGGCGACCTGCTGCTCCAGGGCGCTGGTGGTGGCCCGGAATGCGGCGGTGGTGACGACGAAGCCGGGGGGCACGTGGAAACCCGCCGCGATGAGCCGCGACAGGCCGGCACCTTTGCCGCCGACGCAACTGATGTCGTCCCCACAGTCTGCCAATGGGGTGGCGGTGGTCGGCATCAGATCCCCCTCCTCGGTGGGGGTGCGCCCGCCTGGCGGCGCGTGACATGTACGGGCATGCCGTTGTCGGGATGAATGGACAACTGCGCCTTGGCCTTCGGTAGCATCCCGTTCGCGTGCCGGAAGATGAGTCGCTGCGAGATCATCGCCACCATGAGAAGTGATTCCATCTGGCCCACCCGGGACCCGAGGCAACGCCGTTTGCCGTATCCGAAGGGCAGGTACGCGCAGCGCTCGCGTTCCTTGCGCAACTCGGGCCGATGGCGCAGCGGATCGACCCGCTCCGGCTGCGGCCAGTTCTTCTCTTCGCGATGAATGCCGTATGCAAAGAACGCAAACTGCTGTCCGGTACGCATCGGGTAACCGCCGAGTTCGAAGTCCCTGATCGCCTCGCGCTGTAGGAAGACGAACGGGGGATACAGGCGCATCGCTTCGTCGATGACTCCCTGGGTGTAGCGGAGTCGGTCGAGGTCGGCGAACGTCGGCTTGCGGTCTCCGAGGACCTCATCGACCTCGTCCAGTACGCCTTGAT
The DNA here is from genome assembly GCF_026242045.1 of Mycobacterium pinniadriaticum. Classification (GTDB taxonomy): domain Bacteria; phylum Actinomycetota; class Actinomycetes; order Mycobacteriales; family Mycobacteriaceae; genus Mycobacterium; species Mycobacterium pinniadriaticum. Next base: position 23,942 of record NZ_JAPJDO010000007.1, read on the forward strand.
AGATCGTGGGGTCCGCTGCCATCAGGCCGAACGCCCAGGTAGCGACGGTGGGGGTGGTCTCCTGGCCACCGAACCACAGCGCTGTCACATTCTCGCGAATCCGCTCGTCGCTCAGCGGAGTGCCCTTGTCATCCACTGCGTCGATCAGGATATCGAGCATGTCCTCGGCCTCGCCGCTGCGAGTACGTCGTCGCTCGCCGATCAATTGATGGGCTCGCGCGTTGATCGCGTCCAGGTCCTTCTTGCCCTGCCGCACGGCGGGGAAGGCGTTGACCAGTGGACTTGCGTTCGTCAAGTAACGAGCCGCGATGTACTTGTTCGAGCTGGTGAAGCGCGTGAGAATGAGCGGAATCTCCTCAGGTGCCATGCCGCGGTTGAACAGCGTGCGAGTCAGAGCGAGAAACGTGCCGAATTTGATTGCCGGATAGAGCTCGACGACCTCGCCGGAGGCGGCGTATCGGTCCAGATCGGCGACTTCATCGATGATGGCCTCGACCGTGCTCTCGAAATAGTTCCGCATCATGCGCGGACTCATCATCGGGAGCATCTGGCGATGAAGTGTGTTCCAGAACTGGGCGTCCACCGTGGTGGCCACGCTCTCGCCCAACATCGGGTACAGCGATTCACGCATCGTTGTGGCGATCGTGGTGTCCTCGAACTCCCGCCCGAGAATCGGCTCTGCGAGTTCGGCGCTGCTGACGAAGACCAGGTGTCTGTTTCCGAGCTTGACCTCGAAGATCGGGCCGTAGTTCGCCGCGGACTGTTCGAGGAATCGCAACGGGTCGCGCACCATGTCGAGGGCCGAGCCGACAATCGGTAAGCCTCGCGGTCCGGGAACACCACGGGCACCGGATGTCCCGCCTTTGCTTGCCGGCGTGGTCATCTTCCCACCACCTTCAGGACGATGCCGTCCAGCTGGTCGGTCAGTTCCAGTTGGCACGCCAGCCGGCTGAATTCGGTGACATTGCCGTCGAACTCGAGCATCTCGGCCTCGAGGTCATGCGGCGGGCCGACCTTGTCGAACCATTGGGGGGCGACGTGAACATGGCACGTCGCACAGGCACACCCCCCGCCGCACTGGCCATCGATCCCATCAATCCGATTGTCGACCGCCAGCTGCATGATCACGTCACCTGGGTCACCGCAGACTTCGATCCGAGCCTCCGAATCGGGGAGCTCGAAGATCACCTTTGGCATCCAAATCCTTCCAGGAGTGCAGTATGCGTGCCCATAGAACGATATAAGTGGCATTAACTACGCGTCAAGGCGACTACAGGACAAAGGATGCGTATCAATTCGGAGAGATCGCGCCGCGAGCTGGCATATCGACCGATGGCCCGCTTCCTCATCGGCGGCGTGGCGTTTGCCGCCGCCAGGTTCGTCGCGCGGGTAGGCCTGGCGGCCCGCAGGTTCTGGACATTGTGCGCCGCGGTTGCGGCGGTCGACTTCCTTGCGCCCGGACGCGAACGGTCGCGATCTCGTGTGGGTCGCTCGGAGACGATGCGGTGAGATGTCGTGTCTGTGCCCCACCGCATAGTAGGGACGCCCCTTTCGGGGTTGAGTCCACCGCCTCGGCCCCTCACACCAGGCGCCGTGATATGCCTAGTAATAGTTGCCTATGACTATGTGTACATAAACTTGCGATGCAGAGATGTACAACTATGCGTAGACACCGTCACAACGGCCGGTCGTCCGCTTCGAGTCGTGGAAGGACATCGCGGATGATGGTCAGGACCGTTCGAGTCAGCAACAGAAAGACGTCGTCGCGCGACAACCTGTTGTGGACCAGCCACTGTCGCCCGGCGGCGCGAGTCAGGCCGCCGAAGGCCAGCAACAGGGTGTGCAGCCGTTCGTGCTGCGGGTGGTCGTGAAGGCATAGCGCTTCGAGCATGCGGTGAGCAGCCACATGGTCGGCTTGTTCGAGGATTTCTTGTAGATCCCGATCGCCCGCGTCGATGCTGATCGCCGAGGTCCACATCGCCCTATGGCGTGCGGTGACCGAGAGCCAGTAGTCGATGCTGACCCGAATCCGCTCCTCGATCGCGTCCTCGGGTATGCCCTCCACTACCGTCGCGGGCACATTGGGCGGGACGAGCGCCAGGCGGCGGACCACTTCAAGGTAAAGCTCGCGTTTGGTGCCGAAGTAGTAGTGAATCAGCGGACGGCCGACGCCGGACTCGTCGGCTATCGCCCCGGTGGACACCTCGCTGTACGGTCGGCGCTCGAAGTGGCGGGCCGCGATCGCCAAGATCTGTTCACGACGGAGCTCCGAACCGATGCGTCGCCGCCGAGGCAGCGGTCGTTCGGCTGCCGTGTCGGTCGGTCGCATGGATGGGCCGTTCTTCTCCGGTGTCGTCGGGGGTGGCCTTGATGGGTGGTCACCCGCTTCGTTAAGCCTTAGCACATGCTCGCATACCAGAGCGGCACCGAACCTCGATCCGATGCCTGCGATGCAAAGCGCGGAAAAAAATGCGCAATTTGTTGACCAGTGCCATGCCAGGCAAATAATATGCGTTTCATGCCCCCAATCGACTACGAGGGGGCCTCGATGCGGTGGACGTGCCGGGGCGCGCGGTGTTTGCCAGTGCGGTCGGTCAGCGGGCCAGTCAGACAGGTGCAGAAAGGGTTCAGGCCATGGGAATTGCAGCCGTGACACCAAACGCCAAGCCGGTGACCGGTACCAAAGCGGAGGTCGAGGAGACCACTTGGGCACTCGGGCCCGGTTCGGTGACCTGGCGAGTGATGAAGGACCCCACCGTGTTCATCATCGGCTTGCTCCGAGAGGCGATGCTGCTGAGCCTGCATCCGGCTTTCGCCGCGGCGGCGGTCGACCACGACAGCTTCAACGATGATCCCATCATGCGTTTCAAGCACATCGCTTGGTACACCTATGGTGCCACCTACGGCACCCCGGACGACGCGGAGTTCGTCAGCGATATCGTCCGTCGCAGGCACAACACGATCGTTGGCATGGAGCCGCTGACGCAGCTGCCCTACCAGGCGAACGCCGAGTACGAACTCGTCCTGACCCAGGTCATGCTGCAGGCCTCGTTCCTAGCCGCCTACGAACTCCTCTACGGCGAGCTCACCAGCGCCCAGCGCGATCAATTCTGCCGGGAGCAGAAGGTGCCTGCCGCGCTGCTCGGCGTCAACCCCGATCACCTGCCGGACACCTACGGCGGCGTCATCGATTTCATCGCCCAGGCACGCAATCGCTTCGCGACCGGCCTGCAGGCCCGCGAAGTCTTGTCGCCCTTCGCAACCGGGGAGTACCCGCGGGGAACTGCGATCGGTGACCTTCCGCCCGGGGTGCGCCAGGCGGCGATGTTCGTCCTCCGTTCCTTCTCCGACATGGCCATGCTGACCATGTCCTGGGAAGAGCGGGAGCTGATCTCGATCAACCGGCGACCCAAACTCGGGTCCCGCCGTGCCACCGCCGCCGCCATGCGGCTGCTTTCGAAGTGGTTCACGGGCGAGAAGGGACAGGCGTTCTTCGAGAAGTTCCTCGGCGAACGTTTCGCCGCGATCTATGTGCGCGGGCTCGCCGCGGAGAATGCTCCCGGCGGCCGCACCCGGGTGGCCCAGTTCGAGGTTCCCGATGCCGCGCCGTGCTTCTACCACCATGCCGACCTGCTCAGCAACTGGCCCGGATCCACGGCGGACTATTACCTGGGCGTGGAGCGCCAGCTCAACCAGGACACGTCGGCCTCGGCATCGGCTCCGGTGTTACTCAGCGCGCCGGTGTCGGCATCATCCTGACCGATCACGTGCCCGCCCCGGAGGCAGGTTCAAAGAAAGTAGGTTCATAGGTGAACGTCTCGTCGGCGATGCGCCACGTCTTGGGCCGGAATTCTCGCAAAGGCACTTCCGTCGTCATCGTTGGCAGCGGATTCGGCGGGCTGGCCTCCGCCATCGAGCTCAAGCGGGCCGGCTTCGACAACATCACGCTCCTCGAGCGGGCCTCCTCGGTTGGCGGTGTATGGCGGGACAACACCTATCCGGGGGCCGCCTGCGACGTTCCGTCGCCGATCTACTCGTATTCCTATGCGCTGAAATCGGATTGGTCTGCCCTGTTCGGCTCTCAACCGGAGATTCACCGGTACCTCGCCGATGTGGCAACCGAGTTCGGCATCGAACCGCTGATCCGGTTCGACTCCGAGGTCACCGCCGCGGAATTCGATGAGGAGAGCGGGAGCTGGACGGTCAGTACGGTGGATGGGACGGCCGTGACTGCCGACGTTCTGATCCTGGCGACTGGCCAGCTCAGCAGGCCGAGAATGCCCGATGTCGCCGGACTGGACACCTTTGCGGGTGCGTCGTTCCATTCCGCCGAGTGGGACCACGACGTCGATCTGACCGGGAAGAAGGTCGTCGTCGTCGGCAGTGGCGCCAGCGCTGTCCAAGTAGTCCCTGCCATCGCCGAGCGGGTCGCCGACCTGACCATCGTCCAGCGGTCACCGAACTGGGTGATGTGGAAGAGCCGTCGCGTGCCCGGGCGGCTGCAGACCGACTTGATGCGCCGCTTCGGATGGCTGCGCACGCTGCACCACATCGTGTTGTTCCTCGCCTACGAAGTGCGCTACCCGTTGGTGACCCGCGCCGCCGAACCGGTGCGGCGGCTTTCGCAGTGGTACTTGATCTGGCGGCTGAAGCGGCACGTCAAGGATCCGGCCGAGGTCAAGGCTGCGATCCCGGATTACCGGCTGCTCTGCAACCGGCTATTGCTATCCAACGACTGGTATCCGACGATCGGCCGTGAGGACGTGCACCTGGTGGGCGCAGCGGTCGAGAAGGTCGATCAGACGGGTGTCATCACCACCGACGGTCAGCATATCGACGCCGATGTGATCGTGTGGTGCACGGGATTCAAGGCCAGCGAGTTCCTCGCGCCGATCGCGGTCACCGGACGTGGCGGGGTCGATCTGCACCGGCAATGGGCCGGCGGACCGGCGGCATACCTGGGCATGACCGTGCCGAACTTCCCCAATATGTTCATGCTCTTCGGGCCCAACACCAACAGCATCACCAACACGATCGTGTTCTTGTTGGAACGGCAGGCCTCCTATATTCGGCAGGCCGTCGAGTACAAGGAAAAGCACCATCTGGCGTGGCTGGAAGTCAGCAACGCCACGTATCAGCGTTTCCAGGGTTGGTTGCAGAGCAAACTGGACCGCACCGTTTTCACCGACAACTGCCCCGGCTGGTACACCAACGAACAGGGCAAGGTGACAGCGATGTGGCCCGCCTCGCACTTGGCTTACGCGCGGGCCACCTGGCGGTTCGACCCGTCGGAATTCGACGGGCAGGCCCTGCCGGAGCGGATCCCTACGACGGCCGGGCGTGAGAGAGGCGGAGTAGCCCTCTGATGGCAGCGGAGAATCCTGGCCAGCACTGGCCAGCTACGCTGTGCGAGGCGTTCGACCGCACCGTGGGAAGCATCGCCGGGCAGACTGCGTTGCGGTCCGCCGAGGGCGACACCCACTACACCTACGCCGAATACCGCAACGCCGTAGCCGATGTCGCGTCGGCGCTGTACGAACGTGGTATCCGCCGCCACGACACGGTGGTTCTGATGTTCGAGAACAGGCCGGTGTTCCACATCGTCGATGCCGCGGTGATGCATCTCGGCGCGGTCGCGTGCTCGATCTACAACACCTCGCCGGCGGGGGACATCGCCCATATAGTCGCCAGCTCAGGTGCCCGTATTGCGTTGTGCGAGAGTGGCTTCGCACCCCGGATCCTCACGGCGGCGCCGGAGCTCGAAGTGATCTGTACCGACCGTGGAGTTGCGGGCACGCAGTGCCTCGATGACCTTGCCCGCGCGACCGACTTCGATTTCGACGCCCAGTGGCGCGCTGTCGAACCAGATGACGTCTTGACGCTCATCTACACGTCTGGCACCACCGGGAAGCCGAAGGCGGTCGAACTCACTCACCGAGCGATCGTCGCCGAGACGTTCCTCGTCGCCGAGGTGCTCGAGTTCCGCTCCGGGGACCGGGTGCCATCGGCGCTGCCGATGGCACATGCCGCGCAACGGTGGGGCACCCACTACACCGGGATGGCGCTGGGGCTGGAGGTCATCTGCGTCGCGGACTTGTCGACCATGGGCGCACACCTGATCGCCATTCAACCCGATATCTGGGGCACTGTGCCCCGGGTCCTCGAAAAGATGGTGGCCGCCCTGCGGACACGGTTGGACGCCGAGCCCGATGCCCAGAAGCGGGCGTTGGTCGCCTCCGCGGTTGACATCGGACAGCGTTATGCGAAGGCGCAAAGCGACGTTCGGTTCAGCGGTGGGTCGATCCCGTCCGCCCTGGCCGAACAACGGGCGGGCGCGGAGCCGATTCTGGCTGGTCTTCGCGCGGCCATCGGCCTTGGGCGGATCCGCTGGTTGATGGTCGGGGCGGCCCCGACGGCGCCACATGTGCACGAATACCTTTCGGGATTGGGGCTGGACATCGTCGAGGTATGGGGGATGTCGGAGTTGAGCTCCGCGGCGACGGTCAACCCCCCTGGCGCGCAGAAGGTCGGCACGGTCGGCCGACCGCTGCGTGAGGTCGAGGTTTCCCTGGCCGACGACGGTGAGGTGCTGGTACGCGGACCGATCGCCATGCGCGGTTACCGCGGCGATCCGGCCGCTACCGCGGCGGCGGTCACCGCCGACGGGTGGCTGCGCACCGGTGACCTTGGTGTCCTCGACGATCAGGGATATCTGTCGCTGGTCGGGCGGAAGAAGGAGCTGATAGTCAATTCCGCTGGCAAGAACATCTCCCCGGCGAAAGTCGAGGCGGCGATCAAGGCGGAGAGCCCGTTGATCGGGTCGGTGATGGCCGTCGGTGACGCCAGGCCGTACCTGACGGCGCTAGTGGTGCTCGACCCAGACGAACTCGTCCGAGTCGCGGCTCAGAACGGACTGTCCGCGTCGGAACCGGAAAAACTCGTGGAGACTGACACCGTCCGTACCGCGGTGGCCGAGGCCATCGACCGGGCCAACACGCAGCTCGCCCGAGTCGAGCAGATCAAGACCCACACCGTGCTGCCGCGGTTCTGGTTACCCGACAGCGAAGAGCTGACCCCCACCCTCAAGCTGAAACGACACGTGATCAGCCAGAAGTACCGCGACCAGATCGAGGGCCTCTACGCCTCCGCGGCGGCAGCCCGATGAGCGCCGGTCTGGCCGCCGCGCCTACCGCACTGACGCACGTGGATTCTCGTGACATCGCGACCGGCGAGGTGATGGCTACCTACGCCGCGATGGACGCTGACGCCGTGGCGGACGTGGTCCGACGGGCGAGATCAGCGACGGCCGTTTGGGGCCGACTGGGATTCGACCAGCGTCGGATGCGTCTGGAGGCCTGGGCGACCGATCTCGTGGACCACTCCGAGGAGCTGGTCACCCTCATCCACCGGGAGAGCGGGAAACCCGAAGCCGACGCCTACCTGGAGCTGGTGATCGCCGTCGAGCACATCCGGTGGGCGGCGCGCAACGCCAAGCGGGTGCTGCGTTCACGCCGTATCCGTCCCACCGTGCTGATGGCCAACTATGCCGGCGTGATCGACCGGGAACCCTTCGGGGTGGTCGGGGTGATCAGCCCGTGGAACTACCCGCTGTTCGCACCGGTGGCGCCGATCGCCTCTGCATTGGCGGCCGGAAACGCCGTGGTGCTCAAGCCGAGCGAGCACACCACCGGTGTCGGTGCGGAGTTGGTGGCGGCCTTCGCTCGGGCCAACGCCGATCTACCCGGCCAGCTATTGGCCTTGGCGACCGGATCTGCCGCCGCAGGCGCAGGTCTCATCGCCGCGCCCGTCGACAAGCTGGCTTTCACCGGATCTCCGCGAACGGGCCGGCTGATTCTCGAGGCATGTGCAAAGACCCTGACTCCTACCGTGATGGAGTGCGGCGGCAAGGACGCCCTCATCGTCGCCCCCGACGCCGACGTCGAGCAGGCCGCCGATGGCGCTGCCTGGGGCGGGTTCAGCAACGCCGGACAAACCTGTGTCGGCGTAGAGCGCATCTATGTGCACCGTGATGTGGCGGAGGCTTTCATCGCGGCCCTGAAACGTCGGTTGTCGCGTGTGCAGATCGGTACCGACGTGGGCAGCACCTACGGGCCGATGATGTTGGCCAGGCAGGGCGAAACCATGCGTGCGCAAGTGCAGGCGGCGATACAGGGCGGTGCCGGCGCACCATTGGGCGGCGCCGAACGGGTGCACGGACAGTTCGGTGAGCCCATCCTGCTCGTCGATGCTGACGAGTCGAGTCAGGCAGTGCAGGAAGAGACCTTCGGTCCGATGGTGACCGTGAGGACGGTGTCCAGCGTCGAAGAGGCGATCCGGCTGGCCAACGGAACGCCGTTCGGCCTTGGTGCAGCGGTTTACTCGCGTCGCGAGGGCCGGCGGATCGCCAGTGCGCTGCGGTGTGGCATGGTCTCCATCAACTCGGTCATCGCCTTCGTGAGTATCCCGGCGTTGCCGTTCGGCGGTGTGGGGGAGAGTGGATTCGGCCGCATCCACGGTGATGAGGGACTGCGAACGTTCAGCCGGACGAAGTCGGTGTCCACCAAGCTCTACGACATCCCGGCAATGAACGGGATGCTGCTCTTCCGTCCACGAATCACTCTGTGGGCCTTGAAGAAGATGACCAACCTACGCTTCGGCAGGACAGGACGGCGCTGAGAAACGTGAGTGTGCAGGGAACGTTCGCCTTCATCGCGCACTGCCGTGCCGATGCATCGGCGGTCATGGATGTCCTCGATGATGTCGATGACTGGCCGAGCTGGGCTCGTCCGCTGCTGGTTCAGGCGCAGTGGGAGCGCTGGGGTGAGGGCAGTGCAGGCGGTGTCGGTGCGGTGCGCAAGTTAGGTGCGTGGCCGGTGTGGATTCGCGAGCTGATCCTGACCCGCGATGAACGTGGCCACACCTATACGGTGATCAGTCCAGCAGTGTTCACCCACTATCTGGGGTCGGTGCGCATCACCGACAGTCTCGACGGTGGGGTGGACGCCGTGTGGCGAATCACCTTCACCGCCAAGCACAGTGTCATGGCGCCGCTGTTGCGAGCGGCGTTGCGAACGACCATCTCGGGTTTGTTGCAGCGCCTGGTCGCGACAGCCGAACGTCGAGCACAAGGAGTGCGGGTATGAGCGAGACGGCCGACATCGCTGTCCAGACTGCCGGCGACGCGCCGTTGCGGGGCGGGTCGCGTTGGTGACCGGGGGTTCCCGGGGGCGCCGGTGTTGCTAGGGAACTCGCGTCGGCTGGAGCCAAAGTCGCTGTCACTTTGACGAACTCACCTGAAGCAGCCGCGAAGGTGGTGTCCGACATCGAGTTCGCCGGAGGTCAGGCACACGCGGTGTACGCTTCGGCCGCCGACGGTGACTCGCGGCGTGCGGCGACCGAATCCATCGCCGAGAATCTCGGTGAGGTCGACCTTTTGGTGAGTAATGCCGGTACAACGGCGTCCGAGTGAACACCATCTCGCCAGGATTGGTCGATACGGCTATGGGCGCCAAGATGGTCCGTGCGAGTTCGGATGGCGGCACCATCGAACAGGCCGAACTGGGTGCTCCGTTCGGCCGCGTCTGCAAACCCGGCGACATCGCGCGCTTGGTCGTCTTCCTCGCCGGCCCCGGTGGGGAGTACATCACCGGGCAGCGGTTCATCGTCGACGGTGGTGGCGCGCCACCACCGATGTACTGAGCAGGTACTGAAAACGCAACGACAGCGCCTGCACCACCCGCCGACAGGTGAACAGTGCAGCCGTTGTCGAACGTTGTCGAACCTGGTGCCGAGTGGCGCAGGACGTCACAGGGTCCGTGCGATCAACTCCTTCATGACCTCATTGGCGCCGGCATAGATCTTCTGAATGCGCGCGTCGGCGTACATCTGGGCGATCGGATACTCCAAGCTGTAGCCGTATCCACCGAACAACTGCAGGCACCGGTCGACGACGACACATTGTTGCTCGGCGAGCCAGTATTTGGCCATCGCCGCAGAGGTGGCGTCAAGCTCACCCCGCAGCAGTGACTCGATGCAGTGGTCGATGAAGGTACGGGACACCTTGGCCAGCGTCGCGCACTCGGCCAGCTCGAACCGGGTGTTCTGCATGGCCAGCAGCGGGGCGCCGAACACGTTGCGCTGCTTGGTGTACTCGACAGTCAGGGCTACCGCGCGTTCCATTGCCGCCACGGCGCCGACGCCGAGGATGACCCGCTCGGCCGCGAGCTGGGTCTTGAGCTGCTTGAAACCGGTGTTCAATTCCCCGAGGACCGCGTCCTCCGGCACCACGAAATCCTCGAAGTACAGCTCGGCGGTGTCTTGGCCCTTCTGCCCGATCTTGTGCAGTGCGGCGCCACGGCTGAACCCGGTGGGTGCCGAACCGGCCGATGCCTCGGTGACGTCGACAACGAACAACGAGATCCCGGCGCCGCGGGCCCCCGGATCAGTCTTCGCCGCCAACACCACCACATCGGCGTTCAGTCCATTGGAGATGAAGCACTTGGTTCCGGTGATCGCATATCCGCCAGCGCATTTCACCGCCTTGGTGGTCATGGCCTGGAGGTCTGAGCCTGCCCCCGGCTCGGTCATGGCGATCGCCGAGATCCATTCGCCGGAGGCGAGGTGAGGAAGATAACGTTGCTTCTGCGCCTCGCTACCGTAAGCCAGGATGTAGTGCGGGACGATGATCGAGTGCACGCCGAGGTGCATGGAGGAATCACCCACGAGGGTCTGCTCGGTGACCAGCGCGGCCTCGTGAGCGAACGTCCCGCCGCCGCCGCCGTACGCCTCGGGGATCGACATGCACAGCAGACCCATCTCACCGGCTTTGCGATAGAGTTCGCGAGCCGGCCGCCCGTCGCGGACCGACTGCTCGGCTATTGGTATCACGTGATGTGTGAAGAAGTCTCGCGCCAGTTCTGCCACCGCAGCGACATCGTCGGTCATCCAGGACGATGACGAAAAGGTGGGACGGCTAGGTGCGGAGGTCACGGCGGTCCTTTCTGGTTCGGTCGGTCGAGATGCCCGTTCAAGCGCCGGCCGTTGGGATATCTCCACTCGTCCACGGACCCTGAGTGCGTGGACTGCCGGCGGTTGCGGGTACAGGACCGATCTATGCAGAGTAAAACACCTCGTGTACTACGCATAATTGACTATCCTCCCCGCTGGCTCTACCGTGATTTGAGTCATGGCGCCGCACAGAAATTGCGCCTTATCGCCGCCACGTCTCGACCACCAGGAGGGCAGCACCATGCACAGTGTCGAGGGCGCGCGGCAGCACGATGTCGTGATCGTCGGTGGCGGGCACAACGGACTGGTGACGGGGTGTTATCTGGCTCGGGCCGGCCTGCGCGTGTTGGTACTCGAGCAGCGGTCCTGGTTGGGCGGCATGGCTGCTTCACAGCCGTTCGTGGAAGGCGCCCCCGAGCACATCCTGAGTCCTGGCGCATGGGAGAACGTGTACTTCCGGGCCGGTGGAGTGGGCCGTGATCTCGAACTGGAGCGTTACGGACACCGCGATCTGGATTCGGCTGGGTGGGCATGGCTCGGAGGCGCGGGCGAATCTCTGGTGGTGCAAGCCGATCTCGGCAAGACGATCGCCGACATAAGACGGTTCTCCGTCAAAGACGCCAACACCTACGCCGAGCTCACCGAGGCGGCTATCAAGATCCTCGAGATCCAGGATCAGTACGGACTGTCAAACCCGACCCGGCTGAGCCGGGGCACCATCCAAGCGGTACTGCGTGCGGTGGCCGGCGGACGCCGGGTGCGGTCGCTGCTCGCGTCGGCGCTGACGACAACAGCAGCTGACGGCATTGACGGGCTCTTCGAATCGGACGCTGTACGTGGTATTTTCGCGGGCACCGGGTCCATCTTGGCTCCACTCACGGTGGACGGCAGTGCCATCGCTGTGCTCGCGCCATCGATGATCCACCATCAGGGTGCGGTCCGTCCCGTCGGTGGAATGGGCGGTCTGGTGGCTGCGCTCGAGCGCTGCCTGCTTGCGCATGGTGGGCAGGTACGGCTCGACAGTGAAGTGGTGGCCATTCGAATGGGTGGTCGCGGCGGAAGCGTGGAACTCACCGACGGTTCGGTGATTCGTGCCGGTCGCGCGGTCATCGCGGCATGCCCTGCCCAGCGCGTTCCGGACCTGGTGGGAGATGGCTTTCCGGCCGATATCGCGGCCCGAATCCGAAAGGCGCCTGCCAACTCGACCGGCCTCGGGACGTTCACTGTCAATGTCGCGCTGGCCGGACGGCTCGAACTACCCCATCACCAACCGCACCGTGCCGACGGCATCGACCTGCGTAGGCCAGCGCTGTACGCGGGCAGCCTGGAGGACGTCGTCGCCGCCGGTGAGCAATCGGCACGTGGCGAAGTGCCGGACCAGGCGGTCTTCTGCTTGGGAATCCTGTCCGCGATCGATCCATCGCAAGCGCCTGCGGGGCAGGACGTCGCTCAGTTGTACGGGCCCGCTCCGGTCGATCCGGTCGGCGGATGGGACAAGTGGCGAGATGAGGCACAGCGTCGATTGGTGGAGAAGGTCGAGCAGTTCACGCCGGAGTTCTCCGCATTGACCATCGGACCGTTCGTGGAGACCGCACAGGATATCGCCGTGCGCACTGGTGCGGTGAACGGCTGCATTTATCATATCGACAACGTGCCGACCCGGCTCGGTCCGATGCGGCCGGCCGCTGGAACTGGTGGGTACCGGACTCCCGTCGACGGCCTGTATCTTGGATCGGCCAGCGTACACCCGGGTGGTGGAGTCTCCGGACTTCCCGGAAGGCATTGCGCAGAAGTAGTTCTCAAGGACCTCGGCTACCGGAGCCGAAAGTCAGCTGCTCGGTGAGGCGTCCGCGCCCCGGAACACGCGCGCGGATGTGACCATCAGTTGGCTGTTCGGATTGTCTCCGTGGATGCAGTAGATCGCAGACTCGGAGGTGACAGCGCAGCGGGCACCGTGATAGTCGATGACAGTTTTGCCGACCAGAATGGACTGTTGGGCACCGGAGTCGAATCGCGGTTGGTCGGTGGCGTACAGCCGCGGATACGGGTCACCGACGAACCAGGCAATCTCATTGTCCCCCGCGGGGACGCCCGGAAGTGCGCCCGAGCATCCGAAGCTGCCGGAATCATCGATGGCGCAATGTAATCCCAGCGGTGTTGTCAGCCATACACCTTCGGCGTCGACGACCCGATAGATCTCGTTGTTCACCGGACGGTAGTCGCCGATGTCAGGGTAACCCACGGCCTGGGCGCCGGCTGGGGGAGTGGCGGCCAGGCTCAACGCGATGAGCAGGACGATGATTGCTCGAAAGTCATTGGGTTTCATCTAGTTCAGCCAGGTGTGGGTCGGGGTGATCATGAAGCGGAAGGGGCCACGCTCGCAGTAGGTGCTCTGGTTCAGAGTGGTCGCGCAAGTGGTGCCCCCGACGCTGATGTAGGACAACGGTGGGATGGTGGCCGATCCTCGGGTCGGCGGGAACCGGATCGCCAATGTCCAGTCGTAGTGCACGCGGGTGTCGCCGGTGATCCAGCCGATCTTGTCCACTCCCTGGGGCGCCCCGGGGATCGGGCCGGTACAGCCGAAACTTCCCCGGAACCAGATGCCGCAGTCGATGCCCTGTGCGGTGACGAACCAGTAACCGGCTTGCTCTGGGAGAGATACACCGGGTGGTTCCGACATGGCATAGGGGGACGGATCGATCTCGGTGAAGTAACGCAGTTGCGGATAGTCGGGTGCGGTGCCCACCGTGGCTGTGTTGGTGTCGGCAATTGCGGCCGACGACGCCGATGTCAGCGAGATCAGCGCGGCGAGTGCGGATAAGACGGCGAAGACTCGGAATGCAGCCCCCGTCAGGCTAATTCGAAGCCGGTCGTGGCACGGGACGGCGGGATCGGAGGCATTCCGATTATTCGTCACTGTGACGTAACTCCTCCAGTGCGGCAATCGGAAAGGGGCGATCGTCACCAATGCTGTGACGGCCGACACTCCCGCAACGATAACCGGTCGACGCTACAGATGTCAAAGATGCGTAGGAAATCACCCATAAATCCATGCGAGGTGCTCAAAAGTGCTGATCATGAATGTTAGTTGCGGATCAACGCTATGGTTGTGCTGCTGGAACCGTAAGAATCACCGATGCCAACACTGACCCCTTGTCAGTGCGACTCAGGTCGGTGCCGAACTGGGAGTACGCACAGTCCGGCTTGAAGGCCTGATACTGCAGGAGTACTGCTTGCAGGGCCTCTGCCTCCGTCGCGCCGTATCCGGACAGCATCAGGCCCTTGCTCCCGGCGTAGCCGATGGTCGCCAAGGCGGGCAGCGGATCGGTGAACGGCACTGCAGCGCTGCGGTGGCTGATGTAGCCGGCGCTGGCCAGATTGGCCATCGCCGCGCCGCGTTCGACTAGCGGATTCCACTGCAAGGGCGGACAGTTAGACGCGGCGCGGGCGGCCACCGTCGCCTGGGTCAGCGTGGTCGATGGGTCGGCCCGCGAACTGGGAAGTGACGGCGACGCGATGACAAGCACTGAGGCAAGGGCAGCCACAATTGCTGTCGTCCGAATCCGTGGTAACAGCACCTGCTACACCTCGCAATGACCGGCCGGTTGAGTGATTCGCATACCGTATAGCAAAACGATCATTGCGCGACAGTACGCGTAGAAAATACATTCACCGGATGCGCGGTTGCCGATCGTCCCGAACATTCACCTGGCGGTGATCGGTCCTGCTCGGCCAAGTTGCTGCGTGTACTGCTGTTATGACGGACGGATGTGAGGCGGAAGATGCGTCGAAAGTTCCTGTACTGCCTGGTAATCCAGGGATTAGTCTGCTTCGGTCTCGCGACGCCGGCGTCGTCCAACGCGGATCCCTGGGTGGACGATATCGCACCGCCGTTGCCGGTGATGGTCGCAGGTCCGAGTGACTGGCAGCCCAAGTTCCCGTATCCGTACGACGCGAGTCGCAACCAGGTGACCGACGCCGACATCAATGCCGAACGCGAGATGTGTCAGTGGTACAACGCCCAGTACGACCCGCTGATCAAGCAGATAGACCGCTTCAACACCAATCTGACGAGAAGCAACGGCGATTACAACGTCGAGAACAACCAGGCGATCGCCGATGCGGTGACAGCCAACATCGACCAGTCAGAGGACTTCCTGGCACCTCGCGCCCAGTCGCTCACCCTGACAAAGGACTACCTTGGCGATGACTACTTCCCGCTTTACCAGGGAGAAAGCTTCTTTCGCCTGTGGCAGCACCTGTCCAACGTGAGCGGCGGAATCCGCGGTCGGCAACCGGCCTGGTTCGTCGGCCCGTCGTTGCAGCGCGCGAAGCGTTGGGGTAGCCGCATCGGGCATTCTCGCGTGTGCGACTGACCAGCCGACGCGATGCGGCGGCGCCTCAAAGATTGACAACGAGTCAGTACCGTGTGTAGGAATCATACGTCGCAGTACAGCATCCGCATGAAAGGACGATGTTCACCATGCATCCTGTAAATGCGGGTCAGAAGCGAGTTGATGTTGCGTAGTGGTGTTGATGTGACGGATGTGATGACAGCGATCCCGCCGCCTGCCGCCGGGCCGGTACGGGATGGCCCGCGCAACGCGCTTTCGTCAAAGAAGGCTGTGGTGCTACTCAGGCGCGCGTTGACTCATCTCGTGAGCGTTCCCGTACGCAGCGTGGGAACGATCGGTCGCGGTGTCGCGCTGGCCATTTCGGTGGTTCGCTACTCGATCATCGATGGGCTGCGGCTACGCCTGCCGACCGGCGAGATGCTGGTTCAGGCCTGGGCTCTGCTGAAAGTGACCGCCACTCCGGCCCTGCTGATGGCGATTCCGATCGGTGCGATCGTATCGATCCAAACCGCGGGGTTGGTCAACCAAGTCGGGGCCAGTTCGCTCGTCGGCGCCGCCAGCGGGGTGGGCGTGGTTCGTCAGGGCGCGCCAGTGACCGCGGGACTGTTGATGGGCGGCGCCGCCGCCTCGGCAATTGCGTCGGATCTCGGCGCACGGGCGATCCGCGAAGAGCTGGATGCACTGCGAGTGCTCGGTGTCGATCCGGTGCGCAGCCTTGTCGTTCCCCGATTCCTTGCGCTGCTGATCATCGCCCCGATGTTGTGCGCGATCATCATCGCCTCAGCGGTCGCCGCGGCGTTCACCATCGCCGTGGGTGTTAGTGGGGTGACCACAGGCAGCTTCTGGCAGTCATTCGGAACCTTCGCCTCGGTCACAGATGTCTGGTTCACCCTCGCCAAATCGCTGATTTTCGCCGGGGTGGTCGCGGTGGTCTCATGCCTGCGCGGGATGGAAGCCAAAGGCGGTCCGCGCGGCGTTGCCGACGCCGTCAACTCGTCGGTGGTTCTCAACGTCGTCTTCATCGCGATCATCAATCTGGCGCTGACTCAGTTGCAAACGATGTTCTTCCCGATGGAGGTGTCGTGACCGAGGCATCGGTGAGCCGGCCCTCCGCCGGCCTACATCCATTCGTCGCCCGCATCGCCTCCGCACGCCCAATGCAGGCGGCGTTCCTGCAGAGCGGACAGTTCGTCGTCTTCGTATGCCAGACCCTGTGGCTGCTGCCGGTGACGATTCGGCGGTATCGCCGCCAGACGCTACACGCCGTGAACGACTTGGCCTGGGGCCGAGGTTCTCTGATCATCGACGGCGGTGTGGTAAGTGTCCTGGTCATCCTCGGGATGGCGATCGGCGGCACCGTCGCGGTGGAGGCCTACGCCACCCTCAACCTGATCGGTTTCGGGGCGCTGTCCGGAATCGTCGGTGGACTCGCAAACGTACGGGAAATGGCGCCGCTGGTGGCCGGGATCGCCTTCGCGGCGCAGGCCGGCTGCCGGATGACCGCCGAAATCGGATCCATGCGGATCGCCGAGGAGATCGACGGCGTGGAGGCGATCGGTCTGCGCCCGATCCCGTTCGTTGTCGGCACCCGGCTCGTCGGTTCGATGATCTGTGTCATCCCTGGCTATCTGTTGACGCTGGTGACGAGTTTCTTCGTGTCCAGCACCGTGATTCGGGTCTTCCATGATCAGCCGGGCGGCACCTACGACCACTACTTCGTCCAATTCCTCCCGTTCGGTGACATCATGTACTCGGTGGTCAAGGCGGCGATATTCTGTGCCGCCGTCACCCTGATCCACTGCTACTACGGATATTTCACCTCCGGAGGGCCGGTGGGAGTCGGTCGGGCATCTGGTCGTGCGGTGCGAGCGAGCCTGGTGGCAATCATGGTCCTCGACGTCCTTCTGACCATTGCCCTGTGGGGCCTTCAACCCGTCTTCGTGTTCAAGGGCTAGCGCATGCTGTTCCACAAGTCATCGGAGTCGTCGGAGGCGCGGATCCTGACGCTGATCGGCATGGCGGTGATCACCGTTGTCGCGATGGTATCCACCTTGATCATCACCGACCCCTTCCACCGCCGGCCCGCCGACCTGATCAACGTCACGATCGAGTCGCCCTATGTCGGGGAGGGCGTGCAGCAGGGGACCGAACTGATGATCCACGGGTTCAAGGTCGGGGAGGTGACCAAGGTGACCAGCATGCCGCGTGGCGGCGTGCGTCTGGACGCCGACCTGCAACGTGGCCCCATCAACGGCCTCACTGACACGATGAGCATCGACTTTCGGCCGGCGAACTACTTCGGCGTCACCGGAATCAACATCCGCCCGGGTGAAGGTGGGGTGCCACTGACTCCAGGTTCGGTGATCACCGCGGTGCCGGCGGGCAATTTCACGCTGCAAGCGTTGTTGTCCAGATTGGGTGAGATCTCGCACGGCGTGCTGACCCCCGAGCTCATCGACGTCATCGACCGGACCACCAGGTACGTCGACGGGCTGGACCCCATGTTGGAGACGATGCTGGTAGTCACCAGTTCGCTGGCCAATGTGCAAAATGTCAGCACCGAGACGCTGATGGCCAACGCGACGGGAATCAGCGTCGCCTTCCCGGGTTTCGTCGACGCGGCGACAAAGACCGGCGACCTCTATCTACACGGTGGACTCGACGGGGTGAGCGAGGACTACTGGCGCAACACATACTCCCCGTCGATCAACCTGGCAGCCACGGATCTGTTCGGTGCGGCAGGCGGACTCGTCGGTAGTCACAGCGAAGAACTGGCGCCGTTGACAAACATGATCAAGGTTCTCGCCGATGTTGCCCCAGGTGTCATTCCCTCGGACGAGATCGCCTCGACCGCGGTGGAATTGCGGACCCGTCTACAACGTCTCTTCGCCGGGCCGCCGGACCGTCGCGCCGTCAACGTCCGAGTGATCCTCGACAGCTTTCCCGGTGTCGCTGCGCCGATCGACGCGATCGGTGCTGCACCCGCCTCGCCCGATCCGGGGGCTGACGCGTCCCCGCAGGCCGCGCCCGGCGATCAGCAGATTCCGGACAGCGCCGCCGGTCAGCCGCAGGAAGGTGGGTCGCGATGAATCCCATTTCGGCACTGTGGCGCCTGGTCATCGCCGGGGTAGTGGCAACCTTGCTGATCGTCCTGGTGATCAACGTGATCAGTCAGCCGGTCGGCGGCAAGTTGACGGGGTACACCGCGGACTTCACTGACGTGTCGGGCCTGCGCAGCGGCGCGGATGTCCGGGTGCGAGGGGTGCGGGTGGGCAAGGTCGAGTCCATCGAGTTGAAGCGGCACGCCGGACGAAGTGTCGCCGAGGTAGCCCTGACCCTCGACAGTGCCTACAAGATCGGCGCGGAGACCCGGCTGGCGGTCAAGTACCAGGCGCTGACCGGACTCAGATACATCGACGTGCAGAATCCGGCCGAAGGCAGCACCCCGTCCGCGTTGACCGCCAACCGGATTCCGACGTCGATGACCCAGCCGTCGTTCGACATCACGCGGCTCTTCAACGGGCTGCAGCCCGTTCTGGCCACGTTGAGTCCGGAGGACCTCAACGTCTTCACCGCCAATGCGGACAACTTCCTCTCCGGTGACGGCACCGGCATTGGTCCGGTTCTGGAGAGCCTCAACACACTGACCCGTTTCCTGGCCGACCGGCAGCAGGTGGTGTCCACCCTGTTACACAACCTCAAGTCCGTGGCCACCGAGATGTCCGGCCACAGCCGAGACTTCATCCACGTCGTGGAACTGCTCAACGAACCGATCGACGCGGCGTTGTCCGTCCTCGATGAGTTTCGCAAGTCCCAGATCTATGGGCCCGACTTCACCCGATCAGTCAGCCAACTGCTGGACAATGCCGGTCTCAAGCCGGGAATCGATGTTGATCGGGCTATCGACAAGGCGATCACGAACTTCGACGACGTCATGGACGCGGTCAAGATGGTGCCGGTCGTGTGGGACAACATTCCGTCACCCGCCGAGGAAGGTGCCCCCATCGCCTGCTCGCAGGGCCGCGCGGAGTTACCGCTGCCGGTCGATGTGCTGCTGAACGGCCAGAAAGTGGTGCTGTGCAAGCAATGAAAGCAACGGTTTGGCGCGATTCGCGGCTGTGGGGCACGGCGGCGTTGGCCATCATGACCATCCTCGCCGTCGTCGCAGCGGCCGTTTACATCAGCCCGCCAGGCAGCAAGGTTGTCAGCTTCTACACCGACGACGCCTCCTCGATCCAACCCGGCATCACGGTCCGGATCGCCGGAATAACCGTCGGCAAGGTCACGGATCTGTCGATCGAGCCCAAGCAGGTGCGGGTCAACGCCACCGTTGAGGGCAGCGCCTTCGTCGGCGATCAGTCCAGCGTCGAGGTTCGCATGCTGACCGTGGTGGGCGGCTACTACGTGAACCTGGACTCGCTTGGTGACAAGCCCCTCGGCAAGTCGGCGATCCCCAAAGGTCGAGTTACGTTGCCCTACAGCCTGGTCCGGACCCTGACCGATGCCACGAAGATCACTGATGGTCTTGCGCCCGTGCCGATCAAGCAGTCGCTGGACAACATTCAGCACGGCCTGTCGGGTTCCAACCTGGACACCATCACCGCCATTGTCGACGCGGGGACTGCCATGACCGACATGCTGGCCCGGCAGCGTGGTGAGCTCTCGCAGATTCTGAACATGTCCGACGAGTACATCGAGCAACTGGCTCAATACCGGGGGCGACTGGAGGAACTGATCGAGAAGGTCGCCATCCTCGAACAGACCCTGGTGCTCTACGGCAAGGGTTTTGCAGCCGCGATGCAAGGGATGGGCAAGATCCTGCTGGGGATAGGTCCGGTCGCCGATTTCTACATGGCGCACCGCGAGGAGTTCCTGGAGAAGTTCACCCGATGGCAGCAGATCGTGCGCACCTGGGCCGACCGCAACGGGCTGGTGATCCGGATTCTCAAGCGCACCCGCCAGCGGCTCTATCAGGCGCTCGACCGGCAGAACGCCCCGCCGGAACTCTTGGCGACCGATGTGTGCATTCCGGTTCCGGGAAGCCCCTGCTGATGGCCAGATGCACCTTCCGACGAGCCGTGACCGCCGCGCTGATCGCAGCGGCCGTTGCGCTGGCCACCGCCTCGTGCGGCGGCAGCCGAGCGGCGAGAGCTGCCGGGGATTACTGTGCAATCCTCCCGGATGCCGTTGGACTCTACGCAGGTAACCCGATCACCCAGATGGGATACAAGATCGGGACCGTCGACACGGTGACGCCCGGGGCGCGCAGCGTCCGAGTGAACTTCTCCCTCGCGGAGGATCGGTCGTTGCCCGCCAACGTCAAAGCGGTCGTGCGCTCGACATCCATCCTCGCCGATCGGGCGCTCGAACTCGTCGGGAACTACGAGTCGGGCCCGCGCCTGAGGCCCGATGTGTGCGTGTCCCTGGACCATTCGATGACGCCTAAGAGTCTTTCGGAGATCATCGGGTCGGCAAACACCTTCATCAACGCGGTGAACGCGGAGAACTCCGACAACATCGGGGCGGTCATCACCCAACTGGACCAGGCCGCGAAGGGCAACGGTCCGGGGATCAACCGCATCCTCACCACGTCCTCCCAGTTGCTCGACAGCCCCGACGGTGCGATCAGCGATATGACATCGATCGTGCGCAATCTCGGTGACGTCACCGACACCCTGGTGGCCACGCGGGACCCGCTCAAACAGATCCTCAACGATGGTGCGACCACCACGCCGGACCTCGTGGACGCCATCCAGGGCGCGCGCAAAATGACCGAGTCATTGCCCCAACTCATCGCCGCGATCTCGGATCTGGAGGTACGGGCCGGAGACGAGATCCAGCTGACCCTCGACACGGTCTCGGACACGACCCGCATCCTGTCCCCGCACGCCGCGGGCCTGGCCAGTCTGCTCGATCCGCTGCCCTGGTGGATCAACGGAGCAGCCAATCACTTCAACAATCGGGAATTCATCATGTCGTTTCGTCCTCCGCTCTATCGGGTGCGAAGCCCGAACGGCCCCTTGGTATGTCACTTCATGAACATCGACATGCCGGGCAGTTGTGCGAACGTGGCGGGACAACCGTACGGAGTCGATGTCAACTTGCTTCAGTACGTTTTCGTCGAAGCGAGCCGGCGATGATCCGAGTTGCGCGGGTACTGGCCGTCTGCGTGTGCGTCGGTGTGCTCAGTTCTTGCTCGGCGATCACCGTCGCCGACCTTCCACAACCTGGCAACAGCTACCGCGACGGCTATCCGATCACCATGGAGTTCGCCAACGTCCTGAATCTGCCGGATCGGGCCAAGGTGGTGATGGACGGGACGACGATCGGAATCGTCGACAACATCAAGTTAGGGCAGCGCTCAGTCGATGTGACGGCCCAGATCGACAAGGACGTGCGCATCCCCGCCGACACCCATGCAGTGCTGCAGCAGGCGACGGTGCTCGGCGACATCTATGTCGCGATCACCGGGCCCGACCAGCCCGGCACGGCTCACAACGGACCCGGCGCGACACTGCCGTCCGGCGGCCGGATCGCGCTGGCGCGGACAACGTCTCCGCCGCAGCTGGAAGACACGATCGCCAATCTCGCGAATTTCGTATCCAGTGGGTCGATTCAGCGGATCCAGAACAGCATCATCCGGGTCAACAACGTCACGCCGGAACGCTCCGAGCAGGTGCGGGCGATTGCCTCACGGGTGACGGCGGATCTGCGTGACCTCTCCGACAACATCGACACGGTCGACCAGTGGCTCAGCGGCGTCGCAGGCACCGGCCAAGTACTGGCCGGCCATGTCCCCAAGTTCCGGTATTGGTTCTCGCCGGAGGGCATGATCGAGTGGGAGCGGATGTCCGTGGTCGGTGCCGCCAACGGAATCCTGATCCCTTCCGTCGGGAGCATCTACACCGGGGGGTACTGGATGGTGCCGATGCTGGAATCGATGGGGGTGGCCGTCGGTGCGGTCCAGAGGAGCAAGTGGGCCGTGGAAGGTGAATACCGGCCGTGGCGTGACCTGTTCCAGGAAGCGTTCCTGCCCGAGGACAAGTATCCGGCGATGAACATCGTGTCGGTCCAGACCGCCGATGGTCGTGACATCACCAACAACGTGCAGGATGTGCTGCGGATGCTGGGGGCGATTCCGTGAGGCTTCGACATCTGGTCTCGTTCGCGGCCTTTGCCACCATCACGTGTTTCTGCGTCTACTACATTGCCGCCCTGGGGGTGCGCGTCGGCCCACCCGAAGACCGCATCTCGGTGAGCATGCAAGTCCCTGACGTCAACGGGCTGGTCGTCGATTCCAACGTGCTGCTCCGCGGTATCCCGGTGGGCAAAGTGACCGGCATATCGACCGCACTGTCCGGTGCGACCGTTGATTTCTACCTGACCCGTGACGTGCCGGTGCCGGTCGACAGCGAGGTCCGCCTCGAGAACCTCTCAGCGTTGGGGGAGACCTACATCGGTCTGGTCCCGCGGTCGAGCGCTGGCCCGTTCTTCCAGAGCGGACAGCACGTCGTCGCCGATAACATCATTGCGCCCGCGTCGATTTCCGAGCTGTCCGTCAGTCTGGCGCGCGTCCTCAGCCAGCTCAAACCGGACAGTCTCGATCATCTCGTTGGTGAGGCCGACGCCGCGCTGCCCGATCCAGATGTGGTGCTCCCCAATCTCGCTCGGGCCAGCATTTTGCTCCGAAACGCGGTGTCCGGCATGGACGGCCGGGGGTCGAAGCTGCTCGACGACTTCCAGACCCTGCTACGCAATGCCGGTTTCGTCGGGCCGCGGGTCGCTGAGATCACCCCGGCGCTCTACGCGCTTGGGCCCGAGCAGTTCGGACTGTTCATCAACTCCAAACACCTGGTGGACGACACCGGTTCGCCCGAGGGCCTCAGGAACGTGGGCCGGTTGATGAAGCGGGTGCAGAATTTCCTCGACGCACGAGGCCCCGATCTCAAGGTTTTCGCTGATGCGTTGACTCCCAACATCAACGGGATCGCGGCTGCGGCGATGAACTTCGACACCGGCCAGATCCTGTCCAACATGCTGGCCGCGTACCCCGAAGACGGAGTGGTCACGCTGCGCGTGAAGACGCCACCCCCCTGAGCCCGAAAAGAAAGGATGTGGTCGAGGTGGAAAGTACTACCATGGTCGACACCATGGACAGTGACGATCGGCTCGATGAGCATGTCGCCGAGCCGCCGGTGGCGCCCGTCCCGGCGGCAGCCACGCCTCGACGCGTGTCACTGAGCCTTCGTGCGCTGGTGACCGGTGCGGTGATGGTGGCTCTCGTTGCCGGCCTCGGCGTGATGACGTGGCTCTACATCGGCGAGCGCGAGGTCGTCGAGGCCAACACACGTGCGATGCAGAACCAACAGAAGGCGGAGCGGATTGCTCTCGACTACGCCGTCAGCGCCGCGGCGATGAACTACCAGGACCTCAACGGGTGGAAGACCAACCTGGTCAAGGGCACCTCGCCGGAACTCAATGACAAGCTGTCCAAAGCCGCCACGTCCATGCAACAGCTGCTGGTGCCACTGCAATGGACCTCGACTTCCAAACCGCTTGCCGCCAAGGTTCGTTCGGACACCAACGGCGTCTATGTCGTCGACACCTTCGTCAGCGTCCTGACGAAAACCACCCAGGCGCCGGACAATCTGCAGTCCACCGCGACTTACAGCATCACCATTGACAGCAACAACAATTGGCTCATCACTGATGTCGGCGGAATCAGCGCCGTCGTCGGCAGCAAGTGACCGGTCAGTGGGCATCCCGGCTCGGACTGCTCGTGGCACTGGCGCTGGTCGCCGGTATGAGCCCGGCCGTGATGCCGGTGGCCCGTGCCGCCGATGCGGTGACCTACGAGATCTTCTCCGACACCATTCCGGTTGTGGACGTCGAGTACCTGCAGCCTGGTGGGAGAGTCCTGATCACCGGGGTTGCTCTGCCGTGGCGCATCGACGTTCCTCTCGATGACGCTCAGGGGCCGACAGGAACAGGTGCCCAGTTACGAGCGGATTGGCGGCGGATCCGCGGGCCGGCTAAGTGGGTCACGGTTCGGATCTTCGGCAACGGCAAACTGCTGTGCGAGAGTGTCCTGGACGTCGGCAATGCGACGTGTTACGGCAACACACCGCATTTCGGGTGATCGGCCATGACTAGGCCGGCGCGCCCAGCCGCTTCAGGTAGGGGCTGAACCGCAGCGCGTCGACGAACAGGAGGGTGTCGGTGTCGCGGACGCCGGTCAGCGACTGAACGCCGGCGCCGACGAATTCCATCAGCTCGTAGAGATCGGCACCGGTGACCGTCAGGTGCAGGTCGAAGTTGCCCACACAGCGCGCCCCGAACACGACGTTGGGCATCGCCATCAACGCGGACAACGCGGTCTCGAGATGACGGCGGTCGACCCGAACCGACAACGAGGCGATCACCCCGGCCAAGCCCAACGCCACGGGCTCGACCATCGCCACGACCTGGGCCAGCCCCGCCCGCGACAAGCGGGACGACCGGGCTCGGATGGTCCCCTCCGAAACCCCGAATGAGCGGGCCATGCTTCGGCTCGACTGGCGTCCGTCCCGGACCAACTCCTGGAGCAACGCGACGTCGAGGTCGTCGAGTTCGATACAGGGACAAGGCAACCGAATCGGGGGCGCATCTACGGCCAGAAACAACTGGCGGCCGCGCGGGCTGACAGCGGTATCGGTGGCGAGTTCGACATCCAAGGACGCCACCCCGGGCACGAGCGACAGCGCGTCGATAACCGCATTGAGTTCGGTGCGGTCGGCCGCCAAGAAGTATCCGAGGATGTCATGGGAACCGAGCACCACCGCGACGGCTTCGCACCCGGCGAGTAGTGCGATGTCCTTGGCGACTTCGCGGGGAGCCCGCATCCGGGTCTTCATCCGGCAGATGACGAACCATTCGAAACCCGCTGCTTCCCAGTCGATCAAGGCGGTGAACACGAGCACGCCGGCTTCGATGAGCTTGCGGATGCGCACGCTCACTGCTGACTCACTGATCCCAATTCGGTGAGCCAGATCGCGATTGGTCATTTTCCCGTCGAGCAACAGGTGGTTGATCATCGCCGTGTCGACGTCGTCGAGGGTGGCATCCTCGTGGCGGCGTGCGGCAAATGCCGCCGACCCGCCCGTCGCGCCACGCACGTTCGGTGGATGCAGCACCGCTCGGTCGGTCGAGGGCGACAGGCCTTCGGCGGGTGGCGTGAGTGCCACTCGGTGACCTCCAAGCGATCAAAGGGGCAGTGGGATCCAAGCGAATGGTCGAGACGCCACACAGCCCCGAACTGTGAAATGCCTACTTCAGACTAGACCGCAGTTTTGCGCAAGTTTGCGTAACGCTCTCAATCAATATCCGCGCGTCATGCCGCTCGCTGATGGACGATCAGACGATCCACGTCCATGCGTAGGCGTGCTTGAGGGAGCCGACGCCGTCCATGATCTCCGCGCGGCGCACTCCCGGCAGCAGTGCGATCTCGTCGTAAATGCTGTTGAGAAGTGTTGCCCGGTCGCTGGAGTGCAGCACTGCGATGAGGTCGACGGGCTCCAGCACGCGTGTGACCTGGGCGACGTCCTCGCGGCGAGCAAGGGCCTTGGCGATGTCGTGGGCCTTGCCGGGGGCGGCCGACACCAGGAGATAAGCGTGCGCGCCGACCCCGGACAGGACGACATCGGACACTGCCTGGATGCGGAACACCCGATCGGCCAGCATTCGCTTGATGCGGACGCGGACCGTGCCTTCCGACACCCCGAGATCCGCGGCGATCTGCCGATTGCTGCGGCGGGCGTTCTGCTGGAGCAGGGCGATGATCGAGAGATCCATCTGGTCGACGGTCTCACTGACCTGAGCCTCGGGAGTGCTGCCTGAGTCAACGCCGAACATGGCCCATTTGGAGTCGAACTTCAACACGTCGAGAGCAATGCTGCCGTGAACGGCGCTGACGCCTTTCACCTTGGGTAGCACTCGGCCGAAAAGATCGGCGAGGTGCTGGCGGTCACGGCCGAGAACGCCGACGACGATGTCGAACCGGCCGGTGCCGATGGTCACGCCGATGGACTCTGACAGTTTCGCCATATCGGCGGCAACGGCATGGACGGGCCGGCCCGCGACCTGGATCAGCGCGAAGGCGAACTCGCGATGGCCGAAAAGCCGGATATCGGTGATCGCGACGACCCGCATGACGCCGGCGTCCTCCAGCCGCCGGAGTCGAGCGGCAATGGTGACTTCGTTGACCTTCAGCCGCGCAGCGAGCGACCGGTTGCCCGCGCGCCCGTCGTGGGTGAGTTCTTCGATAAGTGCCCGGTCCAGGTTGTCGAGTTCCACGGGTGTTGCCGCCAGTTCCTGATTGAGCGTGCCTGCGTTGGTCCTGTTGGCTCCGGCCCGAGTTGCCACGGCGATTCCCATCCGATCTGACGATTGCGACCTCAGTCTCGTCGCGTCACTTTACGCAATCTGCAGGCAACCACGGGGGAAGCCGCCAGCCTCCGGGTATGCATCGATGGTGGCCGCACTGAGCATCATCACAGCGGAAACTCGACTATGCGTAGTAAAAGATTGATAAAGCTACGCAAAACTATGATCTCCCGCTGTCATGTGTCACACTCGGTATCGCCCCCGTGGAGCGAGCCATCACTGTGGGTCGAGGCGAGGTGGCCCGCATTTTTGCGCAATCACGCGAGAAAGGAGCCAGGAAATTGGTGGACGGTACTCGGCTCGTCAAAGGCCCCCCGATGTACCCCGTGCCGCCGGGCGATCTGTCGGCACCGCACTTCTGGAGCCTGCTGTTCACCGTGGTGTGCGCCGGGTTTTTCGTCGCTGCCGTGGTCTGGGTGATCCGGCTGGCCCTGCGGGGGGAAATGCTCGGTGTCGTCTTCCTGGTCGGCGGATTGTGCATGGGGCTGCTCGAGCCCTATCTGGACTATCTCGGCCTGCTGTGGTTCGCCCAGGACAATGTGGCGGTTGCGGTCAACCTGTTCGGTCGGCACATCCCGCTCTACGTCGTGCTGGGATACTCCTTCTTCTTCGGTCTGCAGGCCTACATCATCTACCGGGCCATCCACGTGGGTAAGGGCCCCAGATTCTTCCTGTATGCGTTCGCCCTGTCATGGGTGTTCGACGCCGCACTTCAGATCACCGGCGCGCAGCTCGGCCTTTACCAGTACTACGGTCAGCAGCCGTTCCTGCTCATGGGTGCGCCGATGTGGTGGTACACCATCGACGCCACGTTGCAGCTGACCGCCGGGCTCATCTTCTTCCTGCTGCGTTATCGGCTCGTCGGTTGGGGCCAACTCCTGGTTATCCCGATGCTGCCGGGCCTGTACGCGGGCCTCAACGGCGCGCTGGGCTGGCCGGTGTTCACCGCCCTGAACAGCAACTTCACCCCGGCGGTCAACGGGAACGGTTCGTGGCTGCTGGTTTACCTCGGCGGTGTGGCCACCATAGTGCTCGCCGCGCTCCTGGTCTGGCTCGTGCTAGGAGAGATTTCCCGCGCGCAACGGCGTGCCGGTATCGAGATCGACCCCAATGCGACCCTGCGTGACGTCTTCCTGACCAAGGTCGGGGTCGCGCCGGACGGCTGGGCCGGTTCGGCGTCGCGTGTCGGTGCACAAACCACATCGTGAAAAGCGCCACCTCGCAATAGAGCTCACCACCGTTACAGCCCCGCTGGGCGGGGATGCCTCCGATACAGGGAAACTCATGACCACAACCACCACGAGACAAGTCGTGCCACGATCCGTCGGCATATTCGGCATCGCGACCGGGATCGCGCTGCCGGCGTTCATCGGAATCGGATTCGTCCTTGCGGGGTTCATCCCGCCTCCCGGCCCGTACGCCGCCGATGTCACGGCCGCCTACTTCCACGACAACATCGACCAGAAGCGGCTCGGGGTCATCTTGGTGATCGTGGGTGGCAGCATGTTCATGCCCTTCGGGGCAGCGGTTGCTGAGCGTCTGCGGCGCGTCCCCGGAATCGGGCCGCTGGCCGCCATGACTCAGTTCGGCGCGGCGGTCATCGCCAGCACCCTGATGATGATCTGCGGCTCGATGATGTTGGTCGGATTGCATCGACCTGACATGGCCGACAGCTCCTATCAATTGCTCAACCACGTCACCTGGATGGCGTTGATCGGGCTGTGGCAGCCGGGCGCGATACAGGCTGCCGCGGCCGCGTGGGCGATCCTCGGGGACACGTCATCCACCCCGGTGTTTCCCAGGTGGGTCGGCTGGTACAGCCTGTGCATGGCGTTTGGCTCGTTGACCGGGTCGCTGATTCCCTTCTTCACCTCCGGGCCGTTCACCTGGAACGGTTTCATCAGCTTCTGGATCGCCGGTGCCGTCTTCTTCGCCTGGTACAACATCATCGTCGTCCAGTTGTACTTCGCTCACCGCCGCGATCAAGCCGAACGGCGCCATCCCGACGGCGTCGACGCGCAATGGTCCGAGCTGCCCCAGAGTCGTTCCAGCCACGGCGAGGTGGCAGCGCGATGACGCAGCAAGCCATCCGCACCAGGCCAGCGGCTCCGGTGCACCCCGCTGGCCGGGTCCCCGGCGAACCCGGCGTCTGGGTCTTCATCTTGACCGAAATGGCGATCTTCACAGCCCTTTTCGGTGTCATCGTGTGGAATCGTGCCCACCAGCCGGAGATGTTCGCCGCGGGATCGCGCGTACTCAGTCAACCCCTGGGGTTGGTCAACACCGTCGTGCTGATCGTCGGATCGGTGCTCGTCGTGCTCGCCATCGACGCCATGCATGCCGACCGATTCCGGCAAGCATCGCGCTACCTCGGCGGAGCGATGGCCACCGGCCTGTTCTTCATGGCGGTCAAAGCCGTGGAGTACCACTCGGTGATCGATCACGGAATGTGGATTCACACCAACGCCTTCTGGATGATCTTCTTTGCCGTCACCGGTGCGCACCTGCTCCATGTGCTGGTCGGAACCACCACGCTGGGATTGATGCGCGCGCGCACAGCATCCGGTCTCACGGGGCCGCGTGACCGCGAACTGTTCATCTCGGCAACCTGCTACTGGCACATGGTCGACCTGTTGTGGCTGGTGCTGTTCCCGCTCTTCTACTTGGTGAACTGACATGACAACACTCTGGGACAACAACGCGTCGTTGAAGAAGACGGCGGTCACCGTCGGGGTTGTGCTCGCGGTCATCACCGCGGGCTCCTACCTGCTGGGTATCGACCATCTGCTCGGGTTCAGCCGGATGGCGATGGCCGTCATCTTGGTGGCCGCGTTCGTGAAGGTCTGGTTCGTCACCCAGTACTTCATGGACATCCGACACTCGCCGCGGTGGTTGCAGATGATCGTCAACGGCTGGACCGTGCTAAGCGCTGCGGTGGTCGTCGGGCTGTACGTGTGGCTGTAGCTGACGGGTAATCGCGCTGGGGCCCGCCCGCCGGATCCGAGCACGTAGTCTCGACTCATGACGCGTCACGTGCTCGACGACAAACTGCTGGCGGTGATCGCCGGCAACAAACTGGGTGTGCTGGCGACCATCAAACGCGACGGCCGTCCGCAGTTGTCCAACGTGACCTATCACTTCGACGCCCACAACCTCATCGTGGAGGTGTCCGTGACCGAGCCCCGGGCCAAGACCCGCAACCTGCGCCGCGACCCCAGGGCCTCGATCCTGGTGTCCTCCGACGACGGCTGGTCCTACGCGGTGGCCGAGGGCAATGCCATCCTCACTCCGCCGGCGGCTTCGCCACATGACGACACCGTCGAGGCGCTCATCGCGCTCTACCGCAACGTCGCCGGTGAGCATCCGGACTGGGACGACTACCGCCGCGCCATGGTCACCGACCGGCGGGTGCTGTTGAAGCTGCCGATCTCACACGTCTACGGAATGCCGCCGGGTATCCGCTGACTCACACCTTGTGTGATGCCTCCGGCATCTGGCTCGAATCGCGTTAGTCTGATCGGCATGGCCGAATCAGAGTCCGATCCGCAGGACGGCACCAGGCAGAAGTTCCGTGAGGCGCTCGAGCGCAAGAAGGCGAAGTCGGCGGGTGGCTCCGCGCACAAGGATGCCGGCGCTAAGCAACCGCGTTCACATGGGCCGGTGGAGAACCGCCGGGAGTTTCGCCGCAAGAGCGGCTAACCGGCCACCTTTTCGGGAAGCCCTGCCGCCGAGCGCTTTCCCGATTTCATTCGAGATTCCTCCCAGAGGATCGCGACCAGGCAGGCCAGCGCCAGCACACCGACCGCGATGGCGAACACGGTTCCCCCGGTGCGCAGACCCCACGCCCGCGCGGCAAAGCCCTCGCCGATCACCGGGATCGAAATCGCGATGTAGGCCACGACGAAGTAGGTCGAGCTGACCTCGGCCCGGCGCTGCGCGGGGGTGCGCTCGGCGATGGCGGCCAGTCCGCGACTGAAGCTGATACCTTGGCCGGCACCGGACACCACCGCCGCGGTGATCAGCCCGGCCAATGACGAATAGTGTAGCGCCGCAACGAGAACTATCATCCCGACGATCAGAATGGCGCAGCCCAGGGCGACGGCGCGCTGAGGCGTGATCCGGGTGCCGGCGATCTGGGCGAGCGCCGAGGCGCCGAAGATGGAGCCGGCTATCAGGCCGGCCACCGCGTGGTCGCCGATGCCGATGATATTGGTGAGCAACGATGGCGTGACCGAGGTGAACAGGCCGGTGACGGCGAACCCGGCGAACGCGGCCAGTGCGGCGGTGACGAACACCGGTCGAACCTCGGGAGGAACCGAAAGTCGTTGCAGTCCAAGTTTTCCGGTTCGACTGGAGGTTTCGGGAACCAGCAGCACCGCGATCGCGGCCAGGACGACCAACGCGATGTGCACAACGAAGGTGAGTTCCAGCGGGCTCGGGGCATACTGCGCCAGGATCCCGGCCAGCACCGGCCCGGAACCCAGCCCGCCGATGTTGGCCACGGTGGCCACCGCCGGTGCGCGGGTCCGCCAGCGCGGCGGCGCGGCTTCGATGACCGCCGCGGTGGCGGTGCCGGTGAAGATTCCCGCCGACAGTCCGGACAACACCCGGCCGACCAGCAGCTGCGGTACCGAGTCCGCCGTCAGGAACACCACGGCACTGGCCAGTGCGCAGACGGTGCCGGCCATCAGCACCGGTCGCCGCCCGATGACATCGGACCAACGGCCGAACACCAGCAGCGCGAACAGCACGCCGCCGGCGTAGGTGGCGTAGATGACCGTCGTCGTCAGGACAGCGAAGTGCATCCGCTCCGAATACAGCGCGTAGAGCGGGGTGGGCAGGGTGGTGCCCACCATGATCGCGGCGAAGGCATAGGCCAGCAGGGCGAAGGCGAAGTCTCGCCGGGTGCGGGTCATGTGGTGCGGTGGGCTGGAGCGGAGCGACCGGGGGTCATGAGGAAGTCAACGTCGTCGGCACCTGTCCACCATTCCCGTACCCGGCGAGATTCTCACCTCAATGTCAGTGGTGGGTGGCCTTCTCGGCGCCCACACCTGTCAGCGACCGTACCTCCATCTCGGCGTCGAGCTCCGGATCGCCGGAGTCCGACGAAGTCAGCGTCCCGACGATGCCCAGGATGAACGCCAGGGGGATCGACACGATGCCGGGGTTGGCCAGGGGGAACCAGTCGAAGTGGGCGCCGGGGATCATTGCCGACTTGCTGCCCGACACCGCCGGTGAGAAAACGATCAGCACCAGGCAGCTGATCAGCCCGCCATACATGCTCCACAGCGCACCACGGGTGTTGAACCGCTTCCAGTACAGCGAGTAGACGATCGTCGGCAGGTTGGCCGAGGCGGCGACGGCGAAAGCCAACGCCACCAGGAACGCGACGTTCTGGCCATTGGCCAGGATGCCCAGGCCGATCGCGGCGATGCCGAGCACCACCGCGGTGATCCGGGATACCCGCACCTGTTCGTCCTCGGTCACCTTGTGGTTCTTCATGACGCTGGCGTAGACGTCGTGGGCGAACGACGCGGAGGCGGTGATCGTCAGACCGGCGACCACGGCCAGGATGGTCGCGAAGGCCACCGCCGAGATGATGCCGAGCAGGATCACGCCACCGAGTTCGAAGGCCAGCAGAGGTGCGGCCGAGTTCTGCCCGCCGGGTGCCTTCAGGATGCGATCGGGCCCGACGATGGCCGCCGCGCCATAGCCCAGGGCCAGGGTGAACAGGTAGAAGGCGCCTATCAGCGCGATCGCCCACACCACCGAGCGACGGGCTTCCTTGGCGGTGGGCACCGTGTAGAAGCGCATCAAGACGTGCGGGAGACCCGCCGTGCCCAGTACCAGCGCCAGGCCCAGCGACAGCAGGTTGATCTTGGAGGTGGTCGACCCGCCGTACTGGGCGCCCGGGGCCAGCACGTCTCGGCTGGACACACCCTTGGTGGTGGCCTGATGCACCATGTTCTGTGCCGAGCCGAGGATCTCGGAGAAGTTCAGCCCGAACTTGGCCAGCACCAGGATGGTCATGAATGCCGCACCGGCGATCAACAGCACGGCCTTGATGATCTGTACCCAGGTGGTGCCCTTCATCCCGCCGACCAGGACGTAGACGATCATCAAAACCCCGACCACCGCAATCACGAAGGACTGGGCGGTGCGGCCGTGCACGTCGAGCAGTAGCGCGACCAGGCCACCGGCGCCGGCCATCTGAGCGAGCAGGTAGAACAGCGACACCGTCATCGTCGAGGTGGCCGCGGCCAGCCGTACCGGGCGTTGCTTGAGCCGGAAACTCAGCACGTCGGCCATCGTGAATTTGCCTGTGTTGCGCAGCAATTCGGCCACCAGCAGGAGAGCGACCAGCCAGGCGACCAGGAAGCCGATGGAATACAGGAAGCCGTCGTAGCCGTACACCGCGATCGCGCCGGCGATGCCGAGGAAGCTGGCCGCAGACAAGTAGTCACCGGCGATGGCGATGCCGTTCTGCGGTCCGGAGAACGCGTGGCCCGCGGTGAAGAACTCAGTGGCGTTGGTGTTGGACCGGCTGGCCCGGATCACGATGAACAGCGTGATCAGCACGAAGCCGACGAAGATGCTGATGTTGATGACCGGGTTGCCGATGCGGCCGCCCTCGGCGAGCACGGTGGTCGTCATCGCGCACCGCCCTCCATCTCGGCGCGGATCGCTTCGGCGCGCGGGTCCAGCTCACGGTTGGCGAACCGCACGTACAGACCGGTGATGAGGAACGTCGTCACGAATTGGCCCAGCCCGATCAGCAGACCGAGGTTGACATTGCCCCACACCTTGAGAGCCATGAAGTCGTGCGCGAACGCCCCCAACAGGACATAGGCGGCGTACCAGATCAGGAAGAACGCCGTTGTCGGGAAGACGAAGCGGCGCAGGGCGCTGCGCAACTCCTGAAACTCGGGGCTGGCCTGCACGGCCAGGTATTGGGCGCCGCTGGGGTGGGTTTCCCGCGGCGGCAGGTCGGTTGTAGGCACCGTTTGCTCCTCTTGGCGAAGGTTGTGAACTCCGATGTGTTCAGAGGGTATTGAGAGGTGGGTCACAGCCCTAGGGAGCGAGCGGAGCGTGCGGTGAACGGTTGTCAGGCGGCGTTGAGCGGTCACCTTGTGTCCCGATCCCCGGCCGGCAGGATCAGCCGCGCGGGACCCGCTCCACACCCAAACCGAGGCGTTCCGGCACGTGCATGCGGGCGAAGATGCGCGCGACATCGGGCGGGATCGTCCCGCGAGTGAGGCGGCTGGCAAGCACCATCGTCGCGAAGGCGAGAGGGACGGTGATGGCGGCGGGATAACCGATGAGCGTCGACGGCCACCCGCCGAGTGCATCGTCGTCCACCCGGCCGGTGACCGACACCAGGATCGCCAGACCCGAGCTCAGCGCACCGACGATCAGCCCGGCGACGGCACCCGCAGCCGTCAATCCACGCCACCAGATCCCGAGCACCAGCAGCGGGCACAGCGTGGATGCCGCGACGGCGAACGCGAGGCCGACCCCGCGGGACAGCTCCAGCGCCGGGGCGACGAGTGAGATGGGAACGGGAACGAGCCCGGCGATCAGCGCCACCAACCGGAAGTCACGGACCCGGCCCCGCAGCACGTCGGTGGACACCGCACCGGCGATGCTGACCAGAAGGCCCGACGAGGTGGCCAGGAACGCCGCGATGACACCCGCGGCGACCAGAGCGCCGAGCAGTTCGCCCCCTAGTCCGGCGAGCACCGCAGACGGGAGGAGCAGGACCGCGGCATCAGCCTTGCCGGTGATGAGCAGTTGGGGCACGTAAAGCCGGGCGAACACTCCCAGCAGCACGGGGAACAGGTAGAACAACGCCAACAGGGTGATCACCGACAGGGCGGTCCGGCGGGCGGCCCGTCCATCGGGGTTGGTGTAGAAGCGCACCAGCACGTGGGGCAAACCCATGGCGCCCAGGAAAGTCGCGACCATGATCGAAAACACTTGATAGAGCGGGTGTTTGCCGCCCAGTCCGCCGCCGTTCCGGATCCAGGCCGCCCCGTCGGCCGGTGCCCCGACGACCACGGGGGTGTGGGCGCCGGCCGCCAGCGTGAGCGTGGTGCCCTGCGGCAGCGTGTACTCCCCAGGGCCGGGGAGTGTGCCGTCGTGGGCGGCACCGCTCACCGTCACGCCGGTCGGGTCGGTGACGGTGACCATGACGTCGGTGTCGATCGACACGGTGGTCTGCTGGTCCACTGTCGGCGGCAGGGGCCCGCCGAGCTGCGGGTGTTCGTGGCCGAAGTGGACCAGCAGCACCAGCGCGGGAACCGCGACCGCGGTGAGCTTCAGCCAGTACTGGAACGCCTGCACGAAGGTGATGGAACGCATCCCGCCGCCGACCACGTTGGCGATCACGATCCCGCCGACCGCCAGGGGGCCGACCCAAACCGGAACGCCGAGCAGCGCTTTCAAGGCTATCCCGGCGCCCTGGTATTGCGGGATCAGATACACGATGCACACCGTGACGACGACGAGCATCGCCATCTGACGGACCCACGGTGTGCCCAGCCGGAATTCCGCGAAGTCGGGAACGGTGTAGGCGCCGGAGCGGCGCAGCGGAGCGGACACGAACAGCAGCAGGCCCAGATAGCCGGCGGTGAAGCCGACGGGGTACCATAGCGCGTCGGCGCCGTACTTGGCGATCAGGCCGGCGACACCGAGAAACGAAGCCGCCGAGAGGTATTCGCCGGAGATCGCGGCGGCGTTCCAGCTCGGTCCCACGGTGCGGGAGGCCACCAGAAAATCGGATGTGGTGCGCGACAGCCGAACCCCATACGCGCCCACGGCCACT
This sequence comes from Mycobacterium pinniadriaticum, assembly GCF_026242045.1. GTDB lineage: Bacteria > Actinomycetota > Actinomycetes > Mycobacteriales > Mycobacteriaceae > Mycobacterium > Mycobacterium pinniadriaticum. Next base: position 59,549 of record NZ_JAPJDO010000007.1, read on the forward strand.
GTCGCCACCGCGGCGGCCAGCAGGCTGCCGGCGGTCAGGGCCGTCGCCGTCGGTTCGCTCACCGCGGCGGACCGTCATCGTCGACCACGCCCATGAAATCTCGTTCGGCCTGCTCGGCCAGGCGGATGAACAGCCGGCCGACGCCGTAGAGCGCCGGATAGACCAGCACGGCCAGCGTCAGCCAGTTCAGCCGCACGCCGAACACGGTGGCGGCGGACAGCTCCGGGAAGACGGCATTGAGCAACGGCAGCGCGGCCATACCCCCGGCCACCAGCACGGCCAGCCGCAGCGCCAACCCGAGCTGTGCCCGCACCAGACCCCGTACCAGCGCATCGCCGACCCCGGTCTGCTCGGCCACCTCGACGCGGGTGTGCACCACCCGGGTGCCGCGTCGATGAGCCAGCACGACGCGCTCGCGCTGCGGCCTGCCCGGCCTAGTCATCTGGCGCTCCCGGGCGGAAGGTCCGCATCGGGTCGCGGATCAGCCGGTCGCGCAGTTCGCGGGCCTGGCGGCGGCTGACCGGAAGTTCGACGGGTGCCGATGCGCCGTTGGCGCGCAACCGCACCAGGGTCGAGGCGCCCGATGTGCGCAACCCGGTCACCATGTTCAATGCGACCAGATACGAGCGGTGCACACGCTGGAAGCCGCGGTTGCGCCAGCGGTCTTCCAAGGTGCTCAGCGGGATTCGCACCAGGTGTGACCCGGAGGCGGCGTGCAGCCGGGCATAGTCTCCTTCGGCCTCCACCCAGCCGATGGTGTCGCAGCGGACCAGTTGGGTGACACCGCCCAGTTCGACGGGGATCGTGTCGGCTTGCGGCTCGTCGGATTGCGACGCCGGTTCGGCGGCGCGGGCGGACGCCACTCGTCGGACCGCTTCGTCGAGGCGCTCCTTGCGGATCGGCTTGAGCAGATAGTCCAGCGCACCGACCTCGAAGGCGGCCAGCGCCTTGTCCTCGTGTGCGGTCACGAAGACGACTGCCGGGGGGTGTGCGAAATTGCCCAGCACACTGGCCAGTTCGAGACCCGACAGGCCGGGCATGTTGATATCGAGGAAGATCGCGTCGACGGTGCGCTCGTTGATGATGCGCAGAGCCGAGGTCGCGTCGCCGGCGCCGGTCACCTCGGCGACGTCGGGATGCCGGCCGAGCAGGTAAGTGAGTTCGTCGAGGGCAGGGGCTTCGTCGTCGACCGCCAGCACCCAGAGTCCCGCCACCGCACCTCCTCTGTCGCTAAACCCGTACGCCCGCCCGGAACTTGGGCACCCGCATGATCACCTTCGTGCCCGCGTCCGGGGCGGTCTCGACCACCAGACCGTAGTCGTTGCCGAAGGCTGCGCGCAGACGATGGTCGACATTGCTCAGCCCGACATGTGCGGCCTGCTCGCCGGAGCCCAGGACGTCGCCATGCCCGGAGCGCAGCGTCTCCGGGTCCATGCCGATGCCGTCGTCTTCCACGCTGATCACACAGTCGGATCCCTCATTGCGGGCAACGATTTCGATCGAGCCGCCCTGCCGCCCGGCCAGACCGTGCCGCACCGCGTTCTCCACCAGGGGTTGCAACGCCAGGAACGGCACCACGACGGTGAGCACTTCGGGCGCGATCTGCAGGGTGACCGACAGATTCGGGCCGAACCGGGCGCGTTCCAGCGTCAGGTAACGGTCGATGTTGCGCAACTCGTCGGCCAGCACCGTATACGGCCCAGCGGAGCGAAACGAGTAGCGGGTGAAGTCGGCGAATTCCAGGATCAGGTCGCGGGCCCGGTCGGGGTCCGTGCGGACGAATGAGGCGATGGTGTTGAGAGCGTTGTAGATGAAGTGCGGGCTGATCTGGGCGCGCAGTGCGAGCACCTCGGCGCGATCCAGGCGGGCTCGTGACGCGTCGAGTTCGGCCAGCTCGAGCTGGCTGGCGGCGTAGCGCGCGACCTCGGCGATGGCCCCCAGCATGCCTGGTGACGGCTCGTCGGTATTGACCACGACGAGGACGCCGATGACCGCGCTGCCGTCGTCCAGCAGGGGTTGGGCCACCACCGCCGGGGCCTGGTCGCGGGCCAGCACCCGGCGCTGGCCGCTGATCGCGTCGCGGGCGGTGTGGTGACACGTCTCGAGGGTGCCCGGCGTCCACAACGGGTCCCCGGGCGGGTCGGTTGCCAACAGTGCGCTGTCGCCGCCATAGATGGCGACGCCGTCGGACCCAGTCAGGCCCCGCAGATGCGGGGCGGCACCGGCCGCGGAGTCGGCATCCAGGCCCTTGCGCAGGGAGTGGGCCGCCAGGGAGGCGGTGTGCAGCGCAGCGTGCACCGTGCGCTCGGCCGGCGTGCTCACCACCCGGCGGGTCAGCACAGCCACGGTGCCGACGATCAATGCCACCGCGACGAGCGCGGCCGCCAGCGCGAGTGCGACCGCACCCGACATGTTCCTCTCCCGTCACCCAGGCGACTGTGTTCGGCCACGGCGCATCCGGGGATCTCGCGATCGGCCAGGGCCGGCCCGGTTTACTGAACGGGGCACGCGTACTTTCGTGCCACATCGAAAACCCGGTCTTGGGCTCCGGGGCCGATAACCCCTTGAGCAGCCAGTTCCAAACCGATGTATCCCGGTATGCCACCTATGCACGCCTGATGGGCAACCCGCCACGCAGTGTCTGGATTGAGGTTGTAGCCATTGCGGGCCAGGCCCTGCATATACAGATCGAATTCCGGTGTGCCCTGGTCTGGTATCGCGTGGGCACTTCCAGCCAACGCAATGGCGGTGGCGACCGCCGTGACAACTGGTGCAATCACCCGTCTCATGTGCGTCTCCTAGGGGCCTATCCAGCGGGAATCGACTCCACGATCGCACAATCCTGCGACGCGGATCCCCGAACCGGATCGATCGACCGTGCCGCCGACGCTCGGCACCGAGTCACTCTGGATCTGGGGCGCGAAGCCTATCCCGGCAACACCATCGCGAGCATGACGACAGCCAGGTAGGTGAGGAAAAGCCAGAACTGAGCGGTCTCTGCCATCCGGTGCGAGATTCGGACACCAAGCGGTGAACCCAGCAGGGCGCCTGCGGTCATTCCCGCGAACGCCGGCAGGTACAGGTATCCGATTGCGGCGGCGGGGAGTCCGGCAGCACCAAGTCCCCCGAGCAGGTAACCGGCGCCCGCGCCGATCCCGATCACCGCGGACAGTCCCGCGGCAATAGCGGATGCGTTCTGAATGCGGTAGCCGGCCGCTTGCAGGTAGGGCACCGTGATGATTGCCGCACCGGCCCCGAGCAGTGCGCCGGTGACCCCGGTCGTGAACCCAGAGATCAGCCGGCTGGGGCGAGAAGGCATCACCGGCCCAGCGGCCGTCTTGTCGCTCGCGCCCGAGCTTCGCGACTGTCTGTAGTGGCGGCGCAGTGCGCGCGCGAGCATGTAGGCGACGAAGCCGACGAAGAACACCCGAAGGACCGGGCCCGGCAACAGGCCGCCGGCAAAGGCGCCGAGTGCGGTTCCGAGCACCACCGGTGGCAACATGTGCCAGAACAGCGGCCAGATCATGTCGCCGTGGCGACTCCGCAAGAAGGTTGTGTACAGCGCCGTGAAGAACATCGCCGCAAGGGATGTCCCGATCGCCAGATGCATCACGTGCTCCTGCGCAACGCCCTGCAGTGGCAAGGCCACGGCCAGCGCCGGCACGATGGTCAAGCCACCCCCGAGTCCGAACAACCCCGAAACCAGGCCGGCGACAATGCCGGCGAGCAGATAGACCAGATAGATCGCGACGCCGGTCATACCTGGTCCGGCGCGGCGTAGCCACCTGCGAGGACTGGCCGGTAAATCGCGTCGTGTCCGAGCATCGGACAATGGTCTCCCGTCGGGCGGCCGTGCGGCGCTGCTTCGGCCGGATCCGACCCATCGCCGACTGCCGATGCCGCAGGCGGCAGCCCGGATAGGCTCTTACCCATGACAGCGAAGCTCTGCTTGGTGCAGGACCCGGAGGCCGACGAACTACTGTCCGGCGACCCGTTCGCCTTGCTGACCGGCATGCTGCTGGATCAGCAGATCCCGATGGAGACGGCGTTCGCCGGCCCGCGCAAGATCGTCGATCGGATCGGTGGCATCGACCCGCGGCTGATCGCCGACTACGACCCCGAGCAGTTCACCGAGAAATTCTCGAAAACGCCCGCTGTCCACCGCTTTCCGGGGTCAATGGCCAAACGGGTGCAGGACCTGGCCCGCGAGATCGTCGATCGCTACGGCGGCGACGCCGCCCAGCTGTGGATCGAAGGTGACCCCGACGGCGCCGAGGTGCTCCGCCGGCTGAAGGCCCTGCCCGGTTTCGGCGAGCAGAAAGCCAAGATCTTCCTGGCCCTGCTGGGCAAGCAGTATGGCGTCACGCCGAAGGGATGGCGTGAGGCGGCCGGTGACTACGGCAGGGCGGGCACTCACATGTCGATCGCCGACGTGGTCGACAAGGGGTCGCTGGAAGAGGTCAGGGCGTACAAGAAGAAGATGAAGGCGGCGGCGAAGGCGAAGGCCTGAGCCATAGAGTGAGCGAAGGCGAAGGCCTGATGACAGGAGGCACCATGAAGACCCACATCAATTGTCCGTGCGGCGAGGCGATCAGCGCCAAGGACGAGGACGAGCTGGTCGAGCTCACCAAGGCGCACCTGGCTGCGGCCCACCCGGGCATGGACTACGGCCGGGACGAGATCCTGTTCATGGCCTACTAGGCCACCTGCGTGAGGTTGAGGCAGAACTCAGAGCGACGATTTGCTCCTCAGATTTCCGCCCTCAGTTCTGCCTCGACGCCGACAGACTAGGTAACCCCGACGGCGGCCTCGAGCTCGGCGAGCGCGGTCTCGGTCAGCGGAATGAGGTCGTCGATGCTGGCCACTACATCGCGGTCGGCCACATAGCCGACGCCGATCTTGTCGGCGTAGGAGCACAGCGTCACGTTCAGCGCCATCCCGTCGTACACCGTGGACACGGGATAGATCTCGTCGACGCGGGCGCCGTTGTAGTACATCTGCTGGCGGGGGCCGGGCACGTTGGAGATCGGCACGTTGTAGCTGGGCCGCACCCACGAGGTGAACGGCAGCAGCGGTGACAACACCGTCGGCAGGATCGCCGGCATGAGTACCAGCAGCATCGCGCCCGGGCCCTGGGCGGCGACCTGATGCTTGACGTTGGCCATCGCGTGGTGGATCAGGTTCAACCGCTGGACCGGGTCCTCGACGGAGGTGCCCAGCGGACACATTCCGAGACCGAACTGGTTGCCGTGCCGGTCGGATCCGGCGGCGTCGCGCCCGCGGACCGTCACCGGGCACAGCGCCACCAGCGACTGGTGCGGGAGCTCGTCCTGCTCGGCCAGCCAGCTGCGCAACACCGCGGCCACCAGCGCCGTCACGACGTCGTTGCCGGTGACTCCGGCGGCCTGCTGAATCGCCCGAATTCGATTGTGGTCCAGGCTAGTTGCCGCAAACGCACGGCGGGAACCCAGCTTGGTGTTGAACCGGGTGTGCGGCGCGCCGAACGGCGGCGCGACACTGGGCGTGGTCAAGCTGCCCACGATGTTGGCCAGCTCCGCGGCCGCCACATGACGGGCCAGACTCAGCCCGGACGTCGCGGCGTTCGCGACCTCCCGCATCGCCGAGAGCGGACCCCGCCGGCGGTGTTGCGGGCTCGGGTCGGCAGGAGCGGAGGCGGCGTAGAACGGCGGCATCGAGCGGCGATCCGGGTCATCGCTGAGCGAGTCGCCGATCATTTGCAGGCCCGCGACACCGTCGATCAGGATGTGATGCACCTTGATGTACAGGGCGAATCGGCCGCCGGCCAGCCCGTCGATCAGATAGGCCATCCACAGCGGCGCCGACCGGTCGAGCCGCTCGGCGTGCAGTTCGGAGACCAACTCCCACAATGCCGCCGTGCCCGAGCCGCGCGGCAGCGTCCGTCGTTGCACGTGGTGGCGCGGATCGAGCTCGGCCTCCTCGCGCCACACCCACAGGCCGCCGGTGTCAACGCCGCGATGCGGGCGCCGGCGCAGGCGCGGGTCGACCGGGTCGGACGAGGTCAGGCTCTGTTCGTACAGCTCGTCGACGAACTTCGCGCGCTTGGCGCCCTTGGGCGGGCTCATGATCAGCATCACCGCGACGTGCATCGGGCTGGAGAGCAGCTCGCCGGTCAGCATCAGCGCGTCGATGGGGTCGAGCGTCTCCATGTCGAACCGACCCTTCGTTGGGCTGGGATTTCGATTTCCCAAGCCTAGCGCCGCAATTCGCAGTTCAGGGCACGACGGTGGAACCGATGGTCGGCATGAAGGTGCACTGCTTGTCCACGGTGGTCACCTGGCCGAAGATCGTCGACATGATGCTGCCCGAGCCGGTGTCGGCGATGGCGGTCAGCGTGGTCGGTCCCTGCGAGTTGATATCGGGATTGGGTTTCAGCGTGACGCTGCCCGACTTGCCGGTGGTCAGGTTGACCCAGGTGACGTTGAGCGGCAGCTTCTGCTCGGCGGCCGGGGCCGGGGTGCCGACCGCGGTGAACACGTAGGCCGTCTGGCCAGGACCAGGCCCGGGCGTGGGGATCTTGGCGGGACCGGCCACCGACAACGCGGTCGCGATCACGTTGCCGCCGTCCTTGAGGCACCCGTTGCTGATCGACGGGTACATGAAGTCCTGGGTGGGCGGGCTGGCCGGGTCGTAGTTCGGGGTGGCGGCCGGAGCGGGCGCCGGAGCCGGGCCGGGGGCGGTCACCGAGTTGGCGGCCGGCGTCGCCGAGGGAGTCACGACCGTCACCGGCGTGGGCACCTCGGGCATGGCGTCGGGCGCCGGCCCGACGGCGTGCGTCGGGTCGATGCCGGTGGGCAGGTGTGCGTCGGCGCCCGGGATCGCACCGGGCGTGAAATCGGCGGGAAGGTGCGCAGGCAGGGGGACGGGACCGTTTCCGGTGCCGGGCGTCAGCAGCGGCGTGGTGCCGTGCGGGACGCCACTCAGTGCCCGGGCGGCGGGGGGAGCCGCCGACGGCACCGCGGCGGAGGGTCCGGCGGCCCCGCCCTCCTGCACGAATTTGGTGACCTGTTCAGCCAGCGCCGCCGAACCGGCCGGCGTGGTGGCGTTGCCGGCGAGCTGCGAAGCCGCCGCGAGCAGCAGCGACTGCGCCGATGTGGGGTTCCCCGCGGCCTGCTGAACCACCGGGCCCAGAAGCTGCATGGCGTCGAGGCCGGGCAGCTGGCCGGGATCCAGCGGGATGGCCGGATCCGCGGCCGCAGCCGGGCTGAACGCCAGGTTGGCTGCGGCCACGAACGCGGCGGTGGTCAGCAGAAGAGCCCGCTTGGCGATCTGCGGCACGGTGAGCTCCCTCATCGGGTGGTGGTCGGTCAGGGCAGGGCGGACAGCGGCAGCAGCTGGCCGATGCCGGCGCCGCCCGGGGTGGTCGGTGCGACCGGCGGATTGCTGGCCGGCGGCACTCCGGCCGGCCCCGCGACCCCGGTGGCCACCGGGGCTACTGGTGCCGGCTGACCGACCGCCAGGCCGTCGCCGACCTGGACCGGGAACGGCACGTTCGACGGCGTCAGGTTGGCCAGGTCGCCAGGTACCCCCAGCTGGTTCAGCAGCGGGATGATCGGGCCGGCGATACTCCCACCCGATGCGGCGGGAGCCGGCGCGGTGGCAGGCGTGCCGGGCAGCGGCGCGGTGGCCGGCACGCCGCCGATCGGCGAGACCGGCACCGTGGACGGTGCGCCGGTGAGGGCCGACGCGCCACCGAGTGCGGTCGCGGCGGTCTGTAGCAGCGCCGCGGCGCTGGCCGGGTTGGTGGCGAATTGCTCCAGCATGGCGAGCCCGGGCACGCCGGGAACGGCCGGCGCAATGCCGGGGTCGGCGGCCGCCGACGGGCTGAATGCGAGTGCGGCCGAGCACAGCGCGGCAGCTCCAATCGCGTTGGCGGCGAACAGCTTTGTGATACGTGGCATGGTTATCCCAATCCTTCGGATGCAGGTCTGAACCCGAAGGTAGTCCGTTACTGGAGTTACTCAAGTGACACGTGTGGTGGTTATTCAACCGTTACGGACGTGATGGGAGATGGTGATGCGGGGCCGTCCACCGGACGCGATTTCGGCGCGCTTTCGTTCGCTCAGCGGCGGTTAGCGCGCCGAAGTCGCGGAGTCGGAAGCATCCGTCGCTACAGTCGCACGGTGGACACAGTGGCCCCCGCGGCCTCGGCGGCGCGGCCAGCTTGGCTGGCTCCGGTGTTGCTGGCCGCCAGTGTGGCCGCCCGGCTGGCATGGACCTACCTCGCCCCCAACGGGGCGAACTTCGTCGATCTGCACGTCTATCTCGGCGGCGCGGGCGCACTCGACCATCCCGGAACGCTCTACTCCTACGTCTATGCGGATCAGACGCCCGACTTCCCGCTGCCCTTCACCTATCCGCCGTTCGCTGCGCTGGTGTTCTACCCCGTGCACCTGCTGCCGTTCGGGTTGGTCGCATTCTGCTGGCAGTTGGGCATCATCGCCGCGCTCTACGGCGTGGTTCGGGTCAGCCAGCGGCTGCTGGGTGTGCGCGCCGGACAAGGCCGCGGCGTGACGATGCTGTGGACCGCCGTGGGGATCTGGATCGAGCCGCTGCGGAGCAACTTCGACTACGGCCAGATCAACGTCATCCTGGTGCTGGCCGTCTTGTACGCCGCCTACAGCAGTCGGTGGTGGCTGTCGGGTCTGCTGGTCGGTGTGGCGGCCGGGATCAAACTGACTCCGGCCATCACCGGGCTGTACTTCCTGGGCATGCGCCGCTGGGGTGCGGCGATCTTCTCGGCGGTCGTCTTCTTCGTCACGGTCGCGGCGTCCATCGCGGTGATCGGCCAGCAGGCCCGCTTCTACTTCACCGACCTGCTCGGCGATGCCGGCCGCGTCGGCCCGATCGGGACCTCGTTCAATCAGTCCTGGCGCGGCGCTATTTCGCGCATCCTCGGCCACGACGCCGGCTACGGACCGGTGGTGCTGGCCGGGATCGCGGTGACCGCGGTACTAGCGCTGCTGGCCTGGCGTGCGTTGGGCGGGGAGCCGCTGGGTTCGTTGCTGGTGGTGCAGTTGCTCGGCCTGCTGATCTCCCCGATCTCGTGGACCCACCACTGGGTGTGGTTGGTGCCGTTGATGATCTGGCTCATCAACGGGCCGTGGCGGGCGCGCCCGGGCGCGCGGGCGCTGGGCTGGGGCTGGCTGGCGCTGACCCTGATCGGCGTGCCCTGGCTGCTGAGCTTCGCCCAGCCGACGATCTGGCAGATCGGCCGGCCCTGGTATCTGGCCTGGGCCGGTTTGGTCTACATCGTGGCGACGCTGGCGACACTGTTCTGGATCGCGCTCAGCGGTCGTCGAGAATCTCGTTGATCTCGGCGGCCATCTGCACGTCCTTGTCGGTGATTCCACCTTCGGAATGCGTGACGAGTGCGAAAGTGACTGTCCGCCATCGGATATCGATGTCGGGGTGGTGATCCTTCTGTTCGGCGTGCTCGGCGACGCGCCGTACGGCATCGATGCCGGCCAGGAATGATCCGAACTTCACCGACCGGCGAAGGGCTCCGTCGGAGCGTTCCCAGCCGTCGAGATCCTCGGCGGCGGCGTCGACTTCTTCATCGGTTAACACGGCCATGACTCGACGGTAGTACCGTCACACGCGATGTCCACCCAGATCGTCGTCGCCGGAGCCCTGATCTCGGGTACGGCGCTGCTGGTGGCGCAGCGGCAACGTCCGCCCGAACTCGCCGGGCTGTGGGAGCTGCCGGGCGGCAAAGTGGCCGCGGGGGAGAGCGAGGCCGACGCGCTGACGCGGGAGCTGCGTGAAGAGCTCGGGGTCGACGTCGTCGTGGGCGAGCGGCTCGGTGCCGATGTCGCGATCGGACAGTCGCTGATCCTGCGGGCCTACGTCGTCAGGCAGACCGGCGGGGTGCTGCACCCGCACGACCATCGCGCGCTGCGCTGGGTCGATGCTCGCGAGCTGGGGGCGCTCGACTGGGTGCCCGCGGATCAGGCCTGGCTGCCGGAGCTTTCGAAACGCCTTGGAGTCTGAGCCCGTCACCCTATGATCTGGGGCGTGCTCACGGACGTCATCGCCGGCGTCGATCTGATGGACGGCCGGTTCTACGCCAGCAGCGAGGCGCGGGATGCCTACCGCTGGATGCGCGAACACCAGCCGGTGTTCCGGGACTGCAACGGCCTGGCCGCCGCCACCACCTACCGTGCGGTGATCGACGCCGAGCGGCAGCCCGAACTGTTCTCCAACGCCGGCGGCATCCGCCCGACGACTCCGGCGCTGCCGCACATGATCGACATGGACGATCCCGCGCACCTGCTACGGCGCAAATTGGTCAATGCCGGCTTCACCCGTAAGCGGGTTAGAGACAAGACGGAATCCATTGCGGGACTGTGCGATACGCTGATCGACGCGATCTGTGAGCGCGGTTCGGCTGACTTCGTCCGCGATCTGGCCGCACCGCTGCCGATGGCCGTCATCGGCGACATGCTCGGCGTCGCACCCCGGGATCGGGCCACCTTGCTGGCCTGGTCCGACGATATGGTCGTGGCATTGAGTTCGGTGGCCACCGAGGAATCGCTGACCACCGCGGCCAACGCGCTGAGTGCCTACAACGAGTTCATGGGCGATTTCGTCGCTGCCCGCCGCCGCGAAGCCGCCGATGACTTGGTCAGCGTCCTGATCGCCGCCGAGGTCGACGGCCAGCGGCTCACCGATGAGCAGATCCTCGCCGAGACCCTGTTGATCCTCATCGGCGGCGACGAGACCACCCGGCACACGCTGTCGGGTGGAACCGCGGAACTGATCCGTCATCCCGATCAGTGGGAGGCGCTGCGCGGCAACGCCGAGTTGCTGCCCGATGCGGTCGAGGAGATGCTGCGCTGGACCTCGCCGATCAAGAACATGTGCCGAACCCTGACCGCGGACGCCGACTTTCACGGCACTTCGTTATATGCCGGGGAGAAGATCCTGCTGATGTTCGAATCGGCCAACTTCGACGAGACGGTTTTCGGGGACCCCGAGGTGTTCCGCATCGACCGTCAGCCCAACAATCACGTCAGCTTCGGGTTCGGCACCCACTTCTGCCTGGGTAACCAGCTGGCGCGGCTGGAGCTGACCACCATGACCCGACGGGTGCTGGCCCGGCTACCGGATTTGCGGCTGGCCGAGGGTGCGCAGCTGCCGCTGCGGCCCGCCAACTTCGTCAGCGGGCTGGAGGCCATGCCCGTGGAATTCACCCCGACCGCGCCGATTTCACGCTGAAGTCCGGGCTGGGGTTGCTCCGCCGGTAAGGGTCAGTAGTGCAGCGGGTCAGCCACCGTGACGTCGGCGCGACTGTCCGGGTGTGCCACGGCGTGCACCGGGTGCATCAGCACGGGATGGCGGCAGTGCGCACACGACTGCGGCTGCCGGCGATCCGACGAGACCGTCAGGTGGTGACAGTTCGCGCAACGCACGATGTAGGCCCCGCCGATCCAGTTGAGCAGGCCGAGGTAGATCCCGGCGGTCGCGGCCGTCCCCAGGACGACGATCAGCGCGATGGTGAGAACTTCGTAGACCGTCATGCCAAACCTCCCATTTGACGGTTCGAATTCAGAGTAGCTCCGCAGGCTTGGTGCCCGCTGGCAGTGCGCAGGAGTTGTTGGTCCAATCCGGACGGTCGCTCCCCGTTTTCGCAAAAGGGCACCTGCGCTGCCAGAATCAGGGCCGTGAGCAACCAGGACTTCCGCAATGTCGCCATCGTGGCGCACGTCGATCATGGCAAGACCACGCTGGTAGACGCCATGCTGCGGCAGTCCGGTGCGCTGACGCACCGCGGCGACGACGCGATCGAGCGCCTGATGGACTCCGGTGACCTGGAGAAGGAAAAGGGCATCACCATCCTGGCGAAGAACACCGCCGTCCATCGTCATCACCAGGACGGCTCGATGACGGTGATCAACGTCATAGACACCCCCGGCCACGCCGACTTCGGCGGCGAGGTCGAGCGGGGATTGTCCATGGTCGACGGGGTGCTGCTGCTGGTCGACGCCTCCGAAGGCCCGCTGCCCCAGACCCGCTTCGTTCTGCGCAAGGCGCTGGCCGCGCACTTGCCGGTGATCCTGGTGGTCAACAAGACCGACCGGCCGGACGCACGGATCGCCGAGGTCGTCGAGGAGAGCCACGACTTGCTGCTCGACGTCGCGTCCGATCTCGACGAGGAGGCCCAGGCCGCCGCCGAGAAGGCCCTCGACCTGCCGACTCTGTACGCGTCGGGTCGGGCCGGCATCGCCAGCACCACCGCGCCCGCCAACGGTGAGAACCCCGACGGGGAGAACCTCGATCCGCTGTTCGACGTTCTGCTCGAGCACATCCCGCCGCCGCAGGGCGATCCGGAGGCTCCGCTGCAGGCGCTGGTGACCAACCTGGACGCCTCGGCGTTCCTGGGCCGGCTGGCCTTGATCCGGATCTACAAGGGCCGCATCCGCAAGGGCCAGCAGGTGGCCTGGATGCGGGAGGTCGACGGACACCCCGTCATCACGAACGCCAAGATCACCGAGCTGCTCGTCACCGAGGGCGTCGAGCGCACCCCGACCGACGATGCCATCGCCGGTGACATCGTCGCGGTCGCGGGCATCCCGGAGATCATGATCGGTGACACGCTCGCCGACGTCGACCATGCCCACGCACTGCCGCGCATCACCGTCGACGAACCGGCGATCTCGGTCACCATCGGCACCAACACCTCGCCGTTGGCCGGCAAGGTGTCCGGCCACAAGCTGACCGCGCGAATGGTCAAGTCCCGCTTGGATTCCGAGCTGGTCGGCAATGTCTCGATCAAGGTCGTCGACATCGGCCGCCCGGACGCCTGGGAGGTGCAGGGCCGCGGTGAGCTGGCCCTGGCGGTGCTCGTCGAACAGATGCGCCGCGAAGGTTTCGAGCTGACCGTCGGCAAGCCACAGGTGGTGACCCGCACCATCGACGGCAAGCTGCACGAACCGTTCGAGGCAATGACGATCGACTGCCCCGACGAATTCGTCGGCGCCATCACCCAGTTGATGGCCGCCCGCAAGGGTCGCATGGAGGAGATGACCAATCACGCCGCCGGATGGGTGCGGATGGACTTCATCGTGCCCAGCCGCGGCCTGATCGGGTTCCGCACCGACTTCCTGACGCTGACCCGGGGCACCGGGATCGCCAACGCGGTGTTCGACGGTTACCGGCCGTGGGCCGGGGAGATCCGCGCGAGGCACACCGGTTCGCTGGTGTCCGACCGCGCCGGATCGATCACGCCGTTCGCGATGATCCAGCTCGCCGACCGCGGCCAGTTCTTCGTGGAGCCGGGTCAGGACACCTATGAGGGGCAGGTCGTCGGGATCAACCCGCGAGCCGAGGATCTCGACATCAACATCACCCGCGAGAAGAAGCTGACCAACATGCGGTCCTCCACCGCCGACGTGATCGAGACGCTGGCTCGTCCGCTCGAACTCGATCTCGAGCAGGCCATGGAGTTCTGTGCGGCCGACGAATGCGTAGAGGTGACCCCGGAGATCGTCCGGGTCCGCAAGGTCGAACTGGACGCCACCAGCCGGGCCAGGGCCAAGGCGAGGGCGAAGGCGCGGGGCTGATATTCCGCGAGTGTGAAGAATTTGCGGGATTTCGCCGATTTTCCCGCAGAGGTTTCACACTCGTCGCGCCCGGGCGTTCGTCACCCAGTGGATGATGGCGCCCTCGGTGTCCTCGACAGTCACCCGGATGACGATCCACCCGAGTTCGGTCAGCGCATCGACGCGCCGGATGTCGCGATTGAACTGCCGGCGATCGGTGCGGTGGTGGTCGCCCTCGTACTCGACGGCCACCTTGAGCTCCGGCCATGCCATGTCCACGCGGGCGATGGCCTGGCCGTATTGGTCACGCACCACGAATTGTGTTGTAGGTGCCGGAAACCCGGCACGGATCAGCAGAAGCCGCAGCCATGTTTCACGGGGCGATTCCGCTCCGCCATCGACGAGCGCCAGGGTGGCGCGGGCCTGTGCGATCCCGCGGTGATTGCGATAGCGCTCGACGAGTTCGTCGATGTCGGCCGGTTTGAGGCGCGTCGCGTTCGCCAGTGCGTCGATGACCGCGACGGCGCGGTCCGACCGATACCGGCGCGCCAGGTCGAGGGCAGTGCGGGCCGGGGTGGTGACCGGTACGCCACGCAGGACGACGACTTCGTCCTCGGCCAGCCGGTCGGCCCATGTCCGAATGCCCGGGGGCGGGTGCCGGTTGTCGTGAATCAGTTCGGCGGGCTCGTTGGGGCCTACCCACTTGGCGCCATGCCAGGCTGCTGCGGAATGTCCTGCCACCACGCCGCGGCGCCGGGACCACAGCCAGGCAGCCTGTGCGCGCCCGACTGCGGACAATTGGCTATCGCGGCGGACGTGGACACCGGGATAGACAGACCTGAACGCGGTGCGTAGCCCGTGGGGTGTGACGGTGCCGGCAGCCACCGCCTCGCTGCCGATTATCGCGCCGACCATTTCCGCAGTGTGCTCATCGGGTCCGACAGCACCGAGACCGCGAATCGCTACTCTGATGGGCGTGCCGGACAGACATCGCAGCCTACAAGCCCTGGCTGTGTTGGTGTCTGTGCTGTTCACGGCGGCGTGCACGGTCAGCCCGCCGCCCGCCCCGCAGAGCACCGAGACGTCGGAGGCGCCGGCTCCACCACCACCGCGGGCAACCCAGATCATCATGGGTATCGACTCCATCGGCGCCGGATTCAACCCGCATCTGCTCTCCGACCAGTCCCCGGTCAACGCGGCTATCAGCTCGTTGGTGCTGCCCAGCTCCTTCCGGCCGGTGCCCGACCCGGCCACCCCGACCGGCTCCCGCTGGGAGATGGATCCCACCCTGCTGGTCTCGGCGGAGGTCACCAGTGAGGACCCGTTCACCGTCACCTACAAGATCCGCCCGGAAGCGTCCTGGACCGACAACGCGCCGATCGCCGCGGACGACTTCTGGTATTTGTGGCGTCAGATGGTCAGCCAGCCCGGAGTCGTCGACCCGGCAGGCTACGACCTGATCACCGGGGTGCAATCGATCGACGGCGGCAAGACGGCGGTGGTCACGTTCTCCGAGCCGTATCCGGCCTGGCGTGAGCTGTTCAACGATCTGCTGCCGGCACACATCGTCAAAGACGTGCCGGGCGGCTTCCCGGCCGGCCTGGCTCGTGCGCTGCCGGTGACCGCCGGCCAATTCCGGGTGGACAATATCGATCCCCAGCGCGACGAGATCCTGTTGGCGCGCAACGACCGGTTCTGGGGCCCGCCTGCCCACCCTGACCAGATCCTGTTCCGCCGCGCGGGCGCGCCGGCGGCGCTGGCCGACTCGATTCGAAACGGCGACACGCAGGTGGCTCAGGTCCACGGGGGCGCGGCCGCGTTCGCGCAGCTGTCGGCCATCCCGGATGTGCGCACCGCACGGATCGTCACCCCGCGGGTCATGCAGCTGACGTTGCGGGCCTCCGAGCCCAAGCTGTCGGATCCCGCTGTGCGCAAAGCGATCCTGGGTCTGCTCGATGTGGATCTGCTCGCCGCGGTGGGGGCCGGCAGCGACAACACTGTCACCTTGGCCCAAGCGCAGGTGCGCACCCCCAGCGACCCCGGCTACGTGCCCACCGCGCCGCCGGCGTTGGGCCGGAAGCGGTCGCTGGAACTGCTCGAACAGGCCGGCTTCCAAGTCGACCGCACCCCCACGGAATCGCCGCTGCAGCCGCCGCCGTCAGCCGGCTCACGCACCACCACCGAGGCGCCGGGCCCCCCGGAGATCACCCGCGGCCGGATCAGCAAGGACGGTGAGACGCTGTCGCTGGTGATCGGGGTGGCCGCCAACGACCCGACGTCGGTGGCAGTGGCCAACACCGCGGCCGATCAGCTGCGCAGCGTGGGGATCGCCGCGACCGTCCTGGCGTTGGATCCGCCGGTGCTCTACGGGGATGCGCTGGTGAACAACCGCGTCGACGCGATCGTCGGCTGGCACGCGGCCGGAGGTGACCTGGCCACCGCGCTCGCCTCCCGCTACGGGTGTCCGGCTCTGGAGGCGACCGCGGTCTCGACGACGCCGGCCGGCGCGACCACCACAACGACACCGGCACCGACATCGAGTGCGTCGCCCGGCCCGGCCACCAGCACGCCGACGGCCACCGCGACACCGACGACCACGACCCGGCCCCCGGCTGCACCGGAGTCCGGCGAACTCGTGCAGGCGCCGTCGAACCTGACCGGAATCTGCGACCGCAGCATTCAGCCCAATATCAATGCCGCCCTTGATGGTTCGGCCAAGATCGGCGACGTCATCGATCTCGTCGAACCCCGGTTGTGGAACATGGCCACCGTATTGCCGATCCTGCAGGACACCACGATCGTCGCGGTCGGTCCGAGTGTGCGGAACGTGAGCCTGAGTGGCGCGGTGCCGGTCGGCATTGTCGGCGACGCGGGCCGGTGGGCCAAGGCCGCGCCGTAGGCCTACCCGCCGGCGGCGGCCTTGTGAGCGCGCTTGGAGCCGCCGACTCCGCTCTTCCTCGGTCCGGCGGACTGACCGCCGCCGGCGGTGTCGGCCGACCCGGAATCGCCGGTGGCCGCGGCGGGGGAGGCGGTGGTGCCAGGCACCGCTTTGGCCGAGTTGATGACCTTGGTGACTCGGGCGGACGCCGCCGTCGGCGCCGGGACCGTGGGGATCGGCGACGTCGCAACCCCGGGCCCGGCGGTGAGGTCGGCGTAGATGGTTGTGCGCCCCTCGTTGACCTCGTTGACGAGATCGGTGACAGCGGTTGTCACCGACGCGTGAATCGGGGCGCGACCGTTGGCGAACGCGGTGGCGAAGTCGCCGGTCTGGGCGAGGGTCGCGGTGAACGCTGTCGCGCCCTCGACCGCGCCGCCCAGAATCGTCAGCGGTCCGGTCACCAATGCTTGGGCGGCGATGTTGATCGCGTAGTCGACGGCGTGCTTGTAGGCGGCGAACGCCCGGTCCAGGGTCTCCTGCAGGGCGAAGCCGCCGGCAGGAACTCGTGGCGCGAGCAGCAGGCTGAAGGTATTCGTGATCGGCACCTGGATGGCGAGCAGCGCGACGCCGAGCGCCTGCGCGACGTCCTGACCGGCCTGCAGCGCCGTGACCAGCGCGAACGGGCTGGAGATCAGCCCCTTGCCCAATCCGACCAGACCCCAGCCGGTGAACGGCGCGTAGGTCGGTGCGGGCGCGGGGGTATTGGGACCGAGGCAGTACGTCTCGCATTGCTGCGTGCTGCCGATCAGGATCGGCGCCGCGGCGATGATGTCGCCGAGAACGTTGATCCCGATCTGGTACGGGATTGCTCCGAACGCGGGAGTCGTCACGTCGGTGAGCTGGATGTGAGGCAGGTGTACCGCGGCGATACGCCCGTCCTGACTCGCGGCCAGCGGGCTCACCGCGATGACGCCGGCCCCGGCGAGCGCGATGCTGGTCTTGTACAGCGAGCTGGCTGCATCAGGCATTTCAGGCTCCTTCGCCGAGTTTGTGCCGACCAGCGAAAACTACCTGAGAGCAACCTGAGAAACGGTCGATTTCGGCGTGACGGCCTAGGTTGCTTGAGCGCGCAACCAATGCCGGAGCGCGTCAATGACCGGGTTGGCGTGTCGGCGGTGCCGCTGGCTGCGGCTTTGGGCGGCCGGTGGCAGGTCGCGGACTAGCCGGTGGCGGCGCCGGACTTCACATCCCGGGCCGACCCTGCCATCGAGTGTGTTGACCCGGTCGCCGGCTTGCTGCTGCTGCCGCTGTCCCTGCTGCTGGATGCCTTGGTCGAGGTCGTCGGCTGCGACGACGGCTGGGTTGACTTCGACGTGGGTGTGATGCGCCGCAGGCCGGCGGCCGACGGTGCGTCATCGTGGTTGCGGGCCGACTCGGCTTTGCCGTCGCGGGTCGGACGAACCGTGCCGCCGGTGGCGGACTGGGCGGCGTCGGTCGCGGTGCTCTGGATCACCAGGCGACTCGCGCTGGCCGGCGGTGGCGTCGGTGGTGGCTGGCGGCCGTAGAGGACGTCCCTGATCCCGTCGAGGAGGATCAGCCCGGGGCCGAAGAACGCCGTGATGGCCGATTTGACGGTGTCGAGGACGCCGGCGATGTCTCCCTGGAGCAGGTCCAGGGCGGCGGTGATGACGAACTGCGGCACCCGGATGATGACATCCACCACGGCGTAGGCGGCCTCGACGACTTTCCCGCCCAGGTAGGAGGTATCGGCAACCAGGCTGTTGATCGCCTCGGTCACGTCGGTGCTGAACACCGTCGAGGTAAAGCCGGTGCTGGATGCGACAGGGGTGGCGTTGGGGGATTCGACGACTGTGCTGGCGACGGGCTCAGGCCGGTAGGCAGTTTGCTCTGGCGGGCCCGCGGCGAGTTGCGTCTCGGGGCCCGACTCGGAGTTGACCTCGCGGCTGATGCGATCGGCGTCGGCGGCCAGCGCGGCCAGGATCTGTGCCAGCGCGGGACCGATGCCCTCAATTGACAACGGCGGCGTCAGTGCGCTGAGCAGCGACTTGTCGGACGGGCTGAGCAGATCGGGGCTTGTCGACAACTGCGTCGTCGAGATCTGCATATCCCTGGATGGGGGCGCGAGGGGGTTGGCGACGACCACAGTGGCCGCCACCAGCGCCACTCCTGTGGTGAGGAATGGCCCCAAGGCCCGTCGCATGCCGTCTCCCTCCGCTGTTTGCGGCATGGCTAAACGAGAACGATACCTGAGAGGAGGCTGATAAGGCTAAAGACTCTTCCTGAGAATTTTTGCGAGTTTGTCGGCCGGCTGTGCGGCCGTCGCGGCAGAAACTTATTGGGACCCAATCCAATCCGTCCGGGGGTACGTCTGAAGGTCGACTGAGGGTCCTGGCGGGTGCAACGACCGGCTAACTTCGGTGCGGAGAATCGACCTCGTAGGGGCTGTGACGGGCGTCACGGAGTCGCTACATGGCACGGCACAATGCGTGCGTGGGGGTTTGTCAGACCAGCCACTGCGACTCGATCGGCCGACCTGTTCGGGGGAAACCCCGCGCAGCCGATTGACCTAGCGAAAGTCCGATACCACGTCGGACACCAGGATCAGCTGGTGCTCACGTCGTAGATCGTCCAGCCTGGCAAAGATATCGCGGTGCGGCACGCGGACGGTCAGCGACTCCCGTCGCGCCTCGGCGAGCAGCGGTGGTTCGCGCGTGGCGATCCAGTCCTCGTGGGCCCTGGGGCCTTCCCGTCACCGCGGGCCGGCTGCTCTCGCCGTTGGCGATCGAACGCCGGTGTAGACGGCGGGTCATCGCCTGCCGAAGCGAGGATGCGTTATTCGGCGTGAGCGGCGACATTCCCCACGTTCTTCTACCCGATGCGGTCACGGTTGTCAGTGGTCATGAATAGATCGGTTGACGACCAATCAATCTCACCCGCGGTGTGGCAAAGAACGGTTCGTGCGATCGATACGCGGGCAGGCGAAAATCGCCCGATTTCGGTCGACTTCTCGTTATCCCTGCTCGACGCCGACTTTCGAAACCGGCAATGTCGTTACCAAACTGCTGTCGTCCAGATGCATTGATGCTCAGAGATTTTCGTCAGCGAAAATTGCCAGAGACGTATTGTCATGGCTTTGTTCACCGATATAGTCGGGTGATGGCGGACACCGACGAAGATGTCGAAGTGTGTTCTGCCCCAGGGTTTACCACGCCGACAATTTGGCAGCGATTGTCGCCTATTGCCATTGTGATCGCGCTGATCGCTCTCGCCATGTCGATCTGGGCAGTGGTGTCGGCATCCGCGAACGACGCCGATACCGTTGCGCTGCCTGGTAATCCGAAGGTTCGCGTGTGTAATGCCTTCGATATGGTCGTCAGGGCTGTGGCGCTGCAGACGCGCACCGATCTGAGTCGGGGCCCGAACCCGCCGGCCGCGGGCGTCGGCAACACGGGCCTGGCACTGGTCGGTGGGGGTGACTACCTCCTGCGCCAGCTCGACGCCGACACCCCGGCACATCTTGCCGATGCGGTCCGGGCGTTCGCCCGCGATCTACAAGAGATCGGGATGAACACCCTGGCAGGTGGGTCGTACAACGATCCTCGGCAGGCGGCTCGACAGGCCGAAGGCGAATTCGATCGCAAACAAGTCGAGGACCTGTGCGCGTGACCTCACCGGCTTGATGCGCCCGCGGCCCGCTTCCTTAGCAGGCCATCGAGGTGATGGGTCGCGATTGCGGCGGCGGCGAACACGATCAGCAGCCATAGGGGTGGGTGGGCCAACTCCCACACGAACAGCGCGGCCCATGTGGGTGCTCCCTGGGTGACGGCCAGTACGCCCGCGGCACAGGCCAGGGCCACCGCCGGCACGCTGACCGTCAACGGGGTCCAGGTGTTCACCGCCAGTGCGACCACCGAACCCATGGCCGCCCCGGTGGCCAGCGCGGGGGTGAGCATGCCGCCGACGCCTCCGGCCCGCAGGAACAGCGCGGTCAGCAGTGGCTTGAGCAGCAGGATCGCCGCCGCCGAGGCGAGGGTCAGGCCGCTGCCGACGCTGACGGTCAGCACACTCTTGCCGTTGCCGGGCAGTTCGGGCCACCAGTGCGACAGGACTCCGACGGCCAGGCCGGCCGCCGCGATCGCGGGGATCAGCAGCCACGAGTCGCCGACCCGATGGGCTTTGCAGTAGTCCATGAGCCGGTTGAAGCCCCGCCCCACCGCCAGAGCGAGTGGGGACAGCACGACCGCGAGGCCGGTCAGCAGGTACGACAGCTCGGGATTGGGCCAGTGCAGCGGTACTTCGAGGTGGGTGACGGGGGCGGCCACCGCCACGGCGAGGCTCGAGGTGATGAGTGCGGTCCCGACGGTACGGATGCTCCAGCTGCGCAGCACGATCTGAATGGCGAACAGGGCACCACCCAGCGGCACGCTGTAGACCGCGGCCAGACCGGCGCCGGCCGCGCAGCCGAGCAGAATTCGACGGTCGTCGGCCCGCAGTGCCCACCTCGAGGTGCCCAGGTCGCCGAGTGCGGCGGCGAGCTGGCGCGGCGCGCCCTCCCGGCCCAGCGACGCGCCGGAACCGACCAGCAGCACCTGAAGCCCCGCATCGAGCGATAACGCCAGTCTCGGCATCGGCGCGGGTGCATCTATGGCGTCTGTCAGCGAGGGCACAGGTGTGCGCCGGCGCAGCAGCCACCACCCCGCGCCGGCCAGGGCGCCGCCGATCATCGGGCCGACCGCGCGCCGCACCGGGCTCGAGCCGGTGACCCCGTCGAGCAATGTTCCGAAACTGTAGTGATAGGTGAGGTGCTCGATGGTGTGCAGCACCAACGTTGTCGCGGCGCCGGCGAGCCCGGCCAGTAGACCGATCACGCCGACCGCGCAGCCGAACTCCAGGTGGCGCCGGTTCACGCGCCGAATCTATGTCACCGGCCCCGGTAGGGTGAGGTTCGTGGCTTCGCAGGAGACTCCGCGGTTGTTGTTCGTGCACGCCCACCCCGACGACGAGACGATGAACAACGGCGTCACCATCGCCCGCTATGTGCAGCGGGGCGCCGAAGTCACCGTCGTCACCTGCACCCTCGGCGAAGAGGGCGAGATCATCGACGATCGGTGGCGGCGGCTGGGGGTTGACGAGGCCGACCAGCTCGGCGGCTACCGGATCGCCGAATTGACAACCGCCCTGCAGAAATTGGGTTTGGCGGGACCTCGGTTCCTGGGCGGGGCCGGCCGGTGGCGTGACTCGGGCATGCCCGGTACTCCGGCACGCAGTCACACCAAGTTCGTCGACGCCGATTTCGAAGAAGCGGTCGGCCTCTTGGCGGACGTGATCGACGAGTTGCGGCCACACGTGGTGGCCACCTACGACCCCGACGGTGGCTACGGCCACCCCGACCACATCCAGACCCACCGCATCACCACCGCCGCCGTCAACACCTCCACGTGGCGGGTGCCGAAGCTCTACTGGGGTGTCGTGGGTGCCAGCGCGTTCCGGGACGCGGTCAATGCGCTCGGCGAAGAGGACGTGTTGCCGGACTGGATCCGGCCGCCCGCCGACGTCGAATTCGGTTTCTCCGACGACAGGATCACCGCGGTCGTCGAGGCACCCGAACACATGTCGGCCAAGGTCGACGCGATCGCCGCGCACGCCACCCAGATGCTGGTGGGGCCGACCCGGCGGGCATTCACCCTGTCCAACAAGCTGGTCTTACCGGTGATGTCCGCCGAACACTACGTGCTCGTCGAGGGCACCGCGGGTCCGACCGACGGGCGTGGTTGGGAGACCGACCTTCTGGCCGGTCTTGACTTCGGGCAGTAGCGAGGGTCGCCGGTTCGCCGGCCGTGTCTCTCGCCAGCAACCCGACCTGATCGCGACCAAACGTTCCGCCGAGGACCCCGGCGCGACCGATCCGGCCATCCGGACCGTGGTGCTCGCGCTGCTGGCCGTCGACGGGGTCATCTCGGCGGTGGCCGGCGCGTTGCTGCTGCCGTTCTACCTCGGTCCGGCCCCGGTCCCCATCAGCGCAGTCGTCAGCGGGCTGGTGAATCTGGCGCTGGTGTGGGCGGCCGCCCACTGGACGGATTCGTCCCGGCTCGCCGCGTTGCCGTTGCTGGCGTGGCTGGTTACGGTCGCCGCGCTGACACTCGGTGGGCCGGGCGGGGACATCATTTTCGGCGGGCCCGGAGTCATGGCCTACTCGGTGCTGGTGTTCTTGGCCCTGGGCGCTGCGCCCCCGGCCTGGTTTCTGTGGCGGCGCCAGCGCTCGACCTGAGGCGGGCGACCGCCTCGGTGCCCTCACCGCACAGTCGATCGTGGGCTGCTACCCGACGCTGCCCTTCGCGGACTTAGCGCCCTTGGCGGACTTAGCGCCCTTGGCGGACTTGGCGCCCTTCGGGGAGCTGACGTCCTTGGCGCCCTTCGGGCCGTGGGTACGCGCGGAGTGGCCGGTAGACCGCTTCGTGCCGGTGTCAGAACCTGGCTGGGCCGAGCTCTCCTTGGTGGATGCCGCGTCGGCGCCGTCGTCGGTCGCAGCCTTCGTGGCGGCGACGGACTTGACGACGTCTGCGGCGACCGCGTCGGCCGACTGCGTGGTTGCTCGCGGCGGACGGGCGGAATGGCCGGTGCCCTTGGCGACGGTCGGTGCTGCCGGTTCAGCCTGCTCCGCGGCGGCCGTGTCGGTACCCGCCGCGGCGGGAACCGCGGCAAACGGCAGCGGCGGTAGCGGCGGCAGCGGGATCGGGAACCAGGCCAGGCTCCAGAAGTAGGCGATCTCCTGATTCGCCACGACGCCCAAGCTGGTCAGCGTGGTCTGGACGATCGAGTTCAACCCGGCCGCCCACACGGCCGGGTTCAGCGGGTCGTTGACGACGGGGTCGAGGAAGTCGTAGACGAAGCTGTCGGCGACGGGCACGGTGAGGTTCGGGTACCAGATGTAGATCTGGTCGCTGATGAGGTAGCCGAATGGAATCCATCCGAGTAACCACGGGCCCAGTTCCAGGGCGAAATAGTTCGACCAGTACAGAATCGTCGAGTACGCGGCGTCGATGGCGTTCGACACGTTGTTGTTCGCCTGCACGGCGGCCTGGGCGCTCGATTGCGTCGGCGTGGCAACCGTGTCGAGTCGGCCCAGGGTCGCCGCGGCGCTGTTCACCTGGTTGACCAGTGGCTGGACCGCGGCGGACAGGCGAACGGTGTCGGCCGAGATCGAATACGGTGTCGGCGGCTGCACCGGCGCGATTGCCATGGCTCCGACGACCATCGCCGCCACACCTGCCGTCAGATAGGAACGGGTGGACACGGTCATGGCAGAACTCCCTGCTTCAGCTGCAGCTAACAATGACAATTTACGTTGCTGTCGGGCTGGCGTTACAAATTTCTTTGCCGTGTCCGGGTGTTTTTGTGGTGCTGAGGCACGGGATCGCACCGCCGACCGGGGGTACTACTGTGTGGACCATGTCAGTCGCCCGAGTTTCAGATTGTGAGACGCGCGGATGATTTCCCAGCTCCCGCCGGTTACCGGGGAGTGGCCCTGAACTCGCAGCCCAGCAGCCCGCTGCCAACACCGGTGGTTCCGCCGCGGAGTGAGGCTCCATCACCTGCCGCGATGAGACGTGTCCTGCGTCGAGCCCGCGACGGGGTGGCGCTCAACGTCGACGAGGCCGCGATCGCGATGACCGCCCGCGGCGCCGACCTCGCCGACCTGTGTGGCAGTGCGGCTCGGGTGCGCGACGCCGGCCTGGAATCAGCCGGGCGACGAGGGCCCGGCGGGCGGCTGCCGGTGACCTATTCGCGCAAGGTGTTCATTCCGCTGACGCATCTGTGCCGCGACACTTGCCACTACTGCACGTTCGTCACGGTGCCCGGCAAGCTTCGCGCCGAGGGTGCAGGGATGTACCTGGAACCCGACGAGATCCTCGACATTGCCCGTCGTGGTGGCGAACTCGGCTGCAAGGAAGCACTCTTCACCCTCGGCGATCGCCCTGAGGCGCGCTGGCCCGAAGCCCAGCAATGGCTCGACGAGCGGGGCTATTCCTCGACGCTGGACTATGTGCGGGCGATGGCGATCCGGGTGCTGGAAGAAACCGGCCTGCTCCCGCACCTGAATCCCGGGGTGATGAGCTGGGCGGAGCTGTCCCGGCTCAAGCCGGTAGCGCCGTCGATGGGGATGATGCTGGAAACCACGTCGCGGCGATTGTTCGAGACCAGGGGCGAGGCGCATTACGGCAGCCCGGACAAGGATCCCGAGGTGCGGCTGCGCACCCTGACCGACGCCGGCCGACTGTCGGTTCCCTTCACCACCGGCCTGCTGGTCGGCATCGGGGAAACCCTGGCCGAGCGGGCGGACACGTTGCACGCGATCCGGCGGCTGCACAAGGAGTTCGGCCACATCCAGGAAGTGATCGTGCAGAACTTCCGGGCCAAGGACCACACCGCGATGGCCGGCGCCCCCGACACCGCGTTCGACGATTTCGTGGCGACGGTGGCCACCACGCGCCTGGTGCTGGGTCCCGGGATGCGCATCCAGGCGCCGCCCAACCTGGTGTCGCGCACCGAGTGCCTGGCGCTGCTCGGTGCCGGCGTCGACGACTGGGGCGGCGTGTCGCCGCTGACACCGGACCACGTCAACCCCGAGCGGCCCTGGCCGGGGTTGGACGAGCTCGCGGCGGTGACCGCCGAGGGTGGTTTCGATCTGGTGCAGCGGCTGACCGCGCAGCCGCGCTACGTACAGGCGGGTGCGGCGTGGATCGATCCGCGGGTGGCCGGTCATGTCGAGGCGCTGGCCGATCCTGCCACCGGCTTCGCGCTCGACGTCAACCCGGCCGGGCGGCCGTGGCAGGAACCCGACGAGGCCAGCGAATCGCTGGGCCGTACCGACCTGCACTCCGCGATCGACTCCGAGGGCCGCCGCACCGAGACGCGCAGCGATCTGGGAAGTGCCTTCGGTGACTGGGAGTCCATCCGGGATCGGGTGGATGAACTCGCCGCCCGGGCTCCCGAGCGTATCGACACTGATGTGTTGTCCGCGCTGCGTTCCGCGGAGCGCGATCCCGGCGGCTGTTCCGACGACGAATACCTGGCCCTGGCCACCGCGGACGGCTCCGCTCTGGATGCCGTAGCAGCCCTTGCTGATTCGCTGCGCCGCGACGTGGTGGGCGAGGACGTCACGTTCGTGGTGAACCGCAACATCAACTTCACCAACATCTGCTACACCGGCTGCCGGTTCTGCGCGTTCGCCCAGCGCAAGGGCGACGCCGACGCCTACTCGCTGTCGACGCAGGATGTGGCCGACCGGGCCTGGGAAGCCCACGTGGCCGGGGCGACCGAGGTCTGCATGCAAGGCGGCATCGACCCCGAACTGCCGGTCACCGGATACGCCGACCTGGTTCGCGCGGTCAAGGCCCGGGTGCCGTCGATGCACGTGCACGCCTTCTCCCCGATGGAGATCGCCAACGGGGTCACCAAGAGCGGCTTGAGCGTGCGGGAGTGGCTGACGGGCCTGCGCGAAGCCGGTCTCGATACCATTCCCGGCACGGCCGCCGAGATTCTCGACGACGAGGTGCGCTGGGTGCTGACCAAGGGCAAGCTGCCCACGTCGATGTGGATCGAGATCGTCAGCACCGCCCACGAGGTCGGGCTGCGGTCCAGCTCGACGATGATGTACGGCCACGTCGACACCCCTCGGCACTGGGTCGGCCACCTCAACGTGCTGCGCGACATCCAGGACCGCACCGGCGGATTCACCGAGTTCGTCCCATTGCCGTTCGTGCATCAGTCCTCCCCGCTGTATCTGGCCGGGGCATCGCGGCCGGGACCGACCCACCGGGACAACCGAGCGGTGCACGCACTGGCGCGGATCATGCTGCACGGCAGGATCCCGCAAATACAGACCAGCTGGGTCAAACTCGGGGTGGAGCGCAGCCGGGTGATGCTGAACGGCGGAGCCAACGACCTGGGCGGCACGTTGATGGAGGAGACCATCTCTCGGATGGCCGGATCCGAGCACGGGTCGGCCAAGACAGTGGCCGAGCTGGTCGCCATCGCCGAGGGGATCGGCCGGCCGGCCCGCCAGCGCACCACGACCTACGCCGACCGCGCGGCCTGAGTCTTCTGGGTTCGGGCGGTGTCTTCGGGCCCCGGGTTCGGGTAGCTGGCTAATATACGAAACGTCTAGTATCAGTTACCGCGCGGAACACCTGGGTGCGCCGGTATCGGGTACCGACAACTTAGGGCACACTGAGTCGGCTATCCGGCCACCGGCATCGGATACTAGGCGTTCTCAGCGCCCGCTCGAGAACTACAGCCACACCGAAGAGCAGACAGACCGAGGAGAACCTCAGTGACGTACGTGATCGCCGAACCCTGCGTCGACATCAAGGACAAGGCATGTATTGAGGAGTGCCCGGTCGACTGCATCTACGAGGGCGCGCGCATGTTGTTCATCCACCCCGACGAGTGTGTCGACTGCGGGGCGTGCGAGCCGGTCTGCCCCGTCGAGGCGATCTACTACGAGGACGACGTCCCGGATCAGTGGTCGGCGTACACCCAGATCAACGCCGATTTCTTCACCGAGCTCGGTTCCCCCGGCGGCGCCTCGAAGGTCGGCCAGACCGATAACGACCCGCAGGTGGTCAAGGACCTGCCGCCCAAGGAAGAGGACTGACGCCTTCCGTCCCGTTGCGTGCGCGCCGCCGTCCGTTGTCGGCGGTCCTGCCGGTGTTCCCGTGGGACACGCTCGCGGAGGTGACGGCCACCGCGCGGGCGCACCCCGGCGGCATCGTCGATCTGTCGGTGGGCACGCCCGTGGACGAGGTAGCTCCGGTCATCCGGCAAGCGCTCGCCGCGGCCAGCGCCGCACCCGGCTATCCGGCGACTGCGGGAACCCCCGCGCTGCGGGCCTCGGCAGTGGCCGCGCTGCGGCGGCGATACGGCATCACCGGGCTGCCCGAAGAGGCGGTGCTACCGGTCATCGGCACCAAGGAGCTCATCGCGTGGCTGCCGACGTTGCTGGGTGTGGGCGCCGATGACGTCGTCGTGGTACCCGAGCTGGCCTATCCGACCTATGACGTGGGTGCCCGGCTGGCCGGTGCCCGGGTGGTCGCAGCCGATTCGGTGACCCAGCTCGGTCCCGAATCGCCGGCGGTGATGTTCATCAACTCCCCGAGCAACCCGACCGGGAAGGTGCTGGGCCGCGACCATCTGCGCAAGGTCGTCGAATGGGCCCGCGAGCGCGGCACGCTGGTGGTGTCCGACGAGTGTTATCTGGGCCTGGCGTGGGAGGCGGAGCCGACCTCGGTGCTGCATCCGGCCGTCAGCGACGGCGACCACACCGGCCTGTTGGCGGTGCATTCGCTGTCGAAAAGCTCATCGCTGGCCGGGTATCGCGCCGGGTTCGTCGCCGGCGATCCGGCCGTGGTGGCCGAACTGCTGGCGGTGCGCAAACATGCCGGCATGATGGTGCCGACTCCGGTGCAGGCGGCGATGGTGGCCGCGCTCGACGATGACGCTCACGAACTCGAACAGCGGCAGCGCTATGCGCGCCGCCGTGATGTGTTGCTCGCCGCGATGCGGTCCGCGGATTTCACCGTCGACCATTCCGAGGCGGGACTCTACCTATGGGCTACCCGCGGTGAGCCCTGCCGGACGACGCTGTCCTGGCTGGCCGAACGTGGGATCCTGGTCGCTCCCGGGGAGTTCTACGGAGCCCGGGGCGCCCAGCACGTTCGGGTGGCTCTGACCGCAACGGACGAACGCATCTCCGCCGCGGTGGAGCGGCTGGGCGAATAGTCCGGTTCCCAACCGCCCCACCCAAGCGGGGTCAGAAACGTTTCGTCAGTTCATGTTCCAGGCTTCGCCATAGGTGGTGACGCTGTCACCGGCCTTGGAGATCAGCCGGGCGAACGGGCGCAGCAGCACACCGCCGGCCGCACCGGTGACGGTGCCGTGGGCGTTGGCCACGGCCACCGAGCCGTTGGGGCCTTCGACGTCCACCGAGAAGGTGGCGACTTCCTGGATGCCGGGGCCGTTGCCCAGGTCAGCGCTGATCGACACACCCGGGAACAGGTTCGGGGTGATCACCGAGCCCAGCGGGTTGAAGCCCGTCGGGGAGATGTCGGCGTCGTCGAGCAGGATGTTGGGCGTGGTGTAGCTGAAGTTGATGCCCACACCCAGCGACCACGGGAAGCCCACCTGGTAGCCCAGCTCCAAGGTGCCCGCGAAGTCATCAGCACCCGGGCCGACCACGCTGTAGACGGCCTTGCCGGAGTGGAACCACTCGCGAGTCAGCCGGTTGCGGTCCAGGGGGAACACACCGTTGAGGAAGGTGTCCCACTGCTGAATCGTCATCGTGCGGCCACCGCCGTCAACCAGACTCAGTTCGTTGTCCAGACCCGCGTGCGACGTGCCGGTCCCGACGAAGAGCGCAGCGATGGCGGCGATCAGCGCCACCAGCACTCGACCCATGTATTTCATGCTGACCCCTTGGTGCCTAGTGGTTCGACGGTGATCGGGAGTCCGTTCACCGGTGTTTCTGACGCCCTGACGAGAGGTGGGTCCCGCCGCGGGGTGCACCGCGTGACGGGACTCACAGCCAGTCATGACACAAGCCTCATCGGCCACAGATGCAACATTGTTACCAAAACTCTCATTTTTTGCAGACTTTCCGGCGCGGCTGCTTGACTGCGCAGGTCAGGCGGTTGCGCGCAGGCTCAAGGAGAGCAGCAGCCGGACGTCGGGATCGGCCAGGGAGGTCGACAGCATCTGCTCGATGCGGCGGACCCGATAGCGGACGGTGTTGGGGTGCACGTGCAGCGTCGCAGCCGCCGCCGCCACGTCCCCGAAACTGTCCAGGTATACCTGCAGCGTCTCGGCGAGTACCGGCTCGGCGTCTCGCAGCCGTCGTATCCGCGGATCAACCAGCCGGGGGTCGGCGCCGACCAGAGTCACGATCTCGTCGAGCAACACCGTCGTGCGCGCCTCGGCCAACGTCGTCACTTGACCGAACACCGGGTGGCGCTGCGCACTGTCGAAGACCCGGTCGATCTCTCGCCGGGCGCCTGCGACGGCCGCCAGGCCCCCGATCGGAGCCGCGATCACCGCGCGCAGGTCCAGGCCGAGTTCGGTGTGTAGCGAAGCGATCGTGCCGCGGATCCACGACACGACCGCGGCGGTGCGCCCCGAGTCCGGCAACACCACATAGACCCGCGACCCGTTGGCGGCAACCTGTGCGTCGGGGCGAAAAGCACTGGCGCTCAACGCCAGAACATCCGCGGTGCGGGGATGCGCATCGGTGGTGGCAAAGCCGATCACGGCTGCCCGCCCGTCGGGGATGACGCCGAGTTCGCGGGCCAGGGCGGTGATCTCCGTGCCGTCCGCCTCGGCCAGCCCGAGCAGCTGCTGCACGGCCAGGAGGTGCGCCGACGGTCGGGCGGCCAGCCGGGCGATGATCCGGGCGGCCAGCACCGCGGCCCCGCGCAGCACGTCCTCGGCGTCGTCGGCCAGCGGCCGCGAGCCCTGCTGAACCCAGATGGTGCCGGCGAAGGTCTCGCGACCCGGATCCTGGCGATGGATGCCGATCGCCAGCCGCGGTCGTAGTCCCAACTCGGGTCGCTCTTCCACCGTCACCACATCGGTACCCGCGCGAAGCCGGTCGAAGATTCCCCACTGGGCGATCCAGCGTAGGTGCTCCGCCGGTCCGGCGCGTCCCAGAATCGAGAGCCGCCGCAACTCGTCGGCCTCCTCGTTGGACGCCGAATACGCCAGCACATGCGACTGCGCGTCCTCGATGCTGACCATGCCGTGGGTGCGGTCGGCGATCGACTGCGCCAGGGCGAAGAGGTCGGTGCCGGTGTCCGTCACCGAATCGGTCCGCCGGTGCTCGAAGACGTGGTTGACCAGGCGATACAACCGCTCCCAGCGCGCTTTCGGGTCCACCGCGACGACGGCTGTGCCCGCCGCGGCCGCCCGCGCGACGACGGCATCGGACGGCTCCTTGACGAACACGGCCGCCGGCGGGCCGTGCGCGGCGATCTGGCGGTCCAACCATCGGATGGCGTCGGCATCCGAGATTCCCAGCAGAAAGAACACGTCGGCCGAGCCGGCGCCGACCGACAGGCCCAATCGCACGTCGTCGGCGTCGATCAGCGCGGCCGACCGCACCTCGCGATCCAGACCGCGCGGTGCCTCGACAAGGCAGACCATGGCCGCATCCAGGGCCAACAGCAGTTGGCCCAGCCCGACGCCAGCCTCACGCATATTGTCGGATACTACTAGCAAGGCTGTGAGGTCTTGTCTGATCAGCTAACAGATTCCTGCGTGCCGCGCGCAATCCTGTAGTGCATGGACGCCCGCACCGAAGTTCCCGTGCCCGCCAACGAGCCGGTTCACGAATACGCACCAGGTTCTGCCGAGCGGGACCGCCTGACCGCGGCCCTGCACGATCTGTCCGCACACCCCATCGACCTGCCGCACGTCATCGGCGGCCGCCACCACCTCGGCGACGGCGAGCGCATCGACGTCGTCCAGCCGCATCGCCACAGCGCCCGGCTCGGCACCCTGTCCAACGGCACCACCGCTGATGCCGCCGCAGCTGTCGAGGCGGCGATGACCGCCAAACGCGAGTGGGCCGCCACCCCGTTCGACGAACGCGCAGCGGTGTTCCTGCGCGCGGCCGACCTGCTGTCCGGCCCCTGGCGGGAGAAGATCGCCGCGGCGACCATGCTGGGCCAATCCAAGACGGCCTATCAGGCCGAGATCGACGCTCCGTGTGAACTGGTCGACTTCTGGCGCTTCAACGTCGCCTTCGCCCGCCAGATCCTGGCCCAGCAGCCGATCAGCGGCCCGGGCGTATGGAACCGCACCGACTACCGCCCCCTGGACGGCTTCGTCTATGCCGTCACGCCGTTCAACTTCACCGCGATAGCCGGCAACCTGCCGACCGCACCGGCGCTGATGGGCAACACCGTGGTGTGGAAACCGTCGATCACCCAGACCTTCGCCGCCTACCTGACAATGCAGCTGCTCGAAGCCGCCGGGCTGCCGCCCGGGGTGATCAATCTGGTCGCCGGTGACGGGTACGCGGTCTCCGATGTGGTGCTGGCCGACAGCCGACTTTCCGGCATCCACTTCACCGGGTCCACCGCCACGTTCCAGCACCTGTGGCGCGAGGTGGGAATCCGCATCGCCGACTACGACAGCTACCCGCGTCTGGTCGGGGAGACCGGCGGCAAAGACTTCGTCGTCGCGCACACGTCGGCCAACCCGGATGTCTTGCGCACAGCACTGATTCGCGGAGCCTTCGACTATCAAGGGCAGAAGTGCTCGGCCGCCTCGCGGGCGTTCATTCCGCGCTCGGTGTGGCAGACGATGGGTGATGACTTCCTCGGCGCCACCGAGGCGCTGACCTACGGCGACGTCACAGACCTGTCGAACTACGGCGGGGCCGTCATCGACGGGCGTGCTTTCGCGAAGAATGCCCGGGCCTTGGAAAGGGCCAAGAGCGCTGCCGGCGTCACGATCGCCGTCGGCGGTGAATGCGATGACAGCGAAGGCTATTTCGTCCGTCCCACCGTCCTGCTATCCGACGACCCGACCGACGAGGCATTCTCGACCGAGTACTTCGGGCCGATCCTGGCCGTCCACGTCTATCCCGACGACGAGTTCGACAGGGTCCTCGACGTCGTCGACGGCGGTTCGCGCTACGCGCTGACCGGCGCGGTTATCGCCGACGACCGCGCCGCCGTTCAGAGGGCGGGTGAGCGGCTGCGATTCGCCGCGGGCAATTTCTACGTCAACGACAAGCCGACCGGTGCCGTCGTCGGGCAGCAGCCGTTCGGCGGATCCCGGGCCTCGGGCACCAACGACAAGGCCGGCTCCCCGCTGAACCTGCTGCGCTGGACGTCGGCGCGCTCGGTCAAGGAGACCTTCGTCGCTCCAACCGATCACACCTACCCGCACATGGGGGAGGATCGGGCATGAGTGCCTTCAGCCGCGTCGCGCGACCGGCCATCCTGGCCGCGAGTCGCTCAAACCGGTTACGCCACAGTGCGGAACGGATGCCCATCGCACGTGACGTCGTCGGCCGGTTCGTGCCGGGCGAAACCGTCGACGATGCGCTGAGGGCAACCTCCGTGCTGCGGGACTCGCAGCGCCTGGTCAGCATCGACTACCTCGGCGAGGATGTCACCGATGCCGACGCCGCCGAGGCAACCGTCAAGGCCTACCTGCAATTGCTCGATGCGCTGGGCGCGCGGGGGGAGCGCCGGGAGGCGGAGGTGCGTCCGCTGGAGGTGTCGCTGAAACTATCCGCTCTCGGCCAGGCTTTGCCCGCCGACGGCGACAAGATCGCCTTCGAGAATGCCCATGCCATCTGTGAGCGGGCGCACCAGGTCGGCGCGTGGGTCACCGTCGACGCCGAGGACCACACCACCACCGACTCGACGTTGTCGATCGTGCGCGAGCTGCGCAGCGAGTTTGATTGGGTGGGAACGGTTCTGCAGGCCTATCTGAAACGTACGGAGAGCGACTGCGCCGAGTTCGCGGCGGCGGGGGCGCGGATCCGGTTGTGCAAAGGCGCCTACGACGAACCGGCATCGGTCGCTTATCGGGACGCGGGCGAGGTCACCGAGTCCTACCTGCGCTGCCTGCGCGTCCTGATGGCGGGCAGCGGCTATCCGATGGTCGCCTCCCACGACCCCGTCGTCATCGGCGGCGCCGGCGAGCTGGCCCGGGAATCCGGTCGTGGCGTGGACGGATTCGAATACCAGATGCTCTACGGAATCCGCGATGTCGAGCAGCGCCGGCTGGCCGCCGAGGGCAACCACGTGCGGGTGTACGTGCCGTTCGGCACCCAGTGGTACGGCTACTTCGTCCGCCGACTTGCCGAACGCCCGGCCAACCTGATGTTCTTCCTGCGGGCACTGGCGCACCGGCACTGACCGCGCAAACGATTCAGAACTGAGAGCGACGATTCCTCGACAATCTCGGTCTCAGTTCTGAATCGATGTGCGCAGGCTGCGTGAGGGTGTCAACGCCACCAGCGCCACGCCGACGGCGAATCCGACACTGGTAGCGGTGGGGAATCGCCCGTCGGGTGCGAACCCGAGGGAAGCGAACACCGAGATCGTGACGGCTATCGCGACGGTGCCGGCGAAAAGCAGGACCTCGCCCAGTAGGGGCGGGATGCCAACCGTCATGGTGGGCAGTGGCGCGGAGAACAACCCGCGCCCCCACCACAACAAGGCCAGCTCGACGGCCGCCACCACCGCCAGGATCGCCACCCACTCCAGCCGGAACCACCACCAGGCCGAAGTGCCGACCGTCGGTTGCGGCAGCAGTCCGGTCGGATACCCGGCCAGCGCTACGATCACCACCGGCACCATGTGCCAGAGGTAGAGCGCCATCACATTGTCGTTCGCGATCGCCAGAATGCGTTGGGCACGCCGTGATTCCAGCGCCCGGTTTACCGCCGGCGCGGCAGCCAGCGCCAGCCCGGCCTGGACTCCGCCGAGCGCCAGCAGCGCCAGGTTGGGCGGGCCGGTGTTGTT
The DNA here is from genome assembly GCF_026242045.1 of Mycobacterium pinniadriaticum. GTDB lineage: Bacteria > Actinomycetota > Actinomycetes > Mycobacteriales > Mycobacteriaceae > Mycobacterium > Mycobacterium pinniadriaticum. Next base: position 93,568 of record NZ_JAPJDO010000007.1, read on the forward strand.
CACCACAGCCCCGGGAACACCGATCATGCTCACCGGATAGGGCCCCACGGTCACCAGCAGAAGCAACACGATTGCCGAACATGCGGCCAGCGCGATCGCGACCCGCCCGCGCACCATGCCGTCGTGCCAGGCGATTCCGAGCTGGTAGAGCACCGCCCACACCAGCAGATGGTTCAGCCAGCCCACGTACGGCAAGTGGGCCCCGATGGTCGCCACGTCGACCAGGACGACCACTGCCGTCGTCACCACCGGAACCCACAGACCCCAGCGCCGGTGCGCGGCCACCGCAACCGGCGTCAGCGCGACCACCAGCACGTAGATCCCGAGGAACCACAGATGCATGGCCACCGCCCAGGCGCCGAAGTCCAGTTCCGAGCCGGCCACCCCGACCCGGCCCAGCACGGCCACCACGAGCAGCGCGAACGTGACGTAGACCGCCGTCGGCCCCAGCGGGCGGACCAGCCGGCGGCGCAGCCAGGCCTGCCGGGATTCGTCGGCACTGCGCTGGGTCCACGACACCGCGCTGGCATAACCGGCCACCACGAAGAACACCGGCACCACCTGGAAGATCCAGGTCAGCCACTGCGTCCAGGGCATCTCGACGAGCGGGTTCTCCCGCCAGAACGCTCCGTCGGAGAAGCTCAGCGCCGCCGTCACCCAGTGCCCGATGACCACGAGCAGCAATGCGCACACCCGATACAGATCCATCGAGTGGTTGCGCGTCGCCGTCGTCGCCACAGTGTCAGTCATCGCTGTCCATTGTGGGCGATGCCACGGCGGCGCTCAGGCCGGGAACGCCGCGACCGGCATGACGACGCTGCCGCGGCAGGGCCCCTGAGCGATATCGGTGTGCCAGGTGCCGCGCAGCGACCCGTCGGGCTGCGGCGCATAGAACGCCCAGGATGTCGCCGGACTCCACTGCTTCTGATACCCGTCGCCCAGAAAGCAGTCCCATACCCAGTCGTAAGTGGTCGCCCACTCGGAGCCGTTCCAGGCGTAGCGGGTCGGCTGCGGAATGGTGGGATTACCGGGCGCGGGGCCGTCGATCACGGTGGCCACACAACCGTTGGCCGTGCACGAGGTCGACAACGTGAACGTGGCGCCGAAGTCGTTTTCCTTCTGGTGGGTCGCCGGGCTGGTACCCGCCTTCTGCGAGGCGTAGGTGACCATCTGGTAACGCCCGTTCCAGGCCAGCGGCTGGCCGTGCGCCGAGGCGGGTGACAGCAGTCCCGCAGCGCAGATCGTCGCTGCGGCCAACAGCGTGACACTCAAACTGCGGCGGCCGGACCTCATGACTCCTCACTGACGACGTTCAAAAGGCATGTCGATGCGAACACCAAGCGTAGCCGTCAGTAAACCTCAGGCGTCACATCTGCAACATGACGCGCCGGTCAGGATCCGATCCGCTCTCTGAGCAGCAACAGTCCGTACGCGGCGATCGACTGGGCGTCGGTGATCTCGCCGGAGCGGACCATGTCCTCGAACCGGCTGCGCTCGAACCATGCGAAGTGCATGTCCTGTTCCTCGTGCTCACGGTCGTGCTCGCCCTCGGTGATATCGGTGGCCAGGAAAACGGAGCCGCGCTGACTGCTCATCCCCGCAGCGATGTCGAGGCGGCCCAGCACCACGAACGAGCCAGCGGTCAGGCCGGTCTCCTCGCGCAGCTCGCGGGCGGCCAGTTCGGCCGGTGCGACCTCGGCCCGGCCCGGGGCGGTGCCTTGGGGGAATTCCCAGCGGCGTTCACCCAGTGGGTACCGGTACTGCTCGACCAACGCCAGCCGATCGCCGTCGACGGCGATGATCAGCGCGTAGTCGGGCTTGTCGACCACTCCGTAGATACCGGTGGAACCGTCCGGCCGCCGGACGACGTCCTCACGCACGGTCAGCCAGTTGTTGCGGTACACCTCGCGCGACGAGACCTGGGTGGTGGGCTTCACCAGGCCAGTATCTTCGGTAGCCTCGCTGGCGTGCTGCTGGCCTCCTTGAATCCGGCCGCCGTCGCCGCCGGAGCCGATATCGGCGACGCCGTGCGTATCGACGGCACCGTGCTGTCGCGTAGCGACCTCGTCGGAGCGGCCACCTCGGTGGCCGAGCGGGTCGGCGGCGCCGGCCGGGTTGCCGTGCTTGCCACTCCCGCTGCCGCGACAGTGCTGGCGGTGGCCGGCTGCCTGATCGCCGGGGTGCCGTTCGTGCCGGTGCCCGCCGACGTCGGCATCGCCGAGCGGACACACATCCTGACCGATTCCGGTGCCCAGGCCTGGCTGGGGGAGCAGCCCGCCGACCTCGGTGGGCTGCCGCACATACCGGTCCGGCTGCATGCGCGCTCGTGGCATCGTTACGCCGAGCCGCCGTCGGACGCCACCGCGATGATCATGTACACCTCCGGCACCACCGGCCTGCCCAAGGGAGTGCTGATCAGCCGGCGGGCGATCGCCGCCGACATCGACGCACTCGCCGATGCGTGGCAGTGGACACCCCACGACACACTTGTGCACGGGCTGCCACTGTTCCACGTCCACGGTCTGATCCTTGGACTGCTCGGCTCGCTGCGGGTGGGAAACCGCTTCGTGCACACCGGAAAACCGACCCCGACCGGTTATGCCGCCGCCGGCGGCACGCTGTATTTCGGCGTCCCCACCGTGTGGTCGCGGGTGGTGGCCGATACCGCCGCCGCGCGCGCGCTTTCCTCGGCGCGGCTGCTGGTGTCGGGCAGTGCGCCGCTGCCGGTTCCGGTTTTCGACAGGCTTGTCGAACTCACCGGTCACGCGCCCGTCGAGCGGTACGGCAGCACCGAATCCCTGATCACCTTGAGCACCAGGGCCGACGGCGAGCGCCGACCCGGGTGGGTCGGCCTGCCGCTGACCGGGGTGCAGACCCGGTTGGTGCGCGAGGATGGTTCGATCGCCGCACATGACGGGGAAACCATTGGCAGCCTTCACCTCAAGGCGCCCACCCTGTTCGACGGCTACCTCAACCGGCCCGACGCCACGGCCGAGTCGTTCGATCCCGACGGCTGGTATCGCACCGGCGACGCGGCTGTCATCGACGACGGCGGTATGCACCGCATCGTCGGGCGTGAATCGGTGGATTTGATCAAGTCTGGCGGCTTCCGGGTCGGGGCGGGTGAAGTGGAGACGGTGCTACTGGGCCATTCCGGGGTCGACGAGGTGGCCGTGGTCGGCCTGCCCGACCCCGACCTCGGTCAGCGGATCGTCGCGTTCGTGGTCGGCGATGCGAAGCCGGATGAACTGATTGATTTTGTGGCGCAGCAGCTTTCGATCCACAAGCGCCCGCGGGAGGTGCGGCTGGTCGATTCGCTGCCGCGCAACGCGATGGGCAAGGTGGTCAAGAAGGAGCTGATGACATGGGAATGAGGTTCAGCGAGATCTGCGTCGACGCCCATGACATCCATGCGCTGTCGACGTGGTGGTCGACGGTGCTGGGCTGGCCGGCCGAGCCGACCGAGGATGGTGACGTGGTGCTGCGCGCACCCGCCGGCGCCGGGCCGGACTGGCTGTTCTTGGCGGTGCCGGATGACAAGGTGGTCAAGAACCGCATCCATTTCGACTTCACGCCGGCCGATCAGCAGACCGAAGTCGATCGCGTGCTGGCGTTGGGCGCGCGCCGCGTCGATATCGGCCAAGGCGAGCAGAGCTGGGTGGTGCTGGCCGACCCCGAGGGCAATGAGTTCTGCATCCTGTCGGGGGATTAGCGGTCCCGCGAGGGTGCGCTCCCGTCCGGGGTCGGCGGGGTGTCGCGGGTCGGACACGCACGCTCGACGGAGACTAGTTGGCGTGCAGAGCCTCGTTCAGCGCGATGCCCTTGCCGTCGCGAGCCACCACTTCCACGGCTCCGGTCACCGAATTGCGGCGGAACAGAAGGTTGTTCGCGCCCGAGAACTCGCGTGCCTTGACTGTCGTCCCGTCCGGGGTGGTGACCTTGGTGCCTGCCGTCACATAGAGTCCGGCCTCGATGATGCAGTCGTCGCCCAGCGAAATGCCCAGCCCCGCATTGGCGCCCAGCAGGCAGCGCTTGCCCACTGAGATCACCTGCGTGCCGCCACCGGACAGCGTGCCCATGATCGATGCGCCGCCCCCGATATCGGAGCCGTCGTCGACCACCACGCCGGCCGAGATGCGGCCCTCGACCATCGAGGCGCCCAGCGTGCCGGCGTTGAAGTTCACGAATCCCTCATGCATGACAGTGGTGCCCGGAGCCAGGTGGGCACCCAACCGCACCCGGTCGGCGTCGGCGATGCGCACCCCGGTCGGCACCACATAGTCGACCATCCTCGGGAACTTGTCGATGCCGTATACCGTCACCGGGCCGCGACGACGCAGCCGCACCCGGACCTCCTCGAAGCCCTCGATCTGGCACGGCCCGAAATTCGTCCACACCACATTGGTCAGTGCGCCGAAGATGCCGTCGAGGCTGCACCCGTGCGGCTCGACCAGCCGGTGTGAGAGCAGGTGCAGCCGCAGGTAGGCGTCGTAGGTGTCGGCCGGCTTGTCGGCCAGGTCGGCGATCACCGTGCGGACGACCACGGTTTCGACGCCTCGGGCCGCATCGGTTCCGGCCAGGGCGGCCAGGTCCTCGGGCGCGTCGTCGGCCGACAGGCGGGTACTGCCCGACGGGCTGTAGGCGCCCAGTTCCGGATCCGGGAACCAGGTATCCAGGACGGTGCCGTCCTCGGTGATGGTGGCCAGGCCGACGCCCGCAGCAGATGTCACGGTGCTCCACCGTAATGCATCGGCGCCGCCCGCTGACACGAAAATTGGGTGACCACAACGGGTGACCCGGCTGGGTGGCTGGTTATGCGGATTGGGTGAGTGGTTGCAGGGTGACTCGGTAGCCGAGGGCTTCGAGTTGGTTGATTACTCGCGATTTGGTTCGGGCGGGCTGGTGGGCGCTGTAGTAGTCGGCGCCGGGGTCGCGGTAGAAGTCGCCGTTGGTGAGCATGTTGTGGGCGGCGATGATCATGGCGTGTTCGAGGGCGACGATGGCGCGCATCGGGCCGCGACGTGTGGCGATGCGCTTGTACTTGGCGGAGAAGTAGGTGTTCTTCGAGCGGGCCGCTGAGAGTGCGGCGATGCCCAGGACGCCTGTGAGGTAGCGGTTGCCAGGTCGGGTCTTGGTGGATTTGATCCGGCCGGCGGATTCGTTGGAACCGGGTGAAACTCCGGCCCAGGACGCCAGGTGCCCGGCGGTGGGGAAGACGCTCATGTCGCCGCCGGTTTCGGCGATGAACACCTCAGCCACGATGCGGGAGAATCCCGGGATACTCATCAGCAGGTCCCGGGCTGGGCGAAAAGGTTCCATCGCCTCCTCGATGCGCTCATCGAGTCGACCGATGTCGACGCTGTGGGCGTCGATACGGTCCAGAAACAGTCGGGCCATGAATGCGTGATGCTCGCTGAAACGTCCGGTCAGTGCTTCGGTCAAGGCCGGGATCTTCGACCGCAGTCGGCGTCGGGCCAGATCAGCGAGCACGGCGGGATCGCGTTGCCCGGCGATCAGTGCCTCGAGCATGGCGCGCCCGGAGACCCCGGTGATCTCGCAGGCCACCGCCGACAGTTTGATCCCGGCGTCTTCGAGAAGTTTCTCCAGCCGCTGCACTTCCCGGGTGCGTTCGCGGGTGATCACGGTGCGGGTGCGGGTCAGATCACGCAATTCCCGGATCGGAGCCGGCGGCACGAACGAGGCCTTCACCAGCCCGTGGGCGCCCAGATCGGCCAGCCACGCGGCATCGGAGACGTCGGTCTTGCGGCCGGGCAGGTTACGCACTGAGGCGGCGTTGACCAGCACCACGTCCAGTTCATCGTCGAGCAGGTAGTAGAACGGTTTCCAGTAGTCGCTGGTGGACTCGATCACCACGCAGCTGATCTTCTCCGCGATCAGGTGCTCGCGCAGCGCCAGGATCTGGCTGGTCGTGGCCCCCAGGTGCTTACCGTCGCCGATTTCGCGCGGTTGCTCTGCCCCTGGATCCGTACGCAGACCTTCGCGTCCTTCTTCGAGCAGTCGATTCCCGCGCACCGCGGGTGTACTACATCCATCACCCATCACTCCCTCGTGAACTCTCGTATCCCGTTGCAGTGGAGAGTGTTTCGGGGAGGGCGGGGTGAAACAGGACTCTGACACTCGTGCTCGAAGGCAACATTCCACGGTTCCCGCGGACAAGGTTGTGCCCTCCGCCCCAAGCTAGCCTGCGGGCTCAGCGACAACATAGACGGACCGGGGTCGACCGAAACACTTCTCCAGCATCACCCCGCGATTCGTGGGACACAACCAGAGATCCGAGCCGAGCGCACAGCAAAATTTTCTAACCCCACGGAGGAGCGCAGCGCCCCTGGACAGCTAGCCTGGGAAGTTGTGCCGGACCGTTTACTAGACCTGAGCGCTGACCCGATCGCGCTGACCGCCGCGCTCGTCGACATCCCCAGCGTGTCGCGCGACGAGGCTCTGATCGCCGACGAGGTCGAGGCCGCGCTGCGCGAACAGACCACCGGCTACGAGATCGTCCGCAACGGTGATGCGGTGCTGGCGCGCACGAATTTCGGCCTGCCCACGCGCGTCGTGTTGGCCGGCCACCTCGACACCGTGCCGGTCGCCGACAACCTGCCGTCCCGGTTCGATGGGGACCACCTCTTCGGTTGCGGCACATCGGACATGAAATCCGGTGACGCGGTATTCCTGCACCTGGCCGCCACCATCGCCGAACCGGCCCACGACATCACCCTGATCTTTTACGACTGCGAGGAGATCGAAGCCTCGGCCAACGGCCTGGGCCGCATCCAGCGCGAGCTTCCGGACTGGCTGGCCGCCGACGTCGCGATCCTGGGTGAGCCGTCCGGTGGCTACATCGAGGCCGGCTGCCAGGGCACCCTGCGGGTGGTCATCTCGGCGACCGGAACCCGGGCGCATTCGGCACGATCGTGGCTGGGCGACAACGCCATTCACAAGCTGGGTGCGGTCTTGGACCGGCTGTCCGGCTATGACGCCCGCATCGTCGACATCGACGGCTGCACCTACCGGGAGGGCCTGTCGGCGGTGCGGATCGACGGCGGCGTGGCCGGCAATGTCATCCCCGACGCCGCCTCGCTGACCGTCAACTTCCGGTTCGCTCCGGACCGCTCACCGGAGGCCGCGCTGGCCCATGTGCGGGAGGTGTTCGACGGGCTCGACGTGCAGCTGGAGCTCACCGACTCCGCCGCCGGCGCCCTCCCCGGGCTGAGTCATCCGGCGGCGGCGGCGTTGGTGGCGGCCGCCGAGGGGCTGGTGCGCGCCAAGTACGGCTGGACCGATGTCGCTCGCTTCGCCGCGCTGGGCATCCCCGCGGTGAACTACGGCCCCGGCGATCCCAATCTGGCCCACCGGCGCGACGAGCGGGTATCGGTGGCACAGATCAGCGCCGTGGCCGGCACGTTGCGGCGTTACCTGACGGCCTGACCGGGGTCAGCTTCGGGCCCGCTCCAGCGCCGCCCGGGCGAACGCGCAGTCCACCGTCTCGGCCAGTTTCGCCAGGGCGCCGGCGGCATTCGTGTCGCCGAACCCGGCGGCCTCGTTCCAGGCCCACACCGCGACCGCCAGCTGACCGCCGCGCTCGGCACCGCGTGCCGCCTCTCGCGCGGTCGCGATCGCCGCGTCGGTGTCGCCGACCGTGGCCAGCCGCCAGGCCCGCGCCACCCCCAATTCGGGGGCGAACAAGGCCGATTTGGTGCCGTGCCGGGACTCGGCGCGGGCCAGCGCCTTGGCCGAGTCGGTGATCTCGCCCTGCTGAGCCAGCGCGGTGGCCAGATATATCAGCGACAGCGGGCCCCAGGAATAGCCGGTGCGCTCGAGCGTGGCCGCCGCCGGGCCGAGCAACCGGGCCGCACCGCCAGGGTCGCCCCGGGCGATCAGCACCTGGGCAAGGAGCACTTCGCCGATCGATCGGCCGGGCTGGGCCAATTCGGCGAAATCGGTGAACTGGCGCGCGGTGTCGCGCGCCGCCTCCGGCTGCCCGGTCATCAGCAGCGTCGTCGTCTCGGCCAGCCCCACGGTGAACCGCAGCAGCCCGGGATGTTCGGCACCCAGCGCCCGCGCCACCAGCGGACCCACCTGGTCGAACCGGCCCATGCGCGCCGAACACAACGCCGAGGCACTGGCGGCCCAGGCCACCGCCATGTCGGCGGCCTCTGGCGCGGCCAGCACCTCGGCCCCGATCTCGACCGCTCGCGTCAGGTTGCCGGCGTTCATCGCGAAGGTCGCCGACAGCGCGTCCAGCGTCAGGCGGTCCGCCGTCGTGCTGATCCGCTTCCGGATGTTCCGCAGGAACGCGGTGGCGCGCTCGGGTTCGGACAACATCCAGAACTGGTTGGCCGCCCGCGGCAACGCCCACGCCATCACTTCGGCCTCCGAGAGCGTTTCGGCGTCCATGTCGGCCAGCACCGCATCCGCTTCACGGCCACGGCCCTGCCAGGCCAGTGCGTAGCTCAGCGCCAGCCGCGCATCGAAACGCTCGGACCGCGCCACGGCGGCAGCGGCGAGTCGCTCGCTCAGGCTCAGATCGCCCAACCGCAACGCCTGCTGGGCGGCCGCCACCACGTCGTCGACGGGCTCGGGCGCGTCGCTGTCCAATGCCAGCACCGCCCGGCCCAGTCGGTCGGCGAGGTCGCGGCAGGAGTGGGTGGCCAGCTGGGTGACGATCTCGGTGCGCAACCGCCGGTTCTCGTCCGGGTCGGCCTCGCGGGCCACCCGCTCGATGAACAGCGGATGGCCGGCATACACCATCGAGTCGAATGTGATTGTTGCCCCGGCTGTTTCGGCTTGTTCGACGGCATCCGCACTGGTCAGCGCCGCCAGGTCGGCTCGCGACAGCGGCTCGTGGACCGCCAGGTAGGCCAGGACCGTGCGCACCGACGCCGTGAGCCCGGCCAGATGTGCGTCGACCAGAGTTTCCAGCGAGGTCGCCGCCGAGCGCGTCTGCATCAGCATCCGCAGCTCCAGCGGATTGCCGCCGGTGCGCCGGTAGGCGTCATCGCGTGACTGCTCCAGAGCGGCCAGTACGGCCTGGGTCTCGGCCTCGTCGAGTGGGCCGACGTCGAGGGCGGCCACGAGTCCGTCCTCCCACAGCGCGGCCACTGCCGACGGCAGCGGTCCGCCGGCCCTGGCCGTCACGATCAGCCGGCCCGACGCGCGGCGGGCCAGTTGGTAGACCAGCGTGGCCGACAGCGGGTCGAGCAGCTGGGCGTCGTCGACGACGATCAGCGGGCTGTCAGCTTGAGCCAGTAGGGAATCCAGCGCCGAGTGGATCAGTGCCGCGGGTCTACCGACCTCGGTGACCTCGACCAGCGGACCGAATGCCCCGAACGGTACGGCGGCCTGGGTCGCGGTGGCGATCACCCGCACCGGGTTCTTCTCGCCGAGCCGGTCGGCAATCTGCTCGGCCACGGTCGTCTTGCCGACCCCGTCGGAGCCCAGCAGGGCCACACCGCCGTGGCATTCGAGCAACTCGACAGCGCGATCCACGGACTTGCGAGGTGCGAGAGGCCACCGAGTCGGCATAGCCGGACTCTATTTGCCGACCCTGTACCGGCAGGGCGATAGCCACAAATCGGCTGCGTTAGGTTTGCTCACGTGCATCCCGGATCCGAGAACCGTGCCGACGAGTGGGCGGTGTGTGTGTACTGCGCGTCCGGCCCGCGCCATCCCGAGTTGCTCGACCTCGCGCATCGGGTCGGCGAGGCCATCGCCGCGCGCGGCTGGACCCTGGTGTCCGGCGGCGGCAACGTCTCGGCGATGGGAGCGGTGGCCAACGGAGCCCGGACCCGGGGCGGGCGCACCGTGGGCGTCATCCCCAAGGCCCTGGTCCACCGCGAGCTGGCCGATGTCGACGCCGACGAGCTGATCGTCACCGACACCATGCGGCAGCGCAAACAAGTCATGGAGGACCGCAGTGACGCCTTCCTGGCGTTGCCCGGCGGGATCGGAACGCTGGAGGAACTTTTCGAAACATGGACCGCGGGGTACCTGGGTATGCATGCGAAGCCGGTGGTGCTCCTCGATCCCGCCGGCCACTACGACGGCCTGAGGACGTGGCTGGCATCTCTGGTCGAGACCGGCTACGTCGCGCAGGCCGCGCTGGACCGGCTGGTGGTCGTCGGCGATGTGGAATCCGCGATCGAGGTCTGCGCGGCCGGACGGTAGCGACCCGGGGTTACGCTGACCCGCGGGACGGGCGAGATCAAGTGGAGGTGGCGCGGCATGCCCGGTGACGAATCCGGTGCGCGGAAGTCGGTGGGATTGCTCGACCTGGCGATGGGATTGCCGTCCGTGGTGCTGGACGCGCCGGTGATCCTGCGCGGCGTGCTCACGGGCTTGACGGCCACCCCGTCGTCGAAAGCCTCGATTGGCAAGGTGTTCCAGGACCGGGCAGCCCGGTACGCCGACCGGGTGTTTCTGCGCTTCGGCGAACAGGAGCTCACCTATCGGCAGGCCAATGAGGCCGCCAACCGCTACGCGGCGGTGCTGGCAGAGCAGGGTGTCAGCCGCGGTGACGTGGTCGGAATCATGCTGCGCAACTCTCAGAACGCGGTGCTGATGATGTTGGCCGCGGTCAAATGCGGGGCGGTCGCCGGGATGCTCAACTACCATCAGCGTGGCGAACTCCTTGCCCACAGCATCAACTTGCTTGACGCGAAAGCGCTTGTCGCAGAAGCGGATCTGATCGATGCGATCGACGAAAGCGCGAACTCAGGTCCGTTCCCGATCGCCATAGACGAGTTCGAGCGGCTGGCGGCCGACAAGTCGTCGGGCAACCCGGCGTCGGTGCTGGAGGTGCAGGCCCGCGACACCGCTTTCTACATCTTCACTTCGGGCACCACCGGACATCCCAAGGCCAGCGTGATGACTCACCACCGTTGGCTGCGGGCATTGGCGGCGTTCGGCGGGATCGGATTGCGCCTACACAGCAGCGACGTCCTGTACTGCTGTCTGCCGCTATATCACAACAACGCCCTGACGGTTGCGTTGTCGTCGGTGATCAACTCCGGTGCGACCTTGGCGCTGGGCAAGTCGTTCTCGGCCTCGAAGTTCTGGGACGACGTGATCGCCATGGACGCGACCGCGTTCATCTACATCGGTGAGGTATGCCGCTATCTGCTCAACCAGCCCGCCAAGGACACCGACCGCGCCCACAAGGTCCGGGTGATCGCCGGAAACGGGCTGCGTCCGGACATCTGGGACGAATTCACCCGCCGGTTCGGCATCGATCGGGTGGTCGAGTTCTACGCCGCCAGCGAGAGCAATACCGCCTTCATCAACGTGTTCAACGTGCCCAGGACGACCGGTATCAGTCCGATGCCGTTGGCCTATGTCGAATACGACCCGGAGACCGGCGATCCGGTGCGTGACGAGAGCGGCCGGGTCCGCAAGGTGCCCTCGGGCCAGCCCGGCCTGTTGATCAGCCCGGTGAACAAGCTCTCGCCCTTCGACGGCTACACCGATAAGGAAGCCAGCGAGAAGAAGTTGGTGCGCAACGCTTTCCGGGACGGCGATGTCTGGTTCAACACCGGTGACGTGATGAGCCCGCAGGGCATGGCGCACGCGGCGTTCGTGGACCGGCTCGGCGACACGTTCCGGTGGAAGGGCGAGAACGTGGCGACAACCGACGTCGAGGCGGCGCTGGCCGCCGACGACGACGTCGAGGAGTGCACGGTGTTCGGCGTGGAGGTCCCCGACACCGGTGGTCGCGCGGGCATGGCGGCGATCAAACTGCGCGACGGGCTGGAGTTCGACGGCAAGGTGTTGGCCGCGACGGTCTACGACAACCTGCCCAGCTACGCCGTGCCCCTGTTCATCCGGATCGTCGAGTCGCTGGAGACCACGTCGACGTTCAAGAGCCGCAAGGTCGACCTGCGCAAGCAGGCCTACGGTGGCGACGGCGAAAAGATCGAGGACCCGTTGTACGTGCTGGCCGGCAAGGAGGACGGTTATGTGCCGTTCTACCCGGAGTATCCGCAGGAAGTAGCGGCCGGCGCCCGGCCGAAGGGTTAGCGATCCGCCCAAACCGACGTTTCGCAGACGAAGTACGAGGAGAAGCCTGCATTTCGTCGATCTCGCCGTCACCAGGCACCATGGAGGGGTGAAGTCGACGTTCTGCGGACGGCCGGTCGCCGGTGATCGCGCGTTGATCATGGCGATCGTCAACCGCACGCCCGACTCGTTCTACGACCGCGGCGCAACCTTCACCGACGAGGCAGCAAAAGAGGCCGTCCACCGAGTCGTGGCCGAAGGGGCCGACGTGGTCGACGTCGGGGGAGTCAAGGCGGGGCCGGGAACCCTGGTCGACGCCGACGAGGAAGTCGCCCGTGTGGTGCCGTTCATCGAATGGCTGCGCGCCGAGTACCCCGACCAGCTGATCAGCGTGGACACCTGGCGCTCGACGGTGGCCAAACAGGCCTGCGCGGCCGGAGCGGACCTGATCAACGACACCTGGGCGGGTGCCGATCCGGCATTGCCCGAGGTCGCCGCCGAATTCGGCGCGGGACTGGTGTGTTCGCACACCGGTGGCGCGGCACCACGGACCCGGCCATTCCGCGTCAACTACGGGACCGCTGTGACCGGTGTTGTCGATGACGTCATCGCCGAGGTCACCTCCGCCGCCGAACGCGCGGTGGATGTCGGTGTCGCCAGGGACGCGATTTTGATCGATCCGACGCACGATTTCGGCAAGAACACTTATCACGGTCTTACTTTGTTGCGCCATGTAAAAGATCTTGTTAAGACCGGATGGCCCGTCCTGATGGCACTCAGCAACAAAGATTTCGTCGGGGAGACTCTGGGTGTGGAGCTCACTCAACGTCTGGAGGGAACCCTGGCGGCGACCGCTTTGGCCGCCGCCGACGGGGCCCGGATGTTCCGGGTACACGAAGTGGGCCCCACTCGGCGCGTGCTGGAGATGGTCGCGTCGATCCACGGCGAGCGTCCGCCGACGCGGACGGTGAGGGGACTGGCATGACAGAACTCATCACCAACGACACAGTGCCTGGCGACACGTGGCTGTCCGACCACAGCTGGAACCGCCCGGACTGGACCGTGGCCGAGCTGGTGGCCGCCAAACGCGGCCGCACCGTCTCGGTCGTCCTGCCCGCGCTCAACGAGGAGGAGACGGTCGGCGCAGTCGTCGAAACCATCAGCCCTCTGGTCGGTGCCGGCCTGGTCGACGAGCTGATCGTGCTCGACTCCGGCTCGACCGACGACACCGAGATCCGCGCAATCGCCGCCGGAGCCCGGGTGGTCAGCAGGGAGCAGGCCCTGCCGGAGGTGCAGCCCCAACCCGGCAAGGGTGAGGTGCTGTGGCGTTCCCTGGCCGCCACCACCGGGGATATCGTCGCGTTCGTCGATTCCGACCTGATCGACCCCTGCCCGATGTTCGTGCCGCGACTGGTCGGTCCACTGCTCACCGGCGAGGGGATCCACCTGGTCAAGGCTTTCTACCGGCGGCCGCTGAAGGTCAGCGGCAGTGAGGACGCCCACGGCGGCGGTAGGGTCACCGAACTGGTCGCCCGCCCGCTGCTCGCGGCGTTGCGCCCCGAACTCGGCTGTGTGCTGCAGCCGCTGGGCGGCGAGTACGCCGGCACCCGGGAGCTGCTGACGTCGGTGCCGTTCGCCCCGGGCTACGGGGTGGAGATCGGGCTGCTCATCGACACCTATGACCGGCTCGGTCTGGATGCGATCGCGCAGGTGAATCTGGGTGTACGCGCCCACCGCAACCGGCCGCTGACCGAGCTCGGCGCGATGAGTCGCCAGGTCATCGCGACCCTGTTGTCTCGCTGCGGGGTCATCGACTCCGGGGTCGGCCTCACCCAGTTCTTTGCCGACGGTAACGGGTTCACGCCGCGGACATCGGCGGTCTCGCTGGCCGACCGTCCGCCGATGAACACTCTGCGCTGACTAGCGTCCGCCCTTTCGTCCAAACCGACATTTCGCGGCAGAAGTGCGGGTGCGGAGGCGCGAAACGTCGATCTCGGCGCGGACGATGTCAGCCGGTTAGGGCAATATCGGTGTCGTGACGTTGATCTTGCTGTACCTGGTGGTGCTGATTCTGATCGGCATCGTGCTGTTCGGGTTGGCCAGCCTGGTGTTCGGGCGCGGCGAGGAGCTTCCGCCGCTGCCCCGCGCGACGACGGCGACCGTGCTGCCAGCCTCCGGGGTCACCGCGCAGGACGTCGAAGCGGTGAAGTTCACCCAGGTGATGCGTGGTTACAAGACCAGCGAGGTGGACTGGGTGCTGGATCGGCTCGGTGCCGAGCTGGATCAGCTGCGCGCCGAGCTGGCGACGGTGCGCGCGGCCGCGGGGCTCGAGGAACCGGCGGTCACCCACCATGCGGCGGTCGGTGCTGACGAGGAGCAGGCGTGAGCGACGCTTGCGGAGCGAACCATCGGGTGGCACGCGATGACCGAGCTTGCGAGGGGGTCGCGTGAGCGACGTTGTCGACGACGGGCGCAATCGCTGCGGCTGGGCTCAGATGCAGTCGCAGCTCTACCGTGACTACCACGATCAGGAATGGGGCCGCGTCCTACGGGGCCGGGTGGCGATGTTCGAGCGGATGAGCCTCGAGGCTTTCCAAAGTGGCCTGTCGTGGCTGATCATCCTGCGCAAAAGGGACAACTTCCGGCGCGCGTTCGCTCGCTTCGACATCGAGACGGTCGCCAGGTACACCGATCGCGACGTCGCCCGGCTGATGGCCGACGAGGGGATCGTGCGCAACCGGGCCAAGATCGAGGCCACCATAGCCAATGCCAGGGCGGCCGCCGATCTCGACGTCGACCTGTCCGAACTGCTGTGGTCCTATGCACCGCCTCCGCGCCCACGGCCCGCGTCACTGGCCGATGTGCCCGCGATCACGCCTGAGTCGCAGGCCATGGCCAAGGACCTCAAGAAGCGCGGATTCCGCTTCGTCGGTCCCACCACCGCCTACGCGTTGATGCAGGCCACCGGCATGGTTGATGACCACGTCGCGTCCTGCTGGGTGCCGCCCGCCAAGGGAGCCTGACGGGGCGAATCAATTCCGCTCAATCGGGCCTTTCGCACCCATGCCCGCCGATAAGGAACAATAGAATCGAAAACAAGCAGTTCAGTGCCGGATGCACCTGCCAGGTAACCGGCATCGGATCGGGTCCGTGAAGGCGGGCCGGCTCGAATCTGGAGGGAGCACTCGATGGCGGCGATGAAGCCCCGGACTGGTGACGGTCCGCTGGAAGCAACCAAGGAGGGGCGAGGCATCGTGATGCGAGTACCGCTGGAGGGCGGTGGGCGGCTGGTCGTCGAGCTGACGCCCGATGAGGCCGCCGCCTTGGGCGACGAACTCAAGAACGTCACCAGCTAACTGATCCACTTTCGAAACCCCGCGTGGCCGCGCGGGGTTTCTTCTCTGCCGGTTGGCCTATGCCGATACTTTGCGGTAAATCTCCAACGTCTGCTCGGCGATATGGGCCCAGGAGAACTCGTCGATGCAGCGTTGCCGTCCGGCTGCGCCGAAGCGCCGAGCCCTATCCGGATCGCCTACCAGCGCATTGACCGCCTCGGCCAGACCGGCCTCGAAGCCCACCGGGTCGGCCGCCTCGTAGTGCACCAGTGTTCCGGTCACACCCGCGTCGACCACCTCGGGTATGCCACCGACATCGGAGGCGACCACGGCCGTGCCGCACGCCATCGCTTCCAGATTCACGATGCCCAGCGGCTCGTACACCGATGGGCAGATGAAAGCTGTTGCCGCCGAGAGGATTTCTCGGATCTTGCCGATCGGCAGGAATTCCTGAACCCAGAACACGCCGTCGCGCCGGCTGGCCAGCTCCTGCACCGCCGAGCTGACCTCCGCGGCGATCTCGGGAGTGTCGGGCGCGCCGGCGCAGAGCACCAGCTGAATCTCGGGATCGAAGTGATGCGCGGCGGTGATCAGGTGCGGTACGCCCTTCTGTCGGGTTATCCGGCCGACGAACGCCACCATCGGCCGGGACGGGTCGACACCGAGCTCGGCGAGCACCGACTCACCCCGTTCCGGGGGAGCCGGGTACCAGACGTCGGTGTCAATTCCGTTCTTCACCACATGAACACGGTTGGGGTCCAGGGCCGGATAGGCCGACAGTACGTCCTCACGCATGCCCGAACTGACCGCGATCACCGCGTCGGCGGCTTCGATCGCCGTGCGCTCCACCCACAGCGACACCCGGTAGCCGCCGCCGAGCTGTTCGGCCTTCCACGGCCGCAACGGTTCGAGGGAATGGGCGGTCAGCACATGCGGGACGCCGTACAGCAACGCCGCGAGGTGACCGGCCATCCCCGTGTACCAGGTGTGGGAGTGCACCACCGTCGCCTCGACGGCCGCGTTGGCCATCACCAGATCCGCCGACAGCGTCGACAGCGAAGGGTTGGCGCCTTTGAGTGCCGGGTCGGGCTGGTGGACGAATGCGCCGGCGCGCGGCGCACCCATGCAGTGCACGTCGACTTCGCAGAGTCGCCGCAGTTGCGCGACGAGCTCCGTCACGTGCACGCCCGCCCCGCCGTACACCTCGGGTGGATACTCCCGAGTCATCATCGCCACCCGCATAGGCCAGACGGTAGTAGCACTGGGCGGGCGGCGCAGCCTTGCGGGGCAACGTGCTTGTGCGCTACCTCATGTCGTGTCGAACGCGACACAGCGACCTGCAATAGTCGCTATGGCCTAGCCGTCTGTTGTCAGTGCCATTAGGTTTGCAGCATGAGGGAATTGCCACACGTGCTTGGCATTGTCCTGGCCGGCGGAGAGGGCAAGCGGTTGTATCCGCTGACCGCGGACCGGGCCAAGCCTGCTGTTCCCTTCGGTGGTGCGTACCGATTGATCGATTTCGTGCTGTCGAATCTGGTCAATGCGCGGTATCTGCGTATCTGCGTGCTCACCCAATACAAATCGCACTCGCTTGACCGGCACATCTCGCAGAACTGGCGGCTGAGCGGCTTGGCCGGCGAGTACATCACCCCGGTGCCCGCGCAGCAGCGCCTGGGCCCGCGCTGGTACACGGGTTCGGCCGACGCGATCTACCAGTCGCTGAACCTCATCTACGACGAGGATCCCGACTACATCGTGGTTTTCGGTGCCGACCACGTGTACCGGATGGACCCCGAGCAGATGGTCAAGTTCCACATCGAGAGCGGCGCCGGGGCGACGGTGGCGGGCATTCGGGTGCCGCGCGCCGAGGCTCACGCGTTCGGCTGTATCGACGCCGACGAGTCCGGGCGCATCCGTGACTTCGTCGAGAAGCCGGCCGACCCGCCGGGCACGCCGGACGATCCTGACCAGACGTTCGTGTCGATGGGCAACTACATCTTCACCACCAAGGTGCTCATCGACGCCATCCGCGCCGACGCCGACGATGACAACTCCGATCACGACATGGGCGGCGACATCATCCCGCGGCTGGTCTCCGACGGCATGGCCGCGGTGTACGACTTCAGCAACAACGAAGTGCCCGGCGCCACCGAACGCGACCACGGCTACTGGCGTGACGTGGGAACCCTGGATGCCTTTTACGACGCACACATGGATTTGGTGTCCGTTCATCCGGTGTTCAACCTCTACAACAAGCGCTGGCCGATCCGGGGGGAGTCGGAGAACCTGGCTCCGGCCAAGTTCGTCAACGGTGGCTCGGCGCAGGAGTCGGTGGTTGGCGCGGGCAGCATCATTTCCGCGGCATCGGTGCGCAACTCGGTGTTGTCCAGCAATGTCGTGATCGAAGATGGCGCGATCGTCGAAGGCAGCGTGCTGATGCCCGGTGTGCGGGTGGGCCGCGGCGCGGTGGTCCGGCACGCGATCCTGGACAAGAACGTCGTCGTGGGTCCCGGGGAGATGGTCGGTGTCGACCTGGAGAAGGATCGCGAGCGGTTCGCGATCAGCTCGGGCGGTGTGGTGGCCGTCGGTAAGGGCGTCTGGATCTAGACGGCCCCCGGGTTTGGCTGCGTCGCTTTGCGACGCCGGCGGCGGCGCACCAGCACGACGGCCGCCCATGCCAGCGCGATCATCACCACCAGCACCAGCGCGGGAATCAGAATCGCGATGAACACCAGGGCAGTGCTGGCGATGTCCTCGATCGTGCTCAGCACCGGCGCGGCAGTGCCGGCACTGGCCACGTTGGCCGCGGGGCGGACCGTGGTTTTCGTCAGATGCACCACCAACGCCGTGACGACACCGATCGCGATCGGAACCCACTGCCCGGTCCGGGCGAACTCACCGGGGTCGGTGACCGCGGCGGTCTGCGCGGCGGTACCGGACCCGAACACGATGCCGCCGGCGGTGGGACGGACCAATGTCTGCACCGCGTCGTTGACGGAGTCCAGCGCCGGGATCTTGTCGGCGATGATCTCGATCACCAACAGAATCGCGACAATCGTGATCACCCAGCCGTTTTCCAGCCACGACCACCCGTGCGGGAGGGTGATCAGGGTGGTGAAACGACCGAGCAATCCCATCGCGAGTAGCGGAATGTAGGCGTTGAGGCCTGCGGCGGTGGCCAGGCCGAAGCCAGTCATCAGCTCCACGGAGGCCTCCTCACCAGATCAGCGGGATCAGGCGGTAGCGCACCTTCTGAGTGTATTGCTGGTAGCCGTCCAGCTCGGTGCGCAGCAGCTTCTCCTCGTCGAAGATCCGTACGGCCATGAGGAGCAAACCGACGACGACGAGCAGTAGCGCCCAGTACGATCCGAGGGCCAGCGCGATCCCGATCATCAAGATGACGTTTCCGGTGTACATCGGGTGGCGGACAATGCCGTACAGGCCCGTGCTCACCAGCGGCTGGCCGTCCTCGATGGTGATATTCGCCGAGGCGTAGCGATTCTGGACGACCACCCACATCGTCAGGCCCAGACCGACGGCCACCATCACGTCGCCGACCACCGACAGCCAGGCGGGGACATGCGACCAGCCGAACCGGTAGTCGAGTGCCGGTACGACGAGCAGTGCGCCGAATGCGAGGAATGTCCCGGCGATCACGATCTTCTGGACGGGTCGGGACTCGGCCCTGACGCCGGCGTGCGTGCGCCGCTCGAAGGCGGCGGGATCGATGCGAGCCAGATACAGGGTCGGCACCAGGCTGGCCACACTGAATACGGCGAGCACCGCCCAGCCCTGCCAATAGCTCACGGTGCCGGCGGGAATGAACAACAGCACGGCAAACACGGCGATGCCGAGGACCGATGAGGTCACGATCCGAAGCGAGATGTTCATCGATTCCTCCTAGACGACATCGCGGCGGCGATAAATCACCCCGGCCGCGAGCGTCACCACGGCCGCGATCGCGACGAGCGTGCACAGTTCCACAGCGGAAACTGACGACGGGGCGTTGGTGCGCCCCACGGGGGAGGAGTCGACGAGCCAGCCCGGTAACCGCAGCAGCGCACCGAGATACAACGCGACGACGACGAATGTCACCGCCAGCCATCCGATACCGGGGCGCCGTAGCGCGACTCCGACCGCTGCGACACTTGCCATCACCGCCATCGCCGGCAGGAACGCCAACGCGGCCGCGGTCAAGCGGCCGATGAGTTGCGGCTCGCCCATTGTCAGCGCCGCTCCGACGCCGTTGCCCACTCCTGCGCAGGCAAGCAGCACCGTCGCGCCGGTCAGCGCCGCTCCGACAGTCGACAACAGCCACGTCCACCGGGACGCCGCCCCGGCCAGAACCGTCTCGCCGATCCCGGACTCCTCGTCACGGTTCAGTCGCACCACCACGTTGACCACGTAAGCCGTTGTCGCGGCCGCCAGGAATTGCGTCATCGTGGTGTACAGGCCGTCGGTTCCGTGCGTCGAAAGCACCCGTGCCAGTAGCTTGTTGCCGCTCGCGGCGTCCTGTAGTGCCTTCGACAT
This sequence comes from Mycobacterium pinniadriaticum, assembly GCF_026242045.1. Taxonomy (GTDB): domain Bacteria; phylum Actinomycetota; class Actinomycetes; order Mycobacteriales; family Mycobacteriaceae; genus Mycobacterium; species Mycobacterium pinniadriaticum. Next base: position 113,445 of record NZ_JAPJDO010000007.1, read on the forward strand.
CGATCCGAAGACCGCGCCGCCGACGAACAGTCCGATCGCCCAACCGGTCGTCAGGCCTCGCTGGAGTACCAATTGCAGTCCGAAGACCCCGCCCACCGGCCGGGCCTGGGACCGCGCACCGGAGGACGCCAGCACGCCGTCGTCATATTGGCGCCGGCCCTCCAGCGCGACCGTGGTGACGACGACTGCAACCACCAGAACGCCCAGCAGCACGAGCGGCCACCAGCGCAGCGCCACGAACGGTCGCATCTGTTGAGCCCAGGCGATGGGGGAGAACCAACTCAATATGCTGCCGGAGTGGTCGATCACATCCCCCGCGCCGCGCACCAGCACGGCGGCGGCCAAGGTCGCCAGAGTCGCGCCGGTGACAGTCCGGGCCTGCCGCCACAGCTGTGCGCTGAGCGCAGCGAGCGCGCCGAAGGCGGTGGCCACGGCCGTCACACCCAGGCACATCGCCGCGGTGTCAACCACAGCAAAGCCGTTGGCTGCCATGGCGATTGTCAGCGTCACCGTCAACACGGCGTTCACCATAGCGATGAGGATCAATGCGGCGGCGGTGCGAGAATGCCGCCCGACGGTCGAGGATAGAACCAATTCGGCGGCGCCGCTTTCTTCTTCGGCGCGAGTATGGCGAACGACGGTCAGGATCGCCAGGATCGAGGCCGCGACGATCAGCGTCAGGGTCAGCTCGTTGGCCATCATGACCCCGAGGTTGGTTTCGTCACCGCCGAACGAGGGCCCGCCCAACATGATTCCGGCCGGTGTCTTGAGCAGATCGACCCGCGCCTGACGTTGCGCTTCGCTCGGGAAGGCCAGCTTGAGTGCGTTGGGGGTGTACACCATCATCAGCGTCAGCGCCGAAATCCACATCGCGAGCCGACCCCGGTCGCGACGCAGTGCGAAGCGAACCAGCGCGCCGACCCCGGTCAGCGACGACTCCGCCGCCGTATTGTGGTGGCGGCCACCGGTCGGGCGGGTGATTGCGGTCATTGTGCCGGGGTCCGGTATTCGCGCAGGAAGAGGTCTTCCAGGGACGCTGGCGTGACGGTCAGATCCACGATGCCCAGCTGGGACAGGTGCGTCATGGTGGCGTCCAGGGCGTCGCGGCCCACGGTGAACCGGACCTCCCCGTCGCGGATATTCACGTCATGGAGCGCGGGCCATCGGCTCACCACGGTCGGGTCGCGGTGAGTGCGCGCGGTCACGGTCGTCCGCATCAGGTGGCGCAACTGGGCCAGCGAACCGGACTGGACGGTGCGGCCGGACCTGATGATCGTGACTGTGTCACAGATCTTCTCGACCTCGGCCAGCACATGGCTGGAAAGCAGCACGGCCGCGCCACGACGAGCCACTTCGTGCACGCACTGCTGAAACACGTTCTCCATCAAAGGATCCAGACCCGACGTCGGCTCGTCGAGAATGTAAATGTCCGCATTGGTTGCGAACGCGGCGATCAGTGCGACCTTTTGGCGATTGCCCTTGGAGTAGGTTCGGGACTTCTTGTGCGGATCGAGTTCGAATCGTTCAGTCAGCCAGTCCCGTCGCCGTCGGTCGGCCCCGCCACGCAGGCCGCAGAGGAAGTCGATGACCTGCCCGCCCGTCAGGTTCGGCCACAGTGTGACGTCACCCGGCACGTATGCGATCCGACGGTGCAGCGCCACCGCGTCGCGCCACGGATCGCCGCCGAGCAGTCGCACGGTCCCGCCGTCGGCGCGCAGCAGCCCCAGCAGGACCCTGATCGTGGTGGACTTGCCTGCACCGTTGGGGCCGAGGAAGCCGGTGACCGAGCCGGTGCGCACGGTCAGGTCCATGCCGTCCAGGGCTCGGGTACGGCCGAAAGTCTTTACCAGTCCCTGGATTTCCACCGCGGCGGTATCAGTGCGTGCCGTCGGCGCCGGTGCCGTCGTCATCTGTGTCTCCCTCGGTAGTGAACTCGGCATGGGCCGCGAAACTGTCGAACATCGTTGAATCGGTGAGCAACCCCTCGGTGTAGAGCTCGAGAGCCGGCAGCATCATGTCGTTGCGGTAGTCGCGCAGCACGGCTCGCAGGTCCGACGGGTCGTCGTGCAGTTGCAGGTAGAGCAGGAAGGCGCCGCCGCCGGCCATCCCGATGTATCTGGCCCGAGCCGCCGGATCGCGGCTCGGTTTCACCGTGCCGGCCCGCACGCCCTCATCGAGGTAGCTCTCGATGTCGGCGAACATCCGTCGCCACAGGCGCCTGGCGAGCTCGCCGCCGGACTGCATGCTGCGCACCAGGTAGGACATCATCGGCGCGTAGGAATCGATCTCGGCGGCCGCCGCGAGCCAGGACGCCGGGTCGGTGGAACGGATCGCTTCGGACTTCTCGCTGCGGATCTCTTCGGCGATGAAGTCGTCGCAAGCTCGGCGCAGGCCTTCCTTGGAGCCGAAGTGGTGGATGACCAGACCGGGGCTGACGCCGGCGGCCTCCGCGATCGCGCGCACTCCGACCTCGAATCCGCGCGTGCCGAACAGATCGATGGCGGCGTCACGGATCCGCGCCGCGGTCGTCAGATCCGTTGAACGCATGTTTAGGATGCTAAACACTCGTTCAATCTGGCGTCAAGAATCTACCCGGGCGAGCCGAGGGGTTATTGGTCAGGCGGCCCAGGACAGCGCCGGCGCCTCGTCGGCGGGGGCGGCAGGCGTCTTCGAACCGGTCCGGTTGACCAGGATCTCGAACATCCGGGCGCCGGTGATGGAACCGAACGAGTAGCGCTGGCTGCACCGCACGGACTCGCCGTCGCCGCCCGCTACGGTCACGTGGACAAGATGGACGTGGGCGCCACCGGCGGCCGAGCCCGTCTCAGTGACCGTGGCCGTCAGCTCGCCCAGCGGAATTCTCCGAGCGTTCCGGTGGTAGCCCACGACAAGAAAGCTCTTGGTGATGCGGAGTTCGCCCCAACTTGCCACGACATCGTCCTTGCGGTCGCGTCGACTTTGCGAGAGGTCGAGAGCCATGGCGCCAATTCCGAAGAGTATGAAGGGCGCGATCAATACCGCCACCATCACGGGGCTGATTCGCGGGTCCATGTGGTCCCCCCTTCGATCACCCTGGTTAACCGTTTCCGGCCAATCCGAAACATCTCCGCAATGTCATTGCCACACACTGCCTTTGGGGTGGTGGTGACCACGTAAGCAGTGAGGTTATTGCATGTCCAATGATTGTTTTCGATAACGGTCATTATTGATTGCGGTGACATCTCGGTCTTTGATCGCGATTATTCATCGCCCGCGACAAATCGCCGCATAAAAAGTTTGCTAGGATTCCACTAGTCGTACATTCAGCAAATAATCAGCAGCTGAGAGTTTCTTTTGATCAATCCTGTCGGTGGAGCTTCGCCAGCTGGAATATTTCGTAGTCGTCGCTGGTGAGATGAGTGTTTCCCGCGTGGCCGAGCGGGCCAACGTTGTGCAATCTGCGCGGTCGACCAGTATCAGCAAACTTGAGCATGAACTCGGCGTGCAATTGTTCGACCGGAGCCGCCAGCGCATCAAACTGTCGGCTGCCGGCCAGGAGTTCCGCGACCGGGCCGCCGAAGTCTTGCGCGCCGCTCAGGTCGCCAAGGACTCGGTGATCGAGTTGAGTGTCAGCATCTCCGGCACGGTCGGCCTCGGCGCACTGCTGTCCTTCGGGCCGCTGGACTATGTCACTGCGTTAGGTGATTTCGCCCAGGAGAACCCCCGGGTTCGGCTGCGCTCGCATCTGTCCACCACGGGCTCGTGGGCTTCCCCGCGGGCTTCGGCCTGCGCAGCGTCATCGACGATGCGTTTCACGCCGTCGGGCTCGAGACACCCGTTCAGCACGAACTGACACTTGGTTTGCCGGAGATGGCCGAATTGGTTGGCCGCGGCGTGGGGAGCGCGGTCATGCCCCGCAGCGAAGCACGGCACATGTCGCAGCTGCGCAAGGTCGATCTGGTGACGCCGGTGGCCTGGCAGGTGTACCTCGCGTCGCGACCGAGGGGTCAACTCAGTCGCGCGACCGTGCGACTCGCCGAGATCATCATGAACTCGCCGGGCACGGTCCCGCACCAGGGCGTGGCCTAGGGCGCGGGTCAGTCGCGGGCGGCAACCAGAATTCCGTCGCCCAGCGGTATCAGCACCGGCGTGAGCCGTTCGTCCTCGGCGATCAGTCGTGAAGCCTCGCGCACCGCCATCACCTCGGCATCTTTGGCTGCCGGGTCGCCGGCACGACCGCCCAGGGCGGACCGGTGCACCACGATCACGCCACCGGACCGCAGAAGCCGCACTCCTTCGACCACGAAATCGGCTTGATCGGCTGGAGCGGCGTCGAGGAAGACCAGGTCATAGGACTCGTCGGCCAGCCGGGTCAGGACTTCCTGAGCCCGTCCGGCGATCAGCCGGGTGCGGGAAGGCCCGATCCCCGCCTCGTTGAACGCTTGCTTGGCAATCCGTTGATGCTCTGGCTCGATATCGATGGTGGTCAGGACGCCGTCGTCGCGCATGCCCGACAGCAGCCACAGGCCGCTCACCCCGGCCCCGGTGCCGACCTCGACGATCGCTTTGCCGCCGGACAAACGGGCCAGTACGCTGAGCAACGCTCCGACAGCCGGTGTCACCGCACCGGCGCCCGCGTCGACGGCCCGCTCCCGGGCAGCCGCGACGATCGCGTCCTCGGAGATCGAACCCTCGGCATGGGCGAGAATCCGGTCGGCGCGACTGGCCTCCGGTTGGCCTGATTGGTCCTCGGTAGTGGCCATTCTCAGCAGCGTAGAGCCAACTGGATCGCCGTGTGGGCAGGCGCGCCAAGGCGCACGCACCGGTGTGCGTGCGCACCGACACGCCGATGCCGGGCACCGGGTTCGGGGGCTGGCAGTCGGGGCATCGGACCAGCGTGAGAAAGATAACGAAAGTATTTCTTAGTCAAACCTTAGTTTGCTCATATCGCCCCCACACCGGTGTGGGGAACGGTAGCGGGCATGGAACACAGGCAACGCTGGTCGGGGAATACGCCAGATGGCGCTCGTGTTATCAGCACTGATGCGATCGACGGCATCGAGCCGCCGGCCCAGATCAACCAGGAGGATCCGACGACCACCACACTGATGGCTCCCGCACACATGTCGCATCCCGAGCAGTACGGCGATGCCGAATGGGTTGAACCGTCCGACGAACTGCAGGGCACCGCGGTGTTCGACGCGACCGGCGACCGGACGGCGATGCCGTCCTGGGACGAGTTGGTTCGTCAGCACGCCGACCGGGTGTACCGGCTGGCGTATCGCCTGTCGGGTAACCAGCAGGACGCAGAGGACCTCACCCAGGAGACCTTCATCAGGGTGTTCCGCTCCGTCCAGAACTACCAGCCCGGCACCTTCGAGGGCTGGCTGCACCGCATCACCACGAACCTGTTCCTCGACATGGTCCGCCGCCGTGGCCGCATTCGCATGGAGGCGTTGCCCGAGGACTACGACCGGGTGCCGGCCGACGAGCCCAACCCCGAGCAGATCTATCACGACTCACGGCTCGGAGCAGATTTGCAGGCCGCGCTGGATTCGCTGCCGCCGGAATTCCGCGCCGCTGTGGTCCTGTGCGACATCGAGGGTCTGTCCTACGAGGAGATCGGTGCGACGCTCGGCGTCAAGCTGGGAACCGTACGCAGTCGCATTCACCGTGGCAGGCAGGCGTTGCGCGACTATCTGGCCGCCCATTCGGGCCAACAGGGGATGGCCGACTTCATCGCCGAGTCCGCTTAGGACGCACTGGCCGAAGTGCCCCTCATGTCGTGTCGTGTCGGGCTGCGCGCGCTACATTCGACCTAGCGGCGCCAAAGTCTGACGTAGCCGATGCGACCGAGAGGAGCGCAGCGATGGTCGACCGTGGGCACATGTTCCGGCGGGCGTTCTCCTGGCTTCCTTCCCAATTCGCCTCCCAAAGCGACGCGCCGGTCGGGGCGCCACGCCAGTTCGGCTCCACCGAGCATTTGTCCACCGAGGCGATTGCCGCCTATGTCGACGGTGAGTTGCGGATGAAGTCGTATCTGCGCGCCGCGCACCATCTGTCGCTGTGTCCGCAATGCGCGGCCGAGGTAGAAGGTCAGACCCAAGCCCGAGCGGCGCTGCGGGACTCGCATCCGATCAGCATGCCCAGCAGCCTGTTGGGGCTGTTGTCGCAGATCCCGCAGTCGGCCCCGGACGAGCCGGTACCGCCGCAGCATCGGAACAGCCCCGGCGGCGACATGGAAGCCGGACTCACCGATCAGTTAGCTGAAGGCACGGACCGTAGTCGGCGCAAGCGCCGGTAGTGTGGATGTGAAGTCGAGCAGCGACGTGCTCGGTCCGATAGCGCGCGCTCGCGGCTGAGCGCTTGGATAGAGGTTGAACTTGAGCCCCAATCAGGACAAATCCGGCACCGGTCCCCGGTTGGCTCCGCGTCCGGTTTCGCGCCCCCCGGTCGACCCGGCCGCCACTAGCACTTTCGGGCGTCCCAAGGGTGTCGACGGATCGTTCATTGCCGAGGAGCTGCGTCCGGCGAAGTTCCGTGGTGAAGTCGAATTCCAGCCCAAGGACCACCCGCCGGACCCGGTGCTCGGCGAGGCGTTCGGGCGACCGCCAGGAACCGGTGACTCGCTGCAGCGCCACCCCGCTGACGCGGGCGCGCTCGACGCAGACAAGGACGACTTCGACCAGCCCGACGATCCCTGGCGGGATCCGGCGGCTGCCGCGGGGCTGGGCACCCCGGCGTTGCCCCCGGCCGCACCCGTCGTACCGGCCGGGCCGACCAGCAAGCTCGGCGTGCGCGAGGTTCTGTTCGGTGGCCGGGTGTCCTATGTCGCGCTGGCGGTCCTGGGCATCGTCGCGCTGCTCATCGGTGTCGCCGGCGGTTGGGTGGGTCGCAAGACGGCCGAGGTCGTCGAGGCCTTCACCACCTCCAAGGTTTCGCTGGCCACCAACAGCACCGGGGACGTGCCACCAGGCAGGTTCGCCAAGGTCGCGGCCTCGGTGGCCGACTCCGTCGTCACGATCGAGGCGGTGAGCGACGACGAGGGCGCGCAGGGTTCCGGCGTCGTTGTCGACGGCCGCGGCTATATCGTCACCAACAACCACGTCATCTCCGACGCCGCGAACAACCCGAGCAAGTTCAAGATCTCGGTGGTGTTCAACGACGGTAAGTCCGTGCCGGCCAACCTCGTCGGACGCGACCCCAAGACGGACCTGGCAGTGCTCAAGGTGGACAACGTCGACAACCTGACGGTGGCCCGCTTCGGTGACTCCGACAAGGTTCACGTCGGTGACGAGGTGATCGCCGCCGGTGCCCCGCTGGGACTGCGCAGCACGGTCACCAGCGGCATCATCAGCGCGCTGCACCGGCCGATCCCGCTGTCGGGTGAAGGCTCGGATACCGATACCGTCATCGACGCCATCCAGACGGACGCCTCGATCAACCACGGCAACTCCGGTGGTCCGCTGATCAATATGAACTCCGAGGTGATCGGCATCAACACCGCCGGGAAGTCGCTGTCCGACAGCGCGAGTGGTCTCGGCTTCGCCATCCCGGTCAACGAGGTCAAGAAAACCGTCGAGGCGTTGATCAAGGATGGAAAGGTCTCGCATCCGATGCTCGGCCTGTCGGCGCGATCGGTCAGCAATGACCTCGCACAGGGTGCCCAGGTGGCGAATGTGAAGGCCGGCAGTCCGGCTGAGAAGGCCGGCATCCTCGAGAACGACATCATCGTCAAGGTCGGCAACCGCACGGTGGCCGACGCCGACGAGTTCGCGGTCGCGATACGGCAGCTCAAGATCGGGCAGGACGCCCCCATCGAAGTCATTCGCGATGGCCGCAAGGTCACGCTGACGGTGAATCCCGCGCCGGACAACTGACGCGATGTTCGCCAACGTCGGGTGGGGCGAAATGCTCCTGCTGGTCGTCATCGGGCTGGTGGTCCTCGGCCCCGAGCGACTGCCGGGCGCCATCCGCTGGACGTCCAATTCGCTGCGGCAGGCGCGCGACTACATCAGCGGCGCGACCAGCCAACTCCGCGAGGACCTGGGACCCGAATTCGAGGATCTGCGCCAGCCGCTGAGCGAACTGCAGAAGCTTCGTGGCATGACACCGCGGGCCGCGCTGACCAAACACCTGCTCGACGGAGACGACTCCTGGATCAGCGAGGCGTTCCAGTCGCCGGACAAGCCCGGCGCGGAGAAGCCGCACAGCGCGCCGCCACCACAGCCGGCGACGCCCAAGTCCGAGCCGTTGACGCCCGGCACGCCCGCACCCTTCGACGCCGACGCCACCTGAAGTTCACCGCGAACATCGACTTTTGCGCTCAGAATGCGCAGATCGCCCAACGACTCGACGCTCGGCGCGGACTACAGGTGGCGGGTGGTGTCCAAGCCCAGGGACATCCCGGCCAGCCCGCGTCGGCGCGCAGCCAGTTTGTCGGCGATGCTGCGCAATTCCATGCCGGCCGCCGAGTCGGGAGCCGAAAGCACCAGCGGCACACCGGAATCACCCGCGGAAACCAATGCCGGATCGAGGGGAACCTGCCCGAGAAGTGGAACGTCGGCGCCAACGGCCTGGCTGAGCCGCTGCGCGACCTGCCGGCCGCCGCCCTCACCGAAGATCTGCATCGTCGTACCGTCGGGCATGAGTAAACCGGACATGTTCTCCACGACGCCGACGATGCGCTGCCGGGTCTGCAGTGCGATCGCGCCGGCGCGTTCGGCGACTTCGGCCGCCGCGAGCTGCGGGGTCGTGACCACCAGGATCTCCGCGCCGGGGATGAGCTGAGCCACCGAGATCGCAACGTCGCCGGTGCCCGGCGGCAAGTCCAGTAACAGCACGTCGAGGTCGCCCCAGAACACATCGGCCAGGAACTGTTGCAACGCCCGGTGCAGCATCGGCCCGCGCCACACCACCGGCGCGTTGCCCTGGGTGAACTGGGCGATCGAGATGACCTTCACCTCGTGGGCGATCGGCGGCAGGATCATCGACTCGACCTGGGTGGGGCGCTCGGCGGTGCCCATCATCCGCGGAACCGAGTGGCCGTAGATGTCAGCGTCGAGGACGCCGACTGACAGGCCGCGAGCCGCAAGCGCGGCGGCGAGGTTGACCGTCACGCTGGACTTGCCGACCCCGCCCTTTCCGGATGCGACGGCGTAGACCCTGGTCAGGGAACCGGGCTGGGCGAACGGGATCACCGGTTCGGCTGCGTCGCCGCGCAGCTGCTTACGCAGTTCGGTGCGCTGTTCGTCGTTCATCACGTCCAGGGCGACGGTCACCGCGGCGGTGCCGGGCACATCGGCGACGGCCTGGGTCACCCGTTCGGTGATTTCGGTCTTCTTCGGGCACGCCGCGGTGGTCAGGTAGATCTCGACGTGCACGGCACCGTCGTCGCCGACGACGATGTTCTTGACCATGTTGAGCTCGGTGATCGGCCGCCGCAGCTCAGGGTCGATCACTTTGGCCAGCGCCGCGCGGACCTGGGATTGCAGCTCATGTGTTTCGGACATCAGCGGCCAGTGTATTTGTCGACGAACGTCACATCCGCCTCGCACTCGGCGTCGAGCGTCGCCCTGCAGTGACGGTCGTTGCCCGAAAGCTAGGCAGCAGGTCCGGGCAGCGCGCCGTGGACATCTGGCAGCGGCGCCGCCGGGGCCGCGGGAGCGGGGTCTACCACCGGTGCCGGCGGAGGCGGCGGTGGTGGTGGTGGCATCCAGAACGGCGGCCACGGTGGCGGTGCCGCGGGGGGCGGAGCATCGACGGGTGGGGCAGCGACCGGCGGAGCCTGCGAGCCCAGGCAGATCACCTCGCATGGCGCCGTCGGCAGAGCGCCTGCCGGACCGGGCAGCGGACCCAACGCGATCTGTCCGGCCGTCTCACTGTTACCGAGATTGAGCTGTGTCAGCGGATCGGTGGAGGGCAGGCCGATCGCGTTGAGCGGCAGGCCCGGGCCCAGACCTTCCGGGTGCTCGAGGTGAGCGTCACCGAGAGCCGGCACCGGTCCGACAATCGGCGGCAGGTTGATCGGTTCGACGCCGGTGGCGTAGGCGGCGGCCCAGCCCAGCACGTTCTGGGCATAGGCCATCGAATTGTTGTAGCGCAGAATCGCGGTCAGGACCTGCGACTGGTTACGCAGGTTCAAACCGCCGCTACACAGGTAACGGGCCGCGGCAAGCGCCGAGTCGTAGACATTCTGGGGATCGGCTTTACTGTCCCCGTCGCCGTCAGCGGCGTAGCGCGACCAGGTGCCCGGCAGGAACTGCATGGGTCCCATCGCCCGCGCGTAGATCGGGCGCCCGGCCTGAACGGTCTGCACGATGACCTCATTGCCCGCCAGGGTGCCGTCCAGCGTCGGGCCATAGATCGGGTTGATGGCGGTTCCGCGCGAGTCGGTGGCGCCGCCGTTGGCGTGCATGGACTCGATGCGGCCTATGCCTGCCAGCAGGTTCCAGCTCAGCCCGCAGCCCGGGGCGGTGGCGGCCATCGCCTGCTCGGCGTTGCGGTAGGCGGCCAGTGCTACCGAGGGGATCCGCATGGACCCCGGCGAGTTCACCACGACCGCCGGGGGCGGGACCGACGGAGTCGCCGCGGCGAAGTGAAAGTTGGTCGGCTGCTTCGAAAGCGCGACGACCGTCGCGCCCGAGGTATCGGTCTGCGGCGAGACGGCGGCCAGTGGGGTGACTTCGGCGCCGAAGACCGGCGCCCGGGGCAGATCGGGTGCCGCGCCGACGGCTCCGGCGAGCACCACGGGCGTGAGCACAGCAATTCCGAATGCAGGTTTCCGCACCATCCGGCTGACGCGGTTCCCTATGCCCACTCGTCCGTCCTCAACAGGCTCGTCCGTCCATCACCACAAAGCATGTGCTTGTGAACCAAGTCACCATACATACCTTCGTGACCTCAGTGGTATCCAATGGTCACCTTTGTCACGAACCGGCTTCGTCGACCGCGGGCTCAACTGTCGGTCTGGCTTTCTTGGGCTTGTCCTTCTTGACCTTGCCCGTGCTGTCGGGCCGCGGCGAATCCAGCAACTCACGTATCTCTTCGAGCTCGCGGCGCAGGTAGTCGCGGGTGGCCACTTCGCCGACGGCCAACCGCAGGGCGGCCAGCTCGCGGGCCAGGAACTCGGTATCCGCTTTCGTCTGCTCGGAACGGCGGCGGTCCTCCTCGAGCGACACCCGGTCGCGGTTCTCCTGGCGATTCTGGGCCAGCAGGATCAGCGGCGCGGCGTACGCGGCCTGGGTGGAGAACGCGAGGTTCAGCAGGATGAACGGATAGGGATCCCAGCGCCAGCGCACCGCGAACAGGTTCAGTGCGATCCAGACGATGACGAGGATTGTCTGCCAGAGCAGGTAGCGCCCGGTGCCCAGGAAGCGGGCGATCGATTCGCTGAACCGGCCGACCGCCTCGGGGTCGACGTTGAACGTCGGGCGCCGCGAGGTGCGGGGGGTGTCGAGGCGCTGGCGCGCAGACAGATCACTCACGTTACCCCCTCTGCGCTGGTCACCGGGCCGGACAGCTGCGGATCCTCGAAGCTTTCCCGCCAGTCGTCAGGCAGCAGATGATCGAGCACGTCGTCGACGGTCACCGCCCCGAGCAGATGGTTCTGCTCGTCGACCACAGGACCGCAGACCAGATTGTAGGCGGCGAAGTACCGCGTGACCCCGGCCAACGAGGTGCCCGGCGTCAGGCTGGGCAGGTCGGTGTCGACGATGCCGCTGACCAGATTGGCGGGCGGTTCGCGCAGCAGCGCCTGCAGATGCACGCAACCCAGGTAGCGCCCGGTCGGGGTGGCCGTCGGTGGTCGTACCACGAACACCACCGACGCCAGCGCCGGCGTGAGGTCGGGATCGCGGACGCGGGCCAGGGCCTCGGCGACGGTGGTGTCGGGCGCCAGGACCACCGGATCAGAGGTCATCAGGCCGCCCGCGGTGTCGGGCGAGTGGCTCAGCAGCCGGCGCACCGGTTCGGAGTCCTCCGGGTCCATCCGGCGCAGCAGCGCCTCGGCCTCGGTCGGATTCAGCACGCCAAGCAGGTCGGCGGCGTCGTCGGGATCCATGGCCTCCAGCACATCGGCCGCCCGCTCGGTATCCAGTCGCAACAGCAGGACGGTCTGGTCGTCCTCAGGCAGCTCCTGCAGGATGTCGGCCAACCGCTCGTCGTCGAGCGCGTTGATCACCTCGGTGCGACGTTTGTCGGGCAGATCCCGGATCGCGTCGGCCACCTCGATCGGGCGTTTGCCGTCGAACTGGTGCAGGAGCTGGGCGACTCCCTGTCCGGGCATCGCCAGTGCCGACGGGGTCAGGCCGGCCACGTTGTGCCAATCCACCACCTGGACCGTCGAGCGCCGGCCCAATCGACGGTGGCTGCGTACCGCGACCCGAGTGACCACCCAGTCACGGGAGCGGACCTGCTCGATGCCCAGGTCGACGACCACCACATCCACGCCGCTCATCTGCGGCAACTCCGGGTCGTTGACCCGGACCCTGCTGTCAAGAACCTGGCCGAGCACCAGAACCTCGCCGGGGCGTTGGGCGAAGCGGCGCAGCGACACGTTGCCGGTGTTGAGCGTCACCGCGTTCGGCTCGATGGCGGTCACTCGCAGGATGGGTACGAAAATCCTTCGGCGGGTGAGTAATTCGACCACCAGGCCAAGGACTCGCGGCTGCTGGCGCACGATGCTCATACTGATCACGACGTCCCGGACCCGGCCGAGGGATTCTCCATCCGGCCCCAGCACGGCCAGACCCGCCAGCCGTGCCGCGTACACCCTGTTCACCGACGCCATGACTCAAAGGGTAGGAGTGTAGGCGTGGATAACGCCTATCGACCCCGCCGAACGTGTCTCTCCGTTCCGGGCAGCAATCCCAAGATGATCGAGAAGGCCAAGGGCTTGTCCGCCGACGAGGTGTTCCTCGACCTGGAGGACGCGGTGGCACCAGATGCCAAGGCACAGGCCCGCAAATACGTCGGGGCGGCCTTGGCGAGCCCGGGCTGGGCAGGTCAGTTACGGGGTGTGCGGGTCAACGACTGGACCACGCCGTGGACACATGCCGATGTCATCGACGTAGTGTCCGAGGTCGCCTCCGCGCGCGACGGCCACCTCGATGTCATCGTGTTGCCCAAGGTGACCGATGCCAGTCACATCCACGCGCTGGATCTGTTGCTGACCCAGCTCGAATTGACCCACGGTCTTCCGGTCGGGCGGATCGGCATCGATGCCCAGATCGAAGATGCGAAGGGGCTGAGCAACATCGACGCGATCGCGGGTGCGCCGCGGGTTCAGGCCCTGGTCCTCGGGCCCGCGGACCTGATGGCCAGCCTCAACATGCGCACTCTGGTGGTGGGCGAGCAGCCCGAGGGCTACGACGTCGGCGACGCCTACCACCACGTGCTGATGACGATCCTGGTCGCGGCCCGGGCGCACGGCATCGCCGCGATCGACGGACCGTATCTGAAAGTGCGTGACGTGGCCGCGTTCCGGCGAGTGGCCGGACGCGCGGCGGCGTTGGGGTACGACGGCAAATGGGTCCTGCACCCCGACCAGATCGCGGCGGGCAACGAGATCTTCAGTCCGCGTCAAGACGAGTACGACCGCGCCGAGCTGATTCTCGAGGCATACGAATGGCACACCTCGAAGGCCGGCGGTTCCCGTGGGGCGGTGATGCTCGGCGACGAGATGCTCGACGAAGCCAGCCGCAAAATGGCGCTGGTGGTCGCCGGCAAGGGCCGGGCAGCCGGGATGGAGCGTCAGGGCGAGCGGTTCGTGCCGCCGGTGTAGTTACGGGTAGTAGTCGGGGGACGACGGGACGATAGCCGCGACGAGGACCGAGAAAACGAACAAGAGCGCATAGCCGACGACGACGACGGCGCCGATCGCCAGCCCGGCGACCGCAAGCCCGAAGCCGTCCTGGCCGGTGCGCTTGGTTTCGCGCATCGCGATGATCCCGAGGATGATCCCGGCGATCGAGGGGAGTCCGCACAGCATCAGACCGGCCAGCGAGGTCACCAACGCCGCGATGGCCTTGCCGTTGGTACCCGGTGGTTTGGTCGGCCGGTACGGATCGTAGGGATCGATCCCGTAACCGGGGTAGGCGGGCGCCGGATACGGATAGGGCGCCGGCGGCGGGTAGGGCATCGGATAGGGCGGCGGATACACCGGCGGCGGCAGCGGTGGGTAATTCGTCGGATAGTCCACCGGCGGGTAGGGATCGGCGGGCGTCGGCGAACCCTCAGGGAGTGGCGGGTTGGTCATCGGGTCAGCGCCAGGCGAACATCGCCCAGATCACGCTGATGATCAGCGTCGCCACACCTACTACGATTCCGGCGACGGCCAATCCGTATCCACCCTGCCGAGATTGCTTGATCTGGTTGAGCGCGACGAGGCCGAGCACGATTCCGACGATCGAGCCGATCCCGCACAGCAAACCGATGACCGCAGCGACCAACGACCAGATCGCCAGAGTGTTGGTACCCGTGTCCGGGGCGGGGTAGCCGTAGCCGCCGGGGTAAGGGGCTCCGCCGTATTGCGGGGGCGGTGGCGGGGGTGGATACCCGCTGCCGCCTTGCGGGGCCGGATAGGGCGGCGTCGGTTCGGAATAGCCCGGCGCTCCGAAGCCGCCGGGGGCCGGCGGCGGGTACCCGGATTGCGGGGTGTAGCCCGGCGGCGGATAGCTGGGCGCGGGATAGCCCGACGGCGGGAATCCGCTTGGTGCCTCGTAGCCGGGGTATGCCGGCGGGGTAGTGGCTTCGTAACCCGACGGGGTCTCGTATCCCGGCGGAGCCGGGTTCTGCTCGATGGGCGGAGCTTCATAGGTCCCTTCGGAAGGGCCCTGATCGTCCGCGTTCTGCGGCTTTTCGCCGGAGTCGCCGCCGGAAGCTGTCATGCTGTTCAACCTAGCGTATGTGCAGGTGGCGCGGGACTGGCTTGCCGCGGGGCACCAACGCCTGCGGTGCCGCGTTGAGCAGGCAACGGGCCGTCTTGCGCGAGCAGTCACGACGCGACAAACGGCACGCACGACAGGAGAATGTGCAGATATGACCAGTCCTTTTCCACCCGGTCAGAACCCAGGCGGTGCGGCCGCAGCGTCCCGCCGCGGTCCAGCGGCCCTGCCGACCCCGCCCAAGGGCTGGCCCATCGGTTCCTATCCCACCTATGCGGAGGCCCAGAAGGCCGTCGACTATCTATCCGACGAGCAGTTTCCGGTCGAGCAGGTGACCATCGTCGGGGTCGATTTGATGCAGGTCGAACGGGTCACGGGCCGGCTGTCGTGGCCCAAAGTGCTCGGCGGCGGTGTGATCACCGGCGCCTGGCTGGGCATCTTCATCGGCCTGGTGTTGGGATTCTTCAGCCCCAACCCGTGGGCATCCCTGATCACCGGCGTGGTCGCCGGTGTGATCTTCGGCCTGATCACCTCCGCGGTTCCATACGCGATGGCCCGTGGCACAAGGGATTTCAGTTCGACGATGCAGTTGGTGGCCGGCCGATACGACGTTCTGTGTGATCCGCAGAGCGCCGAGAAGGCGCGGGACATGCTGGCGCGCTTGACGATTTAGCGGCGCTTTCCGGCGCCTATTACGGGTCACGATTGGGCCGCATACGGCGTGGGAGTGTTGCACATCACGCCGCCGGGGTTCTACGGTTTGGGCCGCGGGGTAACGCCCTGCCGTGATGCAGCCTGCGCCGAGGCCGGACAGGTGCGCCACGAGTCGAGAAGACGGGAGTCGGTTGCGGATGGCTTGCCCAGGCGCACGCGCTCGGCGGGTGGGCGCGGTCGCGATAGCCGCTCTGACCATGACATCGGCGGTGTCGTCGTGCAGTGCCGGTGATCACGGCATCGTCGTCAGCTTCTACACACCGGCCAGCGAGACCGCGACTTTCACCGCCGTCGCCAAACGCTGCAACGATGAACTCGGCGGGCGTTTCCGCATCGAACAGCGCAGTCTGCCCAAGGGCGCCGACGATCAGCGGCTGCAACTGGCCCGCAGGCTGACCGGAAACGACCGCACGCTCGACGTGATGGCACTCGATGTGGTCTGGACCGCGGAGTTCGCCGAAGCCGGTTGGGCATTGCCGTTGTCCGACGATCCGGCCGGGCAGGCCGAGGCTGATGCGACCGACAACACGCTGCCCGGCCCGCTGGCGACGGCCGAATGGCAGAACAAGCTCTACGCCGCCCCGGTCACCACAAACACCCAATTGCTCTGGTATCGAGCGGATTTGGTCGACCCTCCGCCAGACACCTGGGACGGGATGGTCGCCGAGGCGACCCGATTGCACGCGGAGGGTAAGCCGAGTTGGATCGCCGTCCAGGCCAAGCAATACGAAGGCCTGGTGGTGTGGTTCAACACTTTGCTGGAAAGCGGTGGGGGGCAGGTGCTTTCCGATGACGGCAAACGGGTCACGCTGACTGACACTCCCGAGCATCGGGCCGCGACGGTCAAGGCGCTTCAGATCATCAAGGCGGTGGCGACCGCACCCGGTGCCGACCCGTCGGTGACGCAGACCGACGAGGGCACCGCGCGTCTGGCCCTCGAACAGGGCAAGGCGGCCTTGGAGGTCAACTGGCCATTCGTCTTCGCCTCGATGCTGGAGAACGCCGTCAAGGGTGGCGTGCCGTTCCTGCCGCTGGGCGAGAACCCGGAACTGGCGGGCAGTATCAATGACGCGGGCACGTTCTCGCCGTCCGACGACCAGTTCACCATCGCCTTCGATGCCGCCAAGGAGGTATTCGGTTTCGCGCCGTATCCGGGTGTGATTCCGGGCCAGCCGACCAGGGTCACCCTGGGCGGGCTGAATCTTGCGGTGGCCAAGACCACACGGCATCCGGCTGAGGCGTTCGAAGCCGTTCGCTGCATCCGGAATCTGGACAACCAGAGGTACACCTCGATCGAGGGCGGGCTGCCGGCGGTACGCACCTCGCTGTACTCCGATCCGGAGTTCCAGAAGAAGTATCCGCAGTACGCGATCATCCGCGATCAGCTGACCACCGCGGCGGTCCGCCCGGCGACGCCCAACTATCAGGCGGTGTCGACCCGCATTTCGGCGACGCTGGCCCCGATCACCAAGATCGACCCGGAGAAGACCGCGGACGAGCTCACCGAGCAGGTGCAGAAGGCGATCGACGGGAAGGGGCTGATCCCATGACCGCGGCAACGGCACCGACTGCTGCGGCCCGCAGCGACGATCGCCGGTCCCAGCGTCGGCTGGCCTACCTGCTGATCACCCCGGCGGTGGTGATGATGCTCGCGGTGACCGCCTATCCGATCGTGTACGCCCTGTGGCTGAGCCTGCAGCGCTACAACCTGGCCAGTCCGGCCGACACGAAGTTCATCTGGTTCGAGAACTACCAGACCATCCTGACCGACAAGTACTGGTGGACGGCGTTCGTCGTCACCGGAGTCATCACGGTCGTCTCGGTGGCCATCGAGTTCGTGCTGGGTATGGCGTTGGCACTGGTCATGCACCGGACCATTTTCGGCAAGGGGTTGGTGCGAACCGCGATACTCATCCCATACGGCATCGTGACCGTCGCGGCGTCCTACAGCTGGTACTACGCATGGACGCCCGGCACCGGGTACCTCGTGAATCTCCTTCCCGACGGCAGTGCGCCACTGACACAACAGATTCCGTCGCTGGCCATCATCATCCTCGCCGAGGTGTGGAAGACCACGCCGTTCATGGCGCTGCTGTTGCTGGCCGGGTTGGCGTTGGTGCCGGAGGATCTGCTCAAGGCCGCCCAGGTGGACGGGGCCGGCCCCTGGACGCGGCTGATCAAGGTGACGCTGCCGTTGATCAAACCGGCAATCCTGGTGGCCCTGGTGTTCCGCACTCTCGACGCGTTCCGAATCTTCGACAACATCTATGTGCTCACCGGCGGTGCCAACGACACCGCATCGGTGTCGATCCTCGGTTACGACAACCTGTTCAAAGCGTTCAATATCGGCCTGGGCTCGGCGATCAGCGTGCTGGTGTTCCTCTCGGTGGCCGTCATCGCGTTCATTTACATCAAGCTGTTCGGTGCTTCGGCGCCTGGCGCGGACAACGAGGTGCGGTGACCATGTCTGAGCGGGTTGGCGCACGGCGGGCGGCGAGTTGGATCGTCATCGACGCCATCGTGGTGATCTACGCGCTGTTCCCGGTGCTGTGGATTCTGAGCCTGTCGCTGAAGCCGACGTCAACCGTCAAGGACGGCAAGCTGATTCCGTCGCAGATCACCTTCGACAATTACAAGGGCATCTTCAACGGCGATGCCTTCAGCTCGGCACTGATCAACTCGATCGGCATCGGGCTCATCACCACACTGATCGCGGTGGTCATCGGCGGGATGGCGGCCTACGCTGTGGCCCGACTGGACTTCGCGGGCAAGAAGGCGCTCATCGGTGCGGCACTGCTGATCGCGATGTTCCCCCAGATCTCGCTGGTGACACCGCTGTTCAACATCGAACGCCGGATCGGCCTGTTCAACACCTGGCCGGGATTGATCATTCCGTATATCACATTCGCTCTGCCGCTGGCGATCTACACGTTATCGGCGTTCTTCCGGGAGATCCCGTGGGATCTGGAGAAGGCCGCGAAGATCGACGGTGCCACGCCGGCCCAGGCGTTCCGGCGGGTCATCGCGCCGCTGGCCGCACCGGGCATCGTGACGGCCGCCATCCTGGTGTTCATCTTCGCCTGGAACGACCTGCTGCTGGCGCTGTCGTTGACGGCCACCAGCGCCGCGATCACCGCGCCGGTGGCCATCGCGAACTTCACCGGCAGTTCACAATTCGAGGAACCGACCGGGTCGATCGCCGCGGGCGCGATGGTGATCACCATTCCGATCATTGTGTTCGTTCTCATCTTCCAAAGACGAATCGTCGCCGGTCTGACCTCCGGCGCGGTGAAGGGATAGTTCGATGGCCGAGATCGTTCTGGACCATGTCACCAAGAGTTACCCGGACGGCGCCGTCGCCGTAAAGGACCTGAGCCTGACGATCGCCGACGGCGAATTCGTCATCCTGGTCGGACCGTCCGGTTGCGGGAAGTCCACCACGTTGAACATGATCGCCGGCCTGGACGACATCAGCTCCGGGGAGCTGCGTATCGGCGGGGCGCGGGTCAACGAGAAGGCACCCCGTGATCGTGACATCGCGATGGTCTTCCAGTCTTACGCGTTGTACCCGCACATGACGGTCCGTCAGAACATCGCGTTCCCGTTGACTTTGGCCAAGATGAAGAAGGCCGAGATCGCCGAGAAGGTCGAGGAGACGGCGAAAATCCTTGATCTGTCTGATCTTCTGGACCGTAAACCCTCGCAGCTGTCCGGCGGTCAGCGCCAGCGGGTCGCGATGGGCCGGGCAATCGTACGCCAGCCCAAGGCGTTCCTGATGGACGAACCGTTGAGCAATCTCGACGCCAAACTCCGCGTGCAGATGCGCGGTGAGATCGCCCGGCTGCAGAACCGGCTGGGAACCACCACGGTGTATGTCACACACGACCAGACCGAGGCAATGACGCTCGGGGACCGCGTTGTGGTGTTGCGCGCCGGTGAGGCACAGCAGATCGGCACGCCGGAGGAGCTCTACGAGCGACCGGCGAACCTGTTCGTCGCCGGGTTCATCGGCTCGCCGGCGATGAACTTCTTCCCGGCGGCACTCACCGATATGGGGCTGCAGTTGCCCTTCGGTGAGGTGACCTTGAGCCAGGAGGTTCAAGAGATGGTGGGCCGGCATCCCAAACCCGCCAACGTCATTGTCGGGATTCGTCCCGAGCACTTCGAGGATGCCGCGGTGCTCGACGCCTATGAACGCATCCGGGCATCGACTTTCGAGGTGAAGGTCGACCTGGTCGAGTCGCTGGGTGCCGACAAGTATGTGTATTTCACGACTTCCGGCGACGCAGTGAAGTCGGCCCAGCTGGCCGAGTTGGCAGCCGATTCCGGTGCCGGTGAGAATGAGTTCGTGGCAAGGCTTTCCGCGGAGTCCAAGGCGGCAATCGGCCAAACCATCGAGTTGGCGTTCGACACGACCAAGTTGCATATCTTCGACGCCGACAGCGGTGTGAACCTGACCGTTGTACCTGCCAGGGGCTAACGAAGAGCTGAGTCAGCCGATCGGGTCGGCTCTTGACGCCACGAAGTTGAGGTGTTGCGGTTCGGGCCGGATCGCGACGGTGTCGTCCGCTATGTGACGTTGGGTCGGCATCCGGTGGTCGATCCGAATTCTGTGGTGGCCGATTCGCTGTCAGCTTGGTGATTCCGGCATCGTGGGGCTGGCCTCGGAGCCGCGGGAGTTGGTTCGTGTTCTGGCGTCAGTTCCGATCACGCCCATCGAGGTCGCCCGGGCGTGGTCAGACGACGCGATGGACGTGCGAGCGCCGGCAGGATCAGTTCGTTGCGAGGCGTCACTTCCGATGTGGCAGCTATAGAACCTGAGGCACCGCAGGTGGCTGGACCGCGATGACTCCCAATGAGTAGCTGTAGTTAGGGTAGGTGCCCTGCTGAGTGGTGAGGTAGGCGCCGCCGTCGCCGGCGACCAGACCGCTCGGGTCACCTTTCATCTGCGCGGTGCTCGCCACGGAGGGGTCGGCCGGGTTGAGCACCGTCACGTAGGTTGTGGTGCCCTCGGTCGAGCGGACGTAATGAGTTTGGTAGATGGCGCCATCGGTGCCGAACACCACGGCGCCGGATGGCTGGCCAGGCAGATCGAGGGTGGTCGGGTTGGCGGGGTCGGCAGGGTTGATCACCGTCACGCTCGTGGTGTAGTCGGGGTAGGTGCCGGTGTAGGCGGTTTGGTAGGCAGTGCCATCGGCGGCGAGTACCAGGCGGTCGAACCCATAACCGGGTATGTCGAGGATGGTTGGGTTGGTGGGATTTGCGGGGTCGAATACCAGCACGTGAATGGCGTAGTCGGGGGAGGAGCCCGAGCGAGTGACCAGGTAGGTGATGCCGTTCGAGCCGGCCGCGAAGCCGAGGTTGCCGACCGGCCGGCCGGCGAGGTCGATCGTGCGGTAAGTGAGCTCTGCCGGGTCGATGACGACCAGCGTGGTGTTCGAGCCGTCGGCCGAGAGGGCTTGGTAGGCAGTTCCATCCGATCCCATGAATACCCGCGAGTCGTAGCCGATCGGCTGGCCGGCAATCTCGAAGGTGGTCGGGTGTGCGGGGTCGGTCGGCTGGATCACGGTTATGTAGGTGGTGGAACCCGAGTAGGTCGTTTGGTAAGCGGTGCCGTCCGGGCCCACCAGCACACCCTTCGTGACACTCGTAGTAGGAGTATTGGACCTGCCCAGAAGCTTGGGGGTGGTTGTCGGATTGCTGGGGTCCGCCGGGTCGATCACCGTCACCGTGGTGTAGAAGTTCGTGCCATCGTGGTTGAACACGGATTGGTAGGCGGTTCCATCAGGCGAGACCACAACGCCATCGGTCGGAGCGCCGAAGCCAGGTAGCCGCACGGTGGTCGGGTGAGCGAGATCGTCGGGGTTGATCAACGTCACGTAGGTGATGGTGCTGGAGTAAACGCTGCCCTGATTGGTGGTCAGGTAGATGGTCCCGTCGGTGCCCATCTGCAGGCTACCGGCGAGGGAACCCGGCAGGTCCACCACGGTGGACGGGTTGGTGGGCGCACCGACGTCGATCACCGTCACGCGGGTGGAAGAATTGCCGTAGCTGCCCGTCTCGGTCAATAGGTAGCCGGCGCCATCGAGGCCAAACACCACGCCCCCCCTGGGGTCTCCGGAGATATCGAAGACGGTCGGATTGGAGGGATCGGACGGGTCGATCACCGCCACGTGGGTGGTGTAATTGCCGGAAGTCCCTTCGCGCGTGGTCTGGTAGGCGGTGCCGTCGGAGCCGACTACCGCCCCACCGACGGGGATGCCGGAGATCTCGAGCGTGGTCGGATTAGCGAGATCGGCCGGGTCGATCACCGTCAGGTAGGTCGTCGTGCCTGCCGAGGTGGTTTGGAAGGCCGTTCCGTCTGCGCCGAAACTGACGCTGCCTGATGGCCCGCCAGGGAGCTCCACGGTCGCCTGATTAGTGGGGTCGGCCGGGTCGATCACCGTCACGTAGGTGTTGGTGTAGTTGGGATACGAGCCCGTGTAACCGATCTTGTAGGCGGTCCCATCGGGACCGAGAACCACAGCGCTGGATTGCGATCCGGTCAGATCGATGCTGCTGACGATCCCCGCTGTACTCGGTTCGATGGGAATGTTCTCGACGGTGGCATCAGTAGCATTTCCGCTGCTGTCGATCGCGCTGACAACGATGGCGTCGAAGTCATCGCCAACGGTGCTGTATGCATAGAGCCGGGCAGCCTCGCTCGGCGTATAGGTGTAGGTGCCGTCGCCATTGTCGGTCAGGGTGCCATTGCTGGGTGCGGTGGTGATGGCCACCTCGACGGCATCGCCGTCCGGGTCGGTGGTGTGCGGGATCAAGACTACCGAGCCGGTAATTGTATCGGCGGCCGTGACTTCGACGGTCAGAGTTGGTGCAGCGTTGATGACGGCGATCCCGAAGGTGTTGCTGTAGAGGTCGATAGCGTTGTTGTCACTGGCGATCAGGGTGATGGTGACGGTGGTGGGGCCGCTTCCGTCGGCGGCGTGTTGGCGGGCTTCGCCGGTGGGGGTGAAGGTGTAGGTGTAGGTGCCGGGGTTGCTGGCATCGGCGGTGAGTTCGATCGTGCCGATGGTGGGGTTGATGGTTGTGGTTGTGAGAGTGACGGGGTCGTTGTCGTAATCGATGACGGTGACCCTGCCGGTGACGATCCCGGTGTCGGGTGCGGTTTGTGCGTCGGTGTCGGCGTAGATCTGGGGGGCGCTGTTGGCTGGCTCGATGGTGGCGGTGAGGGTGACGGTTTTGGTGTAGCCGGCATCGGTGGATGAGGCGGTGGCGGTGAATTCGATGGTGGTAGGGCCGGTACCGAGTGCGGCGTTGTGGCGAGCCTCCTCGGTGGGGGTGAAAGTCCAGTGCCCGGTAGCGGCGTCGAGTTCGACGGTGCCCACGGACTCGTCGACGGTGCTGTCGAGGGCGTAGGTGAGTGTGTAGCCCGGGTTGGGTACCGCGATGCTGCCGTCGACCACACCGGAGTAGGAGTTGGCGGTTTGGCCCTGCGGGGCACCAAGGGTGATCGTTCCCGCAGTTCCGCCGATTGCGTTGAAACCGGCATAGTAGATCTGACCGTCGGGACCTGCTGTTAGGCCGACGGCGAACAGGTCAGCGGTGCCAATGGTCCTGCCGTCGCTGTCGAAGACGGTCAAGGTCACTGACCCCTCGCCGACGATGTTGGTGAAGTAGGTGCGGCCGTCGTCGGCCACCGCTAGGGCTTGTAGTTGGGAGGGGTAGACGCCGAGATCGACGGTGCTGGCGACGGTCTGGTCGGCGTTGAGGATGGTTAGTGTGGTGCCGGAGCCGTCGCTGTTCAGTCCGGTGACGTAGACGCGGTCATCGCCGTCGACGGCTACGGCTATCGGTTGTGCGATGCCCTCGACGTCGATGGTGTTGGTGGAGCCGTCGGGGTCGATGTATAGCAGCGCGCCAGTGTCACCGGAGGTGACGGGAACGTAGAGGCGGCCGTTGTGGTCGAAGGCGAGTGCGCCCAGCGGGGTTGCGTTCAGGTGGATGGTGTCTGTGGAGTGGTCGGTCGGATCGATAACGTAGAGGACATCGGGGTCCTGCTGCTGTTCGTCCTCGCCGTTTCCGTTGTCACCGAAGAGCCTGCTGACGTAGATACGGCCATCGGGTCCTACTGCGATGCCGAACGGTCGGATCTCGGTGGTGATGGTGTCGGTGATCGTGCCGTCGGCGTTGAGCACGATGATGGCGCGGTCTTCGTATGCCGCGATGTTGATGGTCCCGTCCTGTTCGACGGCGACATCGGTTGCGACTCCGCTCAGATTGGCGATGACACTGGTGTCGATGCCGACAGCAGGATCGATATCCGCGGCGACCGTGGTGGTGGCGGTGTCGATGCCGTCGCTGGCGGTGATGTTGATCTCGACGGTCCTGGGCCCGGCGCCGGTGGCGGCGGCGAAACGGGCCTGCGCGGTCGGCAGGAACGCCCAGGCGCCTGTCGCAGTGTCGTACGCCAGTTCGCCAAGGCTGTTGTCGGCACTGGTGACCGTGAAGTTGAGGGTGTCCCCATCGGGGTCGCTGGCCGCGACAGTGCCTGCCACCATGCCGGTTTCGGTGTCGACAGAGTAGTCACCGTTGGCGAGCACGGGAGCGTGATTCGGTGCTACCGGGTCGATGGTGAGGGTGACGCCTTGCGTGGTTTCAGCACCGCGGGTGTCGACTGCAGTGACGGTGAGGGTGACTTGCCCGCCGCTCGCGCGGAGCACGTCGTCGGGGCTGTAGGTCAGTATGGCCATCCCGTCGTCTCCTATGCTGGCCGTGGCCAGGACCGCGCCGTTGGCGTCACGCAACTTGACGGTTGCGGGTGCGTCGCCGGAGTCGTCGTCAGTCGCGGCCACAGTGACCGTGACGTTCCCGGTGGTCGGATTGGACGCCGATACCGCAATGCTGGTGATGCGCGGGGCGTGGTTGACGGTGGTCGGCATTGAGGTGAGGGCATACGGCGCCGGGGTGAGCGTGGTGGTCAGGCCGGTGGGGTCGGTGGCGGCCAGTGTTAGTACGACGGTCTCGCCGGGGGTGCCGGTGTAGGTGAACATCCAAGTGTCAGTGGAGGTTTCGGCGGGTGTGGTGACTGCTAGCGGTGTGCCGTTGGCGGTGGCGCTGATGTTCGTGATGGTGGTGCCGTCGGGGTCGGTGGCGGTGATGAGGATGTCGAGGGTGCCGTTGCCGTGGTCGCGGTAGGTGAGCGCGGTGATGGTGGGTGCGTGCTGGGTGACGGGGGCGGGGTTGGTGGTGGTGGCCAGGGTGTAGGCCGCGGGGGTGAGGGTGGTGGTCAGGCCGGTGGGGTCGGTGACGGTGATGTGTAGGTCGAGGACGGCGCCGGCGGCGATCTGTGCGGGGGTGGCGGTGTAGGTGAACATCGCGGTGCCGGGGGTGGGGCCCTCAGCGGGGGTGGTGCGGGTCAGCACCATGCCATTGGCGGTGGCGCTGATGTTCGTGATGGCGGTGCCGTCAGGGTCGGTGGCGGTGATGAGGATGTCGACGGTGCCGTTGCCGTGGTCGCGGTAGGTGAGCGCGGTGATGGTGGGTGCGTGCTGAGTGACGGTGGTAGGGCTGGCCGCCGCTGTTAGTGCCACGGTATCGGTGAAGGTGCTGACCAGCCCGCTGGCGTCGGTCGCGGTGACAGTGAGTGCGACGGCTTGGCCGGGGCCGCCGGTGTAGGTGAACACCCGGGTGTTGGTGCTGCCGTCGGCCGGGGCGGTAGCCGCCAGCTGGATGCCGTTGGCCGTGGCGCTGAGGGTGGTGGTGCCGGCCTCGGGGTCGCTGGCGGTGACGATGATGGTCAGGGTGCCGTTGCCGTGGTCGCGGTAGGTGACATCACTGATCCGCGGTGGCTGGTTGGCGACGACGTCCACCGTTAC
Organism: Mycobacterium pinniadriaticum; assembly: GCF_026242045.1. GTDB lineage: Bacteria > Actinomycetota > Actinomycetes > Mycobacteriales > Mycobacteriaceae > Mycobacterium > Mycobacterium pinniadriaticum. The sequence goes on from NZ_JAPJDO010000007.1 coordinate 138,898, forward strand.
TGTCCTGGTAGTCGAGGCGCCGGAGGCATCGGTGGCGGTAAAAGTAATGGTTTCCGCACCACCGTTGTGGATGAGGATCGTGTCGGGGGTGAAGCGGTAGGCGGTCGCGGCCGGGTCGGCCAGTCCGAGCGCGGCGATTTGGGCGGCGGTCAGTGATGCTTTCAGTGCTTCGGTTTCGGCGGCGGTGAGTGCGACGACCGTGCCGTGGCTGGGTTGGGCGACGTCGACGGTGATGTGGTCGCCGTCCGGGTCGCTGGTGATCGCAGTGATGATCACGGCGCCGGTTATCGGGTGGGCGTCGGTGGTCGCCAACGTCAGGGTGGGGGCGTGGTTGATGGGATCGACGGTGACGGTGATGGTGGTGTGGGTGGTGGCGCCGTAGCTGTCGGTGGCGGTGAAGGTGATGGTGTCGGTGCCGCCGGTGTGGGCGAAACCAGCGTCTGGGGTGTAGGTGAAAACACCGCCGCTGTTGTCGGTCAGGGTGCCGTGGACGGGTGTGGATGTGGCGGTGACGATGACGGCGTCGCCGTCGGGGTCGCCGATGGTGGTGATGATCAACCGGGTGCCGGTGTCGGGGTCTGCGTTACCGACGGTCGGAATCAGGGTGGGGGCGTGGTTGACCGGGGTGATGACGATGCTGATCGTGGCTGGCGCGCTGGTGGTGTTGGAGGTGTCGGTAACGGCGTAGGTGAAGCTGTCGGTGCCGGCGTAGTTGGCTTCCGGGGTGTAGGTGAAGGTGCCGCTGGCATCCAGCGACACGCTGCCGTGGGTCGGTTCAACGATGATTGCGGCGTGCAGGGTGTCGCCCTCGACATCGGTGGCGTTGGCCAGCAGATCGCCTTGCAGGGAGGTGTCTTCGTCGATGGTGTAGGTGGCGTTGGTGGCGACCGGGGGATCGTTGACCGGGGTGACGGTGATGGTCACGACCGCCTGGGCTTCGGCGCCGGCCGAATCGGCGATGGTGTAGGTGAAGCTGTCCGTGCCCGTGTAATCGGCGTCGGGGGTGTAGACCAGGGTGCCGGTGCCGTCAGCGTTGTCGCTGAGGGTTCCGTGGCCGGGTTGGGTGTAGCTGTGCAGGCTGATCGTGTCGCCGTCGGGGTCTACATCGTTGGCCAGCAGTTGGGCGGCCGTCAGGCTCAGCGCGGTATCTTCCGCGGTCGTGTAGGTCTCGCCCGTGGTCAAGGGGGCGTGGTTGATCGCAGTGACCTCCACGGTCACGGTCACCGTGGCCGGGGTCGCGACTGGGGCGCTGCCCAGGCCCATCCAGGCCAGGAACTTGGCGAAACCGGCGGCCACATCCTCGGCGGCATTGGTGTGCCACGGGTTGGCCGCGGTGTCGTCCACGCTGACCGTAAAGCTATCGGTCCCACCGGTGTCGGCGAGGGCGGCCGTCGGCGTGTAGGTGTAGGAGCCGTCGGCGGCGACCGTCACACTGCCTTGAGTGGGTTTCTGCACGACGGTGTAAGTCAGGGTGTCGCCGTCGACGTCGCTGCCTGCGAGGTCTCCGGTGATCACTGAAGTGTCGGGGTTCTGCGTAGATCCGGTGGGGCGCAGGGTGGGATCGGAATTGAAATAGGTGTAGTGGAAACGGCGCACACCGATCCAGGCTGCAGCGATCACATCAGGGACTGGCGGGGCATCGGGTATGGGCGAGTTGGGGGCCAACTCCCCTAGCCCGGCCCAGGTGAGCGCTTCGGAAACGATCGAGTGCCACGACACCTCGGTGGTGATCGACGGCGGATAGGCGGGGGCGCCAGGAGGCGCCTCGCTGAGGGTTGGACGTGCCGTCGTCGCAGTGCCGTCAAAGATCGGTTCACTCACGGCCGAACTGTGGCTGGTGCCGGCCGTCGCCGCCGAGGCTGACGGCGCTGCGGTGGTCACCGGCGGGGCCTCTGCGATCGAGCTTCGTTTGCCGGTTGCCCTTGTCTTGGTTGCACTTTGAGCGGTCGTGCCGTTGTCCTGAGCTGACTGCGGCGACGATCCATCGGTCGAGGTCTTGGCGCCCCCGGAGACGCGCACCACCGGTGCATTGGTAGCGCCGCGTGCCGACGCGCCCCGGGCGCTCGGGGATGTCCGGGTGGGGGTTGACGCCGTCGACGGCGAAGGTGTGGATTGACCGGCGCGCTGGTTTGGGTGCCCGGCGCCGGCGGATGCCGAGGACTCGGAGGGGGCGGCGTGAGCGAGGCCCGCCGACTGTCCGAGCACCAGACCGACACCTAGAGCTGCGGCTAACGCACCGACCCGTCCGATGTAGCGTGCGGCCGTCGAGCGAGGAGAGCTGCCACGCCCCGGCTGCGCCGAGCCGACTATTGATTGACGGGGTGCATTGTTGGGTCGTTGCTGAAATTCCATTCTATGTACCCCTTTTTGTTGCCCGCCGCAATGGGTTGACTCTGGTAAATATTCTTCCATCTAAAACGTATTCCTGCAGGGCCGCCAATGGTCCTGCCGTTTGTTATACGATGCTTCACTCGGCGGTAATGAGTGCCACCGTTCTGAGAATGAAGAACGTCGAGAAAGCCGAGCCAAATCCAAGTAACAATGCGTTGATATCACCAAACAATGAATTGGAGCAGCGGCCCTATCCGTACGCGATTTGTGCGTACGGAAAGGGCTGCTGATCGGTAACCGTTTCCCGTCAGGCCAATGCGGATCCATCGGTGGAGTTATCGGTGGGCAGCGGATCGCCGGGTACCCAATCGAGCGGGACGTTCGTCAGGCCGACAATGGCCGACCGTCCCGTCCCGCCGTCGTTCGGGTCCCCGGGATCGGGGATGACGAACGTGGTGTTGGTCATCGTGACTTCGGTGTTGCCCAGATTCATGATGAGATCGCCGGTCACGCTCAAGGTGGGGTACTGGGTGTATACCGCTACAGCCTCTTGCGGATTCACCGTGATGGCCTGCTGAGTGGTCGTCGTCTGTGTTTCTGTGGTGGTCAGCCCGTATGTTGCACTGAGCTCGGCGGTGATCGCGCTGAACAGTTTGACCGACAGTTTTGCCGACACTGACACGTTCCACGTCGTCGTCGCCGTATTGGTCAAAGTGATCGTCTCGCTCAGCGACACATCGGTGCTGTTCCGCACTGTCGTGTTGTATTGCGGATCGGTGTATCCCTGCACGGGTCCACCGGCGTAGGCATCGAACTTGCATTGCACCGCGCTGGAGTTGCACGTATTGACGAACATTTGGGCTGTGGGATCGCTAGCGGAAATCGTGATCTTGGTGTTCGCCGCGTCCACGAATTGGACTGAATTTGCGCCGGTATTGCACGAGCCGGTGCCGCCTGATTGCGAGCACTGGGTGACGGTGGGCAATCCACTGGTCGAAAGCGGGGTCGTGGCCAATGAGGCCGTCCAAATCTCCCCACTGGGTGCGGAGTATTGCACCTGTACGTCTTCAGACTCAAAGAAGTCCACATTGACCTCGAAATGCGCGGACTGTCCGGGAAGCAGGGTGCTACCGACTGTCGGGCCACCGAATTGTGGGCGGTCCGCGCTGGCAAACCCGAGGAAGGTGAGTGTGGATTGGGTCAGGTTGTAGACATCAAACCCTTGCGAACCGTAGCTCGAGTCCTGCTCGGAGTCGGAGCCGTCCAGGAAGTAGACCGCGGTCCCACCGCTGCTGCACGTTCCAGTGCCGCCCGCGTGCGCACAGCCGGCAGTTGGGATGTCACCCCCACCGACGATTCCGGTCGTGGCGCCGTACAGCTGCGCGGTGAAGGTCTCGCCGGTGGCCTGAGAGGTGTAGATCGGCTGCACCTCTTCCTGGTCGGTGAAGTTGGTGTTGACCTCGAAGTGGTCGCTCTCCCCGGGGTTGAGCACATGGCCGATCTCTGGGGCACCCTGCTGAGGCCGATCACCGCCGGCCCAGCCGGTCAGGATCAGCGATGCACTGGAGTTGTTGTAGACGTCGAACCCGGTTGAGCCCAAGTCGGAGTTCGGTTCGTAGTCGGTGGAGTCGTTGGCGGTCGCTGAGGCCTTGGCTGTTGCGGTGCCGCCGGTGGCTGTGCTGGTCGTATTCAGTGTGACCAGTTCGGTGGTGGGGGCGCTTGCCAGGCCCGTGATGGGTGAACCGGTCCAGTCCAGGATGGGGACTGGCAGCAGGGTGCCGTCCCAGGTGTGCAGGCTGAACAGGGTGGTGCCGGTGACGGCCAGCGCCGACGGTCCGTCTCCGACACCCAGGTTGTCGATGGCGTTGGCTGTGGTGGGATCGGTGTCGGCGAGCGTGTTGGTGCTGGTGTCGATCACGGCTACCGAGTCGTAGCCGCGGTTGGCCACGAACAGTAGTTTCGAGTCGGCGCTGAAGGCGAGGCCGATGGGGAATTCCCCGACTGCGATGGGGTCGCCGACGACGGTGTTGGTGGCGGTGTCCAGGACGGTGACGGTGCCGTCGCCGTCGGTCGCCAGCGAGCCGGTGTTGGTGATGTAGGCCAGCCCGGTGGTGGGGTTGATGGCGATGGCGGTGGGGGCGTCCCCGACGGCGATGGTGTCGATGACTTTGTTGGTGGCCAGGTTGATCACCGAAACGGAGTCGTCGCATTCGTTGGTGACGTACAGGCGTTCGCCCGAGGAGCTGACCGCGACGCCGTAGGGGCTGGCGCCCACCGGGATGACGTCGGTGGTGTTCCCCGAGGAGGTGTGGATCACCGTCACGGTGTCGTCGTTGCTGTTGGTGACATACAGCCGGGTTCCGTTGGGACTGACCGCCACGTTGGTGGGTGAGTTCCCGACGGCGATGGGGCCACCGATGGTAGCCAGGGTGGCGGTGTCGATGATCGAGATGGTGTTGTCGTCGGAGTTGACGACGTAGGCGCGCTTGCCGTCGGGGCTCAGCGTGATGCTGTAGGGGAACGCCCCCACAGGTACCGCACCGAGCGGGGTATTGGTGGTGGCGTCATAGATCTTGACCGAGTTGGAGTCGGCGTCCACCACGTACAGGCGCTTGCCATCAGCACTGGCCACGGCTGCTACCGGCAGGGCGCCGACGCTCATCGCCTCACCGGCGCCTACGGTGACGGTGACCTCGACGGTGGTGGTGCCATCACCGTGGAACAGGTGAAGATGGTTGCCGATGTCGCTGACCCGCACCCGGAAGGTGTCGGTGCCGCCTTGGGCAGCCTGTTCCTCGGTGGGGGTGTAGGTGTAGGTGCCGTCGGCGTTGATCACGACGGTGCCGTGTTCTGGTTCGCCGACCACCGTGTATCGCACCGGGTCGTTCTCGGCGTCGGCGGCCCCGATGGTGCCGGTCACCACACCCTGGGCGTCCTCGCCGAACATCAACGGTGAGGCGGTGGGAGCTTCGTTGAACAGAGCCATGGTGATCTGGCGGCGGGTACGTGTCAGCGCCGCCTCGATCTCACGACCCGCCCAGCTCAACACGGTGAGCAGCATCGGTTCACCCGGACGCGGGACCAGCGGATTGGTCAAGGGCCCAAACAGTGTGGTCAGCCCCGACAGCAAAGCGGTCGGAGTCGGGATGGCCAGTGCGGCAGCCGATGCGGCCGGGGTCGCAGTCTTGGTGCTATCGGCGGCCGCCGCCGGTGTGGCGGCTTCGGCAACATCGGGTCCGTTGGGCACCGCGCCGGTGTCGTCGGCCGACGCGCCTTCGGTCCCACCCCCCGAGAGCGTCGTGGCCTTGCCGGTCGAATCGCTCTGCTCACTCGTGTCAGTGGCGGTGGGTCGCTTTGTTCCAGTCCGCTTCGTCGTCGGTCCGGTGAGGCGATCCGAGGGCAGTCGCCCGACACCACCCCGCACCCGAGGCGTGCCAGCATGAGAGGACGATTCGGGGGAGTCGGCACTGGATTGCGAAGAAGATTGTGATTTCGGCTGGGCCGACCGAGCCGTACCGGCTGACGGCGATTTGGCCGGCGAGTTCGCGGGGGCTGAGCTGGTGTCGCCGGTATCGGCCGACGCAGAACCCGTTCCGGCCGCGACGGCGGCACCCACTCCGAGCGAAAAGGCGACTGCGCCCACCCGGGTTGCCACCTTTTTTGTATCCACTGTTGTCTCCTAGTCGCTCGGGCCCACAGCCTCTCGACAGAAAATTCTCATATCCCTCCTAGGTGATTCGCCAGCGTAACGCTGCAATATTTGCGCCGCAGTAATTAACTGTTTAGACGACGAATGCCGCGTACGTATGGCCGACGGAGTGCGCACCCGAAATATTAAGCTGCACAACGCAATATGCTCAGAACCTAGAAATGGGAAATGCGTCCGTGTGCTCGAAGACGTTTACCGCCGAGACATTGATAACCCCGCCTGTACATCTTGAGTATTGGCGATTCTCGACAACTAAGCTGTCACTGGCTACCCGCGAATGCCGAATTTGAGCATGTCGATGTTGTGTTGGCAAATACTTGTGGTCGTAGATCCATGTGGCGAGCGTCAATTCAGCTGTTCACCTGTCGGCAATGTTGTTTACCTTTGATTTGACAGGAAGTCATCCGCGAGTGGTGCGCGTAGGGCTGTGATCATGAAATATACTGAGCCGCTGTGGAATTCAATGATGCCCCGTCGATAGCTGCGCAATCATGACCAGCGCGGAGAGGTCTTTCTGTTGAACTGTTGGTGACGTCCTGCTATCGCCGGTGCGTGATTGTCGGCTTCATGCCTGATCTGATCACGCATGGTTCGTGCGGTCGTCATGATCAGCGGACCAAGTATCCTGGTGCGGTGTGCAGGTTGTCGCGTCGATTGTTGGGCGGCGCCGATAACGTGGTGCCGGTGCCCGAAGTTCGCGGCCGTCGGGTCACATGAGTCAACCCCTGGATCTGGTCCGTGACCACGTGCGCGGACACTTCGTCGACGTCGGCATCGATGCTGAGCCGGATTCGGCGGGCGTGACGTTCCTAGGACTCGAACGCGTCGAGGTGTTGCGGTTCGGGCCGGATTCACAAGGTGTGGCTCACTATGTGACGCTGGGCTGTTCGCGGCACCCCATGACCGAACCGGCTTCCGGCTTTGCCGACCCGCTGCGTGGTCCGCGGGCCGAGATTGTCCTCAGCCTGCGCGCTCGCGCCCGTACTCCCGGTCTGGCCCGCAGTCTGGCGGTGGTGGCGGCCACGCCGGCGGTGGAGGGTGTGGTGCTGGTCACCGACATGTTGATCGACCTCTCCGCGCCCGTGTGGGAGGGTGCCGTGTTCACCGCGGTGCTGCTTGGTGATTCGGTGATCGCTGACTTACCGCTGGAGGCGCCCCGAGAGCCGGTCCGCTTCCTGGCGGCGGTTCCGATCACCCAGACCGAAGCCGCCTGGGTGCGGCTCAAGGGGGCCGAGGCGATGCGGAAGGCATGGTTGGACGACGGAGTCGACGTGCTGGATCCGAACCGGCGGGCGGCTCAGCCGGGTTGAGCGCCCGCCTCGGCCTTGGCCGCCCCTCGAACGGCCAGCAGTGCCACGCTCAAATCCTTTGCGTCGACGGACTTTCGTGTGCTTCCTCGGCGAGGTAGGCGCGACAGTTGTCTCAACGCGCGCATTGGACGGCCCAGCGATACGCGCGCAGTTCGTCGTTGAGACGCGCAAGTAGCTGCTCTCGGCGCACGGCAGACGTCGTGGCCGTACTCCGCTCACAGCCAGTGGTTGCGGCGGAAGTTGAAGTACAGGAACGCGCAGACCGTCGCCATCATCGCGAGGACCGCTGGGTAGCCCCACGTCCAGGACAGCTCGGGCATGTGCTCGAAGTTCATGCCGTAGATGCCCGCGATCATGGTCGGCACCGCCGCGATCGCCACCCACGCCGAGATCTTGCGCATGTCGAGGTTCTGTTGCATACCCACTTTGGCGAGTTCGGCTTGGACCAGCGAGCTGAGCAGCTCGTCATAGCTCGAGATCTGGTCGCCGGCCTGGGTCTGCAAGCTCAGCGCGTCGCGCATGTAGCGCACGACCTCCTTGGTCATCAAGTCTTTGTGGTCGGTGGTGATCTTCTGCAGCGCGGCGGTCAGCGGGCCCACTGCGCGGCGCATCTCCACGACCTCGCGCTTGAGCATGTAGATCTGGGCGATGTCGGTCTTGACGTCGGGCGAGAAGGCCTCTTCCTCGATGGTGTCGATGTCGCATTCCATCAGGCGCGCGACATCGAGGTAGCTCTCGACGACGTGTTCGGCGATGGCGTGCATGACGGCGTAGGGACCCAGGCCGATTTGGGCGTGTTCGGCTTCCAGGTGATGGCGTAGGCCGGCCAGGCCGGTGTGGTCGCCGTGCCGGACGGTGACCACATAGTCGGCGCCGACGAACACCATGATCTCGCCGGTCTCGACGATCTGGCGGGCCTGGGCCACGGATTCGTGGGGCACGTACTTCACCGTCTTGACGATCAGGAACAGGGCGTCGTCATAGCGCTCCACCTTGGGCCGCTGGTGGGCGTGCACAGCGTCTTCGACCGCGATCGGATGCAGGTTGAAGGTGTGCGCCACCGACTCCATCTGATGCTCGTCGGGCTCGTGCAACCCCAGCCACACGAACGCCTTCTGCCCCTCGGCGCAGAGCTCGTGCACCTTGGCCAAGGCCCCCGCGTGAGTGTATTTGCCCGGCAACCGCTCGCCGTCGACGTAGATCGCGCAGTCGACCATGGCCCGGGCGACGGGCACATGGATGCGTCTGGCGTCGAGTTCGGCGGGGCTGTCGGCGGACCGGCCGGGGCCGAGCAACGACGGTGGCAAGGAACGAAACGACGGCATGATGCGACCTCCCCACACGCGACGGGCGAGGCCCCGTTGGGCCCGGGGGCAAATGCTACGCGTCAGTAGCCTGCCCGGCGTACTTCACGGCGGGGGAACCCCGCTCGGTGAGGTCTGGGGGGCGAGTACCCTGACGCCGTGTCCGAAATGGTAAGTACCCCCCGCGTCGTCATCGACGACGAAGAGATCTTCGCCGCTCACGTGGGCGGCAAGCTGTCCGTGGAGCTCAAGGCGCCGCTGGACACCCAGCGCGCGCTTTCGATCGCCTACACCCCGGGCGTAGCCCAGGTGAGCCGGGCGATCGCTGCCGATCACACCCTGGCTGCGCGCTACACATGGGCTAATCGGTTGGTCGCGGTGGTCAGCGACGGTACCGCGGTCCTCGGCCTCGGCGACATCGGTCCCGCGGCGTCGCTTCCGGTGATGGAGGGCAAGGCGGCGCTGTTCAAGACGTTCGGTGGGCTGGACTCCATCCCGATCGTGCTCGACACTAAGGACCCCGACGAAATCGTCGAGACGATCATCCGTCTGCGCCCGACCTTCGGTGCGGTCAACCTCGAGGACATTTCGGCGCCCCGTTGCTTTGAGGTCGAGCGGCGCCTGATCGAGGCACTGGACTGCCCGGTGATGCACGACGACCAGCACGGCACCGCGATTGTCGTGCTGGCCGCACTGCTGGGCGCTACCAAGTTTCTCGAGCGGGACATGCAGGCACTCAAGGTGGTCACGTCGGGGGCCGGTGCCGCTGGCGTCGCGTGCACCAACATCCTGCTGGCCGCGGGTATCGCCGACATCACGGTGCTGGACAGCCAGGGCATCTTGCACACCGGCCGCGACGACATGAACTCGGTCAAGGCCGAGCTGGCCACGCGGACCAACCCACGGGGGCTCACCGGCGGGATCGCCGAAGCGCTCGATGGCGCAGACGTGTTCCTGGGTGTCTCGGCCGGACTGGTGCCCGAGGAATTGATCGCGACGATGACCCCGGGCGGCATCGTGTTCGCGATGTCCAACCCGGACCCCGAAATCCATCCGGACGCCGCCCGCAAGCACGCGGCCATCGTGGCGACCGGCCGAAGCGACTTCCCCAACCAGATCAACAATGTGCTGGCCTTCCCCGGGGTGTTCCGCGGCGCGCTGGACGCCGGAGCGCGGCGCATCACCGAGCGGATGAAAGTCGCAGCGGCAGAAGCGATCTTCTCTGTCGTCGGCGACGACCTGGCGGCCGACCACATCGTGCCGAGTCCGCTGGACCCCCGGGTCGGGCCCGCGGTGGCCGCAGCGGTGGCCGCGGCGTCCGAATCCTGAGTCAAAGCTCTTGAGGCCGACGATGTTTCGCCGGCTGGTGCTGGGCTTGCTAGCTCTGGTGGTGGTGGCCTGCGGATCGCCGGCCCCGGGGCCGGCCTTGGCTGTCGGGGCGACAGCCGACCCGGAGATGACGCTGCTGGCCAATCTGTACGCGGCCGCGCTGCGCTCCTACGGCAGCGCCGCCTACGTGCGGACCGTCGACGATCCACTGGCGGCACTGGATTCCGGGACAGTCAGTGTGGTGCCGGGATTCACCGGCCGGCTGCTGCAGGAATTCGCCCCGGACACCAAGGCCCGATCGGATGCGCAGGTGTACCGCGCGATGGTGGGGGTGCTGCCCGAAGGTGTCGCCGCCGGCGACTACACCACTGCAGCCGAGGACAAGCCCGCGCTGGTCGTCACCGACGCGACCGCGGCGGCCTGGGGCGGCCGCGACCTCACCGCGCTGGTCAGTCACTGCCGCGGCCTGCGCCTGGGTGCCGTCGCTCCCGCTCGCGGACTGCCGACTGCGGTCGGCGGCTGCACTTTGCCACCCGCGCACGAATTCGGAGATCAGGCTGCGATGTTCGACGCCCTGCAGGCGGGGGACATCACCGCCGGCTGGACCCGAACTGCCGACGTCGGCATACCTGGCGAGCTCGTCGTGCTGGCCGATCGCAAACCCGCGCTGGTGATGGCCGAGAACATCGTGCCGCTGTATCGGCGCAACGAACTCGACGAGCGGCAGGTCCGCGCGGTCAACGAACTCGCCGGCGTGCTCGATACCGGCTCCCTGGTCGACATGCGCCGCCAAGTTGCCCAAGGCCACGATCCGCGCTCAGTGGCGGAGGACTGGCTGTCTGCGCACCCGCTGGGCCGCTGACGGATTCAGCGCATCGGCGGGGAGAGCTTGGGCAGCACCGTGGAGAACAACCGCTGGTAGCCCGACCCGGTGATGCGCACGATCAGATCGAGGATCTTGGCGTCGGCGCCGACCAGCACCCGGGCCCGATCCTTGCGGACCGCCTCGAGGATGATCTGAGCCGCCCGCTCCGGCGTCGTCCTGGCCAGCTTCTTGTCGAACGCCTGCGCCATCGCGGCCTGGTCGAGCCCGTCGGCGACGGTGGCGTTGCGCGCGATGGCGGTCTTGATACCGCCCGGGTGCACCGTCGTTACCTTGACCGGATGCTTGGCCAGGATCATCTCCTGTCGCAGGGCCTCGGTGAACCCGCGCACGGCGAACTTGGCCGAGTTGTAGGCGGCCTGCCCAGGCACGGAGAAGATCCCGAACAGGCTGGAAACGTTGACGACGTGTCCGTCGCCGGACTCGATCAGGTAGGGCAAGAACACCTTGGTGCCGTTGACAACGCCCCAGAAATCGACGTCCATCACCCGTTCGATGTCCTTGAACTGGCTGATCTCCACGTCGCCGGAGAAGGCGATACCGGCGTTGTTGTAGATCTGGTTGACCTTGCCGAAGTGGGCCTTGACGCCGTCGGCGTAGGCCTGGAAGGCCTCCCGCTCGGTGACGTTGAGCCGATCGGCCTTGACGTCGACGCCGATCGCCTTGAGGCGCTCCTCGGTCACCGCGAGCCCCTCGGTGTCGATATCGCTGATGGCGACCTTGGCGCCCGATCGGCCCAGCTCGATCGCCAGTGCCTGACCGATGCCCGACCCGGCTCCGGTGACCACCGCTACTTTTCCGGCAAACCCCTGCATGAACGCTCCTCCGAGTTGTTTGACGTGTGTCGAATGGGCTCAGGTTATCGGGTCGTCACCCCGCGGGTAACGGCGGGATGCCCGGGGGCGACACTTACAGCATGACGTTTCGACGATCAGCCATCGCGACAGTGGCCGCTGGTTTGTTCGCCGGCGCGACGGCACTGGCAGCACCTGCTCAGGCCGATACCACCGCTGACGACTTCCTGGCCGCGCTGACCAGTGCCGGCATCACCGGGATCGACCCGGGTCAAGCCGTGGAGTTGGGCCAGTCGATCTGCCCGCTGCTGGCCGACCGCAGCCAGAACACCGCCGACATCGCCTCGACGGTGGCCGACAGCCTGGGCCGGCCACTGGGCCCGGCCACCATGTTCACCGGCATCGCCGTCTCGTTCTTCTGCCCCCGCGTCATGCAGGACCTGGCTAGTGGCAACTCGCCGATCCCGCTGGACTTGCTGAACAACTTCGGCTTCTAGTCCCGAGGCCGCTGGCGAGCCCACTGACTCGTCGAGCGTGTGGGCTCTTGTCGACCAGACGCGACTTCGTCGACGACAACACCCACGCCCGGCGCAGGCCGCTGGCGCCAGGCGCCGAAGGTGCGGATTCGTCCGCGACTCGCTGATGTCGGAGTATGAGACCGCACACTCGCAGAGGCGAATGCCCTAGCCGAACGCCTCATCGAGGATCTCCTGCTGCTCGACGGCGTGCACCTTCGACGAACCCGAGGACGGCGCCGACATGGCCCGGCGTGAGATCCGCTTGATCCCGGTCAGCTTCTCGGGCAACAACTCCGGCAAGGTGAGCCCGAACGTCGGCCAGGCCCCTTGGTTGGCCGGCTCCTCCTGCACCCAGAAGAACTCGCTCGCGTTCGGGTAGGAGTCCAGCGTGTTGCTCAGTCGCCGCTTGGGCAGCGGTGCCAGCTGTTCGATCCGGACGATCGCGACGTCGTCGCGCTTGTCCTTGTCCTTGCGGGCAACCAGTTCGTAGTAGATCTTGCCGCTGGTCAACAGGATTCGGGTGACCTTGTTGCGATCGCCGTCGCCGTCGGTGTAGGTCGGCTCCTCCATGATCGACCGGAACTTCTGCTCGGTGAAGTCCCGGATGTCGCTGACCGCGGCCTTGTTGCGCAGCATCGACTTCGGCGTGAACACGATCAGCGGCCGGTGCACCCCGTCCAGACCGTGGCGGCGTAGCAGGTGGAAATAGTTCGCCGGGGTCGACGGCAACGCGATTGTCATCGAGCCCTCGGCCCACAGCTGCAGGAACCGCTCGATGCGGCCCGACGTGTGGTCGGGGCCCTGACCTTCGTGGCCGTGGGGCAGCAGCAGCACCACGTCGGAGAGCTGGCCCCACTTGGCCTCACCGGAACTGATGAACTCGTCGATGATCGACTGCGCGCCGTTGACGAAGTCACCGAACTGCGCCTCCCACAGCACCAGCGCGTCCGGATTGCCCACCGAATAGCCGTATTCGAAGCCCACCGCCGCGTACTCCGACAGCGCGGAGTCGTACACCAGCAGCTTGCCGCCGGTCGGGGTGCCGTCGGGGTTGATGGTCAGCAGGTCCAGCGGGGTGAACTCGGCGCCGGTCTTGCGGTCGATGATCACCGAGTGCCGCTGGGTGAACGTGCCGCGACGGGTGTCCTGACCGGAGAACCGGATCAGCTTGCCCTCCGCCAAAAATGTTCCCAGCGCCATCAATTCGGCGAAGGCCCAGTCGACCTTGCCCTCGTAGGCCATCTCGCGACGCTTCTCCAGCACCGGCTTGACGCGGGGGTGCACGCTGAAGCCCTCGGGGAAGGCCAAGTGTGCGTCGCCGATGCGTGCCAACAGCGCCTTGTCCACCGCGGTGGTCATCCCGCGCGGGATCATCTGGTCTTCCTCGACCGACTCGCTGGGCTCGACCTCGTGCTTTTCCAGCTCGCGGACCTCGTTGAACACCCGCTCCAGCTGGCCCTGGTAGTCGCGCAGCGCGTCCTCGGCCTCTTTCATCGAGATGTCGCCGCGACCGATCAGGCTTTCGGTATAGGTCTTGCGGACACCGCGCTTGGTGTCGATCACGTCGTACATGTAGGGCTGAGTCATCGAGGGGTCGTCACCTTCGTTGTGCCCGCGACGGCGGTAGCACAGCATGTCGATGATGACGTCCTTCTTGAACTTCTGCCGGAAGTCCACTGCCAGCCGGGCCACCCAGACGCAGGCCTCCGGATCGTCACCATTGACGTGGAAAATCGGCGCGCCGATCATCTTCGCGACGTCGGTGCAGTACTCGCTGGACCGGGAGTCGTGCGGTGAGGTGGTGAAGCCGATCTGGTTGTTGACGATGATGTGGATCGTGCCGCCGGTCCGGTAGCCGCGCAGCAACGCGAGGTTCAGCGTCTCGGCGACCACACCCTGCCCGGCGAACGCGGCATCCCCGTGCAGCATCATCGGCATCACGGTGAAACCGTCGTCGCCGCTGCCCTTGTCCAGCAGGTCCTGTTTGGCCCGAACCAGACCTTCGAGCACCGGGTCGACGGCTTCCAGATGCGACGGGTTCGCGGTCAGCGACACCTGAATGTCGTTGTCGCCGAACATCTGGATGTAATTGCCGGTGGCGCCGAGGTGGTACTTGACGTCGCCTGAGCCGTGCGCCTGCGACGGGTTCAGGTTGCCCTCGAATTCGCTGAAGATCTGCGAGTAGGGCTTACCGACGATGTTGGCCAGCACGTTGAGCCGGCCGCGGTGCGGCATGCCGATCACGACCTCATCGAGGGCGTGCTCGGCAGCCTGATCGATCGCCGCATCCATCATCGGGATGACGGTTTCCGCGCCTTCGAGTGAGAAGCGCTTCTGGCCAACGTATTTGGTCTGCAGGAAGGTCTCGAAGGCCTCGGCGGCGTTCAGCTTGGACAGAACGTACTTCTGCTGAGCGACCGTCGGTCCTTCGTGTTTGACCTCGATGCGCTCCTGCAACCATTTCTGCTGCTCGGGTTCGAGGATATGGGTGTACTCCACGCCGATGTGGCGGCAATAGGCATCACGCAGCAGCCCGAGCACGTCGCGCAGCCTCTTGTACTCCTTGCCCGCGAAGCCGTCGACCTTGAACACCCGATCCAGGTCCCACAGCGTCAGGCCGTGGGTGTTGACGTCCAGGTCGGGGTGGCTGCGGAAGCGGGTCTTGTCCAACCGCAGCGGGTCGATGTCGGCCATCAGATGCCCGCGGTTGCGGTACGCCGCGATCAACTCCATGACGCGGGCGTTCTTGTCGACGATCGAATCGGGGTTATCGGTGCGCCAGCGGACCGGCTCGTAGGGGATGCCCAGTTCGAAGAAGATCTCGTCGAAGAAGTCGTCGGAGAGCAGCAACTCGTGGATGGTCCGCAGGAAGTCGCCGGACTCCGCACCCTGGATGATGCGGTGGTCGTAGGTCGACGTCAGCGTGATCAGCTTGCCGATGCCGAGTTCGGCGATGCGCTCCTCGCTGGCCCCCTGGAACTCCGCCGGGTACTCCATCGCACCGGCGCCGACGATCGCGCCCTGGCCGGCCATCAACCGGGGCACCGAGTGCACGGTGCCGATCGTGCCGGGGTTGGTCAGCGAGATCGTCACACCGGCGAAGTCCTCGGCGGTGAGCTTGCCGTCGCGCGCGCGCCGCACGATGTCTTCGTAGGCGGCGATGAACTGGCCGAACCGCATGGTCTCGCAGTTCTTGATCGCCGCGACCACCAGCGAGCGCTTACCGTCCTTGCCCTGCAGGTCGATGGCCAGGCCGAGATTGGTGTGCGCGGGAGTGACCGCGTTGGGCTTGCCGTCGATCTCCGCGTAGTGGCGGTTCATGTTGGGGAACTTCTTGACCGCCTGCACGATCGCGTAGCCCAGCAGGTGCGTGAACGACACCTTGCCGCCGCGGGTGCGCTTGAGGTGGTTGTTCACCACGATGCGGTTGTCGATCATGAGCTTCGCCGGGATCGCCCGCACACTGGTGGCGGTCGGGATCTCCAGCGAGGTGTTCATGTTCTTGACGACGGCTGCAGCCGCGCCACGCAACACCTGGGTCTCGTCGCCGCTGTCCACCGCGGCCGGCGCCGCCTTCGGGGCCGGCGCCTTGGCCGGCGCGGCAGGTGCGGCGCCGTTGCCCGCGGGCGTGGACTTGGCCGGGGCAGGGGTGGCCGGCGGTGCCGGCGCGGGCTGCGGCGGCGCGACCGATGCGGCCGCGGTGGCGGTCGGCTGACCGTTGGCGGCGACGGCCGCATCGGTCGTCGGCTCGGGGTTGTAGTCGACCAGGAACTCGTGCCAACTCGGATCAACCGAGGATGGGTCATCGCGGAACTTGCGGTACATCTCCTCGACAAGCCATTCGTTCTGTCCGAATGGTGAACTCGTACTGCTCACGGCAGTTGCTCGCCTCAATTCCTTCATCTAGGCACGCCGCGCTTGGACGGTTTGCCCCCACTTTTGCGCCCCTTGGCCGCCACCTAAAAGGCTAACTCTTCTTACACGTTCCCGGAGCACGTCAGCGCCATGCTCCGAACCGTTGCGACAACCGGTCGACTCCAGATCGGCGAACGGCTATCGCCCGGTCTCGATCGCGGGCAATAGGTGCAGGCTGACCGGCCACCGAGCAGGCGCCGGCCCGAACGCCGTGCGGGCATTGTTCACGATCTTTTTGCCCATCATTCGGTTGCCACCGCCACCGACCGCGGCGCCGATGCCGACGGGAAGCATTTTGCCGAACGCCATCGCCGAGCGCTTGAGGGTGTACCGCTTGACGAAGTACCGCATCAGGCGCGTGTTCAGCTGTGACAACGCCGGCAACGGCAGCATTTCGGCACCTTCGGTCAGCCACGCGCCGCTGGTGCGGCCCCGGCCGAGCAGGTCGGCGATGGCGCCTTTGCTCGCGTCGCCGACCAGAACCGACAGCACCAGCGTCCGGCGGCGTTCCCGTTGCTCGAGCGGGATGCCGTGGACCTCGGCGATGGCCAGTACGAACATCGCGGTGGCCTCCAGGAACACCACCGTCTCGCCGGCCACTGCCGACAAGGCGGCCAGCGTGCCGATACCGGGAACGGCCGCGGCCGAACCGACGGCGGCACCGCTGGCCATCACCGCGGCCAGGTAGCGCTTCTCGAGCTTGGTGACGATGTCTGCGGGGGTGGCCCCGGGGTGCGATCGGCGCAGCCGGGCAACGTAGGCCTTGACCGCAGGGGCCTGAACGCGCGTGCTGCGCTCGATGATCTGGCTGAGCACCCGTGCCGACACGGTCGCGTCGTCGTCGACGCGGGCCGGCACGGTTTGGTCGGATCGAGTATCCCCTCGGCGGACCTTCATGGGTGTGCCTCCTGCTCGGCTGCCTCAAGGCTAACGACCACCAGCAGGGAAAGGTGCCCTGCGGTGATCCCGGTCACCACGTCCCGGGTAGCCGCGGAAGGAACAAATAATGCATGGCGCGTGCTGTGGGTTTGCATGGCAACATCGGCGACTGTGACCGCCACCCAGCCCGCGACTACCACCAGCGGCGCGGCGGGCACACCCGGTCAGCTGCGGATGATCGTGGTGCTGGGCGCGCTGGTGGCGCTCGGGCCGCTGACCATCGACATGTATCTGCCCGCGCTGCCGCGGATCGCCGACGAGCTCGGGGTGTCCTCCTCGGTGGCGCAGCTGACCCTCACCGGCACCTTGGCGGGTCTGGCGCTGGGTCAGCTCGTCGTGGGTCCACTGTCGGACTCGTTGGGTCGGCGTCGGCCGCTGATGGCCGGGATCGTCCTGCACATGCTGGCCTCGCTGCTGTGCCTGTTCGCGCCCGACATCGAGGTGCTCAGCGTGGCCCGCGGGCTACAGGGGATGGGTGCGGCGGCCGCGATGGTGGTGGCCGTCGCCGTCGTGGGTGACCTGTTCGACGACACCGAAGCGGCCACGGTGATGTCGCGGCTGATGCTCGTCCTCGGGGTGGCGCCGATCGTCGCGCCATCACTGGGTGCGGCCGTGCTGCTCAAAGCGTCCTGGCATTGGGTGTTCGCCATGCTGATCGTGTTGGCCGGTGCGCTGCTGGTGATGGCCGCGCTGGCGCTGCCGGAAACGCTTGCCCGTCCCAACCGGCGACCGCTGCGAGTGCGTTCGATCGCGTCGACCTACCTCACCCTGTTGCGCGATCTGCGCTTCGTCATCCTGGTCCTGGTGGGCGCGCTCGGCATGGCGGGGCTGTTCGCCTACATCGCCGGTGCGGCCTTCGTCCTGCAGGGCCGCCACGGTCTCGATCAGCAGACCTTCGCGCTGGTGTTCGGCGCGGGCGCGATCGCGTTCGTCGCCGCCACCCAGTTCAACGTCGTGCTGCTGCGGCGGTTTTCACCCCAGCGCATCCTGGTGTGGGCTTTGGCTGCGGCGACCGTGCTCGGGGCGGTGTTCATCGCGCTGTCGGTCACCCACGCCGGCGGCATGTACGGCTTCCTGCTGCCGGTCTGGGCCATCCTCGCCATGATGGGCTTCGTCATCCCGAACGCGCCCGCGGTTGCGCTCAGTCGCCACCACGAGGCAGCTGGCACCGCCGCCGCGCTGCTGGGTGCCGCGCAGTTCGGCGTGGGTGCGGTGATCGCGCCGGTGGTCGGCTTGATGGGCAACGACGAGATCGCGCTGTCGGTGGTGATGACCGCCGGCGTGGCGATCGCGCTGCTGGCGCTGTTGACCGTGGGTGTGCCTAGCGCACACGACGACGCAAGCTAGCCCGCCGCTGGCCACTTGTTGCGCGGATTTCGGTCTCGAAGTGTGCTCTGAAGTGGCCGCTCGATTCGTCTGCCTACACGTCGATCAAAGTGCCGCCGAGGAACCTGCTGATGGCCGCTTTCTGACCGCTGTATTTATCGCTGGGCGTGTTCCAGAAGTAGTTACTGAGATCGGTGTAGGTGGCGATGTTCGTGTGAACTCCCCACAACCAGTCGTCATCATTGTCGCTGTTCGGGCTGCTGCCAGTGAAGACGTTGCCAGCGAGGTTCTCCGCGATTGTCGGCCCATCTAGTAGGACTCCGACCAAGGGGGGAAAGAGTAACGACCCGACGCTCGTTACGACGCTAGCCCCATTTGGGATGTTGTCATCGACGTCCTGGACGTGCAGAGTTGTGACGAACGGGTTGGTTGCGACGATGGGAGATCCGAACGTCACCACCGTTGTGATCGGCCAGGCTCCGGCTGGGTTGGCAATCTTCACGAGGTTGTTCCAATAGGCAAGGTTCTGCGCGTCCATGCCGCCCTGGCTGTAGCCGACGATCATCATCTCGTCGACTGAGCCGCATGATGCGTCGTTGTTGCAGGCGGCGATTTCAGCCCGGATCTTCTCCGCCTGATCGTCTTTCGGGACACCCAGACGGCTAAAGAAGTTTTCGAAAGCACCCTGGTTCGCGGCCGGGTCTCCCGACCAGTCGTTGGTAGTGCCGCCGATGTAGACGATCATTCGGTTCTTGTCATCGCTACCGCGCACGATTTGGATGAACACTCCGTTGCCGTAGTGGTTGGTGGCGTTAAAAACGTTGCTCCACAACGAGCTCAGCGTCGCCGGTGCGCCGTTGCCGGTGCCGTGCAGGCCATCGCGTCCTGAGTTGGCCGCTCCGTCGCCGCCACGGCCCCCCTCGCCGCCGGCGATCTTTCCGCCACCGTCGCCGCCGGAGGCATCTCCGCCATTCCCGCCGTTACCGCCGTCGTAGGTAGTTCCGGTGCCGCCGTCGCCGCCGTTCCCGCCGGTGGCGTTGCCCGTGCCACTTGTCGACCCATCGCCGCCGTAGCCGCCGTCACCGCCGGTGTCGCCCTCGCCGCCGGTGCCACCCGCGCCGCCGGTGACGTTGCCCAGTCCGGTCGTGGTTGCTGATCCACCGAGGCCACCGTCGCCACCGCCCGAAGTTCCGTTGCCTCCATTACCGCCGTGTGCGCCATGAGCAGGTTGCGTGGAGCTGGAGTTCGAGATGGTGACCGAGCCTCCTGAGCCACCGCTACCGCCGAAGCCGGTGGTTCCGTTGCCGCCGTCCCCGCCGATGCCGGGGCTGGCGATACCCAGTCCCGTGGCGTTTGCCGAGCCGCCGTCGCCGCCGGCCCCACCGTTCACCCCGTCGGTGCCGTGAGTCCCGCTAGCGCCGCGCGCGTATCCATATCCGGCGTTCGACGCGTTGCCACCGTCACCGCCGCTCCCACCGCCCGTGGTACCGGTGCCCCCGGTGCCGCCAATGGCGCCGATCGCGTTGTTGAGGGAATCGCCGTTGACAATCTCCGCGTCGCCGCCGGCCCCTCCGTCGCCGCCCCGACCCTGGGTGCCGTTGCCGCCGTTGCCGCCAACGCCAGCCGTTACGGAGCCCAGGCCATAGCTGGCGGCGCCGCCGCCGGAACCGCCGTCGCCGCCATAGGTGCCGGTGCCGCCCGCGCCGCCGCGACCACCGGTCGTGGAAGCAGTCGAGGAGGTCGCCCGGTGCCAAGGATCGGCAGACATGATGATGGCGAATCCTCCAGAACCTCCTTCGCCGCCGTAGCCGTTGGTGTCGTTGCCGCCGCTGCCAGCGGCGCCACCCGATGCGTTACCAGTTCCGTGGTTCGATGCCCCGCCTCCATTGCCGCCGTCACCGGCTCCCGCGCCCGTACCGGCCGCGCCGTTGGCACCGGCACCGCCGGTCGCATCCCCGCCGCCATAGTTGGTGGCATTGCCGCCGCTACCGCCGTCGCCGCTGGCCGCGCCGGTACCACTACCGCCGGCACCTCCCGCTCCACCAACTGCGTCGGCAAAGGAGCCAACGCTGCTGATCTCTGCGGAGCCGCCGACGCCGCCGCGTCCACCGCCAACGCCGTTGCCGCCGCGGCCACCGGAACCGCCCACTGCGATCACCGTGGAAGAGCTGTTGTCGATCGTCGCGTTGCCGCCGGCGCCACCGGTGCCACCGGTACCGTCGGTACCGTTTCCACCATCGCCACCGGCGCCGGGGGTGACCGGACCGAGTCCGATAGTGGAGGCGTTGCCGCCGGATCCGCCACTGCCGCCGTAGGAGCCGTTGCCGCCGCGGCCGCCGCGGGCGCCTGCAGCCATTTGAGTAGATCCGCTATTGGAGATGCTGGCCGCACCGCCGTTGCCGCCGTTCCCGCCGCCGTCGCTCCCGGTACCTCCGGCGCCCCCTGTGCCCGGGGTGACTACGCCGAACCCGGTCGTCGACGCCGAGCCCCCGTTGCCGCCGTTGCCGCCAGACACACCATCAGCACCGACACCGCCGGCGCCGCCGATCGCCGACGCCCATGACGACGCGTTGACTATCGCCGCGTCACCACCGTTGCCGCCGTCGCCGCCGCCGTCGGCACCACTTCCGCCGGCGCCACCGCGGGCCCCGACCGCGTTGGCTGTCGAGGCGTCGTTGATGATCTGCGCGGTTCCTCCGTTGCCTCCGTTGCCGCCGCGGTTGACGGTGCTCGTGCCGCCTGCACCACCAACTCCGGGTGTGAGGGTGCCCACACCATAGGAGACGACGTTGCCCCCCTTGCCGCCATCGCCACCTGAGGTGCCGGTACCGCCGATGCCTCCGGCAGCGCCGGTCGCAGTGCCCGTTGCCGTCGCTTCGCCCACGATCGCGGCACCGCCGTTGCCGCCGTTGCCGCCCCGTCCGCCGTCGAGGTCGTTGCCGCCGTTACCGGCCGCACCGCCGATCGCATCGCCCGATCCGTAGCTGATTCCGGTGCCGCCGGTGCCGCCGTCACCGGCGCCAACGCCGATACCACTGCCTCCGCTGGCACCGGCACCGCCGATCGCATCGCCGTGGCCGGAGTTGTAGGCGTCACCTCCGGCGCCGCCGTTGCCGCTGGCCGACCCTGCTCCGCTGCCTCCAACACCTCCGGCACCGCCAACGGCATTGAGGGTTGAGGTACTGCTGGAGATGATCGCGGTTCCTCCGATGCCACCGGTGCCACCGACAGTGCTGCCGTAGCCGCCGTTGCCGGCGGTCCCGGCGGTGACGTGTCCGTTGCCGCTGGTGGACGCGGTTCCGCCGGTGCCGCCGGTGCCGCCGGTGGCGGTGTCGCTGGCTATCCCGCTTTCGCCTCGTCCGCCTTGCCCGCCGGTGCCGCCGTAGGCATTGCCGGACCCCGTAGTACTCGCCGAACCGCCGGTGCCGCCGGTGCCGCCGGCGGTGTGGAGTTCGTAGCCATTCCAGCCGTGGTAGCTGTAGACATCGCGGGTGCCGGTACCGGCTTGTCCGCCAGTGGCGCCGGTGGCATCGACGCCTGAGGTGGTGTTGGAGATGGATGCGGCGCCGGCGCTGCCTCCGTTGCCGCCGTACCCGTCGGTGCCGTTTGCACCCATGCCGCCATTGCCGGCGGTGACGTGTCCGCTGCCGTAGGTGGTGGCGTTTCCGCCGCCTCCACCCGCCCCGCCGTTGGCACCGGCCGAGCCACTACGTCCGTTGGCGCCGTAGGCGTTTCCGGCGCCGTAGGTGACGGCGCTGCCCCCGGAACCACCGGCTCCGCCGTAGCCGTAGCCGTAATAGGTGGTGCCCGCGCCGCCATTGCCGGCGAACCCGCCCATCGCGCCGACCGCGTCGACAGCCGACTCACTGTTGTAGACGTAGGCGCTGCCGCCAGTGCCGCCAGTGCCGGCGACTTCGCTGCCGGTGCCGCCGTTGCCGCCGGTGCCTGGGGTGGTCTGGCCGAGTCCATAGTTGACGGCGTCGCCGCCGACGCCCCCGTCGCCGCCGGTTGCTCCGTTGCCACCGTTCCCGCCACGTCCCCCAGTCGTGGTCGCCGTGGACGAGCTGACGTTGACGTATGAGGCGTCGCCGTTGGGATAGGTCCCCGGGGGGGTCGGGGTGACGCCGTTGTAGTTGGTGCTGTAGCCACTGCTGTAGGTGGCGCCCTGGTCGGTGGTGCTGTTGAAGCGATAGTTGATGAAGGCGCCGGAACCGATGCCGCCGTCGCTGAAGTTGTAGCCGGTACTGATGTAGGCGCTGCCGCCGGCGCCGCCGCTGCCGCCGTACCCGCCGGGGGCGGAGCCGCCGTTGCCGCCGGGGGCGGAGCCGCCGTTGCCGCCGTCTCCGGCGATGGCGTTTCCGGTTCCGAAGGCGATGGCGTTGCCACCGCTGCCGCCGCTCCCGGCGCCGTAGGTGTCGGAGGTTCCGGTGCCGCCGTCGCCGCCGTCGCCGCCGTGGGCGTTGCCTGCTCCATTGTGGACAGCGCCACCACCTGCGCCGCCTGCGCCGCCGCGGCCGCCATTACCGCCGCCACCACCCGCTGCGTTGGCGGTAGAGGCGGTGTTGGTAATGATGGCGTTGCCGCCGGACCCGCCGCTGCCGTCGCCATCGGTGCCACCGGCGCCGTTGCGTCCGTCTGCGCCGGTGGCGTTGCCGAGTCCGTTGGTGGTGGCGGTGCCACCGTTGCCGCCGCCCCCGCCGAACTGTCCGCTGCCGCCTAATCCGCCGAGGCCGCCGATTACGTCGACCGTGGAGGTGATGTTGGTGATCAGCGTGTCGCCGCCGCGTCCGCCGGTGCCACCCGAACTGTTGCCGCCGCCGCCGCTACCGCCGGTACCTGCGGTGACTTGTCCCAGGCCGCTGGTGGAGGCGTCGCCTCCTCGACCGCCGGCTCCACCGCTGAATGTGGTTCCGGTGCCACCTGTCGCACCGGACCCTCCGAAGGCATGTCCTGCGGAGGTCTCGTTGTAGATGTAGGCGCTGCCGCCGGCCCCGCCGAGGCCGCCGCTGGAGCTTGTCGTACCAGCGTGTCCCGTCCCGCCGTAGGCGTTGCCGGTGCCGTAGGTGGTGGCGTCGCCGCCGCTGCCCCCGGCGCCGCCGGTGTTCGCGCTGGTGCCGCCCGCGCCGCCGGTGCCGCCGACCACGTCGATATTGGACGCGCTGCTGGAGATGACGACAGTGCCGCCACCACCACCCATCCCACCGATGGTGGTGCCGTAGCCGCCGTCGCCAGCCGTGCCGGCGGTGACGTGTCCGCTTCCGGTGGTGGATGCAGCGCCGCCAACACCGCCGGTGCCACCAGTTGCGGTGATGTTGTTAGTTGCGCTGTCGCCGCGTCCGCCTTGACCGCCTGCGCCGCCGGAGGCGTCGCCGGTTCCCGTGGTGGCTACTGAACCTCCCGCACCCCCGGCTCCGCCGGCGTACATGGTGTACGAGACGGGCCAGCTGGAGATGACGACATCCTTGGTGCCGGCGCCGCCGCGCCCGCCGTCGGCGCCGGCGACATTGAGACCTGAGGTGGTGTTGTAGATGGACGCGGCTCCTGCGCCGCCGCCGGCTCCGCCGTATCCATCGGTGCCGTTCCCGCCGTTCCCGCCGCTTCCCGCGGTCGCGCGGCCGGTGCCGTAGGCGGTGGCGCCGCCTCCGATGCCCCCGGCTCCGCCGTTGGCGCCGGAGGATCCGTCACGTCCATTGGCGCCGAGGGCGTTGCCGCTGCCGTAGGTGACAGCGTTGCCACCTGAGCCACCGGAGCCGCCATAGCCGTAGTTGGGGGAGTACCGATAGGTGGTGTCCGCGCCACCGCGGCCGGCGGACCCGCCCTGCGCCCCGACAGCATCAGCGGTTGAGTGACTGTTGTAGACGTAGGCGCTGCCACCGGTACCGCCGGACCCGCCGACGGCGTAATACCCACCCGATCCGCCGACAGCGTGCGGAATCACGGTGGACGGATCGAATGAATCGGCCCATTTGGCGATGACCGTTCCTTGGAAGCCCGCGAGATCCGCCTTGGTGCCCGAATATCCTGCCGAGTTGTCGAATTGGGTTCCGACGTTTTCGTACGTTGTTCGGTCCGTATGCACGTTCATGTAGCCGTAGGCGAATTCGATCGGCCAGGTGATGTAGCCGTCCGGATCGTCGGGTTGAACGCCGCCACTGGATGCGAAGACATGGCCCTGAGCTTGGGCGGTGGCAAACGCGTCGGCGTCCGTGAAGTATGCGGCGAGCGGATCGGCAGGGTCGAGCAGATGAACAATGTGAATACTGCCGGGAATTGATTGACTGGTGATGGGGCTGCCGAAAGTTACGACGGTGGTGATGTTGTCGTAAAGTCCCGAGGACGCGATGTTCTGCGCATCGACTCCACCCTCGCTGTAGCCGACGACCATGATCGGTAGGTCGGGATTCACAGCCACGGCGGCGTCGATTACGCCGATGACGGCGGGATTCAACGTGCCGAGAACCGCCTGGTTCATGGTGTCCCAGCCGGTTTGGTCCGCCCCGAAGAAGTGGGACGAGGTGCCAGAGATATAGACGATCAGGCTGTCACCGTCGGGTGTCTGGACCTTTTCGACCACGACCGACGTTCCTGCCCCGTCGAAATCCGCGAGATCGCGCAGGCGGTCGTACAGACCCGCCGTTGACGTCGGCGATGGGCCGTAGGTGGCGTTTCCGCCAGTGCCGCCGGTGCCGGGGGTGACGAAACCGAGTCCATAGTTGTAGGCGTCGCCACCGGCTCCGCCGCCACCGGCGATGGCTCCGTCGCCGCCGTTCCCCCCGTCGCCGCCGGTGGCGGTCGCGGTCGAGGAACTGTCGCTGACATCGTAGGCGTCCCCATTGGAATCGGTGGCCGGGGCGTAGGCGGAGACCGCGTTGAAGTTGTTTCCGGTGCCGGCGTTAAAGGTGCTGCCGTAGTCGGACTTGATGTAGGCGGTCCAGTCAGAGGCGCGCACGACGTATCGATTGTAGCTGCCGTAGCCGTATCTGATGTGGCTCGGACTGCCGATGTAGGCGCCGCCGCCGGCTCCGCCGTTGCCGCCGTAGTTGCCCGGAGCGTCGCCTCCGTCGCCGCCGTCTCCGGCGGTGGCGTTTCCGGTTCCGAAGGAGATGGCGTTGCCGCCGGTACCGCCACTTCCACCGGCGATGTCTGTGGTTCCGGCACCGCCGTCACCGCCGTCACCGCCCTGGGCGTTGCCTGCTCCGTAGTGGACGGCGCCGCCGCCGTTACCACCGGCACTACCGCGTCCGCCGTTGCCGCCGTCGCCGCCTGCCGCGATCGATGCGGAGGTGGTGTTGACGATGATCGCATTTCCGCCGTCGCCGCCGCTTCCACCGGCTTCGGTGCCGAGGGCGCCGTCGCTTCCATCGGCGCCGGTGGCCGTGCCGAGCCCGTAGGTGGTGGCGCTGCCACCGTTGCCGCCGCGCCCGCCGTATTGGCCGCTGCCGCCGAATCCGCCGAGGCCGCCGACGACGTCGGTGGTGGAGGTCAAATTGGTGATCAACGTGTCGCCACCGCGGCCGCCGGTACCGGCCACATAGTTGCCGTCGCCGCCGTTACCGCCGGTCCCCGCGGTCACTTGTCCCACACCGGTGGTGGAGGCGTCACCGCCTCGTCCGCCGTCACCACCGTTCCCGCCAGCGCCGGTACCGGCGCCACCCGCTCCGCCAGCCCCTCCGAACGCGTCTCCGGAGGACGTGTCGTTGAAGATCGAGGCGTTCCCGCCGTAGCCGCCGTTGCCTCCGTTAGGGCCTGCGGTACCCGCGTGCCCAGCCCCGCCGTACGCATTGCCGGTGCCGTACGTGGTGGCATCGCCACCGAAGCCACCGGCTCCGCCGGTGTTGGCGCTCGTGCCGCCGAGCCCACCGGCCGCGCCGACGGCGTCGAGGGCGGAGGTGACGCTGTAAATGGTTGCTGTGCCGCCAGACCCGCCGATACCCCCGGTGGTGGTGCCGTAGCCGCCGTTGCCGGCGGTCCCGGCGGTGACGTGCCCGGAACCGTAGGTGGAGGCGCTGCCGCCGACTCCGCCATTGCCGCCGGCTGCGGTGTTGCCGGTTG
Organism: Mycobacterium pinniadriaticum; assembly: GCF_026242045.1. Taxonomy (GTDB): domain Bacteria; phylum Actinomycetota; class Actinomycetes; order Mycobacteriales; family Mycobacteriaceae; genus Mycobacterium; species Mycobacterium pinniadriaticum. The sequence continues at coordinate 165,308 of NZ_JAPJDO010000007.1, forward strand.
CTCCGCTATCGCCAGCTCCGCCTTGTCCGCCGGTTCCGCCGGCGGCGTCACCGGTTCCGGTGGTGCTGGCCGATCCGCCGGCGCCGGCGACACCACCGGCAACGTGATAGCCGTAATTGGCGAAAATATCGCGGGTGCCGTTGCCGCCTTGTCCGCCGGTGGCGCCGACGACGTCGTGGGCGGAGGTGGTGTTGGAGATGGAGGCGCTGCCGGCGCCGCCGCCGGTGCCGCCGTATCCGTCGGTGCCGGTTCCGCCATTGCCGCCATCTCCGGCGGTGACCTTTCCGGTGCCGTAGGCGGTCGCGTTGCCGCCGTATCCGCCGTCTCCGCCGTTGGTGCCGGTTGAGCCCTCACGACCATCGGCTCCGATGGCGTCGCTGGAGCCGTAGCTGACTGCATTGCCCCCAGAGCCGCCCGCGCCACCGCCGCTGCCGGCGAGTCCGCCCTGTGCGCCGATGGCGTCCACGGTCGAATCGCTGTTGTAGACGTACGCGCTGCCGCCGATCCCGCCGCCGCCGCCGCCGCCGACGTTGGTGCCGTCGCCGCCGTTTCCACCGACTCCGGCGGTGGCGCCGCCGAGGCCGTATTGGTAGGCGTCGCCCCCGGTTCCGCCGCCGCCTCCAGTAGCTCCGTCACCGCCGCCTCCGCCGTGGCCGCCGCTGGCGGTGGCTGTCGACGAACTGATGTTGGTGTAGTAGGCGTCCCCGCTGGCGTCGGTGCCGGGTGCGTGGGCCTGGCCGTAGCCGTCGACGTAGCTGGAACCGCCGACGATGGCGCTGCCACCGGCGCCTCCGCTTGCGCCCACCCCGTCTGGTGCATTCCCACCGTCGCCACCGTTCCCGCCGGTGGCGCTGCCGGTTCCGTAGTTGTAGGCACGGCCGCCGAGCCCACCGGCACCGCCGGACAAGCTGACTGTTCCGGCGCCACCGTCACCGCCATCACCGCCCTTGGCGGCACCCGCCCCGTAACTGGTGGCAGATCCGCCACTACCTCCGCTGCCGGCCCCGAATTCTTGGCTGGCGTGACGGCCGTTACCTCCATCGCCGCCGGTCGCCGTGGCGGTGGAGTCACCGTTGTGGATCGTCGCGGTGCCGCCGTTGCCGCCGCTGCCGCCGGCAGTGCTACCGAGAGCGCCGTCACGGCCGTCGGAGCCGGTGGCGATGCCTAATCCATAGGTGGTGGCACTGCCGCCATCGCCGCCTCCGCCTCCCAGCTGACCGCCGCCGCCGAGCCCGCCCACTCCGCCGGTCGCATCCTGAGTGGAGGCGACGTTGGCGATGAGAGTGTCGCCGCCGCGTCCGCCTGTGCCGCCGACATAGGTGCCGGTGCCGCCATCGCCGCCCACGCCGGCGGTTATCTGCCCTAAACCGTTGGTCGAAGCACTGCCGCCCCAACCGCCGCCGCCACCGGTTCCGTAGGTGCCGGTGCCGGTGCCTCCGATGCCGCCCGCACCGCCGACCGCGTCCGCGCTTGAGACGTCGCTCGAGATCGTGGCGTTCCCACCGACTCCGCCGCGTCCGCCGGTTGCCGTGTTGCCGGTTGCTCCGCTGTTGCCCGCTCCACCTTGTCCGCCGGCGCCGCCGTGAGTGTCGCCGGAACCGGTGGTGCTCGCTGATCCACCGGAACCGCCGTTGCCGCCGGCAGAGATCAGCGAGTACCAGTAGGTGTCCTGGGTGCCGACGCCGCCCTGTCCGCCGATGGCGCCGACGACATCCAGGGTTGCAGTGGTGTTGAAGATGTCCGCGGCTCCGGCGCTGCCGCCGGTGCCGCCGTATCCGTCGGTGCCGGTTCCTCCGTCGCCGCCGTCTCCGGCGGTGACGTGTCCGGTGCCGTAGGTGGTGGCGTTTCCGCCGTAGCCCCCGGCGCCGCCGTTGGCGCCGGTTGAGCCGTCGCGACCGTCGGCCCCGAGGGCGTCGCCGGAGCCATAGGTGACCGCATTGCCCCCGGATCCGCCCGCCCCGCCGCCACTAATCGGCGATCCGATACTGGCCGCACCGCCGCTGCCCGCGGAGCCACCCACCGCGCCGACGGCATCGACGGTGGAGTCGCTGTTGTAGACGTAAGTACTGCCCCCGGTGCCGCCGTTGCCGCCGACGTTTCCGCCGTTGCCACCATTTCCGCCGGTGCCGGCGGTCGCTTGGCCGAGTCCGTAGTTGTAGGCGGCGCCCCCGGTGCCGCCGTCACCACCGGTGGCTCCTTCGCCACCGTTACCGCCGCGGCCGCCGGTGGCGGTGCCAGTCGATGAGCTGTTGTTGACGTAGGAGGCGTCGCCGTTGGAGTTGGTGGGTGGCGCGTAGGCGTAGATGTTTCCGTAGGAGTTTGCGACGTAGCCGGAACCGCCGACGAACGCGCTGCCGCCGGCACCGCCGCTTCCACCCAACCCGGCCGGGGCGTTACCACCATCGCCGCCGCTTCCCGCCGTGGCGTTTCCGATGCCCGACGCGACGGCACTACCGCCCAACCCGCCGGCACCGCCGTTGGCGTGACTGCCATCTGCGTCGGCACCCGCGCCGCCGTCGCCGCCACGGATGTCACCGGTTGACGCGCCACCGTTCGCGCCCATGCTGCCGGCGTTGCCGCCGTCTCCGCCGGTGCCGGCCTCACCTCCGGTCCCTCCGGCGCCGCTCGTGCCGTCGGAACCGGTATTGCCTCCGTCTCCGCCTGCGCCGTCCTGGGTGTAGGAGCCGGCTTGTCCCCACATGCCGGCCGCGCCGTCGCCGCCGTCGCCGGCTGTTCCGGCGTTGCCGCCGTTGCCGCCGTTGCCGCCGTCGCCGTTGGCGCCGGCCTGGCCGGTTCCCCCCGCGGCTATCCCGCCGGCATTGCCACCGATTCCGCCGGCGCCACCGTTTCCGCCGTTGCCGCCGTTGCCGCCGGTGCCGCCGCTGCCGTTGTTGGTTCCGGCCACGCCGGTCGCTCCGGTGCCTCCTCGTCCTCCGCCGCCTCCGGTTCCGCCGGTTCCGCCGGTGCCGCCGTTGCCGCCGTTGCCGGAGATCGATCCGCCGAGTCCTCCGGCGCCTCCGGCGCCTCCGGTTCCGCCGGCGCCGCCGGTTGCGCCCGTGCCGCCCTCGCCGCTGGCGACGGTGGAGTCGCTGCCGGCCTGCCCGGCTCCGCCGTCACCGCCGGCTCCGCCGTCACCGCCGTTGCCGATGGCTCCGCCGTCACCGCCGTTGCCGCCGTTGCCGCCGTTGGCGCCGGGGGCGGTGGCGTTGCCGCCTGCGCCGCCGTTGCCGCCGTCGCCTCGGAGTTGTCCGCCGTTGCCGCCGTCTCCGCCGGCTTGTCCGGCCAGACCGGTACCGCCGGCTCCGCCGTTGCCGATGAGCGTGGCATCGCCGCCGTCACCGCCGTTGAAACCGTTGCCGCCGTTACCGATGAGAGCGCTGGCTCCGCCGTTGCAGGCGGTGTTGGCGGTGCAGGTGGTGGCGTCGTAGCTGAATCCGTTGCCCAGTAACAGTCCGGCGTCGGCGTGGCTGGCGGTGCCGTTGGCGATCAACAGCCCGGCGTGACCGGCGGCCGAGCCGACGCCGTCGTAGTCGTCGACGCGGTCGATAAGGACACTGCCCCCGGCGGTGTCGCCGGTGAAGACGTTGCCGCTGGCGGTGTCGATGACGTTCACGGTTCCGTGGGCGGTGTCGCCGGTGTAGGCGATCCCGCTGACGTAGATCCGGCTGTCGTCGGGGTTCACGGCGATGTTGGACAGTGGGCCGGGTACCTGGAATGCGTCGACGGCGATCGAATTTGTGATCGTGTTGGTCGCGGTGTCGATGACATGCACCGCGCCCAGCGGGGAGCCGCTGTCGATGGCGTCGCCGATGGTGTAGACGGCGTCAGCGGTGAGGTTTACCGCGCTGATGTAGACCTGCGCGCCGTCGGCGGTGACCGCGAGACCGGTGGGCAGATCGGCGGTGAGCAGGGTGTCAGTCACCAGGCCGGTGGTGCCGTCGATAACGTAGACGGCGCCCTGAACCTGGCCATCTTTCACCAAATACGCTGTGGTGTAGACGTGTTCGCCGTCGGGGCTGACGACGATGCCGGTGAGGATCTCTTGCTGGTCGGCGGCGTCGACGGAGACCGTTTCGACCACCGACGGGGTGTTCGCGTCGATGACGTAGACGGCCCCCCTTACCTCCGTGCTTCCGGATGCGTCGTTGGTGGCCAGATACGCGCTGGCGTAGATGCGGCTGCTATCCGGACTGACCGCGATCCCGGTGAGCACGCTCTGGGCGGCATCGCCGACCGCGATGGTGTCGATCACGCTGTTGGTGGTGGTGTCGATGACGGTGATCGCCGCGTGGACCTGGTTGGTATCCGCGTCGTCGATGGTGGTGGTCGCATACAGGCGTGCACCGTCGGGGCTGACCGCCAGCGACGACAAGCCCACCGAGTAGGCCGACTCGGCCGAATCCGGTTGGTAGGCAGCGCCGATGGCAATGGTGGCGATCTCGGTGTTGGTGGTGGTGTCGATGACGTGCACGGTGGGTTGGCGTTGATCGCCGTTGTAAGAGCTGGTGGCATAGGCTCGTTGACCGTCGGGGCTGACCGCGATGCCGACGATGCCGTCGTAGGCGACATCGGGGCCCAGTGACACCGTGGCGATCACGGTGTTGGTCGCGGCGTCGATCACCGACACCGTCGGCGCGTCCTGGAAGCCGCTGCCGGCATAGATGCGGGAGCCATCTCGGCTCATGGCGAGCCCGGCCACCGCGGTGTCCCCGAGGTTGATGCTGTGGCCGGCGTTGCCAGCCGTGTCGCTGGGGCTGATCGTGACGGTGACCGTCGTGGTGGCATCACCGCCGTGGCCGTCGGAGACGGCCACGGTGAAGGTGTCGGTGTCCTCACCCTCGGTGGTCGCGGCCTGCTGGCGGGCCTGTTCGGTCGGGGTGTAGGTGAACGCGCCGCCGCTGGTGACCACGACACTGCCCTTGGCGGTGGTGGCCGATCCGGTGAAGGTCAGCGAATCGTGATCAGAATCGGTGGCCGCGACCGAACCGGTCACCACCCCGTCAGAGCCCGTCGCCATGGCGACGGTGGTAATGGCCGGCGCGGTGTTGGCCGGCTCAACCTGGACGGTGACCGCCACCTCGAGGGTCCCGCCCCGCCCGTCGCTGGCCACCACGGTGAAACTGTCGGTCTCCTCCGAGGAGCCGGCCCCCGCCGAAGACGCATCATGGCGGGCGGAATCTGTTGGGGTATAGGTGAATCCGCCGCCAGGGGTGACGGTGACAACACCTTTACCGGGGGTGACGCCCACCGAGTACGTCACGGTATCCCCGTCGGGATCAGCGGCTGAGACCGTCCCGGTGACCACACCGTCGACCGCCGGGGCGCCGACCGTCGCGACGCCGTTGACGGGGGAGTGGTTGACAGCGGCGGTCGGGGTGATCGGCACGGTGAGGCTGATCGGGGTGGAGTTGACACCATCGGAGACGGCGATCACCGCCGTCACGCTGTCCACCCCGGGGGTGGCAGCCGCCTCATCGCGGGCAGCGGTGCTGGGAGTGAAGGTGAACGCCCCGGTCGTGGAGCTGATCGAGAAGTCACCGGCGGCCACGACCGCGGAGTTACCCGAACCCAGCGCGTAGGAGAGGGTTTTGTTCTCCGGATCGGTGGCATAGACCTGGCCGGCGACGACCCCGGTGGTGGTGTCGACGGTATAGGTATAGGACGGGTTTCCGGCCACCGGCGCCTGGTTGACCGGAGCCAACACCGTGATCTTGATGACCGCCGTCACCGGCGAGTCGATCCCGAGCATCCCCAACAACCCGTGGGTGTGGGCCGGATTGCCTGCCCGGTCATCAACGATCACTTTGAACGTGTCGGTGCCGCCAGCCGCGGCGATCGACTCATCCGGGGTGTAGGTGAAAGTCCCGTCAGCATCGACGCTCGCCGTCCCGTGTGTCGGGGCCACATCGACGGTGTAGGTCAACACGTCACCGTCGAAATCGCTGGCCCCGATCGAACCGGTGATCACCCCGGTCTGTGGGTCCTGACCCGAAATCACCGGATGCGCGACCGGTTTCTGGTTATTCCACGACCGCAGATTCTGGCGCACGCCCACCCACAACGCACCCACAACATCAGGCAACGGCAACGCCGGAATCGGCAGACCAGAAGCCAACGGCCCCAACCCGACCCACGTCAACACATCAGTGATGACACTCTTCAACGTCACCGGAGCCGCAGAAGCAAACGCCACCGGCGCACCAGATGCGAAGGCCGCCGGTGCCAACACAGACCCGGTGATCACACCGGCCGCTGCCGGGGCCGTGGGAGAAACGGCGAGAGAATCAACGGAGGGTTCGACACCGTCACCCGAGGCGGCGTTTCCCGCAGGTGTCGTGGCCCGCTTGGGTACCGCATTCGCGCGCGTCGCACCTGCTGCCGCGGGGCGGTCGTCGACCGCGGACCGTGTTGCATCTGATCCGGCGGGCTCGCCGCGCTGGGCCGCCACTCGAGGGCCCGTAACCGGTCGCCGAGGACCCGCCACCGAACCCGTCGCGCGCCCCGACTTCCCTGTGGATGCGGAGCCCGTCGTCCCACCGGTGTTGGCTCCCGAAGTTGACGATGATCCGTCGCGGCCGCCCGATGCCGCACCTCCGGTGCCGTCGGCATGGGCTACCGCGGGCCCGTTGGCCAGAGCCAGCCCCAAGCCCAAGGCGACGGCACCGGTACCCAACCAGCTGTAGGGTTCGCGTCCCGACTGCTTGGCTCGATGGCGACCGGCTTTCCTGTGCGACGGGACGTGAACACGCCGACCGGACCGGTGCTTGGCAGCCACGTACCCCCCTGAGCGCTGCAAGACTGCTTCGAGAATTCCGAAAGAATGCTGTGTGAGTTATAGCACTTGACCTAGTCAAAGGCACAGTGAACTCACCAAAAGTCCGTGCAAGGCGTTTTCGGCAAACAGTGGTTCTGGTCGGTCAGCGCACCCGACGACGCAAGCTAGCCCGCCGAACTGTTCTCCGCGTACCGCAGCACCGCGCCGAACCCGTCGGCCAGGGTCAGCCGCTCGTCGGTGCGCACCAGCGCCGCGTCGGTGGCCACCGCCAGCAGCGGTAGCGCTTCGTCGGCACGCAGCGTGCGCTGCGGTGCGCCGCCGAGACTGGACACGGTGTCGGCGTCGGGTGCGATCGTGGCCAGGTCGGTGTCGGCGACCACGGTGGCCTCCCCGACATCGCCGATGATGAGGGTGTCCACCGCGCCGTCGCGCAACGCGGCGGTCACATCGGCCAGCCCCTCGACGGCCAACCCGGTGCCCCGGCCCGCGGCGAACCGCGCAGCGGCGTCGGCGATCGACGCCAGGCGGCGCTTGAGGAACTCCTGACCGATCTCGTGCTGCACCTCGGTCGCGTCGATGCCGGCTGCGCGCCCACCACCGGTCAGCTGGACGGCCTTCTCGGCCACCCGCTCCGGCAGCGCGGAGACCAGTTCGGCGCGGGCGTCGACCTCGCCTTCGATGAACACCAGCCCGGCTCGGCTCTCGTCGGTCAGATGGGTGATGCGGTCGGCGACTTCGCGGATGTTCTTGCGCACGGCTTCCTCGACCCGCGGCTGCGCCTTGCCGTATTCGTGGTGCTCGGCAGCCTTGGCTTTGTGGACGGGGTAGCCCTTGCCGTCGACGCTTTCGGTGTCGACGCGGCCGGAACGGTGCACGGTGATGTCGGCGCCGGTGTGATCGACCGCGACCCGCAGATAGGCGGTGTGCAGCAAGCCGTGCGTGACGATGGGCACCACGTACGGCAGTTCGGAGACCCGCACGACCGTCGTGGTCGGGGGGCGGATGAGGTGCTCGTCGAGGACGACGGTGTCGCCGGCGGCGATCACCGCCCGGCCGCTACGGCCCACCGGCGGGTGGGCTGCGCGCACCGCGGTATCGATGGCCTCGATCACCGCCGCACCCACGGCCTGCTCCTCGAGATGCTTACGGATGTCGCGCAGCCTGGCGTCGAGCTGGGCTACGGCGTCCTGGGTGTCATGGGAATCATCGAAGTAGATCGAGACGAACGGCCCCTTCGCGTCCACTAGTGGGCGAAAGCGATCCGAATGCATGGCTCCTCCTGCGCTGGAAATCGGTCTGGAAAGGGGCACCCGTGTGCCTCAAAGTACGCCCGACTCGCCACGTTCCGGCCGGGGCCCTCCACCGAGCGCCCGTTCGCCGGGCCGATAGGCTCGAACCGCGGCGCGACGGCAGCGGCGAAGCTTGAGCGGCTGCGGCGGCGTTACGCACGTGGTGTTGCTGCTCATCGATCACGCGCGCGGGCCGACAACGGTTTCGCCAGCGCACGCCGACACCGTCGCAGGTAGCCGAAACGAGGTATGGATATGACCAGGAACATGGCCGGCCCCGCGCCGGACGTGGACTTGGACCCCGACTCGCCCGGCGTCCCCGCGAATCCGTGGCATGCGCTGTGGGCGATGCTGGTCGGCTTCTTCATGATCCTGCTCGACTCGACAATCGTCGCGGTCGCCAACCCGAGCATCATGGATGCACTGGAGATCACCGACTACGACACCGTCATCTGGGTGACCAGCGCCTACCTGCTGGCCTATGCGGTGCCGTTGCTGCTGGCGGGGCGTCTCGGTGACCGCTTCGGTCCGAAGAATCTCTACATTGCCGGGCTGGCGGTCTTCACCGCGTCCTCGCTGTGGTGCGGCATGGCCGGCTCGATCGACATGCTGATCGCCGCGCGCGTCGCACAGGGACTCGGCGCCGCCCTGCTGACTCCGCAGACCCTGTCGATGATCACCCGGATCTTCCCGCCCGAGCGCCGGGGTGTGGCGATGAGCCTGTGGGGCGCGACAGCGGGGGTCGCCACCCTGGTCGGCCCGCTCGCTGGGGGGGTGCTCGTCGGCCGCCTGGGCTGGGAGTGGATCTTCTTCGTCAACGTGCCGGTCGGCGTCATCGGCCTGGCATTGGCGGTCTGGCTGATCCCGACGCTGCCCATCCGGCGTCACCGGTTCGACGTGGTGGGTGTGCTGCTCTCCGGTATCGGCATGTTCCTGGTGGTCTTCGGGCTGCAGGAAGGCCAGAGCCAGCACTGGGCGGCCTGGATCTGGGCGGTCATCGTCGCCGGAATCGGGTTCGTCACCGCGTTCGTGTACTGGCAGTCGCTCAACCGGCACGAGCCGCTGATTCCGCTGCAGATCTTCGCCGACCGGGACTTCAGCCTGTCCAACCTCGGCGTCGCGGTGATCGGTTTCGTGGTCACCGCGATGATGCTGCCGGTGATGTTCTACGCCCAGGTGGTTTGTGGGCTGTCGCCGACGCGCTCGGCGCTGCTGATCGCCCCGATGGCGGTGGCCAGCGGTGTGCTGGCCCCGTTCGTGGGACATCTGACGGATCGGGCGCATCCCCGCCCGATCCTGGGGTTCGGCTTCTCGGTGGTGGCGATCGCCCTGACCTGGTTGTCGATCGACATGACACCCACGACGCCGATCTGGCGGTTGGTGGTGCCGCTGACGGCGATGGGAATCGGCATGGCGTTCATCTGGGCGCCGCTGGCTGCCACCGCCACCCGCAACCTGCCGCCACACCTGGCGGGCGCCGGTTCCGGGGTCTACAACGCGACCCGCCAGGTGGGTTCGGTGCTCGGCAGCGCCGGGATGGCCGCATTCATGGCGTCTCGGATCAGCGACGAGATGCCCGCCGCACCGTCCGCCGACCTGGGGGTGTTGCGGCTCCCGTCGTACCTGCACGAGCCGTTCGCCGCCGCCCTGGCCCAGTCGATGCTGTTGCCGGCGTTCGTCGCGCTGTTCGGGATTGTCGCGGCGCTGTTCGTGCTCGGCGGACTGGGCGTCCGTTTCGTACGCCAGGGTGGGGACGCCGATGACGACATCACCGATCCGATTCCGGTCTACGACGACGGCTATGACGACGACGACTACGTCGAGTACCTCGTGGAGCGGACCTACCTGCCCGCATTCGTGTCCGAGCCCGTCGATGACGAGACCGAAGTGATCGTGTGGCAGCGTCCGGCGGACGAGCCCGAGCCACAGGGCGACCTTCCCGCTGGGCCGATTGGATTCGCGCACAACGGCTTCCATATCGACGGCCAATCAAACTACCGGTCCCTGGAGAGCGTTGCGCCGCCCGAGTCGGCATGGCTGTCACAGCATCGCCTCACCGAGCAGAGCGAGGCGCGGCGTGGTCGCCACTACCGCGCCGACCGCGACGACGTCGAGACCTACGGTCGCCATTCCCGTCCGGGTGACTGATGAGCCCCGGTCGTTCTCGCGTCCACAGCACCGATTGGACGCTGGTCTGTCCCCAGATTTGGGATCGGTAGCGCCAAGAACTGTCTTCAATGCTGTCGTGACCGCTGCATCCAGCAGTGACCTAGTGCAACGGATGCGACATGAGAACGATCAAGCCGGTCTTGACTGTGGCGGTGGTGGGTTCCCAGCAGCTCTTGCGAGGTCGCCATCCGGTCCCCGAGCGACTGAAGGCTCTATCTGCCATGACTTCGAGGATTATCGCTGCGTGCGCGACGACAGTGCTGGCGCTGGCGGGAGGCCTGGCCGCGCCCAGCGCGGCCCAGCCGGTTCCGGGCACTCTTGACCAACTGTGCGGCACACTCGCCTGGCCGCGGCCGCTGCCGGACGTGGCCGGCCAGTTCTTGAGCCAGACGATCAGGCTTGGGGCGCTGGGTTGTTGGACCAACGTGCGAGGTATCGCCCCGGACGGGCATGACCCGGTCCACAGTCCTGTCGGCACCGACCGCACGGACTTCCGCGTCTCCGCTGTGTCGCCCAGCCCGGGCACTCCGGTGGGGCGCAACGAGACGGTGACTCTGCAGCTGACCCCCGCCGACCCGGCGGCGCCCGCGGTCTTCCACCCCTGTGACTGGGTATCCGCCGATGAAGCGGGCGCGCTGCTCGGCGCACCGGTCCAGACCCGACCACTTGGCGACCAAGCCGGCTCGGTCGACATCTCCTGCAGTTACAGCAGCGGCGTCAGCGACACCGCCATGCAGGCCGGTCTGCGCCTGCCTCAATCCTTCCCGGTAACCGCCGCAGCACAGTTCGGGCTGGCGACCAGCGCGAAAAACGGCACACCGCTCGACGGTGTCGGCGTCCAGGCGCAGTGCGTTTTGGAGCCGTCGACAACTCCGCCGTCCACCACCGTGGTGGTCCTCCTCGATGGGAACCGGCTGTACCGCGCGACCAGCTGGTATGGCACCTCGTGTGAGAAACTCAAGCAATTCGCGCAGATCGCCATTGGTCGTATCGGCGTGTGACCGATATCGAGGCCGCCATCTTCGTCTTCGACCAGGACCAGTTGTTCGGCCTCGATGAGGGGCCTTCAAGCGAGGGTGCCGTGTGCCGAGCTGGCCTCGGTTCTGATCCGGCCGACGCAGACCCCCGCGACCGTTCTTCCCCTCAGAGGACTATGCTCGCTGAAAAAGAGAATGCAATTTTCAGTGAGGAGAATGATGGCCGAGAAGCACTCGCTCACCGATCGCACCCTGGTCGTATCGGGGGGTAGCCGGGGCATCGGTCTGGCCATCGCGCTCGGCGCGGCTCGGCATGGCGCGAATGTCGTGCTGCTGGCCAAGACCGCCGAGCCGCACCCGAAGCTGCCCGGCACCGTGTACACCGCCGCCGCGGAGATCGAGGCGGCCGGCGGCAAGGCCATCGCCGTGGTCGGCGACGTGCGCAGCGAGGACGACGTGGCCCGCGCCGTCGACGCCGCGGTGCAGCAGTTCGGCGGCGTCGACATCTGCGTCAACAACGCCAGCGCCATCGCCACCGATCCGACCGAGACGCTGTCGGCCAAGAAATTCGACCTCATGCAGCAGATCAACATTCGCGGCACGTTTCTGTTGACCAAGGCCTGCTTGCCACATCTGCGCAAGTCGCCGAACGGTCACGTCCTCACCATCGCGCCGCCGCTGAACCTCAATCCGCACTGGCTTGGCGCGCACCCGTCCTACACCCTGTCCAAGTACGGGATGACCCTGTTGTCGATGGGGTGGGCGGCTGAATACGCCGACACCGGAATCGGTTTCACCTGCCTGTGGCCCGAGACCTACATCGCGACCTCGGCGGTGGCAAACTCCGCCGACTTCGAGGACGCCCTGGCCGCCTCGCGCAGCCCCGAGATCATGGCCGACGCGGCTGTCGAGATCTTCACCTCGGCCGGCTCGCAGGTCAACGGGGACTGCTCGATCGACTCCGACGTGCTGCGGGCAGCGGGTATCGACGACCTGACCCGCTACGGCGGCGGGGACAACCCGATCATCGACATCTTCGTCGACCGGTAATCGGGGAGGGAGAACTCTCAGCCGACCGGCAGCAGGTCCGGGTACTCAGTCGCGATGTGCTGGCCGTAGCTGTGGAACACCTCGAAGGCGGTGACGGCCGGGTCCAGCCCAGCGGCAAACCTGGCCTGCGCTTTGAATACCCGTGCGGCCGCGCTCAATTCGTGGCGGACCTCGTCACCGGGGCGGCCCAGGGTGGGAACCCATACCTCACCCCACATGGTGACTTCGGTGCGCGCCGAGCGCACCGAGGCGGCCAGTGCGTCGCGCACCCGATCGTCGGCGCTGCACGCCGCGCCGGCGACCGCCAGCGCGGCCGGTGCCTGCACGTTTCGGTCAAACACCGCTGCCAGGCTGACCGCCTGCACCCCGAGGATCTGCAGTGCGGCGCCGTCGCCGGGCTCGGTGACAGCGACCCGGACGTCCCAGCCGGCCATGACCCGGTCGAACAGCCAGCCGCCCGCCGAGCCCACGACGTCGGCGGCATGGGTGCCGACGACGTCGAGTTGATAGCGGGCGAGCCTGGTCGTGCGCTGCCGTGACCGTGCGACCTCGCGCTGCCGGTCTCGTTCGTCGATGTCGAACACGCCACCCAGCGTGACACTTCTAGGCCAATCTGTAAAGGTCATGATCGGTCGAAGAAACGCCTGAGTGCCTGCGCCTGCATTGCCAGCAGCGCCTGACTGACCTCCCAGTCGGGACACAGCGAGTCGAATCCGTGACAGGTCCCGCCGAAGATGTGCATATCAGTGCGCACGCCGGCCCGCATGAGCTGCCGGGCGTACTCCAGCGCCTCGTCACGCAGTGGATCCAGTTCCGAACACGTGATGAAGGTGCTTGCGGCACCGATTATTTGGCGGTTGCGCCCCGGCACCGACGCGGGGCTCGGCTCCGCCTCGCCGAGGTAGTGCCGCCACATCAGTGCGGCGGCGACACCGTCGAAACCCGGCGTCGATCCGAACTCCGCCTTCGACGCGGTGGGACGGTCGTCGAGTACCGGCTGATGCAGTACCAAGCCGACGACCGGTGGCACGGTCTCGGCCGCCGCGCGCTGGGCCAGCCCGGCCGCCAGTGCCCCTCCGGCACTGTTGCCGGCCAGCACCAGCCGGTCGCGATCGAGTCCCAAATCCGAGGCCGCTCGCGCGGCCCACACCAGCACCGTCGACGCATCATCGAGAGCCGCGGGGTAGGGATGCTCGGGGGCCAAGCGGTAGTCTACGGATATCACCGTGCAAGCACCTTGGCGGGCGAGTTCGACGCACTGCCGGTGGTCGGTGTCCAGATTTCCCAGGACGAATGCACCGGCGTGGCAATAGATCACCGCCGGTGACGGCGGAGGTGCGCCGCGGTACACGCGTACCCGGACCGCCGGTCGCTGAGCGCCGGGCACCGTTATGTCGGAGATCTCGACGCCGGAGGAATCGATTTGCCCGATTGCGTCGCGCCGTCGCTGATTCAGCGAATCCCGCACGGCGGCAAGTCCGCTGGTGGACAGGTCACTGCGCGCCGCGGCGAACGCACGTAGCGCGGGGTCGAGGCGACCGAGGATGTCGGGGTCGGGCTCCATGGCCGCTACGGGCCCGGCGGCGGAGTGAACGTGTAGTCGCGTGCGCGGAACCGGCGCGTCATCGACCAGAATGCGCGAGCACTGCGCGGCCACTGCGTGACCACCCGGCCGTTTGGTGCCCGGAAGTAGTTGCTGCACCGAGTCGTCCAGACGGTGCCCGCCATCCACCGGTCGACCTTGGCCAAGAAATCAGCCATCGCCGAAGAGCGCACCGCGACGTACCGTCCACCTGTTCGGCGCAAGTGTTCGAGCGCCCGCACGATGTAGTGCGCTTGGGCTTCGAGGACGAAGATCACGCTGTTGGAGCCGACATTGGTATTGGGTCCGTAGAGCATGAAGAAGTTCGGGAAATCCGGAACCGTCATACCCAGATAGGCGAAGGCGCCGTCGCGCCAGGTGTCGTGCAGCGAGCGTCCGCGTTCGCCGATGACCTCGATCTGACCCAGGTAGTCGGTGGCGGCATAGCCGGTGGCGCACAGCACCACGTCCACATCCAGTTCGGAACCGTCCTCGGTGACCAATGACCGCGCCCGAAGCGAGCGGGCCGGGCTGGACACCACCTCGACGTGCGACTGGGTCAACGTCGACAGGTAGTCGGCGGCGAAGACCAGCCGTTTACAGCCCAGTGGGTGATCGGGAGTCAGCTTGGCCCTCAACTCGGGGTCGGCGACGGTGGACTCCAGGAATCGCAACGAGATGTCTTTGAACTCTTGGGTTTTGTCGCTGCCGTTCTCGATCACCGAGATATTTCGTTCGCTGCGCAGCCACAGGCGGGTTCGGTAGAACTTCTTGGCGAACGGGATGTGCTTGAAGATCCAGCGTTCCCGGTCGGTGTACGGGCGGTCGGGCTTAGGCAGCACCCATGTGGGTGAGCGCTGTACCGAATACACCTTGGCGGCCACCTTGGCGACCTCTGGCAGCAGCTGTGATGCGGTCGAGCCGGTGCCCAGCACGGCGACCCGCGTCCCGGTGAGGTCCACGGAATGGTCCCACTGAGCGGTGTGCATCAGGGTCCCGGTGAACGGTTCCTGCTCGGTCAGGTCGGGTAGCAGCGGCCTGGTGAACATCCCTACGGCGGAGACCACGATGTCGAAGGTGTGGCGCTGTCCGGTCGAGTCGGTCAACGTCCAGGTATTGGCACCGGGATTCCACTGGGCCGTCGTGATTTCGGTATTCAAGCGCAGGTGCGGCCGCAGACCGTGGCGGTCGGTGGACCGTTCGAAGTACTCGAGCAGTTCGGGCTGGTCCGGCCACATCCGGCTCCACTCCGCGTTCAGGTCGAACGAATACGAGTACAGGTGCGACTTCACATCACAGGCCAGTCCCGGATAGGTGTTGATCCGCCAGGTTCCGCCGACCCCGTCCTCCCGGTCGAAAATCGTGAAGTCCCGGAAGCCGGCCTTTTCCAGGAAGATACCCAGGGCCAGCCCGCCCGGCCCGGCGCCGATGATGCCGACCGACACCCGCGTCATCCGATCCGCAGGCATTGTCCACCGTCGATGATGAGCTCTGCTCCGGTGATGAACGACGCGTGCTCGGACACCAGGAAAGCCACCGCATCCGCGACCTCCATCGGCTGACCGAGCCGCCCGCCGTACGAGCGCTCGATCAACCGCTGCCGGGCCGTATCGTCGAGCATGGGTGTGTCGATCGGCCCGGGGAACACCGCATTGACCCGGATGCCGTCACCGGCCAGTTCCGCCGCGGCGATCTGGGTCAGGCCGCGTAGCGCCCATTTTGAGGAACCGTAGGCCGCATGGAATGGAAAGGGCCGGATCGCGCCGGTGCTGCAGGTGTTGACGATCGCTGCGCCCTCGGCGCGGCGCAGGTGCTCCAGCGCGGCTCTGATTCCCAAGAATGGACCTAGAGTATTGAAGCGCCAACTACTTTCGAAGCCCTGTGCGGTCTCCTCGGAAAGCGAGGCCCGGTGCAGAACACCGGCGTTGTTCACCAGCGCGCTCAGCCCGCCGAAGCCCTCGACCACCGCGCTCACCGCGTCCGACCACTGCTGCTCGGAGGTGACATCCAGCTCGACGGCAACCACACCTGGGTCATCGAGTGCTTCGACCGCGGTGCGCAGCTCGTCGATGCGCTTGTCGGCGGCGGCGACCTGGAAGCCGTCGGCGCGCAGCCGCTTGACGAGTGCCGCGCCTTGACCTCGTGCCGCGCCGGTGATCAGCGCGACTCTCGACATGCGCCGCTCCTCCTCATCGCTTCGCTCTGCATCGTCGCCGGCGGGGTCATGCGCGGCCCTCGGCTTCGGCGAGGTGGGCGGTCGCACCGCGCCGCAGTGCCCCCGACTCCGGGGCGAGGGTGATCATCTGAAAGCCCAAGGCGGCCAATTCCTTTCCTGTCACACCATCTCCGGCATGGATGCCCGACACAACGCCGGCCGCCGTGGCGGCCTGTTGCACGCGCACCATCGCGTCGAGAACCTTCGGGTTGCCGGTCGCCTTGACCACGCCCACGCCCAGCGAGATCGCCAGATCCGCCGGGCCGACGTAGACGCCGGCCAGGCCCGGCGCCGCGCAGATATCTGCGACCGCGTCCAGCCCGGCCATTGTTTCGATCATCGCGAACACGCTGACCCGGGACGCCAACGCCACGGGGTCGTGGCCCAGGCTGGCTTGCAGCGGGCCGAAACTGCGGATTCCCTCCGGCGCGAACCGGGTCGCCGCCACGGCGTCGGCGGCCTGCTCAGGGCGATCGACCATCGCGACGATGATCGCGTCGGCGCCGGCGTCGAGCACCCGGCCGATCGGAGCGGGGGCCGGCGACGGCACCCGGACGGCGGTGGCGATCGGGACATGCTCGATGCGGCGCAGGGTGACCGCGACGTCGGCGTCGTCGAGGTAGCCGTGCTGGATGTCGAATCCGACGTAGTCGTAACCGGCGCGCGCGAATTCATCGGGTCCGGCGAACGAGGGGCCGGTGATCCAGCCACCCCACACCTGTGGTTTGCCGGCCAAGGCCTGCTGCAACCTGCTGTCGCTCATGACGCCGCGATCGAGATCTTGACCCGGCCCGGCGTCGGGCGGCAGGCGAACTCAAACGCCTCCTGCACCTCGGTGATGCCAAAAGTATGGGTGACGTACATGTTCAACAGATCGGGATGCTCACGGGCGAATGCATCGGCGGCATCGAGCACCCGCCGGCGGTCCAGCGTCACACCGGATTTCAGTGTGAGGTTGTTGCGCAGCATGGTGCGCATGCTGATCGGGTAGCTGTCGTCGTCGGGTACGCCGAAGTAGAAGACCGTGCCGCCGAACCCAGTAGCCTCGACCGCATTGTTCAGGGTGGCCACCTGGTGGCCGACGGCTTCGATCACGACGTCGGGCTTGTCGTGCGGTGCGAGGTGAGCCACCCAGCGATCGCTGGTGGCTCGCACCACGGTATCCACCCCGAATTTCGCAGCGATGTCGTCACGGTAGATGGGGTCGACTCCGGTGACATGCTCGGCGCCGCACGCCTTGGCCACATACGAGAACAGCAGGCCGATCGAGCCCTGGCCGATGACGGCGACGTGCTTGCCGGCCAGCGGCGGAAGTTGTTCGAGTGCATACAGAATGCAGGCCAGCGGCTGCAACCCGACCGCATGGGCTGGGCTGAGCGCGGGATCGTAGGGGGCCAGCCCGCCGCCGTCGGAGACGACGAACTCCATCAGGCCGTCGAAGCCGGACGCCCATCCGACGACCCGGTCGCCGGGTCGGTGATCGGGATGGGCACTGGCCAGAACCTCACCGACGATCTCATGGATCGGAAAACCCGCCATCTCGGCCGCCAGTGCACCGGTATCACCGGGCAGCCGGCCCTGCACACCCTTGAAGCCCGGGATATCGCTGCCGCAGATGCCGGCGGCGAGAAATTTCAGCAGCACCTGCCCGTCGCGCAGCCGGTCGGACGCCGGTTCGGCCACCGCGATCCGTTCGAACGTATACGGCGCGACGAGCCGATAACACCACACGGGTTAGGCCTCCGATGACGCGTGGGTCGTTGACAGTGCCACATACGGAGCGTGACACTTATGCGATGTTTTGTAAAGTACGGCGGAGCGTAAAGCAGGGCTATGTGTAAGGGCACGGAATGACAGCGATCGGTTCGCCGCCGCGTACCCCGCTGGCCGACGGCTTCTGTTTCGGCGAGGGGCCGCGCTGGTTCGAAGGTCTGCTGTGGCTGTCCGACATGCTCGGCGAGGCGGTGCACACCGTCACGCTGGACGGATCGGTCACCACGCTGGCGCTTCCCGGCCACGCTCCGGCGGGTCTGGGTTTCCGGCCCGACGGCACGCTGCTGATCGTGTCGACCGAACGCCGCGTCGTTCTGCGCTACGACGGCGATGCGGTCACCGAGGTCGCCGACCTGTCCCGGATCGCGCCGGCTAGTCTCGGCGACATGGTGGTCGACGCCGACGGGCGGGCCTACATCGGGTCCCAGGCCCGCGAGGGCGGCATCATCGTTCGGCTCGACCCCGACGACTCGCTCACCGTGGTGGCCGACGATCTCGACTTCCCCAACGGCATGGTGATCACGCCCGACGGCGGCTCGCTGATCGTGGCCGAGTCGATCGGGCGCCGGCTGACGGCCTATGACATTGACGACGACGGGTTGTCCGGGCGCCGGGTCTTCGCCGACGGGCTGGACGGCCCGCCGGACGGGATCGCGCTGGACGCCGCGGGTGGGGTGTGGACGTCGATGACACTGGCCCACCAGTTCGAACGCATCGTGGGCGGTGGCGCGGTCACCGATCGGATCGACATCGGTGACCGGGCGGCCATCGCCTGCATGCTCGGCGGCCCGGACCGGCGCACCCTATTCCTGGTGTCGACGCCGGATGCCTATCCGCAGCGACTTGTCGGCACCCGCGGCTCGTGTGTCGAGACCGTCAGGGTCGATACTCCTGGCGCGGGCTTTCCGTCGACCGAAAGGCGAGCATGACCGACAGCTACTACGAACTCGTCGACCCGGATGATCCGCGGGGAGAGAAATTCCGGGCCACCGACCTGGTTCGCAGCACCTGGACGTCGCATATCCAGCACGCGGGTCCGGTGTCGGCACTGCTGGTGCGTGCCTTGGAACGGTGTGAACAACGCGACGACACCCGGCTGAGCCGGGTGGTCGTCGACCTGCTTGGTCCGGTCCCGGCAGAGGGAGATCTGTGGGTGACCGCGACGCTCGAAAGAGGTGGCAAGCAGATCGAATTGGTCTCCGCACAGATGCTTGGCCAGGGCCCTGACGGCCGGCCGCGTCCGGTTGCACGGGCCAGTGGCTGGCGGCTGCACACGCTTGACACCACCGCGTTGCTCTCAGCGCCAGTCGCGCCGCTGCCTGCTCGTGCGGACGGCTACAACCGCAACCTGGCCGACAAGTTCGAACGCAACTACGTGCACAGCCTGGAGTGGCTGTGGCTGACCAAGCCGATGGCGCCCGGTCCGGGGGAGTCGTGGCTGCGGCCGCTGGTCGATCTGGTGCAGGGTGAGGAGATGACCCCGCTGGAGCGGCTGTTCGCGGTGGCCGATGACGCCAACGGTATCGGTTCCAAGATAGACATCACCAAGTACGCGTTCCTCAATACCGATCTGGCGGTGCATGTGCACCGGGTTCCCGCCGGTGAATGGATCGGTGTCCGCGCCGAGACGATGTACGGGCCGGACGGGGTGGGGACGACGGTGGGCACGTTGTTCGACGACGACGGCGCCATCGGCGCCATTCAGCAGTCGGTGCTGGTGCGGCCGCGCCCGTCGAAGACCTAACCGGTGTCGGCCGGGTGTCGTCGACGGCCGAGCAGCAGGATCGGGACGAGGGCGGCGCCGGCGCCGGCGCCGATGACGGCGAGGGTGGGGTAGCTGGTCGCAGCGACGATCACCCCGGACAGCAGCCCACCGGCCGCCCCGGCGAGAGCGACGAAGAGGTCAACGGTCCCTTGGGTTTTCGCGCGGGTCTCCAGTGCGGTGGCATTGGCGACGGTAGTTGTACCCGAGATCAGCCCGAGACTCCAACCGAAACCGAGCAGGGCCAGCGCCGCCGCGAGCGCGACGACCGAGTCCGCTGGGGCGAGGCTGGCCAGGACGCCGGCCGCGACCAGCGCCAGCGCGGCCAGCCCAGCGGTCTTCGGGGCCCCGATGCGGTCGACGAGATACCCGGACAGCGGCGACGGCAAATACATGGCGGCCACATGGATGGAGATGACCAGGCCGGCATCGGCGAGTTCGTGGTGGTGGTGCTGCATGTACACCGGGGTCATGGTCATGATCGCGACCATCACCAGCTGGGTGATCATCATGACGGCGGCCCCGGCGAGCACGAAACGGTTCCCTATCGAGGAGGCCGCGGAGGTGGCCTCGGGCGGCGCGCCGGTCAGATCGACGTCGCCGTCCCGGTCCGGCAGGGCGGCGGCCAGCAGTAGCGGGTCGGGACGCAGCAGGATCCAGATGATGATCGCGGCGGTGCCGTAGGCGAAGGCGGCAAGCAGGAAGGGCCCGGCCAATCTCGGCACGCCGATGGTCACGGCGATATCGCCGAGAACGTCGACCAGGTTGGGTCCGACGACGGCGCCGAGCGTGGTCGCGACGAGCACCGTGCTGATGGCGCGGGCACTGTGGTCGCGGTGGGCCAGGTCCGCGCCCGCATAGCGGGCTTGCAGGTTGGTCGCGGTGCCCGCGCCGTAGACGAACAACGCGACGAACAGCAGTGCCACGTTGCCGGCGACGGCGGCGGCAATGATGCCGATGCTGCCCAGCGCACCGGTGGCGTAGCCGGCCGCCAGGCCCGTGCGGCGGCCCAACCGCTGGGAGAGCCCTCCGACGCCGGCCGCTGCGGCGGCCGAGCCGATGGTGAACAGGGCAGTGGGCAGACCGGCCAGGCCGGTGGAGCCGAGCATGTCCTGGGCCAGCAACGCTCCCACGGTGATGCCGGCGGCCAGTCCGGCGCCGCTGAAGACCTGGGCGGCGAACAGCACCCTCAGCGTGCGCTTCTGGACGGCGTCCAGGCGTCTGCCGGCCGTGGCGTCGGCGTCAGGTGTGGGCACAAGGGCTCTTTCGTCGAATCAGTCGAAGCTCTCGGCGGACTGCGGGTCAGTCGAACAGCACCGCGGGATTCAGATAGCCCGTCGGGTCGAAAGCGGCCTTGATGGTGCGCATCGCCGCGATGTCGGCATCCGAGCGTGCCATGCCGAGGTAGGCGCGCTTGCGGCTGCCGACTCCGTGCTCCGAGCTGACATTGCCGCCGTGGGCGGCAATGAGTTCCATCATCACGGCGTAGAGGTGGCCCTCCTGTTCGGCACCGCAGCGCAGCACGTTCAGATGAAGATTGCCCTCGCCGATATGGCCGAACAGCACCGGGATGGCCTCCGGCGCGTGCTCGGCGATCAGCCCGGCGGAGTCGGTGGCGAACGACGGGATCGCCGAAAGGGGTAGGGAAACATCGAATTTCAGCGGCGGCCCGAAGAGCCCGACCACCTCTGCGGTGGATTCGCGGACCTCCCAGAGCCGTTGCTGGGCAGCGTTGTCGATGCCGACTGCCGGTTCACCGCTCAGGTCGGCATCCTCCAGCGTGTCGGCCAACCGCTCGGTGAGGTCGGTTTCGCCGGCCAGCTCGATCAGCAGCAGCCAGTCTCCGCCGCTCGGTACCGGCACATCGAGATGGGCGGCCGCCAGTGCGGCCGACCGTCCGTCGATGAGCTCCAGAGCGGCAATGGATTCGGTGTCGCGCAGTACCCGGCCGGTCGCCACCAGGGCATCGAGGTCGGCGAACCCGCACACCGCTGTCACCCGGTGCGCGGGGACCGGGTGCAGTCGAAGATCCAGGCCGGTGATCACTCCCAACGTGCCTTCGGCGCCGATGAAGAGCGACGCCAGGTCGTAGCCGGTGTTGTCGGACCGCACCTGGCTGTGCCGGTGCACCACCGAGCCGTCGGGCAAGGCGACGTCCAGGCCGATCACCTGCTCGCCCATGTTGCCGTAACGAACGGTGCGCAGGCCGCCGGCGTTGGTGGACGCCATCCCGCCGACGGTGGCCGAGTCGCGTGCGGCGAGGTCGACTCCGAACAGCAGGCCGGACACGGCAGCTGCCCGCTGCACGGCGGCCGCCGTCACGCCGGCCCCCACCCGGATCCGCCGCTCGACGACGTCGACGTCGCCGATCTCGGTCAGCCGCTCGGTGGACAGCAGGACGTCGTCGTGTTCCGGCACCGTTCCGGCTACCAGGGAGGTGCGTCCGCCCTGCACCGTCACGGACACCTCCGATGCGCGGCATTCCCGCAATACCGCTGCGACTTCATCGGCCGAACCGGGTCGCACCAGCGCACTGGCCTTTCCGCGGTAGCGGCCGGTGTGGTCGACGCTGCGGCCATCGAGGACGTCGGTGTCGGTGACGACATGGGCGGCGCCGACGATGGCTTGGAGCCGTTCGGCCAGCGATGAACTCATGGCGCACACATTGCCAGGAAAGCCCCCAACTCCACCAACCCTGCCGGCGTCGACGGCAGGTAGTCGGTCAGCATCGTCGACCGCACGATCACCGCCGCGTACTTCGCCCGGCTCACCGCGACGTTGAGGCGATTGCGATTGAGTAGGAAGGAGATTCCCCGCGGTACCTCCGCGATCGAGGAGGCCACCATTGAGATGAAGACGACCGGGGCCTGGCGGCCCTGGAATTTGTCCACCGTGCCGGCCTGCACCTCGGCCAATCCCGCCGCGTCGAGCAGGCGGCGTAACAGCACCACCTGGGCGTTGTAGGGCGTGACGATCAGCACGTCGGCGGCGGTCAGTTCTCGGGTGCCGTCCTCGTCGGTCCAGGCTGAGCCGAGCATGCCGATGATCTCGGTGACGATCGCCTCGGCCTCCTGCCGGCTGTCGGTCGAATTGCCGTCGTGATCGACGGCGAGCACCCGTACGCCGGGCCGGACCCCGGCGAGCCGGCGGGCGGCGGTGCGCTCTTCGACCGAGTGCAGCCGGTTGTCGTAGGAGAGCCGCGACACCGCAGCACACACCGCCGGGTGCATGCGATACGACCGGTCCAGGAAGTAGCCGAGATCTTCGGGCAGAGTGTGCCGTCCGTCGACCAGCCAGCCCAGCGCGGACGCGTCCACCGGTTCGGGGTGGGTGCCCTGGCTGACCTGGGGAAGTTGCTGCGGGTCGCCGAGCAGCAGCAGATTGGTGGCCGCCTGGGCGACGGCGATGGTGTTGGCCAGGCAGAACTGGCCGGCCTCTTCGATCACCAGCAGGTCCAGAATTGCCGGCGGTACCCGTGTCCGGTTGGCGAAATCCCATGCCGTTCCGCCGATCACACAGCCTTCGTTACCGGCTATGAAGGCGGGGTAGACCTTCTCGTCGATGGTTGTCCAGGCGCCGGTACCGCTGGGCTTCTTGGCGACCAGAGTCGGGTCCACCCCGGCACCGATGATGTCACGAAACAAGTTCTCCACCACGGCATGTGACTGAGCGACGACGCCGATGCGCCAACGGTGTTCTTTGACGAGCACGGCGATGACGCGGGCGGCGGTGTGGGTCTTGCCGGTTCCGGGTGGTCCGTGCACCGCCACATACGACGAATCCAGCCCCAGCAGCGCGGTAACGATATCGGCGGCGCTGTCGCCGGTACGCGGTAGCGAGGTGCTGGTGCGCGGCGGGCGCCGCAGCAGGATGTCAACTACGGCCGACGGAGGCAGGCCGGGGAGCCCGGCCGCGATTTCGGTCGCGGTGGCGTCGATCGACTCACGCAGCGCTTTGGTGTGAAACGGCGGGCCCGGCGTCAGCGCGAACGGCAACGCCTCAAACGGGCCGCCGCTCTTCGGTTCTCGCTCCATCACCAGCACCTCGGTGGGCGCGGCCGGGTCATCGCAGCCGAGTACCGATACCGAAGCGAATGCCCGCCGCTCGGGGTCGTCGGACAGGCCGCTCGGGGTCGGCGGGTCATACAGCGCATACATCTCGGCGCTGAGCTCGCCGGCGGTGATCACGCCGTCGAGCAGCAACCGCCGCTGTTGCTTGCGCGCGCGCGGCGGGATATGCCACTCGGTGTCGACCTCTGCCCCCTCGACGAGGAAAACTCCCGGCGTGTCGGACCATTCGTCAACCGGACTGTTGAGTCGGTCGAAGTGTCCCCACCAGAACGGTTTGTCCTCGCGGCGGTGATACCCGCGGGCAGCCGCGATCATCGCGACCGCGCGCTGGTCCGGGCTGCGGGTGGTGAGGTCGTCGCCGGCGAACGCGCGCAGCGTACGGTCGAGTTCGTCATCGACGTCGAGCGGCCCGCTGTCGCTGACCGGCTGTGGCCCCAGCGGCGGCACGCCGGCTTCAAAGGCGCGGCGCAGTAACCAGTCCCGGAGTTTGCGGGTCGACCGGCAGTCGTAGTGGTTGTAGTCCTCGATCTCCTTGAGCACCGCCGTGGCCTCGCTGTCGTTGCCGTCGGCGAGCAATTCGCAGTAGCGGGCATACATCGTGATCGAGTCGGCGGCGGTGGTGACGTCACCGGTCCGCAGTTCGTCGCCCATGTAGAGCGGTTCCAGAGACTTCAGGCTGTAGTTCTCGGTGCCCACCCGAATGCTCTTGCGTACAAAGGGATATAGGTCCACCAGGACGCCGTTGCGTAACAGATCGTCGACCTCGTCTTCACCCTCACCGTAACGGCCGGCCAACCGTAGCAGGGCAGTCTTCTCGTACGCCGCGTAGTGGTAGATGTGCATCTTCGGATACCGCTTGCGTCGCTTACGCACGGCATCCAGAAAGCCTTTGAGCGCCTTGCGTTCCTGGCGTCGGTCGTGGGCCCACAGCGGCCGGAAGTCCCCGCCCGCGCCAAGCACCCCGAACAGGTATTCCAGCCCCCAGTCGGTGCCGTCGGCGGTCCATAGCGGGTCACCTTCGAAATCGAAGAACAAGTCGCCCTTGTCGTGGTCCGGCAACAGCATCAGCGGCTGCGGGTCCACCACCTCGAAGGGCGGCTTGCCGTCCACCCGCGGGGCGAGCTGCAGCCGCGCCTGCCCCCGCAGTGAGGCCACTGAGCGGGCCGGCAGGTCGGGCACCGGGGCGTCGTGCGTTGCCAGCTCGGTCACGGTCGTGATGCCGGCGTCGATCAGGCGGGCGCGCTGGCTCACCCGCATCCCCGCCACGAGCAGCAGATCGTCACGCTCGCGTAGCTGGCCCTCGCACTCGGGGCAGCGCATACACGCGCGCACCGATTCGTCCTCCCAGCTGACCGCGACACCGTCGGCGAGGTGCCCATCCAGCAGGGCCTGAAGTCCGGAGCGACGGGAGCGGTAGACCGGGAGCAACTCGTCCACGCGGTAGGCCCGAGTGGTGCCGTTGCCCAGCACCAGTTCCACCTCGTCGTGGACGTCGACACCCGCGGCGGTGAGGGTCTCGGCGTAGGCGGCCAACTGCAGCAGGGCCTCCACCTTCACCGATCGGGCGAGCTTGGTGTCGCGCAGCCGATAGCGGTCGGCCTCGAGGAGCAGAAAGTCCGCGAAACCCACGAAGCGCCCGTCGAACATCGCGGCCTGATAGATGACGGGTGCGCGCCGCTCGACGGCGCGCAGCGTGGCGGTTGCGGCGGCGGTCAGCCCGGGCACCGTGTAGACGGGCCTGCCGATGACCGTGACGTCGGCCGCCGCGCGGAGCTCGTCGAGGTGGCGCTGTTCGTGCTGGCCGCCGAGCTCGGCGGTACGCGCCAGCAGCTCGTCGGTGACCGAGACGGCCGGCCCCCGGCCCAGCTGCGCATCGAAGGCGCGCAGCAGCGCAAACTCGCAGCGTGCGGCCGCGGCGAGGTCGGAGGCGCTGTAGATGACGCGGTCCTCGGCGACGAACACAGACCCACTGTAGGCGCGGGTACCGACGGCTCAGCCGTTGCCGATCAGCTCCACACCGTTGCCGTTCCAGCGGAACTTCACCACGCTCTGCATGCCCAGGCCGTTGACGTAGGCCAGGGCGACGGTGTCACCGGTGCTCTGCGTGGTGTCGACGCCGTTGAAGCCGTAGGTGTCGGGCACGCCGGTCGGAATGTACTTGCCGAGATGGAACAACACCGCGCGGGTATTGGGGTTGTCGGCGTTGGTGTTGGCCTTGATGATCACCGCCGACAGCTGGGCGCATTCGTTGTAGTTGCCGGCTATCGGTACGGGATACCAGCCCTGTTCGCTGCGCGGGTCGCGGGGCAGCTCGGAGACCGCCTGGGCGATGGCCGGAGCGGCGAGGTTCACCGCGCACGGGTCCGGTGGTGGTGGCGTGCTGCTCGGCGGTGGCGGCGGCGCGCTCGTCGGCGGGGGCGCCTCGGTGGTGGTCACCGCGCTCGATGTCGGCTGCGGAGTCTTGGCCACCGTCGAGTCGCCAGAACTGCAGCCCGCGAGTGCAGCGGCCAGCACGGCTCCCGCCACCGCGATCGTGAGCCCTGTTCCCCGGGTCGCTTCGCTCCTGCCCGCCGCCCGCTGCCACACACCGGCGACGGTACCGGCCTTCTCGAGCAGAAGCGGGTTACGGCACGCTCCGGCAGTAGACTGCAGATCCGATGACATCCCCGGACGACGCCCCCCAGACCTTCGCCGACCTGCAGATCCACCCCGCGGTGCTGCAGGCTGTTGCCGACGTCGGCTACGAAACACCGTCGGCGATCCAGGCGGCGACCATCCCGGCGCTGCTGGCCGGCTCCGACGTCGTCGGCCTGGCGCAGACCGGTACGGGCAAAACCGCGGCCTTCGCGATCCCGATCCTGTCCAAGATCGACCCGGAAAGCCGCAACACGCAGGCGCTGGTGCTGGCACCGACCCGCGAGCTGGCCCTGCAGGTCGCCGAGGCGTTCAGCCGCTACGGCGCACACCTGAAGATCAACGTGCTGCCGATCTACGGTGGCTCGTCCTATGTTCCGCAGCTCGCCGGGCTCAAACGCGGCGCCCAGATCGTGGTCGGGACCCCCGGGCGCGTCATCGATCACTTGGAGAAGGGCAGCCTGGACCTGTCGCACCTGGACTACCTGGTGCTCGACGAGGCCGACGAGATGCTGCAGATGGGGTTCGCCGAGGACGTCGAGCGCATCCTGGCCGACACCCCGGAGTACAAGCAGGTCGCGTTGTTCTCGGCGACCATGCCGCCGGGGATCCGCAAGATCACCACCAAATACCTGCATGACCCCGTCGAGGTGACGGTCAAGTCCAAGACCCAGACCGCCGAGAACATCACCCAGCGCTATTTCCTGGTGTCGTATCCGCGGAAGATGGACGCGCTGACCCGCCTGCTCGAGGTGGAGCAGGGCGACGGGATGATCGTGTTCGTCCGCACCAAGCAGGCCACCGAGGAGGTCGCCGAAAAGCTGCGGGCCCGTGGATTCGCCGCGGCCGCCATCAATGGTGATATCCCACAGGCGGTCCGCGAGCGAACGATCAGTCAGCTCAAGGACGGGACCGTTGACATCTTGGTGGCCACCGATGTCGCTGCCCGCGGGCTGGACGTCGAGCGCATCTCGCATGTGGTGAATTTCGACATCCCGCACGATCCGGAGTCCTATGTGCACCGCATCGGGCGCACCGGCCGGGCGGGGCGCTCGGGCACCGCGCTGCTGTTCGTGACGCCGCGCGAACGGCACCTGCTGAACTCGATCGAGCGGGTCACCCGGCAGAAGCTGGTCGAGGGTCAGCTGCCGTCGGTCGACGACGTCAACGCCCAGCGGGTGGCCAAGTTCCAGGACTCGATCAGCGAGGCGCTGAACGCTCCCGGATTCGAGATGTTCCGCCGGTTGATCGAGGACTACGAGCGCGACAACGACGTGCCGATGGCCGATATCGCCGCCGCGCTGGCACTGCAGAGCCGTGACGGCGCGGAATTCCTGATGACCGAGCCGCCGCCGGAGAAGCGTCGCGAGCGCCCAGAGCGTCCCGAACGTGAACGCGCACCGCGCAAGACCCGCGACGATCTGGCGACCTATCGCATCGCGGTCGGCAAGAAGCACAAGGTCGGCCCCGGCTCGATTGTCGGGGCGCTGGCCAACGAAGGCGGCTTGCATCGAAGCGATTTCGGGCACATCACCATCAAGGAGAACTTCTCCCTGGTCGAACTGCCCGCCAGCCTGTCCAAGCAGACCCTGAAAGCCCTTGAGAAGACCCGGATTTCCGGTGTGTTGATCGATCTCAAGCCCGACCGCGGCAACCCGAGATACGACGCGCGTCCCTCCGGCGGGAAGCCCCGGCGCACGAGCCGATGACCGCGTCCGGCCAGGTC
Source organism: Mycobacterium pinniadriaticum (assembly GCF_026242045.1). GTDB lineage: Bacteria > Actinomycetota > Actinomycetes > Mycobacteriales > Mycobacteriaceae > Mycobacterium > Mycobacterium pinniadriaticum. Next base: position 193,330 of record NZ_JAPJDO010000007.1, read on the forward strand.
GATCAGGGCGGTCTGGAAGCGGTCTCCGGAGTCGACCGGGTCGCCTCGCTGACCGGGATCCGGGCGGTCGCCGCGCTGCTGGTGCTGGCCACCCACGCCGCGTACACCACGGGCAAGTACACGCACGGTTTTGTGGGCCTGGTGTATTCGCGGATGGAGATCGGCGTGCCGATCTTCTTCGTGCTGTCGGGCTATTTGTTGTTCGGCCCGTGGGTGCGCGCGGCGGTCGGCGGGCAGACGCCGCCGTCGGTGCGTCGCTACGCCTGGCACCGGGTGCGGCGGATCATGCCGGCCTACGTCGTCACCGTGCTGGCCGCCTACCTGATCTACCACTTCCGCACCGCCGGACCCAATCCGGGCCACACCTGGATCGGGCTGCTACGTAATCTCACGCTCACCCAGATCTACACCGACAACTACATGTTCAACGGTTATCTGCACCAAGGGCTCACGCAGATGTGGAGCCTGGCCGTCGAAGTGGCTTTCTACGTCGCGCTGCCGGTGCTGGCATGGCTGTTGCTGGTCGTGGTGTGCCGGCGGCGGTGGCGGCCGAGGTTGTTGCTCGCCGGGCTGGTGCTGCTCGCGCTTGTCAGCCCGGCCTGGATGGTCCTGGTGCACACGACGGATTTTCTGCCCAGCGGAGCCCGGCTGTGGCTGCCCGGCTACCTGGCCTGGTTCATCGGCGGAATGTTGCTCACGGTGTTGGGTGCGATAGGAGTTCGGGTGTACGGCTTCATCGTCGTGTCGCTGGCCGTCGTGAGCTTCCTGATCGTGTCCACGCCGATCGCCGGCGAGCCCACCACCTCGCCGAGCGGGCTGACCGAGGCGCTGGTCAAGACGGTCTTCTACGCGGTGATCGCCACGCTGATGGTCGCGCCGCTGGCTCTGGGTAACCGAGGGTGGTATGCGCGCGCCCTGGCCAGCCGCCCGATGGTGTGGCTGGGGGAGATCTCTTATGAGATCTTCCTGGTGCACCTCGTGGTGATGGAGATCGCGATGGTGGAAGTCCTGGGGTGGCCGGTCTACACCGGGTCGATGCCGGCGCTGTTCCTCGTCACGCTGGTCATGACGATCCCGGTGGCGTGGGTGCTGCACCGGTTCACCCGGGTGCGCACCTAGTCTCACAGCCGAGTCTGCGGTGATTGCGTGATTCTTGCGAAAATCCCACGCTGACGGCAGGTCCAGTGCGCTCACCGCAGAATCGATGCGCGCCGACCCAGGGCGTCGCGCACTCGCCGAACAATGTCGCCCGACGTGTGCTCGGCAAGCACCCGGATGACGATCCAGCCGAGACGCTCAAGTTCCTCGAGGCGAATGACGTCCTTATTGTGCTGCCAGCGATCGGTGCGGTGATGGTCGCCGTCGTACTCGACAGCGACCATCAACTCTTCCCAGCCCATGTCGAGGTAGTACGTCGTGAAGCCGTCGGCACTTCGTACGGGAATTTGCGTTCGCGGCCGCGGGAGCCCGGCATCGATCAGGGTCAGCCGCAACCAACTTTCCCTGGGCGATTGCGCCCCGGCGTCGACGAGAGCCAGCACAGCTTCCAGCTGGCGAAGGCCTCGTGCGCCGGGATGCTGCTTGGCGAGCGCGGCTACCTCCTCAACCCCGATACCCGTGGCACGCAACAGTGCGTCCATCCGGGCGACCGTCGAGCGCGTTGGTTGGCGTCGACCGATATCAAAGGCTGTCCGTTGCGGGGTGGTGACCGGCAAGTCGCCCAACAGCATCCGCTCCTCGGTCTGGATACGCATATCGTGCGTCCGTAGACCATGTGGTGGCCTGGCGTTCGATGCCACCAGCTCGACGGGCAAACTGCCATCCAGCCACTTCGCGCCGTGCAGACTCGCTGCTGTCAGACCCATGACGGTGCCGCTCCGATGTGACCACAGCCATGCGGCCCTTGCACGCTCGTGAAGTGTGAGCTCAATCCCCTTTGGGGCGTATACATTCGGAAAGACTGCGCGATAGTGAGCGCGCAATTGATGGCCGCGCAAGGCGTCGCTCGCGATCGCTTCGCTCCCGATGAAGGGTGATTCGATGTTCGCCATGGCGACACCTTCGGATCACTGCCCGACGCTGAGCCGCCCACTCTGCACTCAGCGCGTCATCCTGGGGATGAATCTCGATCTGTGCGCAGACTCGATGCCTCCACCGCAGACTCGCTGGGGCACACCATCGGGACGACGAACTCCTCGAGCATCGCGCGCTCGTCGTCGGCGTCGCGGCCCGGGAAGATCAGCAGCGAGGTCAGCACCCTGACCAGCCAGCGGGCCCGGCGGTGGACGACATCGGGGTCGTCGGGTCGCAATGACAGCAGGAAGCCCGATGTCAGCGCCTGGATGACCTCGGACTGTTCGGCCATCTCGGCCCCGATGGGGGAGTCGGTGGTGGCGAACCACGACGACAATGCCGGGCTCTCGCGGACGAGCTTCATCGACGCGCCGAGTCCGGCCAGCAGCCGTTCCCGTGGATCGGGAATCCCGCGGACCAGTTCGGTCATCTGCTCGTGCAACCGGTACGCCTCACGGTGTACGTAGGCGGTGTGCAGCACCTCGCGGTTCTCGAAATAGCGATACAGCGTTGCCCTGGAACATCCCGCACTGCGGGCGATGTCGTTCATGCCGACGCTGGCCACGTCGTGGTGGGCGAACAGTTCGCCGGCCGCGTCGAGGATGCGGTCGGCGGCCACCTCAGCGCGCCGCGAACTCAGCCAGTCCTTGCCGGCCATCAGCCGCGCACCCGGAACGGCACCGACAGTGGGCGACGCACGTAGCCGCCACCGGCCCAGACGATGCCCGACTCGTCGATCTCGAAATCGGGGCAGCGGGAGAGCAATTCGGTCAGCGTCACCCGCGCTTGCATTCGCGCTGCGGCCGCGCCGAGGCAGTGATGGGCGCCGTGGCTGAACGTGAGGATATTGCGCGGGCGCCGGGTGACGTCGAGCTCGCCCGCGTCCGGGCCGTACTGTCGCTCGTCGCGGTTGGCCGACCCGTACAGCAGCAGCACCTTGCGTCCGGCCGGGATGGTCTTGCCGTGCAGCTCGACGTCGCGGGTGACGGTGCGGGCCAGCCCCTGAACCGGGGACGTCAGCCGCAACAGCTCGTCGACGGCATCGGGAATGAGCTCAGGCTGCTCGACGAGCATCCGGCGCTGGTCGGGACGTTCGGCGAGCAGCGGCATCGACCCGCCGAGCAGGCCGGTGGTGGTGTCGTTGCCCCCGGTCACCATCGTGAAGGTGAAGGCCAGCACGGACAGCGTGCCGGCGATATCACCGTCGGCGCCGACGCCGGCGGCCACCAGGTGCGACACGGTGTCGTCCTCGGGCTCGCGCCGGCGGCGCTCGATGAGTTCGGTGAAGTAGGCCATCATCGACCCGACCGCGTCGCCGACGGTGGCCAGTGCGCCACCGATGCCATCACTGGAGGTGTTGGCGGCCACGATCGCATCGGTCCAGCCGTCGAACTGGTCACGGTCATGGTCGGGAACGCCGAGGTAGTGCGCGACCACCATGGATGGCAGCGGTTTGAACAACTCGGTGACGATGTCGCCGCCTCCGTTGGCGCGCAGCCGCTCGATGCGCTCCACGACGAACTCCCGCACCTTGGGTTCGACCGCTTCCACCTGCCGGGGGGTGAAGCCGCGGGACACCAGTTTGCGGAATTCGGTGTGTACCGGTGGATCCTGCATCACCATCGGCGGGTTATCTTGCAGTCCAATCAGTTCCAGCTCGTTGTAGGTGACGGTGAGGCCCTGGGCGGAGGAGAACGTCTCGTGGTCGCGCGCGGCGGCGAAGATGTCGGCGTGCCGGGACAGCACCCGATAGTCGTGATCGGGGTTCTCCGGTACGACATGGTGTACCGGGTCGCGGTCGCGTAACGCCCGGTACATCGGCCAGCGGTTGCCCCAGGTCTCCGGGGTGGCGAGCTCGAAGCGGGCCTCTGCTTCGTGAGACACAACAGCAGTCATGTCTTATGAGTACGACAAGATCGCTGCTGTGTCAATGCCCGGCCGGGATCCCAGTAGATTTGTCCTAGTGCCAGACGGTTTGTCCACCGTGTGTCCAATTGGAAGGCCAAGTGGGACGCGCATGTGGTCGGTGGCGGAGGTGGAACGTCCTGGTAGGTGCGGGGGGCCTGATGGGCATCAATTTGATATCACAATATTGATATCGTTTTCGCATGGAGCAGATCGTGATCCGAAACCTTCCCGAAGGAACCAAGGCGGCGCTGCGCGTGCGCGCTGCACGTCACCAGCACTCCGTCGAAGCCGAAGCCCGCGCGATCCTCACGGCGGGGCTGTCGGGCGAAGATGTCCCCATGTCAGTACTGCTGGCTGCCGACACCGGCCATGACATCGACTTCGATCCGCAACGTCTCGGCCTGACCGCCCGCACCCCAGAGCTGTGACCTACGTCCTCGATACCAACGTGGTGTCCGCTTTGCGCGTACCGGGACGCCATCCGACCGTGGCGGCATGGGCGGACTCGGTTGAAGTGTCCGAACAGTTCATCGCAGCCACAACGATGGCTGAGATCGAACGCGGCGTGATCGCCAAGGAGCGGACCGACCCAGCCCAGGGTGAGCATCTGCGGCGCTGGTTCGACAACAAAGTGTTGCCCGTGTTCGCCCACCGGACACTGGCTTTCGATCTGGCCGCCGCCCGCATCCTGGCCGCCGCCCGCATCCTGGCCGCCTACCGCGTGCCAGAGCACGCTCCCTACGACGTCGCACTGATCGCGGCCGTCGCCCAGGCCACCGACAAGATCGTCGTAACCCGCAACACCCGACACTTCGAACCGCTCGGCGCCCGATGCCTGGACCCCTGGGAGTGGACTACACCGTGAACGCGAGCGGGGATGCGAACTCGCAGCCAAGTCGGTCCGACCGCAATGCGGCTCAGCCGATGGGTGCGCGCCGAAGCTCAATCGCTGGTGGTTGATAAATGACGTATTTCCGGGACGAATCGTGCATGAAAAACCCGGGACGCTGCAAATCACGGCAGGTCACGGTTGAGTCGAATGACAGACGCGTCGGGAACCTACAGCCCGGCCGGGATTACCTCTGGGTCACGGTCAGTTCGCTTGGATTCCGATCAGGGTTTGCGCAGACGCCATCGGTGATGTCCACGTCGTGGGCGTGAGTCGGAGCGCCGCTGCGAATTTGCCTCCTCCACAAGGTAAAAACCAGCGTTGCGTGTTAGCCTCGCGGGACCACTCAGCCCCGTCGGGGGGCGGTGGGAGGCCCGATGAAGCGTCACCGTTGCCGCGCAAATCTTCAGTTCACCCTTGCGTACGGAACTCGATACCCTGATTGAGTGGGCGGTACAGTGACCACGACTTTCGACATCGCGACAGTTCTCGACGGCCGCAAACGTGACCGCGTCGAGCTCATCGACATCCTGTGGGAGGTCCAGCGCGGCGCGGGTTACCTCGATGCCGGTGTCGCCGAGCAGATTGCCGAGTGGCTCGGGCTCTCCGTCGGCGACGTCTTGGAGACCGCGACGTTTTACCATTTCTTCCACACCGAGCCGTCGGGCCGCTACCGAATTTATTTGAGCAACAATGTTGTTGCGAAAATGCGGGGCTATGACGCCGTGCATGAGGCGCTGGAACGTGCGACCGGTACGCGGGTCGGCGGACCGGGGTCGGCGGACTTCGGATTGTTCGAGACCGCCTGCATCGGACTGAGTGACCACGAGCCCGCGATGCTGATCGACGGCGTGGTGTTCGCGGATCTGACACCGGAATCGGTCACCGAGATCGTCGATGCGCTCAAGAGCGGTCGGTCGCCGGCGCAGATCGCCAACCCGGCCGCTATTCCGACTCAGGATGTCGCCTACGTCGAGGCCCTGACCCGCACGGCCGTGCACACTTCCGGGCCGGTGTTCTTCACCGGCGAGACCGACCACGCCGCACTGGTGGGCCGCTGCCGTGACACCGATCCCGAGGACGTGATCGCAACCATCACCGAGTCGGGTCTGCGCGGCCGTGGCGGTGCGGGCTTCCCTACCGGCAACAAGTGGAAGTTCTGCCGGGCGGCAGCCGGAGACGAGAAGTACATCATCTGTAACGCCGACGAGGGCGAGCCGGGAACCTTCAAGGACCGGGTGCTGCTGACCAACTCGCCCAAGGACGTCTTCGCGGGTATGGCGATCGCGGCCCACGCCGTTGGCGCCCACACCGGAATCCTCTACCTGAGGGCCGAATATGCCTACTTGCAGGACTATCTCGAGCGCCAGCTGACCGAGCTGCGCACCGACGGTGCGCTCGGTGAGGGCTTCGACATCCGCATCCAGCTCGGTGCGGGCGCCTACATCTGCGGCGACGAGTCGGCCCTCATCGAGTCCTGCGAGGGCAAACGGGGAACGCCCCGACTCAAGCCGCCATTCCCGGTCCAACACGGATTCCTGGGCATGCCGACAGTGGTCAACAATGTCGAGACTTTCGCCGCGGCAAGCCGGATCATGGCCGAAGGTGCCGCCTGGTTCGCCGCCATGGGCGTGCCCGGGTCGACCGGTACCCGGCTGCTCAGCGTCGCCGGAGACTGTGCCGCCCCCGGGATCTACGAGGTCCAGTGGGGGATCGGGCTGGCCGAGGTGCTCGACCTGGTGGGTGCGCAGGACCCTCGGGCGGTACAGATCAGTGGACCGTCGGGTGAGATGCTGTCCGTGGCCGCCGACGCCGACCGCAAGCTCGCCTACGACGACCTGTCCTGCAATGGCTCCTTCATGGTCTTCAACCGCGACCGCGACCTGCTCGACATCGTCGCGGATTTCATGCAGTTCTTCGTCGACGAGTCCTGCGGCATCTGCGTGCCCTGCCGGGCGGGCAATGTTCAACTCCGGGAGAAGGTCGGCCTGGTTGTCGCCGGCCGGGCCACCCGGACCGATATCGACGACATGGTCACCTGGGGCGGAATCGTCGCCCACACCAGCCGGTGCGGGCTGGGCGCCACCTCTCCGAACCCGATTCTGACCACCCTGAAGAAATTCCCGGAAATCTATGAAGCCAGACTCCGGAGCCAGAACGACGGCGACCTGTTGTCGTCGTTCGACGAAGTGGCAGAACTGACCGGCTACGCCAGGGCCGTCGCCGAACTAGCACCGCAGGAGACGCTGTGAGCATCCGCATCGAGATCGACGGCGTCGCCGTCATCACCGAGGAAGGTAAGACGCTCGTCGACGTCGCCGCCGAGGCCGGCGTCTACATTCCGACGCTGTGCTACCTGCCCGAGCATCCGGCCCTGGGCACGTGCCGGGCGTGTTCGGTCCGGGTCAACGGCTCGATCACGGCCGCGTGCGCGGTCACGGTCAGCGACGGAATGCGGGTCGAGGTCAACGCCCAAGACGTTGTCGACGCGCGCAAGGCACTGGTCGAAATGCTGTTCTCCGAAGGCAATCACAACTGCCCCAGTTGCGAGAAGTCGGGCCGGTGCACCCTGCAGGCCGTCGGCTACGAAGTGGACATGATGGTGTCCCGCTTCCCCTATCAGTTCCCCGAGCGGGTCGCCGACCACGCGTCGAGCACCATCTGGCTCGAGCGCGACCGCTGCATCTTCTGCCAACGCTGTGTCGAGTTCATCCGTGACCGGGAGACCGGTGAGAAGATCTTCAGCATCCACGGCCGCGGCACCGACGCCCGCATCGAGATCGACGCCGCCCTGGCCGACAAGATGCCCCCCGAGCAGGTCCGGGAGGCGGTCGACATCTGCCCGGTCGGCACGATCCTGGAGAAGGGCCAAGGCTACGACGAACCCATCGGCCAGCGGCGCTACGAGGTCGAATCGGTACGTGACCGCGCGCTCGAACCATCACGGAGGCCAGTCCAGTGACCGCATCGGACGCCAACGAGATTGCCTCGCATGAACTTCCGGCCACCCCGCTGGATCCGGATCTGGCCGCCAAACGCGCCGAGAAGATCAAGGTCTCGATGATCAGCCTGTGCGGCTGCTGGGGCTGCAGCCTGTCGCTGCTGGACATCGACGAGCGCATGATCGGGCTGCTCGACAAGATCACGATACTGCGGTCGTCGTTCACCGACATCAAACGCATCCCGGAGCGGTGTGCGATCGGCTTCATCGAAGGCGGAGTGGCCAACGACGAGAACATCGAGACGCTGCGACATTTTCGGGAGAATTGCGACGTCCTGATCTCGGTCGGCGCCTGCGCGATCTGGGGCGGTGTGCCGTCGCTGCGTAACCTGGCGGGACTGACCGATTGTCTTGCCGAGGCATACACCAATTCACCGACCGCTCCGGCCGGCGCGGTGCCGGTGGTTCCCTACGACCGCCACATTCCGATCCTGACCAACAATGTCTACCCGTGTCATGAGGTCGTCCACATGGATTACTTCGTCCCGGGCTGCCCGCCGAAGCCAGACGCGATACTCGACGTGCTCGACGACCTGATCGCGGGCCGGCCGGTCGATCTGCCCACGTCTCTCAACCACTTCGATTAGGGGAACGTCCACCGTGGCAACGACACTCGTCATCGACCCGATCACCCGGATCGAAGGGCATGGCAAGGTGGTCATCGAGCTCGATGACGACCACAACGTCACCGACGCCAAGCTGCACGTGGTGGAGTTCCGCGGCTACGAGAAGTTCATCCAGGGCCATCCGTACTGGGAAGCACCGGTTCTCATGCAGCGGATCTGCGGGATCTGCTTCGTCAGCCACCACCTGGCCGGCGCCAAGGCCCTCGATGACCTGATTGGCGTCGGGCCGGGCTCGGGAACCCGGCTCACCCCGACCGCGGTCAAGATGCGCCGGCTGGGGCACTACGCCCAGATGCTGCAATCGCATGTCACCGCGTACTTCTATCTCGTAGTTCCCGAGATGCTGTTCGGGATCGACGCCGCCCCCGAGAAGCGCAACTTCATCGGACTGATCGAGGCCAACCCGGAGCTCGTCAAACGTGTTGTGCGGCTGCGCAAATGGGGACAGGAAGTCATCGAGGCCGTATTCGGGAAGCGCATGCACGGTATCTCCTCGGTCCCGGGAGGTGTGAACAAATGCCTCACCACGGCCGATGTGGCGCGATTCCTGCGTGGGGAGGAGGGACTGTCGTCGGTCGACGAGGTCATCGAAGATGCCCAGCTGGGCCTGCAGATGTTCTACGACTTCCACGACAAGCATCGCGCCGAGGTTGACGGTTTCGCCAAAGTTCCCGCCCTCAACATGTGCCTGGTCGACGACGACGGCAACGTCGACTACTACGACGGCCGGCTCAAGGTCGTCGACGACGACAAGAACACCGTGCGCGAGTTCGACTACCGCGACTATCTCGAGCACTTCTCCGAAGGCGTCGAGAAGTGGAGCTACATGAAATTCCCATATCTCACCGACCTGGGCCGTGATGCCGGGTCGGTGCGGGTGGGACCGTTGGCCAGGCTCAACGTCACCAACACATTGTCGACGCCACTCGCCGCGGAGGCGCTCGAGAAGTTCCACGCCTACACCGGTGGACGCGCCAACAACTCGACGTTGCACACCAATTGGGCAAGGACGATCGAGATCATCCACGCTGCCGAGGTGGTCAGGGATCTGCTCAACGACCCCGATATCTGCAAGGACGACCTGCTGGTGACACCGGGCGATGACGCCTGGATCGGCGAGGGAGTCGGTGTGGTGGAAGCCCCGCGCGGCTCGCTGCTGCACCACTACCGCGCCGACCGGCAGGGAAACGTCACGTTCGCCAACCTGATCGTGGCCACGACGCAGAACAACCAGGTGCTCAATCGGACCGTGCGTAGCGTCGCCGAGGACTACCTCGGCGGTAAGACGGAGATCACCGAAGGCATGATGAACGCCGTCGAGGTCGGCATCCGCGCCTACGATCCCTGCTTGAGTTGCGCCACCCACGCCTTGGGGCAGATGCCGTTGACCGTGTCCGTGGTCGACGCCCGTGGACGGGTGATCAATGAACGAACCCGCTGAAATGCTGCGCCTTCCCGCTGATTTGCTCGGAAGCCCGGACACGCTGGTCTACGGGATCGGCAACTGCGGACGTCAGGACGACGGACTGGGGTGGGCGTTCATCGATCAGCTGGAAGGGGACTGCCGGAAAACCGGCGCCGGGCTGCGGCGAACCTACCAACTCAACCTCGAGGACGCCGATCTGATAAACCGGTTCTCGCGGGTCCTTTTCGTCGACGCCACCAAGGATCGGTCAGTGGAGTCGTTCGCCATCAGTCGTCCGGAACCGGTGCTGGATCTGACCTTCACCTCCCACGCGCTGTCGGTGCCGTCGATCCTGGCGACTGCGCGGCAGTGCTTCGGCCGGATCCCGGAGGCCTACCTGCTGGCGATCCGCGGCTACCACTGGGAGTTGAGCGAGGGATTGACCAGCCACGCGCGGGACAACCTCAACCAGGCGCTGCATTTCGTTTCGCCGCTGCCGGCGTCCGTGCGCAGTGGCTAGTCGAATCTGGTCCCGTCCACGTAGCTGACGACATCGGCCATCGGGCGGCGCGAGGTCGGCGAACACGGCGCGCCGGAGCACTGCGCCCAGCCGACCCGCAGCAACATCTGCGGGGACGCCTGATCGGAGAACACCTCGCGCTGAACCGCATCACGCGTTTCGGCGATCTCCAACGGCTCGGTCAGCGGGCAGCATGCGAAGCCGGCCGCCGTCGCCGCGAGTAGCACCATGCTGCTCGCTTCCCCGGCCCGCAGCCACGCGAGCATCCGATCGTTGGCGGTGCCCAACGCGAGGATGACCGCGTTGTCGGGACCGTTGTCCGCGGAACCTTCAGATGCGGTATCCCCGCCGCCCCATTCGCCAGCCGTCGCTGAAGACGCGCGGATGGTCCACTTCTCCAACTCAGCCAGATACTCGGGGTCGGTAGCATGCTGGTGAATCGCCTGGGCCACGATGCGGCGCAACCTGGGTACGGACCTTACTTCGCGGGCGATGACGCCCGTCTCGCTCAATCGAGCACAGATACTCGCAATGGCGACCGAAGGGATGGCTCGTTGGCCGTAGGGGCGTCGGTCGGCCCGCCGCCGCGGGATCGCCTTTGCCAGAGCGATATCGGCTTCGGTCGGCTGAGCGCGAAATGGCCGGATCTCGGCGAGATGGTCGGGGTTCGCTCGATCGGGGAACCGGCTGATCTGCGCATGCCAACCCGCCGCCGCCAATGCCACAGCGCAATGGTGAAGTGCCGCTCCGCAACTGATGATCCGTTCACGCCCATCAGGATCGGAACTGGGCAACTGGACGTCAGGGTCGGCGTAGAGATGTAGAGCGCGATTGCTGATCCGCCAACGCCACGGTTGTGAATTGCCTATCGAGGGCGCCCGAAGCGCTTGGGCCAGAACGGTATGCAGCGTTGCGGTATCGGGGAAGTCGAGGGCCATGAGGTCGTCACCACCTCGTCGTTGAGCGCAGTGAGATTTGTATGGCGTGGGCCCGCTTGAAGCAAGCCCACGCCCGGGTTGCGGGTGCCTCAGCTGGCCAATCCACTGAGCCCGAGGACCGGGGGTCGCGGATCGCCATTGATATCAAGTTGATTCAACCTCTGCTCCACCGTCGCCAGCAGGGCGTCGAGCGCGGCGTGGGGTGTGGTCGCAGGGGTCGACTGCATCGTCGGAAACTCCGCCACCGAGGCGACATAGCCATGTTCGCCCGGTGACCAATGGATACGGTAGCTGTACTCGTAGGCTTTCCATCGAGGCTTCATGACCAAACTCTAACGCTCGGCCGTCTGGTTCGCTCTTGCCAAGAGCCCTCAACGCGTGGGACCAACGGCCCATTCTTCTGAACGGCGCCGATCGGGAGATTCGCACGTAACATGTTGTGGGACAGTGCACTTCACTGCATTGCGGATCCGATGCCGTTAACGGCGTAACAATCCTGAAACGTCAGGCCCCGGTGGGTGGTTCCTAGATGACCGCACCCGGGTTGAGGATCCCGTCGGGATCCAGCGCGGCCTTGATCTTGCGATTGAGCTCCATGGCCGCTGGCCCCAGCTGACCCGCCAGCCAAGGCTTCTTGAGCCGGCCGACACCGTGCTCACCGGTGATGGTCCCGCCGAGCGCCACCGCCAAATCCATGATCTCACCGAACGCCTTTTCGGCCCGCGCGGTCATCGCCGCATCGGCGGGGTCGTACACGATCAGCGGATGGGTGTTGCCGTCGCCGGCGTGCGCGATCACCGAGATCGTCAGATCGTGACCGGAGGCGATCTTGGCCACCCCGCCGACCAGGTCGGCCAGCGCGGGCAGGGGCACGCCGACATCCTCGAGCAGCAGCGAGCCCTTGGCCTCCACCGCAGGGATGGCGAACCGGCGAGCCGCGACGAACGCCTCGCCCTCGTCGGGGTCTGCCGTCGAAAAGCATTCGGTAGCACCGGCTTCGGCGAATACCTGAGCCATGTACTCGGCATCCTCGGCGCCGGCCGGTCCCCGGTCGTCGGAGGCGGCGACCATCATTGCCGCCGCCGAGCGGTCCAGCCCCATGCGCAGTTTGTCCTCGACGGCGTTGATCGCCACCGCGTCCATGAACTCCAGCATCGAGGGCCGGATGCGCCCGGTGATCGTCACCACGGCACCGGCGGCGGCCTCCACCGAGTCGAACGTCGCCACCACGGTGCATGCCCGGGGCTGGGGCGGCAGGAGACGCAATGTCACCTCGGTGATGACCCCCAGGGTGCCCTCGCTGCCGACGAACAGTTTGGTCAGCGACAGCCCGGCCACATCCTTGAGCCGTGGCCCACCCAGGCGCACCGCGGTGCCATCGGCCAGCACAACCTGTAGTCCGAGAACGTAATCGGTGGTGACGCCATACTTCACACAGCAGAGCCCGCCCGCGTTGGTGGCGATGTTCCCACCGATGCTGCAGATCTCGTACGATGACGGATCCGGCGGATACCACAGGTCGTACTCCGCGACCGCCTTCTTCACCTCGGCGTTGAGCAGACCAGGTTGGACGACGGCGGTGCGGGTCACCGGGTCGACGGTGATGTCGCGCATCTTCTCCGTCGACAGCACGATGCCCCCGTTGACGGCCGTCGCCCCACCGGACAGGCCGGTGCCGGCGCCGCGGGGCACGACCGCGACTCGGTTGGCGGTCGCCCAGCGCAACAACGTCTGCACCTCTTCGGTGCGGGAGGGTCGGACCACCGCCAGCGGTGTCCCGGCGGCGGGATCGGTTGCCCGGTCGTGGCGGTAGGAGGCCAGGATGTCGGGGTCGGTGACGACGACCCCATCGGGCAATTCGGCGGCCAGGCCGGCCACGGTGCTCACGGCCATTGCGTCATCCTAGGCGTGGGCACGATCGGGGAGGCCGTCACAGCACCTCGAAGACCCGGTAGTGGACCTCCGACATCGACATCTGGTTGATCGCGACGGTGTGGACCGCATTGATCCACCGGTAGCGGTCGTCGTCGGTCTCGAACAGTGGGCTCGACCGGGCGTAGGCCTCGTCGTGCCGAATGAACTCACCCGTGATGTAGCGTGCCGTGGCTTCCTGGGGCATCGATACCCGTCCGGTCACGGTGATGTGGACGTAGGCTCCGTCGTCGGTGCGCAGCGTGGCACGGACGTCGAGGCGGGCCACCCGGTCGCTGCCGACGACGATCCAGTCGCCTCCGCCGGCCAGGAGGTCGCCGGCGATCCGGTCGCCTTCACAGCGGCCCCGACGGATCACGAAGGTCATCCGCGTTCCGGTCGGCGTCGGGAAAACCTGCGCCGGGTCGAACTCGATCCGCATGTCGAGCAAATGGGTGAAGCGGGGTTCGGCGTCGATATCGACCAGGGTCATGTTCGCAGCGTAGGCACCGGACCGCCGGCGTCGGTGTCGAGTTCGCGAAGTGCAGGTATCCAGGGGCAGGTCAGCCCGATGACCAGGATCGGCACCGCCAGCACCAGGAAGGTCACCTTCAGCCCGAACGTGTCGACCAGCGGGCCGGCCAGCGTGAACCCGATCGGACCGGCGGCGTAGGCCATCGACGTCATGACCCCGACCACCCGACCCCGCAGCTGTGTCGGGGTGCGGGCCTGCATGATCGAGTTGTAGATGGGCCCGATCGGGCCGTAGACGAGGCCGACCACCGTGGCCAGGGAGAGGATCACCGGCAGCGGCGGCAGGAACGCGATCACGGCCACGGCGATGCCGAAGGTCAGGACGGCGGTCAGCACGGTTGTCCGCTTACTGGCGATTTTCGACAGCACCGTCCAGCTCAGCGCTCCGATCAGCCCGCCGATCGACAGCGCCATCAGTACCCAGCCGAGCTGGGCCGGTTCGTTGCGGTCGGTGAAGTACTTGGGGAAGAGCACGCTTTCCATCGGCAGGTACAGACCGGTGACGGCGAGGTCGATGAGCCCGAGGGTGCGAAGCGCCCGGTTTTGCCAGACGAACTTCAACCCTTCCACGACGCCGGAAACCACGGTCTCGGGGAGTTTTTCGCGGGGTGGCCGCCCGGCACCCTCCAGCCGTAGTACCGCCATCGCCAGGATGGCCAGCCCGAAGAGCGCGGCGGTCACCCACATGGTGTTGACCCCGCCCAGGGTCGCGATGAGCAGACCACCAATGCCGGGGCCGGTGATGTAGGCCAGGTTGAACACCGCCTCGTAGACGCTGTTCGTGTGATCCCGGGTCCACCCGGCCCGGGCGGCGGCCTCGGGCAGCATCGATTGTCGCGCGGTCATTCCGGCCGGATCGAAGAATGCGCCCAGGGCGGCCAGGCTCGCCAGTACCAGTGTGTTCAGCACGTCGGTGCCAAAGGCGATGGTCAGCACCGGGATCGCCGCGACCGCGGTCGCCGACAGCGCGTCGGAGAGCATCGCGACCCGGCGGCGGCCGACGAAGTCGACGGCGGCGCCGGCGATGAGTGTGGCGACCAGCAGCGGCAGGGTCGCGGCACCGGCGACGATCGAGGCGTCCACCGCGTTGCCGGTGCGCTGCAGCACCAGCCACGGGAATGCGACCAACGAGATCCCGTTGGCGCCCGCGGCCAGGAAGGTCGAGGACAGGATCAGCAGCGCGGGAAGGCGCGTGGTGGTCACCCGCCGAGCTTAATTTTCGCGCGCGCGAATGCCGACGCAGGCACAGTGGAGCGGTGACCGTCCACGCTCATCCGCGCACCGGGGTGCCATTCGAATCACCGGTTCCGCCCGGGACGGGCTGGCCCGGTGACCCCGCCGGCACCGATACCCCGGCGGCCGCCGACGCCGGACAGGTGGCCGCGCTGGCCGCGACAGCCGGCGACCTCGCAAGCCTTGATGCCCTGATCAGTGTGTGCCGGGCCTGCCCCAGGCTGGTCACCTGGCGCGAGGAGGTGGCGGTCACCAAGCGACGGTCCTTCGCCGGTGAACCGTACTGGGGGCGGCCCATCACCGGCTGGGGCTCGGCGCGGCCGAAAATTCTGGTGCTGGGACTGGCCCCGGCTGCCCACGGTGGCAACCGGACGGGGCGGGTGTTCACCGGCGACCGCTCGGGTGATCAGCTGTTCGCCGCGCTGCACCGGGCCGGGCTGGTGAACTCGGCGATCAGTGTCGATGCGGCGGATGGTTTGCGCACCAACAACATCAGGGTTGCCGCTGCGGTACGGTGTGCCCCGCCCGGCAACGCGCCGACACCCGACGAGCGGTCGACCTGCGAGCCGTGGCTGGCCGCCGAGTGGCGGCTGATCGCCCCCTATGTCCGGGTGATCGTGACTCTGGGCGGGTTCGGCTGGCAGGCCGCCCTGCGGCTGCTCGCCGACGAGCTGCCGGGCCCGGCCAAACCGAAGTTCGGCCATGGGGTGGTCGTCGAACTGTCGTCGGGTCGGCAGCTGATGAGCTGCTATCACCCGAGCCAGCAGAACATGTTCACCGGGCGCCTCACCCCGGACATGCTTGACGCCGTGTTGGCCGATGCGGTGAAGCGGGCCGGCCTGCGCGGGTGAACTCCGCCAATTCCCCGGGTCGCTTCGCTCCTGCCCTCCGTGTGCCAATTCCCCGGGTCGCTTCGCTCCTGCCCTCCGGGGAAGTAAGTGCCCGGCCGTATCGTTGAGGCCGTTATGCGGCTTTCTGTCCTCGATCTCGTCCCGGTGCGCACCGATCAGACCACCGCCGACGCGCTGGCGGCCACCGTGCGGCTGGCCCAGACCGCCGACCGGCTCGGATTCACCCGATACTGGCTCGCCGAGCACCACAACATGCCCGCGGTCGCCGCCACCAGCCCACCGGTGCTCATCGCCTACCTCGCCGCCCAGACCACGCAGCTGCGGCTGGGCTCGGGTGGGGTGATGCTGCCCAACCACGCGCCGTTGGCTGTCGCCGAGCAGTTCGCACTCCTGGAAGCTGCCGCTCCCGGCCGCATCGATCTGGGCATCGGCCGCGCGCCGGGCTCGGATCCGGTGACATCGATCATGTTGCGCGGCACTCGCGATGATTCCGATATCGAGAACTTCCCGCAGTATCTCGACGATGTCGCGGCGCTGATGAGCGCGCACGGGGTTCGCATCCCCATCCGCAACCAGGACTACATCCTCAAGGCGACCCCGGCCGCGGTCGGGGAACCGCGACTGTGGCTGTTGGGCTCGTCGATGTATTCGGCGCATCTGGCCGCCGCCAAGGGCCTGCCTTACGTGTTCGCCCATCACTTCGCCGGGCAGGGCACCGTCGAGGCGCTGGCCGCGTATCGGTCGGAGTTCCGGCCGAGCGCGGTGGCCGCCGAGCCGGTGACGTTCATGACGGTCAACGCGGTGGTCGCGCCAACCCGTGCGGAGGCCGATGCACTGCTGCTGCCGAACCTGCAGATGATGGCGCGGCTACGTACCGGCCAGCCGCTGGGGCCGCTGGATCTCGTCGAAGACGCGGCGGCGCTGACGATGCATCCGCAGGCCGAGGCGATCATCGCCGCCGGCCGGGCCAAGGCGGTCGTCGGTTCGCCGGCCGAGGCGGCCGAGCAGGTTCGCGCGGTGGCCGACGAGTTCGACGTCGACGAGGTGATGGTCAACCCCGTCGCCTCGGCGCATCGTGGCACCGACCCGGCTACCGCACCAGCCCGCGAGGCGACGCTGGAACTGCTGGCCAAAGAGCTGTTCTAGCTCGCTGAAACTGCAGTTCTTGTCCGCATTTCGCGGGGAGACCCGCGAAAAACCGCAGTCTCGGCGCCTACGGTGTCAGCCGGACCACCGGGATGGGCCGCTTGGTGCCCCTCTGGTAGGCGGCGTACCGGCCGGCGTTCTTCGAGTCGCAGAGCTGCCACAACCGGGCGTAATCCGGGTCGTCGGGCAGCACAATGTGCGCGGTGACGGCCAAACGCTTTGGGCCGACATTGATCTCGATGTTCGGCTGGGCGCGCAGATTGTGGTACCAGGCCGGGTTCCGGTCTGCGCCGCCGTTGGAGGCGACGACCAGATAGTCGCTCCGGTCGCGGTAGTAGGCCAGCGTATTCTTGCGTGGCTCACCGGTTTTCGCGCCGATGGTGTGCAGCAGAAGCGAGGGTGGCGCGCCGGGTATGCGGTGTCCGATCCAACCGTTGCTGCGCTGGTAGAGCGCGTCGTGCACCTGGACCCACGTCGTGAGTGCCCTCTGGGCCAGCGATGTCATGGCAGCATCCTCATCCGGTCGTGTCCATTGCCGCCAGGGCTTCACGCACAATCCGCCCGGTGGCGTCCCGGTCGGGGTCGCGACGCAGCAGCATCCCCTTGGCGAACGAGAGCTTGTCGCCGTCGCGTCGGGGGATCACGTGCAGGTGAATGTGGAACACCGTCTGCATCGCCGACTTGCCATCGTTGATCGCGATGTTGTTTCCGGTCGCGCCCAGCGCCGACAGCCGCGTGGCCTGCGCGATCCGCTGCCCGACGGCGAGCATTCCCGCCAGGGTGTCGGCCGGGGTGTCGGTCAGGTCGACGCTGTGCCGTTTGGGCAGGACCAGGGTGTGACCGCGGGTGAACGGCCGGATGTCGAGGATGCCCAGGAAGTCGTCGTCCTCGTAGACCCGGATGGCCGGCGCCGTACCGGCAACGATCTCGCAGAACACGCATGCCATCTCGCCACCGTAGCGTTCGGCGCTAAGCTGGGCGCAGATGGACTCCACCGACATTGCCTTCGCCGGTGCCGCCGAGCAGGCGCGCATGCTCGTCAACGGTGCCATCACCGCACCGGCGCTGTTGGAGCTCTATCTCGAGCGGATCGCCCGTGTCGACCGGGAGTTGCGCGCGTATCGAGTGGTGTTCACCGAGAGCGCGCGCCGCCAGGCCGCCGCCGCGCAGGAGTTGCTCGACGCCGGCGAGCGAAAGCCCCTGCTGGGAGTGCCGATCGCGATCAAGGACGACGTCGACGTCGCCGGTGAGTTCACCTGCTACGGCAGCAGCGCGTACGGACTCGCACCAACGGCCGACGCCGAAGTGGTGCGCCGGCTGCGCGACGCCGGCGCGGTGATCCTGGGTAAGACGTCGGTTCCGGAAATGATGTTGTGGCCCTTCACCGAAACGGTGGCCTTCGGCGCCACCCACAATCCGTGGGATCTGGCACGCACGCCCGGCGGCAGTAGTGGTGGCAGCGGGGCGGCGGTGGCCGCGGGACTGGCGCCGATGGCGCTGGGTTCCGACGGTGCCGGCTCCATTCGCATCCCGTCCACCTGGTGCGGACTGTTCGGTCTCAAGCCGCAGCGTGACCGGGTGCCGATCGCGCCGCACGACGACGCCTGGTGCGGGCTGAGCGTCAACGGGCCGATGGCGCGCACGGTCGAGGACGCCGCGTTGTTCCTCGATGCGACGACCACGCAGCCCGGCCCGCCCGGCGGATTCGTCGCCGCGGCCGACCGTGACCCGGGCAGGCTGCGAATTGCGTTGAGCGCCAAGATCCCGCCTACCGTCGTCGGCCGCGTCGGGACGGCTCAGCAGAAGGCGCTGGACGGAGCCGAGGCGCTGCTGCGCGATCTCGGCCACGAGGTCGTCTGGCGCGATCCCGACTATCCGGCCTGGGCGGTCTACGGTCACGTCCTGCCCCGGATGTGGCGCGGCGCCTACCAGGACGTCTCCGCCCTGCCGCACCGCGAGCGTCTCGAGCCCAGGACCAAGGGCATCGCCCGGCTCGGCCGGTTGATCTCCGACAAGCAGATCGCCCGGGTGCGCTCGGCCGAGACCGCGCTGGCCGCGCGGGTGCAGTCGATCTTCGACGATGTCGACGTGCTGATCACTCCCGGTACCGCCCTTGGTCCGTCCCGGATCGGCCAGTACCAGCATCGCGGCGGGCTGACGACACTGGCCATGGTGGCCTCGCGGGTGCCGTTTCACGCCATCTTCAATGCGACCGGACAGCCGGCCGCAATCGTCCCGTGGGGGTTGGACCATGACGGAGTCCCGGTGTCGGTGCAGCTCGTCGGCCGGCCCTCCGACGAGGCGACGCTGCTGTCTTTGAGCCGTCAGATCGAGATCGCCCGTCCGTGGGCGCACCGCCGGCCGCCGGTGTCCTAACGGGCCTGGGACAACGCCGCCCGCCAGGCGGTCAGCTTGTCGGCGTAGGGCATGGTGTGCGCGGGACTGGTGGACGGTAGCCGTAGAGCGCCGGGGGGCTCGACGGTGACGAGTCGGGCAAAGTTGCGTTCTGCCGCGGTGCCGTTGAAGTACACCCGCTCGACGTTCGGGTGGGTGGACAAGAACGAATCGAAGTCGTTGGCGACCATGCTGTCCGGCTCGATCGCCGAGTCCAGACTGCCGACTCGCCGACAGTGCTTGAGCACGTCCCAGACCGCGATCCCACGGCGGGCGAGCATTGCGGTCCGTTGGTCGTACGGTGCATCGGGCTCGCACCCACAAAGCTCGCCAATGATGCGCCAGAAAGCATTTCGCGGGTTGCCGTAGTACTGCCCGGTCGCCAGCGACAGCGCGCTGGGCATGTTCCCGAGGATCAGCAGCCGCGGCTCGGCGGAGCCGACCGGTGGCAGACCCTGCAGGAGCGGGGATCGGGACATCGGGGTCGACGGTATACGTTGGGTCGGTGAGCGAAGCCGTCGACCCGGAGGTAGCCGGGCTGCTCGACGGGTTGGCAGGTGACGCCCGTGCCCAGCGCGCCGAGTTGATCCCATGGTTGGTGGAGCAGGGCATCACCCTCGAGGAGATCCGGGCGTCGTTCGCGCCGATGCTGCTGCCGGGCCGCCGGATCTTCGGTGACGACGGCACCCGGTTGTCGGCCAGGCAGATCAGTGAGCGAACCGGTCTGGATCTCGACCAGCTCCGGCGCTTCCAGCGGGCCAGCGGGCTGGCAACGGTCGACGATCCGGACGCAGCGGTGTTCTCCAAACCCGATGCGGAGTCGGCCGTG
The DNA here is from genome assembly GCF_026242045.1 of Mycobacterium pinniadriaticum. Classification (GTDB taxonomy): domain Bacteria; phylum Actinomycetota; class Actinomycetes; order Mycobacteriales; family Mycobacteriaceae; genus Mycobacterium; species Mycobacterium pinniadriaticum. The sequence continues at coordinate 213,588 of NZ_JAPJDO010000007.1, forward strand.
CACATCAAGCGGTTTCTCGATCTGGGTTTTGATCCCGATCGACTGCTCACGGTGGTTCGGGTACTGGCGGAGGGGCTTTCGCATGCGGCGGAGGCGATGCGCTACACCGCGGTGGCCACGACGATGCAGCATCCCGGTACGACTGAACTGGAGATGGCCCGGGGCGCGCGGGAGTTGGTCGCCGCAGCCGCCCCGTTGCTCGGGCCGATGGTCCAGGACATGCTGATGCTGCAACTGCGGCATGCGATGGAAACCGAGGCGGTCAACGCCAACGAGCGGGCCGCCGGCGCACCGCTGCCGGGAGCCCGCCAGGTGGCCGTCGCGTTCGCCGATCTGGTCGGCTTCACCCGGCTCGGCGAGCTGGTGCCGCCCGAAGAACTCGAGCGGCTCGCCAACCGACTGGCCGATGCGGCCCGCGATGTGGCGGTTCGGCCGGTGCGGTTCGTCAAGACGATCGGCGACGCGGTGATGCTGGTGTCGACGGATGCGGTGGCGCTGCTCGATGCCATGCTGACTCTCGTCGAGGCGACCGAGGCCGATGAGGCGCTGCCACAGTTGCGGGCGGGCATGTCCTACGGCTTGGCGGTGAGCCGGGCCGGCGATTGGTTCGGCAGCCCGGTCAACCTGGCCAGCAGGGTCACCTCGGTGTCCCGGCCCGGCTCAGTCCTGGTTTCCGAGGCTGCCCGCGAGAAGATCGGCGACGAGGGCTCGTTCAGCTGGTCGTTCGCCAGGGCCCGCCACCTCAAAGGCATTCAGGACGACGTCAAGCTGTTCCGCGCTCGTCGTGCCCACCATCCCTGAGCGGTCTGCGCTTTCAGCGCTTGCGCAGCATCCACCAGCCGCCGCCCAGGACCGCCGCGATCAGCATCACGATCGCCAGGCCGGGCCCGGCCAGCCACCACACCACTGCGACTGCGACGAGCGCCGGCGCGCCGAGGAGTAGCGCCACCATTGCCGGGTGCTGACGCACCACATCACGGGCCGCGCGGGCGCGTTGCGGGTCCAGCTCATTACCTGCCATGCCGTCATTATCCGCGCACGTTCGCCGATGGCGAACATCTGACCTCAGCGCTGTAATGGTGTAATCATGTAATTCATGAGGCATCAGCACACGCACCGACGGCCCGGTCGCCCCGGCGGCTGGCAGCAGGCCGATCAGCCCGACGCAAGCGATGCCGGCGAGTGGTTCGCCGGTCGGCTTCCCGACGGCTGGTTCTCGAGCGACCCGACGGTGATCGTCGACCGCGAGGAAATCACCGTGATCGGACGACTGCCGGACTCCGCGGACAAACCCGACACCGAGGCTCGCGCGGCCGGGCGGGCCTCACGGTTTCGTGAGGACACCCGGTCCGAACGTATCCGGATCGCCGAGGAAGCTCAGGACAAATACGGCCGCAAGGTGTCCTGGGGTGTCGACGTAGGAGTGCGGGGTTCAACTGATTCCGAGCGAATCCTGTTCACCCACATCGCCGTTCCGGTGATGACCCGCCTCAAACAACCCGAACGTCAGGTTCTTGACACCCTGGTCGACGCTGGCGTCGCCCGGTCGCGATCGGATGCACTGGCCTGGAGCGTGCGCTTGGTCGGCGAGCATGCCGAAGAATGGTTGGCCAAACTGCGTTCGGCGATGGCCGAGGTGGACGACCTGCGCGCCGAAGGGCCTGGACTGTAATTAGTCCCGTTCTTCCGGCGAGCAGACGCAAAGTGTCCGAAAACCTCGGCGTGTCGGGAACGTTCCTGTCTGCTCGCGGGGCCGAACTAGGCCCGCGTCATCGCGTAGTAGACCCCCCGCCGGCTGAGCAGTTCGGCGTGGCTGCCCGCCTCGACGATCCGCCCCGCCTCCATCACCAGGATGCTGTCGGCATCGCGGACGGTCGAAAGCCGGTGGGCGATGATGAAACTGGTCCGTTCCCGGCGCAATTCGGTCATCGCGTGCTGGATCAACAACTCGGTGCGGGTGTCCACCGAGCTGGTGGCCTCGTCGAGGATCAGCAGCTGGGGGCGGGCCAGGAAGGCCCTGGCGATGGTGATCAATTGCTTCTCGCCGGCACTGATGTTGCCGCCGTCGTCGCTGACCCGGGTCTGATATCCGTCGGGCAGGGTGTGGACGAACCGGTCGACGTAGGCCGCGCGCGCCGCCTCGATCACCTCGTCCTCGCTGGCTCCGGGCCTGCCGTAGGCGATGTTGTCAGCGATCGTCCCGCCGAACAGCCAGGTGTCCTGCAGCACCATGCCGATCCGCGAGCGCAACGATTCCCTGCTGACACCCGCGATATCAAGGCCGTCGAGCAGGATCCGTCCGGCGTCGACGTCGTAGAACCGCATCAGCAGATTGACCAGCGTCGTCTTGCCGACGCCCGTTTTTCCGACGATGGCCACCGTGCTGCCCGGTTCGGCAACCAGCGACAGATCCTCGATCACCGGTGTCCCGGGCAGATAGCTGAACCAGACGTTCTGAAATTCGACCCGGCCACGAGCATTGCTGGGCAACACCATTGGCGGATCGGGTGATTCCTCGGGTTCGTCGAGGAAGTCGAAGACCCGCTCGGCGCTGGCGACGCCCGACTGGAGGGTGTTGTACATGCCGGCGACCTGGGTCAGTGGCTGGTTGAACTGGCGGACGTATTGGATGAAGGCCTGAATGCTGCCCAGAGTGATCTGGCCGGTGGCGACCTGATAGCCGCCGACCACGGCGACCGCGACATAGCTGAGGTTCCCGATGAACGTCGTCGCCGGCGACACCAGGCCGGAGAAGAACTGCGCTCCGAAACTGGCGTGGTATACGTCGTCGTTGAGTTCCCGGAACTTCTCCTGTGCCGCGGTACGGTGCCCGAACGTCTTCACCACGGTGAAGCCGCTGTAGGTCTCTTCGATGTGCGCATTGAGCCGGCCGGTGTTGGTCCACTGGGCGATGAACATCCGCTGCGAGCGGCGCGCGATCGCGCGAGTCACCCACAGCGACAACGGAACGGTGACGATGGTGAGCAGCGCGAGCAGCGGCGAGATGCTCAGCATCATCGCCAGGACCGCGACCACGGTCAGTATCGAGGTCAGTAGTTGACTGATGGTCAGCGACACCGACGACTGGATGTTGTCGACATCGTTGGTGACCCGGCTCAACAACTCGCCGCGCTGGCGGGAATCGAAGTAGGACAGCGGCAGTCGGTGCACCTTGTCCTCCACGTCGGCGCGCAGTGCCGTGATCGTGCGTTGCACGATCACGTTGAGCAGTCGGGCCTGCGCCCAGACCAGGAGCGCGGCGACCACATACAGGACGAGCGCCAGTAGCAGGGTGCGGCCCACCGCGGCGAAGTCGACACCGCGGCCGGGCACCACGTTGGCTCCGGACAGCAGGTCGGCGAAGGTGGTGTCGCCGCGGGCCCTGGCCGCGGCGACGGCCTGCTCCTTGGTCATGCCGGCCGGCAACTGGCGGCCGAGGACACCGTTGAACAACAGATCGGTGGCGTGTCCGAGGATGCGGGGGCCGATGACACCGAGCGCGATTCCGGTGATCGACAAGGCGATCACCGCGGCGGTCGGCCAGCGCTGCGGGGTCAGCCGTCGAATCAGGCGCAGCGCGGACCCGGTGAAATCCCGCGAGCGGGCCTGCCGGGGATCCTGGGTCATCGTGCGCAACCCGCCGCCGCGCGACGCCGGCCCGGTCACTGACCGCCCCCGACGCCGGCGCCCACCGACTGGGAATCGGCGAACTCGGCATATGTCGCGCAGTCGGCCAGCAGGGTGTCGTGGGTACCGGCGCCCACCACCCGGCCGTCGTCGATCACCACGATGTTGTCGGCCTGCATGACGGTGGAAATGCGTTGCGAGACGATGATCACCGTGGCGTCGGCGGATACCTCGCGAAGTGCGGCGCGGACCCGGGCGTCGGTGTGGACGTCGAGTGCGGAGAACGCGTCGTCGAACAGATAGATCTCCGGGCGTCGGATCACCGCGCGGGCGATCGCCAGCCGCTGGCGCTGGCCGCCGGAGAAGTTGATGCCGCCCTGGGCGACCCGCATGCCCAGGCCCTCGGGATGGGCGCGCACGAAATCCTCGGCGTCGGCGACCCGTAGCGCCGACCACATGTCGTCCTCATCCACCACCTGGCCCGGGGCCGCGCCGAGCCGCAGGTTGTCCGCGACGGTGCCGGAGAACAGGTAGCCCCGTTGTGGCACCAGCCCCAGCGTCGACCAGAGCGTCTCGGTGTCGTAGTCGCGCACGTCGAGGCCGTCGACGCGGACCGCCCCGTCGGTGACGTCGTAGAGCCGGCAGATCAGCGCGATCAGCGTCGACTTGCCAGAGCCCGTGCTGCCGACGATCGCCGTCGTCGTCCCCGGTTGTGCGGACAACGAAACATCTTCCAGTACAGGGCGCTCCGCGCCCGGGTAGCGGAACGTGGCGTTCTCGAGTGTGACGGCGCCGCGGATACCACCGTCTGGGTGGCGCGGCGACGCCGGATTGTGGATCGCGGTTCGGGTGCTCAGCACCTCGGTGATCCGCTCGGCACAGACCGACGCGCGCGGCAACATCACCAGGGTCAGGGTGGCCATCAGCACAGCCATCAGGATCTGCATGAAGTAGGACAGGAACGCGATCAGTGAGCCGACCTGCATCTGGCCGGTGTCGATGCGCAGTCCGCCGAACCAGATCAGGGCGACGCTGGAGATGTTGATGGTCAACGTCGTGACCGGCAGCATCAGGGCCTGCCAGCGCCCGGCGGCCAGTGCGGTATCGGAGACCGCGGTATTGGCGACGGCGAACCGTTCCCGCTCGAAGGCTTCCCTGGCGAAGGCCCGGATCACCCGGATGCCCGAGAGCTGTTCACGCATCACTCGGTTGATGCCGTCGATCAGCCGTTGCATGCTGCGGAAGATCGGCAGCATGCGCGAGACGATCCAGTAGTTGGACAACGCCAGCACCGGAACACTCACCAGCAGCAGCCAGGACAGCCCGGCGTCCTGGTGGATCGCCATGATGATGCCGCCGACGCACATGATCGGCGCGGTCACCAGGACGGTGGTCGCCATCTGGATCAAGACCTGAATCTGCCGGACGTCGTTGGTCGACCTGGTCAACAGCGACGGTGCTCCGAACCGCGCGGTCTCCTGCTCGGAGAACGTCGTCACGTGGTGGAACATCGCCGAGCGCAGATCGCGACCGAACCCCATGCCGGTGCGGGAGCCGAAGTAGACCGCGCCGACCGCGCACATCACCTGAAGACCGGTCACCGCCAGCATCAGCATGCCCAGTTCGGTGATCAGCCCGGTATCACCCTTCGCCACACCGTCGTCGATGATCGAGGCATTGATCGTGGGTAGGTAGAGCGAGGCCAGCGTGCTGATGGTCTGCAGCACCATCACCGACGCGACCAGCCACCGGTACGGCCGGACATACTGTCTCAGCAGCGCCAGGAGCATTTCGCTACTGTCGCACACCGGAGAGCACCGATGGCCGGGTCATGCAGCGCTCTGTCGGTTCCCGTCCCGCAATGTCACAGCAAAGTACCAGGTCAAGCGGCATGTCGGTGGTTGTGATAAGAGCTGGCCGCTACAGTGCATGCTGTGACACGCAAAAGGTGCGTATGACAGCGACGCGCAAACTCGCGGTGGCCGCTCGGGTGGTAGCCGTCGTAGCCGCCGTCTCGGCGCTCGGCGCATGCTCGGATTCGGGGAGCGGACCCGGTCAGACCCAGGCATCGCAACCGTCCACCCCGCAGCCGGGCAACGCCAAGCACGGTCCGATGTTCCCCGAATGCGGTGGCATCAGTGACCAGACGATGGCCGAGGAGACCCGGGTGACCGGTCTGGTGAACACGGCGAAGAACTCGGTCGGTTGTCAGTGGCTGGCCGGCGGCGGAATCCTTGGCCCGCACTTCTCCTTCACCTGGTACCGGGGCAGCCCGATCGGGCGTGAACGCAAGACCGAGGAACTGTCGCGCACCAGTGTCGAGGACATCAATATCGAGGGCCACAGCGGATTCATCGCGGTCGGCACCGACCCGACTCTGGGAGACAACCTGTGCGAGGTCGGCATCCAATTCAACGACGACTTCATCGAATGGTCGGTCAGCTTCGCCGAGAAGCCGTTCCCGCCGGCCTGCGATGTAGCCAAGGAGTTGACCCGGCAATCGATCGTGAACGCCAAGTGAGCGCGCGCCGGTTCGTCGCCGTCGGGGTCGCGGTGCTGGCCGCGCTCACGACCGCCAGTGGCTGCGCCAGGACCGTGGACGGGACCGCGGCGAAGTCGGGTTCGGGCACCACGCCGCGCAACGACAACTCCGCGCAGCAATACCCGAACCTGCTCAAGGAGTGCGACGTCCTGACCACCGACATCCTGGCCAAGACGGTGGGGGCTGATCCGCTCGACATCCAGAGCACGTTCGTCGGTGCGGTCTGCCGCTGGCAGGCCGCCAACCCCGCCGGCCTGGTGGACATCACCCGGTTCTGGTACGAACAGGGCAGCCTGGACAACGAGCGCGCCGTCGCCGAATTCCTCAACTACCAGATTGAGACACGTTCGATCGCCGGCGTGCCGTCGATTGTCATGCGAACCAGCGACCCCAACGGGGGCTGCGGAGTGGCCAGCGACGCCGCCGGAGTCGTGGGGTGGTGGATCAACCCGCAGGCGCCCGGCATCGACGCCTGCGGGCAGGCCATCAAGTTGATGGAGCTGACGCTGGCCACGAACTCCTAGCAGCAACGAGCCAGAACTGGGAGCGACAATTCCTCCCTCGACCTCGCTCGCACGTCTGACTCGATGCGCGTGGACCCTCAGCGCGGTACGTGGAATGACGTCAACTCGGCGCCGTTGAGCTCCAGGCCGGGCCACTGGCCCGGCACCCACAACACCGCGATGGCCGAGGTCGGGAACTTCATCGAGATGCGTTCGGTCGCGTCGCGGTCGGAGCCCTCAGGCTCGGCGAGACCGAGCGCCACGCTGCTGATCGTGGGCTCATGGCCGACGACCAGCAGCGTGCCCACATCGTCGGGAACCCGGTTGATCTCATCGATCATCGTTCCCGGGGAGGCGCCGTAGAGCCGTTCGGAGTAGGTGACCGGCGCGCTGATCTCGGTGCGGTCCAGGGTCTGGCGGGTTCTGGTCGCCGACGAGCACAACACCAGGTCGATCGCGGGGAGGTTCGCCCGCAGCCACTCGCCCGCCAGGCCGGCTTCGCGGATACCGCGGGACGCCAGCGGCCGGTCGTGGTCGGCCACCCCGGTGGGGTAATCCGACTTGGCGTGGCGCATGAGTATCAGGGTGCGGCGTGGCGCGGTCACGGACGTAAGGCTAATCCGTCGGCATACATGCCGATCCAGGTCCGCGGACTTGTCGGCGTAGGTGCCTACACTCGCCGCAACACTCGTAGATGAGACACGGACAGGACCTGACGGAATGCGATTCGTGCACACCGCCGACTGGCAGCTCGGCATGACGCGTCACTTCCTGGAAGGTGAGGCCCAACCCCGCTACTCGGCGGCCCGGCGGGACGCGGTGGCCGGCCTCGGCGCGCTGGCTGAAGAGGTTTCGGCGGAGTTCGTGGTGGTTGCCGGCGACGTCTTCGAACACAACCAACTCGCGCCCAAGGTGATCAGCCAGTCGCTGGAAGCCATGCGTGCCATCGGCGTCCCGGTCTATCTGCTGCCGGGAAACCACGACCCGCTGGACGCCTCGTCGGTGTATTCCAGTGCGTTGTTCAACGCCGAACATCCGGACAACGTGATCGTGCTTGACCGCGACGGAGTGTGGGAGGTGCGCCCCGGGGTCCAACTCGTGGTGGCGCCGTGGCGCACCAAGGCGCCGACGTCAGATCTGGCGGCCGCGGTCCTGGCCGATCTTCCCGCCGACGGCACCGTGCGGATACTGGTCGCCCACGGCGGGGTCGACGTGCTCGACCCCGATCCCGGCAAGCCGTCGCTGATCCGGATGGCCGGCCTGGCCGATGCCATCGAGCGCGGTGCTGTTCAATACATCGCTCTGGGGGACAAGCACTCTCGCACGTGCGTCGGAGACAGCGGACGCATCTGGTACTCGGGCTCGCCGGAGGTGACCAATTTCGACGACGTCGAATCGGACCCGGGCCACGTCCTGGTGGTCGATATCGATGAGGCCGACCGGGCTCACCCGGTGAGTGTCGAGTCTCGCCACGTCGGGCGGTGGCGGTTCGTCACGCTGCACCGCCAGGTCGACGACGACCGCGACATCGCCGATCTCGATCTCAATCTTGACCTGCTCACGGATAAGGACCGCACCGTCGTACGGCTCGGGCTGACCGGTTCGCTCAGCGTCACCGACCGGGCGGCGCTGGATGCCTGCCTGGACAAGTACGCCCGGCTGTTCGCGTGGCTGGGGACGTGGGACCGGCACACCAGCATCGCGGTGATGCCTGCCGACGGTGAATTCGACGATTTGGGAATCGGCGGATTCGCGGCGGCTGCCGTCGAGGAACTGGTCGGCACGGCCCGCTCCGGCGATGGCGAGGCGGCCCGGGACGCCCAGGGCGCACTGGGGCTGCTGCTGCGACTGGCCGGGGGGAGTGCGGCATGAGATTGCACCGGCTGGTCCTGACCAACTACCGCGGCATAGCCCATCGCGAGATCCAGTTTCCCGACCACGGTGTGGTCGTCGTCTGCGGGGCTAACGAAATCGGTAAGACGTCGATGATCGAGGCCCTCGATCTGCTGCTGGAATCCAAGGATCGCTCGACCAAGAAGGAAGTCAAACAGGTCAAGCCGACCCACGCCGATGTCGGTTCCGAGGTTCTCGCCGAGATCAGTACGGGGCCCTACCGTTTCGTGTATCGCAAACGCTTCCACAAGAAATGCGAAACCGAGCTGACCATCCTGGCGCCGTTCCGCGAGCAGCTGACCGGGGATGAGGCCCACGACCGGGTACTCGCCATGCTCGGCGAGACGGTCGACACCGGGCTGTGGCACGCGCAGCGGGTCCTGCAGGCCGGCTCGACCTCGGCGGTGGATCTGTCCGAGTGTGACGCGTTGTCCCGCGCCCTGGACCTCGCGGCGGGCGACGATGCGGCGCTGTCGGGTACCGAACCGCTTCTGATCGAACGGATCGACGCCGAATACGGCAGGTATTTCACTGCCACGGGCCGGCCGACCGGTGAATGGGCGGCGGCGATCGCCCGGCTGCGCACCGTCGACGAGGAGGTGGCCCGATGCGCGGCCGCGGTCGCCGAGGTCGACGACCGGGTGCGTCGGCATGCCGACCTCGCGCAGCGGCAGGCCGGGCTGACCGATCGCCGCGACGGTGTCGCCGCGCGCTTGGCCGCCGCCCGGGCGGCGGCCGGCGCGCTGGCCGAGCTCGCCGAACAGCTGCGACAGGCCGAGCTCGTCGCGACCGCGGCGCGGGGAACGTGCGCCGCGTCGAGCGCCGCGCAGGCCGAACGTGTGCGGCTGCGCGACGAGATGACTGCCCGCACGCGGGCCGTCACCGAGGTGCAGGCGCAGCTGGCTACCGCGGTCGAGGCCGCGCGCACCGCCAGTGACGTCGCCGAAATGGCATGTGCGGCAGCAACAGATTCGGCCACCGCGCTCACCACCGCTCAGACGGCCGTCGATGAGGCCCGGCGGGTCGTCGACGCATTGGCCAGCGAGGAACAGGCGCGGCGCCTGGCCACACGGCTCGAACGTGTCGAGGCCGCCGAGCGCGAAATCGGCGATCTCACCGATCAGCTCTCCGAGATCACCCTGACCGCCGAGGTGATAGCCGACATCGAGTCGGCCGCCGCGTTGGTCGACCGCATCGCGGCGCAGCTCGCGGCGACCGGCAGCACGGTGGAGTTCACCGCTGCCCGTGATCTCGACCTGGCGGTGGGTGGGCAGACCGTCCGGCTGTCCGCCGGGCAGCGCTGGGCGCCGGCCAGCTCGTCGGAGACCATCGTCGAGCTGCCCGGGCTGGTCAGCGTGCGGATCGATCCGGGTGCCACCACTTCCGGGGTTCAGGCGAAACTGGAAGCAGCCCAGCGAATCCTGACCGAATTACTGCAACAAAGTGGTGCCACCGACATCGAGGACGCCCGGGCCATCGACCGGCGCCGCCGCGACCTGGCAGGCAATCGTGATCACCTGGCTGCGACCCTGGCCGGGCTGTGCGAGGGTGACGACGTCGTCCAGATGCGGGCACGGCTGGCCGCGTTGCACGACGACGCCCCCGCCGAGCTGCTCACCGCGGGTGTCGACGGGGCCGGTGCCCGTGCGGCCTTCGTCGGTGCGATCGAGGCTCGTGAGAGCGCTCGCGCCGAAGCCGATCTGCATCAGCGGGCGGCCGCTGAAGCGAATGCCAAACTTGCCGAAAAAAGCACGGCGGCAACAGTTCTGCGCTCCAAGGTGACCGATGCGGGCGCCGAGCTCGACGCGGCCACACAACGGTTGGCTGACTTGCGTTCACTGCGCGGCGACGACGAACTCGCCGCGCAGGCCGCCGCTGACGTGGAGGCCCGTGACCGGGCCGAACTTGTGGCCGCCGAGTTGGCCCAGCGGTATGCCGCCGCGGACCCCGCTGCCGTGGAAGCGGAGTTGGCGGCGGCCACGGCCGTTGCCGAGGATCTGGACCGTGAATACGCCGAGGTCGCGCAGGCACTCAATGACGTCACCGTCGAACTGGGGGTGATGGGCAACGAGGGGCGCAAGGGCAGTCTGGATGCCGCGCAGATCGCGCGCGAGCACGCCTTCGCCGAGCATTCGCGGGTATCGCGCCGGGCTAGGGCGGCACAGCTGTTGCGATCCGTCATGGTCCGCCACCGCGACAACACCCGGCAGCGCTACGTGCAGCCGTTCCGCACCGAGATCGAACGGCTCGGGCGCCCGGTGTTCGGACCGACCTTTGAGGTCGAGATCGACAGCGACCTGCGAATCCGCAACCGCACGTTGGACGGCCGGACCGTTCCCTACGAATCGCTGTCGGGTGGGGCCAAAGAGCAACTCGGCATCCTGGCCCGCCTGGCCGGCGCCGCGCTGGTCGCCGCGGAGGACACCGTGCCGGTGGTGATCGACGATGCGCTGGGATTCACCGACCCCGAGCGGCTGACCAAGATGGGTGCGGTGTTCGACACCGTGGGTGACCATGGTCAGGTCATCGTGCTGACCTGCACACCGACCCGCTATCTGGGGGTCCAGGATGCTCATGTGATCGAGTTGACCGGCTGAGCCGGCACCGCATCAAAAGAGTGCGGCGTGCGGCAACCAGTCCTGGTTGGCAGATGCCTGCTGGGACCGCTGCGACTCGGACTTGAAGGCGTAGATGGTCGAGGCAAGCAACTCGCGATCGTCCTCGCCCAGGGTGCACTTTTTGCGGGTCAGGTCCGAAACGATCTCACGAAATCTGATTCTGAACTCGCTGGGTGTCAGCCCAAATCGTGGCAAGGTCTCCTCCTCGGGTGGACCGCCGAACGGCATCCATCGAACCACGAATTGAATGATCTGCCTGTCATACCAATCCATTGACCTGTCCCACCCATCTGATTACCAACTCTTGCAGTTGATTTCAGTCTGCACACGGGCGCAGGACAATCACAATGACTTCAGATGGCGGCAGTAGTGATGTCACCGGCGACGGCGTGGCTGGCCAGCGCACGCTCGAGCTGGCTGACGGCCAGCACTTTCGCCTGCCGGGGAAAGACCCACTCCATCAGCAGCTGCTGTGTCGCCGCGTCGGCATCGGAGATGCAGTCCGCCAACACGATCAGCCGGTAATCCTTGTCCGCCGCTTCTCGAATGGTAGACATTACAGCGCCGCTGGCGTGTATTCCAGCAATGATCAATGTCGTCATGCCCAGATTCGTCAGGCGCTCATCGAGATTCGTCGTCGAGAACGCGCCGAGTCGCGTCTTGCGCACAATGATGTCCTCAGGTGCGCCGGCGTCCAGACCAGGGTATAGGTCGGCGTCGAAAGTGCCATCGCGCAAACGCCTCTCATGGGCGAGAGCGGCGAACTCTTTGTTGGTTGATGGCGTGAACCGGTAGTCGTTGTCCTCAAACGCCAGCCGGGTGAATGCGACCTGGCCACCGAGACGGCGGACGGTGCCGATGGCTGAATTGATCCGGACGATCAATGAGTGAGAGTTGACCACGCAGGCGAGCCCTTCGGGCTGGCAATCGAGGACCAACAACGTGCATTGAGCCGGGTCAAGGTCATCGAAGTCAGTGCCAACGGCAGGGTGACTCCGTACGTTGGGCTCCTCGCCCCGCAACTGCGCCAGTCGCTCGTGAAAGAGCCGCGTTCGCAACAGGTATCGCCGCGCCAGACTGCTACTCATGTGACTCCCTTCGTAGCACTCCGAAGCCGTCTGAAAGATTACTTTCAATGATTCCATCGACAATGGGTGTCCGGGACAACCGAACCGTCTTCAGATGGTGAGTAGTCGCAGCCCTATCGCGCTGTCCAGCCCCCGTCCACCGCGAGGACCTGGCCGGTGAGGTAGGAGCCGGCGTCGCTGGCCAGCAGTAGCAGCGCACCGGACAGTTCCCCGGCCCGGCCGGTCCGGTTCATCGGAGTGTTGCGACGGACGTAGGACGCGCCTGCTTCATCCTCCAGCAAGTCGGCGGTCGCCTCGCTCGGGAAGAATCCCGGTGCGAGTGCGTTGACGCGGATGCCGTACCGGGCCCACTGCACCGCTAACTCCCGAGTCATGTTGATAAGAGCACCTTTTGATGCGCAATACGCGGCTTGACGGTTGGGAGCCGAAGCCACCAGTCCGAGAATGGAGGCAACGTTCACGATGCTGCCGCCGCCGTTGGCGATCATCTGGCGCCCGACGAGCTGGGTCAACCGAAATGCCCCTACCAGGTTGACGTCGAGCACATAGCGGAAGTCGTCCAACGACTCTTCTTCTGCGCGTGCGGGGATGCTGAGTCCCGCGTTGTTGACCAGGATATCGACGTTGCCGACGCTGCCCTCCACCTCTCGGTGCGCAGACTCCACCGAGGACGGGTCGGAGACGTCGCAGGTGACCGCGGTAAGCCCGGGATGGCTCTCGCACAGGCCTGCCAATCGATCCGAACGTCGTGCGGCGACAACGACATTAGCTCCGGCGGCCCGCAAAGTCAGTGCGAATTGGACGCCCAGGCCACTTGATGCGCCGGTGACGAGCGCGGTGCGGCCGGTCAGGTCGAACAGCTGCGCCGGGGTGGGCGCAGCGTCCGAGACCGGGGTGTGCGCGTCGAGAACGGTCATTCGTCGTTTGCCTGCTTTCCTTCGTTGTCCATCAAGTCAATCCACCGCTGCACCTGAAGGCCGGCGAGGGCTACGCCGTGTTCACCCGACGAGCTGGCCAGCGCCGCGCGGCCCATGATGAGTGCGCGGGTGGCGCAGGCGGCATTGTCGGCCGCGATTGCGAGTGCGTCGGGAGCGTCACTGAAAGTCCCGGCCGGCAAGAAGCTGGCATAGCCGTGGGCCACTGCTGCGGCCCCCACAGTGAGGCTGCTTGCCTGGGCGGAGGTGATGCCCGGTATCGCCGAGGCGGGCACCAGAAATGCCTCCACCACCGGCCGGACCGCGTCGATCAACTTGGCGTTGCCGCCCAGGAAGACATCCTTGGTGTAGAGCACCGCGAACAGCGCTGGATGTTGCGCAGCGAACTCCACGTAGGCCCGGGACGCGCGCACCAGGCGCTCGACGGGGTCGGTTGCGTCCCCGACGACTTGGGAGATGTGCGTGGCCATGGTCTCGCAAGCCCGCACGGCGACCTCGGTCAACAGGTCCTCGCGGTCGGCGAAATGTCGGTATGGCGCACCCGGACTGACATTCAGCCTTCGGCACGCCTCGGCTATCGAGAACGACGCGACCCCGTCCTGGGTGATGAGCTCGACCGCAAGGTCGATCAATGCGTCCCGCAGATTGCCGTGGTGGTACGACCGCCTGCGACCGCGCGTTTTGGTACCCACCTCCGGACTCGGCATCCCCCGGATGTTAATGGTCATCACATCTGCGGGCAAGGGGTGTTTCTACCACCAGCTTCCGTGTCTTGCGTCACATGTAAAAGGCACTTACACTGACGGCAGCCCACAAATGTGAGTGGTTATTACATCACGCCAAAGTTGGAGGTCTCGGTGGTTAGTCCGGAGAAATCCCTGGTCCGTTCGTTGCAGCGCGGGCTGCAGATCATCAACATCGTCGCCGCGGAAGGGCCGCTGCACGCCAAGCTGGTGGCTCGGTCGGTGAAGTTGCCGCTGCCGACCGCCTATCACCTGCTTCGGACGCTGGTGTACGACGACTACCTGGTGCGTCTCGATGACGGCACCTATGTCCTGGGTGATCGCTTCCAGGCTGAACTGTCCGCACTGCCTGGCCGCGATCGCTGTCTGGTGTCTGCGGTGGGACGAAGCTGACTCGTGCTCCCGCAACCGGCAGCGCAGCCGACTCTCATTCAAAGCCTCCAACGGGGCATGCAGCTGGTCGAGTCGGTCAGCGCGCAGGGGCCGCTCACCGCACGCGCGCTCAGCGACGCGACTGGCATCGTCCTACCCACGACCTATCACCTCCTTCGTACCCTGGTCCACGAGGGCTATCTGCATCGGTGCTCCGACGGCCGGTATGCGTTGGGCGAGCAGTTCGCTTCGGTGACACAGCTGGAACGACGGGCCCGTGGATTGCGGATGATCCGCGAACAGATGGCAGAACTCGCCGCCTCGGGACGGGTCAGCGTCAGTCTCGCAGCCCTGTGCAACGATGAGATCGTCGTAACCCAGTTCGTTGCGCACCCTTGCGCACCACGGTTCGAATGTTGGCCCGGCATGGTGGTTCCCGGGCATGCCACCGCCATCGGGAAGGCGATCCTGGCCCGGATGGGACCCGACCAACGCGCCGGCTACCTTGCCCGGCATCCGCTCGAGGTTTTCACCGGACAGACCGTCACGACGTCCTGGCGGCTCGAGGAGGACCTGAGCGCGTCCCACCCGATACACAGCGATCAGCAATTCCGGTATGGAATCTCCTGTGCGGCAGTGCCACTGAAACTCGAATCGGGAATCGCGGCACTGGGTGCGACGTACTCCTCGACCCGTGCGGCGCGCTTCCGCGACGGCATCGATGAGCTGCTCGTCGATGCCGCCAACCGGACCGCCGAAGCGATGGAACTCACCGCGCCGACGGCCTGACTGGCGCCACGCTCGCGACATGCAGCGGGTACCGTACGGCGCCTGCCTCGCCATCTGAAAAATGGGCCGTTGCCGTCAACGCGCCGCTGTAATGCACTCGTAAGACGAGCCGTTGACTTCGACAGCCCGCAACCGACTTACGCCACGGCATCGCCATCGCGGTTACCAGACGGGAGATCTTGAGAGGTATGTCGTTGGTGAGTGACAGCACGGTCAAGAGCGAATCAACGGTCGTCGGGCTGCTGGCCACCTGTGTCGAGGAGCACCCCGACACGATGTTTCTGGATCTGGCCGGCATCGAGTACCGCTATGCCGACGTATGGCAGAGGTCGCTGGATCTGGCCGGCGCACTGCGGGCCTGCGGTGTGCGGTCCGGCCAGACTGTGGTGAGCCTGCAGGACACCCACATCGATGCGGTTGCGTCCTGGATCGGCACCAACATGCTCGGCGCCGTCTGGGTGGGAGCCAACACCGCGTTGCGGGGAGAGTTTCTCCGGCACGTCGTCACCGATGCCGGCGCCGCTGTGTTGGTTGCCGAGCCTGACCTCGTCGACCGGCTCAACGCGATCGGCGCGCACCTGCCACACGTCGACCTTGTCCTCCAACGAGGTTCGGAGCCGCCACGGGCTGGTCGGCAGCTTCGTGTCGAGGCGCTCGACGATTACCGGTGCCGCCCGGTGCCCGATCCGCAGATCGGCACACCGAACGATCTGACGTGCCTGACCTACACCGGTGGCACCACGGGTCCGTCCAAGGGCTGCATGATCAGCAATGCCTACGCTGTCAACATCGGCCGTCGTGGTCTGCTGCAGACCCAGCGCCAGTGCGGCGAACTCAACTGGAACCCATTGCCGATGTTTCACCTCAACGTGCTGTCGATGACGCTGATCGGGAGCATGCTTATCGGAGGTAGCGCTGCACTTGCACAACGCTTTTCGGCATCACGCTTCTGGCCCGAGATCGAGCGCACCGGTGCGAGGGTGGTCAATCTGATCGGCGGTCTGCCGGCGATCATCGCCCAGCTGCCGGACACCCCCGAATCGACGCGGTGCTTCGGACAGATCCGGATGGTGCACGCCGTCCCTTTCCCTGCGGGGTTACAAGATGTGTGGCGCAAACGATTTGGCGTGAAGATTCCCGGAGCGCTCGGCTACGGGATGACTGAAGTCTTTCCCATCACGTTTTCTGAACCGGACGACCAGGCACCACCCGAGTCGGCCGGACGTGTTAACGGTGAGGATCTGGAAGTACGTATCGTCGATGACGAGGACAATGAGGTCACGGTCGGTGAGGTCGGCGAGATCGTCTGTCGGCCAAAGCGGTCCAACGTGATGTTCGGCGGCTATTGGCGTCGACCCGAGGCGACCGTCGCGGCGACCCGTAATCTGTGGTTCCACACCGGTGACCTCGGGCGCTTCGACGAGGCGGGGTTCTTCTATTTCGTCGACCGTAAGAACGACTACATGCGACGCCGTGGCGAGAACATCTCCAGCCAGGAGCTGGAGGCCACCTACCTCACCCATCCGGACATTCTTCAGGTCGCGGTGCACGCGGTGCCGTCGGAGCTCACCGAAGACGACGTCAAGGTCACCGCGGTGCTGCGGGTGGAATCGGCCCTGACGCCGACCGAGCTGTTCGAGTGGTCCAAGGAGTGGGTGCCCTACTTCGCCCTGCCGCGCTACATCGAATTCAGATCGGAGCTGCCCGTGAGTCCGCTCGGTAGGGTGCACAAGTACCAGTTGCGCGACGAGGGATGCACCGCCACCACGTGGGATCGGGAAACGGCCGGTGTGTCGTGGGAACGCCGATGAGCGCCGAGACCGTGCGGGACCGGTGCGCGATCATCGGTGTCGGCAATACCGATTACACCTTCAACTCGGGGCGCTCCACGCTGACGCTGGCGGCCCAGGCGGGCAGTGCCGCGATCAGTGACGCGGGACTGGAGCCGTTCGATATCGACGGCATAGTGCGATGCGAGATGGACGAGGTTCTGCATGCCGACCTCGCCGCAACGCTTGGTTTGGAGAACGTGGCCTTCTGGGCTGCGGGTAGTTGGGCGGGAGCCGCGCCGTGCGGCATGGTCGGCCTGGCGGTCAATGCGATTCTCGCCGGTCAGGCGACAAACGTGTTGGTGTTCCGTTCGCTCAACGGGCGATCGGGCCGGCGGTTCGGCCGGGAATGGTCGAGTGGCCAAGCGGTCGGCGGCGGCGGAAGCTACCTTGAGTTCCTAGCGCCCTACGGAGTGCAGTCTCCCGGCATGGCCTATGCGTTGTTCGCGCGCAAACACATGATCGACTACGGAACCACCAGTGAGCAACTCGGCCATATCGCGGTGGCCTGTCACGCCCGCGCGAATGAGAACCCAGGCGCTCAGCGACATGGGCACCCCCTGTCGATGGCCGACTACCTCGCATCGCGGATGATCGCCGATCCACTCCGCCGCTACGACTTCTGCCTGGAGACCGACGGGGCTGCCGCGGTGATCGTCTCGGCCGCCGAACGTGCACGGGACGGGTCCAAGCCAACGGTATTGATCCGGGCAGTGACCCAGGGAGACGAACCGGTGGCCCGCCAGGGCGGGCTGTGGGGAAACCTTCTCACCGGGCCGCTGACGAATGCCAGTGCCGCCCTGGCCGACCGGCTCTACCGTTTGGCGGGGATGGGGCCGGACGATATCGATGTCGCGCAGTTCTACGACTGTTTCACGATCACTGTTCTGATGCAGATCGAAGACTACGGATTCTGCAAGCGAGGGGAAGGCGGTCCGTTCGCTGCCAGCGGCGCACTGGAATTGGACGGTGCGCTACCGATCAACACCTCCGGCGGCAACCTGGCCGACGGCTACATCCACGGGCTCAGCCACATCGTCGAGGGCGTCCGCCAGCTGCGCGGCGAGTCCACGTCGACGGTGCCCGGCGCCGAAACATGTCTTGTCACCTCCGGGATGCCCGGCCCGGGTTCCAGTGCCCTGATTCTGCGCACCGGCTAATGCGCGCCGAGAGGAGAATAGTTGTGAGCGAACCGATCTACATCCTGGGTGGTTGGCAGTCCGACTTCGCCGAAAAAGCGCCAGAGGGCCAGATCTATCCACTGCTGGAAGCCGCCACAGTGGGTGCCCTGACGGATGCCCATGTCGGGCCCGGCGATGTGGATGTCATCCACGTCGGCAACTTCGCCGGGGAGATCTTCAACGGGCAGGGACAATTGGGCGGCATGGTGGCCGCGATCCATCCCGACCTCGCCGGTAAGCCGGCATCTCGGCACGAGGCTGCCTGCGCGTCGGGCAGCATGGCAGCGTTGGCGGCAATGGCCGACCTCGAAAGCGGCCGCTATGAGTGTGCCCTCGTCGTTGGTGCTGAGGTCCTTCGCAATATCGGCGGCCAAGAAGCCGGTCTGCGGCTCGGATGCGCAGCGTGGGCCGGCCGGGAGGTGGTCGACGAACCGTTCCCATGGCCGGCGATGTTCGGCCGCATCGGCGAGGAGTACGACCGCCGCTACGGCCTGGACCATCGTCATCTCGGACGCATCGCCGAAATCAACATCTCCAATGCACGGCGAAATCCCAGGGCGCAGACCAGAAGCTGGGAGCTGACCAAGGAGTCCTTCTACGAGGACGACATTCAGAATCCGGTGGTGCGCGGTCCGCTTCGGCGCCAGGACTGCAGCCGGATCACCGACGGATCGGCCGCCGTCGTGCTAGCCTCTCGCAGCTTCGCCGCGAGCTGGGCGCGATATCGTAACGTCACCCTTGACGGCATACCCCGAATCCTGGGGTGGGGACATCGCACCGGAACGATGCTGTTGGAGGACAAGTTCGCGGCCAGCGCCGACAGCGAGTACGTCTTCCCGCACTTGCGCCAAGCCATCCTCGACGCGTATCGGCGCGCTGGCTGCAATGGCCCACACGATCTGGACGTGATCGAAACCCATGACTGCTTTTCGGTTTCGGAGTACGCCGCAATCGATCACTTCGGCATCACCTCGCCGGGCAAATCCTGGCAAGCGGTCGAAGACGGTGTCATCGAGTTCGATGGCGAACTGCCGGTGAACCCCAGCGGCGGCCTTCTCGGCTTGGGGCATCCGGTCGGGGCGACCGGTGTGCGGATGCTCCTGGATGGCGCCAGACAAGCATCCGGACGGGCTGGCGAGTATCAGGTGCCACGAGCAAAGAAGGTGGGTCTGTTGAATATTGGCGGGTCCGCGACGACGGTGGCGAGCTTCGTCGTCGGCCTCGACTGAGGACCCACATCTCATCATCTGAATACGTGGCCGTTGCCTGGGCCCGGTGGTGTCGGAGAGTCTTGCCAGTAACGAACTCCTTCTGCCGATTCCACGACCGAAACTTGGAGGGGCCATGGGCTCAAATCTGATCATCGACACCGACACCCACATCACCGAACCGCCGGATTTATGGACCTCGCGGATGTCTCGCGATCGCTGGGGCAGCATGATCCCGGAAGTGAAGTGGGTCGAGGAGAAGCAGGGCGAGTACTGGTGCATGGACGGACAGCCGGTGTTCACGGTCGGCACCTGCATCATGGTTCCCGACGATGACGGTAAGCCGATGCGGTCGCCGAGATTCCCCGACTATGCCGACCGCTTCGCCTCGATGCATCCCTCGGCCTACGACGCCAAGGCGCGGCTGGAAGTGATGGACGCATACGGGATCCAGGCTGCAGCTCTGTTCCCGAACCTCGGTTTCGTCGGTCCCAACATCTTTGCGGTGGCCGGACCCGATGCACTGGAATTCCAGACTGCTGCGTTGCAGGCGTACAACGACTTCCTCCTCGACTGGAGCTCGGTGGCTCCCGACCGGCTGCTCTCGCTGGCGTTGATCCCCTACTGGGACGTCAACGCGGCCGTGGCCGAGATCGAGCGGTGCGCCGCAGCGGGCCACAAGGGATTGGTGTCCACCGGCAAGCCCCACGAGCACGGCTACCCGCTGCTGGCCGACCGCTACTGGGATCCGATGTGGGCCGCAGCCGAGGACGCGGGACTGTCTATCAGTTTCCACGTCGGGGGCGGTAACCTGAGCCGGCATCTCAACGACGAGCGCACCCGGGTCGAGGGCTGGCGTTCCACGTTGACCCGGTTGACGACCTCGTTCTTCCTTGAGAGCGGCATTACGTTGGCCGACCTGTTGATGTCGGGGGTGCTGGCGCGTTACCCGAAGTTGCGGTTCGTCTCGGTGGAGAGCGCGGTCGGCTGGATCCCGTTCCTTTTGGAAGCCTTGGACTTCCACTTTGACAAGTACGAGCCCTGGCGTGAGCGCCCAGAGTTCTCCGCCGACGGTATGAAGCCCAGTGATTACTTCCACCGACAGGTCTTCGCCAACTACTGGTACGAGGATCTGAAACCGTGGCACATCGAGGCCATTGGTGCGGACAACCTGCTTTTCGAGACGGACTATCCGCATCAGACGTGCCTGGACCGGCAGGAGATCGAGACCTCGATCAACGAGGGACTGGCCGGCGTCAGCGAGACAGTCAAGGAAAAGATCCTGTGGCGCAATGCCGCGTCGTTGTTCAACATGGATATCGTCAAGCTCGAGAGCCTGACCTGACGGTGGGCGCCACCCCAACGGTGCCACTTCCGGTCCTCAGCGATCCCGATACGGCCGGATTCTGGTTGTCGGCACAACGAGGAGAAGTGGCGATCTGTGCCTGTGCGAACTGCGGTCAGGTATTGCATCTGCCGCGTTCGTATTGTCACGCTTGCCGGTCATGGATCGTCGAGTGGAAGACAGTGACCCCGACGGCCAGCCTGGTGTCATGGACGGTCGCCGAGCATCAGGTGCACCCAGCCTTCCCGGTGCCATACACGCTGGTGCTGGTCGAGTTGGATGACGCTCCGCAGGTGCGATGGGCGGGCTACCTCCAAGGTAGGCCAGACCTTCGCGCCGGGATGCGGATGAGAGCGGCCTTTGTGAGCCCGGCAGACGGAGTCACTCTGGTGAACTGGGTGCCCGATCCGGACGAAGGGGAGAGCGACGAGAGGAACGCGGATCATGGTGCACCATTTGAAGTTTCGGATAATGCATTGAGTTGACGCGAATCCTTACGGTGGTTCTGTCAGTGCGGCGCAGCGAATTGCGCCGATTCTGACAAGTCGTGGCCAGGGCGGCCCCGGCTTGCTGCGGATTTCAACCGACCACAACCCTAGGAGTACACGACATGAGCAACGAGGCCGTCGTCCAAGCCTTTCTCAAAGGCATGGAGAAGCCCATCTCCCAGATTCCGGAACACCTCCGGAGCTCCATGACCGAAGACTGTGTCTGGGGCAACTCGGGATTCCCGCCCGCCGTGGGGCTGGAGGACATCGCGGCCAAGCACGAGATGAGCAGTGTGGTCTTCGGTGAGTATGTCCTTCACGCGGAGATCCTGCACATCGCCGAAGGTGCCGACGGTGTCGTCTTCACCGAGCGGATGGACTACGGCCGGACTTTGGCGGGGGAGGAGATCTTGACGGTCCCCGTGGTCGGTGTGTTCGAAGTCCGGGACGGCAAGATAGCCCGCTGGACCGACTACTTCGATCCTCGCGGCCTGCTCGACGCGCTGTCTGTGTTGCCCGACGTCGAAGCATTCTTCACCGGAAAGAAGTAGAAGGCGGTACGACCCCCGAGCGGTATGGCGAGGCTGTCGTTGTCCAGCAGTCTCGCCATACCGCACACCTATGCGGACGGCCATCGGCCACTCAAGATCCTGGAGAATGACATGTGGCAGAGAATCTTTCCACCTCCCGGGGCCTCGACGGTCACCACGACGGCTGGCCGGCCATGATGGGACTGCTCATCGATGGCGAGCTGAGAGAGGCCGCTGACGGGAAGACGTACGACAACATCAACCCGGCTACCGAGCAGACGATCGGACAAGCTCCGGATGCCAGTCGCAGCGATGTCGAGGCCGCCGTCGGGGCGGCGCGGCGGGCCTTTGAGGATCTCGAGTGGTCGCGGGACCCTACCTTCCGCGCGCACTGCCTGCGCCAGTTGCTGGAAGGACTGCGTGCCGAACAGGAACACCTGCGCCGGATCCTGATCGACGAAGCTGGCGTGCCTGTGGCCCTGACGCATTCGATCTGGCTGGACACGATCATCGATTCCGTTTCCTACTGGGCGGATCTCTCCGAGTCTTACCCGTACGAGACGCAGCTCACCGCCCACGCAACGCTGGCCGGCGTGTCCTCGCGCCGGATGATCCTGCGGGAGCCGATCGGAGTCGTCGCAGCCATCACGCCGTGGAACTACCCCCTGCCACTGAACATCTTCAAGGTCGCCGCCGCCTTGGCCGCTGGATGCTCGGTGGTGTTGAAGCCGGCTCCGGACACGCCGTGGAGCGGCACTGCACTCGGTCGAATCATCGCTGAGCGCACAGATGTTCCCGACGGCATCGTCAACGTGGTGACTTCCGCCGACCCCTTGATAGGTGAGGCACTTGTCCGGGATCGCCGCGTCGACATGATCACCTTCACCGGTTCGACAGAGGTGGGTAGGCGCATCATGGCGTCGGCCGCCGACAACGTCACCCGGGTCTGCCTCGAACTCGGCGGAAAGTCCGCGAACATCGTCTTGGACGACGCCGACCTGCCGGCTCTGGCGGCCGGCATCGCGGGAGTTTGCGCTCACGCGGGTCAAGGGTGCGCACTACCGACGCGCTTGCTGTTGCCCCGCAGCCGATACGACGAGGGCTTGGCTGTCGCCCAGGCCGCGTTCGAGTCGGTCAGTTGTGGGGATCCGAACGATCCTGATGTCATCGTCGGGCCGGTCATCAATACGAGGCAACGCGATCGAATCCTCACCATGATCGAGCGGGGAAAGCAGGAAGCTCGAATCCTGGTCGGTGGCGCGCCCGCCTCGATGCCGTTCGGTTATTACGTCGAACCCACATTGTTCTGTGACGTCGAACCCGACGCGGTGATCGCCCAGGAAGAAATCTTCGGTCCTGTCCTGGCCGTTATTCCATACGACGACGACGACCACGCCGTGGAAATCGCCAACAACAGCATCTATGGGTTGTCCGGGGCGGTGCACAGTGCAGATATCGACCGAGCCATGGCGGTTGCACGCAGACTGCGCACCGGAACGGTGGGCATCAACGGTGGAGTGTGGTTGGCGGCCGACACACCGTTCGGGGGCTACAAGCAGAGCGGTTTGGGTCGCGAACTCGGTACCGACGGGTTCGCGGAGTTCCTCGAGACCAAGTCGATCGCCCTGCCCGCCTGATCATCGACCCATTATCCCGCCGGAAGGAATCGCCGTGCATGGCTTGATGCAGCAGCGATCGCTGTCACTACCGCACGTGTTTCATCGCGCGGAACGCTACTTCGGTCACAAGAAAGTCGTGACCGCCACCGGAACCGGCGCTGTTGTGGTCTCGACGCTGGCGAGCGTCTGCGACCAGGTACGCCGGCTGGCCACCGCGTTCGACGAGCTTGGTATCGGTGCCGAAGCGCGGGTGGGCACTTTCTGCTGGAACACCGAATCGCACCTGGCGCTCTATCTGGCCGCACCATGTACCGGACGGGTACTCCATACCGTCAACATACGGCTGTTCCCCGAACAGATCGTGTACATCGTCAACCATGCGCAAGACGAAATCCTGTTCGTTGACCGGTCTCTAGTGTCGGCACTCTGGCCACTGGCCGAAGAGATGCCGACCGTGAAGTACTTCGTAGTGATCGATGACGGATCTGACGGCGAGATCCCAGAAGATCCCCGTGTGCTCGGATACGCTCGGTTGCTCGCCGACAATGCCCCCCGCCGGGGTGACTTCGTCATCGAGGATGAGAACACTGCGTCAGCGATGTGCTACACCTCGGGTACGACCGGCAATCCCAAAGGAGTGATGTATTCCCATCGCTCAACCGTCCTGCACTCGCTGACGGTGCTGGCGGCGGATGTGCTGGGACTCGGCGAGCGAGACGTCGTGATGCCCATCGTCCCGATGTTCCATGCCAATTCGTGGGGTCTGCCGTACGCAGCTCTGCTGGCGGGTGCCGACCTCGTGCTTCCCGGCCCCAACATGAGCCCGCAAGTGCTGCTTGGACTTCTCTCCGATCATCGAGTCACCGTCACCGGTGCCGTACCGACGATCTGGATGGGCGCCGCACCTCTGCTGGCCGGCTACGACCTCACCGAACTGCGATTCATCCTCAGCGGCGGGTCCGCCGTGCCCAAGGCGCTCTCGCAGCTGTATCAGCGCGAAATCGGAGTGCCGATAACCCAGGTGTGGGGGATGACCGAAACCAGCCCGGTGGCCGCCGTCTGCAGGCCCCGTACTCATCACGCCGGTCTGAGCGAAGAGCAACTGGCCGAAGCGATGTCGCGGCAGGGTTTTCCAGCACCGTTGGTGGAGCTGCGGGTGGTCGACTCGCAAACCGGGATGGAGGTGCCGCGCGATGACAGAAGCACCGGAGAAGTCCAGGCGGCCGGCCCTTGGATTGCGAGTTCCTACTATCACAGCGAGGATCACCACGCGTCCTTCACCGATGATGGCTGGCTGCGTACCGGAGATGTCGCGGTCTGCGACCCCTACGGCTCGCTGCTGCTCGTGGACCGCACCAAAGACTTGGTGAAATCGGGTGGGGAGTGGATCAGCTCGGTGCAATTGGAGAACGAGATCATGTCCCATCCCAAGGTCGCCGAGGCCGCCGTCATAGCCATTCCGCACGAGCGTTGGGTCGAACGTCCGCTGGCATGCGTGGTGGTCAAGTCCGGGGAATCTCTGACCGCCGAGGAAGTGATCGACCATCTCGTCCCGCGAGTGGCGAAGTGGTGGCTGCCCGATGCGGTCGAGTTCATCGATGCGGTGCCGAAAACCAGCGTTGGCAAGTTCAGCAAGAAGACCTTGCGTGCCCAGTTCGAGGACTACCGGTTCAACACTGCTGATACCGCCGAACAGGTATGAGCGTGTACATGTCGTGAGGACGGCGTCGGCGGTCCTCGCCCACTCTGACCGACACCACCAGAATTCGGGTGCCGATGTCCGCCTTGGCGCACCCTCGAGAAATGGGGATCTCTTGAAACGCCTGGTTTTCGAGCCCGAGCATGAACAGCTGAGGGATACCGCCAAGCGGTACATCGACCGGGAAGTCGCACCGAATGCGGCCAGATGGGAGGAGAACGGGATCGTCGATCGCGCCGCCTATGCCGCGGCGGGGCGTTACGGGCTGATCGGATTCAACATGCCCGAGGAGTATGGCGGTGGTGGTTCTGACGATTTTCGCTTCAATGCCGTCGTCGTTGAAGAGATCGCGAAGTTCGGATTCCTCACGCCGGCGTTGAGCGTGCACAACGATATCGTGGGCCCCTACCTCAAGACATTGGCCACGCCCGAACAAAAGGAGCGCTGGCTTCCGGGTTATTCGGCCGGTGCGCTGATCGGCGCGATCGCGATGAGTGAACCAGGGGCGGGCAGCGATCTCGCCGGAATTCGCGCTACCGCCATCCGTGCCGGCGATGACTGGATTCTCAACGGGTCGAAGACATTCATCTCCGCGGGTATCAACGCCGATCTGGTCATCGTGGTGGCCCGCACCGACCCCGACGCGGGACACAAGGGATTCTCGCTACTGGTGGTCGAACGGGGGATGGCAGGGTTCGAGCGGGGGCGAAAACTGGACAAGATGGGCCAGCCTGCGCAGGACACCGCCGAGCTGCACTTCACCGATGTGCGGGTACCAGCAGCCAATCTCCTTGGTGACGAGGGTCGCGGCTTCTACCATCTGATGGCCAACCTGCCCGCCGAGCGCCTGTCGATAGCGATCTCGGCAGTGGCCGGAGCGCGTGAAACCTACCGCCAGACATTGCAGTACGCGAAAGACCGGACCGCTTTCGGTCAAAGCATCGGCAGTTTTCAGCACAACCGGTTCGTCTTGGCCGAACTCGATACCGAGCTCGACATCGCCGAACAGTACGTAGACCGTTGCTTGCGGGCGGTAGTGGACGGTGAGCTGACCGCTGTCGATGCGGCGAAAGCCAAATGGTGGTGCACGGAGCTGGCGAAACGCGTTGTCGATGCCTGCCTTCAGCTTCATGGCGGCTATGGCTACATGAACGAGTACAAGGTCGCCAAGGACTTCGTCGACACTCGGATCCAAACGATCTACGGTGGTACGACCGAGATCATGAAGGACCTGATCGGCCGCAGCCTGGGGCTATGACAGCCAACGGCAGCGGTGTCGAGGCGAAGTCGGGCGGAAGCATCCTCCGTCGTGTTGGCGGCTTTGTGGGAGCAATCGTGCTCTCCCGGCGCCGGTCGTCGGCGTCCGAGGCGGCTTCGGATATGCCCGTTGTCCGCGAGATCCACATCTACGGTCCTGGACGGTGCTGTTGGCTCATCACGGTGACACGTCGTCCATCCGATTTCGACGGTTGTCTCGGCGCGGATGTGTCGATGGCCCCCGGCGCGGAGAGTCCGCCGGTGCCGGGCCTCCGTCACCAACGGGTGTGTCGGGCTCTCCCCGACGGCGGACGCCCGCGCCGGGTGCGCTGAAAGCCCGGGGGCCGGTGCCCGTTGACGCGGAAAGCCGGGTGGCTCGCGCCATCTGAACTATGGACTCTTCCGGGGGTGTTCGGCGCAAAGTTACGTTGGCCAGGACAACCACGTTGCGCGCCGGACAGCAAGCGCCGCTGGACAGATGGAGGCCATCATGATCTTCGACTTCGATCAGCACCTTTTCGAGTATCCCGACATGTGGCGGGACCACGTCGATCCCGACAAGAAAGACCTGGCTCTCGAGATGACGCGCGACGAGCTCGGCTATCCGTGGCTGTGGTCGCGGGTGGCGAACCAGCTGATGTGGATCTACGCCAAGACGGTTCCCGAGGACGGCTTTGTCTCGTTCTTCGGTCCCTGGCAGAACTGGAAGGACAGGAAGCCGGCCGAGGTCGACTACGTGGCCGACATGCCGGCGTCATGCACCGACCCCAAGGCGCGCGTCGCCCAGCTCGACGAATTGGGCGTGGACAAGAGCATCCTGTTTCCGCATTTCGGGGCGGTCTGGGGCCGATACGTCCATGACCGTCTCGACATCATCCGTGCCAACCTGACAGCCTGGAACCGGTGGGCGGTCACCGTCCGCCAGGAGGGCGCGGGGCGTCTGGAGCCCACCGGACACGTCACGCTGCGTGGTGGCGACCTCGGTTGGCTCGAGAACGAGCTGTCCTACCTGAGCAAGAACGGGATCAAGGCGGCGTTCGTTTCGTACGGTTTGGTCGATGGCCGGCGGATGTCCCACCCAGACCACGACAGAGCCTGGAAAGCGTTCGTGGACAACGGGATTGTACCGGTCTTTCACATTCAGGATGCTGACGTCCGAGCCAGCTGCCTGGAGGAGGGCTGGTTCTCCGGTGCCATCGATCCGCTGTTCGCAGCCCTCGACATGGCCTTCTCGCATCTCGGTGTCCAGATCGCCGCCGCGGACCTGATACTCAACGGTGTCTTCGACAAGTTCCCGGAGCTCAAGTTCGCGACCGTCGAGCTGACTGCCGGATGGATCAATCCGCTGATCGGTGTCACCGAGGGAATTCCGGGCAGCACCGGGAACGTCGTCAACGGCCCGGGTCTGGATATCTCGTACCGCTACGAGGCGCTGGCGAGACGGAATTCGGTCCAATTGAAGCGGCAGCCGAGCGATTACCTGCGCGACCACTTCCGCAGCACCGTCAATCCGATGGAGCCCGTGAAGGCCTACGTCGACAGCGGCCTGGAAGACGTCGTCATGTTCGGCAGCGACTGGCCCCACAGCGAAGGCTTCCTCAGCCCGCTGACGACCTACAAGCCGATCACGGATGCTCTCACCCCCGACCAGAACGCGAAGCTGCTCGGTGGCACCGCGGTCGAGCTGTTGGGCATTTCCTAGCGGGCCGCCCGTCCGCTCCGGCTGCCATGCCCAGGGGCGTCATGGTGAAAGCCGTCCAGCGCGAGCTGGACGGCTTTCGCTGTTGGCGAGTGGCGTCTCTGAACGCGCTGACGATTCGATCGGCACCACGGTGCCGAAAATAACTGTGGGGCAGCAGTTATGGGTGTCTTCGATTCTCTGACACAAGTCGTCATTTGAAATGGGTCATGTTGTGAGCCGGCGGTACGCCGCGTGTACTGGAGACCGAGATCAAACGCCGAAGTCTGCGCCGATAACCGGATCTCGCCGAGGTCCCGGGCCGCATAGGATGAAGGAGACTGCTTCCATGACATCGACGGCAGAGCCGAAGACCGACCCGCACCGCTTCAGTCGGGGTCCGGAAGCCGGAATTGCGGAGCGATACACCTCGCCTGAGTTTGCTCGACTGGAAAACGAAAGGCTCTGGCCGAAGGTCTGGCAAGTCGCCTGCCGTGTCGAAGAAGTCGTCGAGCCGGGAGACTTCTGTGAGTACACCATCGCCGATCAGTCGATTCTGGTCGTCCGCACTCGCACAGGTGCGCTCAAGGCTCTGTTCAACGCATGCCAGCACCGGGGGATGCGCTTGAAGGAGGGCCGCGGTTCGTGTGCGGAAATCCGCTGTCCGTCCCACGCATGGGCTTGGCACCTTGACGGATCGCTGAAGGAGGTCATCGACCCGCAGGGCTTCGATCAGGCAGCGGTGGCGCCGGATTCGCTGCGTCTGCCGGAGTGCAAGGTCGAGGAGTGGGCGGGCTTCGTATTCATCAACATGGATCCCGAGGCTGTTCCCCTCGCGGAGTATCTCGGCGAGGTCGGGACCCGGGTGGAGAGAAACGGCATCCAGAACATGGCATGCACCCGGGTACGTTCCACGATCATCAAGGCGAACTGGAAACTGTGCCACGAGGCGTTCATCGAGACATACCACGCGATTGGCACACACCCGCAGGCACTGAGATATCTCGATGACACCGGCATGATCTACGAGCAGTACGGTGATCACGGTATGCACCGGATCAAGCCGGGCAACATGGGAACACCGAGCCCTCGACTCGGCATGGACGGAACTGATCGGCGTGACCTGCTGGAAGCGTTGATGGGCGATCTGGCGGAAGCCGACCTCTTCAACGAAGCGGATGTAGCGATGGCGAATACGCTCATCGAAACCGTTCTCGAGCTGCCCGAGGATGTGACGGTCGGGTCCTTCTTCGCCGGTCTTCGTCGTCAGCAGGCGGATGCCGAAGGCATTGACCTCAGCGCTTTTAGTGATGCTGATCTGCTGGCCGGCGAGCTGTGGAACCTCTTCCCCAACTTGACCATTCCCTGCAATGCTGGAAACGCACTGTCGTTCCGATTCAGGCCGAACGGTCTCAACCACGAGGAGTGCATCTTCGATGCCTATTACCTGAAGCTGTTCCCGGCCGGCGCCGACATTCCCGGCATGGAGCAAGAGTTCTACCAGGAATGGCACGAAACCAAGGCGTGGGGGACCATCCTGACTCAGGATTTCACCAACCTTCCCAAGTGGCAGGCGGGCGTGCATTCACGCGGGTATCGCGGGCCGGTCTGGGGATTCCCCGACGGCAACGTCAGCAATTTTCACCGGGCGATCTCGGACTACCTTGCGAAGTGACCAGGCAGCAATGCTCGGCGCCCGCGCGCACACACACGGTTGTGGTCGAGCCTCGTGGAATCACCTTGGCCGTCAGGGAGGGGGAGAGTATCATGGCGGCCGCTCAGCGATGTGGTTACCACTGGCCGACACTGTGTCATGGTGACGGCACGTGTTCGATCTGCTGGGTTGAGGTGAAGTCCGGTGCCGACAACATCTCGGCGATGAAAGACAACGAGCGAGAGACGCTGACACTGCTGTCCGAACGCCTGACGGCCACTCGGACGGTGCGGCTCGCGTGCCAGGCCCGGGTCCTCGAAGGAGAGGTGACCGTGCGGAAGCCGGGAGTACGGCCAGCCGAGGACGTTGGCGCAGAAGGTCGCTAGCGACGAGGAGAGACGGGCACCGGTCCGTTGTCGGCATCGAACCGCGTCATTCGCACGGGCACAACACCTCCCAGGGAGTCTGGAACAGATCATGACAGTCAATGCCGAGGATGGATGGGATCTGGCATCCGGTGTCGGGCTCACTGCTACCGAGACTGCCGCGGCACGGGCAGTGGCAGGGCGGAAGCCGGGGGCGCTCATCGCTGATCCGTTCGCCGAGATCCTGGTCCGTGCAGTCGGCGTCAAGCTCTTCGTCGACCTGGTTGCGGCGGACCTCGAAGAGGCGGAATCCGGGTTCGCGCTTCCACGGTTGGTCGACTTCGTTGCGGTGCGGACGGCGTTCTTCGACGGCTTCCTCGCTGCCGCACAAGAAGTCGGCATCAGGCAGGTGGTCATCTTGGGTGCAGGCCTGGACTCGCGTGCCTACCGGCTGGATTGGTCACCCTCGACGACAGTGTATGAGCTGGACCAACCGGCGGTGATCCAGTTCAAGACTGCAGCGATGGATGGGACGCGGGCCCGTGCGAGGTCAACCCGCATACCGATCGCGGTCGACCTGACCGGGGACTGGGAGCAGCCGTTGCGGGCCGGCGGCTTCGATCCGGAGTTGCCTACCGCCTGGTGCGCTGAGGGTTTGATTCCCTACCTTCCGCCGGGACACGCCGACGCAATGCTCGACACGATCACCACCCTCAGCGCCGCAGGTAGCAGACTGGCCGCTGACATCGTCACCGACATTGAGGGTTTGGCGGGTCAGATGGCAACGTCCCGCAGTTTCAATGAGCGACCAAGCACATTGAAGGTGGATATCAGGGCCGGAGAAACCGTGGCGACGTCGACACGTCCCGATCTGTCCGATTACCTCGAACTACGGGGCTGGCGGACGGAAAGCCGCGCAGCTCCAGACTTGTTCGAACTGCATGGTCTGCCGGCGCTGGCTGACTCGCTGTCGATCTACCAACGGATCCGGCTGGTGACGGCTTCCGACCCTGTCACCGGACAATCATGGCGGCCAACAACGATGCCGTGACCTGGCGATCGACGGTGGGTATCCCGCTGGGCCCATGGGAATCTGAAATTTCGATGGTTGCGACGCCCCTGAGGTGGTCAGAGGGTGGTGTTGGGCAGCCGATAGCGTAAGGAGACGCTTCTGATGGACAGTGCGGTGCAACTCGAGATGTACCGGATGATGCGCTTGATTCGTACTTACGAGGAAGCCATTCTCCGCGAGTATCACGCGGACAAAAAGCCGAGCTTCGACATCGCCGAGGGACAGATTCCAGGCGAGATGCACCTGTCGACGGGGCAGGAGCCCGTTCCCGCCGGGTTCTACCCGCATTTTCGGCGTGACGACGCGGTGACCGGACCGCACCGGCCGCATGGGTGGGCACTGGCCAAGGATGTTGACATCAACAAGATGACCGCCGAGATCTTCGGTCGCATCGACGGACTCAGCAGAGGCCGCGGTGGCCATATGCACCTGTTCGACAAGGAGACCCATTTCTCGTGTTCGGGGATCATCGCCGAAGGATTGCCGACCGCCGTGGGAATCGGCATGGCTTTCAAGCGCGAAGGAACCGGTCGCGTGGCCTTTGCAGTGTGCGGAGAGGGCGCGGCCAACCAGGGAGCCTTCCACGAGTCGCTGAATCTGGCGGCGCTGTGGAAGCTGCCGGTTGTCTTTGTCATCGAGGACAACGGTTGGGGGGTGTCGGTGTCGAAAGCGCAATCGACCTGCGTCGCTTCGAATGCCGATCGTGCGGTCGCCTACGGGATGCCGGGTGTGCTGGTGAAGAACAACGAGGTCGATGCGGTCCATGCTGCGGCGGGCGAGGCGACGGCGCGGGCTCGAGCGGGCGGCGGGCCGACGTTGATCGAAGTCGAGACGCTGCGGCTGTGGGGTCACTTCGAAGGCGACCCCCAGGTCTACCGGCCCGACCTCAGCGACGTCCCGAGCCGGGATCCGATCCCGGCGTACGAACGTCAGCTTCGCGACGCCATGGTGCTCAGCGACGACATCGCAGAAGAGACGTCCAGATGGGCTCAGGAGCGGGTGCAAAGTGCAATCGCGTTCGCGAAGGCATCTCCGGAGCCGGATCCCGCAACCGCACGTGACTACCAATTCGCCTAGACCCATTACTACTTCGCACAGGAAGTGATCGAATGACTTCAACCGCGCCAGCCCGCTCGACGCGAAAGCTGACTGCCGCCAAGGCAATCGTGGAAGCGATCAGCACGGAGATGGCATCCGATGAGTCGGTCTTCGTCATGGGCGAGGACGTCGGCAAGTACGGCGGTGTCTTCGGAGAAACGACCGGCCTGCTGGACCGATTCGGCCCGGAGCGCGTCATCGATACCCCGATATCGGAGACCGCCTTCATCGGCGCCGCCGTGGGCGCCGCCGTCGAGGGTATGCGGCCGATCGTGGAACTGATGTTCGTCGACTTCTTCGGTGTCTGTATGGACCAGATCTACAACCACATGGCCAAGATCCACCTTCTTTCCGGCGGCCACATCAGCGTTCCGCTTGTCCTGATGACAGCGGTGGGTGGCGGCTACTCGGATGCCGCACAGCACTCGCAGTGCCTCTGGGGGACGTTTGCCCATCTGCCGGGCATGAAGGTCGTGGTGCCCAGTTCGCCCGAAGACGCCAAGGGAATGATGACGGCCGCGATACGTGACGACAACCCGGTCGTCTTCATGTATCACAAGGGGATCATGGGGCTGTCGTGGATGTCGAAATCCAGTCGCTCATTGGGGCCCGTTCCTCGAGAGGCCTACGAGGTCGAGTTGGGCAAGGCGAAGGTGGTGCGGGCCGGCAACGACATCTCGATCGTCACGTTGTCGCTATCGGTGCATCATGCCCTTGATATCGCCGACGAACTCGCACACGAGGGAATCGACTGTGAGGTAGTCGATCTGCGCAGTCTCGTACCGCTGGACACCGAGACAGTCCTCGAGTCAGTCGGCAAGACCGGCCGGCTGCTGGTAATCGACGAGGATTACGAATCGTTCGGGCTTTCCGGCGAGATCATTGCCCGGGTGTCCGAGCGTGATCCGGGGCTGTTCAAAACCGCGCCCGCGCGCGTCTGCGTCCCCGACGTGTCACTGCCGTACGCCAGACCGTTGGAAATGGCCGTGCTTCCCACCCCCGAGCGCATTCGCGCTGCGGTTGTCGAGATGATGAGGAAATAGAAAACACTATGGCGGAAGTCCTTTTCCCACCCATGTCCCAGAATGATCCAGAGGCCGAGGGCGTGGTGTCTACCTGGTTCGTCGCCGAGGGTGACCAGGTGCAAGAGGGTGACCTCATTGCCGAGGTGGCGGTCGACAAGGCAGACATGGAAATCGTTGCCCCACAGTCGGGTACGATTTCTCTGCTGGTAGCCGAGGACCAGGCCGTCACGCAGAACAGTCCCATCGCGACCATCTCCTAGATGAGCGTTGTACCGGCCGGCCGCAAGTTACTGCGTCTGGAGGTCCGCAATGCGGAGACGCCGATCGAGCGTAAGCCGCCGTGGATCAAGACTCGGGCGCGGATGGGCCCGGAGTACACCGCACTGAAAAGTCTGGTGCGT